>DASYSD010000054.1:0-12486 GCA_036003745.1 Pyrinomonadaceae bacterium
TCTCCATAGTTCCACCCCGCGGTTTCGTCCAACGCACTTCTTTCCAAAGTGCTCGCCGCACGCGCCAGACCTCCGTGGATCAACTTCCTCCAACTCGCTCAATGCCGCGGCGAGACTTCAGAAAGAATCCTCTGAGTTATCGTACGCCCGGCATCCTTTAATTATCCCTCCGTATCCACATTGTTCTCCTGTTCTCAGCGTGCCTCAGCTCATTTGGATCTTGGACGCCTCGAAGCGGAGGAGGTAGCCGGAGCGACGAGAGCAGTCAACGATCTTCGCTGCGCTTCGATGAACTTCGCGAGCTCAACTCATAGCTATGTCCTTGAGTGCACTCTCGCCTCGGGCTAAGACGATCGACAAGAGCTGCGGCGCAGCTAAGCATCACCCATTGGTGATCTCAGTCGGTAGCAACCAGCGCGACGAACGGAGCGGGCCTTTGCGAGAGCTAGAGTGTGCGCGAAGGTGATAAAGAATCAAACTAGGGTGGGCAGACAGGATAGAACGGAATTTCGAACTTTAAGAATCCTCTAAGTCTTGTCTTTTCAGTAGCTCTAAGATAAAGCAAATCATACGAAAAAACTTGGGCGACTGGGGAAGTCGATCAAGTTCTTAACGGTCTTAAGTTGTGGCTCTATTTTTGCTCGCCGCAAAGCATTCAGATAAAGCGGAGGGCAAGATGACTGTTAGACCACGAGGAAGGAAACGAACGCTCTCAAAACATGTGTCATCCTTCAACATGTACATGGACCAGGTCTATCAAGTTAGGTCGATCATGGAAGCGACCGGGGCGGTGAAGGATGCGCCGGTGATCCGCGAATTGGTGGATGAAGCGTTGAGTGCGCGTCGAAGAAAGCAGGCTGGGATTTCCGATTCGGAAGAGCCACCCGGCCAGGAAATTACCGAAACGCTTCACACACTCCAGACTCTGTTGCTTAGGTTGATAAAGCGCGAAGACCTTGTGTTTAGTCGACAAAGGATTGGGTTACGGCTCTTGAAAGAGGCCGTTATCGAGGCCCGCTCCGGTCGAGAGATCGTGTTTGAGGAATTGGTGGAGAAGCCTTGGACGGCTAAAGGCAAAAGCAAAGAGACCATGACTAACTTCTTTGATATGAAGACGCGTTACGTCGGTGAGTATGTCGACGGCGTTGTGTCGAAAATCAAGAGCGCTATCGAGGCTGAAGAAAACAAACTAGCCAAGCCGGACCTCAATAGCCTGCCAAAGAGTCGCTAACGCTACGGTCGCGTATTTGTGAAAGAGGCGTTGGGTTTTACATGCACTTTGTGTGTGGCTTTTACAACAGCAGCCGGATTAGATGACCAACCGATCTCGAAACGCCGCGCGCCGTCTTCTTAGATTCATTCCCATCCGCTTACGTGGCTTCCCATGCGGTCCATGATGGCGTGAATCTGGCATAGGCTTTGAGATACAGCCGGAGCATGGAAGCAACACAAAGTTACCCGAATTTACTTTCCGAGAAACAAGCAGCGAGGCGCTTGGGTGTTGCCCGCATCACCCTACTCCGCGCCCGTGAAGCCGGACGCATCCGCTTCTTTCGAATCGGGACGCGGGTTCTCTACTGCGTTGAGCAGCTTACTGAATTCCTGAGCGCTTGTGAGCGCAACAGCCACATGCCAGGTGGAGAAACTACGACCCGAGCAGTGAGAAGGCAACATGGCATCAGTTCAGGGCGAGGAACAGCAGATCGTCAGACGGCGCGTTTGCATTCGACAGCAGAGCCGAAGAAGAAGAATCAGGCCTCTTTACCGTTCACTGCAAATCGCTAACGATCTCTTGCGTGCTCTGTCGGTTGCTTGTCTAAGATCTCTGCCGCGGCGGAACGGGCGTTAGCAACTATCAAAAGCGCCAACGAACCTGTTTCGAAATTAGCTTGCAAGGCGGCGCCATGAAGGTCAGGGAACATTGTCGCAAATGTGATATTCATTAGTCGCAGTTCTGAAAGTGCCAAAGCAGTCTCCCCAGAGGGTATGAAATACTTTCGTAGGGGCGTCTCTGCAAGTCCAAGGGTTGGCAAATAATCTTCAATACTAAAATGTGCGTTGCTGTCGAGTCGGGTAAAAAGCCCGCGCTGAGCACGCTGCCTGTGACCTAGGTCGATTTGCGGATTGACTACGCTGAAGTCCTTGGCTGACGAAAGTGATAATCCGACCTTTAAGGCCCACACAACAACAGAATCTGATGAGTCGTTGATCAGAAATGGTTTCGCATCAAAGTTTCCGCTGCTAGCAAAGCCTGGGCTTAATACTTCAGCAAAACCGGTAAACGCGAAGAACGCAGCGACATACGGGCTTCGCGTCCAATCAAGCAATGGTGTTATGAGACCGTAGTGTCTCCCTATGGCCCACCAGTCCGCTTCGCTAAAGTCATGACTGTGTAATCCAGGAGTCCCGTACGCAAGATCTTTGAAGTCGCTCAGAATCCTGTCTAGAGCATTCTGCCAAGTCGAACGATCTAGTAATGATGGTTCACCAGTTCCCGAGATTCTTCTTTCCCATTGAGATGCTAACTTCCATTCGGAGCTCGCATGCCCACGAAATAACGGATAAGTACTGTAGGATGGATCACCATCAGCTGGAAAAGATACTTCGGCATAGTCGCGCATCATGCGAGTCTTAAAATCGTCCCATGACGAACACTTAATCTCTCGGACGCCAGGAACGGGTGAAGTTGTAGTGTGGGTGCTGTTATCTTGAGTCATACGCCATCAGCGGCCTAACGTCAGAGTTGAGCGGGATTCCCTTCAACATCTAAATCCCTCGATCAAGTTTAGAAACACGGTTCCGGTGCTCTGGCATAGGGACATGTTATGCCTCGGATTTATCTCTCAATTGCGTGTCTTGCTCATGGAGGCGCGCCAGATACAAATTTAGTCTCCGCATTATTAATGGCAAAGCAATTATGAGAAGCAAGCCAAGCACAATGAGAGCCCACGCAAGATAGCGACCCAACTGTGTAAGATTGTCTTGGCCTAGCAGAAGCATAATTGCCCCGAAAACAAGAGACGATGCAACGACCGATGCATACACTGCGTATGCGACGACGCGAACCTGTCGCTGCGATGCCCGGACTTCCGCTTCGGTGTTGGGAGGTCGGAGAACAGCTCGTACGCGAAGGACTTGTCGCGCAATAGGTATCAGTAATAGTCCTGAGAGTACTGTAAGCACAAATGTACGAAGAACACTGAAGCCAAAGATGGAAAGGAGGTATCCGGCCATCGTGAGCACGATCCAAGCGAAAATGAAATCCAGAAGAATAAGAAGTGGCGCCAGAAATCGTGGATCGCCCAAGACATGAATGTTCGAGTGTGGGGAATTGTCAACAACAATTCGAATGTTTCCTTCGTCATCATGCTTCAAAGCGGGTTGCGCATCCTGCTTTTGGCGTAGGGAGTTTGCCTCTAATTCCAGCTTGGTAATTTCTGCTCGAGTCTTCCTGTAGGTAAGGAACACTATCGGTAAACCGATAAGCGTAGCTATCCCGGTTATAAGTGCCGCCACTATCTTTATCAGTGTGTCAATCTCGGCCAATCCCGACGTCGGTGTGAGCGTGGGAGATGGCTGTCCAAGAGCTTGTCCAAACACAAAAGAGGAACTGAGTAAGAGAATGGCGGTGCTAACCGGCCAATGCTGCTTAGACAAAAACCGCATGATTCGAATTCTTCCTGTCCTGGTGTTGAGCGCATAAACCGTTACGAGATATCAGGTACGGAAAGAGGGACCACCAGCGCTCTTAAGTGAGTTTAAGCTTTCGACCACTCGACTGACCTTGTCTAACTCTAGGATTCTCTCACGGCAACTTCTCTAGAATCTAGAAGTGTAAGGGAGGGAAGACGAATTCAGCGCCAAATCGTGACCGATTTCCCGATCAAAGTGTGTGCGAAAGTGTGCGTAGGCTAAAACGGGCGATCATCGATCGCCCGTAACTTACTGAAAGTGTTGGTGCCCGCTAGTAGATTCGAACTACTGACCCCTCGCGTGTGAAGCGAGTGCTCTACCACTGAGCCAAGCGGGCAGGTGTTTCGCGAAAATGTATGCTACACCGCGACTTGATTATTTCGCAACGGTTTAGCCGTTAGCTTTCGACGCTCTCAACGCTCCGAACGCTCTCTTGAGCCGTGGTGTAAAGTATCGTCATCTCTGCGTAGCCAGCCGAGGATTCTCATCCCGGAAAATGAGGTTCAATGGCTTAATAATACTTGAACGTGTGCTACAGCTGCGGAATTCCCCTCGCTGAATGCCAAACGCGGGCGATCTGGCAAAGTATCTGGTCGTGACTGACTCGGTAAACAATTCGATACGGCCGAAAGATAATCTCGCGAATGCAATTGTTCCGGTATTCGGGAACGATGCGGCCTAACTCCGGAATTGTTGCAGGCGGTCTGTTTCGGAAATCAGTTCGTATCCGAAAGACATTGCACGGTTAGGATTGTCGTGCGCGATGAAGACGACTATGTCGTGAAGGTCGTCTCGGGCGGCTGGAGATCAGATTAGTTTGTAAGCCATGAGGCCAGCTGTCTTTTTACTTCGTCGTGAGGAATGCCTTCGCCTTTGTCGAGTTGATCGACACCTTTCTGTACCGCAGCCATAAACTCAATTCGCTCGGCTATCTCCTCGATCGAACAGTCGTCCGGTAAGGCGCGAATAGTTTCAATAACGATCTCTTTCTCTGTCATGGGCCGATTATCGGATTGAGACGCAGATTGTGCAAGAGCGAACAAAGATATTTAGCACAAAAGAAATCCGCGCAATTTGAGCGCAACGAATAAGCAGTGGAAACTTCGTTCCTTTACGTATGCAACCCAAAGGCGATTGCTCAATTACTGAGCGAGAGCGAGAATACTTGTTTAATAGGCGGCTATGATATTGCAACCTTGTGTTTTCGGAGGTTTATCACTCTCGCCATTGTTCCCTCTGTTTCCATCGTTCCCACAAAGGAGGCCAGGAATAGGCTAACGCTTTCGATACGCTGATCAGTACCTATACAGCCTTTTGTTGGGGCGTGTAGATAGATCTTGAATGACTCAAGCGACTTGTGACCGCTATTGGACATGACCAGTGCCACGTTGTTTCCGCTTGCTTCCATCATGTCAGTAATAAAGGTGTGGCGGAGACTGTGACAAGTGGCCGGTCCGAGCAACCTCGCCGTGCTCGCGTTTGGGATTAGCCAATCCCGAATATGGAACAGTCTTTCATTAAGAGCCTGCCGACCTCTCACACAACTGCTCATTTTCATTCGATTCTCTCGTGAGGCATATCTGGCACAGCGATTGGTTAATCATTAGCTGGACCAAAGAGCAGGAAACTTGTGCAAACGCTCCTGCCAGATCTGCTCCGCGGCGCGCGAATGTTGCGGAAGAAACCTGGCTCAACCTTAGTGGCGGAGCAACGAGAATAAATCCCAGTTGACCGTATATCCCGGCATGCGCACCGCTTGGCCTCCACCAGCTGCAGCTCGATTCGGTACTGAAGCGGCTGGTAGTACGTCGCATCAACAAAAGATAAAAACATGCAAACACTACTACAAGATTTGCACTTCGCTGCACGAATGCTGAGAAAGAACCCTGGCTTCACCGCGATTGCTATTATCACGCTCGCACTTGGAATAGGCGCTAGCACGGCCATCTTCAGTGTCGTGAATCCCACTCTATTCGCGTCGCTGCCATATCCGAATCCCGAACGCCTGGTCATGGTGTACGAGCGCAGCAATGATGGCGTCCAGAACCAGCCCAACTTTGCCGACTACGTTGGTTTGACAGAACGCAGCCATTCCTTTGAAGCGGTTGCGGCGATGAAATCCTGGCAGCCAACTATCACCGGGAATGACGAACCTGAACGCCTTGAAGGGCAACGGGTCAGTGCGCCTTTTCTTCGAGTACTTGGCATCGGGCCAATGATCGGCCGCGACTTTGAGACTGCCGATGATCTCCATCGCGGCCCCAACGTGGTGATCCTTAGCCACAAACTCTGGCGGCGACGTTTTGCAGCCGACCCCGCAATCCTCGGTCGACAGATCAAGCTCGATGACGAGGCATTTGTCGTGGTCGGTGTGATGCCCGAAAAGTTCGACAACGTTTTAGCGCCCGCAGCGGAATTATGGGCCCCTATTCAGTACGACCGCTCGCTGCCACCGCTCAGCCGCGAGTGGGGCCACCATTTGCAGATCGCCGGCCGTTTGAAAAGCAATATTCGACCGGTACAAGCAGACAGCGAGGTCGACGTGATCGCGCGGACCCTCGCCCAACTTTACAGCAGCGGCTACAAAGAGGCTGGGGGCCCGCCTGCAGGATTCCTGATCAACACAATGCAGCAGGACCTCACGGCCAGCGTGCGGCCTGCGCTGCTGGCCGTGTTCGGAGCGGTCATCCTTCTGCTTCTCATCGCCGCCGTGAATGTCACTAATCTGCTGCTTGCTCGTGGCGCCCAGCGAAAGGGTGAGTTCGCCATGCGCGCAGCACTGGGCGCAGGGCGCGCTCGGCTCGTGCGCCAATTACTAACGGAGAGCGTCTTGCTCTCCAGTCTGAGCGGTGTGGTGGCCCTAATGGTGGCCCAGTTCGGCGTCCGGGCGCTGGTGGCGCTCAGTCCGCCTGAGTTGCCGCGAGTGAGTGCAATCGAGGTCGACAGCGCAGCGTTTGCTTTTGCGTTCGGCGTCACCACCTTGGTCGGGTTGGCAATCGGTTTGCTTCCTGCCCTGCACGCGTCCAGGGGCGAAGTGCGCGTGGGACTCCAGCAAAGCGGAGGACGAACCGTCGGAGGCCACCAGTTTGCGCGCCGGACGCTCGTTGTTGCCGAAGTAGCTGTAGCGCTCGTCCTGCTGGTGAGTGCCGGACTCCTCTTGCGCAGCCTGCAGCGTCTGTTTTCTGTCGACATGGGTTTTGACTCGTCGCATTTGATCACCTTGCGCGTCCAGGAATCCGGTCAACGATATCTTCACGATGATGCGCGCGTGCGCTTCTTCCATGAGGCGCTTGAGCGCGCGCGAGAAGTCCCAGGCGTAGAGGCGGCGGGTTTTACCAGCCAATTGCCGCTTAGCAGCGATAATGATGTTTACGGCGCCGTCTTTGCTCAGGACCTGCAGACCGACCCCAACCCGAGCAGCGACAAGTATGCCTTTTTCCGCTACGCCGTCACGCCCGGGTATTTGGAAGCCATGCGAATTCCGCTTCTGCGCGGACGCCTGTTGAACGAAAGCGACAACAGTTCGGCCTTGCGTTTCTGTTTCTCGGGCGAGCGATGTGGTGCCGCACCCAGCGCGGTACTGATCAGCGAATCGTTCGCTCGCCGCGTTTTTAGCGAGCGTGATCCTCTTGGAGAGCGCGTGCGCTTAGGGCCCGCAACTGTCGCGCCCGACGCTCCGTGGGCAACGATAGTTGGTGTGGTCGGTGATGTAAGGCAACTCTCGCTCGCAGATACTGGCGCCGAAGCCATTTACGTACCGAACTCGCAATGGTTCTGGGGCGACATGGAGATGACGCTGGTGGTGCGCGCCCGCGGTGACGCAACTGCGCTCGTTCCGGCGCTACGCGCTGCGATCTGGTCGGTCGACAAAGACCAACCAATTGTGAGCGTTGCCACCATGGAGAAGCTGGTGCAGCAATCGGCGGCGCAACGGCGCTTTGCGTTCATCATCTTCGAGGCATTCGCCCTCGCCGCTTTAGTGCTCTCGGCGGCAGGTATCTACGGCGTGTTGTCCGGCGGGGTCACCGAACGGCTGCGCGAGCTCGCTGTGCGCGCGGCGCTGGGCGCGTCGCGGGCAGACCTCGCCGGCATGATCTTGCGCCAGGGAATGCTGCTCACCGGTCTCGGGATCGTTATTGGACTAACGATCGCTTTTGCTGCGAGCCAGGCTCTTGTCACGTTGCTCTTCGGCATCTCGAGGCTCGATCCAGTCACTTATCTCGGCGTCATCACACTAATCGCGATTGTATCTGCCATCGCTTGCTACATTCCGGCGCGGCGGGCCACAAAGGTTGACCCGATGATTGCTTTGCGTTGCGAATGATTCGAGCCAAATAAAGGAGAAACTGTGTCCCCACCGCTCAGAAGTAACGAATGATTTGCTACAATTAGCGCGTTAATGCGTACTGATTTGACACCGCATTCCTAAGCATTGAAACAGTAGTAGTCGACAACCCGGCGTGACGCTGGTTGGAAAAGTTCGCCTATGTCCCGAACGACAATCATTCCATTGCCACGAGCAGTGGCTCGAATCCACATTTCAACTGCGATGGTGGCGCTCATCTTAATGACAAACACCCACCCGGTGGCCCAAGACAAAAGCCGGACATCCCAAGTCAAGCCGGGTCGATCAGTTGTGCGGAGCCAACATGCAATGGTTGCCAGCAGCCAACCGCTCGCCTCACAAGTGGGTCTTGATGTTCTCAAACGTGGTGGCAATGCAGTCGATGCGGCGATCGCGATGGCGGCCATTCTCAACGTAACAGAACCGATGATGACCGGCATAGGCGGTGACGCTTTCATGCTGGTTTACTGGTCTAAGACAAAGGAGTTGAAGGGTCTCAATACCAGTGGCCGAGCACCAGGTGCTTTGAGTCTTGACTTTGCTAAGAGGAAGACTGCGAAGATGCCTGAGTTCGGCATGGAAAGCATCACTGTCCCTGGTGCATTTGATGGCTGGGTAACGTTATTGGAAAAGTACGGGACCCTGAAGCTTGTGGATCTGCTAGCCCCGGCTATTGAGTGTGCCGAGAACGGGTTTCCAGTCATGGAGAAGACTGCCGAAGACTGGAATGCGGAAGTGACAAAGTTGAAAAAGACTCCGGCGGCTGCAGCTAACTACCTGATTGACGGGAGAGCGCCACGGCCAGGCGAGATTTTCCGACAGGCTAATCTCGCTCGCACCTTTCGCACGCTCGCACGCGGCGGTCGCGACGCTTTCTACAAAGGTGAAATCGCAAGGGCAATCGCTGACTACTGCGCGAAGAACGGTGGTTTCATTTCACTGGCAGACCTCGCAGCGCAGAAATCAGATTGGGAAGAACCGATCTCGACCACCTATCGCGGTTACACGGTCTATGAAATTCCACCGAATGGGCAGGGGTTGACTGCCTTACTCACGCTTAACATTCTTGAGGGGTTCGATCTTGCAGGGTTGAGTAGACAACCGGTTCGCTATTATCACACGCTGATTGAAGCTACCAAACTCGCCTTCGCCGATCGCAACCGCTACATCGCCGATCCGGCTTTCTCCAAAGTGCCTGTAGTAGAGTTGCTGTCGAAAGACTACGCGGCCAAGCGACGGGCCCTCATCAATCCGAGCAAAGCTCTTGATTCACCTCCCCCTGGCGACATCGACGTTGGCAGCGACACTACCTACTTTACAGTCGTCGATAAAGATGGCAACGCCGTGTCGTTCATTAACAGTCTTTTCGACTCGTTTGGATCAGGGATTGTCGCTGGCGATACGGGGATCGTACTTCAGAATCGCGGCAGTTCGTTTTCACTGGATCGAGCCCATCCTAATCATCTCGAGCCGGGCAAGCGCCCTTTTCACACGATCATTCCGGCGATGGTCTTCAAAGACAACAAGCTGTTCATGTCATTCGGCGTTATGGGTGGTGGCATTCAGCCTCAGGGACATGTTCAGGTCCTGGTCAACATCATCGATCTTGGCATGGGTTTGCAGCAGGCGATTGAAGCGCCGCGCTACCGTTATATGAGCGGAAGGGACGTTCTGCTCGAGGACGAAATTCCGGCAACTGTGATTAGTCAGCTAATGGCAATGGGCCACCGGCGAGCTTCGCCTCCCGGCGTACTGAGATCATCGATGGGTGGCGGTCAAGCAATTATGATTGACCCTGTGAACAAGACTCTGATGGGCGCGTCCGATCCACGCAAAGATGGACTGGCTATCGGTTATTGATAGTTCTTTCTATGTGATTCTTTCAAGTCTCGTTCTCACATTTACACCCTCACGGCAATCTGCTACTCTTTGCCTCCCCCGCAACCAGATCTTCAATTCTCCCAGCGTAATTTCACTCAGCCCGTGCAAGCCTCATAGTGTCGCGACATAGAACATGAACAGATGGCCTGATCTCAACGGGTCAACAGTTCTCTTTACGAGTTCTCGATCGGAAGTAGTTAAAAAAAACAAGCCAGGCATTTCTCACCTGATCAAAACCATGGGGTGGCGAGGTTTCCGCCTTACAAGACAGCGGGGGAGTGCTGACTTACCTCAACCGAAGCCAAAGGAGGCGCAAAATGATTCGTAAGATTTTGATCTTCACAGTTCTCGCTGGGACCGCCGCGGCTGCCATAGTTTCACCGTTTTGGAAATCAGACGCTGCACAACAGCAAACGTCAGTCGGATCTCAAAAAAGATCTGCCGGCCGCGGCCTGCCAAACTTTGATATTCGCCTGACTGATCGTGGCGAATTTAATGAGATGGATCTTGGTTCAGCTTCCGGCAAGCAAGCTGCGATGCAGAACGCTCGCACTCGCTCTCGAGCTTCGGCAGTTGAGCAATTCCGTTCGTCTCTCACAGCTGAGAAGGCTGCAAATATTCGCGCGGTAGTTAACGAAGCAGGCGCAATGAAGAACTTCTTCATCGATGGCGCCACTCTTTCTGAACCCCAATCAGATACTGCCGATAACATCGCTCGCAAATTTCTTGAGCGACATAGCTCACTCTTCACACTATCCGGCGCCAGTATCGAAGAGTTAAAACTGGAAAACGAAGATAACGACCAGGGAACTACTTTCCTCAACTACACGCAGACCGTCGGTGGTCTAAAAGTATTTGAAGGACATGTTCAAGTCGTCGTTAATAAGAACGGCGAAGTACTTAATGTACGCGAAGGATTCCTGGTCGATGGCTTACCACTTCGACGCCGGGGGGCGATGAACGAAGCAAAAGCCATCGCGAAAGCGTTTGAACATGCGAGCAGAACTGTCTTCCCGTCGTTTGTGGAGAATTATTCTCGACAGTCAACGACGGAAATGTCTCGCTTCGCCAATCCGATTGATCTAAATCTCGAGGAAGTACTCTCAGAGCAGAGTGTAGTGAAAGTCGGTGGTGAAAGTCGTTTGGCCTGGCACGTCTTTGTGGAAGTGGCCCCGAAGAGTGGTATGAAATTCTACTCGATGCTTACACCGGCGAACTTCTGCTTCGTCACAACCTTTATCTATTTGAAGCGCAAGGCACGGTTTACACCGAAGCGCCTGACAAAGGCGCACGCCAGCTCGTTTCATTCGTCGGAGACACCACGATCAACACGGCGGCCGGCTGGATGGGAACTTCGACCGTAACCACTGGCAACAACGTCGAAGCCTATCTTGATACAGATGCCAACAACGCACCCGACAATAACAACGGCCCCGGCCTCGCCATTGGTCACGCAACCGCAGCGAACCAGGATTTCACATTTCCTTTCTCCACTACAGTAGATCCAAGGACACAGCAGGCCGCTGTCGTAACGAATCTTTTTTACTACAACAACATCATGCACGACTTCTCTTACAACCTTGGCTGAGACAGCGCGCAACTTCCAGGTAAACAACTTCGGCCGTGGCGGCGCCGGAAACGACTCAGTTCGTGCCGAAGCCCAGGATGGCTCGGGAACAAACAATGCAAACTTCGCGACGCCGCCAGACGGTTCGCGTCCGCGCATGCAACAGTATCTGTTCACCTCACCCAGTCCTGACCGCGATAGCTCGGTTGATGGTGATGTTGTGTTCCACGAATATGGACACGGCATCTCAAACCGGCTTATTGGCAACGGCAGTACTGCTTTGAGTGGAACACAGTCAGGCGCAATGGGTGAGGGTTGGTCCGACTACTGGGCCATTACAATCAACAACGATGGCGCCGTTGGCGAGCATGTCACCAATAATCCGGCCGGCATTCGACGTGCTGCTTATACCGTTCCCGCCGCAGCCGTGCACGACTCTTACGCCGACCTCGGAAGCTCAGTTCACAATGATGGCGAAGTCTGGGCCGCAGTGTTTGCACGTCACGGCATGGGCGTGTCGGCAGTGGGTAACGATGGCACAACTCATATCGCGGCAACCGACGTACCCGCAGATTGTGGAGGCACTTGTTCCTTCTCAATCAATCCAACCAACGCGAGCTTTGCGGCGGCGGGTGGAACAGGAAGTGTTACGGTGACTACTACGCCGGGTTGCAATTGGACCGCGGCGAGCAACAACTCTTCATCACTATCACGTCCGGCGCCAGTGGTTCTGGTAGTGGCACAGTGAATTACTCTGTTGCCGCAAACGTTTCTTCCCCTTCAAGAAACGGTTCAATGACGATTGCGGGGTTGACGCACAGCGTATCGCAGGCGGGTACCGGAGGCGGGTGCACTAACGCGATCGTGAACCCTGGATTTGAAACGGGTACAACGCCGTGGACAATCAGTGGCCAGGTAACCCGCAGCACGGGATCGTTCCCACACAGCGGAACTGCCTACATGATCATTAACGGAGTGAATAGTTCCACCGGGACTCTGT
>DASYSD010000055.1:0-20171 GCA_036003745.1 Pyrinomonadaceae bacterium
GGAGCTGACCTCGAATTTAAGGAGATTAGGAAGACTGCTTTGCAGAAAATCAGAAAATCCCACCGACGGAAGTCGGTGGATTGTTCAGATCCTTTCTACCAAAACCTCCAAAAACACTTGCATTCTAATCCCACCAACGGTAGTTGGTGGATACTTCAAGTCCGACCTCAGTAAGGACATGAACAATCCACCAACTGCCGTTGGTGGGATTCAAAACTGATAATGAAGGCTTAGGATTAGAAAGGACTTGAACAATCCACCGACTTCCGTCGGTGGGATTTCTGACTTTTATGCAACGCCTACGAAGACTGCTTTTCGGTGAATCTATAGAGGGTCCGGAGCCAGGAGGATTTCGTCGGGTAACAGTAGATGAAGACGATCACGGCGATAGCGCCAGCCCAGTAACTGTAACGTTCATTTCCGGTCATCAGGGTTGAGACGAAGCCGGTTGCCGCAATCGCGGCGCCAAGCAAGGCAATCTGGAGAGTCGTTTTCTCGAGGGTTTTTAGAAGACCAGTCACGCCTGCCAGACCGACGATGTCCTGGAGCCTCATGGCCTGAAACTTCGTACGCCTCCACGCCACGGCGCCAAGACCAAGCATCAGGATCAAGATTCTGACTGCGATATCGAGCGGAGGATTTGGTTTTTCTGTGAAATACGGCCGGCCAAGAAAGGCCAGTACTGAGAGAAGGACAGTCGCCACTAAAAGACCAATCACGGTCGTCGAGGCGGCCTTATGTCTTCGGGCCAATTCCGCCTGAGCTTCGGGCGATGTCGGATCCAATTATTCAATCTCCCCTGGGGCCGGGAAACAAAGTTACGGCTTCACCACGACCGCAGGCGAGGCGGCGTTGCCGTTGGCGCTCTTGGATTTCTGATCCGCTGCGGGCGATGTTGGCTTTGGCGAGCGCTGTGTTGGCGCGTCAGGCGTCGTCATTTCCGGCAACGATCCATTGTAACGAAGAGCTTCGTCGATCAGGTCTGTACCTTCTTTTCCGTCTTTGCTGATCAGAATGCCATTCTTGTTGGTGGTAACGTCAGCCTTGCCAGAGACCTGCTGCATCAGGTTACCCATAAAGCTCTGCTGGGTACGCTTTGCACACGGATTTGGCGTGATCTTTTCGGGAATCGGCGCACCGATGATATTCAGCTGCTCTCGGGCTTTCTCGTTGAACTCGCTTTCGGGAAACTCCTGGACCAGTTTCTGATAATACTTCGCCGCCTCGTCTGGCTCTTCTTCCGCCTGGTAAGTTGCCCCTAGCCGGTAAAACACTTCATCGTTGTAGGAGAAGCACGGATATTTATCCACGATCTCCTTCAAGCGCGATTGAGAGCCTTTGAGTCCGCCTTTATCCTGCTTAAATTTTGCCTCGTAATAGAAGCGCGCAATTTGGAGGTTGTGCATCGCGAGGTTTTCCTGCACTTCCCGCAGACGAGCCTCGACCGTTGGGCGAAGTGGGCTCTTCGGATATTGCTGCATCAGGACCTTCAACCGCTGCTCGGCTTTCTTGGCGTGCGAGATATCGCGATCAGACAAGCCCATTTGCCTCATCTCGGCCTCAGCCACTTTCAAACTCGCATCATCGGCGAGCGGATCCGTCGGAAAGAATGTCAGCCAGTCCTGATAAGCCTGCGCGGCTTGAATCAATGAACTGGTGGTGCCTTCAAGAAAGAACGAGTCGGCGATCGCCAGTTTCGCGAGCGCAAGAAAAGGTGAATCCGGATAGGTGTTGATAATGTTCGCGAAGAGGAGTCGACCGGTATCGTAATGACTTTTGCGCACCTCTTTTGTTGCTTCTTCAAACAAGACGCGATCGCGGCCGGCTACGGCTGTACCGGTTAAGTCTGCGTATTTGTCTTCACCACCACCAAACAGACCGAACAGTTTTCCCTTTTTCTTCTTCTTTTTATCGCTGGAAGCCGCTGACGCAACGGCATTTCGTGCACCGGCAGTCTCCTGCATCGCAGTCTCGACTCGCGTGTTCAATTCGGCCACCGAGGCCTCGAGACGGTCAACAGCCGTGGAATCAAACTTCTCGGCCTTATCGTTCTTTTGCCGGATATCGCTGATTTCAGTGCTCAGCGCCGAAACTTCCTTCTGTAGTCCTTTCAGACGTACCAAGGGATCGTCGGCGTTTGTCTTCTTTTCCTGATTCTTACTCTCCATCGCTTTGACCGCACTGCTCAGCGAACGGCGCATCAAGTCGAGTTTTGAGTCCATGACGTCCAGCCTCTGGTTGGTAGACAGTTCTGTCTGGCCACCGGTTCGTTGGGCAAATCCAGTTATTGGAAGCCCAAAAACGACGGCGCAGAAAACCGCCAAAATAAGCAAGCGAGACTTCATAAGATCAAACCTCCAATAAAACGTGTTTGGGTGCGGGTTAAGAGATTACCGGCTATCGGATTCAATATTTGAGCCACCGGTTTGCCAGAAGAGGCACAAAAAGTGGCCTAGACCCACTGAATGGTCGCCTCCCGCAGCTCTTTGACCGCCGCTTCAGCGTCGGGTGTTCCGAAAATGGCTGATCCGGCCACGATAATCTCGGCCCCGGCAGCAACTACGGATTCGATATTTTTCCGGTCAATTCCGCCATCAATTTCGATGCGGACGTTCAACTGACGCTCCTCTATCAAACGGCGCAGTCGCTTTAACTTGTCGATTGACTGCGGAATAAACTTCTGTCCGCCGAACCCCGGATTGACAGACATTACCAGAACATAGTCCGCAAACTGTAGTGCTTCCTCAACTGAAACGACTGGCGTCGACGGATTGAGCACGACTCCAGCCATCGCGCCTGCATCCTTGATCGACGTCAAAGTCCGGTGCAGATGCGGATCAGCCTCAACATGAACTGAGACCATTTGTGCTCCGGCATCAACAAACTGCGTGGCATAGCGGCCTGGCTCTGAAATCATCAAGTGAGCATCGATCGGCAAACGGGTAAATCCAGAGAGCGACTTAACCACAGGCAAACCAACCGTGATATTCGGCACAAAGTGTCCATCCATCACGTCCACGTGCAGCACGCGAGCGCCACCGCGTTCGACGGCCTTGATCTGATCTCCCAAACAGGAAAAGTCTGCCGAAAGAATCGAGGGGGCGATCTCGATGTTCCGATCTCTATTCACTATTACTCGTCTCGATTAGGTGTGGGCCGAGGAACCACCGGACGTCTATTCTCATTGACTGCCGCTGGTCGCGTATTCGCGTTCGGCAGATTTGTTCGATTCACGTTACTTCGGGGAGTTGCGTTTACGTTAGGGCTAGCGTTTACGTTAGATCGGTTTACGTTCGACGGTCTATTCGTGTTGCCGTTTGCATTACCGTTGGCGTTAGCGTTGCCGTTTGCGTTTTCGTTCGTGTTCCTGGGTCGCGGTTTCTTCGGCTTGTTATCGTTGTTATTCGCCGCGGAGTTGGTGTTGCGATTCTCGGTCGGTTCGTCAGGCGTTACGTTTTCAGGTGACTCACCCTCTTTTGTGGCGCGACTGATATCCATCGCCACAGTTTGACCGGCTTTCACAACTTCACCGGGCCGCGGTAACTGGAATAAAACCGTATCAGGTCTTGCTTGATTGCTGGGTCTAATTGCCCGAACGCGAAACTTCAGGTCCGCGTCGGCCAGAATTCGTTCCGCTTCGAACCTATCCTTGCCCACGACATCCGGGACTTTTACTTCCGGGCTACGCAAAGAGAGATAGACGGTAGTAGCTACCCCGAAAAGAAAAACCACCGCGATCGCGATAACGATAGCGATGCTGCGGAAGATTGATGTAATTCGCGTAACTAAACTCACCAAGTTGCGAAGTCTAGCAGATCAGCCACAGATTTTCACGAAGACGGCTATAAAAAACCCATCACAGCCGTCACGCTGTGGCCACGTCCGTCTTGTTTTCTTGAGCTGCAATCGCTCATCATTCGCCAGCACTTCATGGATCACTTCTTCATTTTCTTCACGCTCAACGGAACACGTCGAATAGATCAAACACCCACCTGGTTTCAAGACTTCAATGGCTTGCCTCAGAATGTACTGCTGCTGCTTCGCGAGGTTAAAGATATCCACCGGCGTCAGGCGCCAACGAATCTCCGGATTGCGCCGCAACGTGCCCGTACCGGAACAAGGCGCGTCCACCAAAATCTTGTCGAAACTGCGTGGCGCAAACGGCAACGGCTCCAGCGCATCGAGCAGGACGGCCTTGATGCTTTTCAACTCATGCAAACGCATCGTGTTCACAACCGTCGCCAGTCGCGCCGGCGATCGATCAGCAGCAACAATGATCGCGCCATCGCCACTTCGATCCGCCATCATTGTAGTCTTGCCACCGGGCGCTGCACATAAGTCGAGCACTCGCTCACCACTCTTAACCTCGACCTCCTGCGCCACGAGTTGTGACGCCTCGTCCTGTAAATAGATCTCACCGGCTCCATTCAACTCTCGCAGCAGTGCCGGCGCTCCCGACACTCGCCAGGTTCCATCGACAATGTTCGACGACTCCAACGCCGCACCAACCGCGCTCAACTTCGAAAGGATTGCCGAAGGATCGACTCGGTTAGCCACAACGCGAAAGGCAGTAGGCGGTATCACGTTGTTAGCCTGTGCGAATAACTGCACCTCATCGATACCGAATGCCTCTGCCCAACGGTCAATCAACCAAACCGGATGCGAGGTTTGGATCGCAATTCTCTCGAGCGAATCTGAAACTTCCGCCGCCGGATCGTATTCAGCTTCTCGTATTGCCCGTCGCAGCACCGCATTAACAAACGCCGTCGCGGAACTCAAACGGGCCGCTCGAACCAAACTTACTGATTCATTAACCGCGGCCGAGGCCGGTATGCGAGTCAGATAACGAAGCTGGTAAAGACCCATTCGCAGCGCTATGCGAACTGGCAGGTCCAGGCTCTCGACCGCGCGTTTCGAAAAGTGCTCGAGAATCTTGTCGAGTCGTAATTGCCAGCGCAGCACACCAAGGACGAGTTCATGACAGAGTGCTCGATCGGCAGGCTGCAGATGCGGTTCCTCTGCGGCCAGCAGAATTGAGGAGAACGCGCCGGTTTCGACCTGCTTCAGAATATTAAAAACAGCAAGGCGGGCAGGTGTAATCTCTTTCGAGGGCTTAGCCAAACCGATCGCCAACTTTCAAATGCATCCCGTTGATAAAATCGCGCGCCGGAATTCGCTTGCGCGCCTCCGGCTGGACTTCGACTAAACGCAGGCAGGTCTGTTCACCACAACTAACGACCAGATCAGTTCCGTGTGCAACGATTACCTCGCCCACAGCTGCATTCGAATCCGGAGCTTGCAAAGGCTCGGCACTCCAAATGGTTAATCCTTTCGAGTTGAAACTCGTGTGAGCATTGGGCCACGGCTGAAACCCGCGCACGCGCCGCTCGATCGCAAAGGCACTTTGCGACCAGTCAATCAATCCGTCTTCCTTCCTCAACATCGGCGCGAACGTCGCATCCGCATCATGCTGGCGTCGCGGCGTGAGATCGTCGAGACGAGCGAGCGTCTCACCGAGAAGTTCGGCGCCGATGTCTGCAAGCCTCAGCATTAACTCCGGTGCCGTTTCCTTTACACCTATCTCACTTCGACGCTGTAGGAGAATTGGACCAGTATCGAGCGTCGGTTCGATGAACATCGTCGTCGCACCGGTTTCTGTTTCACCGTTAACTATCGCCCAGTTTGCCGGCGCCGCACCGCGATATAACGGCAACAAAGAGAAGTGAACATTGATGCAACCGCGACGCGGAGCACGCAGAAACTTTTCGGGCAGTATGCGCCCGTAAGCGACCACGACCGCCACGTCAGCATCGTGTGACGCAAATAATTGCTTCGCCTCGTCGTTCTTGATCCGAGCGGGCTGAAAAACACTGAGGCCCTGTGAGAGTGCAAATTCTTTAACTGGAGAGAAGGCTATTTTGTTGCCTCGCCCGGAAGGCTTATCCGGTTGGGTCCAAACAGCCACGACTTCATGACCGTCAGCAACACACTGCCGCAAGGTAGGCACGGCAGCCTGAGGTGTCCCCATAAAAACTATCCGTGCCATCCGTGCTAATCCGTGGCTGTTCCTGCTTCAGCGCGCTTGGTAGTAGCTCCAACTCTTTCCGAAGCCACCTTCGCCTGCAGGAATAGCAGCAGGTAATCGCGTCCACCTGCCTTCGAGTCAGTGCCGGACATGTTGAAACCGCCGAACGGATGCACACCTACGAGCGCGCCCGTGCATTTGCGATTTAGATACAGATTGCCGACATGAAACTCTTTACGTGCCCGATGCAACTTTGCTTCATCGCTGCTATAAACTGCACCGGTCAAACCAAACTGCGTATCGTTCGCGATCTTTAATGCATCGTCGTAATTCTCAGCCTTGATCACAGCGAGCACTGGTCCGAAGATCTCTTCCTGCTCGATAGTCGCGCCTGGTTTCACGTCGGCGATTACAGTCGGTTCGATGAAGAACCCTTGCTCACCATCCGAACCGCCGCCAGCGACGACGCGGCCACCTTCGGTCTTCCCTTTTTCAATGTAAGAGTTGATGGTTTTGAACGCCTTCTCATTGATCACTGCGCTCATATTTGTGGTTGGGTCGGTGGGATCTGCGAGCTTGAGCTTCGCCGTTCGATCGACAATCTTGTCGACCATCGCATCGTAAACTCGTGCATCAATAATTGCGCGTGAACAAGCCGAACATTTCTGTCCCTGAAATCCAAAGGCCGACTGCACCACACCCGTTGCTGCGTCATCGAGATTTGCGTCATTGGCAACAATGATCGCGTCTTTGCCACCCATCTCTGCCACGACACGCTTAATCCAAAGCTGCCCCTCTTGGACTTTTGCAGCCCGCTCGTTGATCCTGAGTCCAACCTCTTTTGACCCGGTAAACGCGATGTAGCGAATCTTTGGATGATCGACAACCACGTCGCCCACTTCCGCGCCGGAGCCGGTCATGAAGTTAACGACTCCAGGCGGCAAGCCTGCTTCTTCAAGTATTTCAAAAAACTTGAACGCGATAGTCGGCGCATCTGACGAGGGCTTCAAAACGACTGTGTTGCCAGTGACCACAGAAGCGACGGTCATACCAGCCATGATCGCGAGCGGAAAATTCCAGGGTGGGATAACAGCGCCGACGCCCAGAGGTATGTAGTCGAGCTCATTCTGTTCGCCCGGAATATGGACCAGCGGCTGCTCGCCCGCATAGCGCAACATTTCCCGAGCGTAAAATTCGCAAAAATCGATTGCTTCAGCAGTATCGCCATCGGCCTCGGCCCACGTCTTCGCAACTTCGTGAATCATCCACGCAGATAGTTCGTGTTTGCGTTCACGCATGATTTCAGTGACGCGAAACAGGAGTGCGGCGCGATCGGCGGCGGGAGCGTGTTTCCAGGTTTCAAAAGCCTTTGCGGCTTCTTCAACCGCTCGATTCGCGAGTTCTTTAGTGGCTTTATTGAATCGTCCGATTAGCTGTGTGCGATTGGCTGGATTAATGCTATCGAGAAAGTCGCCGGTGGCGATGCGTTCGCCGCCGATCACGAGCGGATATTCGCGCCCAAGCTCGCTCTGGACCTTTTCGATCGCCTCGCGCATCGCTTGCGCGTTCTCTTCTTTACTGAAATCTGTAAACGGTTCGTTACGAAATTCCGATGCCATACTTTGCTCCGCTATATAGAGTAATAGGCCCTATAAGACCTATAGGACTTATAGGACCTATTTGGATTTCTAATCCCACTTGCCTGCTTTTTGAAGTTTCTTGATCTTGCGTTTGACGAGCTCGCGTTTGAGGGCGCTCATCTTGTCGAGAAACACGATCCCGTCGCAGTGATCTGTTTCATGAAGCATGCAGCGAGCCGTCAGCTCCATGCCGTCGAGTTCGAACCACTCGCCCTTCACATCTTGTGCGCGGACAATCGCTCGCAGGCTGCGTTCGACAGGGGTGAAAATTCCCGGGAACGACAGACAGCCTTCTTCGCCGTTCTGATTTCCTTCCACACGCAGCACCTCGGGGTTGATCAACGTCACACGCTGGGACGGATCCTTTCCACCCGAGCAGTCCATCACAAACAGTCTCTTGGGAACACCAACCTGCACAGCCGCCAACCCAACACCGGGCGCGGTGTACATCGTCTCAAACATGTTGCTCACGAGCCTGGCGAGACCGTCGTCAAACTCAGTGACCGGATCTGCAGGTGAATCGAGCACCGGCGCCGGCCACTTAACTATTTCCAGTAATGCCATATCGTGATTCTGCCACAAAAGGACACAAAAAGCACAAAAGGGAAATCCTGTTAATCCTGAGAAATCCTGTTAATCCTGTCTAACCATTTCTCCGAATCAATACCCTCTTAACTGCTCTCTATATCCCTCGAAGTTGCGCTTCATCTCGCCCAAACTATCACCACCAAACTTCTCTCGCATCGCAGCGGCAAGCACGAGCGCGACCATCGACTCTCCTATCACTCCCGCCGCGGGAACCGCCGTCACGTCCGAGCGTTCGAAAGCCGCCGCTTCTTCTTCTTTTGTATCGATATCCACAGAACGAAGCGCGCGGCGCAGTGTAGAAAGCGGTTTTAGATGACCTCGGATGCGAATCTGTTCGCCATTCGTGATGCCGCCCTCAAGTCCGCCCGCGCGATTAGTTTCGCGAATAAACTCGTGCGTCTCGGCGTTGTAAGCAATCTCATCGTGCACTTCAGAACCCGGCAAACTACTCGCTTCCGCACCCGCTCCGATCGAAACTGCCTTGACGGCTGGGATCGACATCACGGCCTGTGCGAGAAGCCCATCCAGCTTCAGATCCCAGGAGGTGTGTGATCCAAGGCCCGGAACAATTCCACGCGCTGCGACTTCGAAGACGCCACCAAGCGTGTCGCCCTGCTTTCGCGTTTCGTCGATCAATTCGATCATCTTTTGTTGTACTTCATCGTCGGCACAGTGCAATGGCGCATCGTCCGCAATCGCACCGATTTGCTCCCAGCTCAGCTCAAGGGGCGTGTTGGGAATACCGCCAAGCTGAATCACGTGACTGCGAACTTCCACACCAAAGACCGTGAGCAATTGTTTTGCGAGTGCGCCGCAGGCGACGCGTGCGGTGGTTTCACGAGCTGAAGCGCGTTCGAGAATGTTGCGCAAATCGCGCACGTCGTACTTCAGACCGCCTGGAAGGTCTGCGTGACCGGGCCGTGGGCGCTTCAAGCGACGCGATTTCCCCGGCGCAACGTCACGTGGCTCGGAAGCCATGATGTCGGTCCAGTTGGGCCAGTCTTTGTTTTCGATCAGGAAAGTAAGTGGCGATCCGAGCGTTAGACCATGTCTGACGCCGGTAAGTATCTCGGCGTGATCGCGCTCAATCTTCATGCGACCGCCGCGGCCATATCCGAGCTGTCGACGGCGCAGCTCGTAATCAATCAACTCCTGGTCAACAGGCACGCCCGCAGGCAGGCCTTCGACGATCGCGATCAACGATCGTCCATGCGATTCTCCGGCTGTGGTGAAACGAAGCATAGCCACAAAAAAGCACAAAAGGCACAAAAAACACAAAAGTGAATAGCCAAGTCTAGCTTATCTGCGCGAACAGGTCTTCGGAGAAAATATTTCCACGGCCCAGGATTCCGTTTGGATCGAGGGCCTTCTTCACTGCCGCCATCTCACGGAGCTGATCGTCGGTGTAGAAAAAGCGCAGGTACTCGCGTTTTAGTTTGCCGATGCCGTGCTCGGCGGACAGTGTGCCGCCGACCGAAGCGGCATACTTCAGGAATTGAACGTACATTTCTCGCGCTCGCGCGCCTTCTTCATCGTCGCGCGGAAGGATGTTCACGTGAACGTGATTGTCGCCAATGTGCCCAAAAATCGTGTAACGAAGCCCACTCGAACGCAGCGTGTCTTTATATAAACGAAACAATCCGGGGAATGCTTCGTCTGATACCGCCATGTCGGTCGAGACTTTTCGTTGTTTATAGTGGGCAAACCACTCATTCATGAGCACCGGGAGCTGGTGACGAAACTCACGCAGCTTCGCCTGATCCTGTTCGTTGGTGGCAAACCAGGAATCCGGAAAAGCGTGATGCTGGTCTAACAACTGCTGCCATTGGCCCAGCACGCTTTCTTCGTTTGTTTCGTTCGTTTCCTGCTCGAAAAAGATCGCTCCCACGGCGTTCGCAGGTATTGTCGGATACTTCTCGCGCAGGAAGTTCAACGACTCGTTATCAAAAAACTCCAGTGCGCGCGCATCAGCACGCTGCCGCGCGTCTGCAACCAGCGCCAGCACATCCGCCTCGTCTGCGAAAAACACCACACCACTCAAAAGACCTTGAGGTTTTGGTATTAGCCTTACCTCAATCTCGCCAATCACGCCGAGTGTGCCTTCGCTGCCGATGAACAGATCGATTGCGTCCATCCGAGGCGCGACAAAATAACCGGTAGCATTCTTTCGTGTCTCAGGCAGACGATAGCTTGGTAGCTTCAGTTTTAATTTGCCGAGTCGCATACTTCCCTGCGTATCGGCGTGCACCGCTCCGCGACGCAGATCCAGCACTTCACCGGACGCAAGTACCACTTTCAATCGTGAGACGTAGTTGCGTGTTGGACCATACTTGAATGTGCGCGCGCCTGAAGCGTTGGTTGCGACATTACCGCCGACATAACAACCGCGCTCGGTCGGATCGGGTGGATACAGAAGACCCTCCTGGTCCACTGCACGCTGTAGCTCCGAGAGGATCACAGCAGGTTCGACCAAAGCCGATCCACCATCTCCCTGATGGACGATACTTTTGATGCGATTCAGCTTGTCTGTGGCCAGGACAATGCCGCCAAAGGCAACACGCCCGCCGACAGTACCGGTTCCCGCTCCGGAAACTGTTACCGGCGTTCGATCCCGATTCGCGGTCGCGAGAACTTCAGACACTTCGTCAATGCTCTCCGGAAAGACGACGCGCTCCGCGTGTCCCTCGCGAATGAAACTTGCATCCGTGAGATATGGCTGAACGTCTTCAGGGTTGGTCTTCGTTTGCATTACAGGATTCATCCTGTTCTCTACATAACCTGGAGCTCACGCTCCCTTAGTACTTTTATCCGATCCCGCAACTCCGCCGCCCTCTCAAACTCAAACCGCTTCGCCGCTCCTCGCATCTCCACTTCCAATCTGGCAATCGTCGCTTCGATATTCGCAGGCGAGTAATCTTCCATCTCCTCAACCTCGGAAGGTACTTTGAAATAATCCGCCTCGGACGCCGTAATCAACGTCGCTTCGATCGGCTTCACAATTGTCTGCGGTGTGATCCCGTTGTCGCGATTGAATACTTCCTGTATGCGACGGCGTCGCTGCGTTTCATCCATTGCGCGCTTCATCGAATCAGTAATTCGATCGGCATAGAGTATCGCCTTGCCGCGAGAATTACGCGCCGTGCGCCCAATCGTCTGGATCAACGACTGCTCCGAACGCAGAAAACCTTCCTTGTCTGCATCGAGGATTGCGACCAGTGAGACTTCAGGCAGGTCGAGTCCTTCACGCAAGAGGTTGATCCCGACCAGCACGTCAAACTCGCCGCGTCGTAAATCGCGCAGGATCTTTATTCGTTCAAGCGTTTCAATGTCTGAGTGCAGATAACGAACACGAACGCCAACCTCTGTGAAATACTCCGTCAAGTCTTCGGCCATACGCTTGGTCAACGTTGTCACCAGCACACGCTCGTGTCGCTCGGCACGTTGCCGGCACTCCTCGAGCAGATGATCGATTTGACCTTTCACCGGCTGCACTTCCACTTCGGGATCCATCAACCCGGTCGGCCGGATGATCTGCTCCACTACTTCTCCGCTCGCCTTCGTCAACTCGTATGGTCCCGGAGTCGCTGAGACATAGATTGTTTGTCCGACGCGTGCTTCAAACTCGGCAAAATTCAACGGACGATTATCCAACGCTGAAGGTAAACGAAATCCATATTCGACGAGCGTCCGCTTGCGTGATTGGTCACCTTCAAACATGCCACGGACCTGTGGTATGGACTGATGCGATTCATCGATGACGATCAGCGTGTCGCGCGGTAAATAATCGAGCAACGTTGGCGGCGGCTCGCCAGGGTTCTTTCCGGTCAAATGTCTCGAATAGTTTTCAATGCCGCGACAAAAACCCATCTCCTTGATCATCTCGAGATCAAACATTGTGCGCTGGTGCAACCGCTGCGCTTCAACCAGTTTCCCTTCGGCGATCAATTTCGGCTCCCACCACTCGAGTTCTTCCTTAATCGTCTTGATAGCTCGCTTGATGGTGGGTCGCGACATCACGTAGTGCGTCTTAGGATAGATTGGCACACGCGAGGTGTGTTTCTCGATCACCTCGCCGAGCAAGGGATCGATCGTGGAAATCGAGTCGATTTCGTCACCCCAAAGCTCGATGCGATACGCCTGGTCCTGATAACTCGGATAGATCTCAACAACGTCCCCACGTACCCGAAAAGTGCCGCGCTGAAAGTTGATGTCGGAACGTTCGTATTGCAACTCAACCAGACGCTGTAACAAAACGTCGCGCGACATCCGTGCACCAGGCTCAACAAAAAACAGCAAGCCGTAATAAGCGTCCGGATCGCCGAGACCGTAGATGCACGAAACACTAGCGACCACGATCACATCGCGACGTTCAAACAGCGCTCGCGTCGCAGACATTCGCAGTCGATCGATCTCCTGGTTAACAATTGCTTCTTTTTCGATGTAGACGTCGGCGGCCGGAACGTACGCTTCCGGTTGATAGTAGTCGTAGTAAGAGACGAAGTATTCGACGGCGTTCTCAGGAAAAAGCGTGCGAAACTCCTGAAAGAGTTGGGCTGCGAGTGTCTTGTTGTGTGCGAGTACGAGCGTGGAACGTTGGGTGTGCTCGATAACACTGGCAATAGTAAATGTCTTTCCGCTACCTGTGATTCCCAATAGCACCTGATCTTTGGCGCCGTCGTTCAGCCCTCTGACAAGTAAATCGATTGCCGCAGGCTGGTCTCCCTTGGGTTTGTATTCGGAATGAAGTTTGAAACGCATACACGGATTTACACCGATTTGAATACGGATTTACCTGTACATCTTGTTCAATCCTGTAAATCCTGTCAAAAAGGCCCTACCGCAAACCGATCTGATTGATTGATTCTGCAGCTGCAGAACGCAGCTCTTGAGGGAGTGAACCGTTCGAGGCGAGACGTTCGAGGGTTACAGCAACTTCTGGTTCGCCACTTGAAGCGAGCAATCGAATGACAGCAAGACTCAAATCAAGACTGGGATGTTTTTCAATCACGGCGCTGAGTGGCTCGACCACACCGGCTTTCGCAACCAGAAAAAGCAGCGAAAATGCGCTGTAGCAGTTCTCGTGATTTTCGTCCATCAGGTCGTCGATGGCTTCGTAGAGTAAACCTGAGTCAGCCAGAGCACTGCCAATTCGGCGGCGCTCCTCGGGCGATCCGTCACGCAACGCTTCGTTCACAAGCGTCGCTGCGCGATCGGGATCAAGTTCGTAGAGATCACGTACCGCCTTCTCACGCACCGCGGCCGACGGATCGTCAAGCAATTCCGCAATCTGATCAAACTGGCTGTTTGCTATTCGTGGAGTTTCACTGCGACGCCTGGCCAGTTCCTGTGCGGCCTGTCGCAAAGTGGCAATGTCTTTGCTCCAACGCTCGTCTTGCGTACGTCGCGCCGTAGCTTTCTTAACATGCTTCATTGTCACGTTTAGAGTTCAACCTTCAGGTTGTCCTTTTCGACACTCACAAGCTAAAGCTTGAACTCTGAACTCAGATCCGTCTCACTCACGGCATCATACACCTCGCCATTGTTTCCTGATGCATGCGCCGCCAACGTAAGCGGCGGGCTCGAAACAAACTCAGGCTTGCTTTCAGTCACAACTTCCGCATCCTTCGGCGCCGCGGCGCGATGCAGTTGGAATTTCGTTAAGACCAAACGACTGACCGAAAAGCCAATGTTGCCGTCAAGGACACAGAGTTGCTCCGCCACCACTCTTTGCGAAACTCTCTCCAGCGCCTGTTCCAATTCGCGTCCGGCAGACGCCGCATCTTCGGCGATGATCATCTCGAAATCCTGACCACCGCTGACGCGCCGTCGAGAGTGATTTTGTAGCAACATTCCGGCCTCTTTGTGGATCCGGCCGGTCGCGACGATAACGAGGTGCGAGGCTTCAGTGTCGATCTCGAGGTCAATCACCCAGCGCGCAAACGCCGGCGTCAAATCACCATCGCGGGTGACGATCAAAAACGATTCGCCACAGATATTCGCCATCATTTGGCCATAGCCGGTTCCCTCCGATGGCCCAACAGCAATCTCTCTTTCCGGCACACCCATTTCGCGCAGCAGAAAATGAATTCGGCTAACGAGCCAGGAACCGTCTTCGAGCAACGACGAAGCGAGCTGTGTTGGCGCGATCACCTCTTCAACATTCTCATCAGCCACTGGCGCGCCACACTCGCTACAGGTAGCGTCGCTCACAGTTACGACTGCGAGCGCGTGGGGATTTGGCAGGCGAAACAGCGCGTGTCCAGTCTTGCGACAACTGATCTGCACTTCCCTTTCAACCAGTCCGGCGTCTTCCAGCCGTTGAATAGGAACGTCCCGAGATTCCGTCTGGCCCGTGAGCAGTTTGGCCGCATAACCTTCCTGGTGCGCATTTCGGGCGGTCCGCAAAAACACGCGTGCCGTTTCGTCTTCGAGCTTCGACGCAGCGAGAATGCGCTTGCTCATCGTTTCCTTACGCAGGCTGGTGTAAAGCGAGTCGGCGTCCTGTCTTTCGACGAAAGTTCGAAAGCCTTGCGGCATTGCGGCTGTACTCGTTTGCCATTCTGGAAAAGAACCGGGGTTCTGCTGGTTCAGAAGACTGCGGATGTCCTGGCAAAACGAGTCGAGCTTGCGAAACGGTTCGGGCGTGTTCGCATCGTAAACAATGCCGGCGCGAATGGAGGCGATTGAATCATCGTCGTCCTCGAAAACCAGGAAGAGAATGTACTCGTCGAAGGAGAACAGATCGCCACGAACGTACGGATCACCAGTAGTCGACTCGGTAGAGGCGGCCAGCGCTTTTTCCATTTCGCTGATGTGATCGATATCGAGCAGTATGTCTTCGAAGCTCCGCAGACGTTGGGAACGGATCACTGGCACGAGGCTTCGCTCTTGCAGGGCCTGGAGCAGAGTGAGACGGCCATCAGTGCTTAGTGGATGGTTGAGAATCTTGCTTTCGAGAAATAGCATCGGGAGTACCTCGTTTACTGAAAGGATTTCTCACGCGGCGGCGCAACGGCGCAACGCAGAAATCGCCGTCTTCGTTGCGCCGTTCCGCCGCCGCGTGAGAAATATTCTTAACGACTGACATTGATCGTGATCGTCTCACCACCGGTTGTATTTGCCGGGTAACGACGTTGTCGCGCAATCCGCAATGCCATCGCTTCGTAACCATCCATTCCCGGTTTCGGATTCGCGATCGACGCTTTCAACACACGTCCATTTTCAATTTGCATTACAACCTTGATCGGCTGTGCAGTTGGCTCTGCTTCTTTCACGGTTTCTGTCGCCTGCGTCTCGGCAACTGTCTGCGTACTACTCTTCTCTTCCTGCTTGTTTTGCCTTTTCGGTTTGACGACAGCTGCAGCGAGCGAAGCCTGACTGCTGGGCAACTCTGCTGGCGCCGCCGCAGGGGCTACAGGAGTTTGCGGTTGCTGTATCGACGTGTTTTCCGGTTGATTATTTTTGAATCCGCCGGTCACAGCAATCACAGTTGAGAGCCCAACCACCATCACGACTGCCGCACCAGCGAGTACAAGCGAGCGTCTCTGAATCGAAATAGATGGTCCAGGCGGGAGCGCCAGCAGCTCAGAACGACGACCCGTGAGAGATCTTGAAGAAACGGCTGTTGCCGGCGGCGACTCGAGCGACGGTGTGGCAGCTGTACTTTCAATCTGCATCGCACTCTCGTCCCAACAGCCAAAAAGCTCTGACACTGCGCGCTGTAGCGAAGGCTCGATTGAGCGACGCGGGCTCTGGATCAACGGATTAAAATTGAACGAGGCTTCCGGTTGGGCGAGGGCAACACAGATCGCCTGCAATCCGATCAGATCGTTCATGCGCGCATCAATCAGTTCACCATTCTGAAAGAAAAAGGTCGCCGGGCCTTTTGGATATTCGATCAAGAGGCGGCCCGACTTCTTTTGGTGGCGCAAAATTCCGATGAGATCAGATAGGGGATAATTACTGAGGTGTCCGGTCAAAACCACAAAACGATTATTCTGCATTAATACTCCTTAAAACTTCTCTAGGGGCAACCCTGGACCAGGCGACAGGAAAAGTTGTATTGCGGGAACGTCTGGGCCAACCTCTTCGCCAGGGTCCGATCGAGTCGTTCCAGGATGCGGTATTCGTCTATCAATTGCGACGTCATACCCAATTCCTGGTAAGCGAGACTTAATCCGTAGTGTGCCTTTGCCATCGTCGGCGACAGGACAGTCGCCTTCTTGAACGCATCGGCGGCGTCTCTGAACTTTCCGAGGCGAAAGTTTGAGAAGCCTAATCCGTAGTAGGTCTCAGCGATGTTCGGATTGAGTTTGATGGATTCCTTGAAGGCTTTAATCGCCTCACGATCCTTTTGCTGTTTCAGAAACTCATGGCCAAGGCTTAGTTGGGCTTCGGCAGATATCAAATCGTTTTTATCCGTGTTATCCGTGGCTGATTTGGCCTCGGATGACACGGATTTGAGTAACGGTGGCGGTTCTTCGACATCTGATGCGATCAACACGGGTGAGACGCTAAACTCCAAAACCTGCTGGTCTCGAATATCCGAACTGGAGGGCTCGGGCACCGCTGGCGCGTTGGCGACCTTCGGCTCCTCCACAATCTTCGCAACCGCGTCGTCGAAGTAATAGGTAACCGTTCTATACGTGACTTCAGTTGGTTCCCGTTTCAGTTCACCATTTTCGAAAACAACCAGACTGGTAACCATTTTGGTCCAGTTACCAAACTTGTCGAACTCGTAGCTGTAGGCTTCACGACTCAGAATCGCGCCGTGGTCGTCGCGCACGGTCATCTCAGTGATGTTGCCGCGCTCGTCGTATTTGTATTCTTCTTTTCCTACAGGACCGCTCTCGATGGGATAGGAGGTGTTCTCAATCCGATTTCCCTTGACGCCGTAAGTTGTGACCTCGACCAATTGCGGTAGTCCTTCGACGGCGCGACCATCTTTGAGTTCGATTTTGGCGGTTTCGGTTTTGACTCGACGCACCGAGCCGACCAGACCATCCTGCTCTTTTGTGCTGTCGAGAACGGTTACGGCGGGTCGATTAGAGACTACGGCAGTGAGTTTAACGTCTTGCGCCTCGGCGGGCGCACTGGTCACGAAGACAACTATCAATAACGGAAAAACGGGCGGAAGTCGCCGCACGATCCAATTCATCTCGACTCCTCCAAATTTCAAATAGCGTCGGGGGAAGGGACTACAGCCGAGCCCATATGTGGTACAAACTGCCGCGAAGAATACAATAAGTGGGTGGGAATTGCTACGGAATTATTGCGGTTGGAATGCAAAAAGAATATAGGTCCTATAGAACGTATAGGACCTATTTCTTACTGTTCGTCGCTGAACTTGTAGCCAATACCCCAAACGGTTAGCACCATTTGCGGGTTTTCGGGGTTCTCTTCGATCTTGGCTCGCAGGCGATTTATGTGTGAGTCGATGGTTCTGTCGTAGCCTTCGTAGGAATAGTCCCAGATCTTTTCCAGCAGGTACTTGCGTGGGAAAACGCGTCCGGGATTCGAGGCAAACAGACGGAGTAAATCAAATTCTTTAGGCGTCAGCTCGACCTGGCGATCACCGATGGTCACTTCACGTTTAGCGGAATCGATCCGTAAACGGCCGCGGACAATGGGCGCCTCGTCGCGCATTCCATCCGTGCTTGGGCCGTTCCGTGTGCGCCGGAGCACAGACTTGATGCGGGCTTCGAGTTCACGAAGACTGAAGGGTTTGGTGATGTAGTCATCCGCGCCCATCTCGAGTCCGAGCACCTTGTCAACTACGTCGTCCTTGGCGGTAAGCATAAGGATCGGCAGGTAACCCACCTTCTCCCTGAGCTCTTTGCACACTGCCAGCCCATCCATCTTGGGCAGCATCAGGTCAAGGACCACCGCATCGGGCGGGTCGTCCAGTGCGGCCTTTACGCCGTTCAGACCATCCTCGACTGTTTTAACGTTATATCCCGCTCGCGAGAAGTACTCACTGATTGCAGTCGAGATGTTCTCATCGTCCTCCACTACCAGCAGCGAAACCTTACGTTCGCCTGAGTCGGGAGCTGCGAAGTTTTCTTTAGCTGTTTTCTGTCTGTCAGTAGCTGTAGCCATCGGAGTTAGTCGTCGATCTGAAACTGACAGGAGGCTCAGTGGGCAAGCACCACGGGGTCATTGGCGCAACTCGGTTCTGGGCGATAGTACAGGAGAATCGACCCCGTGTTCAAGCCCAAAGTGCTAGGATATTACTATCAAACGAAAAGGACCTTATATATGACACCCGAAGAACGAGCTGAGCTTATCGCAACGTATGCCGCCGGTTACGACGAAGTCATGAACGCCCTCAACGGCTTCCCCGCCGACAGTTTAGGAGCGCATCCAATTCCTGGCAAATGGAGTGCGCGCGAAATCGTTCATCACCTCGGTGATAGTGAAACCTTCTCCGCCGGGAGGTTAAGAAAACTTCTGGTCGAAGACAACGCTATCATTCAGGGATACGACCAGGACGAGTTTGCCACCCGGCTTCGTTACAACGAGCGCGACATGGCGCCCGCGCTCGAAGCTTTTCGAAGCGCACGTGAAACGACCTCACAACTTCTGGGTCTGATGACCGAAGACGACTGGAAGCGTGAGGGCACACACACCGAGAGCGGCAGATACACGACCGAGAACTGGTTAACTATCTACGCTGCGCACGCTCACAACCACGCCGCGCAAATCCGGCGATTACGTGAAGCCCTCACCTAAATCCCAACCACAGATAAACACGGATCCAAAATCCGTTTTATCTGTGGCCACTGTCTTGACAAAGTTTTTTAGCGCGAGCAAAATCCGGCATCCGTAAAAAACAAATGAATACTGCTACGGTTCTGCAAACATCGCTTTCTGATCTGAAGTTACTCCGGCGCGGTAAAGTGCGCGACGTCTACGATGTTGACGACGAGCGCTTGCTAATCGTCGCCACAGATCGCATCTCGGCTTTCGACTGCATCCTGCCGACACCGATAGGACGTAAGGGCGAAGTGCTCACGGCCCTTTCAGAGTTCTGGTTTGAGAAGCTCAAGGATGTAGTTGCCAACCACTTGATAGAGAGTAACGTTGAGGCGATGCCACCGGCGATCCAACGACATGCGGACACTCTTAAAGGGCGTGCGATGCTGGTCCGTCGCGCGGAAGTGTTTCCAGTTGAGTGTGTCGTGCGTGGCTATCTGGTCGGCTCCGGATGGAAAGATTATCTCCGCACTGGTTCCCTGTGTGGTCACAAACTTCCGGGAGGTTTGCCCGAGTCAGCGAAACTGCCGGACTCTCTCTTCACCCCTTCGACGAAAGCTGAAGAAGGACACGACGAAAACATTACTGAAGATCAGGTCCGCGATTTGATCGGCGCCGAGCAAACAGCACTGCTGCGAGACACATCACTTCGTCTCTACACGCAAGCCGAAGAGTATGCGCGACAACGCGGCATCATCATTGCTGACACAAAATTTGAGTTTGGATTGGATAAGGACGGAAAGCTCTTGCTGGTTGACGAAGTGCTGACCCCCGACTCCTCACGATTCTGGCCTGCTGATGAATACGAACCCGGGCGTTCACAACCTTCGTTCGACAAACAATTCGTGCGCGACTATCTCGAAACACTCGACTGGGACAAGAAACCGCCCGCACCGGCGATTCCTCCAGGGATTGCTGCCGCCACGACTGCTCGTTACCTCGAAGCATATAGATTGTTAACCGGAAAAGAGCTTTGATTCACAACCGTCTCGAAAACCTGATCGACGAAATGCTCGAGGGCCACATCCTGCTGGATGAAGCCCTCTGCGAGTTCGAAAAGCTCTACATCAAGAAAGCCCTGGCGCGGCACAAGCAACATATCTCAAACACCGCTGCCATCCTCGGTATCCATCGCAACACCCTCGCCAAGCGCGTCGCCACTT
>DASYSD010000056.1:0-27396 GCA_036003745.1 Pyrinomonadaceae bacterium
GTCAAGACTCTGCAAGGCGTTGTCAACAATGTCCTCAGCCGTCAACGGAAACAGAGACCGCTGTTGTTGGACTAGATCGTCGTTTTCGTCATCCATCCGCACTGCCCTTCCTTATCTGCAATGTGACCGTACCGAGCGGCAGTCGAAGCACATGCGTGACTTTGCTGCTGCCACGCGCATTATCAAGCAACTGGTCGATATTTGAGAACTCCTTTCTAGCGATGACAGCGAATTCAGGCTGTGTCGGCAAAGCCGTGTTTCAGAATCGCTGCTAGCGCATCAAAATGACGACGTTTCGCATGACACCGCCGCCATACGCACATTGTGCTCGCGAGCCATCCTGCTGCACGGAGGCCGGGCAGTCACGAACGTCAAACCGCTTGACGTCACCTACCAGTACTGTAAGCTGATTATCCGCAATCGCTTTGGCTTCCATGTCTATGGAACTAACCCCGACTTGCAACAGATAGATCTCCAAAGCATGAGCGAAACGCGCGAACCGGAAATTGACATTGAAGAGCTGAAGGCAGGAATTCGGCGGCAGGTTGAACGCCGTGAAACAGAACCGACAACTCCGTATGCCCAAATCCTGGCGGAGTTTGATAATCTCGAGCCAGCCTCCCTGACGCAACTGTTAATCGCCGATCCTTTCAGCGATGAGTTCACACAGACCCTGACGAAGGTTATTTTACAGAATGAGTTTGTAAGGCGATCTGACGATCGTTATCACCTTAATGATCTACTGAAATACGACGATCAGAAGTTTGTTTGGATCGCCTATTTGGCTTTACTTAAACGCGAACCCGATGAGGAAGGATTCACAGCGTTTTTGGAGAGACTTCGTCGAGGTCGATTGACCAAGATCGATATTCTGGCGCGCTTACGTTACTCGCCAGAAGGCAAGCGAATGAAGGTCACAGTTGATGGATTGCGGGTTCCGGCCCTCATCAGGAGGCTCTGTCTGTCAGTTCCCGTTAGACTCCGAACTCGCGCCCTCAATCTTCGCTCGAAAATCAGTGGCGAGTGACGATGCGGATCGCTATTCTCGCACCCAGCATTACCAGCCATGATGCGGTCAGCAATGACGTGCTTGGCATGTACGGCGCTCTGCAGAACGCTGGAGAGGTGCGGATATTTGCCGAGGGTTGGTCGCTGACTGAGCCGCGAATCTTCTCGTCATCTAAACTAGAGTCCTTTCTAAAGAAATCAGATGACATCTTGATTTATCACTTCGCTCGAGGTTGGGAGCCAGCGCTGCCTTTACTCAACAGCCTCAAGTGCCGGAAAATAATTAAGTATCACAACATCACTCCCGCGAAATTTTTCGCTAGGTACAGCGCCGATTTCGCAAATCAGTGCCGCGAAGGCCGACTACAACTCAGGCTAATTGCGACGTCTGACACGGATCTTTTTCTTTCTGCTTCCGGCTATAACATGCGCGAGCTTTTAGCCGAGGGGGCGCCCGAAACCAAAAGTTTTGCCCTCCCTCCCTTTCACCACATTGATCGCTTGCATTCGATCGAAGCGGACGCTGCGGTGTTGGATCAATTTCAGAACGGACATGTGAACGTTTGCACAGTAGGGCGTTTGACGCCGAACAAGGGTCATCCGCAGTTGATTGCAGCGTTTGCGGCTTACCATCATGAGTACAATCCCAGGAGCCGATTAATAATCGTAGGAAAACATGAGACCCGCCTGGCCAAATACGGCGCTCTGCTGCGTGCGCTGATAAAGCGACTAGCATTGGAGCACGCGGTAACATTCACCGGAGGAGTTTCGGATAACGCACTGAAAGCTTTCTACACCATCGCCGACATGTTTGTTACCACCAGCGAACACGAAGGCTTTTGCGTGCCCCTCGTTGAGGCAATGGCCCTGAAGGTCCCGATTGTGGCTTATGGTTCTTCGGCAATTCCGGAAACTGTGGGGCAGGCTGGAATTGTGTGGGAACAGAGCAACCCGTTTCTGATGGCTGAATCGATCAACGCAATCGCGAGTGACTCTTCGCTCAGTGCTGGTCTCGCTCAAATGGGTTGGGGGCGTTATCAGGATCTATTCACCAACCAGCGGATTGGGAGTGAATTCCTCTCGGCACTCAGGACTCTTTCATAAGGCGTTTCTTCCCACCTTGCAAGTCTAACCTGGACGGGCCGGCCTTGCTTTGGCGCGATGCACACGATAACTTTCGATGGTGCGCCGCCAACCTTCCTTAAAGTCAACTCACATGAGCACGCGAAACTTGAAATTGGCCGTCGTGTGTCCCGTGGCCAACGAAAGCTCGACGATTATTCGTTTCGTTCGCGCGGTGCTTGACGAGTGCAACAAAGCCGGATTCCAATCAGTGAAGTTCTTTGCCGTACTCGACACCGTAAGCCACGATAACTCGCTCGATCTGTTGAGACAGTCAGCTGTTGGGGAGCCGCAACTTGAAGTCGTGTGGGCCCCTGAGAACCGGAGCGTAACCGATGCGTACCTCCGCGGCTATCGTGAAGCGCTGTCAGCGAATTGTGACTGGATTTTGGAAATCGATGCCGGGTACAGCCACCAACCATCCGACATTCCCCAGTTCTTTAGCAAGATGGCCGAGGGTTATGCTTGTGTCTTTGGGAGTCGGTTTTGCCAAGGAGGACAAATGGCTGATAGCACAATAAAACGCCATTTGATCAGCCGCGGTGGGACGTTACTCACAAATCTCTTGCTGGGAACCAGGCTTAAAGACATGACAAGCGGTTTTGAGTTGTTTTCACGGGCAGCCTTAGAGGGAGTTCTTGCCGCAGGCGTGCATTCACGTGGACCCTTTTTTCAAACTGAGATTAAGACATATTGCCATCGCCTGCGGATCGTCGAAGTTCCGATTAACTACCGAGCACCAAGCCATCACATTAATCGCGCCGCATTGAAAGACGCCTTCACGAATCTTTGGAGGCTTTTTCGTTTGCGCACCTCGAATGCGCTGCGCTAGAGCCCAACCCATTGAGCACGAATCCGAACATTGCCGTCGTAGTAACATCGATCGCCGCACCAAATAAGGCGCTGAAAGCTCTAGCTCGTGGTTGTCAAGAGAAAGGCTATCAATTTATCCTTATAGGTGACGAGGTGAGCCCGACTGATTTCGTGCTTGACGGCTGTCGCTTTTATAGTGTCGAAGCACAGCACCAATTGCCTTTCAAGCTTGCCAATCTTTGTCCAACCCGACACTATGCGCGAAAGAACCTGGGGTATCTGATCGCCCTGAGCGACGGCGCGCGGGTCATAATCGAGACTGACGACGACAATCTTCCTTACGATGAATTTTGGGAAGCACCGAAACGAGTCCAGTCGATTCCGGAGGTTATTACTCGTGGATGGGTTAATATCTACAGATATTTTTCGGAAGCAAACATTTGGCCCCGCGGTTTACCGCTGAATCATGTTCTGAGTGAGGCGCCACCTTTTGAGTCTCTCAACGTGCGTGACATTGACTGTCCGATTCAACAAGCGCTGGCCGACGCCGATCCTGACACGGATGCCATCTTTCGCTTGACCTCAACGGGCGCGCAATACTTCAAGCGAGATCGTCAACTAGCTTTGGGTAGGGGTTGCTGGTCCCCGTTCAATAGCCAGAACACTGTTTGGTGGCGCGATGCCTTTCCGTTGTTGTATTTGCCTGCGTTATGTTCTATCCGGATGACAGATATCTGGCGTAGTTTTATCGCGCAGCGAATTGCCTGGACAACCGAATGGGCCATCGCGTTTCGCGGGCCAACCGTTTGGCAGGAGCGCAATGAACACGATCTCATGCGTGACTTTCGCGATGAAGTGCCGGGCTATCTGAACAATATTTCGATCTGCGAGTCGCTCGACCAGCTCTCGCTGCAACCGGGCGTGAGAAACATCGGGACCAACTTGCGAATCTGCTACGAAAAGCTTGTGCGAATGGAGATCATGCCACAAGAGGAACTTGAGTTGGTCGACGCCTGGCTTGCAGACTTGAAAGATGTGATCGTAGAAAATTGACGCGAGCGATGCGGGATTCTAAATGAGTCTCTGGCTGAGCTTAACCCTCTTTCCTGGTGGCTGTATATTACCAATTGCTTCGAGTTATCTGACCGGCACTTTTATTTTCACTGTCGGAAATTCTTCAACATCCCCAAACCACGTCACTCGTTCCTGAACCATGTCTAATTCGAGAGTGTAATAGCCGGCAGTTTGAGGGGCTGTTATGGTCAACGCCAATTCTACTTCGCGCCCCGGTTTGAGATCGTATGGAAGCTGAGTACGGCCGTCGTTGATCGCAACCATGCGATCGTTGCTGTCAAGCCAATGATTGCCAAGGCGAACTTGATATTTTCTATCATCCTGCCCGTTCGTCGGCCAGACCGAGCCACTGACATTCTTTACGACCACTCGCAGCGTCACGGATTCACCCGGCCGCAACTCATGCGGTGGATCGACTACTTGAATCTGCGCCGCATATCCTCCATCAGTCAGTGGTTGAGTGCCGGTCGATTGTGTCTGTTTACGATTGATCCCATCAGTGTTTTCTGTTTTGACTTCCAGCCAAAATATTCCGAGTGCAAGCGGCCTGGGATCGTCACCAACCCCCAGGGCTTTCGGGGACGCTGCGTCCGGTAGTCCGAACAGCAGGACATTGTTTGGCTGCAGCATGTCTTTCGGCAAAGTTCGCGAATATTCATGTGGTCCGGAATCCTTGAGAGCCAGCGTCTCGATCGGGTGGCCATTCAAACTCATCTTCACTGTTTGTTCGTTGAGTCTGTCGGGAACGATCCAGGCCATGTATTTCATTTGCAGTTTGGCGTCAGCGATGTCTTCAAGAGAGAAAACCACCGCGGCTTCGCGCGCTTCTGACCAGCGATAGGGCTCTCCTGCGTCGCTCCAGCCGTACCACAAGTAGGGAGTCGCGGATTTTCGCGAAAAATCTATTCGTACCTCGGCCGGCGGAAAAACCTTAGGCGGCGGGGGTAGAAGTAGGCCGGCTAGAAACTGTGGGTATCTCCAATCCCAAAGACGGCTGGTATCGCGATCAACTCTCACAGGCTTATTATTCCAAGCCACTACCGCGGGATTAATTGCGCCCATACCACTCATTGCAACGCTTAGCAGCAACAACCACATGCCGAGGACATTTTGGATCCGCCAGAATCTTATTGAGTGATCATCCGATTCAAACCGCGCTCTTAACATGGCCTGAAAGGCGAGAATAGCCAAAAGCATAAGCCATGGAATAATTCCGGCCATGAGCCTTGGGCCATAACTGCCACCTCCATACCAATGCGAGAAACCTGAAGTTGATATCCAATGAAGGGCAATGATGCACAGTGAAAGCACGACCAGCGGCGGAAAAACGATCGTCCTGCGGTAACGGGCCAGTAGATAAAATATAAAAAGAACTACAGGCACATAAACGAACAGTCCACGCGAAGGACTGATGAGGTTGCCCGCCAAAGCTTCACCAAAATGTTCAAACGTCAGGCGGCTGGCACGATAATAGTTCGGAAGCAAATGGCCGAAGTGATACGTGGAGTATGTTATGAACACAGTTAACCAGCCGAGCCCGGTTACTGCGTAACGAACAAATGCGTCGCGATGATAAACGACCAGGTAGATGGTGACGCCAAAGATTGGAATTGCATTCGTTGGCCGCACAAAATAGGCCCAGGCGAGCAGGGTGGCAAGCAAAATGGGACGCAACCGAACCTTACCGCTCGCATCAGCGAGCAGCATCGATACAACCAGCGTGATCAGGAAGGTCCCCCATGTGTCCGACCACACGCTTCCGGACAGGGTGCTCCATACTGGCGTTCCGAATGCACCTCCGAGCGCGATCAGCACACTCAATACAACGGGTAAGACGAGGCGACTTGTGAAATAAAACATACTTCCGAGGACCGCCATCAGGAATGCGGCGAACATCTCCTGAAGCTTTATTTCGTTCGCAAGATTATAGGTTCCATCATTGTTGAGTACAGACAGGCCGAAAAGATCCATCAACGCGACATAAGGAACAGAAAGCACAGAACTGCCGGGCGGAAGGTAGTAGTAAAGACGACCCCTCACCCATTCAAGTTGTGAACTGCGGCCGTTTTCAACGTAGCTGCCGTTGTCCCTGGGCTCAAGCGGTAATCGACCTAAGTGGTCTATGGCGAAACTGCGATGTTTCAGTAGACTTTCGCTGACGAGGAAGGTAAATGCTGAATCGGAAAATGGACGTACTGGCGAGCAAATAAACACTGTGAGAGCGAGTATGAATATGAAAAAGCCGATGAGGAAATCTTTTCTATTCAGGTGAAGTTTTCGCCGCCAACTGTCATTCATGAGAAGTTTCACCGCATGACCGGAACATCTTAGTAACGGGGTTCAACCCGACAACATCTGCGCCCACTGAGCGGTAATCTTCGCAAAGTCTAAAACGCTTTCTACATATTGTGACGAGTTGGCGGAGATGGCTGCCCGCAAATTCCTGTCAGAAAGCAGCGCCTTGAGATATTCATACAATAACTCAGCCTCATGTTCGTCGTGAGTGACTTTCCAGCACACTTTGTCGGGGAATTCTTTGTATTGATTGACATCGCTTAGGATCGTTGGTTTCGCTGCCGCGAGCGCATGCATTAACGTGCCCGAAGCCTCGCCCATCGTAGGGTTTCTCAAATTGATAATAACGTCCGAGGCAAAGATGGCACTGAAGTAATCTTTCTCGTTCAGGTAGCCCGTAATAATAATGATTTCTTTCAGGGAATCATCGTCAATCTCATCGAACAGCTTAAGGTCAGAAGCCGGTTCACCTGCGAATACTAATTGGACCGGGTAGCCGTCTCTCACCAGCCTTTGGACAACTTTGATTTGTAAGTGTGGCAGTTTGTTTCGATTGATGAAGCCCAGACAGCACACTACCTGACGATTGTCCTTGATCCCGAACTTACTCTTGAATTCTTCAACATCCGCAACGGTTGGCCGATAGTTCAGCCTCGCAAAATGTGGAATTACCACGATGTTGCGGCTCGCCGGAAACTGATCCCTCACCCATCTATGATGGACAATCGTTCTTTTGCTTTTGCCGACTATGGCGTGTGACATCGGGAAGCGTGACCTGTCTAGCGCGTGGCCATCTAGTATGGTCTGAAGTGCCTTCCCACCCTCATCGCCATAACCTTCAAGCAAGGCCTGTTCATACAACTTGCCACCGTTACTTTGATAAAAAGATTCAAAGAGGAACCCGCTCAGATCGTAATCATGCAAGACGATTGTTCCAGGAAAGTTCCAGGCAAGCTCGTAAATCCGCTTGTGAAAATTGCAGTTGTTTCCAAGCTGGTAGATCACTTCGTCGTAATTGTCATAGAGTTTCGGAAAGACGGACACAGGATAAATACTGAATTCGTTTATTAGTTCCTGCATCGGATCGGGGTTGTCGCAGTACAGATCGATCCTAAAATGCGGCTCAAGCGCTTTGACCAACCAATAACTATAGTTGGCAATGCCGCTTCTTTGTGGCGGAAACGGCGAGATCCAGGCAATCTTTCGTAGACTTCTGTTTGAATAGCCCATGATTGAAGTCAAGCTTCGTGTGAAGCAGGGGTCTCACTCTTCAAAGTGCACAGGGCCAAGCCGTCTATCCCTGTGCTCACATTCTTGCCGTATGGTCCGAAAGCGAATATTCAGTCGTTGTCCCTAATCGTCCCTGACGTAAAGCGCAAAGGCGAAGCCTGCACTTTCAAGCCACCTAGGCTCTACCAGGCGTAGCGAGGTGCCGTAGGAAGAGAGACGTAGAGGCGGTTGGCCTGCCTCAGCCAGTCTGCTTCGACGATATTCGACTATTACCTGATCAGCCTGCCGTACCATGTCACGCGTCCACGGCATCCGGTTCTGCTGTTCATCCAAAGGTATTGGCGTCAGAGGATCGACAGGTTGAAGAGCGGCCAAAACGTAAGTTCCCCAATAATCGCCCAGAAGAATCTTGTTTGGCGACTTCTGCGCCAGGAGCAGGGCTGTCTCTTTGAATCCCTGGTACGCAGGCCTATAACTCTTTAATGGAAACTTAACCCAAAGTAGTATTAGTGCGGCAACGAGCAAAAACGATTGAGCGAACTTTCGAACCGGACTACGTCGCACGCTGATGTTAAAGATCGAATATAGAATCAGTAACGCGCTGATGGGGCCGAAGAGACTGGTAAGTATGAGATATCTATCTTCGTAAGAATTGGCTCGGACGTGCCTGACTAGGACGGTAAGAACAAAATTTATCAGCGCTATACCGTAAGTCCCGGCGATCAGAATTACCGTATCGTCCGTAAACATGGCCTTCAATTTTCCCTGCAACTCATTTCTCTTCCTGAATAGCGCATAAGCCAGTATGCAGACGACTGTCAGCGCTGACAAAGTCGCCAGCAAGTGAAAAGGCCACCACCTTAGCCTGATGACGTTGTCCACTTGCGCTTTCAAATTCTCGCCTAGGTGACCGACATCCAATTCAAACCGTGTCCTGAAATCGAAGCCGTAATGCTTAATCGAATGGCGATAGTAGTTTATTTTTTGCAGCCGCTCGGCCAATGTTGCCGCCGCAATGGGAATCAGTCCCGTGGTAAATAGTCTCAGCAGACTGGCCCGCCAATGCGTGAGGTTCTTCAAGTGTGCCCGCCCGACTTCCAGGCAGAGAAGGAAAAGCAGAAAGGGAATACTTGCTACAGAACCCCAGATGGCGAGGTAAGAAAACCAGAATGCCAAAAAGAACCACGCCGTTCGTCGTGACTGAAAACTCTTCGAGGGTTCCGCATCAAACAAGTGACGTAGGCTATACCAACTCAGGAGAAGCGCAGTAGTTTGCCAGCCGTAAGGTACACTTAGTGTAAAGATCTGATAACTAGTTTCGCCATGCAGACAAAGCGTCAGAAGGAAAGCGACTGCGACCGCCACGCGGTCTTTCCGGCTCAACCCTGCGATGACCAGTGCCCCGATAAATATCCAGGACGTTTGCATCGCGGACAGGCTCCGATCCGACCATCGGTAGCCTGTTGAGCGGTGAACGATTTGTCCGAATAGAAAGGGCCATCCGCCTATGCGGTCAACGCCATAATAATAGAGATTGAAAATGGTGACTGGCCGATCGTCGTTTGACATCAAGACGGGGATGGCGCAGTCAGAGTTAAAGAATATCGCAGAGTTGGCGCCCGGCTTAAATACATCTAACGCTCGCCACAGGAAGAAACACCACACGGCAAGTGCTGCTAACGTGAGGACGGTCGTCTTTGCAGTCGAGACACGGACCATTTCGGAGATAGGGCAATCCGGAGAAACTATTTACTTCTATTCTAAGGCTCACCAACTCTAGCCCGATATTCTCCGGAGTCAATGAATCCTTTGACGACAGAAGCCTGCAGTTTCGAATCGTTGTTTAGTATTTGCAACCAATAACTGAAGCCTTGAGAGTCAGGATCGCGCTTGAGAAAAACAAAGTAACACAGTGTGACAAAGGCTTCGCCATCGTCAACGACGGCCGGAGAATTATTTAAGATTTCCACCGCTACGCCTGCCCGAGTCAGTTTTCCCCGGCCAAGGCTTTCCAGAAGGGCTCCACGGGACGCACGCGTCCGTAGCTTGTCGCCCGCTTTAAAAAGCTTCTGCACGTAATCACTGTTACTCAGCGATTCAGGATAACGGTTATGAAATTCGGCTTGAGTGGTCCGCTCTTCCGCGAATGAAGTCACCCCGACTTCTTTCAATCGCACGCGATCACGTTGCCACTCAGAATACTCTGGCTTGCGCGCTAATAAGGCGTGATAAAAACCGAAAATAAATCCACTGGTTTCCTGAAACTCGCGTGAATGCAGCAGGCTGAGATCTTGGGAAATGTGTTGGTCTGAGAGACAAATTGCTTCCTTGGCACAATCGTTTGCTTGTTTTACCCACTGCTGGGTTTCGGCGGTGTCAGGTTCGCGATTAAGAATGTCCAAATACTGCTGGCGGACAAAAACATCGCTCGTTACTGCGCGATGCGTCGCTTCCTCTTTCGCATTGGGCTCGACTTTTGTCACCGCATAGAGATCATCCACTTCATTTCCATAACTGTTAATAAACCTTATTCGGCCGGTCTCCATGTTACGGGACATGAATGCCTCGATGGCGATCAGATTCTCCGCCTTGAGCAAAGACTTGTGAACAACCACATAAGACACTGGAATTTTTTCCAGTAAGTCCAGCAACTTGTCCGGAATTGGCCGAGCGCGAGTCAGAGTTTCAATTTCTTGAACTATTGGCGGGGCAAAACTGGCGCTGGCCGTGACTATTGGCCGGCCGTGATCTGCGGCCCTGAGCATGTACCGGTAATAGGCGAAATTGTCTTTTTCTGCGGGGAACTCCACGACACCTCCCGACATAGGAGTCTCGCGGAGTCGCTGTGCAATTGCATCTGGATTAACTTCGCCACGGACAAACGAAATTGGTGCCACCCGTTGCTCAAACAGAATGAGCATTGCCAGTGCAGCGTAGAAAGCGCTGCGTGGGAAGCGCGGCATCCATCGTTTAGCCATTTGCACAACACGGTAAGCCCCAAAACCAGCGAATAGCGCCAACCCCACATAACAGATCATGGCCCACCGCACCGGTGCCCGCATGCTGGTAAACAACGGGACATAGCGATACAACATGCGATGGAAAAACAGATGCATGCCAAAGGAACCGAGAAAGCCGCTCAATCCCCAAATCCCGGCCAGAGCGAACACTACGGTTGTGGGGTTGGCTCGGAAAGCCATGGCCGCTTGCTTTAGGCTCCGTACCCGATGAAACATTTCCGGATAGGCAACGAGCAGTCGAATAGTGAGGGTTATCAGACAGAACAGCAGCGGGCGAACAGCATGGGTGCTCCTGAACAGTTCATGCCCGAACAAACGAAAGTGAATGCCGCTGTAGCCGATTGTGAGAAGGGCGACGAATAAAAAGGTGAAAGCTATCAAATCCAAAAGAACTACCAGCGCTCTTGCAGAGAGTGGCAGCTTCAGCTTTTGAAAAGCTAGCTTCAATTGAGCCAAGCGTGATTGCAGGTGCAGGGGCTTAATCAAAAAGAACGCTGCGAAAGCGAGAAGCGGCGGGAAGAAGCCGGGAAAGAGCGTGAATTCGTCGATGGCGTCCTTGCCGCCCAGGCCCGCCCACAGTTTGTTTCGTTCGCTGGCGGCCAGCCAATGAATAGGATAGGCCGACAGGTTGCTGACATCTTGCGGGTTACGCGCGAAGCCATACATTTTGTGCACATAATAATAAGGCAGCAGAAAAGGCAACAGCACGACAGCAGCCAGCAACATCGCCGTTGCCCCGCGGATCCAAAACGACCGGTCACGCTTCAGGCCATTCCAAGCCAGGAGAAAGGCAACGCTTAGAATCAGCGGCAACAGAGTCAAAATAAACCAGGTAATGGCCGTAAGCGCGTTCATCACAAAAGCCAATACCAGCCATAAAGCGCTTCCCCACGTTCGCCGGCGGGCAAACAGTACCAACGCCTCGAGCAGCAGAGGGATCCAACCTGTAAATATCAAATGCAAGTGGGGCAATCGCTGAAAGTGATAGGGAACAAACGCGAAAATCAGCGAGGCAATCCAGGCGATGCCGTATGAACCTGTCAACGTCCGGGCAAGACGAAACATGCCGTAGCCTGCAAAGGCGAACGCCGTAAACGTAGCGATGCTGTGAACGGTAATCGGGCGCAAGCCCAAAGCAAACAGAGGAAAGAACAACAGCGCCACACCGTAATCGTTTTCAGTGAAGGCCATTGTATATTGGTAGGGATAGAATACGGTCGCGTGAAACAGGTTCAACGGGTCGTGAAACGTCTGGTGATAATCCCACCAAAGCCAATAGACAATGGCGTAAGCATCCCCGCGGTCAGACACGGCGTCCCGCAAGTGTAGAATCCAGGGCCACATCATCACAGCGGTTAGCGCCGCGAACGCCAGAAAGATTAATGGTTCACGGATTACGAGACGACCAGCCACATACTTCTGAACGCGGGTTACCGATGCTTCGAAGCGACCACTGCGGGTTTGACGACGCAACATGTTTTCAGGTCAACTCGATAAGTGGAGTTAGCGAACAACTGTAATCGGCATATGAACAGGTTCCGAGCCGACATCTTCAAACCAGCATACAAATTCGCTGACCAGACCGCATTTAAGAATATACTTCCCTGCCTGCATCATCGGAACACGTGCCTCAAATTCAATTGTCTCGCCGGGCGTGACTCCACGCCCCTCGCCACGCGTAAGGTGATAGCGAAAGTAATCCCTATCGATCAAATTGCCCGCATGATCTTGGAGTTGGATTGCGAAACGTACACCGCCGACGCGCGGTGGTATTCTGTCGGGCCCCATATAGCGTCGTTTTCCAAAACGCGCGAGCCACCCTTTTTTCCACCATGGCTCTGGTTCCTCATGCGTGGGTAGCCAAATGCTTTGTCCGGTGTTTTTTACGCGCACTTTTAGATTGACAGAGCCTTGCTTTCGAATGGTCGCGGCCGAGGGCTCTATTTCTAAGTCCGCGTGCAACCCATCTCGCCGGCGGCTGTCCGCAGGCAACGTAGTGTCACCCTTGATGAGAAAGAAGAGGCGACGCTCTTGCATCTGCCTACGCAGTGCCGCCAAATATGCTTCTCCGGTATCGATGCCGCTCAATAAGTGGTCAAATTTTTCAAGCGACACCGTTACCGGATCAGCATTAAAAACAGACAATCTCATATCAGTAAACCCGGCGCTCCGTGCAGCTGCCCAGATCTCGTGGACGTTCACATCGTTTTCGATTGTCCGATAGGTTCGCATCTCGTGTTGCGATTGCTCGGATTTCGAGTGATGCGGCCCTGGTTCGGAAAAGCCGGCGATGCCACCCACTTTTAGAATTCGTCCCATCTCTTTTATTACCAAATCCGGATTCGGGACATGATGAAAAGCTTCCCAACAACTAATCCGGTCCACACTTTGGTTAGGCAAATTAATCCGCTTGCCGTCAAAAAGTAAAAATTCTGGTTTAGGTTGTTTGCCGATGAGAGGGTGCCGTTGGTAAAGCTTCCGGCCCATCTTGAGCGCTGACGACGAGACGTCGAGGGCAATCACCTTGAGGCCCAACTGGCTCAGGAAACGAGAGGTCCAGCAAGATCCAGCGCCGAAGTCGAGCACGCTCATATCCGGCAGCAAGTTCAAGCCTCGCAATACCTGACCGAAACCAATAAGCAACTCGGGCGCTTCATCGATCTCTGCAAAGGGCTTTGCCTGTAGGCTGTCCCAACTAAGTCGTCGAGCAAAGAACTCTTCAGCCGCGAGACACAGTTCTTCAACGCTCACGTTCGTCATGAGCTCGCGGACGTCGATGAACTCTGGTTGACCGGCGTCGTTACTCATTTGTGACGGCCCAAGAAGCATTGCTTTCCATCAAACCCTGCGCACAATCTGCGAAAGTCTGCAAGGTCAGCACCGCGGTCGACTGCCAGGAAAACCGTTTCGAATACTCATGCCGCAGCATCCTCGATTCAAGATCGACCGGCGCTTTCAATGTTTGATAAAGACTACTGGCCATGTCTACTACGTCGAGTGGATCAAAATACGTCGCAAGGTTGCCTGCCACTTCGGGGATTGACGATGTGTTTGAAGCTGCTACCGGAATACCACAAGCTAAACCCTCCAGCACCGGAAGACCAAATCCTTCATACAACGACGGGAAAAAAAGACAGCGTGCCTTTTGATAGAGCGTGATTAGATCCAAATCGCTGACAAAGCCGCACAACTCAAGTTTGTCCGCGAGGCCCAGAGTCTTTGCGCGGTTCATCATTTCGCGCGCCTCCGAAGAGTGCGTCTGACAAATGATCAGCAACCGAATTGCGCCTATACTTTTGTCGTCGGCGTACCGTTTATGCATTTCCGCAAACGCTTCGACGGCGCGATCCATGTTTTTTCTTGGATCAAAGCCGCCTGGGTAAAGAATGTAATCCCTTCCTCCTGGGATTTCTGGAAACGGATATGGTCGAAATGCCGGGGCAGCTGCCAAAGGGGTAACGACGTGACGTTTCTGGCTGGCCCGCACGGTTCTAATAAAATCGGATTTTGTACGTTCTGAGATGTGGATCAAAAGATCGTAATCCCGTTCCAGCAGCTCGAGCTTGTTTTGATATTCTTCGAAAACCTTCGCCGGCCAGGCTTTCTGATACTGCTTTTTCATGACCGCTGGTATTACGTCAAAAATCGTCGCCACGAAGTGACAATCAGTGGCCTCGGGAGTCGGAAGGAACACATTAGTCATTAGTGCATTAGGCGACCAGTACAAATCGATTCCTGCTTTTTTAATCGCGTCGTTAGTAAATTCAGAATACTCAACCGCCGAAGAGGACCTGCCTTTCGGTTGCGGGATGACTGAAAGTTTTTGCTGCGCCCAAGGTGAGAAATGGTCCAGGCCGTTTGCGCTGTCTACATCGATATAGAAGTCATTTACGAAATCAAAGGCGAGCATATTCTCCACTGTGTTCTTTACGTATGTGCCGATTCCCCTATTGAGCTCAGGCGTATTCAACGTCTGGCCATCAATTAGTATTTTCATCTGCAGAGTTTCCGCATCCTCAGAATAGGATTGCCCGCTGAGAATATCGCGGCATCAGCCAGCCACCGAACATTGCGGTTCAGCGAACGTGGCCAGATACCGGGCCAGCACTGCGTCGGACGAAAAGTTTCGTGCCACGTATCGTCGACCGTTGCTTGCCAATTGATCGCGGATCGCATCGTTTCGGACAAGATAATCCAGAGCCGCCGAAAACTCGTCCGAGCTGTAAACGTATAAACCTCCGTTACATCTCCGCACGTGCCCTTTCATCACGGGACATTCAGCCGACACGATTGGGGGAACCCCGAGGAGCCATCCCTCCATAATTACAATCGAAAAACTTTCGTTGTTAGAAAGGTTCACCATGGCCCTTGAACGTGTGATCACCTCTTGCTTCGTTGCTTCCGAAACAAAACCCAGATCGAGAAAATGGTCGCTTCGAGGGAGCAGATCGTTATCGCCTCCGCCAATGAACACCAGCTTCATTGTCGTTTGCGTCCGTCGGACGTGTTCCGTGAACCAGTCACAAAGCAGAGGCACGTTCTTTCCGCGTTCCTTCCGACCGGCGTACACAAAATAATTGGCCGGCAATGACAATTGGGCGGGAAGCGGATCGTCAGTAGCCTCAGTGAGCTCAATCCCAACTCCCGCGACCGTGCCTTCAACAACGCTGCGACCTACAGTTCGCCCATATTGCTTGATGGTCATTTCTTTTTCTTCGGGCGAGTTGTAGAAGATGTGTTTAGCGTTGACCAGCAAACGTTCCGTCGCTCGCCAATAGAATTGCGGTTCGTCGTGGAAGCACGGCACCAACGACACCCGACCAGGATAGGCGTTTACGGCCGAATGAGTTAAGCCGTGAAAGTATGGAAGCGCCAGAACCTCATAACGCTCTGGACTTAGTTCGCCGAGGGCGTCACAGAGTTCGTTACTGTTGATGCCGAAGTTGAAAAAATCCTCCTCATCGCCTGCGGTCAAGGCATTTTGAGCGTGAATCTTGAGGATTACGTCCTTGTAGGGAGATTGGTTCAGGTTCGTTCGAAATCTGCGTACCTGAACGCCTTCGAAATTGTAGGTGCCCGGCTGGTAGTAATCCTTCCACCAACTGTGGTATGGCGATCGAGAACAGGTTGTAAAGACGATCGTGTTTAGGCCGCGCCGTCGGAACTCCCGCGCCATGCCCCTCGCCAACGATTCAGCTCCACCGGCAAAACTGCCGAGCCATGGAGTTACGATAACGATGTCCTTCTGCAACATTTGCCGGTGTTGGTGGCTAGAGTTTTCGCGCCACAATGGCATAGTCGGGCGCACCGTAAAAGTATTCGTTAAAGCGCTTGACGATTTCTTCATCGCCGGCGATTTTCGCCGCGTCCCATGGACGTAACTTCAGTACTTCGGTATGCGTCAGCCCGCACGACTCAAGGAGAAATTTCAGCGTCGCGCTCGGAATCGGATTGCGATGCGTGGGATCGGTGTAAAAGGTGTGACTGCCCACTATGAAGTTTTCAGGATTTGGGGTTTCGAGGATTGCCATACCTTCAGACCTGAGCACTCGCGTGATTTCATTAAGCATCGTGAGCAACTGCGGAAACGATACATGCTCGACAATGTGGAACGCCGTGATTGCTGAGAGACTCGAGTCTGGTAACGTCTGCAAGTGATGAATCACGTCGCTTTCAATGACGTCCAAGTCCAACTGTCGGCACTGCCTGACGAAAACTTGGTTGTGATCCACGCCATAGCTGTCGATGCCTTCATCGCGCATGAGTTCGAGCCATTCCCCGCGCCCGCATCCGAGGTCGAGCACGCCCGTTTGGATCCCTGCATCTCGAAGGACCGGCACATAAACTCGGACACGGCTTTTAATCTCTTGGCGATCACCGCGGAACTGATCTTCGAAAGCCGCGTACAGCCGATCGAGCGTTTGTGATTCCTCGTCCGAAAGGAGTGGCGAAAGGGACGCCCTGGGCAGCTGCTCAGTGACTTCCCGATGAAGCAACTCGAGCTGTCGGGTCTGCGAAGAAATCTGCTCGCTCAGTTCCCGTTGGCGGAGTGTCAATTCGTGCTGTTGCGTGTCCAGCCGAGTGCGCAGTTCGTTTGTTGCTGCTTTGAGCGCCACGATTTGATGCCGCTGATTACGCTCGTTTTCAACGGCGGTGCGCGCGGTGGAATTCAACTCCTGCTGCAAGGCAACAATGTCGACGCGCAATGTGTCCAGCCGCTGCTCGAGATTCTTCTTTAAGCCGACGATCGCGTCTCCGAACTCGTGGGAAAGCCGACGTTGCAGCGAGTCGTAATGGGCAATCAATTCGTCTTGTCTCGCCAGCAAGTGAAATTCCGACTGCCGTAACTGGCGATGCAAGTTCGGCAAACGGGCAACAGCTATTACCAAGCCGACGAGGTAACCAAGGTACGGCACACGCTGAATCCGCCTAATAAATGCAGGCAGGGCAAGCCCATCAACCGTTACGCCGGCGGCCTTTCCTTCCGGCGAGGAATGCAGCTGCGCCAGTACATCCAGTTTATTCAGCTGGCCCGACGCGAGGACGGCTAAACAGTGATCGGCGCCGAGCGGATCCGCCGGCCGCTTCAGCAGACCGAGGTAAGCGTTCCGTACGAAGGCCGCGCCGTGGTATTTCAGGAAGTCGTTGACGTGGTATTCGCTGTTGGGGTGGGGTTCGAACTGTGGCTGTAGATCAAAGGCTGACTCGCCGTTTTGGGAGACAGGCATCGCTTCTACCTGCGTTGGTAGAAGGAAGTTCGGTTCCGGCGATGTAATTTCCCTGCGTTGGGCAACAGTCGCACGGATTTCGTGCATCAACTGATCCACGTTTATGTCAGAATTGCTAGTGGAAAACATTGGTTTTTGATTGGTCGCGGCGCGTTTTAGGATGTCGAGTCTATCGTAAAGGATTTTGGAAGTTTAGTAGGTTCGGAGTAAACTGCGCAAACGAAGGATTTGGTTGACAAAGGGCTTTGCGGAAGCGTATTTTTTTACTAGCCAGCCTTGCCTCAGGCTGTAAAGCTTACCAAGTCCCGCATTCTGAGGAGTCTAAACAAAATGAAAAAGTTTTTGGCCACGTTGTTTATCGTTGCGGTTTTCTCCTTAACCGTAGTTGCTCAGGCTCCCACGTTGACCATCGTAACCGAGACGCCTGGCCTCCCCTCTGATCTGTTTTACGGAACAATAAAGGTCAAGCCGCTACGCATCCGGCCCGGCACGAATCCGCCTACGATCATTACTATAAACGATAGCGACTTTTTTATTCAGCAGCAATATGTTGATTTTCTGCGCCGGTTCCCAGAGGCGGCCGGACTACAATTCTACGTCGACATTTTGAACGGCTGTGCTCCCAGTGACGCCGAGTGCCTACGCTATACTCGTGGCGCACTGTCGGCGAACTTCTTCCGCTCGCCCGAGTTTCAGGCCAAAGGGGCTTACATCATGTATTTATACATGGTGGCGATTGGGCAGCGGCCGATCACCGCGGCAGAACTTCCCATCAAAAATGATCCAAACCGAAATAACCGCCCACACTACCCCGAATTCATGACCGACATGGCGGCTATCACAAGTCCGGACGACCGTACCGGTCCTGATCCGGCCAAGAAGGCAGCCCTGACGGCTGCATTTGTTGAGCGGCCGGAAGTAGTCGCGCTTTATCCAACGAGTACCTATCCGACAGTTGTTTCCTTCGGGAATGCGTTGGCGAACACTGCCGGCGTGACTTTGTCGTCATCGACACAAAGCGCAATTGCCGCCGCGTCCACACGCGCCCAAGTCTTGCAGATCGTGGCAGAAAGCGCGGAAGTAAATGCCAAGTTCTACAAGCCGGCGTTTGTGACGATGGAATACTTTGGTTATTTGCGACGCGAGCCCGAAGATTGTCATGACCCGGCAAATTATTTTGGCACTGGTGACCCGAACGCCTGCGGTTTCATTTTTCACAACAACCGCTTCAATCTTTCCGATAATGTAGACCTAATTCAGAACATAATTGTTCGAGGATTTATCGAGTCGCCCGAATACATCAACCGGTTCTAGATTCTATCGACAGTAGCTTTCGCGTAAGTCACTTCGGGGCTGGCCATTTTGCGAATGGCCAGCCTCGGGACTTTTTGTAGTGAACAAGCCGGCGCATGTCAGGGCCTATCGGCGCACGCACAAAAATGAGCAACGTCATCAAAGCCATCGTATTAAGTTCAATCTCGTTCGCGCTCGCTGGCTCGATTGCGCAGACGGCGACGAATTCAAAAAGGCTTTCGCCAGTCCTTCATCTGGTGGAACAGAACCAATCCGAGCCGGTTGACCGAACAGATTTCGTTAACCAACGCCAAACGCGATATTCAACCCGCGACGAATCTCTGAATCGCCTACAGGAGTTTTTCCAACGTGGTCTTAAAGCCACTGAAATACGGTTTCAAGGGCAAAGCGGCGGCGTGGCAGGCTTTGGGGCAGGCGATGCATATCCGCAGATTTGGCTGCGTGATAGCGCGACCGTCATTCCGGTTTCACGTTATTACTACTCCTCCGCGCATCTGGTCAGTTGGCTCGAGGAACATCTCTTTTATCAAAGCGATGACGGCAGTCTAAATGACTGGGTTGCATCGGGAGATCGTACTCAATTTGTTGCTGGAGCCCCGAAAACCAAAGAGGTCTATCGCGCAAGAAGCCGAGCGCTTAAGCCTATCGTTATTTCCGCGGACAAGAACACAACCGAAGCCGACCAAGAAACAAGCGCGGTTAACGCCGCTTACGAGATCTTTCAAATAATTGGCGACTCGAGATGGCTGCGCAAAAAACTCAAGCGAGAATCGATCGTGCGTCGGCTCGATCGTTCTCTCATGTACCTGATCAGAGCCAGGTTCGATCATCGTCATGGACTCATCACCAATGCGTTCACAGCCGATTGGGGAGACGTGAGCCCAGTCTATCCCGATCAACGATCCATCTATCTGGATGATAAGACACCAGTAGTTGCGGCGCTCTATACTAACGTTCTGTTTTATCGCGCCGCTATCCAGTTACGCGAAATCTATCTAGCGCTGAATCAACCAGGCCGGGCCGCATATTGGCAAGAAAAAGCAGCGGCGGTTAAGCGGAACATGAACAGATATCTTTGGCAGCAAGATAGAGGGTTCTACCGCGTCCATCTTGAGCTCACACCTTTTTCCAAGACCGCCCACGACGAATCGAATATTTTCGCAATGGGGGGAAACGCACTGGCGGTTCTTTATTCAGTTGCTGATGATGCCCAATCAGCTCGGATCTTTGAAGTAGCCGAACGACTCCAGGCGAAGTTTGGGTTTTCTACGATCGCAGGTGTTTTATTGCCGCCCTACCCGAGAGGTTTCTTTCAGCATCCAGCCGTAAACGAGGAATATAAGTACCAAAACGGCGGGCAATGGGATTGGTTCGCAGGCCGGTTTCTTTTGGCCGAATTTGAAAGAGGCCATTCGCGACAAGCGCAGCATCAGTTAGTCGAACTAGCCGCTAAGGCCGTTTCGAACAACGGGCTTTACGAGTGGCACACGCGAGATGGGAAGGGAATGGGAAGCGCTAATTACGTCGGCAGCGCTGGAGCTCTGGCAGGAGCTGTTTTCCAAGGGCTTTATGGTATTTACCAAAGGTACAACGTCTTGGATCTAAGAATCCGGTTAGGAGATCGATCAGCCGAACTGCATTTATACGAACCAGCCACAGCGAAGTTTATTAATTACAGATATGGTTACCAGCGAGAATCTGAAACCTTAACGTTAACTTACGAAAGCAACTCTCCGGGAATGGGAAGAATTTGCATGCTGTTACCCCAAAATCGTCAGCCCAGCGATTTGATCGTGGACGGGAAGAGGGAACGCTATAGCATCGAAGTCATCGGTCAAGACACATATGGATGTCTGTCGACCGATTGGAAGCGGCACCAGGTCGAATTGCAAACAAGAGCGGCTTCGGTGGGCTCGCGTATCACAGCTAGACATGTGAATCGAACATAGTGCGCGTGACTACTTAGCTTTTGTGGAACTAGAGATCATGGTTTTCGTCATTCATCCCTGCTTCCCCTCTTTATTTGCAAGCTGATTGTCCCCAGCGGCAATCGCAGCAGATGCGTAACTTTGCCGGAGCCACGAGCATTATCAAGCAACTGGTCGATATTTGAGAACTCCTTTTCTAACAGCGAGAGTGCATTCATGGACTGCTGTGCCTGCGAGGCTGCCAGAATCGCATTAGCAACAGTCACATCATCTTCGGCCAGCCAGGTTAGGCGATGCTGAAGCGAGGCCGGTAGTTCTGCGTTCATCGCTTTCTCCACTATGCCTTCCATAAGGGGCGTTAGCTTTGCTTTCCAGTCGTTCTTGGACACCGTGAGCTTATAGTGATCGTGAGCGCAATATGCCTCGCGGAGCTCACGCAAGACCTCGCACTTCAGGTCAAAACTCATTACCTGCGGCAGGTTAATTAGGAAACGTCGAAAGGTTTGTTTGTTCGGTCGAACTGTTCCCGCTTTCCATTTAGCGTACGTCTGCCGAGCGTAGCGCGCTGCATTGTCGCCGAATTGCTCTTTGTAGAGGCTGAAGAGTTGTTCGCGTGGCTCGTCATCAAGCTCAAGAAGTACTTTGATTAAATTAGCATTTTCCTGTCCACGGGTGAGTCTCTTGGCAGGAAACAGGTTCGTCCGATTGCCAAAGAGGTAGAACAGACCTCCCGTGATCAGAATGAGCAGAAGGATGTAGAGCATTCAGAGTGGAATGTGGTGAGTAGCTACTCTTGCGACAAAAACTCACGGATTAGCTTGCGCTCGTTTTCGTCATGGATACGTGTAAAGAGTTTCGTTCCCAGGGTTTTGATGGTCTCAGGGCGATCAAAGGGGAGTTTGTCATAGACTTTGCCACCGCTAAAGTGACAGGACTTACATTTCGCCTTGAGCAGCGGCTCGATTTGGCTCGCAAAGTCGACTTTTGCACTAGTCGCCGACACTGTGCGGCGCTCTTGCGCACTTGCCGTGGGCGTCAGCAGGGTTATGCGACTCGTTCGGCTACACGAATATGAACTCGCGCTCAAAACCAACAGCACCACAAACCGAATAGTCTGCATAGCCCGGATGCTACTACTGTGATGAAGATTTTGCCAAGCGTTGTCCGATATGCGTCTGTCTTGTTGATGTGTGAAGAAAGAGTTCAGCCGCAGATTTACGCAGATAAGCATAGATAAAAAGGTAAGGAATACGAGAGTAGTCACTCCTCTTCCGACCCCTTTATCTGCGTAAATCTGCGGCTGAATTTCTTCTTCACACGTCGACAAGCTAAAGCATATCGGACAGGCTAAAGCACGTCGGCAAAATTCTTACGTGTGCGCGCGAACCACCAATAACCAAATACAAAAACTACCACAGCAACAACGGTGAAGTAACCAAGGCCTGACCAATCAGGCGCCTGACCTTCCAGAAAGACTCGCCGGTAGCACCGCACCAACGCCGTGAAAGGATTAAGGTTTATCCAGCCACGAAAACGATCGGGCACAATCGACTCAGGATAAATAATCGGCGTTAGATACATCCAGGCCATCAACACAAGCGAGACACCTTGCACAATATCGCGTAGGAATACGCCCAGCGAAGCAATCAACCAGGCCGCTCCAATCGTGAGCAACAGTTGCGGAATAAGAATCACCGGAAACCAAAAAGAAGTCACGTGAACTTGATGTTGAATCACGATCAAGCCCAGAAACAGCGCGATGGTCGCGAACAACTGATTGCCGAGTGCTGAAAGCGCCTGTGCGACAGGCAAAGTCTCGAGTGGAAAAACGACGCGCTTAACCAGGTTCGAGTGATTAATAATTGTCGTAGCAGATAATTGAATGGTTTCCTGAAACATTGTCCAGGGAATCAAACCGCAGAACAGGTACAGTGCGTAGTCCCAGTTCGAACTGCTAGCTCCAAAACGAGCGCCAAAGATGCCTGCAAAGATAAATGTGAAAATGGCAATCGTCACAATAGGTGTTACCACCGCCCAAACTATTCCCAGCACCGATCCTTTGTAACGCGCCAACAGATCTCTCTTGGCGAGCGAGAAGATTAGCTCACCGCGTCGAGGCAGTTGCCAGAGTGGTTGCCAAATACTCCGCTGTGCTGTTTGCGCTGAAATCACGAAAGAAGAATGTCCGATATGCTTCAGCTTGTCGTGTTGAGAGATTTAAGTTGCAGAGTTCTCCAGATGATCATGGTGTAGCGCTAGTTTATCCTATGTCGATCCGGCCGAATCCTCGCCAACTGTTCTTGTTGTGCCAACTGATAACAACGTCCCCAGCCCTGATGTCGCTCCACCAGGTGTCGAATTCCTCTCGCGACAAGTAAAAGGAGGTCGGTGCGACAAGGTGATCAAAGACAATTGTGTGTTGCTCCTGCCAACCGAAGGACGCAAGCGTCTTGAGGTAATCGTTATAAAAGAGATACCGCGCAATCGACGCACCCCTTTTGCTCTTATTTAGAGGGCCGTAGAGTAGCTTGGTCGCAAGATAGAGACTCGCCGTGGGAATCTTTGATAGCTGCAGCAGGACGCGCCGGTCCATTCTTGAGGTCAACTTCTCGCGAATGGGATTGACCCAACGAGTAATCCACTCATTATTTTCCGCGCCATAAACCCACGCGGATATATGACCACTCGACATTACCTTCGACGCCAAGGATTCAAAACCAGCTTTTGGATCGGGCAGATGATGTAGAACTCCGACCGAGAACGCGTAGTCAAAAACTCTTGGAAAAGGCAAGTTATAAATGTCTGCTTGAATAATGTGAGCATTTGGATTCTGACGCGTCGCTTCGTACGCCGTTTCCACCGCCACGCTAAGATCAATTCCAATCACATCGCGTGCACCCCAAGCCGCAGCGAGTTGAGTGTGGCGACCCTTGCCACAACCACCTTCGAGGACAACTTTATCCTTGAAGAACTCGGGAGTAACCGGACTAATCCAACCTAACAATTGTGCTGCGTAACGCTTGTCTTCGTGAGTGAAATGAGTCCATTGCCAACCAAACCCTGCTGCCGTTGCACGCTTGTCACTTTCAACTTCTTCCAAACTTGCAAAGCGAGGAATACCGCCGGAGATAGGAAACGCTCGACCGCACTTCACACAACGAAGCTCGCCCTCAATGATCTCAGCTTCGACGGATTCCTTCACCAGGAGCGAAAACGATTCCTGGCAACCGGGGCAGGCTAAATAGTTAAGAAGGCGTTCTTTCAATTAACTTCAGGATGGATGATTAACGGGATTGTAATAGCGTGGTTAATATAGCACTTCGAAGGGTGGCTTGCGGTGAGAAGGAACGGAGTCATTGGTCATAATGATATATGACCAATGATTTTTTTCTTTTCAACTCAAGGATTGTACGGTCGGCCTTAATTCCCACACTCGCCACTGTGGTGCGTTGTGACCATGCCAAAGCGATTTTGGAATTCGGAGGAGGTGAGAAACGTACAGACCATCTGTCGCGCTGAATCAGGATCGCGAAGTGGCTTGCTCTTCAGAGTGTTGACCCAGAAGTTGAAACCAGTATCGTCGGGATCGCGGCGAAGATAACTGAAATACTGAACTAAAACGAAGGCCTGATTGTATTCAGCATCTACTACGGTCGGCTGGGAGATAGTTCGCGCCAGAATTGCTGCACGTCCGGCGTTCGTTCCATCAAAGAGACCAATCAATGTTGGGCGCTCGGCTTTGAGGTCAACACTCGCATTTTGTGAGACGGCATTCAATAGCTGATCTACAAACTCACCGGCTTTCATAGTGTTCGGATACTTACGTTCAAATTCGCCTCTTTGTACGAAAGTAAGTGCCAAAGCCAGACGACTAAGCTCGATCTCGGCGTTGTGATTATTGATTGCGTTTCGATCGTTCTCATACTCCGCAAAGCGTGGACGGCGTCCTAAGCCGACAGTGTAAAGCCCATGCAAAAAAACACCAGTAGTCGGCAGCTCGTTCTGAATCAGCAGCGAGGTAGAGATGTCCAACCGGCGTGCGCGCAAACAATCAGTGCGGGATCCGCACTGTGAAAACTGCGCGCTGAGTTTTTCAATCGTTGCCTCATCCGGCTCGCGTCCAAGTAGATCCGCGTACTGCCGCGTAATGAAGTACCGATGATCGTCGATCGGGTTGGTAGCCGAAGACGCAACACCTGGATCTATGGTAAGCGCGCCGGGAACAAACGCTGTTTCACCCGAGTTCGACTGTAACTTGACGGTGTAGTCGCCGAACGGAGCATTCGGTAGCGCAGTTACATCGAAGCTGATTACTGGAAAAGTTGTGCCCATCTGTTCGCGCGCCAGACTCGAAGGGTCAACGACAAAATAGGGCGAGTTAATAGTGATACTACTGCCGGGCACTTGATCGATGCCTTCGCCGGCCAAGTACAGTTTGAATTTCTTACCAGGTTCGAGCGGCAACGGAACGGTCGATAACTCCGCATTTAGTCCGATGAGTCGCGGATTCAGACTCGGCAACGCACTCTGCGGAGGAACGAGGTTGTAATTCAACGTTGTTGCTAGATCTGCTTTTACAACTACTTGATTCGACACTTCAAAACTGCGGAAACGCTGAGCAGTAGTCGCGGAGCTATCCTCCCTTGAGGCGACGACAACTCGATATTGTCCGGGCGCTAAGCCTTCTAGTCTGTAATTGCCGTCTTCGTTTGTGACACCACTTGCGACAACTCGACCGGTAGCCAAATTCTCGGCCCAGACATTCGCAGGATTCAGTGGTGACACGATGTTGGGAACCCGATTGTCGATCAAGCGACCTTCAATCCTACCCAGACGTTGCTTTGGCCCGTAGAGACTGCGAACACGCTGCCGATCATCTTCGCTCAGTGTCCGTTCCGTAAGTGCCGGCAATCCGAAGGTGCCATTGAATGCCTGGCGACTTTGCATCGTCGAGGCCAACACGGCAGAGTGATCAAGTCCTAGAAGATGTCCTATTTCGTGAGTGAAGGTTGCTTGAAGATCGTAAGTACCGAGCGAACCGTCTGTCGAGAACTGTAGGTCTGCACCCTCTTCCGATTTTGGACGTGGGTTAATACAGATGTCGGCCTCAGCAATTGCGCCAGTCTCTGGGTCATAAAAAACGCGTGTCCTGCCTGTAGTTGAGTCAGCGTTGAACTCTTGGTTTTCAACAGTGTCAGCGACGGTAATAAGACTGATCCCATCGCCACCCGCCGGGGGACTTACGGTGTTGGTTGACGACCACGTAACCACAAAATTAATATTGGCCATGCTGGACCAATGGGCCAGGCTCCGGCGTGCGGCTCCTACTACATCGCTACCCGACTTAATGTTGGCGCCCGGGGAAAGTAACGAGTTTGAGAACGCGACTTCGATCGTTCGTCTCGGCCACTTTATTTGACGAGCCGTTTGGGCAGTCGGTTCAAGTTCGGAAGAGTCACGGATCTCAAATCGGACCGGCGAGCCGAGGCTCGAAAGCAGAGAAAGCATCACGATCAGAGATAGGGGGTATTGCATCAAGATTTTCCGGGAGAGGACGCTTTGTAAAACTTGCTAGTCGGATGCTGGGTAGGCGTGCCAGCCAGTGCGACATGGTATCACGCTCCAGCTTTGGGACCACTCAAAATTTCGTGGATTGGGGCCAAAATCAAAACCCGCGCCAGCCGACACGGCCGTGCGGGTTTTGCAATTCCATAAGGCGGAAGGGGTCAGTTTATATGTATTTTTGGCGCGCTAACTGTTGGTGTGGTAGCTGATCGACTCGTAGTTGTAATTCCGCTCCTTATGAACGTGACGATCACCGTTACATCACCCGCTCCCGCAAGGGAAGCCGGCAAAGTGAAATTCACGATGTCGTACCCAGGCATTTCAGGATTCGATTTCACCAGCACGATGGCATCGCCACTAATCGCCGTTGAGCCGACAGTGACGGTGATTTCAGATTTCGCCGCCAGGCGAACACCCGTCAAAGTCAACTCAACGACAGTTGGAACCGTGGCCCCACTGGCGTCAGTCGAAGTGACGTTGAAAGGCGGATCCAATCGCATGTTTGGATTGGTAACATTCACTGCCGTCGCGTTGCCACCAATTGAGAAGATATCGGGTTGCGCAGCCACAACTTGAACGAGACCGCGCAGAGAAGTGTCAGTATTGGCACTCACATCGAAAATGTTAACTACTACGTTTCCGAGCCCAGCTGCTGCACTAACCGGCATTACAAAATTGATCTGCTTTTCAGCGTTACCAACAAAGTAGAGACCCGCTGCTCCACCATTGACGCCGACTGAGACTCCATTTAGTTCAATCGGCAGCGCGGGGCTACGTTTGGTTTCTGACAAGATCCCAGTTGCTAGTGCATTGCCAGGTGCCAAACTCACGGTTGATCGAGCGATGCTTAACTCACCTGGAGCCAAACCTAATGCCACATCTGGAGACGGACTTGGCGTAGGTGTCGGTGTTGGGGTAGGGCTGGGAACCGGAGTTGCAGCTGCGACCGGCATTTCGCTCGCGCCGGTGAAGAAACTCAGCACAGCCGCCGATTGCGCAGTGACTCTCGGACTCAGCAGATAAAAGATCTCCTGCCCTCCATCCGCATTACCTCCTCCGAAATCGAATGGTATGGCGAAAGCCATGCGCGTACGGGAATCAGATGTCATCGGTCGCGTTCCGCCGGCAAACGTCCCCGTGTTCGTTAGCCGACTAAATGTATTCGACGTTGTGGCGGGAAGCTGAGTAAGAAAGATCTGCGGAGCAAATTGAGGATTCAGACCTTCCGAGGCCTGGGCGTCCGCAGGAACCGTACCGTCCGGCTTAAAGTTCAGTGCGGATGCAAATACGAGACTACTT
>DASYSD010000057.1:0-17288 GCA_036003745.1 Pyrinomonadaceae bacterium
GTGTAAAGGATGTCGTGATAACAAACTGTAAAGGATGTCTTGACAATCAACACCTCCGTGGCCGCCCGTGGTTTTGACGAAATCTTTTGCAACACGATCTATCAAAGCCACGGGCGGCCACGGAGGGCCGCCCCTACAGTACGTTCCCAATTTATTTTGACCCTTAATCAGATTGATTCTGTTGAGGTGTCTGAGGAAACAGGATCAGTTTGCGTTTTTGCGTCGCCGTCAGCTTCTCCAGAAAGTCCGCCCGCGACGCGACTTTCGCACCTAGCGCTTCCAGGTGAGGTGTCACCATCTGGATATCAATCCAGTCCAGACCACGTTCTTTTAGGTGCTCGATTAAGAACAGCAAAGCCAACTTTGACGCATTCGATCGGAGCGAAAACATGCTTTCACCAGAGAAACTCCCACAGGCATCTACTCCGTAAAGTCCACCGACGAGCTCAGTACCATCCCAAACCTCTACACTGTGAGCGTGGCCCTGCCTGTGAAGCTCGCAATAGGCGCGGATCATTTGCCGTGTGATCCATGTACTTGATTCGCCCTTGCGTGAGACTGTGGCGCAGTAAGTGATTACCTGCGAAAACGACCGATCGACAGTGAACTGAAATGTTGCTTGACGCCTGGTTCGTTCAAGCCGTCGGGGAATGTGCAGCTCGTTAAAGTCGAGGACGCCTCTTTCCTCGGGACAACACCATGGCAAAATGTACTCATTGACCGGCCATGGAAAAATCCCACTGCAGTAAGCGCGCAAAAGATTTGTGGTGGTGAGTGGGCCACCGAAAGCAACAATGCCTTCAATTGCCTTTGCGGGATCTAAAAATTGAATCAGCTCATTGTCACGGGGCATCAGCGGGTCGGATTATTTATCGTTCCGGGAACCTTAAGGAAAGTGCGTCCTTCTCTAGTTCTACCAAAACATCGCCGGTAATGGACTCACGGCCAAACAGGATCTTTTCGGCCAGTGGTTCTTTGATTTTCGCCTGGATCAAACGAGCCATCGGCCTTGCGCCCAAAAGTCGATTAAAACCACGTTGGGCCAACCACGAGCGAGCTTCAGGCGAAAGCTTAACTGCCACTTTCTTTTCACGCAGCTGCTGGTTCAATTCGTCAATAAATTTATCGACAATCTGCTCAATGACCTGGGCGTCCAACGGCTTGAACGCGATCCACGCGTCCAGACGATTGCGAAACTCCGGACTAAACGTTCGCTCAATTGCGCCTCTTCCCTGGCCTTTACCCTGATCTTTTTGAAAGCCAATGCCACCCTCGCTAATCTCTCTTCCTCCGGCATTGGTCGTCATGATGAGAATGACATTTCTGAAATCAGCCTTCTTGCCATTGTTATCAGTAAGAGTCGCATGATCCATCACTTGCAGCAGGATGTTGAAAAGATTCGGATGCGCTTTCTCAATTTCATCGAGCACTAACACCGCATACGGAGTTCTGTTAATCGCGTCAGTCAGTAGACCGCCCTGATCAAAGCCCACATAACCCGGCGGTGCTCCAATCAACCTCGACACGGTGTGACTTTCAGCGTATTCGCTCATATCGAAGCGAATAAACTCGACCCCCAAAATCACCGCAATCTGTTTAGCTAACTCAGTTTTGCCAACACCTGTTGGACCGGAAAAGAGAAAACATCCGACGGGTTTTTCGGGTTGGCCCAGGCCGGAACGAGACAACTTGATGGCGCGAACGACCTGCTCTATCGCATGGACCTGGCCAAAAATCACGCCCTGTAGTTTGCTTTGCAGTTCTCCCAGCCGGACCTTCTCTGAACTCACTACCGTCTTAGCGGGAACTTTAGCCATTCGCGCAACCACAGTTTCGATGTCCCGCGTGCGAACGAGTTTCGTTTTCCCCAAAGTTGACTTCAACTTTAATGCCGCGCCCGCTTCATCAATTACGTCTATCGCTTTATCCGGTAAGAACCGATCATGCATGTACTTCGCTGACATCTCAGCAGCTACTCGTATCGCATCAGGGCTGTACTTCACGCCGTGATACTCCTCGTAGTAGCTCTTCAGTCCGTTCAGTATACCCACGGTCTCTTCCACAGACGTTTCTGAGACTTCTATTTTTTGAAACCGGCGGGCCAGCGCCCGATCCCTTTCAAATGATGCCTTGTACTCGCTGTACGTCGTGGACCCAATGCACCGCAATTCCCCTGAAGCCAGCGCCGGCTTGAGAATATTGGACGCGTCCATTGAGCCACCGCTAACGGCTCCGGCTCCGACTATCGTGTGAATCTCGTCAATGAAAAGAATTGATCCAGAGATCTTTTTTAGCGCATTGATCACGCCCTTGAACCTCTGTTCGAACTCACCGCGGTATTTTGTGCCGGCCAGAACAGCTCCCATATCCAACGCATACACAGTTGCAGAGCGCAGCATCTCCGGAACTTCACCCAAATGGATCTTTAATGCGAGACCCTCAGCAATGGCTGTTTTGCCAACTCCTGGCTCGCCGACGTAAACCGGATTGTTTTTACGACGCCGGCACAATACTTGAATCGTTCGTTGCAACTCGTCGTTCCGGCCGATAAGAGGATCGATTTGTCCGGCGGCAGCACGCTCGATCAGGTCAACTGTAAAGGCCTTCAAAGGATCTCTGGATGGCCGTGTTTCTCCATCGTCTTCATCGGCGTTGACATCACCAGCAGCGTGCTCTTCACCTACCGGAGAGATTCCGTGCGAGATGTACTTGAGGACGGCAAGACGTGTGATTCCGTGCTTATTTAAAAGAAACACTGCATGAGAATGCTGCGCGTGGAATAGCGCCGCGAGAACACCACCACCGTTCACTTCCTGTCGTTCGCTCGCTTGCGCCTGGAGTAACGCGTACTGCAACACCCGCTGGAATGCAATTGTCTGTTCCGGCAACGTGCTCGGATCTGCATTGACCATTTCACTGTGTGCAGCAAAGAACTCCTCGATATCCTTCTTCAAAGCATCGAGATTTCCGCCGCAATAATAAATTACGTCGCGCGCAGTGGGATCGTTGAGCAACGCCAGAAGCAGATGTTCCAACGTTACGTACTCGTGTTGCCGCGTGGTCGCTTCCGCAACGGCCAGGTTTAGAGTGTTTTCAAGTTCCTTTGTTATCATTAGCCAGAACTTACGTCCTCTTCCATCGTGCACAAGAGCGGAAACTCATTAGCCTGAGCAATGCTCGCGACTTTGTCCACTTTCATTTCAGCGACTTCATAAGTGTAGACGCCAGCGAGACCAATACCTTGCCTGTGTACGTTTAGCATGATTCGAACGGCATCGCTTTCGCCGTGATTAAATACAGTTTGCAGGATGAAGACGACAAACTCCATGGAGGTGAAATCGTCATTATGTAGAAAGACCTTATAGAGCGGAGGTCGCTCCAGCTTTGTCTTACTCTCTGTCTCTTCTACAACTGCGCCACCGTGTTCAATCTCAGGCATCGGCATACTGCAACTATTTAACCGCATTTCCAAGGCTTGCACAAAAGTCAAAAATGCGGGTGGTTTGGATTGCTTTTAGAAAGGATCTGAACAATCCACCGCCTCCCGTCGGTGGGATTTTCTGATTTTTTGTGCAAGCCCATAGCAAAGTCAAAGACAGCAGTGTCAGTCAGCGAACGAGTCCAATGCGCTTGCGCAGATCATCGAAGCGTGCATCTCCGCGGAGATTTACTAAAAAGGGCTCGTAGTTAAGGAGAGTCAGATAAGGTTGGCGTTCGTCGAAAGCCTTCTCCAACCAAATAAACGCCTGATCCCGATTGTTTAAGCCCGCATGAATAACTGCAATGTAGTATGGCGACACATATTTCTCTTTTGCCAGTTGCTGTAGATTTGCAATTACTTTCAAAGCTTCGTTTCGCTTGCCCGCAACCGCATAAGCATAGCCAAGCGTGGCAATCGCTCGCGTATTACCTCCCGACAACTTAACTGCTTTCTGTATTTCATCGATTCCCTGCTGAAGTTTCCCTGTTTCCAGATAAATCTGTCCAATCCATAAGTGACTCCATGAGAAACTCGGATCCAGTTCGAGCGCCTGCTGGAAATGTTTGATCGCTTCATCGTAACGTCCCGCGAAGTAGTGCGGATAGCCGACAGTTGCGACCGCATTTGGTGAAAGAGGATCTAGTCGTCTTGCTATTTCCCTTTCCGCCACAGCTTTATCGAATTGACCATAGACTTGCAACAGTGACGCATACTCGTGATGCGCTATTGCCACATTTGGATTCAGTTCGATGGCGCGCTTGAACTCATTTTCGGCTCCGGTCCAATCCCATTCGTAATACAACCGGTATCTAGCCAATGAAGCGTGCGCGTCGGCCAGCGACTCATCGAGTTCCAAAGCTTTCTTCAGAATCGGTTCTGCCTTCGGGAAGGTCTCACGCGGCGAAAGGAATCCCCACACACTTCCACCTCTGATGTATGCATTCGCAAGACCGGCGTAAGCCTCGGCGTAGTTTGGATCCAGCTTGATGGCCTGTTCAAAGTAGTCGATGCTCTTTTGCAGCCCTTCTTGCGTAACCGGACCGCCGTAAAAATATCGACCCTTCAAAAAAGCCTCATAAGCTTGCCAATTGTCCGTCCGGCGTTTGGAAATTAGTTCTTTCTCTTCGCCGGTTAATCTTAGAGAAAAAGTTGAGGTCAATCGCTGCGAAATCAAATCCTGCACGCTGAAGATATCGCCGAATTTTACATCAAACTGTTCTGCCCATAAGGCAGTGCCATCCGCAATTCGGATCAATCTTGCATTCACTCTAACTCGGTCACCGGAACGTTGAATGTTTCCTTCGATCACCGCTTCGACTTGTAGCTCCCGACCGGCAACTATCGCGTCTTGCTCTAAACCTGAGTAGCGACGAACTGCGCTTGTAGGTCTAACTGTGAGGCCCTTAATGTTGCTCAGGCTCGTTATCAAAGTATCCGCCATTCCGAGTTCTAACGTCTCATCCCGGTCGGCGGCTGCGAGCGGCTTAAAGGGGAGAACAGCAATAGATTTGACACCGGTTGACGTCTCAACCATGGCTTTCCGTGTCTTGTAGTAATAACCACCCACTCCCAACGCCAACACAAGGCTGATGGTCGCGAAGAGTCGTGTTTTGTTTTGTGTAAAAGTGCCAGGCCGGTAGTGGCCAGGCGTTAAATCTTCGGTATGTAAGCTTGTACTGCTTTCTGTAACTGGTAACTCTGGCTCATTACGCTGCAACTCACGGACGTCGGCGACGAACTCATACCCCTGCCCTGGCACAGTAACGATGTACTTGTGTTGATCCCTTTTCTCGCCGAGGGCTTTTCGCAGGTTTGAAATGTGCAAGCTCAGGTTGCCTTCCTCTACAAAGCTGCCTGGCCATACACGTTCCATTAGTACCTCTCTTGGCAGCACATGACCGCCCTGTTCCACCAATGCGAGTAGCGTGTCGAAATCTTTCGGCTTCAGGGGCACGGCTTCGCCTTCACGCAAGAGACGGCGTCTTTGCGCGTCGAGGCGAAAAGGACCGAACTCATAAATACGGGCGTTTTGCGCGCTCATGGTCGGATTAAGAAACTTTAAGAAGTTCTAAGCCTCACTTACAGGACTTTCAACCATTCGTTGCGTACCGTCAGCCCGCTTCGCGGCAATCGGCGTTGGGGTTGGATAGGTGGTCCGGAGTTTTTGGGGGAAACCGTATTTTAGCTCGCGCAGATTTAGCTGAGCAACAATCCGTTTGAGAGAGTAGCGTGTTGTTCGAACATTCCTTGGGTCCCGGAGGGACCAAATGTTTATAGCCATGACCTCCAAAGCTAATTACGGCTCCAGCGGAGCCGCATGTTTTTTTGAAGGGTTCAACTGCGTGCAGTGGTAAGCAACGACTAGTGGATGGAGAAACTAAACGAAACAGGAGTAAACGAACTTGAAGAACACAGCTGTTCAATGGCGAACGTCGAAGATGACATTTATCGCCTCAGTGATATTGATCACCACAACCTTCGCACAAAGCGAAAAGAGAACTGTAGCTATTCCACGCGGTGCTCACGTGTGCACTTTCAACCTGCCACGAAGTCTCGGACCGACGATCAATTCACCTCTATTCGAGGGCGGTCCTACTGTCTCTGCAGACGAACGGACACTGATCTTTACTGCCACGCGCGACCCGATAACTCAGCAAGAAGACCTTTTCATCTCGCAGCGTACCAATCCAGACGATCCGTGGGGTTCGGCTGAACCTTTGCCAACAACTGTTAACAGTCCCCTGGCGAGCGAGTTTTCTCCGCGTCTTTCACATAATGGGAACGCGCTATATTTCGGATCCGACCGGCCGGGTGGATTCGGCGCTGCAGATATTTACGTATCAACACGTGAATCGCCAGCCCACCCCTGGAAACCTGCGGAGAATTTGGGTTCACTGGTTAACACTGGAATGTTCGAGGCTTTTGCAACACCATCCGCCGATGGCAATACTCTCTATTTCGAAAGGTCGACAGTTGCAGCTAGCCCCGACGCGGATATCTGGGTCAGCACACGCGGGAACGAAAACGAACCCTGGAATTTTCCTGAGCGTCTCAGTGAACCAATTAATGGACCGAACGGAGAGTTTTCGCCTTCCATTTCTACTGACGGTATGACCTTGTACTTCGCGTCAATGCGGGAGGGAAACATCGGCTTCGTCGATATTTGGGTCTCTCGTCGAGAAAGCCCGTCCTCGCCGTGGCACCAGCCCGAAAATCTCGGACCAAACGTAAACAGTCCATTTAGCCTGACGCTCGGTCCATTTATTACAAACAGCGGTAAATCTCTCTACTTCATGTCCACACGCCCCGGGGGCTTGGGCCAACCAGGCTGTCAGTTTATTAATTGTCTGGATTTGTACGTTTCCAAGTGCAGTCGCTGCACAAATCATTAAGGACTCTGGTCAAAATCGGAACTCCCGAGGCGACGAGGCCGTGGACCAGTACAGAGTCCGCTGAAGGCCCACTGCCCGACACCACGCAAAACTTTCCTTGACTCTTTGCGCGAGGGTTGGTATATCAAGCCGTCCCAGATCCGGCTCCCCCAAGCATATGCCTCTTCTTCTGATCCTCGTTCAGAAATACAGGCCTTATTCACCCGTTGTATGTTTCAGCGTTCAAGCTGATTTCCAAAGGAGGTTCCCCAGTGAAAAATCTAAGAAGCGTACACGCAATTGTGCGTGTGCTATTGGTTGTCGCCTGCTTCCACATGTTGGTGCTGGCGCAAGTATCAGATGACAAAAACAAAGGGGTTACAATCAGTGGTAGTGGATTAGACGTCAAGTGGGACGTTGCTGTCCCGCACTCCGAATTAACACTTACGATTTCCGGGCCTGACGGCCAAGTCTTCCGCAAAGAGTTTAAAGGGCGCTCTGCAGAATTTACACTTGCCGACTCGAAAGGCGAACGATTTGCTGATGGTCAATACTCTTACGAACTTCGCGTGACGCCTCAGATCCCGTCTGATGTCAGAGAAAAGCTGGCCGCGGCGCGCGCTAAAGGCAATGACGAGGCAGTGCGGCGCGACCTTATTAAACGCGGCGCATTGTCGTCCCAGCCGCTCGTCGTCTCGGGAGGTTTCGCGATTCTGAACGGTTCGGTCATCGTCGACGGGGCTTTGGAAGAAGGAGGCTCAGCGAGTTTGACGCAGCCGCGAGTTTCCCGGCCCATCAACGGATCGGCGGCAAGTAATTTCCGGCCCAACACCGCGGCCGCGATGAGTGGTTTCCGACGACATCATCCGGTTGTGAATCCTTTTTTTGATTTTGTGATTGCCGACGATTTGATCGTCCAGGGCAGTGCTTGCGTCGGACTTGATTGCGTCGATGGCGAAAACTTTGGCTTTGACACGATCCGAATGAAAGAAAACAACACTCGTCTCCAGTATGACGACACAAGCACGAGCGCTGGGTTTCCCACCAATAACTGGCAGATAAGAGCCAACAGCTCGGCCAGCGGCGGAGGGAGTTTTCTGGCCTTCGTGGATCAAGGCGCCACTGGAAACTCGGAAACAGGAACGATCGTGTTTGAAGTCGACGCCGGCGCACCGGCCAATTCGCTGAGAGTCTCGAGTGGCGGCAACGTCGGCATCGGCACGGCTACGCCTGTTCTGGACGTGCACGTCAACACGACTGACACTCCGGCATTTCGTCTGGAACAGAACAACAGCGGCGGGTTTACGGCTCAGACCTGGGACATCGGTGCCAACGAAGCCAACTTCTTCGTTCGCGACGTGACTAGTGGTTCACGCCTTTCGTTCCGCATACGTCCCGGCGCACCGACCAGCTCGCTCGACATCGCGGCCAATGGCAACGTTGGCGTCGGCACAGCCTCTCCCAATGCCAGAGTCGATCTCAAGCAGCTTGAAGATACTTTCGTTGGCTCACTACACCTGCGGCGCGCCACCACCAACGACACGTGGGCCGTCGCCACCGGCATCGATAACAACTTGTACTTCGGCTATGCTACCGATGCCTCATTGGCGAACGCAGCAGCCGATTTCACGGTCAATCCACTCGTGCTCACAGCTAGCAACCGAGTCGGTATCGGGACCAACGCGCCGGACCAGAAGTTGTCCGTCAATGGCGATGCCAGCAAAACTGGTGGCAATACGTGGCTGGCGTTCTCGGATGAAAGACTGAAAAACATCCGTGGGCCTTTCAACAGCGGACTAAACGCCGTGATGAAGTTGCAGCCGTTACGCTATGAGTATCGGCCCAACAACGCTCTCGGCATCACCCCGAATGGTGAGCACATCGGCTTCACCGCACAGGCTGTCCAAAAGGTAATTCCAGAAGCAGTCACGGCTAACGCCGACGGGTACCTGATGGTCAACGGCGATCCAATCATCTGGACCATGCTCAACGCCATCAAGGAACAACAGCAACAGATCCTCGAACTCAAACGAGAGGTCCGGCGCCTCCGTGCGACGACGCGGCGGCGAAGATAGTCCGCAACATTGCGGTTATCGCAGCATGAAGGGTGGCGATCCGTCGCCACCCTTTTTCTATGCGCTGTTATTTGGTCCCAACCTTGACCATTGACCTGACTTCGGAAAAATCCTATTCATTACTTCGGAAAGAATCCTGGTCATTCGGCGCTTTTCTCAAATTCAAATCATGAGCCTTTTGAGCCCCGGAAATGTTTTCGATTCGCGCCAAACGCTTATCGTATTCAGGCGTCTGACTACTACCTTATTGGTGTTCATCAGTTTCACTCTCACCTGTCTCGCCCAGGGAACTCCCCCGCCAGTGTCAGTCAGTTTCGATTTCCGCAATGGGCCGCTGGGATGGCAAGCGGGTTTCGCTGACTACCCACCCACCACGGATAAGAACGGCTTCTACGAGTTGCTAGCTGAAGTGAGAACTCTGCCGCCCGAACTAGGGGTCAACGGAACCGGCTTCTATATTCAGGGTAATAATCATTCCGACGATCTGTTTATGTTTATCAAACGCCGCCTCAATTCTGCTGATGGCATCGTCGCCGGTCAGACATACCAAATCAGTTTTACGCTGGTCTTCGCTTCGAGTGCGCAGAGTGGGTGTTTTGGAATTGGAGGTTCACCCGGCGATAGCGTGGGTCTAAAAGCTGGTGCTTCCCCCGCCGAGCCGATCGCACTTTTCGATGCCAGTCCGCTGATCAGTTGGTTGAGGATGAATGTCGGTAAAGGCGGCCCAAACCAGGGTGACATCGCAGCTTCCACTACGGGAAGTATTGCCAACGGAATACCGTGCGGCTCCGCCCCGAACTCGTACGTATCCATTCAACGGACTCATCAACATACGTCTCTGGTCAATGCCAACTCGAAAGGAGAGTTGTGGCTTCTGATAGGTACGGATTCAGGGTTTGAAGGATTAACGGCTCTCTACTACCAGCGGATTGACGTAACTCTAACACCCGTGAACCCGCCTGCGCCGGTCTTGCTCACCGATGGTATTACCGACAGAGCGACGGCTGTGGATTCCGTCACGCTGATGCGCGAACCATTCTCAATAACGTCGGCGCAGAACTTCTTTAGTTCGGATCAGCGCACGCGTGTGATCCTATTTGGCTACAATTTGGAATTGAAAAATGGAGAAGATCTTTCTGCTATCACCGCCCAAATTGAAGATTCTCAGCATAGAGTCTATGTGCTGCCTGTTGAGACAGCCGAGGAAGTTCCGAACTTCAATTGGATAAAAGGAGTTACGGTCAAACTCCCGGACGAACTCCAAGGCGCTGGAAATGTGTTCGTCAAGATCGGCTTGCGTGGGACAGTTAGTAATCAAGTGGTGCTCTCTATTAGATAATCTGAGCGACCCTGTTTCGGGATGATGTCCCTCGTAGCACAGATACGCGTTGAGTTCCGGCATCTCCATTCGCAATTTTTGATGTCAACAAAGGAGAGAATTGGATGTGGTCCGTTGAAGATTATCGACGTTTCTTTGCCGATGAGATTCGCTTTGTCGCGAACCTTGAGTCGGCCGCGTTGGTCGAGGCCTTCGCGCGCGTGCCGCGCGAGCAGTTCATAGGCCCCGGTCCCTGGCTGGTTGGTTCACCCGAGCTAAGGGCGCTCGCTGCAGCTGGAATGGGTCAGGCTGTGTATGTCAGCGTTGACGACCCGCGCCACCTCTACCACAACGTGGTGGTTGCACTCGACGCCTCTGCCGACATCAACAACGGGCAGCCGAGCGCCCTTGCGCGCTGGATTACCGCCCTCGATCTCAAACCCGGCGATCGTGTCTATCACCTCGGCTGTGGCGTCGGCTATTACACGGCGATCATGGCCGAAGTGGTCGGGCCGGATGGCGAAGTGGTAGCGAGCGAAGTGAACCCAGACTTAGCGGCTCGCGCGAGAGAGAATCTCTCGGCTTACCGTAATGTGGAGGTGCACTCGGCCGATGGCGCAGAACTCGATCCGGGCGAATGCGACGCGATGCTGATAAATGCCGGCGTCACTCACCCTCACAGTCTTTGGCTCGACCGGCTGCGGGAAGGCGGACGACTCGTAGTACCGATTACGACAGCAACGAGTCCCACACTGGGAGCGGGTCTGATGACAAAGTTGGTTCGAAGCCGTGGTGTCTTCTCAGCTACCGGTGTAACGCCGGTCGGGATCTATTCCTGCACCGGAAAGCTGCGCAACGCTGAACTCGAACCAATCCTGCGAAAAGCGCTTGCAACGCAAGCGTTGTTCAAGGTGAAGGCTTTACGGCGAGAGCCGCATGAAGAAGAGGAGACTTGCCTGGTACATGGCGCAGATATTTGCCTAAGCAGCACTGAGCCCCCCTTAAGACAATCCTAACGTTTAGGTTGCACAGTCGCTGTCGAAACGACAGGCTGAAAAAATCGCTATTATGGGTCAGCTTGGCGACCTTGTAAGCCTTTGCTTGATTGACGGTAGTGTCCTATTAGGACACTACCTTGATTGACTGATTGAATGACTCCATTTCGCCTAACCGAAACTCGATCTGCCGAAAAAATTACTGACGAGATAGATACGACGAAGTTACCACTGACGAAAAGAGTTCGTGCAGGTCTTGGCTGGAATGTATCGTCGTCACTGATCGCGGAAGCGATTCGTCTTGTGCGTTCTGTCGTTCTCGCTCGACTTCTGGTGCCAGAAGATTTTGGACTGTTCGCCATGGCTCTAACGGTCGTGGCGGCACTTAACGCCGTGTCGTCACTTGGCTTGGGCCGGACAATTGTTGCGAACAAGTTCGACAGTGACGATGAGCTGAAGGCACACCTCGACACCATTTGGTCGGTGGAACTCCTTAAAAGTTTCGTGATTGCTCTTTTAGTATCGGCGTCCGCAATAGACCGCCCACTATCACTCGCGGCAACGGTGAGGTAAGAAATCTCAAACTTACCCAGGCAATCAAAAACCCCGTCCCGGCAGCAGCCAGGATGGATAATGAAATTTGAAAGAGCTTTGCAGTGACGCCTGGGATAATTCCACTTAAGACCTTGAGGCGACTTGCTAACGCAAACGCATACGCGATCAAGCCAGCCCAAGCGGCGCCAGTCAATCCGAAAGCTCTTATGAACGGATAGAGTATGGCGAGAAAGACGACCCCTCCCAGAGTCGTGCTCACCGCCTCGTCTTTTGGCCTGTTCAAGCCCCAGAAAAAGGTGGAAACGATCAGATTGAGCCCACGCAGAGGTATGACGAGGGCAAGAACCGGCAATACTGTTCCACGATCATTCCCATAGTTTATCTTGTTATCATTCAAAGCTGATTTGAGAAGATCTCTTATTGAGTGGCTCTCTTGATCATTGAAGTGCAACGAGATTACGCTAAGGGTGCATTTATACTACCTAAGCTATAACCTCGTATGAACTTGACGGCTAATCCTTCCATTAGCGTTGTTATGCCGGTACACAACGCGTTGCTATTCCTTGACGAAAGCATCAAGAGCATTCTCACGCAAACTCTGGGGGACTTTGAGTTTGTAATTCTTGACGATGCATCGACTGACGGGTCCCTGGAACTACTACGGGAATGGTCACTCCGCGATAAGCGAATACATCTTCACGAAAGCAAAAAACAGCTCGGACTCGGTGCTAGCTCAAACGTGGTAGTGGCCAGATCACATGCGCCACTAGTGGCCCGCATGGATGCCGACGACATCGCGCACCCCGATCGGCTTATGCGTCAATGGCAGATCATGAAGGAGTGTCCCGATGTTGCTGTTGTCGGAACACTATGCAACGGAATTAATGCCAGTGGTCGAGAAGTGCGCCCGCGCGATCGCTGGAGGCTAATGCGTCGTTCCGGTCGCATTCCTTTTCCACATGGCTCAGTAATGTTCCGGCGCGAAGTGTTTGAGCAGGTCGGTGGTTACAATGAAGAGGTCACTCGGGGAGAAGATCAAGATCTATTTTTAAGAATATCAATGCACGGCCGCGTAGTGACACTCTCAAATGTTCTTTACAGTTACCGCTATCACTCAAGCAATGCGACCCTCTTTAATGGCGTATCCGCGGTTGGTGAGAACCATTCTCAAAATGGCGATGCGCTGGCGGCGTTTTACATGCTTGGCGCGATGCGACTTTGGGCCGGTGAGCCGCCAGGGTTGCTTGAGGCCATGCTCAAGAAAACGTCTTTGAAGTGGAATCCAAAGACATTGATGATTCTGGTCTCAGCGATTTGGGGTCATGCAAGTCCATCTACTTTGCGCGCTTTCATGCGTTCATCAATCCGGGCCCGAGATCTTCTTGCCGGCGTACGAGTGAAAGACGGGAGATTCTACGAATGGCGATCAACGTAGTTGTCGTAATGCTTTCGCTCAAAATGATCTGAGCACTCTTGACCCAAAAACGCGCATTACTTCCTTCCACACAATTTGCTAGATCGGTCCTTCGGTGTACCGACTGAGTGCATCTGCAAGCGGTGCAATGTGCTCATGGTAGCGGAGTACTTTTCGATAATGACCTGCTGTTACTTGTTTCTCACCATAGGACTCATAGAAGGGAGGCTGATCGCAAGTGTGCTCGCCGGACCCTGGACCAACGGGACGCAAGCATTCCACCCGAAGTGCAGCAGTTGATGCTTGCTCCAGTGCCGCGACCTCGCTGGCAAGTTCGGCATATCCGTTCGCTGCCGCCATTTTTTTCACGAATGCCGCGTCGTCCAGGACGTGGCAAATCCCAGCTGCATGGTGCGGCTCGTGACACACGGTGGGTTGTCTTACAAGAGAGAACTCAAGGTTCCCAACCCGATGTCCTCGCAAGCGTTGGGTCACAGTTACTGCCGCATTTATTACCAGACGGCAAACGTCGTGCACTGGGTTGTAGCCTTCAAATGCATCGCCGGCAACATAATCAATGCGCTCAACGGCGAACGCTTCGCAAAGTTCCCTCGCAAGTCCGAGGAAAAGATCAAAGTCGTGGTTGAGAATGGCTTCGTATGCTGCTGCATCCGTGAGACGTCCATAAATCCCGCTACTTTTCGCGCCAGCCTGGTTAAGTACCTTTGTAGTTGAACCAAGCCTTGACCGGTTTGACCGTCCCGACCCATCGGTGAATACAAAGACATGTGGTTGCGTTGCTTCGAGCCACCCATGAACCATGAGTTCGTGACCTGGATGGCCTATTACCAGGGCTGTGCGCATGTTTGGCAGAGACAAGCCAGAATCGTTCATTTCGTTCTCTGAATTATGAATGTCGGAATGTTCCCGCACCTTCTCAATTGCCTTACTTACGGCGGGTGCCGATACTGGAAAGTCGTTCCACGAGGTACGTCTTATTGAACTGGTCCTCTTCGAAAATCGCTTTCTCAGTCGCTGACTGAACGAATCGGTGCCCTTCCTTCATGGAATCATAGTGTATGTGCCATCCCCTGGCTCTCTCTTTTGGATTCCATCTGGCTTTCCGCTCGCGAAAGACCTTCTTCTCGCCATGTTGTTGCGACCTGAAAGAATAGTGCTTTAGCAAAAACTTGAAGGGATAAACTTTGCGGCCATCGAACAGCACATCATGGCCCGCAGATGCAATCGTCGAGATCGGTTGTCCGCAATTCTTCCAGGCTTTTCTTTGGTTGGAATGGGATAGGTTCTGAAAGTCAAAATGCTTGAAGTAGGCCTCGTGATCCATGCCCATCTCGAACCCATCATCCACTGGATGAAATTCAACAATCGTATGATCGACGCAGTTGAAGCCCGCCTGGTCCACGAGATACAGAGCATCTTTGTAGCTCACCCCTGGCCAGGGAGACACCAACACTTCGTCAGCGCCTCGTCGTATAAACCAATCGGCCGCGATCTCTCTCGATAGCGTTTCCATGCGTGCGAGCATGGCCCCCCAATCGAAATATTTTGATGGCCCATCTTCAGGAAATCTTTCAACCGTGACCGGAAGACGGGTTGCCAGATCAGTAACCAAATCATATGTGGCGTCTGTGGACCAGTTCTCAAGGACGTGCACACTGATTCCCTGGTCGGTCCACTTTTTAATAGATTGAACTATGATGTCTTCTTCATTGTAAGCAGCCATGAATGCAACCACTCGAAAATCGGCGGGAGCTTTCGCTCTCACTTGCATAGCAACAGCATCGTTTGTAATGACCGCCAATAGTGTTTTCTTTTCGTAAGTGACATTGTCGCTTGCCGTCCAGCCGATAAACTCAAGATGGAATCCTTCAGACTTCAGGATGTGTTCGAGGTCTATCAGGGTGCCATTGCCGTCAGCTCGATCTAAACCCCTGTCTGTCAAAACACAAACAGGCGCTTGAACGAGCTGGGTCTTCAAATTCTTTAACAACGACTCGGGACTAAGAAAATGGTCCAGGCGATCACTGACGATGATTGCACGCCGCAGAACCGTGTCGGGCAGTGAGAGTGTCTCAGTGAGATTCGTGTTTTCTTCCAGCCACGTCGCGAATCCGTACCGGCTGCGATAGGTCTGTAGATCTGCGCTGGGGACGATCCCGATGATCTCAAACCTGGGATAGAGATGTATTAGGTCCTTCGCACTTGGCCGACCAATCGCTACGACGTGAGTGCAGTCGTACCGTTCAGCGAGGTAAGCTGCAAATGGGTAGACATCAGGCTGGGCCTGGATCCGAGGCGCTGACCAGGAGTTAACTAACAGCCTTAATGAATGGGATGGACTTCGAGAAATGATTTGCGCAGTGTTAAGAGTTTGAGAAAGAGGCTTGGAAAGCGGTCCCAAAAACTTGCTGAAAGATTTTCTCAACCTTGAATTCCCTTTACTCAGCATTGCCTAAACTGCCTACCGTGCGGTCGATTTTCCTCTCTTTCTCACTGGCTTTACGCCCTTGGATGCACGTGCACTCGCCAGTTTAACTGGTGCCCCCGCAGGGATTCGAACCCCGAACCAACAGATTATGAGACGGTTTGAGGGGCATCAACAAGGCGAGACGAAACGAGATGAAGCGGTATTTACCGAATCCGCAGCCGTCAAAGTAAGTTAGGTAATGCTACGTCTCAGCACGCCATCGCGCCACTTCACCCATTCCACCCGCGCCAATCTTTGAGCGGATTTCGTAACGACCGAGTTTCGTGCCGACTCCAAGCAAAACCGTTTTACGGTCTCAGCCCCACGCGCTGCAGCAAATCTGTGTAGCGTGGGTCGTCTCGAAGGGGCTCTAACGGAAAAATATTAATGAAAATCAAGAGGCTCGATCGAGCCTGAAAGTCCTTTTCGAGCCAGGCGAACGCTTGATCTTTCTCCCCGAGGCCGGCGTACACCTCTGCAAGGTACAACCCGGGCGACTCACGTCTGGCATACTTCTCCTCCAGTTCTCGCAACACTGCCGCTGCCTCAGCACGCTTGCCCATGACTCCGTAACCGTATCCGAGCGCGCCGAGTTCCTGGCTCGCTCTCCCGGTCACCTCGACGCCCTTCTGTAACTCGACCATGGCTTCCTGCTCTCGCCCTTGTTTCAGATATGTCAAACCCAGGAAGCTACGGGCTAAACCAAGGTTGGGATTAAGCTCGATGGCCTTCTTATACTCCTCGGAGGCAGCATTGAGATCACCTCTCCCATAGTAGTGATTCCCAACGTTGGCGGCGATTACGGCCGAGAGAGGATCAAGCTGTTGTGCTCGCTTGACCTCTGCCATTCCGTCACGCCCAGTCACGGCAAGTAAGAGAGCATACCAGTGGTGCGCGGTTGGATAATTCGGATTAAGCTCGATCGCGCGTTTGTACTCTTTCTCAGCGTCAGCTAACTGCCAGGAGTGCTCATTGATAAGCCCGAGGGACGCGTGCGCTTCCGCTAGCGAGTCGTCAATCTCGAGGGCGCGCAGTGCGGCGGCTCTCGCATTCGGCAGCGACTCGCTCGACGGAACGCCGGCGTATTGTTCCATCACCACGTAGCAGTCGGCCAATCCGACGTAAGCAAGAGCAAAACTCGGATCCTTGTCCACGGCCTGCTGAAACTGTTCACTCGCTTTCTTGAAACCCTCCGCAGTTCGCGTGTTCCAGTAGAATCGGCCTTTTAAGTAAAGCTGATACGCCTCGTTATTTTCTGTGTAGTGTTTGGTGAGGGCTCTCTCCTGTCGAGAGACTTTGAGTTGTAGATTGTCGACAATCTCGCGGGCAATTTCCCGTTGCGTCGCCAATAACTCCGAAGACTTGCGATCGTAATGTTCGCCCCACAGCAACTTGTTGTTACGAACATCAACGAGTTCTGCGCTAATCGTCAGGTTCTCGCCGCGTTGTGTAATCCTTCCGGAGAGTACGGCGCTCACGCCGAGATCATTGCCTACCTTGATCGGATCAATCTCTTTACCTTTGTAACGAAAGACCGAACTGGTAGGGCTGACTTTCAGACCCGGCAACTGCGAAAGCCGATAAATGAGAG
>DASYSD010000058.1:0-41995 GCA_036003745.1 Pyrinomonadaceae bacterium
TGCGCGTGAGGGTGACTTGCTCGTTTCGGTCGGCCTTAACCTGATTGAGCAAGTATGCGACGTCGACTTCCAGCTCTGCGGAAGCTGTGGGTGGTGTCGACGTGCTGGGCGTGGGAGGGACACGGCTAGTGGTGAGGTCCCGGATCGCCCAGTCTCCGGGACTGCCAGGTTCCCCTGTCCCTCCTGTTAGTTCCGGTTCGATCTGGAAGACAGCCGGATCGACAGGTCTTGACGATCCAAAGCTGGCTTCGCCGAACCGGTATTCGCGGAAATCGTCGCCGCGCCGGACTGCTAAAGTCTGTTCAATGGCATGAAGATTCGACTTGTTCAAAGTGAGCGTGGCTTTCAGCAGTGTGCTGGCGCCAATCGTCCTGCCCCGCTCAAAACTCACGATATAGGTCGTGGATCTTTCCTCTATGCTGGCAGCACCTGTTTCGGCGATCAGTTTCGCAAATGTCTCGGGTGAGGGTTCGAGCTGCCAAATGTTTTCAAGGTTGAGTAGAAGGGTATCCGGTGAGGAGAGGGCCGGCTGTGACTGCGGTTTCGATCCATGATGATAAATGGTTCGTGAACCATCCGCTTTCTGCCACGCGGCTGCGATCAGTCGATTCGAATCGTCATAGAGTCGTTGTGCCCGATCACCGTTCGCACGATTATTCCAGATCTCGATCTTGTATCGCGCTACCACCGCCCCCTCGGCACTGCGCCGTTCCTCAAGAGTGACCACACGATGATTGAGGGACTCAGCGGTTACCGGATTGTGGTTCTCCGCGATTGTTGCTCTTTCCAGCACCGCACTCGCTGTTAACGTGCTTGAGAGGCTGGCCTTAAAGAAGAGGAATCCGCCAATCACAATCGCTGACACCAGAACGATCAACAAGGCAAGCTGTTGCCTGGAGCGTCTGCGATCCTCCGAAGGTGTCAGCGATCCTAAGAACGGAGCTGTCTCGCGCGCATCGCTAAGGGATGCGGCTAACGTCGTTTCGGATGAACGAGCTGCCAATTCTTCAGCAACCACAGGCCGTCCCGCTGCTTTTCTTAACGCGTTGAAGAGCCGCACAACCCACGAACGGAGTCTTGATTCCCCGTGGTGAGTTCCCACGTTTGGCTCTTTCAATTCGCTTACAGCGGGAACAACAAAGAGGGGCGAGGACAAAGCGTTCGCATTTTTAATTCCCCCGGTGATGTAAGCCTCTGCCGGAACGGGATCTTTGTAGACCACGTGCAGTCTTGGACCATTGTCATCTTCTAAACAGGCCTCGAGAGATCGTCCTTCGCTAAGCTCGACCCACGCCCACTCCTCAGCTTGTGGCACTGCCGGATCGATGCTCAGGAAAAGCAGTTGCACGCCTTGTTCACTCATGACTTCGATAAACTCGACCGGATCGTCCGGGGCCAGGTTTAGATTCAACTCACTCAAATCTGAACTGACCTTGAGGGCGCCCACGAGCTTTCCGTTGACAGCGATGCGCAATTCGTGAGGCTTGTGTTCGTGTGTTTCGCGTAGACGATGCGCAAACTTCTTCGTCAGATCACCAGAGCCACCACCTGATGCGCCGCCGCCGGTTACGTCGCCAGGAGGTTCTTTGGGTTCGCGCGACTCCGTCGAATAACGTGCGGCCAGTAATGGCAATCCAAGCACTCTATTGACCGCATCGAGGCATGCAGGACAACTAACGATGTGAGCAAGCCGCGCAGTAGTGAGTTTATCCGATTGACTTTCAGAGTAGATTTCTGCCAACTCCGATTGGGATACGCATTCGCCCTGACAGGAGTTGAAGATCATCTGTCGTAGCTCGAGCATTACATCGCAATCAGACCTCAGGTATCTGATGTGTTGCTTATCTGGAGTTGTCTTGGTATTGACGAATCTCAGTCGCCTTGGCTCACTCGTGAAAAGCTTCGCTTCACGACGCGCCAGTCCTTGCCACTGGTCCACGCAATGTCTTGAACTATTCAGAACCGCGGCGATCTCCGTTGGAAAGTACTCGTGAAAGAATCGCAGGATGAAAACACTTCCGGCTCTGGACGATTCCTTGCGCGAGCATGCATAAGTACAGACTTGATGAAGTTCTTCAAACGCCTGCATGCGGCGCGGGGGTTCAATTGCCGTCCAGCCAAGTCGACCAGAGTCGTAGTCGGCAACCGAGAGCGCCGCTTCATGCAGGTGTTGCGCCGAGCGACTCAACCGTGAGACGTGCATATAGCGCAACATCCTTCTCAGATACCCATCGATATTTTCAATCTCTTCAAGTCTGGTGCGCCCTAACATGAACTGCACAAAACAATCCTGCACGAGATCCTCCGCGGCCTCGCGTTGTTGGTTCGTCAGCCCCATTGCCCACGCGAGCAGACCTTCATACCGCTCGGTGAACAACCGCTCACGCGTCTCATCAGGTTGTGCTGCCACTCGGCGCTGATCCAGCATCGTTTTCTGGGCTTCCTGGATTAGTCCCGTCGGGGCTGGGACCCCTTTCCCCTAACAGGTCGACCTGGCACGACCCCTCAACTAAAAGCGTTGTGTCCTGAACGAGGAACTCCGCTTCAGTGATATTTGTCTATATGTGTATTTACGAGAGGCCTATCTCAAAGAAAAAATTATGGCTAAAGTGAAGAAAATAAAAGGATTATTGATATTCTGAGCATATTACTCCCTTGAACGCTCTCAACTGAGAACGCACATCGGCTTAACCCGTAACTTGCTGTTCAAATAATAGAAGTCACCAGAAGCCCTGGACGAACAACGACAGAATCGTTTGAGTAAAAACCACTGGTCACGCTCTATTACGGCAGCGATCGGCGCAGGCAAGTGAGACAAGAGTCGTGCCGTCGCTGCTAACTGGCCATACGCTATCCTCCTCGATCGAGATCGCAGGCGTGTTAGAATGCGAAACACTCAAACCCGCGATCCCCGTTGAAGCACGACTGCAAAACTGAGTCGTTCAGCTATTAACGTATCAATTGATGTTGAAAACTTTTTCGGCGCAGGATAAGGGATGCCGGGCAACGCCACGTTAATTCGAGTGACTGCATTCGGAACCTGCGATGTGGCGGATGTTAATGCCGTGCTAACAACTGTGTCAATTATATTTTTCCGACATCGTGGACAAACAATTTGATCGACTGAAGGCGTGTCCCGTAAATGTCCGGGTGTTAACCGCTGAAAATCAAACAGCTTTGTTAGAGACTGTCCGGTATCCCGGAAAAATCAGCCGCTGAAGTGCCAGGCGAATAATGTTTCGTTAACGTCGTCTCAAGGCGGAATGAAATGGATAAGAGGGAACTGACGCAGGTTTTGCAAGATCCGGCGAGCGCAATGCGACGCCTCCTCAGCGCATGGGCTGACGTTCCTCTATTGTTGATGCTCGATATAGATTGGGCGCGCGGACCGTTAGTGTTAATTGGACTGTCCGATCGAATGATGTGGCCGCTGCTGCCGCCGGGCAGCCTGCTTCAGCTGGATCCGAAGATCCGCACAATTGCCGGCGGTTCATGGTCGGAGTTTGAGCGTCCTATTTATCTGATTGAGTATCGTGGCCGGTTCTTTTGCTGTCATGCCCAGCGCAGAGGCGAGACGCTGCGGTTGATCTCACATGCCGAATCGCCGTCACCGCCCGCGATCTCCATTCCTTTTAAAGAAGCCAGAGTGCGGGGACAGGTAACACCGATCTTTCGTCCGCTCGCCACTCGCGGCAGTGCAGCTGGAAGACCGAGTGGCCGGCGGAGGTCATAAAAATATGTGTCCTATTGGTTCTGTAGGACATTTAATGTTCAGTGCACCCGGAAACTGCTCCTGCCTGACGGTTTTCGTATCGGCGGGCTGTGCAGGGCCTCGAGTTTGCGCCACGTCTTAATCGTCGTTAACGAGTATGAAGGTGCAAAACCGAGTCGTTCGGCTTTAATAGCGAGGCCCGCATAACTCAGAGTTGTGCCTGTCTGTCGTTTCAATTGAATCAGATCCTTCGGCAGGCATTGATTGCTTGGTATTCGCATTCTCGTCATGTGTGAAACGAAATCGCGATCGGGAAAGATGAGTTCAGCCGCGAAAATCTCAGCTCCCACTTCGATACTCTTATTCAGATTCGACTGGTCACAATAGGAAATGCCGAGATCCCGATCGCGAAAAAAATGTTTAAGCTCGTGCGCCATCGTAAAGACCATCGGATCCTGCGGTAGTCCTTTGGCGAGCATCACCGTGGTACCAAGATCATCGTTGATGAACGCGCCACGCAGATTTCTGAACCGATAGGGCCATTCGTCAACTTCAATTCCATGTTTTGTATAAATCCTCATCAGATCGCTGGGAAGGACGCGTGGTGAAGATAGTCCATTCTCGGCCCGCACTTGCCGCGCGAGCAGTTTCAGATCTTCGTAATAGCGTTGTGTGTTCACTTCTGTTTTCCCCCTTTTCGACCCGGCCTGGGTCGACTCTTTCCCTGATAGATGCTTCGCGCTCTGCGAAACTCCGCGTACTTTCGCAATTCTTCAAGATCGGCAGGATGTAACTGTCTCGCTGCACGCAAGAGTGCTTTGAGATTTTCGTCTTCATCCTCGCCCGCCATATCCGACGGAAAGAACGAGTTGATCGAAACGCCGAAGAATCGTGAGAGACGTTCCAAGTCTGTGGTGCTGGGACGATACATTCCTGTTTCCCAGCGTGAGATTGTATTAGCAGAAACATTCACGTGAGTTGCGAGTGCTTCCTGCGAAAGTCCTTCACCGCTGTTGTAATTAACACGCAGGTCTTTGATTTTCGCTGCGATGTGATCATGCAGGTCCATTGCTATTCCTCTTTTTTTCATCCTATATGAGGACGACATTTAACCAATATCGTTGACAAGGAGGCTGAGGGCACGTATTATACGCAAGCGGCAAATTATTTCAATGAGAGAATAAGCATTACCTCACATGAAAAATCCTTTCTTTCGCAAACGCGTATTTCTTGCATCAGTTTCAACTGGTCACACTTCCTATATTCTTGCGGAAGTTGAATCGAGCCGTGGTGGTGAGTACAAGTGGGGCCACTGCATGTTGACGATTGCTGATTGTCGTCGGCGGATTCAACTCGAGTTCTTTCTCGGCACTGTGCGTGCGCGGCGTGAGAGTTTGCGAAAACTCGATCTGCTGTTGAAGGTGCTTGGATCGTTTCGTAACGCACTGCTCGCTGAGGCGCAGGCGATCACTGAATACGAGCGCGCCTCGAAACGAACCAGAGTTAAGCCACAAAAAAGCACAAAAGGCACATAAAAGATCAGGAGCAGGAACAGCCGTCAGGAGGAGGCTCTGAAAAAACCTGCTCCTGTTCACTGCTCCTGCTCCATTTACTAAACAGTGGCTGGGGCGTTGGCGGTATTAGGTGTCTCCTCAACTTTCTCCCATTTTACCAACTTCAGATCCAGGACAAAAATTGCATAGATCACCGGCACCAATAACAGCGTGATGAATGTTGCCACGCTGAGACCACCAATCTGCGCGTAACACATCGGTTCCCAGAGCGGTCCGCCGTGCGAAGCGAGCGGGAACAACGCGATTACTGTTGCTCCGACGGTAATCATCACCGGTCGCAGTCGCATAATGCCTGCATCCAGTAAAGCTTCAATCAACGGCGCGCCCTCGGCATGCTTCTCTTCGATGAAGTCAAACAGCACGATAATGTGACTGACGATCACACCGACAAGACTTACTATCCCAAGGAACGCCATGAATCCAAACGGCTGGCCCATGATCCATAGCGCCGCCAGCGCTCCAACCATACCAAACGGCACCGCCGCAAAAACGATGAACGGCTTGATGGCGTTCTTGAACTGAAATACCAGCGCCATGAAAATCAAGAGCACCGAAACCGCCAATACGATGACCAGATCCCGAAAACTCTTGACCTGGTCTTCTTCTTCGCCCCCAATTTCCAGTCGATAGCCAACTGTCATTTCCTTCTGAAGCTCCTTCAACTTGGGCCGCGCCGCCTTCATGACTTCGGAAGCAAGTCGCCCGTCGGCAGGCATCGCCGAGACAGTGATGGTTCGAAACTGATTGCGCGAACGCATCTTCTCGGTTTGCATGCCATACTCGATTGAGGCTACCTGTCGCAGATGAATCTTCTGCGATCCCTTGCCGGAATAGACGTACAGATTGTTCAAATCGCCTAATTGAGCCCGCTCTTCCATGCGCAGTTTCGCGATTACCGGAATCTCCTTGTCGCCCTGTCGCAAGGTCGTGACTTTATGACCCGACATAGCTGACTGTGATGCCATCGCAACATCGTAGTTACTCAGACCGGCACTGTTCGCGCGTTCGGAATCGGTTTTAAGACGAACGGCAAAACTCTCTTCGCCCCAGTCGTTTCGAGTGCGCTCTGCGACCGATGTTTCTTCAAGAATCGTCTGGACACGATCTGCATAATTCCTGAGCGTCACGGTGTCCTCACCCGACAAACGGATCGCCACCGGCAATCCGACTGCCTTGCCTGACTCAAGTTGCCGCACGTCGATACGCGCCCCGGGGACTCGTTCAGAAAGCGCCTTCTGCAACGGCCCAATCAGGTGAGCGGTATCGTGCTTGTCCTTCACCTGGATGATGATTTGCGCGTAGTTCAACTGCTGCAATTCTGGTGAAAGCGAGAACCAGAATCTTGGTCCACCGCCGCCGACAAAGGTTGTTAGTGATTTCAATACCTCGCGTGGTTTTCCGTCATCATCTGCGTGATGCTGTCCATATTCATTGATTACTTCGCGAATGATCTCTTCCGACTGAGCCGCAGCTTCACTGGTTGCGGACAGCGGCGCATCAGCCGGCAGCCAAACATCCACGTATGAAAGATACGAAAGATCCTTCGGGAAAAACTGCGTCTTCAGTTGTGACATGAATACGCCGCCGCCGATAAGAAATAGCAGTGCGCCCGCCATCACTTTCCAACGATGGTTGATGGCCCACGTACCGAGCCGATAGTACTTCGCGGCGAAACCTTTCTTACGTCGTTCCGCGATCGGCATCTCAAACTTCGGTTTCAGCAGGTAATAACTCAGCAACGGAATGAACGTCATTGATACGAGCCGAGATGCGATCAGCGAACAGGTGATAACTACCGGCAAGGTATAGATGAACTCACCCGTCGATCCCTTGAGCATCAAAAACGGAAGATAAGCAACGATGTTTGTGATCGTAGCGTAGAGAATCGCCGTCGCCAGTTTGGTTGGTCCAAGCCACGATGCAACAACCGGCGGATGACCTAATGCCAGATCCCGTTTAATCGCATCACCCGCCACAACCGGATCGTCCACAAGCAGACCCAACGCGATGATCAAAGTGGCAATCGAGACCTGCTGAAGATCGATGCCGAGTACGTGCATCATGCCGAAGGTCATGGCGAGAGTGACGGGAATTGAGATCGCCATCAACAACGCCGAACGCCATTCCCAGAAACCAATGAGAGCAATAACGACGACGAGAATGATCGCTTCATACAGACTCGTCATAAACAGGTCGATACTCTCTTCAACCTGCAATGGTTGATCCGACGTACGCGCGTAGATCAAATCCTCCGGCATCTGCTGCCTCAAACCCTCCAGCGCGACGTCGACTTGTTTGCCAAACTCGGCAATCTGTTCGCCGGATCGCATCTGAACAGACAGCGTGATGGCACGGCTGCGTTGCCAGTTCCCCTGGCTGTCGCGCCAGTTGAAGAAATTTTGAAACCGCGCCGGACTCTCATAACCGCGAACCACATCGACGAGATCACGCAGGTACACCGAAGCTCCGTTGGACGCACGCACTTGAACGTTGCCAATTTCATCTTCGCTCTTGAACTCACCGGCCGGATCAAGCGTTACGTTTTTGCCTTCAACGTTGACCTGGCCGCCAGAAGTCGAGATGTTGCGACCGCGCATCGCGTCTTCGAGCGTACCCGGCTGGATGTTGTAAGACGCCAGACGTTCCTGCGAATAAAGCAGGAAGACGTTTTCGTTAAGGACTCCAGACCGGTTTACCTTTGAAACCTGCGGCACTGACTTCAGCGTCTTTTCAATCAGATCGGTGTATTCGTCCATTTGCCGGTAACTGTATTTGTCGCCGGCGACAGCTTTCAGTTTCGCCTGCACGTCCTGCGGGTCGCGCACCACCATCGCAGGCCACGCGTCCGGATGAAACTCGGCTGACTGTAATCTCTCCGCGATGAACTGCTGCACGAACCCGAGAATCTCCTGCTCATTCTTGTCACTTGCACCATCAAAACCGAGGAAACGATCGCCCTGAATCACGCGCATATCGGTCGCGAAATTCTTCTCCTTCACGTATTCGAGAAACATCTCTGTTGGAGTTCGGAGAAGATGCGGTTGCAGAGCCACTGGCGTGTTGAGTACCAGCGTGAATCGCGACGACTTATCACCAGCAACATTCGCACGCTCCTGTTCGATTGCAGTCTTTATTGTTTGAGCGCGCAGGGCGATTTCAGCGTCGTCAACTTTCGGACTTGCAACTGTGAGCATCAAAGCGGCAGTGTCGCCGAAGTCCTTGATGAAGTTGATTGGTCCAGCGCCACTCGGCAGATCGCGAATGCCGTCGAGCCGCAACTTGATGTCGTCGAATTCTTTGCCGGTCTCTTTGAGATTCTCATCGAGCTCGACGTAGATGATTGCCAGGCCCGTGCGCGAGATTGATTCAATCTTCGTGACCTTGGAGTTGCCAGCCATCTGCTCTTCGACTTTCTTGGTCACGAGTTGTTCGACCTTTTCAGCACTCGATCCGGGCCAGGGCACCAGCGCCACCGCCGTGCGAACCTGGACCTCAGGATCTTTGCGCTGGGGCATGCTGATGTAGCCATACACGCCCCACAGGCAGGTCAGTATCAGCAGCACCCACGCAACTTGTCGTGTTTCCACGAAGAAGCGCGCCGTGTTGTGCTTGCCGTTGATGAGTTCTTGATCGCTCTTTCCATGGGACATGATTGCTGCTCCTCTTATGATTTTAGAAATAGGTCCAATAGGTCCTCTAGGACCTATGGCATCACGCGTACTTCTTCACCGTCTGCAACCTGTGTAACACCTGTCGTGATCACTATCTCGCCCGGTTTCACACCGCTGCTTATCCCGACGGAATTGCCGTATGAGTCGCCGAGCGTCACATTTCGCAAACGCGCGATGTGTTTGCCGGAATCTTCCTCAATAACCAGCACTGCATATGCGTTTGCGTCGGCTTTCGATCGGGTGATCGACGTTAACGGAACTACTGGTACCTCCGTTGTTCCAGCGACCTCGTTAACCACCATCGACGCGATCATTCCCGGTTTCAGCAGTGCTTGCGGATTCGGAATCGTGACTTCCACGTCAAAAACACGGCTGCTCTGATCCGCTGCCGGGGAGATACGCGAAATGTGTCCGGTGAATTCAGTGCCGGGCACAGCCTCGGTTGTCATCGTCAGGGTGTCGCCGAGCTTGAAGTTATGCAGCGCCAGATCCGGCACGCCAAAGGCGGCCTTCACCGAGCTCAGATCAGCCAACACAAACGCCGGTGTTCCTGTGGAAACAAGTTGACCAATCTCGACTTTTCTTTCGATAACGACGGCGCTGAGTGGTGCTCGCAATTGCGCATCACCGAGCGGAATACTCGCCGTGTAAACTGTCGCTTCCGTTGTCTTCACACGTGATTCCGCCACACCAATCTGGAATCTCGCCGTGTTTACCTTGGCTTCTGCGACTGCAAGTTGTGCCTTCGCGGCTTCAAACTTGGCTTTGTTGACCTGGAACCGTTCTTTAGCAACGTCGTAGTCCGGTTTCGTAATGCTCTGCGTTGCAAACAACGCTTCCGCTCTTTCGAAGTCCAGTCTCGCGCGCTCGAGCGCGGCTTCGGAATCTCTAAGTTGGGCGCGACTGGTTTCGACTGCCGTAATCGCTTCCTTCAATTGCGCGTTGTTGGTGTCGAGTGTTGATCGGGCTTCGCCTTGTTGTGATCTCGCCTCGTTTACTTTTGCGGCGTAGTCGCTCTGTCGCAGTTGGGCCAAGACCGCGCCTTTCGACACGACGTCGCCCGCCTGGATGTGGCGCCCTTCCGGAGCGCTCTTGATCGACTCCACGTAGCCGCCCACTTTGAACGCAACTTCAACCTGCGAACTTGGTCTGATACTTGCCGAGTACCTGACACTGCTGGTTCCAGAGTGAGTCTCGACAGTCTTCACTTTGACGGGCTTGACTGGTTTTTCCTCTGCCTTAGTTTTGCAGCCTATCGTTAAAGCGATAAGCGCCACTGCCGTGATGATGATTGATATTTGCCTGGTATTCATTTGTCTTCTCCTATCGCTTTTTCGAAATCTGCTTTAGCTGTCCAGAACGCGAGTAGAGCTTTCTGGTAGTCGTAGTCTGAATTTGCGAGCACCGTCTGAGCTTGCAGCACGTCTTTCAACAGCACCGCATCAAGACGGTATTTGTAAGTAACCATTTGCACGTTCGCGCGTGCCTGCGTCTGAGCCAGCTTCGCGACTTTCAACAACTGCCGGCTCTCCTGCATTTGACGGAAGCGCGTGTTAACTTCCATCAGCACCTCGCTCTGCGCGTCGAGCAGATTGTTGTTGGCCTGGTCCACACTCTTTGCTTTGTCTGCCACTTCGCGCTTCTTGCGGCCCCAATCAAAAACTTCCCACTCCACCTGCACGCCCACACCACTCAGAGTGCGGGGAACAAAGTTCGAATAGCTGAAAGTGGTCGCGTAGTTGACGGTCAAACTCACATCCGGAATGAATTCTGATTTCTTGATTCGTTTATCGAGCTTCGCCTGCTCGATTCGCAGGTTCGCCTCACGGATTTCGGGGCGATTCGCGAGTGCACGCTCGCGTGCACTGACGAGATCTGTTTCGCGCATGACCGCCAAAGCTGTTTCATCACCACTGCTCACTGCGAACTCGGTACGTACATCGCGTCCGAGCAAGTGGTTAAGTTGCTCTTTCTGCGCCAGCAACTGGTTTTGAACCGTCATCAGTTCGTACTCGGCTTTGGCGAGACGAGTCTGCACGTCCATGAGCTCGGTTTTGAGCACGACTTGCTGGACGACGTATTCACCGGTGACGCGGTCTAATTCGCGATAGAGCTTGATGTTTGCTTCGGCGGCCTGCGCAGCGCCTTGCGATTGCAGGATCGCGTAGTAGGCGCGCTTGATTTCGTTGACGAGAGTTTGTTCGGTTGCACTCAATTGCGCTCGCGAGATCTGACTCGCCATTTCCTGCTGTTTGATCTGAAGTTTTATGCGGTGCAGTTGCGACAACGGCTGCTGCAGTTGGCCTATGATTGCTGCCGTCGGACTCGTTGAAGACGTAATCACGGTGTCTTCGTTCGGTATTGGGCCCGACGGAGTCGTGCCGAAGACGCCTTTCTCAAACGTGGTGTCGAAGGTGGTCAGCGGTTTTGAAACGCCGGCGTTGAGCTTGAAAACCGGCAACATGTGCGTGCGGGCCGCTGCGGTTCGGTCATCCGCCTTTCCGATTTCCAAGCGAGCGTTTTTGGCTGAGCGGTTGTTCAGGAGACCGAGGTCGATTGCTTTATCAAGGGTTAGAACCTCGACTCCGGGCGGAATCAAGATCGGTTCCTGTGCCAACGCGGTTGAACCAGCGATGCCGGTCAGCATTAGGGCGATTAGCAGGAAAGTGATTTTTGAATATATAAAGCCAGACATTTCGGCATTCCTTTCTATCGGACTGTTTGAACCCGTTCCGGGCAGCGTCAAGATAGGAAATGGCCGGGTGTAGTCGCATATGCCGAAAGATACATTTGTGAGGTGTATTTGTTTTTAGTGATAGGTCCTTTAGGTCCTATTGAGGTCAAAAACTCTTTGCGGTTCGCATTTTCTGGAATAAACTCGCTTTCCCCATGAGTTCAGCCCCCAAAATGGTCGGTCAACGACTTACGACCAAGCTGTACCTTCAGCCGGCGCGCCAGACCCTCGTAGACCGCCCGGTTTTGCTCGAACAGCTGAACGAAGGTTTGCGAGGAAAGCTGACGCTCGTCTCGGCTCCCGCCGGTTTCGGTAAGACGTCGCTGGTGGCGGCCTGGCGAAAGGGATGTGAGACGCCGCTGGCCTGGGTTTCCCTGGACGAAGAAGACAACGAACCGCTCCGGTTTTTGGACTATCTCATCGGCGCTCTGCAGATGGTCGATAATGAGCTTGGTGACGAGAGCGCAGACTTACTGCGCAGATCATCGACGCCACCGATAAAAGTTGTCCTCACATCGCTTCTCAACGAGATAAATGCTTACGACAAAGAGTTTGTGCTGGCGTTTGACGACTACCACGTTATCCACGATCACTCCATTCACGAAGCTCTGAGCTACTTGATCGAGCGACTGGCCCCACACGCTCACACACTCATTGCGACGCGCAGTGATCCGCCATTTCCGCTGGGCCGGCTCCGGGCACGCGGCGAGCTGAAAGAACTGCGGGCAAGTGATTTAAGGTTCGACAAAGCGGAGGCCGCCTCTTTCCTCAACGAAGTGATGAGTCTCGAACTAACGGCGCAGGACGTTGCAGCTTTGGAAGAACGGACTGAGGGTTGGATAGCGGGTTTGCAACTCTCTGCGCTTACACTTCAGGGGCGGACCAATCGCTCGGAGCTGGTGAAAGACTTTGCCGGCGACAATCGTTTTGTTTTGGACTACCTGCTCGAGGAAGTGTTGGATTGCCAAACTGAAGAGGTACAAGATTTTCTCCTGCGAACCTCGGTGTTGACACGTCTGAGCGGATCGCTTTGCGACGCACTCACAGGTGATCAAAACGGACACCAGATGCTCGAGCAACTCGACCGTGCAAATCTGTTTTTGATTCATCTGGACAATCGTGGCGAATGGTTTCGTTACCACCATCTCTTTGCAGATCTGCTGCGTTTAAAACTCAAGCAAAAACAACCAGGTGCACTGAATGAACTGCGAATCAAGGCCAGTGAGTGGTGTGAAAGGAGCCATTTAGCTGAGGAGGCCATTCACTACGCTCTTGCAGGCCAGGATTGGGACCGCGCGTTGAATCTCATTGAACCAATTGCGTTCCCGATGATTAGTCTCGGTGGCTTCCAGCGAGTAAATAACTGGGTCGAGGCCATTCCTGAGGCGGCGTTAAAGGCTCGCCCGCTCATGTTTCCGCACTATGTTCCGACTCTTCTCTATAAAGAAGAGTTCGACAAAACAGAGAAATATTTGCAGATCATTGAAGCAGCCGAGCCGGAAGCTTTGCGGCTCCGCCTCATGAGTTTTGTCTGGAGCACACGCTCTCTTATGGCGGCAGCGCGGAATCAGCCGGAGCGAGCCGAAGAGTGCAGTCAAAAGGCGGCAAAGTTCTTGTTACCTGAGGATCTCACACAACGGGCCGTTGTGTTTCAGACAAGAGTTCGTGCTGCTTCTGTCCGCGGCGATACAAACGAAATCAAAAAGGCTTTGTTGGCAGCTCTTCCGGTGTATGAGCAGGCTGAACATCTGATCTTTCAGGTTTGGGGAAACACTGCTCTTGGTATCACCAACATCATGCAGGCCCGTCTCCGTGAGGGAGTGGAAGATGTCAAAAGAGCTCAACAGTTTTCAAGGGAGCATCTGAAGAGCCGGCCGGAAACGCTCCTTTATTCCTACACGTTCTTATGTGATGTCCATCGTGAATGGAATGATCTGGAGAATGCTAAGACTTATCTCAACGAGGCATTGACGCTCATTCGCCAGACCGGTCGCGAGACCTTTCCAGCGTATGTAATGGAGAACATGAAAGGGCTTGCATCGATGCTGGAACTTTGTGACGACAGAGTTCAGGCCGACGTTCTGATCGATCAGGCTTTGCGACGGGTTAGACGATGGCGAAATGAAGTAGCCGAGAAGCAATTGGAAGCGTTGAATGCGTTCATGGTGCTTCGTCGTGGCGGTGACATCGCACTCGTGAGCCGTTGGGCCGTAGCGTCCGGACTTAGTGCTGATGACGAACCCGATTTTTCAAAGGAGTTTTGTCTGCAAGTGTTTGGGCGCTTGATGATTGCGACAGGCAAGGCAAAGCAAGCCCTGCCGCTGTTGGCGCGTTTGTTGAAGGCAGCACAGCGGGGAGCACGAGAGCGCGTTGCGATCGAAGTCATGATTCTTCAGGCGTTGGCCTACCAGGCGATTTCGGACGAAGCTGAGGCAGTAAAAACGCTGGAAACAGCGTTGATATCAGGTCAACCGGAAGGTTTCGTGCGAACGTTCGTAGATGAAGGCGAGCCGATTTCAAAGCTGCTGCTGGAGTTGTTGAAACAGAAAGGGAAGCGTTGGGAAACTGAGCAACACGAACTGCTTCGTTATGTTGTGAAGTTGAAGGATCTATTTGGTCCAAGTGGTCCGGTGCCGACCGCGCGTGTTGCCACGGCTGAGAGTAAAGCATTGCCCTGGTGGTATGTTGAAGATCCGCTGAGTGAGCGGGAGTTGGAAGTATTGCAACACGTGGCGCGCGGGCTTTCAAATCAGGAGATTGCTGACAAGCTCTTCCTCTCCGCCGGCACTGTGAAGCGCCACATGAGCAACATCTATCAGAAGCTCGACGTTCACAGCCGCACCCAGGCCCTCGAACGCGCCCGCAGCCTCAAAGTTCTATTGTGAAAAATAGGTCCCATAGGACTTATAGGACCTATTTTTCGGCATTTCTTACCCCTTCTTCTGTGTGTCTTTCACGAACTGCTTCACCAGCTTCTCGGTAGATTTGCTGATCTTCTTATCCACGCCCTTCATCTCAAGCGTTCCCGAAGCGCGTCCACGCCAGATCACCTGATTCGTTTTGACGTCGATAAAGTCGACCATCAATGTGCCTTCTGAATACTGGTTCACGCGAATGTCCCTACTGCCAAACCAGCGCGGTGGACCATAACCGTAATCCTGCACGCTGAGTTTGTTCTTCGTGGTCACGTAATAAGCGATCACAAAGTCAGCCTTTTCTGTTTCCATCCGGAACCCATTCGCGATCAACTGTGATTCCAAGCCGGTTCTAATGCGACCATCATTCAACGAGTCCGCCGCCAACGGATCCGTTGCTCCGCGTCTTTGGATCGCGAAGCTGAACGTCTTCAGATTCGAAAACTGGAAGCTTCGGTCGAAGTCTGACTGCACCGATTGCGCCGCTGCTGAACCAACCAGCAGTCCGAGCACCAATCCCAAAATATTCACCACTCTCATCGCTCTCATTTGTCTCTTCTCCTCATTAGTTAAATGGTTTAATTGCCAACAGGACTCCTCAATTAATCCTGTAAATTCTGTTCCTCTTCGCGCCCCAGGTGTTCGTACTCAAAGTTTTCCATTGTTAGCGTCAGCTCTTCGCGCGGGTAATCCACGACTGAGCGCACCATGTAAGTTGGACCGTCCGGCAGATCCCTGAACTCCGTCACGATCCGTACCGGCTTTGTATCGAAGCTCGAATTGATTTCCACACGTCGTTGTCGTCTCGTGTTTGCGTCAAGCCAGACGATCATTGAATCGCCGGCCTGCAATACATCCGTCGCCTCGAGCCGTAACAGCGGTGCAGGTGCATTTGTTTCGAGCGTCGCTTTCGCGGTCTTCATGAACTCCTGCATTTTTGCCGGCGGAAGCTCGCCGTACGACTTCGCCAGTCTCTGTAGTTCCTCGATCAACTTCTGCGCTTCTTCTTTCTTCTTTTTTGCGACCATGCCGCGGATGCCAAATTTCGGTAGCTTTGCTGAGTGTTCTTCAATCAGCATCTGAACAATCGTGCCGTCAGCCGAGTAGCGGTTTGAGTAGAGCTTGATCGCCTTTACCTCTCCCTCCTTTCGTATTTGTGTTTGTGACTTCCACGTGTAGTGGTGCAAGGCCAGCGCGTTTTGCCTGGCTGCCACAGCAAACTTCTGGTCCTGCTGTCCGTGAGCCATGGTCCATGAACAAAGCATCATTGCCAGGCCGATAATTACTGCGATGTTTATCTTGTATTTATTTGTATTCACTGTAGTCCTCCTCCTGTTGATTGTCCGGTTTCGTTTAGAAACAGGTTTTTGTTTATGCAACGGTTAGCAACCGGAAACGATTGCTGCTCCTTTCGTTCAAACGTTCCTGCATCAGATCTACTGCCATCACTACTCTCTTCTTCTTAAAAGTGCTGAATTTCATCGTCTCTCCTTCGGGCGTCGTAGCTGTCTTTCTCAATGCGGCGTGAAGATAGGAGACAGGGGGGTGTAGTTACATATCCCGAAAGATACATTTTCGGGCCGCGGATAAAGACGGATAAAAAAACTCGATCTGCGCGGATCAGCGGCTCAAAATACATCTTTCGGGCCATGACGTGCCGTCAGTCATCCCGTATTTTGGTCGTGACATTTGATGGGGAGGCGATGGACTTATGAACATCATTAATACGGACGTAATCATCATTGGCGCTGGCCCGACAGGGCTTTCACTGGCGTGCCAGCTTATTCGTCATGGAATCGATTTCGTGCTCGTGGAAAAGAACGACACGGTAACGCGCTTCTCAAAAGCAATCGGTGTCCAGGCGCGCACGTTGGAGATTTACGACCAGATCGGATTGGCACAACCGGCAATTCAGCGCGGCACGATTGCCAGTCGCGTCAGACTAATTGAAGGTGGCGAACTCCGCGGTGAAATGAATCTGGGAAACTTTGGCAAGGACCTGAGCCAGTATCCGTACATGCTGATGCTCGAACAGAGCAAGAACGAGGAACTGCTCTACGATTTTGTTCGCCGTCACGGACGTGATGTGCGTTGGAACACCGAACTTGAAAGTTTTTCACAGGACGCAACCGGCGTAACAGCGCACATCAAAACACCTTCAGGGGAATCCGAAACGATAAGAGGAAAGTATTTGGTCGGCTGCGACGGTGCGAGTAGTCCTGTCAGACGCGGGTTAGGACTGACGTTTGCTGGCAGTACTTTCGAGCGTCTCTTTTACGTTGCCGATGCACGGGTCGACTGGGACTTGCCACACGACGCGCTGCACGTTTGTCTTGCGCGCGAAGTGTTCGTGGCCTTCTTTCCGATGCCGGGAGAGCATCGTTATCGGGTCGTGGGCACGTTTCCCGAAAGCAAGAACGGCGAGGAGGGCGAAGTTGTCTACGAAGAGATAGAGCGAGAGATCAAAGAGCAGGCGAAGCTCAAGCTCGAGATGTCTGACGTGCGGTGGTTCTCGCTTTACAAAGTTCACTCACGACGCGTGAACAAATTCTCTGAAGGCCGCTGTTTCCTTGCCGGCGATTCAGCCCACATTCACAGTCCGGCGGGCGCGCAAGGCATGAACACCGGGATTGGAGACGCTTATAACCTCGCGTGGAAACTGGCACTGGTGGTGAAAGGTATTGCGGCTGAAGAGTTATTGGACACTTACAACGAAGAGCGACTCGCAAACGCACAGCGACTACTTGAATCAACGGACCGCATGTTTGAGTTTGCGGCTGGGTCGCACTGGCTGATGAGTTTTATCCGCACGACAATCTTTCCGCCGGTCGCGGGCTTCGTTGCGAGTCTGGAAACGTTCAGCAAACGAATCTTTCCTTTGATCTCACAGATCGGAATCAATTATCGCAACGCTTCGTTGAGCCAGCATACTGCTGACGAACGCGAAGTAAAAGCAGGAGATCGCCTTCCTTATTTTGAGGTGGATGGGCGAAGCATCTTCGAACAACTCAAGCAGCCGAAGTTCCATTTGCTGCTGTTTTCGCGGCGCGATCGCGAAGACGTTTGCGAAGATGTTTGCGAAGACTTTTTAAGTTGGTACGGACACCTCGCGGACTGTCACGTTATTCCAGTTAATGCGAAGGTGAGCGAGCTGTTTGAGACTGAAGATGAGTTCTGCGTGTTTCTGCGACCTGACAATCAGATCGCGTTCATTTCGTCAGAAATGTCGCCTCGTCCGGTCGGAGAATATCTGCAGGCAAGAAATATTTCTTAAGGTTTGTATGCCATGATTAAAGAGAAGGAATTTGACAAGACGTTTTACGAGATCCAGGTGAAGGGTTATCTGGACGCGCGATGGAATGAGTTGTTTGAAGGCATGACGATCGCCTGGAAAGACAACATCACAACGATTTCGGGTATGGTGGCCGATCAGGCGGCGCTCCACGGTTTGCTGGCGCGCGTGCGCGATTACGGGCTTGTGTTGATTTCGATCAAATCGGCCGCGGATTTACACGGATGATGGACGGATGATGCGTCTAAACTCGTTTGCGCAGCCGTCCTGAATGAATGTGATGCTGTCGCTGTTGAAGATCACGGTGGCGTTGTCGAACGCAATCGGCTTGAACGTCACCTGGTCCAACGGCCATAAACTGATGGGTTCCTGCGCTCCCGGTGCGGCAAACAACCGCCCATCTTTCAGAGTTATCTCGACCGGCGGACCCTGTTCGCCTTGATAAACCCCCACATACGACTGCAACGTTTCAACATCAATTTGCGGGGGCGGCGTCGCGCCCGCCTGTTTCAACATTTCAACAATCTCGGCATTGTCGCTAACCAACGCAGCCGCCAGCGCGATCTTGAGCGTTTCGAGTTTTAGCTGACCACTGTCGATCGCTTTGCGCACATTCTCAGCATTGCCTTCATTCACGCCTCCCATCAGCCATCCGAAAGTACTTTCCTGACCAAACGTGATCCAAAATCCATTGAGATCGCGAATGATAACTTCGCGCATGCCGTAGAACGTGTTGTGAGGACCTTCAATCACGTCCACTCGATCCTTGAGCTCTGAGTAAAGCGCATCTACATCATCCGTGTGTGCGTAAAGATCGACTTCGCGTCGCCGCTTCGTGCTTGTTTCGCCGCCTTGATTGAACATCACCTGCCCGTTTCCAAACGCCATGATCGCGAAACTCAAGCCATCGGCTGTTTCGTTGCCGTAAGTGTTCACCGCCCTGAAACCGATACTCTGATACCAGTCGACAGTCGCACGCACGTCAGGCACGTGGATCATTGGAGTGACAAGTTCGTTCATTGTTAGTCCTTTCGTTGAAATCCGATTGTGCTAGAATTCGCCGCCGATGCCAACATCTACGCTTCCGCAAAGTCAGCGGCTCGTGTCACTCGATGTGTTTCGCGGGATTACGATTGCCGGGATGGTCCTGGTCAACAACCCAGGCACCTGGGAACACATTTACTGGCCGCTCGAACACGCAAGCTGGAACGGTTGGACACCGACCGATCTGGTTTTTCCGTTCTTCCTGTTTATCGTTGGCGTTTCGATCCCACTTGCTTTTGCAAATCGTCTTGAAAGTGGCGGCAAGACGCGTGACCTTTACATAAAGATCGTCAAACGCACGCTTATCATCTTCGCGATCGGCCTTTTTCTGAATGGCCTGCCGTATTTCGGCCTCGCAGAATATCGCATTCCTGGAGTGTTGCAGCGCATCGCCGTCTGCTACTTCTTCGCTTCAATCATTTTTCTCAATACGAAAGTTAGATCTCAGGTTGCGATTGCCATTGGTTTGCTGGTTTTGTACTGGCTACTCGTGAAACTCGTGCCGGCGCCCGGCTTTGCGGCAGGCGATCTCACTAAAGAGGGGAGTTTGCCGTCGTATGTTGACCGTGTCGTGTTTGGAAAACACGTGTGGGCACAGGCGAAGGTTTACGATCCTGAAGGTCTGCTGAGCACTGTTCCTGCAATTGTAACTACATTGATTGGAGTGCTAACTGGAAGCTGTTTACGAACAGAGAAAACGCGTTATGAAAAAGCTGCCGGGATGTTTGTTGCCGGCGCAGTTTGTGTCGCGTTCGGATGGGCGTGGAATGCTTTCTTTCCGATTAATAAAGCGTTATGGACCAGTTCTTACGTGCTCTTCACCGGTGGCCTGGCGCTGCAATTTCTCTCGTTCTGTTACTGGCTGATCGATATTCAGGGTTATCGACGTTGGGCCAAGCCCTTCGAGGTTTTTGGTCTTAACGCAATTGCCCTGTACGTGGTGGCTGACGTAATCGCGGTGCTGCTGGGGACGGTCAAACTCGGAAACGAGCCGCTCGGATCATGGATCTATGATCATCTGTTTGCTTCATGGGCATCGCCCGTGAATGCTTCGCTTGCGTTTGCTATTTGCTTCGTCCTCGTCTGCCTCGGCTTGATGTGGATTCTTTACCACCGAAAGATCTTCCTCAAAGTTTAGTTGCCGAGCTTTTGTTTCGCTTCATCAATCAGAGAATTGTTGTTTTCGTAAGTCAGCGGCGCGTCGGTTTCCGGCGGGTACTGATGTTTCTGGTAGACGGGATAAGCTTCGGTCCGCAGGTGAGCCAACATGTGATGGCCGCGACGCGTTTCGCGTTCATGACGCAGTGCTGAGATATCGACAGGCGCAACGACGATGCGCTCGCCTGGTCCAGGAGAAGCTTCGGCGAGCAGACGCCCGTCAAAATCGACTACCTGACTGCCGCCGGGCCACGAGTAAGGTGGATAATGCTTGAGACTCGCGCCCTGATTGGCAGCGACTACATAGGCGATATTCTCGAGTGCTCGGCAACGATTGACCACCGTCCACCACGCCATCGGCTCGGTCGCACCCCACGGATCCATGTAAGCCGAGACTCGAATCAAAACTTCCGCGCCATTGGCTGCCAACTGTCTCAACGCTTCGGGAAAGAGCCAGTCGTAACAGATAGCGCAACCCAGTTTTCCGATTGGTGTGTCGGCGACCGGGAAGAGTGGCTCGTCATAATCAGGCAGATCGTGTGGGCTGGTGTGAACCTCATAGGGAATCCATGTGTTCACTTTCCGATACTTGTAAAGCACACCTTCAGGACCAATCAGGCAGGTCGTGTTAAAAACGCGACCGGGCCATTTTGCATCGACCTCAAGCATCGAGCCGCTCTGAATATAGATGTCGTGTTCTTTTGCTTTTTGTTGCAGCCGTTCAGTGTGCTCGTTTGGAATTGGAATCGCGAGTTTATCGATGAGTTCTTCGGCGGTGACGAAGACGGGAGCAGCGTGCGCAAACTCCGGAAAAACTACGAGACGTACAGGCAGAAACGGCGCCGCGCCTGCGACCGCTGAATCGATCATTGAAAGAATGCGATCGGTGTTCGCGCGCATGCCGCGTCGATCGGTCGGATTCGTGAGAGCCGTCTGGCAACATGCAACTGAGTATCTGATCATCTGGTAAATCCTGATAGTCCTGCGATCCTGTCTACTTGTGACGTAACAATCCGCGTGTTGTATTTCTCCATGTACGCTCGTCGCCTTTCGGTTAACGGATAGCGCTCGGGCCACACATACGGATATCTACTCATGCCATGAAACGGCAGTGGACCAATCTGATCGGGACTTGCCGAATTGATATCCATCTCTTTACTGAAACCATCCGCATAAAGCAGAAACGTTCGTGTCCATCCCGTTGGTAGCGGCGGTAACTTATCCGCAGCGAACGATAACGATAGCTCGTCACCCGGCCGCGAAATCACAAACATATCATCGCTGGCGAGCAACAACTCTCGCACGTCGCCCTCGCGTGTGTACCTTCCTGTCATCACTTTCCACGGCGAGGTAAATGCGACTTTCTTGTAATCATAGGTCAGTGGTTGTCGTCCGTCAGGCGAGTGCTCGAGAGAGAAACCACGCCAGCGTAAATCGGCAACCGAGGGATTGAGTCGCGTCAACTGAATCTGAAAGTTGCCGGATGAAGTGTCGACGAGGATCTGATCCCAGTAGATGCGCATATTCGTGACGATGCGCACCTCGCGACTAGCGCTCAAGAACTTGCCGGTGAGATCCACTACCACGGTTTGCGGGCGGCCAACTGGAATCCCAACATTTTCAATGACTGTGCGCCAGCGTCCATCTTTGTCTTTTACTTGAAGCGCAGGAAGGGAAAGACTCTTTCCACTTTGCGACGCGGCAAGGTTATCGCTGGACCACGCGTAATCAGTCCACCCGGTCAGTAACAACTTGACTCGCGCGGGTGATCCCACATCGAGTTTCAACGTCAGTTCGTGATTGTCCGCGTAGCCGCGTATCGCCTGCAGCTTGAAGTCGTCCGGATATTCACGATCCAGACGCGCGATTCGCGAAAGCACGTCGTGTCCGTGTTCATCAACTGCGGACAGAGGCGGGCGAGCATCACGTGTCGAATATAACTTAAACGGCTGGGGCGGAACCGTAAGTCCTTCGTTTGGATAAACTTCAACGCCTTGCGGATGTGCCACTGAGATTAGCTGGAAGCGGTCGGCAAACAACGCTTCCTCGAGCTCGTTTGTCACCCGCAACTCGTAACGCCCATCACGTTCGCGTAGTAGATCCGGAGGAATGCGAACGTACTCAGTCGGATCAGGCGTGTTGAAAATGCCGGGCGCATCGAGATGGCCCATCTCACCGCCGCCCATGAAGTCTGTGACGAACTCAAAACGTTCGCCGTTCCAAACATACAGATAAGGACATGACGACGGTTTGCGGTCCAGCTCCACCAACGAAAGCGTCTTGTTGTTCGCAATCTCCGTTTCAGACTGAAGGATTCCAGCGGGCCACAACACGCGGACTGCATCAACAGCCGTACGTTTGCCAAGTCCAAAAGTAATATCGGCCGGAGCCGGAGCCGGAGAAGCAGAGTACGTTTCAAGTTTCTGCGCGAGACTTCCAGCACGCACTTCGATCTTCGAACCGACGCCGCTGCGATTACTGACCTTACCTTCCAGACCGACATGCAATGAGCGGTTCGTGTTACCGCCGTCGTTGCGCGCGACCCTCAATAAGCCAGGGGTTCCGAAGACGATGTCGGTATCACCATCGCCGTCGATATCGCCCGTCGCCAGCAGTAGCGCGCCACTCGCATTGATTCCCTTTGTCGCTTTTGAAGTCACGTCGGCCCAGGAGTCGCCAGTGTTACGAAGTATCCTAAGTTGTCCAGGGGCTAGCGTGACGAGATCAAGTAGACCGTCGTTGTCGTAGTCGAAAAATTGTGACGCAATGGCTCCTGCGGTTTTTGTGACCTGAAAGCGCTCTTTGCCGTTGCTGAGCGCGAGATAACCGCTCGCGTCGCCTAGAGAAGCGAAGTAAAAATCCGTAAAACCGTCTTTGTTTACGTCACCGGCCGCGACGTTAGTTGCACCTTTGCGATCATTTGCAGCGAGACCCACTTCCGTTGCAACGTCGCGGAACGTTCCATCGCGCATGTTGCGCCAGAGGGAGATTTTTTCAGGCGAGACAATGAGGAGATCGATGTCGCGACGGTTGTCGAAGTCCGTGGGAACAATTGCGTATGCTGGCACTTTATCGACAAGTTTCGCCGCCGCAGTTTGATCGCTGAACGTGCCGTCACCGTTATTTCGCAGCAGGAGATTTCCTTCACCACCGATCAGTAGATCGAGATCGCCGTCGTGATCGAAGTCGACAAAAGCCGCGGTTGTGGCTCGGTTTGGGGACGCCGGGATTTTAGCGGCGGTTGTTACGTCTGAAAAACTTCCATTGCCATCGTTGTGATAGAGCATGCCGGCGCCCTGGCGAAGAATGAAAAGATCGGGCTTCGTGTCGTTGTCGTAATCACCCGCGATTGCTGCTGTTGCGCCAGTTGCTCCTTGTTTCGCAAGTGCGCCCGCTTGTGTCTTAAGGTCAGTGAACTTGCCTTTATCGTTCCGCAGAAGACGTTGTCGATTGCCTGCTACTTCGAGCAAGTCAAGATCTCCATCGAGATCATAGTCAAAGAGCAGTACGGCGCCTGTTGGGATATCTGTAGCCGTAGGAACCGTAGGATTAGCCAGGTCACCGGACGGTAGCAGTTCGACGGTCACATCTCGGAAGACGACTTCCGGAATCGTCTTATCAACGAGCTCGGGCTCCGCGCCAGTCGAAGCGATTGCTTCAGCATAACGGCCTTGTTCGAGATAATTTGCTCCTAATGTCGTGCCCGTCCCACGGTTGCGCAATTCCTGAAACTGCGCGATTACCTTCTGTCCTTCATCTCTCTGGCCTGAACGCAACAATGCGGTTCCAAGGTTATAAAGACCGGTGGCGTTATAAGGTTCGGCGGCGATTGCAGTCCGCAGTACGACTATCGCGTCCGTGTACTTTCGCTGTTGTGCGTAGAGTTGGCCCAGGTTTACATTTGCGCCCACATCGTTTGGATCGATCTGCAATACCTTTTGAAACTCGGCGATCGCTTCTTCCGGTCGGTTCTGCGTTTTGGCTGCCAGTCCGAGGACGTAATGCGGCTGCGGCGCTGTTGGGGCAGCAGCACTTGCGGCTTGTAACTCTTTCTGTGCGGCAGGCAGATCCGGCAGATTGAAAAGCGCGATGCCGAGGTTTATGCGAGCCAGAGCCAGAGTCGGTTCAAGTTGTAAGGCGCGCCGGAAAGCATCTGCGGCTTCCTTGTGTTTGAACTGTTCGAGCAGCGCGACACCAATATTATTTGCGCGATATGCATCTTCGCGTGCCGTCGGTTTTGATTGCGCATTTTGAAGGTGGGCCGCTGTTGGCCGTAATAGTGAAACTGTCAGCGCCAACAACAGAAGGCAAGTTTTCGAAAGTCTCATTGTGCTACATTGTGCGGAGTTTCACGCAAAGGCGCAAAGGTGCAAAGCGGGTTTGAGCAATGCGGATTCATCTTTGCCTCTTTTGCGCCTTTGCGTGAAAACCTGCTTATCATGTCAAAAAGAGAGCGTCTTACAATCGCGCTGCTGCTATTGGTTCTAGTCAGCAGTTGCCGAACAACCAGCAATCTCCCAACCAAATCTTCGCCGCAGTATAACGAGCTGGTCAGAACGTTTTACATCGGTCTCGCCGCGCTCGAAGTTGGTCACGACGTCCAGGCCGACGCGAAACTCGCTCAATTCACCCAGCTAGCTGCATCCGAGCCTGCCGGTTGGGCCAACTGGGGATTGCTCGCATTGCGACAGAGAAACTATGACACCGCCGCCGAGCGACTACAGAAAGCCCGCGATCTCGCGCCAGATAACAGCCAGATTCTCTATCTGATCGGACTTCTTGAAAGCAGTCGCGGCAACACGCCGCAAGCAATCAGCGCGTTGCAAAAGTCAGTCGAGTTGGACCAGAACAATCTAATTGCGGTTTACAAGTTAGCTGAGGAAGTTGAGCGACAGGGTGATGATAAGAGCGCGGAAGAGTTTCAGTCACTGATCCAAAAGATTCTCGCAGCACAACCTGACAACCTTGCTGCGCTCGTCGAGTTGAGTCGCATTGCGGCAAAGCGCGGTGACACCATGACGCTTAAGTCGGCGGTCGCGAAGATTGTTGCACGCTCGTCGGGTTGGCCCGATGAAGTACGAGAACAGGTGGCTGCGCTAGAAGCGGCCGCCAACGGCGGTAACGCGGCAGCCGCCGCAACGAGAACGAGTTTTCTGCGCAATCTCCTGGTTCGCGTTTCTGAATACAGACGCAATCTCGCGGCGATCAAACCTCCGCCTGGCGAAGAGGCGACTCCATTCACTCACTTTTTGAAACTTGAGTCGCCAGTCTTCAAAACGGCCGCGCCTGATCCGTCGATCGAGTTCAGACCCGAGCCTTTAAAGTTAACCACGGACAAAACGGATTGGGTTGGCGCGATTTCCTTGAGTGGTGAAGGCGCCCCAGTGATTGCCACGGGAGCTGCTCGCGAAGTGCGTTTGGCGAGTGGTGCAATTCTTCCATTCCCCGGCGGAGCCTCGAACACTGCTCCAACAACACACGGCATCTTACCGCTCGATTTTAATTACGACTTTAAAACTGATCTCGTGCTTGCCGGCGACGGCGGTGTGCGTTTCTTTCGGCAAGATTCTCCCACCGCTTTCACCGACGTAACCGCCGAAACAAAACTCGGTTCAACCGTGACCAATCGCAAACTCACTGGTGCCTGGAGCGCAGATATCGAAGCTGATGGCGATCTCGACATCGTCGTCGGATCAAAGGATGGCACTCCACGAGTATTGCGAAACAACGGTGACGGGACCTTTGTCGAAATACAACCGTTCGCTGGAATCAACGGACTCGCAGATTTCACCTGGGGCGATCTCGATGCGGATGGTGATCCTGACGCCGCGTTGATTGATGGTCATAACACTGTGCATGTTTTTTCAAACGAGCGACAAGGATCGTTCACAGAACGGACAGTGCCGGAGTTTTCTGAAGTACAAGCCCTCCAGGTGGGCGACATCAATAACGACGGCGTTTTGGATTTAGTGATTGCACAAAAGTACGGACCGGTTATGGCTCTGTATGACAAAGATCATGGAGCTGGGTGGGAAGAGGCTTCGAAGCTTGCAGTGGCAAGCGATGTCTCCGCTGGTTTCATTCTGCGCACAGTAGATCTCGACAATAACGGCGCGTTGGATTTGCTAATCGGTTCCGGTATTCGTTTGAGTGGCGAAGATGGAAAGTTAGAAGGCCAAAAAGATTTGGCGGAACGGATTCTTGATGTCGCCGATGTGAATGGTGACGGAAGACTGGATCTACTGGGATTGGATCGCGACGGTCACCCAATTCAGGCAATCAATCACGGTTCGAAAAATTACCACTGGCAGGTGGTTCGTCCTCGCGCCACCAAAGCAGTCGGCGATCAACGGATCAATTCTTTTGGCATCGGCGGCGAGATGGAGATTCGTTCTGGAATGTTGGTCCAGAAGCAGCCGATCACTGGTCCGTTGCTTCACTTCGGTCTCGGTGAACAGACAAGCGCTGATGTGATTCGTGTGGTTTGGCCCAACGGAAGCGTCCGTGCGGATTTCGAAGTAAAAGCAGATCAGGAAGTGCTCGCTGAGCAGCGTCTAAAAGGCTCATGCCCGTTTCTATTTGCTTACAACGGCAAGCAGGTTGAATTCGTCAAGGATGCGGTGCCGTGGAGTTCTGCGATTGGTTTACGCATCAACACACTCGGAACCGCCCGCGTCGAGGCGACGGAAGAATGGTACAAGATCGGTCGCGATCAACTCGTCCCACATGATGGTTATTACGATCTGCGAATTACGGCAGAACTCTGGGAGACTTACTACTACGACCATCTCAGCCTCATGGTCGTCGATCACAGGGAGGGATCCGAGATCTTTGTGGATGAGCGTTTCGTGATTCCGGCCGCGAAGCTGGAAATCACAACGGTCTCGACGCCTCACAAGATCGCTCGGGCAGTGGATGACAAAGGACAGGATGTCACCAACATTGTAAGCGCCCTGGATGGCAATTATCTCGGTACATTTGAAAAAGGTAACTACCAGGGTGTGGCCCGAGAGCATTATGTCGAGGTTGATCTCGGCGATGAATCTCCGTCAAGCGGTCCGCTGTGGTTGATCGCCAATGGCTGGATGCATCCAACCGACTCTTCAATCAATGTGGCTACCAGTCAGGGACAACAGCAGCAGGCAAAACCTTTGAGTTTGGAGATTCCCGATGGCAAGGGCGGCTGGGAAGTTGTGCGGCCAAACATGGGTTTTCCTGCCGGACGCAAGAAAATCTGCCTGTTTGATCTGACAAACCTGTTTAAATCAGGATCTCCGCGGCGCCTGCGTTTGCGTACAAATCTGGAAATTTACTGGGATTCACTGGAATGGGCGGTTGGCATTTCCAACGCCGACCTCAAGACCAATCGCCTGAATCCTGAGGTGGCCGATCTACACCATCGCGGCTACTCTGTCATCAACCAAAGGAATGATTCGTCGCCGGAAGTACCAGACTATAATCGTCTGGCGAGTTCAAAACAGATCTGGCGGGATCTCATTGGATATTACACTCGGTTCGGTGACGTGCGAGAGCTGCTGCTACGCGCGGACGACCGCTACGTCATTATGAATGCGGGCGACGAGATGTCCTTCCGGTTTGCGGAACAGCCAGCACCACCCGCCGGTTGGGTACGCGATTACGTGATAATTGGCGACGGCTGGATTAAGGACGGAGATTACAACTCGACATTCTCCAAGACCGTTTTGCCTTTGCCTTATCACGCCAAAAACGAATACATAACTCCGCCAACGCGGCTGGAAGACGAGTGGGTTTATCGTCAGCATCCGGAAGATTGGCAGAATTACCACACCCGCTACGTGACGCCCGTTGTCTTTCAGAACGCTTTGAGGTCGACACAAAGGAAATGAGTGGCCGGAAGTTAGCGAAGATTGTTCTCGCCCTTATCTTCATAGGCTTGATCTCGGTGCCGCTGGTCATGAAACGACTGGCCGCTCGCCGTGCGCAAGCCAACGCCACAGTCGGTGAAAGGGCAGCCTTGAACCGCTACGGGTTTCATCTTGAGGAAGTAGCCAAAGCTTCGGGAGTTAAGTTCACACACCAGGCGCCTACGTTGGACCACCAGCTCGATCACATCATGCCGCAAGTGGCCTCGATGGGGGCGGCTGTGTCGGTAGTCGATTTCAATCGCGATGGCTGGGCAGATCTCTATGTCACCAACAGTGGTGAGGGAAGTAAAAACGCGCTCTTCAAAAACAACACTGATGGTTCGTTTACCGATGTCGCAGCAGATGTAGGGCTGGCGGATCTCAATCAGGTTGGCACCGGCGTTTCGATGGGTTCCGTCTGGGGCGACTACGATAACGACGGCTACGAAGATCTCTTTCTCTACAAGTGGGGCAAGCCGGAACTCTTTCACAACGATGCAGGACAAAAGTTCACACGCGTGAGTGAAAAGGCCGGAGTGCCTGCATGGGTCAACGCCAACACCGCCGTTTGGTTTGATTACGATCGCGATGGACGATTGGATCTTTTCCTGGGTGGCTATTATTCCGAAGACGTAGACCTCTGGCATCTGAAGAACACCAGGATGATGCCGGAGAGTTTTGAGTATGCGAAGAACGGCGGCCGCAAGTATCTCTTCCACAATCTGGGCTCGGGCGCATTCGAAGAAGTCAGTCAAAAAGCAGGTATCGACACGCGCCGCTGGGCGTTAGCTTCAGTTGTGGCCGATCTGGACGGCAGCGGCCATCAGGATCTGTTCATCGCAAACGACTATGGTATTTCAGAGCTCTACTTTAACGACGGCAAACAGTTTCGCGAAGTCGGCAATCAGACCGGCGTTGGGTTTTCACCGAAGAGCGGTATGAACGCTTCTGTGGGCGATATCCTGAACCAGGGAAGATACGCGATCTACGTGTCGAACATCTCGGAAGAGGGGGTACTGATTCAGGGAAACAATCTCTGGGTGCCGCGCGAGGAAACGACCGGAGACGCGATCAAGTACGACAATCTCGCGCGTGCGATGGACGTTGAGATCGGCGGCTGGAGTTTTGGCGCACAGTTTGGCGACCTCAATAACGACGGGACCTTGGATCTTTATCTCGTTAACGGCTACATCTCAGCCGATCGCAATCAGAATTACTGGTACGACTTTTCGAAAATTGCCGGCGGCAACTCGACGATCATCTCCGACGCTGCACACTGGCCCGCGATGGATGGTCGCAGTTTATCGGGTTATCAGCAGAAAAAAGTCTGGCTTAACGACGGCGCGGGCAAGTTTGTCGACGTAGCGCAGGCGGTTGGAGCGAGCGATGTTTTTGACGGACGTTCCGTCGTGCTGGTCGATCTGTGGAATCGTGGCGTGCTCGATGTCGTCGTAGCAAACCAGCGCGGCCCTCTGCTCATTTACAAAAACAAAGTGACACCCGATAACAAGTGGATTGATTTTGATCTCGAAGGCGCTGCGAGTAATCGCAGTGCAATCGGAGCTGAGGTGCGTTTGTTTTGGGACGGTCATCAGCAGGTGCAGCAGGTTTCAGGAGGCAGCGGCTTTTGTGCGCAGAACCAGCGGCGTTTACACTTTGGCCTCGGTAAAAACCCGCAGATCGAAAAGGCCGAAATTCGCTGGCCTTCGGGAAAAATCGAAACGATTCAAAATCCGGTTCCCGGACAAGTTTATAAGATCAAGGAATCGGTTGAGTCCTAATTTTCTCTGTGCAAACTCTGTGTTCTCTGTGTCTCTGTGGTTAACTAAGTCTACAGCGACAATCACCACAGAGACACTAAGAACACAGAGGTTGCACAGAGAAGAACAACAATCAGCATGAGCGAGTCGACAATTCAACCAGTTGGTACTTCGACGCTTGACGTTCCCGTCAAGAGGAGCTGGATTCGTCTCGACAATCGCTACATCCCGCCGCTCTTTATCACCTTCATCCTGCTTGTCGGCCACCTCTTTTACGGGATTCTCGAGAGTTACGAGAGAACGGCGATCGCGATCGTCTTTGCGCTGGTAACAGAGCTGGCGCTGGGACGAATCTTTTTTGGCAAATGGCTCAATCTTGCGAGTGCGTACATCTCGGGCATCAGTGTCGGCATCCTGCTGCGCTCACCGGCGTTCTGGCCGTACGCGCTGTGCAGTGCGCTTTCGATCATGTCGAAGTATGTGTTGCGCGTGAAAGGGCGGCACCTTTGGAATCCATCGAACTTCGGCATTTGTGTGTTGTTGTTTCTGGCGCCCGAGACAGTCGCAAGTTTGAGTGTGCAGTGGGGGAACTTTAAGTGGCCTTTGCTGGTCATCTGGATCCTCGGTTCGATCATCATCTACCGCGCCAAACGGTTTCACATCAGCGCTACTTACGTAGCATCGTTTTTCGCGTTTGCAGTTCTGCGTAGCTGGATCACCGGTGATCCATGGCGAGCTGAAATCGCGCCGATTACAGGTCCGATGTACCAGCTGTTCGTGTTCTTCATGATTACTGACCCGAAGACGACGGTGAAATCGAAGAAGTGGCAATGCGTGGTAGTCTTTTTCGTAGCGTTTGTGGAGATGTTGTTGCGGCTCAATCAGGTAGTGCACGCGCCGTTGTACGCCTTGTTCCTCGTTGGACCAACAGCGATGCTGGTTGAGATCTGGTTGGAATCGCGGCGCAATACGATTGCTGCGGCTGAAAGGTCCTCCTAAGAGGTTTTTCTCTCGCGGCGGCGCAACGGCGCAACGAGTTTTTGATTTTTCCTTTGCGCCGTTGCGCCGCTGCGGGAGTAATTTTTGTCTATTATGCTTAGATACTGGCTCCTAATCTGTCTGGCATTTCTGTTTTGTTCTTGCAAGCAGCCTGCGACAGATGCGCCGTCCGCGAACCCGCCGGCTGAACAGATCGCCGCCGCTTCGCCGTCGCCGAGTCCCACGCCACCACGCCCATCTGGTCCAATCGAGTTCACTGACGTAACTTCCGAGGCCGGAATTCGTTTCAAGCACAACAGCGGCGCCTTCGGAAAAAAGTATCTTCCCGAGACGATTGGCGCCGGTGGCGCATTTCTCGATTACGACAACGACGGCTGGCAAGACATACTACTCGTTAACTCAATGGACTGGCCCGAGAACAAGAAGCGCAAATCCTTTCCCACGCTCTATCACAACAACAAAGACGGCACGTTCACAGACGTCACACAACAGGCGGGCCTCGGTGTTGAGATGTACGGCATCGGCGTCGCAGTCGCGGATTATGACAACGATGGTAACGACGATATTTACATCACCTGTGTTGGCCCAAATCGTCTCTTCCGTAATCTTGGTGGTGGAAAGTTTGCCGATGTGACTGCGCGCGCAGGTGTCGGAGATCCCGGGTTCTCAACCAGCGCGGCATGGTTTGATTTTGACAACGACGGCAAACTTGATCTTTTTGTGGGAAACTACGTGGATTGGACAGTGCAGACCGATCAGTACTGCACTCTCGACGCAAAGAATAAATCGTACTGCACACCACAAACGTATAAGGGTCAAAGTGCGTCGCTGTTTCACAATCGCGGCAACGGGACTTTTGAAAACGTCACCGCACGCGCCGGTGTAAACGATCCAGCCGGCAAAACACTGGGCGTCGCCCTGCTCGATTACGACGACGATGGCTGGATGGATCTCTTCGTCGCGAACGACACGGAACCGAACAAACTCTATCGCAACAATCACAACGGAACTTTCACGGACAATGCCGTGATTGCAGGCGTCGCCTTCAGTGAATCAGGCACCGCACGCGCAGGAATGGGTGTTGACGCGGCTGATTACGATGGCTCCGGAAAACCGAGCGTCGTGATTGGCAACTTCACGAATGAGAGCATCGCGCTGTATCACAATGATGGTTCGGGTTTGTTCACGGACGAAGCGCCCGCCTCGGGAATAGGCAAAGTGTCAGCGCAGTCGCTGACCTTTGCGTGCTTCTTTTTCGACTACGATCTCGACGGCATGCTCGACGTCTTCGCCGCTAATGGACACGTTTCTGACGATATTAGTGTGGTTCAGCCGACAGTGAAGTACGCTCAGCCGCCACATCTGTTCCGCAACCGCGGTAAGAAAAAGTTCGAAGAAGTGACCGCGAAACTCGGGCGCGCTTTGAATAGAGCTATCGTTGGACGCGGTGCGGCTTATGGCGACTTCGACAACGATGGCGATCTCGATCTACTTCTAACTACCAACAATGGACCAGCGCGTCTACTTCGAAACGACAACGCGAATCAGAACGATTTATTGCGTGTGAAAACTGTCGGGGCCAGGGCAAATCGTGATGGCATCGGAGCGAAGGTTGTTGTGAAAACGTCAAAAGGCAGAACGCTCTATGGAACGGTCCGAACTGGTTCGAGTTACTGTTCGCAGTCGGAATTACCGCTGACGTTTGGTTTGGGAAAGCCTGAAGAGGGAACCACTCTGAGTCTTGAAATCAGTTGGCCCGGTGGTCAGAAGGAGACGATCTCCAACGTCAAACCCAATCAGACGGTTGTCGTTCAGGAGGGAAAAGGCGCTACCACGCAGGAGCCGATCGTCTTTGTGCGCACACCACCCGCGCCATCACCTTCGCCAACACAATGAGCCTGGCGGCTAAATTATTTTCGATCTTTAAGTTTGTCCGCTTCTTTCTTGATCAACCCGCTTAGCTGAATAAAGCTCTCGAGATCTCGTTTCGCGCGGATTAATTGCTGAGCGTCGACCGTGTTGGGATTCTCGATCATCGGATTCGTGACAAATGCGCGGATCCCCTTACAGAGTTTTATCAGCGAATCCTTCAGCTCCGGCTCTGCCTTCTCTTTTACCGGCGCGTCTTCCGCAGACAATCCGAGCACCAGCGAAGACTGAACTCGAGTCGCGCGCTTTTTGATCTCCGCCGTCGCTTCCGAAACAAATCGATAATCAATAGCGTTGTTCGAAGAAATAGTGCGAGCGATTTCGTTGTGCAGAGTTAAGATGCGATCGAAGTCTTCTGCGGTCTGAGCCATCAACGCTTCTATCTGACGGCGATCTTTGGGAGCGTCAGGCTCGGTGCCGAAGTTTCGCAGTTGCCATTCGCGGCGACTCTGGTCTTGCATCCGAATGCGATCCGCGTTGGCGCTCTTATCGATTGTTGGCGGACCACTTGGCGCTCGCTGGCAAAAAACTGGGGTGGCGAAGAGTAGGAGGCTGAGGGTAATTAAGAGACGATGACTCGCGGTATGCCGACCAGCCATAGCAGACCTCCTGGTTTTTGTGTGCGAGCAGTATACTCCTACTCCATCCACAGATTACACAGATTTATGTACAAATCCGGGTAATCTGTGGATGGATCTACAAAAGGTGTTGACGGATCGTTAGCTATGTACTAATTATTCTTATCGATTTCCCTGGTTGAAAATTCTGGCCCTGATCTTCTGACTGACACCTTCCTCCAGGCGAACAGCCCGGCGGCTTCGTGATGCGACGAATCGACCTAAAGAAAGCAAACGTGGCTCGTTCAAATACGATCCGCAATATTAATCGTCAGATCGTCTTGAACTATGTTCGCGAGAGAGGGCCGATCTCTCGTGCCGAAATAGCTCACGAAACTGCGCTTCAGCGTTCCACAGTTTCATTGATTGTCGAGGAATTGCGGGTAGAAGGGCTGATCGAGGAACTCAGTGGAGAGTCAACCGGCGGCCGTCCTCCCATCCTTTTGTCTTTGCGCACCGCTGACGCCGTGGCGATTGGAGTAGATCTCGGCACGACGCGCACAATCGTGGCCACCAGCGATCTGGCTGGTCGAGTGTTGGATCAGGAAGAGTTTGAAACTGATCCGGATGCTGAAAAGACAACAAAAGCGATTATCGATCGTGCACTAAGACTGATTTCAAGAAACAAAGGTACGGTCGAAGGTATCGGAGTCAGCTTGCCTGGACTCGTCGATCCAGAAGGCAAGGAACTGTTTATTCCCACCTTTAATTGGCGCGATATACCGCTTGCCCGTGATCTCAGCGCCGGCACTGGATTACCGGTAACGATGGACAACGACGCAAACGCTGCAGCGCAGGCTGAACTGTGGTTTGGCCGCCCTGAAATCCGTGAAGTGCGAGACTTCATTCTAGTTTTGGTTGAAGGCGGCGTTGGCACTGGAATCGTTTTCGACGGTCAGGTGTATCGTGGCGACAACGGCTCGGCGGGTGAATTCGGACACATGACTATAGGTCAGGGCGCGCCGGTAGCATGCGCCTCGGGAAGTCGTGAGTGTTGGGAGGCGTTTGCTTCAGAACGTTCTGCGCTGGCGCGTTTCAAGAATTTATCCGGTGGTCGAAACGGAACCGCGACGAAAAACTTTGGACATCTAATAGATCTCGCTTTACGAAGTGATGGCGCAGCACGTACTGCGCTGAAAGAAACTGCTAACTATCTTGGCATAGGCATCGCAAACCTTATTCGCGGTCTGGCTCCTCAAGCAGTGATTGTCGGCGGTCCGATCGTGCGTGCCTGGCCGGTGATCGAAACCGACATTCGCAGGAGCGTCGAGACAACAATTTGTCGCGGTCTTCCCTCCACACGCATCATCGCTTCAACCCTTGGTCCGGAACCCACTTTGATGGGTGCGCTCAGTCTTGTTTTAGCAAGCAAGTTTGCCTCGGCTTCAGTGACGTAATCACCCATCTTTTGTCGGGTGGGCGAACAAAGCCCCTTCCGGCTTTTGCCCGGCCGTTGAACAAAGCCTTCGATAAAATGGGCTATTCTTGTCGACATCAATGCCGAAAAACAAAAAGTTCTTGACAAGAAATTCGTTTGGTATTAAATGCTTTTGACAACCACTGCAACAAAGTAGCACTCAGAACAGACTTAACTAAGAGATTTACTCACAAGGGTTCGGGCAACTGAATAAAGTTCGTAATTCCGTATCGGAAAAGCCGAGGAGGTGTTGTATGTCGCTTAGGTCTTGGATGCAGGCTTCATTACTTCTGTTGAGTATCGGTCTGCTGGTCGGCGTGCATGCACAGTCGAGCACCACAGGAAACATCACGGGTACTGTGAGAGACCCGCAAGGTGCGGCTGTGCCAAAAGCGGAAGTGACGATCACCGAAGAGAAGACCGGTGTATCACGCACAGTCAGGGCAACTGAAGACGGCTTCTATACGGCTACCAGTTTGCCGGCCGGTGTTTACACCGTCAGCACCTCTCCTTCCGGATTCAAGAAGACCGTAACGACGGGTGTCGATCTTCACGTCAATGAAAACAAGACGGTGAACCTTGATGTGCAGGTGGGCCAGGTAACGGAAACCGTCACCATCACCAGCGAGTCGGCGCCGGTCGAGTTGCGCAGTGGCGAAGTGAGTAGTCTGATCACTGAGAAGCAGGTAACCGAGTTGCCACTTAACGGTCGGAACTATGCGCAGCTCGCATTGATGGTTCCGGGCGTCTCTCCAGTGACGCAGGCAGGCGCGGGGGGCGCGTTTGCAACTCGCGGAACCGGATTGAATGCCGGTGTTGACATGGCAGTCAACGGAAACCAGTCAAACGCGAACCTGTGGACCGTCGACGGTGTGAACAATATGGACGTCGGTTCAAACCGCACGTTGCTGGTCTTTCCGTCGATCGACTCAATTCAGGAATTCCGCGTTGAGCGAAACAGTTTCGGTGCCGAGTTTGGTCAGGCGCAGGGTGCTGTAGTCAACCTGATTACCAAAGGCGGCAGCAACGAGTTTCATGGCACTGCGTTTGAGTTTTACCGAAACGACTCACTCAATGCCAACAACTTCTTCCTGAACCGTTCGGGTCAGCCCAAGCCGCAGTTGAAGTACAACAACTTTGGCGGCACTTTCAGTGGTCCAATAATCAAGAACCGAGCTTTCTTCTATTGGTCAGAGGAGTGGCGACGTGAACGTCGTGGCCAGGTGCTTTCGGCAAGGGTGCCGACGGCAGCCGAGAAAACAGGCGATTTCAGCGGTATTCTAACAGGCAACCTGCCGCACATGCCGGGACAGACCTGTAACAATTCCGGAGATCCTGGATGTTTCCCAGGTAATAAGATTCCCACAAATCTGTTGAGTCCTGCGGGTCTTGCGTTCGTCAAGCTGTTCCCGAATCCAACGGGACCAGGCGTCGGCGATTGGGCGACATCGCAAGTTCAGCCGATTAATACACGCCAGGATTCAATCCGTGGTGATATTACTCTCAATGACAAGACGAACCTGATGGTGAAATACATCAACGAGAAATGGACTCACCTCGCGGCCTCAGGAAACTTTTGGGGGGACTCCCCGTATCCGACGCTCGCGTCTGACTGGAGCCAGCCAAGCCACAGCTTTGTAGTTAAGTTGTCGAACACGATAACGTCGAAGGCGGTAAACGAATTCCAGTTCTCGATCGCCGGCAACGACATCATCATCACCACGTCGCCTGAAACCCAGGCACTGCAAGACGAAATTGCTTCGAAGATTCCCACCGTTTTCCCGCACGCGGACGGAACTGTTGGCGGCACAGTACCCTCGCTGTTCTGGGGCGCTGGTGGTTACGCAAACATCTGGCACCAGGCGCCCTGGGCCAACCGTGAAGACCTTTACATCTGGAAAGACGACTTCTCTCTGGTTAAGGGTTCCCACGAGTGGAAATTTGGCGGTCTCTTCAGTCACAACTTCAAAGATGAGCCCGGCGGCGGCGCGGGTGGCGGTAATCAGCAACTCACCATCCAGGGTTGCGGCGAACAAACCGGCCACTGTATTGCCGACTTGCTGCTGAAGGATACCGTTCTTCTGAACTACACCGAGATCGCAACTACAGAAATCGCAGAAGGGCGTTGGCGCGACTTCGAGTTTTATGCCAACGACGTTTGGAAGCTCCATCCGCGCGTCACGCTGACGATGGGAATACGCTATTCGAGGTTCCCACCAGCATGGGAGAAAGACAATCGCATCTCTAACTTCTTCCCGGCACTCTACAACGGCACAGACTTCAACTCCGGTTTGGTGACGTCAGACGAGGCAGTACAGATGGGATTGAGTAAATCAACCATCAACACCTACAAGCAGGGATGGCAGCCACGCTTTGGTTTGGCGTGGGACGTTCACGGCACTGGCAAGACGGCTGTCAGAATCGGTTTCGGACGCTACATGAGCCGTTCGAATGTGATTGAAGATCTCCTCCGTCTGACTGGTAATCCTCCATGGACCACGACCGTCAGTGCCGGCTCAGGTTGGAATGGCGCTGGCACGACCCTCGCCAACTGCCCGACTTGCCGCAGCCTCGATACAATTAATCCGGGCTTAAAAACCAACGTGGCTGGCGTTAATCCGAATGCTGGTTTCGCCGCAGTCGATCCGAACTTCAGACCGCCTGAGAGTTATCAGTGGAACCTGACCATTTCGCACCAACTGACAAACGATACGGTTCTTGAAGCTTCCTACATTGGCAATCACGGTCTGCACATCTGGCGGCGCAATGTGAATCGAAACGACATTGCTCCCAATCAGGTATGCAGAGGTGCGGCGTGCGATGGCAGTAGTCGAGACGCTCGTTTGCAGATCTCGCGTGCAGCACTTGGCGTAACCAGTAGTAATGTCTTCAGTGATCTCGCAGGGCAATTGATCGCTGACAACCGTTCGTTCCGAGGTGTAGGAAACATCACTACCGACGAGTCGAACGGCAACTCCAGTTATCACGCATTGCAGTTGTGGCTCAACCGTCGCTTCAGCAAACGCCTGGCATTCCAGGCTGCATATACCTGGGGACACGCGATCTCAGATGTGGCCCTGACGTCATTCACGAATGCGACCAGTGATCCGTTTAACTTCGCCAGCGATAAAGGCGATGCAGACCTTGATCGACGGCATACGTTTGTGAGTAATGTGATCTATGAGTTGCCGGCTTTCCGGCGGTGGGGCAAGGCTGCTGAATTCGCACTTGGTCGTTGGCAGATAAACGGAATCGCTTCCTACTTTGGCGCTACTCCGATCGATATCACGACTGGTGCTAACACTCTTGGTACCGCAAGTGCCGTCGGGCAGCGTCCGAATTACACTGGAGCGCCACTTTATCTTGATACCAGTGATTCAACCCGACACCTGAACCCGGCTGCGTTTGCGAGACCTGCGCCGGGACAGCTCGGCACCCTGGGTAAAGGTTCAGTACGCGGCAAGGCCATTACAAACATCGATTTCTCGATGTCGAAGAATTGGCGATATAAAGAACGGTACGGATTCCAGTTCCGTGCGGAATTCTTCAACGTTCTTAATCATCCAAACTTCGTAGGCTATGATCTCGACATACGAAACACGTCGTCTTTCGGCACGCTTCTTAACACACAGGCGTCTCGTGAGATTCAACTCGGGATCAAATTTACCTTCTGATATACTCCCCAGAGTCTAAACCAGGACGAAGTGCTGAGTGATTTTCACTCAGCCTTCGTCTTCTTTTTCAACAAAGCCATCCACAGGTTACACAGATTCGATTCGCTTATCTGTGTAGTCTGTGGATGGTTTTGGGGAGTCAACGTTAAAGATGTACCTGCGGTCGGCCTCCATCTCTCTCCTTCTATCTCTCTTCATTTTTCAATCACAGGGGGATCTGTTTCGCAAGCATTACGAGACTGCCAACGCTGCACATCGTGCCGGCAATTACGCTTTGGCCGAAACAGAATTCAAAGCCATCGTCGCCGAGGCCTATGAGCAGCTCGGAAAAATCTATTCAGCGCGGGGGAGATATCAGGATTCGATTGAAGCCTTTGAGTCAGCCAACACCCTACGTCGCAGTTCGACAAGTGTGCTGATTGATTTGTCAATCGCTTATTTTCACATTGGTCAGTATGAGAAAGGCATCGAGCCTTTAGACCGTGTTATCGCGCTCGAGCCGCAAAATTCAACCGCGCACCACATGCTCGGTAAGACGTGGTTCATGATGGGTGAGTTTGAAAAGGCCGGTCGCGAATTCCAACAAACGCTGAAACTAAACCCCTCCGATTACGATGCCGAATACACGCTCGGGCTCGCTTTCTTAAAACGCAAGGACGTTGCGCAAGCCAGACAACTCTACGAACGCATGGCCGACCGGCTCGGTAATCGTCCTGCGCTGCGAGTGTTGATCGGCCGTGCCTATCGTGAAACCGGCTTTCTTGCCGAATCGATCGAAGAGTTCAAAAAAGCTATCGCGCTCGATTCGAGTTTTCCACGTGTTCACTACTATCTCGGACTGACATATCTATATAAGGACGGCGCCGCCAGAATCCCTGATGCGAAGGAAGAGTTCAAGATCGAGTTGGCTGCAAATCCGGAAGAGTACTTCGCAAACTTCTATCTCGGCATCCTTTACATCATGGAGCGCCAATGGGAGCCGGCCATAGCTCTGCTTGAAAAAGCCACTCGCAAGCAGCCCAACAATCCGGATCCTTATTTTCACCTCGGCCAGGCATACCAGGGAGCGGGTAAGCACAAAGAAGCGGTCGAGGTGCTTCAGAAAACTATTGCGCTCAATCCTTCGCTTGCACATAACGACTACCAGGTGACCACTGCTCATTACCGGCTCGGGCAGTCGTTGCTGAAAGTGGGCCGCACTGCGGAGGGTGAAAAGGAGCTGCAGATCTCTGCTGATCTCAAGTCGAAGGGGTTCAAGCTCGACGAGAAGAAGGTTGGCGCATTTTTAAACGGAAACAGCTTGCCGGATCAGAACGGCAAAACGGAATTGGTAAAAGCTGAAGGCGTCATCGCAGAAGATGTTCCGCTCGACACGATCAAAGCAGAGAAGCTCAAAACAGAAGAAGCTTATTACACGAAAGTAGTGGCCGCAGGTTACAACAGCATCGGGCTCTTGCGCGCAGAGCGGCAGGATTTCATGGCAGCATCGGCGCAGTTTGCTCTCGCAGCGAAATGGAATCCCAACCAGGAAGGACTCAATTACAACCTCGGTCTTGCCTACTACAAATCCGAGTCGTACAAAGAAGCCATACCGCCTCTTGAGAACGAACTCAAAATAGATCCCGCTAACGTCGGCATCAAACAGTTGTTGGGATTGAGTTATTTCATGACTAACAATTACGCCAGGGCCGCAGCCTTATTGACTGAAGTGACTGCGGTCAAATCGCAGGACGCGGCGCTGTACTATCCGCTCGCGCTCTCATTGTTGAAGGACGGTAAGCTCGATGCTGCAAACCGCGTCATCGAACAGATGGTGGTGGTAGGTGAGAACACTCCGCAGCTTCATATCCTCTTGAGCCAGGCGCACTATGAACGTGGCGAAGTCGACAAGGCTTTGGAAGAGTTGCAAAACGCACTTAAGCTCGACAATAAAGTGCGTCTGGCCCACTTCTATACCGGTTTGATTCATCTGAAGGCAGGAAAATTCCCGGAGGCGGCGCGCGAGTTCCAACTTGAGTTGGTGGTAAATCCGAACGACTTTCAGGCGAAGTATCATTTTGCCTTCGTGGTGTTGGCCCAACAGGATACGGCACGTGGCATCGCATTGATGCGCGAGATCGTTCGCGAGCAGCCGGACTTTGCGGATGCTCACTACGAACTGGGCAAGGCGTTGCTGCAAAAAGGTGACGTGAAAGGCAGCATCGAGAATCTCGAGACTGCGGTGCGTTTGAAAGCCGATCAGCCTCATGTCCACTATCAGCTCGGTCGCGCATACATTGCCGCGGGACGCAAAGCGGAAGGCGAGGCGCAGCTCGAAAAGTCGAAGGAATTGAAAGAGAAGGCGCGAACGGCGAATGAATAATGTTTCGCGCAAAGGCGCAAAGGCGCAAAGAATGCTAGTGCTGTTTTGCCTTTGTGCTTTTCTTTGCGCCTTTGCGCCTTTGCGCGAAAAACGTTCGTCGATCGCTCAACGAGCGAAAGTTGCCTTCACTGACATCACTGCGCAGGCCGGCATCACTTTCAAGCACGTCGCTTCACCCGACAAAAAGTACATCGTCGAATCAATGAGTGGCGGCGTGGCGATGTTTGACTACGACAACGACGGTGATCTCGATCTGTTCCTTGTTAATTCATTGACCGTCGATCTCGTAAAGACGAAAGCAAAAACAAATAGCGAGCTTTACCGTAACGATGGCAATGGCAAATTCACCGAAGTTGGCGAAAAGGCAGGTGTGAGCGATATCGGTTGGGGGATGGGTGTGGGCGTCGGAGATTACAACAACGACGGTTACGAAGATCTTTATGTCACTTGTCTCGGACCGGATCATCTCCTGAAGAACAACGGCAACGGCACCTTTTCAGACGTCACCGCCAAAGCCGGCGTGAACGATCCGCGTTGGACCACCGGGGCGTCCTTCGTCGATTACGACAACGACGGCGATCTCGATCTCTTCGTATCAAACTACGTCGATTTCGACATCAACAACCTGCCCGAGTTTGGTGAGGGAAAGACCTGCCAGTACAAATCGATTCCGGTGCAGTGTGGTCCAAGAGGGTTGAAAGGCGCGGGTGACTCCCTCTTCCGCAACAACGGCAACGGCACCTTCACTGACGTTTCGAAGCAGGCCGGAGTTTCGGACGACAACGGCTATTATGGGCTCGGCGTGCTCACCGGTGATTTCGACGACGATGGTCTGACTGATGTTTTTGTGGCAAACGATTCAACGCCGAACTTTCATTATCGCAACAAAGGCAATGGCACGTTTGAGGAGATCGGATTCAATGCCGGTACCGCTGTGAATGAGAATGGGAGTGAGCAGGGAAGCATGGGAGTCACGGCGGGTGATTACGATCACGACGGCAAGCTCGACATCTTCATCACCAACTTCGCCGACGAATACAATACTCTTTACCACAACGACGGGAAGAACTCCTTCACGGATCTTTCCTACGCGGCGAAGGTCGCTGCAGTGAGTTTGCCCTGGGTCGGCTGGGGCACAAAGTTTTTCGATTACGATAACGACGGCTGGGTCGACCTGTTTGTCGCGAACGGTCACGTCTACCCGCAGCTACCGTCGTATCGTCAGCCACGATTGTTGCACCGGAATAATCA
>DASYSD010000059.1:0-244201 GCA_036003745.1 Pyrinomonadaceae bacterium
TGAAACTTTGGATTCTGCAACAATGAGCACAAAAAGTCTGGAAAGGCTTTTTGTGCTTCTTTGTGAGTTGATTTGGCCTCTCTGTGCGTCCTCTGTGCCTCTGTGGTTAATGGGACTTTAGAAAAGAACACCACAGAGATACGGAGGACACAGAGGTTGCACAGAGAAGAATGTTAGATATGGCTCAAACTAAACCTTCGATGAACGTTCCACTAATAGATCTGCGGGCGCAATATGCCTCGATACGCGAAAGTGTTCGGGAGGCAGTGGATCGCGTCTTCGAGTCGCAACATTTTGTAATGGGTCCGGAGGTCGCCGCCCTCGAGGCGGAGGTCGCCGCGTATTGTCAAACCAGGGAAGCGATTGGTTGCGCTTCGGGTTCCGATGCTTTGCTGCTGGCACTGATGGCATTGAACGTTGGTCCGGAAACTGAGGTCATCACCACGCCGTTCAGTTTTTTCGCTACCGCAAGCGCGATCGCACGATTAGGCGCCCGACCTGTTTTCGTCGACATCGATCCGCTTACATACAACCTGAATGTCGATCTTGTTGAAGCGGCTATTACGGAGCGCACACGAGTAGTGCTGCCGGTCCATTTGTATGGTCAGTGTGCCGACATGGACCAGATCATGGCTTTGTGCAAAGCGAAAAATCTGATCGTTATTGAGGATGCAGCGCAGGCGATCGGTGCCGAAGATCGTGGCCGCCGCGCCGGATCGATGGGCCTTGCCGGATCCTTCAGCTTCTATCCCAGTAAGAACCTGGGCGCTGCGGGAGATGCAGGGATCATAACTACCAGCGACTCCGATTTCGCTTTGCGGGTGCGAAGACTGCGCGTGCATGGAGGCTTGACTGAGTATCAACATGTAGAGGTTGGAATTAACAGTCGCATCGACGCGGTTCAGGCCGCGGTACTTCGAGCAAAGCTGCCGTATCTGGATCAATGGTCAAACGCGCGGGCACAAAAAGCAGAGAAATATTCCGAGCTACTGGAAGCGGCGAAGTTGCACTTCCGCCTGACGCCGCCTTTTGTCAAGAATGATAGCCGTCACATCTTTCATCAATACGTGATTCGGGTTCCTGAGTATCGCGACGCGCTCATGGAACATTTAAAGGCACGCGGCGTCGCCACAAAGGTTTATTATCCGATTCCTCTTCACCTGCAGGAGTGCTTTGCTTATCTTGGCTACAAAGCAGGCGAATTTCCGAAAGCGGAGGCAGCTGCTCGCGAGACTTTTGCGTTACCTCTCTACCCTGAGCTCACCGATGAGCAACAGGAATATGTGGTGAACGCAATCCAGGATTTCAAACCGTAGGAACCAACTCGGAATGCCAGAACAAAGAGTATTGGTGACGGGAGCCGGCGGTTTCATCGGGCACCATCTGACCCGTTACCTCGTCGAACGAGGCTACTGGGTTCGCGGCGTTGATATCAAGAAGCCGGAGTTTGAGCCGACGCGTGCTAATGAGTTTCTCTTATTGGATCTCACCGTCGCTGATAATTGTTTGCAAGCCGCACGCGGAACGGACGAAGTTTATGGACTGGCAGCAAACATGGGCGGCATCGGCTTTATCGAGACAAACAAGGCAGTAATAGTTCGTGACAATACACTTATCAATCTAAATACGATCGAAGCCGCGCGTCTTAACGGTGTCAAACGCTATCTCTACACGTCGAGCGCCTGTATCTATCCAGGTTACAGGCAGAATGAAACCGACGTCGCACCGCTGAAAGAGAACGAAGCGTATCCGGCTGACGCCGAAGATGGTTACGGTTGGGAAAAACTTTACATGGAGAGAGTCTGCCGTCATTACACTGAAGACTTCGGGCTCGATACTCGTGTAGTCAGATTTCATAACATCTTCGGGCCGCTCGGAACTTACGACGGCGGACGCGAAAAATCTCCGGCCGCGATCTGTCGTAAGGTGGCTCTTGCCGGCGATACGGATGAAATCGAAGTCTGGGGCGATGGTGAACAAACACGTTCATATTGCTACATCGACGATTGCGTCGAAGGACTGTATCGATTGATGCGCAGCAACCATCGCGATCCTTTGAATCTCGGCCAGGATCGAATGATCTCGATCAATGAGCTGGTGGACATAGTGGCAAGGATTGCCGGCAAGAAGATTTCGAAGCGTTACGATCTGACCAAGCCGCAGGGCGTCAGAGGTCGCAACAGCGACAATACTCGTCTACGCGAGGTCTTGAACTGGGAGCCGGAGATTTCCCTCGAAGAAGGGTTGGAACGCACCTACCGATGGATTGCCTCGAAAGTCGAGAATGCCCATCCTTCAGGCCACCAGGAATCACAAAAGGCCCAAGTGAGTTGTTAAACCGGCGCGTTCTGTTCATATCCTACAACGGCATGCTTGAACCGTTAGGCCAAACGCAGGTGCTCCCGTATCTGCGTCAACTGGCAGAACGAGGTGTGAAGTTCACGCTCCTCAGTTTTGAGAAACCCAGAGCGTTTACTGCGGCAGGACAGCAAGCTTGTGAGGCATTGAAACAGGAGTTAGGGCAGCAAGGGATTGAGTGGCATTGGCTGCGTTATCACCAGCGCCCCTCGCTGCCTGCAACTGTTTTTGATGTGATCCAGGGCATTCGTTACGCGGGCCGGTTAGTAAAACGAAACAAGATCGAATTGGTGCACGCGCGCTCGCACATACCGGCAACGATCGCGCTTGCGTTAAAGCGAAAGTTTGGGATCAAAATGATCTTCGACGTACGCGGCTTGATGGCTGAAGAGTATGTCGATGCGCGGCACTGGCCTGAAGGCGGTTTGCGGTATCGAGTTACGAAAACCACCGAGCGGCGAATCTTTGCGGTCGCTGATGGCATTGTTACTCTGACGGAGCGAATCTGGCCCATTATTAAAGAATGGGAGGGTTTGAAGGGCCGTGACGTTCCTCATGCAGTGATACCGTGCTGCGTGGATCTTTCGTTGTTCAAGTTTGATGAAGCGCAGCGCGCGAAGTTGCGTGCAGAGTTAAACCTGGGCGAGCGGCTGACAATGGTTTACAGCGGTTCGCTTGACGGCTGGTATCTGACCGAAGAGATGGTTGATTTTTACGCCGGCTTCGTGCGAAAGCGAGATGATGCACATCTTCTCTGGCTGACAACTGGAAGTCATGAACGAGTGCGACAATTGATGAGCGCGCGCGGCATCGGTGAAGATCATTTTTCCGTTCGTGCGGTGACGCCAAAGGAAATACCAGGGTATCTGGTGGCGGGCGATATTGGGATCTCTTTTATCAAGCGTTGCCTGTCTAAATTGGCGTCGTCACCGACGAAGAATGGCGAGTATCTGGCGTGCGGGCTTCCGATCGTGATCAATGCCGGGGTCGGCGACTCGGATGCGTTGGCGGATGAATCGCGGGCGGCGATCCTGATTCGGGATTTTAATGAGTTAGACTTTGACGCCGCCTGGACGAAGATCGAGGAAGTTGTGAGTGATCCAAATATAAGAACGAGAGCGCGTGAGCTGGCGGAGAAAGTGTTTGATCTTGAGAGTGTTGGTGGAGAGCGTTACGCGCAATTGTACGAAGCAGTATTTTTACAGGATTAATCCTGTCTAAACCAATGTCATTGCCGCAAGAAACTCTGACGACATCTTTGCGTTGCCCTGCTTGCAGTGGCACCGTCGAAGCAGCTGACGAACAAATCAATTGCACCGCGTGCCGCCTATCGTTTCCGATCGAAAACGGCATTCCGCGCATGCTGCTCCCTGCGATCCGCGCCGCGTTGCAGCAAGACAGCGTCGCCAACGCCTTCGACGCAAAGCAAGCAAAGACAGCGCTCAGTTTCGGTTATGAGTGGCAACGCTTCCCCGAGATGTATGCGGAGTGGGAGAAACAGTTTCTCGATTACATGCAGCCACACAGTCCGGAGTTTTTTAAAGGCAAGAGAGTTCTGGACGCTGGTTGCGGAAATGGACGCTTCGCTTACTACGCAGGCAAGTATGCGCGAGAAGTTTGGGCCATCGATCTCGGTCCCGCAGTAGAGGTAGCACGAAGAAACACTGCTTCACTGGAGAATGTTAATGTTGTGCAGGCCGATCTGCACCAGCCACCGTTTCCGTTCGAGAGTTTCGATTTCATTTATTCGATTGGAGTCTTACATCATCTCCCCGATCCGGAAACCGCATTTCAGAACCTGCTGCGTTACCTGAAACCGGGCGGCGAGATCCAGATCTATCTCTACTGGCAACCGGAACGGCTATCAATCAAATCGTTGCTTTTGACTGCGGTCAATTCGTTCCGCAACTTGACCACGCGATTACCCCACTGGGCCGTTCATGCGTTCGCTTATCCGAGCGCAGTCGCGGCATTTCTCTTTTTCGTCTGGCCGTACCGAATCATGAAACGAGTGCCCGCGCTTCGTTCTGTTGCTGCGAACATGCCGATGAAGCAATATGCAGTGCTTCCTTTTCGCGTTTGTGTAAACGATCAGCTCGATAGATTTTCAGCACCGATCGAAAACCGCTACACAAAAACTGAAGTCGAGGCGTGGTTGAGCAGCGCCGGTTTGAAGAAATCTCAGGTCATTGCCAATTTCGGTTGGCTCGGCACCGGTCAAAAGCCTGAAGCGCCAGTAAGCTACGCCTCATGAGAGTGCTAGGTTTGGCGACATACCCCGTAGAGGCGGCGGCCACTCGCTTTCGCATGACCCAGTTTGTCGAACCTCTCGCCAAACAGGGGATTGAACTCACTATTTATCCGTTTATCGACTCTCGCCTGCACGGTTCGCTCTACAAACGATCGCAGTGGCCACGTACTGCCGCAGGACTGGCTCTGGCTTCAATTCGTCGTCTGCGGGAGTTGTGGCGCGCCAGGACGGCGGACGTCGTGCTTGTGCAACGTGAGGCAATGATGTTTGGACCACCGGTGATGGAATGGCTGGTAATAAATCTGCACCATCGCCCGATGGTGCTCGATCTCGATGATGCAACCTATGTTGCCTACAAGAGTCCGACTTACGGCCGCCTGGGAAGCATGTTGAAATGGTTTCGTAAGACAAACGATCTGATTCGCTGGTCACGAGTTGTCATCTGCGGCAATCGCGAGATCGCTGCTTATGTGAGTAGTAAGGGACGTTCCGCAGTAGTGATTCCAACCGTGGTCGACACCACTCGCTTCCGGCCTTTAGCCGAACGAAACTCAACCGATCTACCCGTCATCGGATGGATTGGCACGCACTCAACTTTTCCTTACGTGAAATCAATTTTTCCCGTGTTTGAGCGGCTGGCACACGCGTACCGGTTTCGGCTGCGACTGGTCGGGACGGGAGAAGACAACGTTGTTATTCCCGGCGTAGAGATTGAAAATCTGCCGTGGAAGCTGGACCGCGAGATCGCAGATTTCCAATCGCTCGATATCGGAGTTTATCCGATCGTTGAGGACGACTGGTCAGTTGGGAAATCTTGTTTCAAAGCGATTCAATACATGGCTGTGGGTGTTCCGTTTATCGTCAGCCCGGTTGGAGCTTGCAACGATATAGCAGAACCAAACGGAACACATTTGGTGGCGCGTACGGAAGAGGAGTGGTACACACACCTTTCACGCCTGCTCAGCGACGAGGTCTTGCGCCGGCAGATGGGAGAATCAGGCCGCAATTACGCAGTAGCGCACTATAGCGTTGACGTAAATGCTCCCAAACTGGCTGACGTGCTGCGTTCAGCGGCATCGTAAGCGGATTTCTCCCGCAAAGGCGCAAAGCGCTGCCGCGTTTCTATCGGTTTTCTTTGCGTCTTTGCGCCTTTGCCGGAGAAATCTTCATGTAGAGCGCAGATTTCCACAGAGAAAGCATTTGTGCTTTTTGTGCCTCTTTGTGGCATATTTGACGGTTCATTATGTACATCCTTGGTTTAACTACACTCGGTGACTCGGCCGCTTCACTCATAAAGGACGGTGAGATCGTAGCTGCGGCTGAGGAGGAGCGTTTTTCGCGCCGCAAACACCATAGCGGGTTTCCGTATAACGCGATGCAATACTGCCTCGATGAAGCAGGCATACGCATCGCCGACGTCGCTCATATCGGTCTCTATTGGAAACCCTGGGTACTGCGTCACAAGGCGATGCAGGCGTTAAAGTCGGCAGTGATCTCGCGTGACATGTTTAAGGCCCGCGTTGACCGCGGTGTCGCTCAGGTGGGAGAGAGTTATCTGGGGATGTTGCGCCATCCGCGCAGAATTCGCGAACACTTCGGCGCGAGTGATTTCAGGTTTCACTTTCTGGAACATCACCAGTGTCACGCTGCCAGTGCCTTTTTCGTTTCGGGTTTCGATCAGGCAGCCATCATGACCTGGGACGGAACCGGAGAAGACACCACCACACTTTTTTCTCGCGGTGACGATCGCAACATTCGTCTGCTAAAAAGAATTAAGCTGCCCCACTCGCTGGGCCAATTCTATTCAGCGGTCACTAACTATCTCGGTTTCGACATGTTTGAAGGCGATGAGTGGAAAGTAATGGGACTCGCCGCCTACGGTAAGCCTGAGTACTACGACTTTTTTGCGAAGCGCGTGCTGTCAGTCAACGGCAATCACGATTTTAAGCTCGACATTCGTGTCCTGGACCATCATCTCGCCAAGTATTACCAGTTTAGCGACGTACTACAGAAGGAACTCGGCCCGGCCCGAGCAAAAGGTGAAGAACTGGCCCAAAAGCATTGGGACATCGCAGCAAGCGCACAGAGGGTTCTCGAAGACACTGCCCTTTACCTCCTTTCCGGTCTCTACGAACAAACAGGCAGCGAGAATCTCTGTATGGCCGGCGGTGTGGCTTTCAATTCGGTAATGAATGGCCGCATCATGACCGAAACACCCTTCAAGAAATTTTTTATTCAACCGGCCGCGGGCGACGCGGGTTGTTCTTTAGGCGCAGCGCTTCTCGTTTGGCACAGCCGGCTAAATCAACCGCGAAAGTTCCGCATGGAACATGCCTATTACGGTCCCGGTTTCAGCTCTGAAGAGTGTGCTGCAGCACTGCGTGCAGCGGGATTGCAATTTGAAACGCTGCCTGACGAACAATTGCTTCCTAAGGTTGCAGCACTGCTGGCAGGCGGCGCGATTGTCGGTTGGTTTCAGGGACGGATGGAGTTTGGTCCGCGGGCACTCGGTAACCGAAGTTTCCTTGCCGACCCGCGGCGTTCTGATATGCGGGAGTTGCTGAACAAAAAAGTGAAACTGCGTGAGTGGTTTCGACCGCTGGCGCCATCAATGCTGGCAGAGGCTGCCACCGATCTATTTGGGCATCATCACTACGATCCGTTCATGATTACGGTGCTGAATGTTATCGAGGAGAAACGAGCCAGCATCCCCGCTGTAGTTCATGTAGACGGCACTGCACGCCCACAAACGGTTACTCCGAAAGCGAACCCGCGATACTGGCAGTTGATTCGAGAGTTTGAAAAATTAACCGGAGTGCCTCTGCTACTCAATACTTCATTCAATGTGCAGGAGCCGATCGTTCTCTCGCCGGCCGACGCGATTAATACCTTTAGTCGCGCCAGCTTCGACGCGCTGGTCCTGGAAAACAATTTGGTAGTGCGTAAAGATCAAGCATCTTGATCCGTCCACAGATCCGTATAATCTGTGGCCCACTTTCTGAAGATCACAAATGAAGGTTATCTTAGCATTCTGGTACTTGCTCCTTTGCGGCGTGATTGTCTTCACGGTGCCCTCGATCGTTTCAGAGTTCCCCGATTACGAAAAATATTCTACCTACGATGCTGCTCAGGCCGTGCTGTTCTGCATGGTGCTCGCAACCGTCGTCGGCTATTTCGTCTATCAAAACAAGGATCACGGATCGTTCCTGCTGCAGCTCTTTGCCTGGGCGCTGTTAGCGAGAATGCTCGTCGCCACCTTCATCTTCATGTACAACACCCAGGAGTTTTTCGGTGGCGATGCGCTTACGTATGACTTTTATGGCTACGCTGTTATGAAATCGTGGTTTGGAGACTCATACTTTCGAGCGATAAGTATGCGGTTTACCGAAGGCCAGGCGTCGGCGTGGGGCATGGTCAACATGATTGCGGTTGTGTACTCGGTTATCGGGCGCAACACGTTGGCGATACAGTTTGTCAATTCAATTATTGGAGCGGCAACGGCAATTCTCATCTTCCATTGCGCCTATCTCGTTTATCAGAACATTCGCGTAGCCAAAATCGCTGCTGTTTGCGTCGCGTTTTTCCCGTCGCTGGTGCTCTGGTCTGCTCAAGGCTTAAAGGACGCGCCAATCGTCTTCTTTCTTGTGCTGGCGATTCTCGCAACTCTTCGTTTAAATGAAAGTCTTTCGGTTAAAAACGCGGCGATCCTGATCGTCGCCCTGTTTTCAATTCTTAGTTTGCGCTTCTACGTGTTCTATATGATCGCGGCCGCAATAGCGGGCGGCTTTATCATTGGACTGCGGAACATTACTCCGACAAACTTCGCGCGCCAGTTTATTATCATTATGTTGGTCGGTGTGTCTCTCACGTATCTTGGCGTCACTCGTTATGCCAGCGCCCAATTCGAGCGTTTCGGTAACCTTGAAACTATTAATAAAAGCCGGTTGGACCTGTCGCGCGCTGGTTCCGGATTCGGTCAGGAAGTCGATGTGTCGACCACACAGGGGGCAATTTCGACAATTCCTTTAGGTCTGATCTATCTGCTGTTCGCGCCTTTCCCCTGGCAACTGGCTTCACTGCGACAGAGCATCACGCTGCCGGAGATGGTTGTTTGGTGGCTGATGTTTCCCTTACTGGTGCTGGGTGTCATCTATTCTGTGAGATACCGCTTACGACAAATATCGCCCATTCTGATCTTCACCACGATGCTCTCCATTGCTTATTCAGTGTTTCAGGGGAATGTGGGTACAGCCTACCGCCAACGTGCTCAACTGCTCGTCTTCTATTTTGTGTTTGTAGCCGTCGGGTTTGTTCTGATCAAAGAGAAGAAAGAGGAACGAGCTCGCAACAAGTAAGGCCAAAAAAGGCACATAAGGCACAAAACAGATCGAGAATGTTTTTGTGCTTTTGTGCTTTATGTGCCTTTTGTGGCTATAGCCAGCCTCGATCGCGCAGATAAGCGAGAATGGTATGCGCGTTCTGTTCTGCGGTGTTTGTGACAGTTTCGATCCTGAGTTCGGCGTTGACTGGTGGTTCATAAGGGTCGTCGATGCCGGTGAAGTTTTTGAGCTCACCTCGCCTCGCCTTCAAATACATTCCCTTCGTGTCGCGTCGTTCGCATTCGCTTAGTGGCGTGTCTACGAAAACCTCAATGAACTTATCGGCGCCGATCATGCTCCGCACATCGTTGCGCGTGGCTCGGTACGGACTCACCGCCGCACAGATAACCGCGCCGTGATGCCTAACGATTTCACTTGCCACAAAACCAATGCGACGGATATTTAGATCCCGATCGTGCTTACTGAATCCGAGTCCCTGTGAGAGATGAGTACGTACAATATCGCCATCCAAAACGGTCACCTGTCGACCGTGCTCCTGCAGTAGTGCTGTCAATATCTCTGCAGTAGTCGACTTGCCCGCCGCGCTTAGCCCGGTAAACCAGACACAGAATCCCTGCCGGTGACGCGGCGGATGCGTTTGCGCGATCAGTTCTGCTACTTCCGGTCGTGTAAACCATGACGGCAGATTTGAGTTGCCTTCGCGAAACCATTCGCGCACTTGAGTTCCCGAGATCTGTGTGGCGGTCACTTCTTCCGTCAACAGACGCGTATCTTCGTACCTATCCTCCTCCGGCAAGTAAACAAACTCGCCAAACGGCATCACCTTGACGCCCAATTCAGCTGCGAACTGCTGCACCAGTTCCTGTGCCGCGTAGGGTTGGTAGAAAGGCTTGCCTTGCGAGTCGTTCCCCGGACTTGCGTGGTCTCGTCCGATAATTATGTGGTTGGCGCCATAATTACGACGAATCAGAGCGTGCCATAGTGCTTCCCGTGGTCCGGCAAGACGCATCGCGAGCGGCAGTAGCGACAGGAGAATGCGGTTTGGATGGTAGTAGTTTTCAGCCAGCGCTTTGTAGGTTCTTACTCTCGTGAAGTGATCGAGATCGCCAGGCTTCGTCATGCCCACAACCGGATGCAGCAACAATATTCCGTCAACTGCTTCAATTGCACGTTTAGTCATCTCTTCATGGGCGCGATGCAGCGGATTTCTTGTTTGAAAGGCGACCACATTCTCAAACTCACTTGCTGCAAGTCGGTTGCGGGTTTGTGCAGGAGTCAGGCGCAGCTCGCGAAAATCAAAGTGAGTCGGGAGACGCAAAACTCTCAGTCGCCCCGAGATATTTCTTTTTCCCCAGCGATGCATCTCCGCAACGAGTGGATGGCGCTCGTCGCTTGTGCCAAAAACTTCTCGTGAAGTCTCATCGAGATCCCAGTCGTAAATTTCCTCGACGGTCATTGTCGCCACGATCTCGTTACGAGAATCGAGGAGTGAAACTTCGCGATCGAGTTTGATTGGCTCCTCGGATGAGACCGGCAGTGTGATTGGTATTGGGAACAGATGGTTATTGGCTAGCCGCATTTCACGGACGACGCTTTGGTAGTCTTTCGAGCCCATGAACCGGTCGAGTGGACTGAAGGCTCCGGTTGCCAGTAATTCCAGATCACAGAGCGCGCGTTCGGAGAGACGAACAGCCGGTAGAGTTTTTGCATGTTCGAGTACGTCGGGAAGATCCCCCTGTGGAACTGTCAGATTGACGAGTTTTCCGCCGCAGGGCGCGATGATTTTGTTTGATATCACGGTCATTAAGATAATCTTGATGGGTCCTTAGACGAGGCGCATTTAGACAGGATTAACAGGATTTTTCAGGATTTACAGGATTCGTGCAAATCAGATCCCATCTTGGAAATCCTGAAAAAATCCTGTTAACCCTGTCTATTGCGCCTCCGTAAAAAGGTCCGCCTAACAATCAACTGTACCTTCCCGCATTTTGTGATTAATCTGTTCTGACCCTAATATACGTCACCTGTAACCAAATGTGTGGAATCGTAGGCATCGTTCGAAACGACGGAAAACCAGTTGACGAAGAACTGCTGGCGCGGATGAATGACGCTATTCGCCACCGCGGGCCTGACGAGGACGGCTTTTACGTCAATGGCTCAACCGGTCTGGCGATGCGTCGCCTGGCAATTATCGACCTCAAGAGCGGTCAACAACCCATCCACAACCGGGATCGTAGTTCCTGGATAGTCTTCAACGGCGAGATCTACAACTACCTCGAGCTGCGTGAAAAGCTGGAAAAACTGGGTCACACCTTCTACACCAACAGCGACACTGAGGCTATCGTCCACGCGTATGACCAGTTTGGCGCTGACTGCCCCAACCACCTTCGTGGCATGTTTGTCTTTGCCATCTGGAACGAACGCACTCAGGAACTCTTTCTGGCGCGCGACCGGGTCGGTAAAAAACCTCTGTTGTATGCAGAAGTAAACGGGCAGCTAATCTTCGCTTCCGAATTCAGTGCCCTCCTGCTGCATCCCGATATCAGTCGGGAGATTGAGCCAGAAGCACTCGACTACTACCTTTCGTTTATGTGTATTCCGGCACCACTGACGGTCTACAAGGCAATTCGAAAGCTCGAACCCGGACACTGGTTGCGCTGGCGCAACGGCAACGTCCAGCTACGCCGTTATTGGGAGCCCGACTTCACCAAAAAGATCGATATCAGCGAAGAAGAAGCAGGTGAACGCGCGGTTGAGATTCTGCGTGACGCGGTGCGGGTGCGCCTGATGTCGGAAGTGCCGCTGGGGGCATTTCTTTCCGGTGGTATCGATTCGAGCGCAGTCGTGGCGTTGATGAGTCAGGAGTCGAGCGAGCGTGTCAAAACCTTCTCGATCGGTTTTGAGGAACAGGACTTCAGCGAACTTCATCACGCGCGTCGTGTGGCTGAGCATGTTGGCGCGGACCACCACGAGTTTATTGTTCGACCGGATGCGGTTGAAGTATTGCCGATGCTTGTCGAACATTATGGCGAGCCGTATGCCGATTCATCAGCGGTGCCGACGTACTATGTTGCCAAAGAAACTCGCAAGCACGTGACAGTCGCGCTCAACGGCGATGGTGGCGACGAATCATTTGCAGGTTACGAGCGATACATCGCGATGGGCTTGACGGAAAAGTATCGAAAGATTCCGTCGTTCTTGCGCGAGTCGCTGATTCGTCGCGGCGTTAATCTGATCCCCACGGATCCAACGAAAAGAAGCAAGATTAAGTCAGCGCAGCGTTTGCTCGCAGTCGTGGAGCAGCCGAAGACCAGCCGCTACATGAAGTGGATGAGCACCTTCAACGAAGAGCTCAAGGGACCGCTTTATTCCGACAAGTTCCGCGAACAAACCATGGGTGCGAACGCGACCGGCATCCTCGACGTCTGGTTCAAACGCGCCAACGGTATCGGAATGGTAGACGCGCTGTTGTTGACCGATCAGATGACTTACTTGCCGAACGATCTGCTCGTGAAAGTCGACATCGCAACGATGGCAGTGTCGCTGGAAGCTCGTTCGCCGTTTCTCGATCATCATGTGATCGAATTTGCCGCCAGCTTGCCGCAAAATCTGAAGCTGCGACGGCTGACCGGCAAATACCTTTTGAAGAAAGTGTTGCGCAAGCTGCTGCCCAGCGAAAATCTCACGCGCAGGAAGATGGGCTTTGGAGTGCCAATAGGCCACTGGTTTCGCGGCAAGATGCAGCCATTTCTCCGAGAAGTTGTGCTTTCTGACAAGGCTTTACGGAGAGGTTTGTTCAAGCCGGAAGCGGTCAAACAGTTGGTTGACTCACATACGCGCGCCGAGCGCGATTATTCGCATCAGCTCTGGACTCTCTTGATGCTCGAACTGTGGTTCAACAGATTCATCGATCATTGATCATCGACTTGCCAAGAGGCGCCAATCAGGAGGAATAGTTTGAAGGGAGTCGTGTTGGCCGGCGGTTTGGGAATGAGATTGCGCCCGCTTACCGCCGTCACAAATAAACATCTGCTGCCGGTTTACAACCAGCCGATGATCTATTACCCGATTCAGACGCTCGTGAATGCGGGGATCAATGACATCATGGTAGTGACTGGAGGAAATTCCGCCGGCGACTTCCTGCGCTTATTGGGAAACGGCAAGGCCTTTGGTCTAAAACACCTGAACTACACTTATCAGGAAGGCGAGGGTGGGATCGCCGCTGCGCTATCGCTGGTTGAACACTTCTCTAACGAAGAACCAGTCTGCGTAGTGTTGGGCGACAATATCATCCAGGGCAACATACGCGCTGCGGTTGAGGCTTACAAGCAGCACGGTACTGGCGCAAAGATCCTGTTGAAGAAGGTAAAGGATCCGCAGCGCTTTGGCGTACCACGTCTCGATGGCAATCGCGTCGTCCGTATCGATGAAAAGCCGGCTGCGCCACAATCAGACTACGCAGTGATCGGCGTGTACATATACGATGCGAGCGTTTACAACATCATCCGATCTCTAAAGCCGTCAGGCCGTGGTGAGCTCGAAATCACCGACGTCAACAATGCCTACATCGAGCGTGATGCGATGACATGGGAGGAGCTCGAGGGCTGGTGGACTGACGCCGGAACGTTTGAGAGTTTATTACACGCTTCAATTCTCGTAGCGAAGACAGGCGCCAACCTGATGTCTCTAGCAACCGAAGAGATGGCAGCAAGCGATTGAAGTCTCTTCTCTGTGCAACCTCTGTGTTCTCTGTGCCTCTGTGGTGAGTATTAATTGCGAATCAGTTAACCACAGAGACACAGAGAACACAGAGGTTGCACAGAGAAAGTTCAAAAGAATGTCTGGCACTACAAAAGTAATTCGAATCATCGCTCGCTTGAACGTGGGTGGACCAGCAAAGCACGTCGTTTGGTTAGCGACAGGCTTACAGGAAGCGGGCTTCGATACACTGTTGGTGACTGGCACAGTTCCTGAGGGAGAAGAAGACATGAGTTACTTCGCGGATGAAGCCGGTGTAAGACCGCTTTACATCCGTGAGATGAGTCGCGAGATCTCTCTAAAGGATGCGATCACCGTTTGGAAACTGTTTCGTCTTTTTCTGCGCGAGCGGCCCGACATCATCCACACTCACACGGCGAAGGCAGGAACGGTGGGCCGCACTGCCGGGTTTTTATATCGCTGGTTGACGCCGGGAATACTTCTTGGCAAGCCGCGCCGCTGTAGTTTTGTTCATACGTATCACGGCCACGTCTTTCATAGTTATTACGGTCGTACACGAACGCGCCTGTTTCTCGCGATCGAAAGATTGTTGGCCAGGCTGGTTACCGATCGACTGATAGCTGTTAGCAAACAACAAGGTGTTGAGATTGGCGAGAAGTTTCGTGTCGGTCGCAGCGGACAAATCAAAGTAATTCCGTTGGGCCTGGACCTTGGCCTTTTCGTAGACCATACCGCTCGGCGCGCGAAGTTTCGCCAGGAGCTCTGTATCCCCGAAGATGCGATTCTGATTGGTATCGTGGGGCGTTTGACAGAGATCAAGAACCATCGGATGTTTCTAAACGTGGTGGCGCGTTTGAAGGAGATCGATCCCGCTTGCCGGAGGCAAGGCGCCGTACGTTTCATCGTCATCGGCGACGGTTCGTTGCGCGAGAGTCTCGAGGAGCAAAAGCAGGCGTTAGGCCTGGAGAAACATGTAATCTTTGTCGGTGGTCGCAAGGATCCGGAGTACTTCTATCCAGCGCTCGACGTGGTAGCGCTGACATCGCTAAACGAAGGCACGCCGCTGACGCTTATTGAGGCGATGGCTAACGCGCGACCCGTTGTGGCCACGCGCGTCGGAGGTGTGGTCGATTTGCTGGGGGAAGTTATCGAAGATGGACCATATCAAGTTTGCCGGCGCGGTATCAGCGTTCCAGCCGACGACGAAGAAGCTTTTGTTGCGGCCCTGAGCCGGATCATTCGCGACAGAAGCTTGCGGCAGGAGTTAGGCGAACGTGGCCTGGAGTTTGTTGAAGTGAACTATTCCAAAGAACGTTTGTTTGAAGACATTAAGGCTTTATACGACGAGTTGATAGGCGAGCGCCTCCTTGGAGTGCGGCGCCCTGGCGCCGCTTTGGTATCGATGAAGCCCCGTCGAGACTAAAGCGGCGCCAGGTCGCCGCACTCCAAGGAGGGCGCCCGTCAGTAACGTTTAGAAGACACTATAAGGAGCTGGATATTGAGAGTACTTATCACAGGCGGTGCTGGTTTCATCGGATCTCATCTGAGCGACGCTTACATTCAGCGTGGCGATGAGGTTTTTGTTATCGACGATCTCTCGACCGGCACCATCGAGAATATTCAACACCTCAAACAGCATCCACGTTTTCATTACACGATCGATACTGTTCACAACCATCCTCTTACGGCGGAGCTGATCGATCAGTGCGATGTAATCTTTCACCTGGCGGCGGCAGTCGGAGTGAAGCTGATCGTCGAGAGTCCGGTGCGCACGATTGAAACAAATGTGCGTGGCACCGAAGTGGTCTTGTCGTTGGCAAACAAAAAGAAGAAGAAAGTTTTGATTGCTTCTACGTCCGAAGTCTACGGGTTGAGCACCGACGTACCTTTTCGTGAAGACGGCAATCTGGTAATGGGAGCCACGACAAAAGGGCGCTGGAGTTACGCTTGTTCGAAGGCCATAGACGAGTTTCTGGCGCTGGCGTACTGGCGTGAAAAGAAACTCCCCACCATCGTGGTGCGACTCTTCAATACCGTTGGTCCGAGACAGACGGGCCAATACGGGATGGTCATTCCGACGTTTGTGAAGCAAGCGCTGTCCGGCAGGCCGATTACTGTTTACGGCGACGGAAAACAGAGCCGCTGTTTCGGATATGTCGGCGACGTGGTCGGCGCGCTGGTTAAACTGATGGATCATCCCGGCGCCGTTGGACAAGTTTTCAACATCGGCTCGAACGTGGAGATTTCAATACTTCAGTTGGCCGAGCGCGTGAAGCAGCTCACGCAATCAGACTCCGAAATTGTTTTTGTGCCTTACGATGAGGCTTACGAAGAAGGATTTGAGGACATGCCACGGCGTGTGCCGGACATCTCGAAAGTCAGCGATTTTGTCGGTTTTCGTCCTGAAATGAGTCTCGACGGGATTCTGGAACGAGTTATTGACTATCAGATCGGCCGGCGCCGCGCCGCCGGGTGAGTAACGCCACAAAAGGCACATAAGTCACAAAAGGCACAAAACCACACAAGTCTTCTTAATTTCGTTTTGTGTCTTTTGTGCTTTTTGTGCCTTTTTGTGGCATAGTTTTCTCCACTCCTATGCCCTTTAGCCCGCGTACGCTGCTGGCGGTTGCCGCATCTTTTTGTCTGGCGCTGATACTGACACCTCTGGTGCGGGCGCTTGCGCGTCGCTACGGCTTCGTCGCCGTTCCAAAAACCGATCGCTGGCACAAAAAATCGACCGCGATGTTGGGCGGCGTTGCGATCTGGCTTTCCGTTGTCGTCACGACGCTGGTCTTTTCAGCGGGAATCACCTACGGAAAATTAATCCTATTTACCAGTACTTTCCTGTTTGTCGTCGGTTTGATTGACGATGTAATACACGTCAAGCCTTACCAGAAATTGATTGGACAGATCCTCGGATCGGCATTTGTCGTCTACTACGGTCTCACGCTGCCATGGACCGGCTCCGTGCTTCTAAACATGGCGCTCGCCATTTTTTGGTTGATTGGCATCACCAATGCAATCAACCTTCTTGACAACATGGACGGCCTCGCTTCCGGCATCGCGATCATCGCGGCCGGATTCCTGTCGCTCAGTTTTGTAAATAGCGGTCAGTTAACCGAAGCGTTGGTACTGCTGATTTTTGCCGCCGCGCTGCTTGGATTTCTCGTCTACAACTCGAACCCGGCGTCGATCTTCATGGGCGATTGCGGTTCGATGTTTGTCGGGTTCTTCCTTGCGAGTTCAGCACTGATGAACGTGAGTGGCGGGCGATCGAGAAGTTTCCTGCCTGTGCTTGCAGTTCCGATTCTCGTTCTCTTCATTCCCATTTTTGATACGACTTTCGTAACCGTGCTCCGCAAACTATCCGGTCGCGCAGCTTCGCAGGGTGGACGCGACCACACTTCGCATCGACTGGTTGCGCTCGGGATGTCGGAACGACATGCGGTTTGGATGCTCTATGGATTTGCCGCTCTTTCAGGTGTGCTGGCAATTCTGGTGCAGCGAGCGCGACTGGACGTGAGCCTTGCGGCAATTGCGGGTTTCACGATCGTGCTCACGCTCGTCGGTGTTTATCTCGCCGGCGTCAAAGTCTACGACGAGAGCGAAGAGTTGCTGGCGCTCAAAGACAAGCCACTCTATACGTTTCTTGTCGATGTTTCGTACAAGCGCCGTATCTTCGAAGTGCTCCTGGACGTGGTGCTGATCATCCTTTCGTACTGGGCGGCATACGCTATCCGTTTCCCGCCTGACAGTGGGGCCTGGAAACTGTTTATTCGCACGTTGCCCGTACTTGTGTTCGTGAAGATGTCGGTCTTTCTGGCGATGGGAGTCTACAGAGGACTCTGGCGATACACGAGCATGAGCGACCTGATCGTGTTTGGGAAAGCCGTGGTGCTCAGTTCAGTCGGCAGTTTGCTGGTGTTGCTGTTTGCGTTTCGCTTTGAGGGTTTTTCACGCAAGGTATTCATAATCGATGCGGTATTGATGTTTCTTTTTCTGGCCGGCAGTCGTATGGCTTTCAGAGTTTTCAGACAGATTTTGCCGGGGGTCGGTAAACATGATGGACGGCGTGTGCTGATTTACGGCGCGGGAGACGCCGGCGAGTTGTTGTTACGCGAGTTGCGAAACAATCGCGAGCTACAGTTGGCTCCGATCGGTTTTCTCGACGACGATCCGGCTAAGAGTGGGAAAGTGATTCACGGCTTGCGCGTCTTTGGAGGTAATGGCGAACTCGGCACAGTTTGTTCTCAGCATGAAATTGACGAAGTGGTCATCTCGAGTATGAAGATGACTGAGGAACGAATTCAGGAAGTATTGCGCACCTGCTCGGAAAGGCAGATTACTGTGAGACGTATGCGGATTACAGTGGAGGATCTGACGTCTCGATAAGGATGGTTGGTACTTAGCACTTTGTGCTTGGTACTTGGTACTTAAAATTCTTTATTGACTCGAAGAACAAAGTACAAAGAACAAAAAACAAAGAACGAATGCCACAGCAAGTAATCAACGTTAACGTTCGCAACCCGGTGGTCAGAGTACTACTGATCCTGTTGCTGCTGGTTGCCGGTGTCTGGTCGTACTTTGTCGTGCGCTGGTATGTGGGCAACACGATAGCGGAGTATTTCAATCCTGCAGAGGGTAGTCTCGACATTGCGCACACTGCTGCCTCGCTGGCTCCAAACGATCCGCTGACGCACTGGCGCATTGGGCAGATGTCACAAAGAAACCTGCCGCTGGACCAACAAGCACAAGCCGTCGCGGAATACGAAAGGGCGGTCAGTCTCTCACCCTACGATTATCGCTACTGGACGTCGTTGGGAACGGCTCACGAGCAGGCAGGCGAGACTGCCAAAGCTGAAGAGGCATTGAGGCGAGCGGTTGCGCTTGCTCCTTCGTATGCTTATCCACACTGGTTCCTCGGCAATCTGCTGCTCCGCAACGCTCGTTACGATGAAGCTTTTGCCGAGTTACGCCGCGCCAGTGCTGCGGATCCCGAACTTGAACCGCAACTCTTTAATTTAATCTGGGAGGTTTACAGCGACGATCCCGAGGCGGTGAAGAATGCAGTTGGTCCAAACCCCGCCGCACGTGCCAACTTTGCCCTCTACCTCGTCAATCGAAAGCAGTTTGAAGAAGGGTTGCGCTTGTGGAATACCATGAGCACGGACGAGAAGATCCGTACCAAAAACACTGCCGCCGAGATGATTAGAGTGCTGATAAACGACTACCGATTTCACAATGCGATGGGGGTTTGGAACGGCATTTCCGATGAGAAGTATCGCGCTGAAGCGGGCAGAGTATTCGATGGTGGTTTTGAAGCTTTGGTCGAGTATGGACCAAACACCATCTTCGGTTGGCAAATCATCAATTCGCCTCAAATACAGATCGGTATAGATCCGGCCAGGAACCACAGCGGCTCGCGAAGTTTACGACTTGTATTTCAAGCACGTACTGATCTGAATGGAGCGATCGTGTCGCAATTGGTGCCGGTGCAGCCCAATACAACTTACGATTTTGAATGTTTCATGAGCACCGACAAGCTTGAGAGCGGCAGTGGTCCTCAGATCCAGATTGTTGACGCAATGAGCAATGGAGAGCTCGTTGCGTCGCCGGCCGTCGCGGGTGGCACCAGCCAGTGGAAACCCCTCGGTCTGTCGTTCAAGACCAATGACAACACTGAAGCGGTGTTTTTAAGAATCATACGTACTTCCTGCAGCACTAAAGAGGCCCCTGTTTGCCCTATTTTTGGTTCCATTTGGTATGACGACTTCAGTATCAAGCGAAGAAACTAGTCTGCTTGTAGCAGAACCACTGAAAGACCTCGCGGAGCAGAGAACTCCGGAGCGCAACGTGTTTCGCATTCGGCACACGCTCGCGAGCCGATTCGCGTTTCTTGTGATCTGCGTTGCGATCGTACTCACCGCGCTCGCCTATGGGACTGTTCATTACTGGGCGCTGGCGTTGTTTAATCTTGGTGGTCTGACGATTTTGCTCCTGTGGGTGTTGGACGCCTGGCGACTGGGGAATCTCAGAGTCAGTAGTAACGTGCTACAGCTCCCGCTACTCGGCGCTCTCGGGCTGGGGTTGTTCCAACTTTTACCATTGCGTGCGGTAGCTCCCAGTGGCGCCACTACAGCCGGACTGGCCAATAGCTTATCGCTCGATCCGTATTCAACGAGGCTGGTGCTGGTCCAACTTGCCACACTGCTGATCTACTTCGCGGCCACTCTGGTCTTCGTAGACACGCCGCATCGTCTTCGCTTGTTGGTGCGGACAATCATGATCTTTGGCTTCGGGCTGGCGATCTTTGGGTTGACGCAGTCCTTTACCAGTCCCAACAAGGTGTACTGGGTTCGCGAACTCGCCCAGAGTACAGCCTTTGGCCCATTTATCAATCGTCACCACTTCGCCGGATACATGGAGCTCACGATTGCGTTGCCACTTGGTTTGCTGTTCTCCGGCGTCGTCGATAAAGAGAGACGAATACTCTATCTCTTTATCGCGGGACTGATGGGCGTAGCCCTGGTGATGACGACCTCGCGCGGCGGCATCATCAGTCTGGTCGCTGAGATTATGTTTCTTGTCGTGGTTACCACAATCTGGCGCAAGCAGGATGAGCAACATCATCGGCACAAACAGGATGAGCACCGTCACCGGCACAGACCGAAGACGAGCAGGCTCAGGGGCGCTGCCCTTCGTATTGGCCTGGCGACGGCGCTGCTCGTCGGTCTGTTTTTGGGTGTAATTCTGTTGGGCGGTGAGTTTTCGATCAATCGTTTCATCGATAGTGTGAACACTGACGATCCGACCACCGGCCGCGCACACTTCTGGTCAGTGACACTGGAGATAATCAAAGCGCATCCGTACGTGGGTACAGGATTGGGTGCGTTTGGTGTGATCTATACGAAGTACGATACACGCAATGGCTTATTTCGATTGGAGCAGGCACACAACGACTATCTGCAGGTGCTTTCCGATGGCGGCATTATCGGCGCGGTTTTGGCGCTCAGTTTCGTAGTGCTGCTGTTCTATTTAGCGCTTATGCGCGCCCGATCGAAAGACGACTTCCGGCGCGGCGTGGCGTTGGCGGGCCTGAGCGGATGTTTTGCGGTCCTGGTGCATAGCTTTTTCGACTTTACTCTGCACACAACGTCGAACGCGCTGCTGTTTCTCGTGATGGCTGCGATTGCAACACTTGATGGTCGCGTTGAAGAAGCGCCGCGCAGCCGTCGAAAACGCAGGAGCAGCAGCAGTCAGCAGGACGGATCGGAAGGCTCCAGCATTGTGCCTTTGCGTGATAAATCTTAGTATGGCGGCATAAACCCAATGGCGTCGGCGACCAAAGCCAAAACCAGAGACTCTGCACCTTCGGGGGAAGCTTCTTCAGTTCCAGGACTAATTCTCGCCGCAGTCTTGCGTCACAACAAAGAGGACGCTCTCAATCACCGCAGCGATGGCAAGTGGCACAACATCCCCGCGGCAACTTTCGTTGAGCGTGTCAAAAACATCGCTCTCGGTTTGGCTGGATTTGGCATCCGCCCGGGCGATCGAGTCGCACTTCTCTCAGAAAACCGCCCCGAGTGGTCCATAGCTGATCTCGCGATTCTGAGCCTCGGCGCAATCAACGTTCCGATCTACACCACACAGGCTCTCGAGCAGGTGGATTACATTCTTTCCGACTCGGGTGCGCGAGCGATCTTTATTTCCACTCGACGGCTTTACAAACACGCTCAACCAGTGCTCGCAAAGCGGCCACTCGAGCGTCTGATTTTCTTCGATCAGGAAGTGTCTGAAGATATCGAACGCAGTAGTTCGCTGAAAGAATTGGAACAGAACGGACGCGAGCTGGCGCAACAACGTCCCGGTGCATTCGAGGCTTATCTGCAGGCTGTACGACCAGACGACCTCGCGACGATCATCTACACCTCGGGCACCACTGGTGAACCGAAGGGCGTGATGCTAACGCACAACAACTTCATGTCAAACGTGCAGTCGATCGCGAGAGGCTTGCCAATTTCGGCGACTGACACGGCACTCTCCGTCTTGCCGTTGTCACATATTTTCGAGCGCGACGGGTTCTACGTCTTTTGCTACTGCGGCGTGTCCGTTTATTACGCGGCGTCGTTCGATCAGGTTGGTGAAAACCTGCGTGAAGTTGCGCCGACAGTGATGACAGCCGTCCCGCGTCTGTTTGAGAAGGTCTATCACCGGATCATCAAAAAGGGGATGGCCGAGAAGGGCTACAAGAAATCGATCTTCATGAGTTCGCTTTCAGTGGGACAAAAATACGGCGAACTCAAAGACAAACGGAAATGGATACCCCCGTCTTTGGCCATCAAGCAGAAGCTCGCCAGCAAGCTGGTGTTTTCGAAATGGCGCGAGGGAGTTGGCGGGCGTTTGCGATATTTCGTTTCCGGTGGCGCGCCGCTTTCGCCGGCGTTGTCGTATTCATATCTCGCCGCTGGAATACCAATTCTGCAGGGCTATGGTGCGACGGAGACGTGCATCGTTTCGGCAAACCGTCCCGGGAACAATCAAGTCGGATCAGTTGGAATACCTTTCGATGGCATCGAAATCAAAATAGCTGAAGACGGCGAGATCCTTGTTCGCGGTCCAAATGTAATGCGTGGTTACTACGGCCAACCGGAAGCCACTGCGGAGGTTTTGAAGGATGGTTGGTTCTACTCGGGTGATGTCGGTCACATCGAGAAAAATGGTCATCTCTACATCACCGACCGGAAGAAAGACCTATTCAAGCTTTCCAACGGCAAGTACGTCGCGCCGCAGTTGATCGAGAGTCTTCTGAAAGAGAGTGAGTTTGTCAGCCAGGTGGTTGTTGTCGGTGCGGGTCGTAAGCAGCCGGTAGCGTTGATCGTTCCTGATTGGGAAAGTTTGAACCAGGCACTCGCCGGCGCGGGTGAGAAAGGGCCGAAAGATCACCTCGAACTAAGCAAGTATCCGCCCGCAATCAAGATCGTCCAACAGGACATCTCCAGACTCACTTCACAGCTAATTGATTACGAGCGTATCCGGCGCGTCGCGTTACTACCGAATGAGTTCAGCATCGATGGCGGCGAACTCACACCCACCCTCAAAGTCAAACGCAAAGTCATCGATGAGCGTTACGGCGAACTCATCGAAGATCTCTATTCCTAGAAACTAATCTGTTTTCGTCCGCGCAAATCCGTGGCTAAGGATCGATTCTGCGAGGATACGGAGATTCATCGGGATTTCGGGTGTTTTGCAGCTCGTGTTGAGAGGCGGTTGATCGTGCGCCAAAAGCGGCAGCTCAGCGTTGCAAAAGTCGCACACTCTGAGGTGGTCTGTAACGCCTATTTCCGCTTCGACTGAGAGCGTCTTACAGCGGAAAGAAAGCAGCGTCGCTGAGGCTGGGCACGCGGCAGTCTTCAGAAATGGGCTTGTTGTTTTTGAGGCCTTCATTTCCATCGTCCCTGAGGTTTCAAAGTAACAAAATGCACAATCCAGCCTCCCTTCCAGAGCTTTTCTCAGCTTTTTCTCAGATATTTTGCAACTCCTCTCCGATGTAAAAAGATGTTGCTCGTTCTTTAAACTGATGTTACCATGACGCTCGTCAAGTCAGGGCCAGATCGGCTCTCTGACCGCATCTCCAGGAGCACCACCGCTATCCCGCGGTAAAAAATCGGGCTAAAAACGAGATTTTCAGACAGCTTGTTGTCGGCTGGTACTTTCAGTTTCTATGCCGAATAAACGGATGCACCCCAACCTATCCGGACTCACCTCTTGTCACAGCCAACACGGCAAATGCAGTCCGCCAGACAATTCAAGCACATAAAACTAAGGGTAACGACCCCTCCTTAAATTCTCAGAGATGAAACTCCCAGACGAAGTAGGGCCAACACGGACAATCCTGTGAAATCCATAAGTGAAGATCCTGAAAAAACAGCGGACCTCGAGCCGGGTGGGACCCGCCCAATGCCCCGAGAGCGCCGCAATGACCGGCAGGGGAAAAATGCAAAATGGGTGGAGAGCCTTCGTTCTTCAGACGTCAATCGTCTGTGGACAGATCTGCACCGCATAGTTTCGCACCATCCACTGGTCAGGGCCTCGCGCAGTGCCGGACTGCTGGTTGAAGAAGGCATGGGCGCGGCTTACACCGACCTCACGCAGGAGTTATTTGTCCAACTGCTGAGCAAGAACCGTTTCGAACACTATCTCGAAACGGAAATGACCGACTACGAGATTGAATGTGAAATCAGCCAGATCGAGCTTACGAATCTGTTGACGGCCGAACTTCGCAAACGTCACCCGGAGAGTTACCGTCTGGCCCGCCGCATCTCTACCTTGATCCAGTCAAGCCCGAATTTCCGTCGTTTCGATTCGAGTGGTATCGACGACGAGCCCCATCGACGGCTTGCGGATCGGGTTTATGGTTTGAGTGAGTGGAAAGATAACAAATCACGTCGTGGTGCGCATGAAGTCGAGCAGCGCGTGCAGATAATCGCGGTGCGGCAGCGCGACACGCGGATGGTTGGTTGTACGGGTGATTCGCAGATTGTTATCAGCAATGCCGATCTGGAAGATTTGATCGTGTCGGTGCTGGATGCAGTTGATTCACCGGTTGACGTTCGCACGTTGCGTAGTCTGGTGATGTCGCGTCTGCCGGTGATGGATATCTATCTCGTTCCGCTCGACGGCGACGACAGCGACAGTGAGAACAGCAACAGTTACGAGCCGGTAGACAAGCGTGAGAATCCTGAAGAAGGCTTGCTGCGACGCGAGTCTGAGCGAGAAGCAGCTGGTTTTGTTGATCAGTTTCTGGAGAGTCTGAACGAAGCGGTGCGCGGGAAAGTGAAGCAGTACAACCGCATCATCGGTGTGCTGTGGTACTGCTACCTTAGCCCGGATCACGCAACGCAGCTGGAAGTAGCAGCGGTATTGGGTGTTTCTGATTCACTGGTTTCTGACTATCGCCGCAGAATTGAGCAGGAGTTGCGGGCGTTGTCGTTTACTGAGGTTGAAGAGGCGAAGCAGTTCGAGCTGGCGCTGCGGAAACATGTAAAGACATTGATCTTTGAGATGGAAGATAAGGAAGTGACTGTATAGAAATTCCGACGCGATACTCAAAACATCTACGAGCTGCGGTTGCTCTGGCATCGCAGCTCTTTTGATTTTGCGCCTACAGAATTAAGATGGCTTGGCGATTAAACGTTCCCTATGTCTGGCAAGTCCGACTTTGTAGATTATGAGCCGCTTCGAAGACCGCGGCGACCCGATGAGAGCGAGAGTGAAGACTTTCCGGCTCGGAAGACGGACGCCTTTTCCAGTGAACTGGAGTCGAGGTTTGACCAGCCGTCTGAAGCCGAACCTGTTCCGCGAACTCACCAGCAACCAAAAGTAAACGAAGCCAGGCCGGCGCTAGCAGCTCCGACGGAGGAGAGCCGCTGGTCGTTTAAGCGCGGGCATGCAATTAGTTTTGCCGGTCTTTTCATGTTTACGTTTCTAGTCTATTTCCGTCCATACGAATACTCACCTTCGCTGATGTGGCTGTCGCGAAGTGCCCTCGTGACGGCGATCATCACCCTCGTGGCTTTTGTTCCCACCCAGTTGGGTCTGGAAAATCGAATAACAATTCGACCTCGCGAGATCAATATGGTCTTGCTGCTGGTAGTGTTTGCGTTGCTTTCGGTGCCGTTTGCAGCCGACAGGCTGCGAGCCTGGAATAGTTTTGTCGAGTTTTCAAAAGTGGTGGCAATGTTTATCGTGCTGGCGAATGTTGTGCGCACCCAAAAACGATTGAAGGCCCTGCTCCTTCTCGTCCTGGCAGCGACAGTCTTTCTTAGCATCACGGCACTCAACGATTATCGAACGGGCGCCCTTGTTCTCGGCGGGACAAGAATTGAAGGCGCTATCGGAAATCTTTTCGACAATCCGAATGATCTGGCACTTCACCTGGTGACTTTTCTGCCGATAATTATCGGCCTCGCTCTCGGTTCTCGCTTCTTGTTCGCGAAGCTGTTTTATTTTCTGGTGGCTCTCACTATGTTGGGCGCGACAGTCGTAACCTTCTCTCGGGGCGGATTTCTGGGATTGATTGCGGTTGCCGGGACTCTCGTATGGAAGCTCGGAAAACAGAATCGGTTTCTTATCGGAATTGTCGGTGTAGTGCTGGTGGTGTCGTTCATAATCCTGGCGCCGGGTGCTTATCGTCAACGTGTCACAAACATCAATGACGACTCCGCTGGAGCTCGCACTGGCGAACTCAAACGTTCGGTTTATCTCGCTATCAGGCATCCAATTTTCGGTGTTGGAATGGACAACTTCGTTGTGTTTTCCAACACAGAGCACGCAACTCATAACGCTTACACGCAGGTCGCTTCCGAGCTGGGTCTCCCGGCAACCGTTGTCTACGTTCTGTTTCTTGTCGCAGCGATTAAACGAGTGCGCCGTTATGCCAATCCTGGATCAATGGACAAGAAGAAGCGATCGCTCGCATTTCTGGCGGTCGGTTTGGAAGCGAGTTTGATCGGTTACCTGGTTGTAAGCTTTTTTGCCTCCGTAGCATATCTCTGGTACGTCTATTACATCGTCGGCTATGTCATCTGTGTTAGCCGTTTGTGCGATTCTTCCCTGAGCATTCAATCGAAAGTGGAGCCCGTTTCGTCCACCGTACAATAAATCTTCTTCTGGCGACCTTCTCTTCCGAATATCGTTTGCGGCATCGATAATATGACAACCTCCGAAGGATCACGGGCCTCTGTCTTATGAAGGGCAAGGGACATCTGTGCACGGACAATTCGTATCCAGTGCACATCGAAACATACTTCGATCCTTCTTTTGAAGCTGGTTTGCTACTTCAGCGGTCAACGCTACATGGTTTCGAACTTTCTCATTTGAACGATGGATAAGAATTTCCAGACGGAGCATCTGAAGGTCAATTTAGGCGGACGCGTCGCTCGAGGTGGCGCTGTGGCAATTACAAGCCAGGGGCTTAAGTTCTTTGTCACACTCGCTGCGACATCCATTATGGCACGACTCCTGACCCCGCAAGATTATGGACTGATAGGGATGGTCGCTTTCGTGACCGGATTCGTCTCGATGTACAAGGACCTCGGGCTTTCTGCAGCCACGATTCAAAAGAGTGAAATCACCGCAGAGCAGATCAGTACTCTGTTTTGGGTCAATCTGTCGCTGAGTTTAATAATTACACTTCTTACAATGGGAATTGCTCCATTGGTCGCGTGGTTTTATGGGGAGCCCAGACTGACATCTATAACCGTCGTGAGTTCCCTCGGATTTCTTATCAGCGGTCTCGCAGTGCAGCCTGAAGCGCTATTGAGGCGGCAAATGCGGTACTTCGCGTTGGCCATAACTGGAATCGGCTCCGTCATTGTAGGTTACGTTGTCGGAATCATAATGGCCTGGCGTGGTTTCAGTTATTGGGCACTCGTCGGCAGTCAACTGGCCGTAATAATTACTGGCACAGGAATGACACTATTGTTTTGTCGATGGGTTCCTGGTCTTCCAAAACGACGGACCGGCGTCCGTTCCATGATTAGATTTGGTGGTAATCTCACCGGCTTTACAACGATCAATTATTTCTCAAGAAATCTGGATAACCTCTTGATTGGACGGGTTGTCGGTGCACAGCAGCTTGGTCTTTATTCGCGAGCTTATCAGCTGATGGCCCTGCCCATTGACCAAATAAACGAGCCGATGGGCTCGGTTGCAATTCCATCATTGAGTCGGCTGAAAGATTCGCCGGAGTCTTATCGCAGGGCCTATTTGCGCATGCTTGAAAAGATAGCGATGCTGACGATGCCTGGCGTTATTTTAATGATCATAACCTCCGATTGGATCATTCATATTCTTCTGGGGCCACAATGGATCGGCGCAGTTAGGATATTCGTAATACTCGGAACATCCGCGCTCTTTCAACCAATAGCTAACACCACAGGTTGGCTCTTGATCAGTCAGGGGCGAACTCAAGACTTGTTGAAATGGGGCTTAATAAGCGGTCCAATCATAATTACTTCATTTCTGATAGGCCTGCCATGGGGTGCTGTCGGTGTTGCAACTTCATACACAACCGCCCGCATATTTGTGGTGGATCCTCTGTTGTATTGGTTTGTGGGCCGTGAAGGACCGGTGAAAACAATGGATTTCTATAAAACAATGGCGCCATTTGTCTTCTCGTCAGTTTGCGCTTTGCTCGCTGGAATCGCTTTTCGAAAATGGAGTTATATTGATAGTGGTTTTTGGATAATTTCGATTTGCGTCATTATTACTGCTGTTACGACTTTGGTAACTCTTGCGATTACATCAGCTGGTCGAGCTGCGCTTTATGACGTGAAGACTTCTGCCTTGCTTTTGGTTGGCAGAACCGACCGAGTTTCCAGTCACTCCTAGATGGAAGCAACTTATCAACAATATGGATCTAAAAAAATGGGTTCCTAAATCGGTTAAACGGCCTGTCAAAAACGCCTTGTTGAGGCATCAATTGCGTCAGGCTGTCAGAAAAATTGAACGTTTACTGCCTGGTCAGCTTCCGAGTCGAAAACTGCTTGCGGAACTGATTGCTGGTTGGAGCAATGATGGGTTTGTCGCAAATTTGGAATATCTGAACACGGTAGCAGAGCGTGCACTTGATACACAGGGTCCAATTTTAGAATGCGGCTCGGGCGTCACTACGATCCTTCTGGGCTTACTTTGCGGGCAACGAAAGATCGATGTCTGGAGCCTCGAACATTTCCCGCAATGGCAACGACGCGTCTCCGACGTAATCGAAGCCAATCGTATTTCCGGCGTCCGCATTTGTGCCGCCCCGCTCATCGAATACGGAGAATTCGTTTGGTACGACTCTCCCTTAGATCAAATGCCAGACGAGTTTTCCCTGGTGATTTGTGATGGACCCCCTGGGACCACGAAGGGAGGGCGTTACGGATTATTGCCCATTATGGACCAGCGTCTTCCGCGTGGTGCTCGAGTTTTGCTTGACGACGCGAATCGTCCAGGCGAGATGGAGTTGATCAGGCGATGGGAGGAGGAGTTTGGGTTTGAGACCGAACTCATCGCGAGTCAAGATCACAAATTCGCTTTGATGAGACGTACTTGACTGAGGTATTTGGGGCAACGGAGCGCTAATTGAAGCCTGCTGTTCTTCAACTGATCGATAGTTTTAATCAAGGTGGTTCTGAGCGTCAGGCGTTACAGTTGACCCGACTGCTGGCACAAAGCGACAAGTTTAAGATTCATCTCGCCAGTTTGAGCCCTGAAGGAAGTTTGCGCGTGGGCGTCGAAGATCTTAACCTCGGAGAAATTCCTTCCTTTCCGCTCACAAGCTTTTACGACGCAAACGCCGTCAGGCAACTGCGGCGCTTCGTCCACTGGCTCAAGTCGTCGCAGATCCAAATCATTCACACACATGATTTCTACACCAACGTCTTTGGCATGGCAGCCGGCGCACTCGCTCGTTTGCCGGTTCGCGTAGCTTCAATGCGCGAAACAGCCGGGATGCGCAGCGCCGCTCAGAAGAAAGTTCAACAAGTGGCCTACTCACTGGCTCATCAGATCGTTGCAAACTCTGAGGCTGTCAGAAGCACACTAATCGCGGAAGGGATCGAAGCGGAGAAGATATCGGTCGTCTACAACGGACTCGATACCGCACGGCTCATCCCGCACGCGTCTTCACGAGCTGAGGCGCTCTCGTTTTTCGGCTTGAACGTCGACGAAAACAGGCGGTTCATCTCAATCGTCGCCAACATGCGTCACGAAGTTAAAGACTACCCGATGTTTTTGCGCTCTGCGCGAAAGGTCCTTGACGCTGAGCCTGAAGCCGCATTTCTACTCGCCGGAGAAGGTGAACTGACAGACTCGCTCCAGACTCTGGCAGCCGAGTTGGGCATCCAAGACTCAACCTACTTTCTCGGACGCTGCGAAAGAGTCGCCGACCTACTGAGCATTTCGGAAATTTGCGTTTTGAGTTCGAAAGCGGAGGGTTTTTCGAACTCTATCCTTGAATACATGGCTGCTGGCCGGCCGGTGGTCGTTACGAATGTGGGCGGCGCTGCGGAATTAGTCAGCGAAGATGAGACGGGGTATCTTGTCGCATCAGGAGACGATGCAACGATGGCTGCGCGGATTATCTCGCTCCTGCGCGATCCTGACAGAGCCGCCAGGATGGGTGCAACCGGCGCGCTCGTAGTGAGAGAAAAATTTTCCTGCGCGGCGCAGTTATCAAGGACGGAAAGCCTTTACGATCGATTATTACAGCAGACCTGAGCATGGCCGAGAACACAAAAACTCAGAAGCGCTTGCGAGTGCTGATTGTCGCACCGTCGTTCGACATTCTCGGCGGCCAGTCAGTGCAGGCAGCGCGTCTCGCGGAGCGTTTGCGCGAAGAGCCTTCGTTAGAGGTCGGATTCTTACCGATCAATCCGCGTCTGCCTGGTCCATTGAGGTATCTGCAGCGAATTAAGTATGTCCGCACAGTTGTTACTTCGATCGCTTATGTATTGAGCCTGTTGTGGCGCGTTTACAAGTACGATGTGATTCATGTTTTTTCCGCATCGTATGTTTCTTTCGTGATAGCGCCGACTCCTGCGATTCTGATCGGAAAACTTTACGGGCGAAAAGTCCTTCTCAATTATCACAGTGGTGAGGCTGAAGATCACTTGCAGCGTTGGCGGCGCAGCGCTGTTCCCACTATCAAACTTGCGGACATAGTGATTGTTCCTTCGGAGTACCTCTTGCGCGTTTTCGATCAGTTCGGTCTAACAACGCATGTAATCTACAACCTCGTAGACACCAGCAAGCTGCGTTTTCGCGATCGAATTCCGTTGCGTCCTGTTTTTCTTGCGAATCGCAATTTTGAAGTTCATTACGGAGTTGATCGCGTTCTGCGCGCGTTCAAAGTCATTCAGGACAAGTTTCCCGAAAGCAAGCTCGACGTTGTCGGCGACGGCAGTCAGAGACGAGCGCTCGAAACACTCGCGCAGGAACTCGGCCTGCGACATACAACCTTTCGCGGTCAGATAAATCCGAATCTGATGCCGGATGTTTACGACGCCGCCGACATCTATCTCAATGCTTCAGAGATCGATAATCAACCGCTCTCGATAATGGAAGCGTTTGTGTGTGGATTGCCGATCGTGACCACTGATGCCGGCGGTATCCCGGATATGGTTAGCGATCGAAAGACGGGCATGCTGATACCGCGTGGCGACTACGTGCAAATGGCGGAACGAGCCGTTGGTCTTTTGAATAACCCCGCCGAAACCAGGCAGATGATCGAACGAGGCAGGCAGGAGTGTTTGAAGTACAGTTGGGAGGCTGTGCGTGAAGCCTGGCTCGGCGTCTACTTTGGTTTGGCGAACGCGGAACAGTCGCTAAAGCCCTCCGAACGGACCGTGCTCTCGAGGTGAAGAGTAAACTCCAAAAACTCCGCGAAAGCAGTTTTGATGAGTTGCGTGAGCGTGGCTTTCAGGCTTTGTCTGCGTTAGCCGAGCGACGTGGTGTATCCAGTCGCGCGAAGTTAATGACTGACGCGGCGTTCCGGCGCCTGGTCCAACCAGCGTATTCGTCGGCTGCCGAGTTTCTCAATCACTTTCGCGAGCGAAGTGGTCCAAAGTTTTTTCCCGCCTTTGATGATCCAACCAGCACGGTCGCCGACTTTCGACGAAGATGGCCTGATTCGGTCGCAGACCTCACCGCGCGAGCGGATCGCATAACTAAAGGCCAATTCGATCTCTTAGGCTTTCGCCAGCTCAGCTTCGGAGATCCGATTGACTGGCATCTCGAGCCGGTGGCCGGTAAACGCGGACCACTGATTCATTGGAGCCGTTTGAACTTTCTTAACGCGGAGCTCTTCGGCGATAAGAAGATCACGTGGGAACTGAACCGCCACCAGTACTTCGCCATTCTTGGTCAGGCTTACTGGTTAACTGGTGACGAACGTTACGCCGAAACATTCACGGACCATATCAACTCCTGGTTAGCACAGAATCCACCAAAGCTCGGGATCAACTGGGCTAGCAGCCTGGAGGTTGCATTTCGGTCGATCTCCTGGACCTGGGCGTTGCATTTCTTCAAACGTTCCGAAGCCTTAACAGCCGAGACATTTCTGGCAGTTTCAAAATTCCTGTATCTCAATGCAATTCACCTTGAGACATATCTCTCAACATACTTCAGTCCTAATACACATCTGACGGGAGAAGCATTAGGTCTGTTTTACCTCGGCACGTTATTTCCCGAGTTCAAGGATTCGCACCGCTGGCGAAAAACGGGTTTGCGAATCCTCCTCGAGCAACTCGAACGACACGTGCAACCTGATGGCGTCTATTTCGAACAATCGAGTTACTACCATCGCTACACAGCAGACTTTTATCTTCACCTGCATATTCTGCTCGAGGCAAACAAAGAAGCTGTCCCGGCGCGTGTCGATGAAAAGCTCCAACAGCTACTCGACTTTCTCATGTACATCACGCGGCCCGATGGACGAACGCCATTGTTTGGAGACGACGACGGCGGGCGGTTGATGAAACTCGACAATCGAGCGGCAAACGACTTTCGTGCGACTCTCGCGACCGGAGCGGCGGTCTTCAATCGCGGAGATTACAAGTTCGTTGCCGCTGAACCCGCGGAAGAGACGCTCTGGTTACTTGGCCCAAGGGCCCTGGCGAAGCTTGATCAGTTGCAGGCAAGCGAGCCTGCAAGTCGATCGAGGGGATTTGCGGAGAGTGGCTATTACGTCATGCGTGATAGCTGGACTGCGGAAGCCAACTATCTATTCTTTGATTGTGGACATCATGGCGTCGACAATTGCGGTCACGCACACGCTGATGCACTTTCATTCGAACTGGCTGCAAACGGTCAGACAATGCTGATCGATCCGGGCACTTACACCTACACTGCGTCGAAAGAGTTGCGCGACAGTTTTCGTGTTTCTGCAGCGCACAACACGTTAACTGTCGACGATCGGTCGTGGTCGTTTGCGGGCGGGCCCTTTTCCTGGCGGTCGATTGGTAAGAGCAGGCAGTTAGTCTGGATCTCGAAGGACCGTTTTGACTACATCCTTGCGGCCCAGAACGACGGTTCCGATCCGGTAGCGTTCGAGCATTATCGCGAGATTCTGTTCTTGAAGGACGAGTACTGGGTTATACGCGACTACGTCAACGTTGATGGTCCGCGTTGGATTAAGCTCTGGTTTCATTTTGATGCAGCAGTGGCGCCGTTGCGTGACAAGGAACACACGATTCGTGTGATTCGAGGAAATGGACACGCTGCGGGGCTGCAAGTGACGGCATTCGGCGAGCGTGGTGAGTGGCTTCGGGAATCAGGATGGGTTTCACATTGTTATGGAAGCAGGGAAGAGAGCCCTTTGTGGGTGTTTTCTGTGCATGCGCGGGGACCCTTCGAGCTGATTACGGTTATGGTTCCTGAGAGACTGGGGTCGACTTTCCGGCCAGTTGTCCGCGAAATCGAGGCGCTGAATGGGCGAGCGTTTGAGGTTAACTCCGAAGAGAAACATGACGTTCTGTTGTTGAGACGGGGTTGGGGCCTGGAGAACGGGCCGATTGAAACGCCGCGGTTTGTATCGGATTTTGATGTGACATGGGTTAGATTTGCGGATGAGCGGGCTCGCAGTCCAGAGGAATTAGTGCTGATCGACGGCGAGACAGTTGAACTTGATGGCCGTATCCTGTTGAAATCTACGCGGACGATCGACTACCTGGTTGCGAGCAGTTTGGGCGATCGCTTCCGAGTTGAGACAAACGAGGGCGAGTTGGAGATAAGCTTGCCGGTGCTCAATCTCGAGTCGCTGTTTGCTGATTTAGGTAATGAGTCAGTTTGAGGCGTCCAATTCGAAGTAATCTGAATTTATGTGCGGTATTAATGGAATAGCTTTATCAACCCGCTCGCGACGTTGCCTCGATCAGGATACTGTCGTGCGCATGCGCGATGTGATCACCCATCGCGGACCGGACGAAGCGGGCATCTTTGTCGACGGTCGCATCGGTCTTGGTCACCGGCGTTTGAGTATTGTCGACGTTGCCGCCGGTCATCAGCCGATGACCAACGAAGACGACTCGTTGCAAATTATCTACAACGGCGAAATCTACAATCACGCCGATTACCGCCACGAGCTCGAAGAGCGCGGTCACGTTTACCGCACGCATTGCGACACCGAAACCATTCTTCATCTTTACGAAGATCACGGCGCGCGATGTGTCGACTACCTGCGCGGCATGTTCGCCTTCGCAATCTGGGATGCTCGCAAAAAGGAGCTTTTCATCGCCCGCGATCGTCTCGGTGTTAAGCCGTTGTACTTCGCTCACCTTGACGACGGTTCACTTTACTTCGGCTCCGAAATTAAAACTTTATTTCAGGCCGGCGCTCTCAAACCCGAACTCAATTTCAAATCGCTGCCGGATTATCTCGCCAACCACGCTACCTCAGGTGAAGAGACTCTCTATCGTGGCGTCAGACGACTTTTACCAGGACACACGCTGACCTGGCGTGATGGTGACATTGAGATCGATAAGTACTGGGATGTCAGCTTCGTCAAGACTGCGGATCAGAACCGCAGTGATAAGGACTTCATCGCTCAATGGGCCGAACTATTTCGCACCTCGGTTCGCTTGCGTCTGATGGCCGATGTCCCGCTGGGAATGTTTCTTTCCGGTGGTATCGATTCGTCCGCAATAGCCGCCGTGATGAGCGGCATGGTCGACGAACCTATCAAGACTTTTTCAGTCGCATTCGCCGAACGAGAAGCAAACGAACTTGCGTACGCGCGCATCGTCGCTGAAGCATACAAGACGAATCATCACGAAGTGGTCGTCAGTCCGGAAGAGTTCTTTGAAGCACTACCAAGACTTGTGTGGCATGAAGATGAACCACTCGCGCATCCGTCGAGCGTCGCTCTCTATTTTGTTTCGCTACTTGCTTCGCGGCACGTGAAAGTGGTTTTGACGGGTGAGGGCAGTGATGAATTACTCGCCGGTTACGGTCGTTATCGCAAGACGATTCTCAACCTTTCGATGGGCAAACTTTACCAGAGTTTTGCTCCATCGGTCTTGCAGGGCGCTGTTCGCAGTGGCGTGAAAGGATTGCCGGCTTCGCGAGTGAGACAGAAGTTGTTGCGTAGTTTTCTCAGCGTCACTCCCGACATCGAGAGCATCTATTTCGACAACTTTGCCGTGTTTCCTCTGGCGATGCAATCAGGTCTACTGTCAGATGCGGCACTTGAACAGATTGGACCAATTGATCCCTATGCCGGCGTGCGTGAAGTCCTCGAACAAACAGACGCGAAGTCTCTGCTCGATCGATTGTTGTATGCAGACATCAAAACATACCTGCACGAGCTGCTGATGAAGCAGGACCAGATGAGCATGGCGACCTCGATTGAGAGTCGTGTGCCGTTCCTGGATCACAAGTTGGTTGAATTTACCTGCAGCCTTCCCGAGCGTCTGAAATTGCGCGGTGGAACCACGAAATACATTTTGCGAGAAGCAATGAAGGGCGTGTTACCGGAACAGATTCTGTCGCGTTCCAAGATGGGATTCCCCGTGCCAATCGGAGCCTGGTTCCGCGGAGCATATAAGTCTGTGATTGATGAATACGTGTTGAGTGAACGCGCGATCTGTCGCGGAATCTTCAACCCGGAGTTTGTGAGATCGATCGTAAACAGACATCAATCAAGTAGTGAAAATCACGATGAGCGGCTGTGGGCGCTGGTAAACTTCGAGATCTGGCAACGACAGTTCTTTGACGGCGAAAGTTTAATTGGCCAGACGCGAAACTACGAAGAAACGGTATGTGCGGGCTAGGATCAAAGCCAGTTTCACGCAGAGGCGCAAAGATCTCACTCAGAGGCGCAAAATCACGATCAAAGAACTCGAAATTTATAAGCGACGTTGCGCCTTTGCGTGAAATCTTTCTCGAGAAACTTTAGTGCGAATTCTTTGGGTCAAAGCCGGAAAGATTCTGCCTGTTGATACTGGCGGCAAGATTCGATCTTTCAATCTCCTGAAACACCTTGCCACGCGCAACGATTTCACACTTCTTTCCTATTACGACGGACCACGAGACAGGAAGTACGAAGAAGAGATCAAAAGAATTGTGCCCACGGTTGCCGTGAATACGGGTGTGCCCGAATCCAGTGCCGGGCAGATAATCAACTACCTGAAGCGACTACCAAACGTAGCTCCATACGCAGTCACGAAATTCACTTCAGCCAAAGTCAGAAGTTTGATCTCCGAATGGGATCAGCAACAGCGTTTTGACGTACTGGTTTGTGACTTTCTTTCTGCTTCACTCAATTTTGAGAAACGATTGCGCACGCCAGTCGTGCTCTTTCAACACAACGTTGAATCAGCGCTCTGGCAACGACAAGCCAAACACGAAGCGAATCTGTTGAAGCGTCTTGCTTTCAAAATCGAATCGGCAAAGATGACGCGGTATGAACGCGCCGCGGTGCGAAGATTTCGACACGTCATTGCCGTCTCTGATCACGATCGCGAGTTGATGTCGGCAATGACAGACGAGTCGCGGATCTCAGTCGTGCCGACGGGAGTGGACCTGGCTGAGTACGGCGCTTTGACGCAAAAGCCGCGACCGCAAACCGAAGAGCCCAATGTGTTGTTCCTCGGATCGATGGACTGGGAAGCAAACATCGATGGGGTCGATTTCTTTTGTCGTGAGGTTTGGCCGGCTGTAAGAGAAGCAGTCCCTGCAGCCAAGTTCTGGGCTGTCGGCCGCAATCCGCCGCCGCGCATCGCAACGCGAGCGTCAGACTCAATTGTAGTGACTGGTCGGGTTGAGTCAGTTTTGCCATATCTTCACGAGGCCGCAGTCTTTGTGGTGCCGCTTCGCATCGGAGGCGGCACGCGTTTGAAAATCTATGAGGCAATGGCCGCGGGCAAGGCAGTTGTTTCAACCACCATCGGAGCCGAAGGGCTCGACATACATCATGGTGAGGATATTCTGCTTGCCGACGACGCTCAGAGTTTTGCCGCTTCGTTGGTCGACCTCCTCAAAAACGACGAAAAAAGGACTCGTCTTGGTGAAAACGCGGCAAGGTTGGCCGCTCAATATGATTGGGCGATAATCAGCCAACGGTTTGAAAGGATCCTTGTTCAGGCTGGTGACACAGCCAGCGGGCAGCAGTTTAGAGTTCAGAGTTTAGAGTTCAAAGTTTAGAGTTCAACAGTTCAACCTTTAGGTTGTTTCTTTCCGAGACAGCAAGCTAAAGCTTGAACTCAAAACTATGAACTCAAAACTCTGGATGTTGCGGCAGGAAATGCATGAAAGTACTTGTTCTTGATGGCAATGAGAATCAGTCAGTAGCAGCGGTCAGATCACTGGCTGCGGCGGGTCATGACGTTTATGTGGGCGCTGATTCGTCATGGTCCAAAGCTGGTTGCTCTCGTTACAGCAAAGGCAGCTTCACGTATACCGCGCCTCAAGTTGCGGTTGACGAATTTGTCGATCGAATCGTCGGCGAGGTAAAGAAACACGCCGGAACTCTCGTGCTGCCGATGACTGAGCGCACAACGATGCCGCTCTCAGAGAGACGCGAGGAAATCTTTGCTGCCGGCGGGGTACTGGTGTTACCGCCGCACGAAACAGTGCTCAAGGCTTTCGACAAGCGCAGAACGACTGAACTCGCGAACTCTCTAGGTATTCAAGTTCCGGCAACGACCGTTATTTCAAATCACCGCGAAGCGGAAGAATTTGTTAAGACCGCCAGTTTCCCTTTAGTGCTCAAGCCACGCAGTTCGGAAGAACTACTTCACAATGGCCGAGTGGTTTCGGCCGGCGCGCCTCGCTATGCGAAGGATCGCACAGAGTTCATGACAGCGTGCGACGAAATGTTCAAGCGATCCACGGCTTTACTGGTTCAGGAGTTTATTGAAGGCAGAGGCGTCGGCTATTTCGCCTTAATGCGTAACGGGGAATTGCGTGCTGAATTTGCGCACCGCCGAATTCGCGATGTCAGGCCAACAGGATCCGGAAGCGCTGTGCGTGAGAGTGTGAGCCCTGATCCAAACGTGCGCGAGGCCTCTTTGAAGATCCTGCGTGCGCTTTCATGGCATGGTGTCGCGATGGTCGAGTTTCGGCAAAGAGACGACGGCACACCGGTCTTTCTTGAAGTGAACGGCCGTTTCTGGAATTCGCTGGCCCTCGCCATTCACGCAGGCGTTGATTTTCCGGCCCTGGTGGCAGAGTTGGCACAGGGAAAAGACGTCGAACTTAAGACTTCGTACCGGCAAAATGTGCGTTGTCGCTGGTTTTTAGGCGACTTTCGACATTTACTGGAAGTTATGCGCGGAGCGCCGTCTGGTTATCCGGGCAAGTTTCCCAGTCGTTTCCGGACGCTGGTGCAGTTCCTGACTCCGGTAAAGGGGACGTTTCACGACAATTTTTCGCTGCGTGATCCGCTACCCGAATTTGCGGACTGGTTTGATTTTGTTTTCAGAAAGCTTCCCGCCGGGCTCAAGCGGAATGCCGGGAACGTGAAAGTTGCGGATGCTGAAAGTCGCTATTCATTGTCATAGTACTTACTCCGATGGCGAATTTACGCTCGCGCAACTTCGCGACGTGTTTGTTGGCCATGGGTACGATGCGGTTTGTATGACCGATCACGCCGAGTGGTTCGACGAAGATTCTTTGCGCAAGTTTGTTGACGAGTGTGCATCGCTCTCCGATCAGCAGTTTTCATTTATTCCGGGGTTGGAATTTGAATGTGAGCGACGAATGCACATTCTAGGGTTTGGTGTCACCGCTTTGGTCGATTCAACTGATCCGCAACAAGTAATACGTCACATTGAGCAGCAGGGCGGAATCTCCGTGATCGCTCATCCCGGCGACAGCATGTTCAATTGGATCGAGACGTTCGACGTTCTGCCCGCCGGAATTGAAACCTGGAATTCGAAATACGATGGGCCAATTGCGCCACGCCCGCGAACCTTCCGGCTTCTGCATCGTCTCCAGAATCGTAAACCGGAGATGAAAGCGTACTATGGTCAGGATCTTCACTGGAAGAAACAGTATCGCGGTCTCTTCAATCTAATCGAATCTGAAAAGGGCGCGACGTCGATACTGGAAGCCTTCCGATCCGGAAACTACTACGGCGTTCACGAGAGTGTAGACCAGCTTCCATCCAGCGGCGTTCTTTCTGAAAATATCCTCGCTGAATTTGAGATCACTAATGCGAAGTACATGCGAAAGCAGAGCGTCTTCAAAAAGATGAAGAAGCTGTCGGGATCGGTTGGGAAAAATTTGCCTGCGCCAGTTAAAGCTCAGATCAGAAAGTGGTTTTCATGAGCAAAGGCATCGTATTTCTGATGTATCACGAGGTGCAGGCCGCGGGTCGTAAACTCGTCGATGAGTCGCCTGGTTACCGGCGTTATGTGGTGAGCAAGGAGCAGTTCGCAAGTCAGTTAGATGTTGTTGAGCGAGGCGAATTCAAAGGTTCGAACGTCAGCGAATCGCTTAGTGCGCTTGAATCAGGAACTGCTGGAAAACCGATCGTGTGCCTCACGTTTGATGATGGCTGCGCTTCTGACCTGCATGTGGCGGTGCCGCTGATGCGTGATAAGAACTTTAACGCCACGTTTTATGTGACTGTCGATCATCTCGGTAAAGATGGTTATTTGACGAAAACAGAACTGCGTGAGTTGAGCGATCTGGGTTTCGAAATCGGATCGCATTCTTTGACACATCGACATCTGAACGATCTGGATGCAAAAGAAATTAGTACTGAGCTGATCGATTCGAAGCGGGCGTTGGAAGAGATCACCGGCAAGCCCGTCGATCATTTTTCATGTCCAGGCGGCAGAGTTAATGCCGTAGTTACCGAAGTTGCTATGCAGGCCGGATACAAGAGTGTTGCTACCAGCCAGCTGGGAATAAATTCAGCGCGATCAGATTTGTTTGCACTCAAGCGAGTGGCGATAAAGCGAGAGATGAGCTTGAAGACGTTCGCACGTGTTTGCAGTGGCAAAGGACAGTTTTTGATGAAGTCTGAAGATTCACTGTTATTAACAGGTAAGCGATTGCTGGGGAACGAACGATATGATCGACTGAGAACAAATTTATTATCGCTGGTCGATCGCCGTCGCGCGTCCTAAGCCGCAAATTTAGACAGGATTAACAAGATTTGCAGGATTATCAGGATACGGTATCGGTAGTTATCCCGTGTTACAACGAAGAACGTTTTATCGTTAAAGCGCTGGAGAGCTTGTCGGATCAGTACGACTCCGAGCGGTACGAGATCATCGTTGTCGATGGGCTTTCGGAAGATCAAACTCGCGCCCAGATCCTCGAATTCACCCGAGCACACAAAGACATCGTTGTTAGAATCGTCGACAATCCCGCTCGCAGTATTCCGACGGCACTAAATTTGGGAGTGCAGAATGCACGCGGCGAAGTCATTGCGCGTATGGATGCGCACGCGGTGCCGCCGAAGCGTTACATTCGCCGTTGCGTTGAGGTCCTGAACCAGAGTGGTGTTGGCGTTGTCGGTATGCCATGCAACATCCGGCCCGGCACTGATACTCTGATGGCGCAGGCGATTGCAAGCGCAGTTTCACATTCGTTTGGCATCGGCGACGCGAAGTACCGCTTGAGCGAGAGTCAACTGGCTCAGGAGTCAGTCGACACAGTTGCTTTCTCCTGCTTCCGCAAATCACTGTGGCGCGAACTCGGTGGTTTCAACGAAGACTTGCTTACCAACGAAGACTACGATTTCAACTATCGCGTGCGGCGCAGTGGTTGGGACGTAATCCTCGATCGTTCCGGACATTGCGATTACTTTGCGCGTCCGACACTCGGTCAATTGTCGCAGCAATACCGGCGTTACGGGCATTGGAAAGCACAGATGGTGAAACTCCATCCGGCTTCGATCAAGATGCGTCATCTCGTGGCGCCTGCTTTTGTGGCCTCGATTGTTTTGCTTTCGTTGCTCGGAATTTTTATTAGATTAGCCTGGCTGGCTCTCGGTATAGAGCTATTGCTTTATTTTCTGCTGGCTGTTTATTTTGGGTATAAGGTTGCGCGCCGAAGTGGCAAGGGTATTCGCATGACCTTGTTAATGCCGGTGGTGTTTGTGACGATTCACCTCTCGTGGGGCAGTAGTTTCATTTTGGGTTTGTTGAAAGCTCCGCGACGACCGGTTGAGTCGCAGCTTGCGCGTAGTAGCAGTTAGATCAAATCAAAAGGCATGGATGAATGAAGCTTAGTGTATTTGGAATCGGTTATGTGGGTTGCGTCTCAGCGGGCTGCTTCGCAAAAGAGGGCCACAACGTTATCGCTGTCGACGTGAATCCGACAAAAGTCGGAATTATTAACGAGGGCAGAAGCCCGATAGTCGAGCCTGGTATTGCTGAAGTGATCGCCGAGGCTGTTGCCGATGGCAGGCTCTCCGCCATCACCGATTCATTCGAAGCTGTGCAACGGTCCGAAATGTCGTTAATCTGCGTCGGCACACCCGGGAAGCCAAACGGCAGTTTGGATCTGCGTTACGTCACGCGTGTTTGCCAAGAGATTGGCAGGGCACTCAAAGAGAAAACTGAGTGGCACACCGTCGTTGTCCGGAGCACGATGTTGCCCGGAACTACCGCTGAGATCGTTATTCCGGCTCTTGAGTCAACTTCAAACAAGAAGGCCGGCAAAGACTTCGGAGTTGCGGTCAATCCGGAGTTTCTTCGTGAAGGAACTTCACTGAAAGATTTCTACGCGCCGCCGTTCACTGTCATCGGTGCTCAGGACAGCGAGACTGCCTCAGCAGTTCAACAACTCTACGCGGGAATAGACGCGCCGCTTCACGTCACGCCAATTCCGACAGCGGAGATGCTCAAGTACGTTTGCAATAGTTTCCACGCACTCAAAGTCAGCTTTGCAAATGAGATCGGAAACATCTGCAAAGAACTGGATGTTGATAGTCATGAAGTGATGGAGATCTTCTGTCACGACACGAAGTTGAATCTTTCGCCTTACTATCTAAAGCCCGGGTTTGCTTTTGGTGGTTCATGTTTGCCGAAGGATTTGCGCGCGATTAGTTACAAAGCGAAAGAACTCGATGTTGAAGTGCCAGTGTTATCTGCGATTTTGCCCAGCAATCGACTGCAGATTGAACGAGCTTTGAATATGGTCACGCAAACCGGAAGGAAACGAATTGGCGTGCTCGGGTTTAGTTTTAAAGCCGGAACTGATGATCTCCGCGAATCGCCAATGGTTAATCTGATCGAGACTTTGATAGGAAAGGGTTATCAACTTTCGATCTACGATCGTGACGTATCGCTCGCGCGGCTCTTCGGCGCAAACAAGGAATACATCGAGCGCGAAATCCCGCACATCTCGCAGTTGATGTGCGAGAGTATTGCGCAAGTCGTCGAACAGTCGGATGTGATCATCATTGGTAATAAGGCGGCTGAGTTTCAGGAGCTGAAGAATTCCGGGCGTGAAGATCAAACGGTAATTGATTTGGTGAGACTGTTCTCCGGCGATTCGACACCGGCTGGTTATGAAGGTATTTGCTGGTAAGTTGCGACGATACCTTAGCTGGTTCGCCGTAGCTCTGGCGATTTGGTGGCTTCTATCGTGGATTGCCGCAAGAGCGTTGATCATTGAGGGTCCGAGCCGTACCAACGCTGATGCGATCGTAGTAATGAGTGGCTCGGCTGCAATAAAGGAGCGCGCTGAAGCGGCAGCGCAGCTCTTCCGGGAGTCCAAAGCGCCACTGGTTCTGTTGACGAACGACGGTCAGCAGGGTGGTTGGTCCACCGAAAAGCAACGCAATCCCTACTCATACGAACGTGCGACTGACGAGTTGGTTCGGCTTGGTGTGCCTCAATCGAGTATCAGGGTGCTGCCGGATGTCGTAACAAACACATACGATGAATGTGTCGTGTTGGGTAACTGGATGAACCGGGAAAGAGTTGGGTCCGTCTTCGTTGTGACATCCGGATACCACTCGAGACGAACGCGCTGGACCTTGGAGAGAACGCTTCCAAACGACTCAGGTTTTGCGGTGGTTCCGGTGCCTCCTGGGAAGCAAACCCCGACGCCGGCAACGTGGTGGTGGTATCGGTCGGGTTGGAGCTCAGTCGCTCATGAGTACATTAAGTTTCTCCACTATCTGCTGGTTTATTAAGGTCAAGATCAAAGCTACTGTAGGGGTGGCACTCCGTGGCCGCCCTTGTTGGTAATCAAGATTTCTGATGTGGCTCTCTGCCGCGCGAGAGGCTGCGACTCTTTCGATGGATGATTTAATTCCACGAAGGGGCGGCCACGGAGTGCCGCCCTACAGTACGTCCCGAGGCGTCAGTTCGACCTTTACAGTAGAGGCGTTTAGATTTTTTACAGACAATTATTCTGGTATTAAGGCATAATTACTCGTTTTATTTGAATCCGAGCCCAGTGGGTCGCCCAGCAACATGACGTCAAAGAAAATCGCCCTTTTCTTCGTTTCCGTCCTCCTCTCGTTAGTCGCTTTTTCGACCGCGAAGGCGGATCCTGTTTCTTTTAGTAACGTTGTCGCGCTGCCGAACATCAATCTGGCTTCAAATCCGAACATTCTGACCGCTACTCCGCAACTCAACTTCTCCCTCGATATTCACGGAGCAGGTGCGCAGGCGGACGCCATCCAGTTGCAATTATCATTTCACGAGAGTGGTCAATCGGCGTTAACGCAAAACTTTGCCGTCCCGCTCTTCGATGGCTTGTCTGACTATACCCAGCTTTTTAATTTTCAGGCTCAGAACCCCACTTTTGGCGGAACACCGGTGACCCTGACGGTGAGTTTGGTAAACACCCTGAGTGGCGCGATTCTGCAGTCGCAGACGTACAATTTCACTGTTTCCCAGCCTGTCCCTGAACCCGCCACAATATCTCTGCTGGCCTTAGGCGTCGTCGGACTGCTCTCCCGTAAAAAGCGCCGGTAATTCGGCGCCCGCCATCGATGTTAGTCGCTATCCATTGCCTGGCCCTGGCCTGCTATGATGTGAAGCGGATCTTGTCGCTAGTCCATGGGTAGAATGATGAAAATTGCTTTGCGTTGGACCAACCATCATCGCTGGAAAACCAGGCTGCTCATAATGTCGGCAGTTGTTGTTTCGGTTCTTGCAGTAGTGCTGTTGCTTGCGTTGGCGCAGAGACAATCACGTGAAAGTGGTCAACAAGCGCGGCCACGCCGAGTTTCGGAATCAGCTTCCAATCCCACGCAAAGAGTCGCGACAGGTGGCGACTTCCAGCAGGCACTCAACTCCGCTAAGTGTGGCGACACAATTATTCTTGAAGCGGGGGCCGTTTATAAACCGCGTGGCGATAGTTTTGTGCTTCCCAAAAAGCCGGCTTGCTCTGGAACTGATAGTGACTACATCACCATTCAAACGTCGAATCTCGAAGGTATCTCCGCTCCGGGAGAGCGAATCGCCCCGGCAAAGCACGCCGCTGCTATGCCGAAGCTGGTTGGGACGAGCGGAAACTTCGTGATTCTTGCGGAGAAGGGCGCACATCATTACAAGTTTATCGGTATCGAGATTACAACCTCGGGAAACAACTACTCGCCAGACCTTATCAACCTGGGGTCTTACTTCAGCCGAGAAGAGCGTTTGGCTACGAATCACTTCGTCTTCGATCGCATGTTTATGCATGCACCCGAGACTACTGCTGCAAATCTTTTCCCGACCACGGTGGAACGAACTGTTGGTCGCGGCCTGGCAATGGGAGTCGCGGATGTGACGCTCAGTAATTCATACCTGGCGGGCTTCTGTGGCAAGTATCCAAAAGGCTCAAGCGCAGCTGGACAGAACATCGATTCTTACGGTGTTTATTCCGACGCCGGCCCAGGACCATATCGCATCGTCAACAACTACATCGAAGCTCAATTCAATAACGTCTTCATCGGCGGTGCCGGAATGGGAACCACTAACACCGCAACCATTTCTAACGCGACGGCCTCGAGCGCGACGTTCAGTAATGTTGCGAACCTCGCGGTTGGCGATCTTGTTGCGATGTCTTATTCAAAGTGCACGCCGGCTGTCGGTCCAAATGTCTATGCCCGGCCATGGCAAACAGGGAGAGTCACGGCGATAAACGGTAACCAGGTCGAGTTCGCAGTCGTGAAGGGGCAAAACTCGTGTGAAGCAGGTGCTCCCGATAATGGTGGCGTCGCGCGCTGGAAAGGTGATCTGATCGAGAACGTAGAAATACGCCAGAACACGCTCAATAAACCTGACGTTTGGAACGCGTTCTCAAATCCAAAAGGGTGGATCGAAATCAAGCTCGTTAAAAACCTGGTTATCGATGGAAACGATATGTACTCCGGCGTTGGTACCACGTTAATGCTGACTGTGAGGAATCAGGATGGCTCTACGCCCTGGGGCACGATTGCTGATGTCATTGTTACCAACAATAGAATGCGTGGTTATAAATGGGGCTTCAGTTTGTTGATGTCGGATAACGAGCAACCGAGCATGAGCGCCAACAATATCCTCATCCGCAACAACTTGTTTTACGAACCGCGGCCGGCACCGAATTCGGCTGCAAATTTTCTACAGTTAGTTGGCGGGCGGAATATTAGGATCGAGCACAACACAATTGTTCAGCCAGGTAGTCCGGTGGTATCAGATAGCCCCACTCCCGGTTTTGTGTTCAAGGACAATATCGTCGCGAGCTATCAGTATGGGATGCAGTGCACAGTGGCACCGAATACGCCGTCAACCTGTTGGCCCGGTATGGTAATGAAGGGCAACGTGATCATTGATACACGTTGGGATAAAGGCGACGGTTCAATCTCTGATCGCTATCCATTTGGAAACTTCTTCGTCAACTCGGCGGAAGACATCGGATTCGTCGATGCGGCGAATGGAAACTATCAACTTGCGCCGACAAGCAAGATTCGTGGCCGTGCCTCTGATCGCACCGATCCTGGTGTTGATGTGGCGGCGCTGACGGCCGCGTTGAATGGGAAATAGAGTTGGAGTGACACTTAGCGCTGTGACGCCAAAACTATTAGCCATATCTTTTCATTACCCTCCGGCTAACAATCCCCGCGCTATCCAGGTAGCTCGACTTCTCCGTCATCTTGAGTTGCCGACGGGACTTGTCTGTGCGGATCACGAAGAGAAAAACGACCGTCGCGATTCACAACTGGCAAAGGGTGCGGAATCGTCGCTGGAGTTTGTTATACGCGTTCCCTTTGTTCCTTCTTCATCAGCGCGAGAGGCGACGCGATTCGCCGGACGAATCGTGCAGCCGTTCTGGGATCTCTTGCCCGATCAGTCTCGCGGTTGGAAGCGACCCGTGCTTGCTTCGCTTGCCGAACGGATTTCCGACTGGTCTCACACCGTGCTGGTGACTTTCGGCTCGCCTATGAGCGATCACCTGATCGGTCTCGAACTCAAACGCCGCTTCGACGTGCCATGGATGGCTCACTTTAGTGACCCCTGGGTCGACAATCCTTTCAACCGCTACAACTGGTTTACACGCAAAGCAAATCTGGGGTTTGAGCGAGAAGTGGTGGAAAATGCCAACCGATTGCTCTTTACCTCACAAGAGACGGTTGAGTTGGTAATGGCCAAATACGATCCGTCTTTTAGAGCCAAGGCACGGCTCATCCCGCATTGCTATGAGCCGGAGCAATATCGTGCTGAGGCGGCTGCGAGCGACGAGCAAATAACAGTTCGGTTTCTGGGTGATATGTATGGCCCGCGCACGCCGAAACCGCTTTTTTCGGCGTTGTCGCGAATTTTGATTAGCAATCCGCGAGTACTTGACGATGTGTGTTTTGAGTTTGTGGGCTCAATGTGCGATTTGGATTTGAATTCGATGGGGTTAAACGAGCTTCCATCCGGACTCGTCAAGCTGCGAAACACCGTATCAAACAAGGAAAGTCTGCAATTGATGAGCTCTGCGGATGGTTTGATGGTGATTGATGCGCCGGCAAAGGTGAGCGTCTTCTTGCCTTCCAAACTGATTGATTACATCGGAGCGGGAAAGCCACTCTTAGGGATCACGCCACCAGGAACCGCTTCGAATTTGATTGTTGAACTCGGAGGGTGGACTGGCGATCCTTCAAAGCCACAGGAAATCGAACGAGCGATCGAAGAGTTTGTCGAGTTTCTTCGCAAAAGAAAGTCTGAGAATCAATCGACCTGGGGTGAGGAAGCCGTCCGCAATCGTTTTGTCGCCCGAGTTGTAGCGAACAGGTTTGAGACGATGGTGCGTGAACTCGTCTGAAATAGTCTAATGATCTCGTCGATGAAAGCACTGGCCCGTAAATCCAAGACAGCCATCATCGCCAGCAAGCTCTACACAAACTGGCGCATGCGACGGAGTCGCGCGAAGGGTTCGATCGAGGCCAACATGGGTTCGACTCACTCCAGGAAGACGATCAAAGAGAGTCTGGCCTATATCGAAGTTCAATACGCAGACTACTGTCACTACGCTCAGTTAAGTCCGGATAAGATCAGGGAGAAGAAAATCATCGAGCTGGGTTGTGGCGACAACGTCGGTGTCGCGCTCAAATTCCTTGCGGATGGCGCCCAGCAGGTTGTTTGCGTCGACAAATTCTATTCTGTTCGTGACGTTGAAAAGGAACGCAAGATCTATGTGGAGTTGCGTAAGACTCTCTCACCGATACAACAAATGGCCTTTGATCGTGCTGTTGATCTCAGCAGTTCGATAAAGCTCGACGAGGGTCGTTTACGCTGTGTCTATGGAATCGAATTGGGCGACTTTGTTGCCGCGGATACCGAGCGAGCTTTTGACGTCGTGATGTCTCGCGCCGTGATCGAAGAGATTTACGAACCCGAAACGCTCTTCGCGGCCGCTGACAAATTGTTAAAACCCGGCGGGTTGATGATCCACAAAATCGATCTGAGCGACTACGGCATGTTCAGTAACGGCGGTATGAACCCGCTGACATTCCTGACGATTCCGGAGTGGCTCTATCGACGTATGGCGTCGGAGTCGGCTATACCGAATCGCAAGTTGATAAGTTACTATCGAGATCTGATAACTCGCGCTGGTTATGAGGCCTTAGTTTTTGTGACGAGTATCATAGGTGCTGGAGAGATCGTGCCGCATAAGCTGAAGATTGAGCCGGGAGTGGATTACGGGCCCTCCGAGTTGGCATTGATTGAGAAGATTCGTCCGAAGTTACAACCTGAATTTGCAAACATGACCGATGCAGAGCTGCTTGTAAGCGGTATCTTTCTTGTAGCCCGCAAGTTGGAAGTCGATGGCCAGTGATTCACTAAACAAGCTGATTGCTTCATTGCCCTGGCTTTTCCGTTACCCGTTTTGGCGGGCCAGTGAAATCCTGCAGAGGACCAATGCGCAAGACAGAACAACCCATCTGATTCTTGTGATCGCTAATCACTTTGAGCCCGGTTATAACGAACTTCCCGATGGATCTGGCAGGTTGGGAGCCACTCTCGATTGGGACACACAACAGCGGCGCCTTGACGACTGGTGCAAACAGGCGCGCGCTATTGGCGAAGCCGTCCGGGACCACGACGGCACTCCCTTCCGTCACACCAACTTTTATCCGGCCGAGCAATATCATCGCGGTCTACTAACTCAACTCGCAGACCTGCAGGGAGAAGGCTTTGGAGAGGTCGAGATTCACCTCCATCACGGCGTTGATAAACCTGATACGGCGGCAAATTTTCGCCGCGTGCTGGAAGACTTTCGCGACGTGATTGCCGATGAGCATCATTGTCTCTCACGCGGGCCGGGAAATGATCGACCGCGCTACGCGTTTGTCCACGGCAATTGGGCGCTGGCGAATTCTGCAAACGATCGCTGGTGTGGCGTCGACGACGAAATGAAGATTCTGGCTGATACGGGTTGTTATGCGGATCTGACGTTGCCGTCCGCTCCACACGTTTCTCAAGTGAGTCGTATCAACGACATCTATACCTGCGGAAACGATTTGAACAAGAGAGCGCCACACCGGAGCGGTCCTTCCGTGCGTGTGGGCGACAGGAACTTGCCGCTACCGATTCTTTTAACGGGTCCGTTGGTGTTTGATTGGAGTGTCAGGAAGTTTGGCGTTGTTCCGCGTCTCGACAACAGCGCGTTGACGGCAAAGCTGCCTCTTGGACCGGAGCGATTGGAACGACTCGCCGGTGCGAATATCGCAGTTGGCGGCCGGCCTGATTGGATTTTTATCAAATTGTATTGCCATGGATTCTTCGACTTCGATCAGCCGGCGTTGATTGGCGAAACGATGCGCAGAGGTCTCGAGAAGTCGTTGAATGAGGCTGAGCGTACCGGCAAGTTCAAACTCCACTTTGCGAGTGCGCGCGAGGCTTTCAACATGACAATGGCTGCTGTCGAGGGGCAATCGGGTGACCCTGGCAGGTACCGCGACTACAGGCTGAAACAGATCATGGCGCACGTAAATTGCTCTTCAGTGGGAACTCAGATGCCGGCTGCAGTCTAGTTGTATGCAATTGACCGACTCAAGAGCAATACGGGGGAATACCATCAAGCGGAACGCCGTTGAGGTTGGCCATGCCGGTGTAATGCCCTCCGCGCGTGTTCTGTATCTCACTGACCTGAAACCGACAGGCAAGTTTGGCTCAATGGAGGAACAGATCTTCAGCTTAACTCGAGCCTTTCGCGATCGTAATGGATTGTTCCTGCCCGTGTTTGGGGACGATCTATCTGAGGCGATGGTCGAAAAGTATCAAGCCGAAGGTCTACCGGTTGCCGGTCTTAATCTTCATTCGTTCAGCACCGAAAAGCTTTCCAAGTTGCTTTCCTTAATCCGCGATAATCGTATTACGGCAGTTCACTGGAATTTTTACAGCCCGATTAATCCTTTCGTCTGGTGGCTCAGTATTCTCAAACCGAGCCTTACACACTACCTGACCGATCACACGTCAAGAGAGTTGCCGCTGTCTGCGCCGCCTTCGGGCATCGGGAAATTGGTAAAAAAGCTTTTGTTCCACAGATACAAGCGGGTTTGGTGTATCAGCGACTTCGTAGTTCATTGCCTGGAACACACTGGCACGTGGTCCAACTTGAAACGATGCACCTACTTTATCAACACCGATCGATTCAAGCCTGATCCGGTAGTGCGCGCAAAGATGCGAGAACAGCTTGGAGCGCTTAATAAGTTTGTCGTGCTTTTTGTGGCCAACGTGATCAAAGCGAAAGGTGGTGACGTCGCAATCCGCGCAATGTCGCAGGTTTCTGGTCCAGTACAACTCTGGTTTGTCGGGGATGGACCCGAGCTCGAAGCGGTGAAGACTTTAGCTAAAGATTTGAATCTCGGTGATCGAGTTCAGTTTCTGGGCCGGCAAAGTCACGTCGAGCCATTTATGCAGGCAGCCGATTGCTTCATCTGTCCTTCAATGTGGGGCGAAGCGACCGGCCTGGTTAATCTCGAGGCTCAATCGTCGGGAGTTCCCGTCATAGCCAGCGAGATAGGTGGGATTCCGGAGTTTGTGCAGCACGAAAAAACGGGATTTCTTTTTGCTCCGGGTGACGATGTCGCGCTCGCGAAATACATCCGAACGCTCGCGGGGAATCCGGAATTGCATTCGCGCTTTTGTGCCGAAGCGCGTAAGACCGCGACCGAGAGATATTCGACACAATCGAGACTCGATGAGTATGTTAGAGCCTACGATTAATAGAGATACAACTGCTGAAGAACTGTTTGCGCGGCTCGATCGCGACGGCATCGCTCTGCTGCCAAAACTGTTGTCCGATCAACGGCTGAAAGGAATGCAGACTGCGTTTGCCGCCCGTCTGAAGCGCCTGCGCTGGAACGACTTCGACGGCTATGAGCAGACAGAACTCTATCGTCACATGGTCCATGACGTGTTGACACTGGACCAGGGCTTTGTCGATCTCGCTCTGCATCCACTCGTAAAAGAAGTTCTTAACGCTTACCTGGGGAACAATTACGAATTAACTGAGGCGAAGGGGTGGAAATCGTTGCCGACTAACAGAGATTTTCATGGTTGGCACGGTGATGCCTGGTACGAGCAGAAAGACGCAACTGAAATTCACCGCGAAGTTAAGCTCGCTATGTACTTAAGCGATGTGAAGAGTGGGGCATTCAACTACATCAAGGGCAGTCATCGGAAACAGCATCCTCGGATGGTGAAGAATAAGGAGCTCCCCGAGATGGCGCCGGGCGAGGTTACGGAGCTGCTTGGAGTCGCCGGAACAGCATTCCTGTTTGATACTTCAGGAATTCATCGCCAGGGAACTCCGATGCTGGAAGAGCGCCGCGCGATCTTCTACAACTACCACGATTCTGCTGTGCCGCTGCAGCACGAAGACGTCGACTACTATCGCTATCATCCGCTAATACTGAATGCGGCCTTCCTTGGTGGTTTGAGTGCCGAAGACCAGCGCATATTGGGGTTCGGAAGAAAGACGCACTACCAGCATGCTTTCGAGCGGCGGCCCAAACACATGTTGTTACAACGACTGTCCCACGGTGTGTTTGTGAGTAAGCTGTTGTTTCTCGACGTACCAGAACGGATGAAAGCACCGTTGCGGAAGATACTTCGTAGATCGTGAAATGGTGTTAATCCTGATCTTTTTCAGGATTAACAGGATACCGGAGACTGAGTTTGACCAGTGACTACATTTCAAAAGCCACAATGGAAGCCGCCGTCGGTCTCGTCGTAATCAATGCCGGTGAACGGTCAAATGCAATGACCGTGTCGATGTATTCTGAAGTCGCTCATCATCCGACTGCTCTCTGGGTCTCGATTGCCAAAACCTCATTCACTCATGAACTGTTACAACAGCAACCCCAATTCAGCATGGTAGTGCTACACCACCACCAGGCTGACATCGCCCTCAAATGCGGTAGCGTTTCAGGTCGTACGAAGCAGAAATGTTCCAATCTGGATCTCTATAAGAACCCTTCTGGCTTTCTTTTCCTGCGCAATGCGCTAGCTTCAACGTCGTGTCGCGTCAGGCAAACAATGGACGTTGGCGATCACACGCTCGTCATTGCAGACATTCTGGAAGCTGAGCTCGAGTCGAAGAAATCACATCTCAGGCAGCTTTTACTATCGGATCTGACAACTTAATGCGCTGGCGCGGCAGAACGATTTGGGATACGAGAGTACAGGATGTTTGCGGTGTAATTACCGCATCATGGGGCGGTGAAACCTATCTGTTCGCATCGGCGTCGTTTGCGCAGGTTTCTCTCGATCCGCCGCGAGTTATTATCAACCCAAACCGCACCTACGGGATCGACAAAGCCATTCAGCAATCGCGACGTTTTGCCATCAATATATTGCCGGCCACGTCGCGCGAACTGATGATCAAGCTAATGCAGACACGTCGCCGGCAGCCTGCCAAGGAAAGGGTGTTAGGCCTGTGCATTCTTCACGACGCTCACAACATTCCTTATCTCGACGGAAATCTGCGCACCGTCTTCTGTGAAGTTGAAACAACAATCGACACGGGCGATCGTGGTCTTTATATCGGAAACGTTTTAGAGTCGCGCGTAAATCCGAAACTCACAGGATCTTTGCCCCTGCTCTTTTCTCAAGCCACCGATCTGTCAAAGCATCCAAAGTTAAAACGGACGATCCGCACAACGGCGTCACTGACAGGCACACTCGATACCCTAAAAGTGTTCCGTCAAAAATTACGACCTGTTTCACCGCCGAATATTGCGCGCGCGACCTACGAAGAAGCCGGCGCCACCACCGAAGAGATGCAGCGAATTCTCGACTATCCAACGGTGGATCGTGGCCGTGTGCTCCACGCTCCTCCTGCGGTTGTTGTGCCGAATAAGAGCGTCGGCATTTGTGTGGTGGGAACTGGTTGGGGACAAAACCATGCGAAGTATCTGCGTTGGGCGAGCCCGAATGTTCGTCTTTTTATCTGTGGCAGGGATCGGCAAAAGACGGATCGGGTTGCGAAAGCCGTCGGGGCAACAGGTGCCTTCTACGACCTGGCTCAAGCCATAACTGATGAAAGAGTAACTGGTCTAACGTTCGCACTACCTCACCACTTGCATAGAAACGCTGTGGAGTTAGCAGCCAGCGCAGGAAAACATGCGCTCGTAGAAAAACCGATCGCAACTACTCTGGACGACGCTGATGCAATGATCGGCGCTGCTCAAAGGGCCGGAACCATTTTGATGGTCGCTGAAGACATGCACTTTCGACCTGCGGTTCGCAAAGCAGCGCGGTTAATCGAAGAAGGTGCGATCGGCGAGCCACTATATTTTTTGGCGCACGCGGGCGGAATTCGCCGGCCAGTTGGCTGGGCAGCAGACAAAGATCTGCTCGGCGGTGGTGTTCTGATGGATATTGGTATCCATTACGTGAGAGCGTTGCGCCTGCTGATGGGCGAGCCCGAAACGGCGTTTGTATCAAAAGCGATGCAGATCAACACCAGAATGTCAGGTGAGGACTCGGCGCAGATATTCTTCTCAAGCCAGGTTGGCTGGGAAGCGCATCTCTTGTGTAGCTGGTCGACGCAGCGGGGGGAGTTACCGGATATCGTCATCGCCGGTGAAATGGGAACACTTCATTTGTGGCCCGGAACAAGATCTTTGGATTACTACCCGGTTGCGCCCAGACCGCTGACCCGGCTCATTTCGTACGTTCGGCCTTACTCTCTCCAGGCAAAACTGATCAGACCGGGACTACAGCGAGTGCGAATCCAATTACCGGACAAGGATGGCACTGGGTATCTCGGCGAGATGCAGGAATTCCTTACCGCGATCATTGAGGAACGAGCACCCGTAACGCCGCCTGAGGATGGAAGACGGGACCTTCAGATCGTGTTGAGCTGCTACGAGTCTCTCGACTCAAAAACGATTCGCGACATCCCGCCAGTAGTACCCGTAAATCCCATTATGCCCATAACTTAGGCATTAGTCCGACGATTTCTGCCACACTCGCTAAGGGAAGCTCACCGAAGCTAAGAAATCTTAATTTTGGCCCACGTTTTTAAACAGATAGTTATTGACAAACGCAGTTTAACTATCGTTTAATCCAGCTTGCGGGTTGAACGCCCGTTCTGATCTTTTGACACTGATTGCACACGATAAAGGCAAACCTGTTGTGAGGCAGGGACGCAAAGCTGTGAGTCTCGATTATTGAGATTGTCAGGCTGCCGAAGGCGATCGAAGTGCTCCTTCACTTACAGCGGTTTTGTAGGTGCGGGGCCGGTAGAATGGCAGTCTCCTCCTCAGGAAATCGTCATTTCGTGTGTTAATCCGTCACCGGCGTCTTTTCTTCGTTCATCTTCATCTCCACGCAATAGAATTCCCCCTTCGCCTAAAACAATCAGGTCCATTCGTGTCGATGGGTCGTTCCTACGATTCCCAGGGTTACTGATTTACCAACTGAACTGAGTGACCGCCACTCAGTTGTCTCGGGTCGCCCGTCCGAGCAATCACCGATAAATGGCACCCCCACAGCGATGTGGGTCCGCAAAGTCAGGAGTCTCTCTGTCTGAGAGATCGTCCGATTTCCGAAGTGAGTATGTTAATGACAACAAGAAGAGCCTTTACACTGTTTCGAAGCGGAACAGTTCGTTATCCAAAATCGATATTTCCTACCCTCGTATTTGTATTCTCTTTATTTGCAGCAACGGCCGTTAATGCGGCGACAATCGTAGTTCCTGCAGGTGGTGACGTTCAGGCTGCTATCGAATCGGCCAGGTTTGGCGACACGATAATCCTCCAGGCAAACACGACCTATGTGCCTCGAGGGGATAGCATCGTGCTTCCCAACAAGGGAGCAGGCACCGGAACCGACGCGGACTACATAACAATCCAAACGTCAGCTCTCTCGACACTCGCAGCGGCTGGTCAGCGAATTAATCCTGCGACGCACGCTTCCAGTATGGCGCGGCTTATTGGTTCCAGTGGTTATGCAGTCATAACTGCCAACGCTGGAGCACACCACTACAAGTTCATCGGTATTGAAGTCACCACGACCGGCAACACGTCCGTCTATACTCCAGACTTGGTAAACTTCGGTGCTTACTTCACACGCCAGCAGAGATTAGACACGAATCACATCGTCTTTGATCGTACTTTCATCCACACTGCCGAAGTCACCGCGAGCAATCTGTTCCCATCAACGTTGGAACGCACTTCCGGTCGCGGCATAGCCGCCAGTGTTGCGGACTTCTGGGTTATTAATTCTTATATCGCGGGCTTTGCTGGGAAATATCCAAGCTCGAACCCGAATGCCGGACAGAACATCGACTCATACGGAGTTTATTCAGACGCCGGCCCTGGTCCATTACACATCAACAACAACTACATCGAAGCTCAGTTCAATAACGTCTTTATCGGTGGTGCTGGAATGACCACCACCAACACTGCAACGGTCACCAATCCAACATTGACCAGCGCGACGTTGAGCAACGTCACGAATCTCGCAGTTGGGGATCTGGTGGCGTTTCCGTATTCAGCCTGTACTTATGCCGCTACTGGAAATTATTACGCAAAACCGTGGCAGACCGGCAGAGTGACCTCAATCATCGGAAATACGATTCTCTTTACGGTGGTCCTGGGCCAGAACTCGTGTGCGCCTGGCGTTCCCGACAACAACGGTACTGCGCGCTGGAAAGGCGATCACATTCACGACGTCGAGATCCGGAACAACTTCTTGAACAAACCGGATGTTTGGAATGCCTATAGCTACCCGAAGGCCTGGGTCGAGATTAAAGAAGTCGTGAACGCTGTCATTGATGGCAACGACATGTACTCCGGAGTGGGAACGACGCTGATGGCCACCATTCGTAACCAGGATGGCGCATCACCATGGGCGACGGTTGAAAACCTAAGCATCACCAACAACCGGGTTCGAGGTTACAAATGGGGCTTCAGCTTGCTGCTCATCGATAACGAACAGCCTAGTGCCGTTGGTGGCAACATCACGATCGAAAACAATCTGTTTGATCTGCCCAAACCAGTTTCCGGTTCGGCGGCAAATTTCGTGCAGCTGGTGGGCGGTCATGACGTTACCATCCGTCATAACACACTCGTTCAACCAGGAAACCCTGTGACCGATGATGTACCGAGTTCGAATTTCGTTTTTAAGGACAATGTGGTTGCGAATTACCAGTACGGAATGCAGTGCAATCTCGCGCCGTACGCCCTCTCAACTTGCTGGCCCAACCTCGCGATGACCGGAAACGTCATTATCGATACTCGCTGGGACAAGGGTGATGGTCCATTATCCAATAAATATCCGGCAGGCAACTATTATCCTCTCGATGCCGCAGGCGTCGGCTTCGTTGACGCTGCAAACGGTAACTTCGCGCTGAGCTCGAGCAGTGCGTACAAAGGTCGCGCCAGCGATGGTACTGACCCCGGTGTGAACATGACCACGCTGCTCGCAGCAGTGGGTGGCACTGTCACGCCGACGCCGACACCAACCCCAACGCCTTCACCTACAGCGACACCGACGCCGACGGCTACACCAACGCCAACCCCGACGCCAACCCCGACGCCGACGCCGACGCCAACTCCGACACCAACGCCAACGCCAACACCAACGCCGACCCCAACCCCAACACCGACTCCTTCGATCACGGTGAAGGTTACGAGCCCGGCGAACAATGCGACGTTCAGCTATGGTTCAAATGTAACTGTGACGGCATCCGCGTCAAACAGCTCCGGAACGATTACCAATGTCACCTTCAATGCAAACTCGACGGCCTTCGGAACGTCGACTGTCTCTCCGTACAGTGCAATGTGGAACAACCCGGCTGCTGGAACCTACTCCGTTACTGCAACTGCAAAGGACGACAAGGGACTGATCGTTACTTCAAGTCCGATTACGGTCAAGATCAGCAAGGCTCTTAAAGCTGTTCGTAACGGCCGCGGCAGTACCAGCACGATCGAAAGCTCATTCACCTCCAGCAACTCACAATCATCCTCAAGCGGCGCTGCGCTCAAGAGCAACGATCAGATGGATGTACTCGTCGCCACTCTTGAACAGGCCTACACAGACTTTTCATCAGAGAGAAACATGTTCAATGCTGCGGCTGATATCGATCGGTATCTATTCGCCGCTCTGTACCTGGCCAAATCGAGCGCAAGCTTATCGCAGCAATCGACGCCATCGTCCGGAGTTGTCGATCGGCTCGACAAGATCGACGCATTTCTGGCCTTCTGTGAAGATCTGATGGTTGATGGAGTTATCTCGCACCAGACTTTGACCAGTGCCGGTAAAGCCAAAGTCCGCACGGACGTCGCCCTCAATCAGCCCGAGGTCATGCCGCTCGGAGATAACGGTCTCAATCTGGTGCAGAACGGTACTGGTGCAATCACGTCGCCGGTTTCTAATCCCTTGACCACGGTTACCGATGTCGCGCCGAACAATTCTACCTATGAACTCGGAGGAGTGAGCGTATCGGTAGGCGGAGAAGCGATGTCGATGATCTCTGTCTCACCGACGGCAATCACCTTCAATGTTCCTTCCGATTTGCCTGGTGGTCTCGCGGAGGTCGTGGTTACCACGCGTGATGGTTACATCATGCACTCGACAGCCAGCGTCAACGGTCTCAATCCAACGATCTTTGTGTCGCAGGGTGAAGCGACTACGTCTGGAATTATCTTCAACGCTTTAGAGTTGCGCAGGGATGGTTTGGCGGCTTTCACGTCATGGCTGTCTGGATCTGATCAGCAGACTCGCTTGTCGATCCTCGCAACTGGTTTCAGCACAGGTCTCTCTAACCCGAACGTCAGCAACGACGTCCGGTTGAGTGACGGCAGCGTGATGGTAAATTACGCGGAATCGATTCAGGTTGAAGCTCGGACGGCAGACAACAAGACGTACATGTTGCCGGTTGAGTTTGCCGGTGCGAACGGCACACTGCGTGGGTTAGACCAGATAACCGTTCGACTCGCGTCTGAATTGGCTGGTAAAGGCAATGTTCAGATTACCGTCATTGCAGGTGGCCGGCGCAGCAACACGTCCGTGATAACAATCAACTAGAACCACCTCAACTGTTCAACTGTAGGGTGACTCAGAAATGAGTCACCCTATTTCTTTTGATCGGTTAGGGGCTCAACATCCTGGTCATCCTGAAAAATCCTGTTCATCCTGTCTATGACTGCTCTCAGCTAACGTGTAGCAGAGGGGCAGTTGGACAGGATGGACAGGATGGACAGGATTAACAGGATTTCGGAAAGAGCCAGCCTTTAATCCTTTCCTAAAATGTGTTGAAAACCGGTGTTGGTGATTGTCACCTGACGCCAAGTTGAGATAAGCTGCTCTCGTTTTAAACTTAATCACGGGTGAAAGTCTTTCGGTCACCTTCGGTTTTCGCAAGAGAACTTGCCCTTTTCTGGCGGAAATCATCAAGGAATACGGAATGAGTGTCCCGGCCACGAAGAAACTGTGGCAAGGTATTGCCATCAGTTTCGCCATCGTTTTTGCCTACGCCACGGTCCTGGTAAAGCTTTTCCATGACTGGTGGACCGACGAGAACTATTCCCACGGTCTCTTAATCCCGTTCATCATCGGCTATATCCTTTGGACGCAAAGGGAAAGGCTCGCCCGCGTACCGGTTAAGTCGTCGGCTTTTCTGGGTGGAGCGGCCGTAGTCTTTGGTCTTTTCGGGCTCTGGGCCGGCGTTGCGGGCGCTGAACTCTACACCCAACGGCTTTCGCTCCTGCTGCTGCTTGCGGGTACCGTGGTCTACTTCTGGGGTGTGAGGCTTTTACGGTTCCTGCTGGTCCCATTTAGCCTCTTGTTCCTGGCGCTACCGATTCCGGCCATCATCTTCAACAAAATCGCTTTTCCCCTGCAATTATTTGCTTCGCGATGTGCCGTTTGGTCCATGAGCCTCTTCGGCATCCCCGTTTTACGGCAGGGAAACATAATCGAGCTGAAACCGCTGAATAGCTTTGAGACGAAGAAGCTCGAGGTGGTTGAAGCGTGCAGCGGCATCCGGTCGCTCATGACTCTCTTAACTCTCGCCGTTGTTTTCGCGTATTTCACTCATTCTCCGTCTGACGAGCCGCCAACCTCCGGCAAGCGTTTTGGCTGGCTCAAGAGCTATTGGTTCTGGCGGTCGGCCATCATTGTCATATCTGCAGTTCCGATTGCCATTTTGACCAATGCATTCAGAGTGAGCGGTACAGGGATACTCGCGCACTATTACGGAACAGAGGTCGCCGATGGGTTTTTCCACTCATTTTCAGGGTGGGCCATCTATGTCGTGGCTTTCATCCTGTTGTTTGGCATTGGCATGATTCTTGATCGCTTTAGACCGGCTCAGTCTGAGGGCGAGCAACAAGTTGAAAGGAAGTCGCCCGAACCTGACCCTGCTGTTTCTATCAGCCCAGTGGTTTCGGCCGAAGGCTCAGAGCTATGAAATCTTCAACGCGTTTCGGCGTACTGCTGGTCCTGATCCTTTTGATGGGAGCGATTGTTAACACCTGGTCCTATCTTGGCGAAGCACACGTCGAACGGAAGGATCTGAAAGCCTTTCCCCAAACTGTCGGTACATGGCAGAAGACCGGAAACGACCAGATCCTCGATGACGAAACTCTCAAGGTGCTAAAGGCGAGTGATTATTTGTTGCGAGACTTTCGTAAACCGGAGGGGACGATCGCGAATCTCTACGTCGGCTACTACGCGAGCCAGCGCTCCGGCGCCACTTATCACAGCCCACTGAACTGCCTGCCCGGATCGGGATGGACGTTGAGTGAGCCCGGCAGAGCGATGGTTTCGTTACCGGATGGCTCGAGTTTCGCCGCTAACAAGTATGTAATCCAGAACGGCGACTATAAGAGTTTGATGATCTACTGGTACCAGGGAAGAGGCAGGAACGTCGCCAGCGAATACTGGGGCAAGATCTACACGGTTTTTGACAGTGTCCGGCTGCGTCGATCCAATGGCGCGATGGTTCGAGTGACAGTTTCGATTGGTAATTCAGAAGCTGAGGCGGAGAAGGCAGCAGTTGAGTTTGCTTCGGCTGCTTCCGCAATTCTTCCGGAGTTTGTACCTTAACGTACACCTGGAATGGATCCAAAGATTTATAGTTTCGGAAAACGAAAGTAATTGGCCTTTTTTGAACAATGTCTCGGGTTTAAGGAACTTCCGGCAATTGCCCGCCGGCGTCCCCAGGAACCTGAAACGAAACCAACGGCTGCCTGAGTCTATTTGCCGGCAGCGATGATGGAGTGAATTAATGAAAAGCGAGTGCCGCGGAGTTATTTATCAGATAGGTCTGTTCTGTCTTCTTTTCGCCGCAGCTATTTTTCTTGCCGGCTGCTCTAATCCCGAAAAAGCAAAAGCTCAGCATTTGGCTCAGGGTGAAGCCTACCTGAAAGAGTCAAAGTTTCAGGAAGCTTCGCTCGAGTTTCGCAACGCGATCCAGATTGACGACAATCTGGCCGCCGGCCATTGGGGCCTGGCGCGCGCCTTCGAAGGACTCGAGCGATTTCCGGAAATGCTCGAGGAGCTCCGGAAAACGATCACCAAAGACCCGAACAATCTCGAAGCTCGGATTAAGCTTGGTAACTATTATCTCGCCGGCAGCAGAGGCAGGGCCGACGTCATCGGTGAAGCCGAACGACTCGCAAAGGAGATTCTCGCAAAGGATCCGAAAAACATCGAAGGCCACATCCTGATGGGCAGCGTCTTGTTTCAGCAGAACCAGAAGGACAAAGCCTTTGAGGAACTGAATCACGCGCTGCAGTTGGATCCAAGCCGGGTTGAGTCGTACCTGAGTTTGGCTAAGTTCCACATCGCCAACAAGCAACCTGAAAAAGCGGAAGAGCTTTACAAGAAGGCGATTTCGGTAAACTACAATTCGCCGGTCGCTCACACTGAATACGGTAGGTTTCTGACGCAATCTAATCGCCCGGCCGAAGCGGAAGCAGAGTTGCGCAAAGCGGTCGAGGTTGGACCAAACGATCGCACCTCCCGCTTCGTGCTTGCCAGTTACTATCTTGTTAACCGCCAGTTTGACAAAGCGGAAGAACAGTACAAAGCACTCGCGGCACTCGAACCAAACAAACCTGAGAGTCAGGTAGTGCTCGCAGATTTTTACGCCGCCACCAATCGTATGGACGATGCGGTGCGGGCCTACCGCGACATTCTTGCGAAGGCTCCTGACTACATGCAGGGTCGCTATCGTCTGGGTGAGATTCTGTTATCCAAAGGTGATACGCAAGGTGCGAACGAGCAAATCGAGGCTGCGCTAAAGAAAGATCAGCACGATCGTCAGGCGCTGCTGCTGCGTGCTCGGTTGCATGCTCAGGGCGGCCAGGCCGATGGTCTGAAAAGCGCGATTGCAGATCTAAACGACGTTCTGCAACAGGAACCAAACTCTCGCGCGGCTCTGTACTTTCTGGCCCAGTACAATTTCAGCCTGGGACTGATGGATCAGGCCCGTGCTTTTGCGGCTGAGCTCGAAAAGAATTATCCAGACTATCTACCGGCAAAGTTGATGCAAGTTCAACTAGCTCTCGGCAGCGGCGACCAGAAAGGAGCGAGCACGCAGGCCACGGACTTGCTCGCTCGTCTCGACAAGGCTGCTCCCGACGGCAACAACTCAGCACAGTTGCTCAAAGAAATTCGCGAGAAGACCTATCTTTCACGAGGGACTGCGCAGCTACAACTGAGAAACAGCGCCGGCGCGCGCGCGGATTTTGAAGCGGCACGCAATACCAATCCCAACGACGCTGTGGTCTACAACAGTTTGGCCCTGATCTCACTCGCCGAAAATAAACCGGCTGACGCGATCAATTTTTTCGAAACAGCGCTCAAGGTTGATGGGACAAACTTCGACGCGCTCAATGGCTTGCTCACGCTCTACGCCAGAACACAAGAGGTGGACAAAGCCCACGCTCGAATCGATCAGGCGCTGGCCTCATTTCCTAACGTCGCGTCGTTACATTACCTGAAGGCGCAGGCTTTTGGTTTTCAGCACAACGTGCAGAGCGCTGAGGCAGAGTTGAAGAAAGCGCTCGAACTGGATTCAAACTATCTGCCTGCTTACTCCGCTCTCGGAGCTCTTTACATCAACACAAAGCAGGAAGATCGTGCCATCGCCGAGTACCAGAAGATTATCTCCCTGCGTCCTGAGAATTCCACGCCGTACACACTGATCGGAATCCTCGAAGATCAGCGGAAGAATTACGACGTCGCAATCGAGAATTACCGTAAGGCTATCGAAAAAGATCCGAACGCAATCATTGCCGCCAACAACCTGGCCTGGCTTTACGCGGTAACAGGAAAGGGCAATCTCGACGAAGCGATGCGGTTGGCCCAGGGCGTAGTCCAAAAGAACCCGAACGTAGCCGGATTCATCGATACGTTGGGATGGGTTTTCTACAAGAAGAACCTTCATACTGCGGCCGTCGAGCAACTTCGGAAAGCGGTCGCGATTAACGAAACAGAAGCGCGCACGGCGAACATCCCGCCGTCCGCGAGTTATCACTACCACCTGGGTATGGCTCTGAAAGGAAAAGGCGATCGGGAAGAGTCTCGGCGCGAGCTCGAGACCGCAATCCGGCTTGCCGAGAAGACACCTTTTGCAGATCTCGAAGAGGCAAAGAAGGCGTTGGCTTCATTGTGATTGAGTTTCTTCTCTGTGCAACCTCTGTGTTCTCTGTGCCTCTGTGGTTAACTAATTCTTAGGAAAAACTCACCACAGAGAACACAGAGGTTGCACAGAGAAGAAGTTTACCGAATAGGAGTGTGTTATGAGCGTTGATTTCAGACAACGAAAACCGAGTGAATACTTGAAGATTCTGCGACGCCGGAAGTGGCTGTTAATCCTTCCCGTAATTGCGGTCACAACCGCGGTTGGTTATGTCGTCTACCGGCTGCCGAACGTCTACGAATCAGAGACGCTTATCGTCGTCAGGCCTTCCAATCTTCCCACCTCGGTTATTACCGGTGTGAGCGAGGACACCATGACGCGGCAGTTGACCAGTATCAATCAGGTCGTAACGAGCCGCAGTTCGCTGGAGCCGTTAGTCGAAAAGTACGATCTCTACAGAGTAGAGCGAGGTCGTGGTGAGGCGATGGAAACCATTATTGACACGATGCGCGATAACATCCGCGTCGCGGTCAATACCAGCCGCAACGACATTACCAACGGTTTCAATATCGCCTATCGATATCGCGAACCGAAGATTGCACAAGCGATTACGTCGGAGCTCGCAAGTAAATACATCAATGTTCAAACGGCTGATACCATCAGTTCAACCGTCTCCGCCGAGAACTTCATCAATCAGCAGGTTGCGCAGGCGCAGGAAGCCGTTGCCGCTGTGGATAAGGATCGTGTGGGATTCATGAGCGCCAACATCGGTAAACTGCCTAGTGAAGCTCAGTCGCTGTTGAACCAGCTCACCGGTCTGCGTGAGGAGCAGAAGGGTCTCATGACAGAAGTGGGACGTCTGCAAGACCGCCGTGCAACCGTAGTCAGTTCTATGGCTACGGTCCAACAGCAGAGTGATATGGCAATTGAAGATGTGGCCACAAATCTTACTGATCCAAAGACAACGCTGGCCTGGTCGCAGTTAGTCTCCAGAAAAGCACAGCTCGAGGGCGAGCAGACTCGAATGGAACAGGAATACACAAAGAAGCACCCCGACGTAATCGCGAAAAAGGAAGAAGTTAAGCAGATCCAGGAGCAGATGGACCAGATGATCGCTGAATGGAAGGAAAAGGTTAAAGAGAAGGAAGCAAAGCTCAAGGGTCGGCCTAACCTTACAGTTAGCTCGCTGCAAAACGACATCAAGATGATCGATGGTGAAATAAAACGGCAGCAAGCGTTATTGGCCCAAAACGAACAAAATATTGCAGGGCTCGTCACTCGAATCAACAACGTTCCTGGAGTCGAAGTTCAACTGACCGCTATTGAGCGGGACTATCAAACCAAGAAATCAGCTCTCGATCAGCTCCTGCTGCAACAGCAGAAGATCAGATTGAACAAGGAAGCAGCTACGCAGCAGCAGAATGAGGGAATCGAGGTCGTCGACACCGCGAACCTTCCGTCACAAGCCGTCGCTCCCAGGCGTCTCCTACTCTCCAGCGTTGGTCTTGCCGTTGGACTTGGTCTTGGCCTTTTGCTCATTGCGATTTTTGAAGGACCGCGTCTGCTGACCATTCAAAACGCCGAAGACGCCAGACACTACACTGGTCTGCCGGTGCTTCTCTCGGTGCCGGAGTTGTTGACACCTCAGGAAGCGCGCGCAGTGCCACGTCGTCGCCGGTTGTTACTTGCTGCGGGCGTGGTGGCAACGCTGGTGAGTATTCCAATGCTTGCCCTGGCCCTCAAGCTCACGCATGTTTTCGAATACCTGATGACAGCATCTGGTGGTCGTTCGTAACTGGAGGTCCAAGAGAGTGTACGCAGAATTTTACGGTCTAAAAGAGTTGCCATTCGCGCTGACTCCCGACCCCCGCTTCATTTACTTCACTCCGTCGCACACGGAAGTGATGGCCAATCTGCACTACGGCATTGAAAGCGGCAAGGGGCTAGTGGTGGTGACCGGCGAAGTGGGAACTGGCAAGACGACGATCCTGCGCTGGATGATGGAACGTCTCGATCGCACAGTGCTCGTCGCTTACATCTTCAATCCACGTTTGTCTGTACCGGAGTTTTACCAGCACGTCGCGACTCTGTTGGATGTGCAGAAGTGGGAAACGAAATCGGAGTTGTTGCTCGAGCTTGGACGGGCATTGGAATCGCGTCACTCGCGCGGACTGCGAACCGTGTTGATCGTAGACGAAGCGCAGGGTCTCTCGCCGAATGTTCTCGAAGAGATTCGCCTGCTGTCAAATTTCGAGTCGAATACAGCCAAGCAGTTGCAAATCGTTCTGACTGGTCAACCGGAGTTGCGAGACGTTTTGAATAATCCGGATCTGCGCCAGTTGAAACAGCGCATCGCTCTGCGTTGCGTCATCAAGCCGCTGCCGAACGTCGAAGAGACAGATCGATACATCACTTCGCGTTTGCTGGTAGCGGGGGCGGAACGTACTGACGTGTTTTCACCTGAAGCCGTTGATTACATCTTTCGTTGTTCCGACGGCATTCCGCGCAACATAAACAATCTCTGTGACAACGCGCTCCTGGCCGGTTACGCCGCCGGCGACACAACGATCGGCCGCTCGATTATCGAAGACGTGGCTGACACGTTCGACATGTTGCCGCGGTCTGATCGAGGCAGAGGACAGGCCGGCGAGGAACGCGAAGCACCCGCGAGAATTTTTACCCCCACAGGACGAGCCGAACTGTGGAACGCGGGAAAAACCAGCGGTGATTCGGATTGAGGAAGCCACCTTATGACGAGACTGAAGAGCCACAGCGTGACGGAATTGAGAAAGCCATTTAACGCCGAAGGCGTTGGCTAATTTCAGCCCAGGGTTGGAGCGTAAGCGACAACCCTGGGGATCAAATTGAAAATAGAAATAAACCCGGAAAGGGTTCGCCTTGAGAGGAACCCTTTTCAGGGTTGGTCAAGCAAGGTAGACGAGCTAACCCAAGGTTGTCGCTACGCTCCAACCTTGGGCTGAAATTAGCCAACGCCTTCGGCGTTAAAACACAGACTGATTGAAGTGGTCCGAACGCCTTCGGCGTTAAAGCACCAAATGATGAGGTGATTCGATGGGAAGAGTTTTTGAAGCTATGAGACGACACAGCTCCACCGATAAGAGTGGCGCTGCGAAAGCAACAGAGGATTCAACGCGCCGTAACGACAGCCCAATCGTTCCAGGGCTGCCGTCTCCCGAACAGGTCGAGGAACAGTTGTTGAGCGGTTCCTCAATCATGTCTGTTCCCGGGAAGACGGTGCGAAGTTCAGCGTCCACTGCGCACACTGCGGATGTATCCGGCGGGTCGGCACTCCCCGGCGGTATTGCTTCGCGTGATGCTGGGGCAACTTTGGACGCTGCCGGAGCGACGCGCGCCGGAGGATTCGTCACTTTTGACGTTTCTCCGTCGCGCGTCGAGCCTCATCTGATTGCGGTGAGCCAGCCTCGCTCTGCGTACACCGAGCAGTATCGCTCGTTACGCACGAGAATTCTCGAAGCCGGCGAGCGCCTGCAGATGCGCGCCATTGTCGTCACCAGCGCCGGTATCGCCGAAGGCAAAACGCTAACGGCGCTCAACCTCGCGTGGTTGCTGGCCCAAACTGAAGGCGTGCGCGCTCTCGTAATCGATAGCGACTTGCGCCGCCCCTGCGCCACTGACTACCTCGGCATCGACGCACAGGTTGGTCTTTCGGAGGTTCTTGGCGGTCAACTGAATCTCGAAGACGCCATCGTTCGCCTCGAACCTGCGGGTCTGCACCTCTTGCCGGGTGGAAAGCCGCGAGATGACGTTGCCGAATTGCTTTCCGGTCCCAGCTACGGCCGGCTGCTGACGGAAGTGCGACGCATGTTTGACTACATCATCATCGACGCGCCGCCGCTGGGGATTTTCACTGACGCCAACGTGCTCATGTCTCGCGCTGACGGCGGACTCCTGGTTGTGCGTGCTGGAAAGACACGTTACTCGGCGGTCGACAAGCTGCTCGAACAAATGCCAAAGGATCGTCTCCTCGGAGTAGTCCTGAATCGCACTGAAGAGCAGCCGGATTCGTCCTCCCATTATTACCAGTATCGCTACTACAACCGTGAAAGAAAGACTACTGAGATGCAACCGCTTCCGGCGGACAGACTCGAAGAGGAGGTAGCAGCCGTCAATTGAGAGCCCTACGTCTCAACGGACGAATGGTCTTGTTGATCCTCGCCGAAGCGGCGTTGGTCTACGGCGCGTTGATCTGCGCCGTGTATCTACGCTTTGGTGTGATCGACGCGGCCTTTGAACTGCTTGAGAAGAACGGGTTTTTCAAAGCCGCGGTTGCGGCGTTCTTCTGTCTCGCCGCTTTCTATCTATTCGATCTCTACGATTTTCTGGTGATGCACGACCGGCGGGAGCTCGTGCTCCGGTTGATCCAGGCGCTTGGCCTTGCGTGGATCGTGCTCGCGTTCTCGTTTTACACCTTTCCGAGCTTAATGCTGGGCCGTGGTGTTTCCTTGATTGCGCTGCCAATCGCGCTCACGTTGATGGTTGGGTGGCGCGTATCGATTCACTGGTTGCTGGGCCATCCCGATTTCGGTGAACGCATCCTGATTGTTGGTTCGGGCAATCTGGCGGTGGAAGTCGCACGCGAGGTGTTGGACCGTCCCGATGCCGGTTATCGCATCGTCGGCTTTGTCGGCACTGACGCTGATCTGCTCGGCAAGAGTCTTATCAATCCGCGCGTGATCGGAATTACCGAGCAGCTTGACGAGATCGTCAAGCGGGAAAACATCGATCGCATCGTCGTGGCAATGGGAGAACGACGTGGCCAACTGCCGACCAACAAGTTGTTACAACTGAGTTTGGCAGGGCACGTCAATATCGAAGAAGGCGCTTCGTTTTATGAACGGATTACCGGTCGCGTTTCTTTGAACATGCTTCGGCCTTCCTGGCTAATCTTCTCGGGACGTGGACGACAGGCAAAGATCGCAGAAGTCACACGCAATGTGGTCCACTGGCTGGTGGCCTTGATCGGCGCAATTCTTTCGCTGCCAATCGTTCTGCTCACGGCTGTATTGATCAAGCTCGAATCGAAAGGGCCGATTTTTTACAAGCAGGAGCGAGTCGGAAAAAACGGACGCATTTTCGTGCTGGCGAAGTTTCGCTCGATGCGTGTTGATGCCGAAGCAGCGGGCCCGGTTTGGGCCAGTAAAAGCGACTCTCGCACGACGCGGGTCGGTCGCATTATTCGCAAGATTCGAATCGACGAGATCCCGCAGTTCTGGAACATTCTGAAGGGTGAGATGAGTTTCGTCGGTCCCAGACCGGAACGACCTCATTTTGTTGCTCAACTGGCCGAGGAGATCCCGTTTTACGAGCAACGGCATCTAATTGCACCAGGCCTGACCGGCTGGGCGCAAATCAAATATCCGTACGGCGCTTCAATCGAAGATGCGCGGCAGAAACTTCAGTATGACCTTTTCTACATTAAGAACCATGGGTTGTTTCTTGATGCAATCATCATGTTTGAGACCATCAAGATAATTCTGTTTGGGCGCGGAGCCCAATGACAGTTGGTTGGAGGTTGAGATGAGAAATACGAGACGATTGACACTGGTAACGTTCTTCCTGATTGTATCGACGATTACTGTCGCAGCCCAGACGCAGGATGATCCCCAAAAAGCCAGACCGCGAACAACTGCGAGCGATCAGGAGAAGAAAGATCCGAAGACGCCCGTTAAAGGCGACCGGCTGGAGCCAGATGACACTTCACGCGTGCCCGCGGATGTTTCGCAGGATATTCAGGCTAACCGCCAGGAACAGATGTCAGAAGAAGCTGCAGTCACTCCTTACTATAACAACTTCTTCACCACTTATCGGCTTGGACCAGAAGACATCATTTCGGTTGAAGTGTTCAACCAGCCTCGTTACTCCCGTGCCAATATCATTGTTCCACCAAGTGGCCGCGTTTCACTTTCGTTGATACAGGGTGGGGTTTTCGTCAACGGCAAAACTGTTGATGAAGTCGCAGAAGTCATCAAGAAGCGTTACGACGAATACATCATAGATCCCCAGGTGACCGTCTCGCTCGACAAGGCAGTGTCGTATCGTTACAGCGTGATCGGCGACGTGGGCCAACCTGGCATTCGCCTCATGAATCATCGCATGACCGTCGCCGAGGCGATTGCTGAAGCCGGTGGTGTGCTGAATACGGGCAACAAGAGCAAGATTGTTGTATTACGACGGCAGACGACCGGAATGCTCGCACAGATTCCGGTCAACTTGTCGGCAATCTACAAGGGTAAGGCGGCCGACAGCGTCTACCTTGTGCCGGGCGATCAGATCGTCGTGCCTGGAAACACACTCAAGAAGATCCAGGCCATTATGGGTCTTACACCGATCGCGAGCTTCGCTCGTATCTTCGGCGTCCCGGTACCGTAAGGGATTTTAGTGTAGGGGCGGCACTCCGTGGCCGCCCCTTGCGTGCCACTCAAGATTCCAAAGGTGGTCCGTGTCGCCCTGAGAGGCCGCAACTCTTTCAATGGTTGTTTGTTTCCGCGAAGGGGCGGCCACGGAGTGCCGCCCCTACAATTTATGAACGCAGCGCCCGTATCACTTTTGTTCCTGTTGCTTTTCACTTCGGCCACGTTTGCCCAGACGGGAACGTGGGCGCGCCAGCGTAGCGGAACAATGGCGTGGCTTCATGCGGTTTTCTTTCTCGATCAAAACCGAGGCTGGGTCGTCGGCAGCAAAGGCGTTTTGCTCCAGACACGTGATGGTGGTAACACCTGGACCACGCGCGGCGCGTCCACCGAAGACGTAGTGCGCGACATCTTCTTCGTCGACGATCAAAACGGCTGGCTGGTTTGTGAAGTCAATGCCTACCAACTCAAAACCAAAGACCAGCCTCGCGCTTACCTGATGAAAACCACTGACGGTGGTGAACACTGGAAGCGAATCGATATAAGAGGATTCGACGTTGATTCCGTTCTCGTACGCGCTGTGTTCAGCCCGAAAGGACGTGGCTGGACCTTCGGTGATGCCGGTCAGATCTACACCACTCACGACGCCGGTGATACATGGGTGGCGCTGCGCTCTCCGACGCGGCATCTGCTGCTGGGTGGAATCTTCGTCGACGACGATCGTGGTTGGCTTGTAGGTGCAGGCGCAACGATCATCCAAACCTCGGATGGTGGAGATACGTGGCACCAGTCAACACTGCCGCAAGTTGAAAAATCAACTCGCTTCACCGCAACTTCGTTTGTTGACAATCGCAAAGGATGGGCCGTGGGTGGTGCTGGCAGTGTCTACCACACGGTGAATGGCGGTCGGACGTGGCAGCGACAGGAGTCGTCAGTCGACGTCGATTTGTTTGATGTTAAGTTTGTCAATGCACTCGAAGGCTGGGCCGTCGGCGCGGAGGGAACAATTATTCACACGACCGACAGCGGAGAGCATTGGTCCACTGAGCGGAGTGGCACGCCGCATCCGCTCGAACGTGTGTTCTTCAGCGATCGAAATCACGGGTGGGCAGTTGGCTTCGGAGGCACGGTGGTTTCGTATCTTCGCAACGACACCTCGGCAACCCGACAGTAAAGAAAGTTGGAGCTATGCGAAAGACAAGTCTCTTCCTTATCGTCGTTTCGACGGCATTCCTCTATTCGTCAGCGGTCTGCGCCCAAACACAAACACGTGCTCGCTCAATAGCCGAGCAGGACGTTAATAACATTCCCGATCCCGCTGCGCGTTTGCGTGAGGATATTGAAGCGGCTCCTAACGACTCCGAACGCAATCGTCTTCGACTACAGCTCGCCGAGGTACTCGTGGCTGCCGGACAAAAACCAGTAGCACTTGCAGAACTAAATAAGATCAAGGCCTCGAATTCATTTGATCCAGTCGGTTTCTACAATCTCGGTAACGCGTTTGCTCGTCTCGGAGAATCGGAATCTGCAATTGCCGCTTACCGAACTGCTATCGACCAACGCAAGGGTCGCTATTCGCGCGCTTACAACAACCTCGGAGTCGTGTTGCTGCGTGCCGGCAGGTGGGATGAAGCTCAGGAAGCTTTGTTATCAGCTATGAAGCTCGAGAGTTTCCGCTATGCCGAAGCCAGCTACAACCTCGGCCGAGTTTATGCCGCCAAAGGCCAGCATGATCTCGCCGCTCGTGAATGGCGTCGGGCTTTGGTTGTCGATCCGCAACACGATGCAGCGAAGCAGGCACTGGCGCGAGTCGGAACTGAAGAAAGAATAGTTGTCGTCTCGAGGCCGGTTAAGACACCGGAGAAAACGTCGGGGTCAAAACAAGCCGACGCAGTAGCGGTGGCAAAGAAGGCGCCCAGCATTACCGCACCATCTGCCGCGAAGCCTTTCGAACTAGATCAGACAAGTTTCGATTTCCTGCAGCGAGCTCGTGAAGCAGCGGAACGCGGCAAAATGTTACAGGCGGCTGACAACTTCCGTCGCGTGTTGAATCGTGAGAATGGTTACTTCCCACCCGCAAATCTTGAGTTGGGTTATGTGCTAGTAACCCTCAAACGAGACGACGAAGCGTTGAGTAATTTACTTGCAGTGTCGAAGCGCGACGGTGCCCGATTCCCGATCAGTTATTTTCACCTGGCTCGTTTATATGAAAGAAGAGGTGAGCTGAAACTCGCCGAAGCCGCATTTGCCCAGGCAGTGACATTGTATAAGCCGGCGAATATGCAATTTCTCCTGGACCTCAGCCGTGTGCGCGAAAAGCTTGGTGATTACAAAGGATCGCTCGAGGCGATGGAGAATTATCTGAAGCTGATGCAGGAGCAGGGACAAAAGCCCGATTGGTCCGACGACCGCATCGCCGACCTCCGCTCCAAAGCCACCAAGCAGGATTAGCCACAAAAAGGCACAAAAAGCACATAAAGATGAGTTTCACGGTGCGCCGAGATTATTTGGCGCGCAAGTCTTCCTCATTTATGTGCTTTTTGTGGCTTTTTGTGGCTAAATGATCAAGCTCTAACTACCCCTAATTGCCCAGGAGCTGAATCATGAAAGTTCGATTAGTCCTCGCGATCGTTTTGACATTTGTATTCGCATCCATTGCTCGATCCCAGGAACCGACAGCGTCTCCGTCGCCGGCGCCAAAGTCCGCGATGAGTCGAGCGCAGAGTCAACGGATCATCATCGCCACCGAGAAGAAACTCTGGGAGGCGTGGAAGAATAAAAACCTCAAGCTGTTCAAAGCTACTCTGTCAGCCGACAGCGTCATGATCGGTGATACAGGCGTGGCTAACAAAACGGAGGCGCTCAAAGCTCTGGAGGTGCCGTGCGAAGTGAAGTCATATGAGCTTAGCGATCTCAAAGTGACATTCCTGAACAGCAGCGCCGCGCTTCTTACTTATAAGTCTACCCAGGACGCGACTTGCGGCGGACAGCAGGTCCCGGCCACCGTGTGGGCCAGTAGCGCCTACGTATTGCGCGGCGGAAAGTGGCTGGCAGCATCACACCAGGAGACACCCGCTAAATAGCACCAGAAAATAGGTCCTATAAGTCCTATAGGACCTATATTTTTATTCCTTTGGGCGCATGTGCGGGAAGAGGATTACATCGCGGATAGAGGTCTTGTTCGTAAGCAACATTACGAGACGATCGACGCCGATGCCTATGCCTGCGGCGGGTGGCATACCATACGACAGCGCGCGAATGTAGTCTTCATCCATCAACATCGCTTCTTCATCGCCACGTTCACGCTGCTTCATCTGGTCTCGAAAACGGTCGTACTGTTCAACCGGATCATTCAACTCAGAAAACCCGTTCGCGATCTCCATTCCCGAGATGTACAGCTCAAAACGCTCTGCCACCAGCGGATTTGCCGGTGAAGCTTTCGACAACGGCGAGATCGGTTTTGGAAAGTCGGTGATGAAAGTCGGCTGCACAAGACCATGTTCGACGTGTGCTTCAAAGAGCTCGACCACATTTTCGTTCGTGATTTGATCCGGCGAGACCAATCCAGACAAACTCTCTTTCATACCAACGCGCCGAAACAGGCCGCCGAAGTCGATCTCCTGATCGCCAAACTTCACGTGCGTGTGGCCCAGCACCGTGAACACTACCGTTCGCAAGAGGTTCTCGCAAAAATCCATCATCTCGTTCACGTCGGCATAGGCCCAGTAAAACTCGAGCATCGTGAACTCGGGATTATGACGCGTTGAGATCCCTTCGTTACGAAAGTTGCGATTGAGTTCGAAAACTTTTTCGAAACCGCCCACCAGCAGACGCTTCAAATACAACTCCGGTGCAATGCGCGCGTAGAGATCGATATCGAGCGTATTGTGATGAGTCTTAAATGGGCGCGCCGCGGCGCCGGTGGCGAGTGGCGTCAACATCGGCGTTTCAACTTCAATATACCCGTTGTCTTCGAGGATGCGACGCAGTTCGCGTACTGCGGCGGCGCGGCGCTCGAACACTTCGCGAGACGTAAGCGACTCGTCCTTCTCGTGTTTCAAACTTCCGGCAATCAGATCCGCGTAACGTTGGCGTTGCCGGATCTCAGGGTCGTGAATTCCGTGCATCTTGTCGGGCAGCGGCAAAAGTGCTTTCGACAGGAATTGCAACTTCTGCACGTGGACCGATAGCTCTCCGGTCTTGGTGATGAACAGATAACCCTCAACGCCGATGAAGTCGCCGTGGTCCAGTAACTGAAACAATTCCCAACCATCAACGTCACCACCTTCGGCACTGTTGTGCACGCCCGTGACGTCGGCTTTGCGAATGTAGATCTGAAGACGCAAAATGCCGTCTGAAAGGTGAACGAACGCGGCTTTACCCATGACGCGCGGCGGCGATGCGATCCGTCCAGCCAGGCGAACGACGAACTTGTTTAACTGCTCGTTCGCTCGCTCGAGCGTTTCAGACGAAGGGCGGCCTTCGCCGGAAGGCGCTGGTTCGAAGCTGCGAAACTTTTCCACGATCGCACTGATCGTGTCTTCTTTTCCCGGATCGACAACTCGACTGCGCTCGAATTTGTTTGGATACACGTTGCCCACGAGCGCTCGCAAGCCTTCCAGATGCTCTCGCCGCGCAAGTGTTTGATCGTTATCTTCAATAAACGGTATCGACATAAAAGTGGCGATTATACAGACATCCGGCAAATCCTGTAATCTTTGACCAATGATTGAAAAGATTCTGAGCCCGGAGCAGCTGCTCCGAGAACGGCAACGTCTGCGCGCGGCCGGGAAACGACTCGTTTTTACGAACGGAGTATTTGACCTTTTGCACGTCGGGCATGTGCGTTACCTCGCGCAGGCACGAGCTCTCGGCGACGCCCTCGTAGTCGCCATAAATAGTGATAAGACAGTGCGAGAGTTAAAGGGTCCTGCGCGACCGATCTTCGACCAGGCGGAGCGGGCCGAGATACTCGCGGCTTTACGTTTTGTCGACTACGTAACTGTATTCGACGACGTCTCGCCACGCAGTTTGATCACTCAACTCCTGCCGGATGTGTTGGTGAAGGGCGGCGACTATCAACTCGATCAGATACACGGCCGTGAAGAAGTTGAAGCCGCCGGAGGCAAAGTAATCGCGTTGCCGTTTGTCGAAGGTGCTTCAACTACGGAACTAATAAAAAAAATGAGCCACAGATAAACACGGATGTTGTTACAGCAGATTACCGAAACGCGTGAATATCAGAGGCTCCAGGCGGAGCTGCGTTCAAACGCGCGTGTGATTTCGATCAGCGGGCTCGTTGCCGGTGCAGCTCGTGCGCTTGCGGTCGCTGCTCTCCAGCGCGAAACGGGCAAGACGTTTGCCGTCGTATCGCAGGCCACACGCGATCTGGAGTCGTGGGAACGTGATCTGCGCTTCTGGTACTCCGCCCTTTCGGGACAAGACGCAGACAGCGAGATTCTCGTGTTACCGGCTTCTGAGACAGATCCTTACGCCGGCACATCGCCGCATGCGCAAACTCTCGAGCGACGCGCTCTTGCTCTCTGGCGACTACGGCAACGCTCATCCAAATTCGTACTGCTGACCGCGCGAGCACTGGCACGGAAAACCGTCAGTCCCGAAGCGATCGCAAAGTCCGGAGTGGTATTGCGGCGTGATGAGGATCACTCGCCCGAAGAGCTGGTCGAAAAGTTAATGGCGACAGGCTACGTACGCGAAGACCCTGTCGGCGCGGTGGGCGAGTTTTCAATGCGCGGTGGCATCGTCGACGTGTGGCCTCCCGGAAGAGACGCGCCGGTGCGGCTTGAATTCTTTGGCGACACAGTTGATTCCGTTCGTGAATTCGATCCCGAAAACCAACTCTCGACGGCACAACTGCAATCCGTCGAAGTGCCACCGATGCATGAGTACGCTGTAACGGCGCTCGATTTCCGACTCTGGGCCGAGGCTGCTCGCGAGCGTTGGGGCGAGGAACGATACAACCGTTCGTTGCGCGATCGAACCGCTTTTGCCGACGAGGGCGAAGCCTTTGCTGGTTGGGAATGGTTAATTCCGATTATCACAAACTGCACCTCGACTGTTTTCGATCATCTCGGCGATGCAGTGCTCGTTATCGACGAGCCGGGTGGGATCGAGTCGTATCTGAGTGAGTTTTACGAAAACCTGGCCGCACGTTACCGTCAAATCGACGAGGCTGACGACATCGCGCTTACGCCGGAAGAACTCTTTCTCACGGCTGAAGAGTTGCGCGAAATGATTCCAAACCGGCAGCGCGTTGAGTTACGCACGCTTGGTCGCGCCGCCGCGGAAACAGATCTCGAGCTTTCGCTCGACGCCGAGGCGCCGAAAGTTCATCTCGGTCGCGCACGCGGTACACGGCAGCCGGTTTTTCTCTTTCCCGTAGTTGAAAGCGCACTCGAAGTTGAATGGCAGGCTCAGTCTACACTGCGCTATCACGGACGCGTCGCTGATCTCGCAGCTGAAGTTTCGCGTTCCGTTGAAGATGCGACGACTACACTCTTCGTGATGCCGAGTCTCGGCGTTGCGGAACGCATTGTGGAGATCCTCAACGAATACAAGATCGAAACTCGCCTCGCGTTTACGTCAGAGACTTCTGATGCGGGGATCTGCCGGCCTGTTGTGGTAACTGTCGGTCGTCTCAGCGGCGGGTTCGAGCTGCCGCAATCACGACTCATAATTCACGTCGAGGCGGACGTTTTCGACGAAACGGCTGATTCAGTTGAACGACGACCTGCGGGCGCGGAGCGACTGCAAAGAACCGAGAAACGAAGACGCAAATCAAAAGCGGCGGCCTTCCTTTCGGATTTTCGTGATCTAAAGCCGAATGATTACGTGGTCCACATAGACCACGGCGTCGCACGATTCGGTGGTTTGCAGTCCCTCGATCTTGGACCACGCACCGGCGAGTTCATGCTGCTCTTCTACGCTGACGAAGCGAAGCTTTACGTTCCTGTCGAACGTCTCGACCTCGTGCAACGCTACTCGAGCGCGGAGGGCCATCAACCACAACTCGATCGACTCGGCGGACTCGGTTGGCAGAAAACGAAGGCCAAAGCGAAACGAGCCATGCGCGACATGGCCGACGAACTTTTGCGTCTCTACGCGGAGCGGAAACTCGTCGGCGGTTTTGCATTCGCCGCTGATACACCGTGGCAGCAGGAATTTGAAGACGGCTTTCCTTTTGTTCTGACTCCGGATCAGGAGACTGCGATCGACGACGTTAAGAAAGACATGGAAGAGCCGGTGCCGATGGACCGTCTGCTCTGCGGCGACGTCGGCTACGGCAAGACGGAAGTGGCGATGCGCGCAGCGTTCAAGTCAGTAATGGAAGGCAAACAGGCGGCGATACTGACGCCGACGACAGTGCTCGCGTATCAACACTACGACACGTTTCGCAACCGGTTTGCTCCATTTCCGGTGAAGGTGGAATTGCTATCGCGCTTTCGATCGTCAAAAGAGCAGAAGGAAGTGGTGAAAAGAATCGAGACCGGTGAAGTCGATGTGATTATCGGCACGCATCGGATTCTTTCAAAGGATGTACAGTTCAAAGATCTCGGGTTGGTAGTTGTTGACGAAGAGCAGCGTTTTGGAGTGGCACATAAAGAACGCCTCAAACATCTCAAGAAGAAAGTCGACGTGTTGACGCTTTCGGCAACGCCGATTCCGCGCACGCTCAACATGTCGCTCAGCGGCATGCGCGACATGTCGCTGATCGAAACACCACCGCGTGATCGCCTCGCGATTCAGACTCAGGTGGTCCAGTTTTCCGAGAATGTGATCAAGTCGGCGATAGATTTGGAACTGTCGCGCGGTGGCCAGGTTTTCTTCATCCACAATCGGGTGGAGACGATCGAGACGGTCGCAGCGCTCGTAAAACGTCTGGTGCCGCAGGCGCGGCTGGCCGTGGGTCATGGGCAGATGAATGAAAAGGAGATGGAGCGAGTGATGCTCGACTTCATCGACTATAAATATGACGTTCTGGTTGCAACCACAATCATCGAGAACGGCATAGACATCCCGCGCGCAAACACTATCATCATAAATCGCGCCGATCACTACGGTCTTTCTCAGCTTTATCAATTACGCGGGCGTGTGGGGCGTTCGAGCCGCAGAGCTTACGCCTACCTGCTAATTCCCGGTGAACAGGAGCTTTCACCCATTGCCCGTCGACGTTTAGCAGCCATTCGGGAGTTTTCTGATTTGGGAGCCGGATTTAGAATCGCGGCCCTCGACCTTGAACTGCGTGGCGCCGGCAACCTGCTCGGGGGCGAGCAATCGGGTCACATGGAGGCGCTTGGCTTCGATCTCTACACGCAGATGCTGGAGCGTACTGTGGGCGAGCTCCGCGGCGAAGAGGTTGAGGATGAGTCGAGCGTGGCGCTCAATTTGGGCGTCGATGTCGCCATACCTGACGAGTACATCTCCGACATGGGGCAGCGGTTGAGAACGTATAAGCGGGTCTCGTCGGCGCGGGACGAAGCCACGCTGGCAAGCATTCGGACGGAGACCGAAGACCGTTATGGACGCATTCCGGTATCAGTCGACCGGTTATTTGCGTACGCGCGTTTGCGTCGCTTGTCGGAGGAGCTGGGGATAATTTCAATTGATCGGACGCCCGATGGTGTGGCGATCAAGTTTAATGAAAAGGCCCGGATTTCGCCCGAAAAACTGGGGGATTTCGTAACGAGGACCGGAGGGGCTCTGTTCACGCCCAACGGTGTTTTGCGGCTGGTTTTAATGGAAGACGAGCAGGACGAAATGCTCGACGTAGCTCGTGCCGTGTTGCTCCGGCTTCGTGCCAGCGATTAGAATCACAGGATTTACACGATTATTCAGGATTTACATGTTCATCCTGAGACATCCTGTAAATCCTGTCGAACTGATGCGTTTTGTTAAGGAGTACCTTTGTGAAATTTAAATTGCTTGCAGCTTTCGCTGCGCTCATCCTCCTGACGTTCACCGCCGCGCCCATCTTCGCCCAGGAAGGTGAAATGCAGGTCATTGACGAAGTGATTGCCCAGGTCAATGACGATGTCATCACGCTCTCGATGCTGAAACGCGAGACCAAAGAGCGTATCGACGCTTTGAAACAGAGCGGCATGACTGAGAAGCAGGCAACTGAAGAAGTTGCAAAGCGGCAGGCGGAGCTGATTGCGACGTTGATAAACGAAAAGCTGCTTTTGCAAAAAGGCAAGGAACTCGATCTCGCCAACGAGATTGAGGCCGAAGTTAACCGTCGCATGTTGCAGATTGCGAATGAGCAGGGCATTCCTTCGATTGAAAAGCTCATTGAAGCGATGCGCCAAAATGGCCTCGTTTACGAAGACGTGCGCCGCACGATGCGCACCGAGATGATGAAACAGGCCGTGCTGCAACAGGAAGTGGACCGGCGCGTTTATCTCGGCTTCTCCAGTGACGAACTGAAGAAATATTATGACGCTAATCCGGATAAGTTCCGGAAACCGGAGAGCCTGAAGCTTTCCGAGATTTATTTGTTAACCACTGGTAAAGATGAAGCGGCAGTCAAAGCCAGAGCGGTGGAACTGATCACGCAGCTTCGCGCCGGCGCCGATTTTGGTGCTATTGCCGCCGCCAACTCTGAACGCGAGAAAAATGGTGAGCGCACTGCTCCTAAGGATAAGGGTTATGTCGGTGAATTTGATGTGCCGAGTTTGCGCGAAGATTTAGCTGCTGCACTGAAAGACGTTAAGGCTGGTGGCGTAACTGACCCCATTCGCACCAACGAGGGTTATCAAATCCTGCGCGTCGATGTTCGTACACCGGCGGGAACAGCGCCCGTTTTTAATGAGAATCGCGTGCGTGAGGCGATGCTGCTGGAACGCCAGCCGAAGGAACGTGAGAGCTATCTGCAAACTCTGCGCAACGAGGCATTCATTAAAGTTACTGACGCGTATCGTGCCGGAGTGGATCCGCTTTTGAAGATCGCGGCTCCCGTCGCTGCCAAGGGCAAAGAGAAGAGCGACGAGAAGAAGTCGAAGAAGCCCTAGTGATTTTAGCCACGGAGAAGTAGGGATGACACGGATTATTTCATTTCTGATCTGTGTCATCTGTGTTCATCCTTGGCAAACCCCGCCGGTGCAGAAACCTCGCATAGTCGTTTACAAGAGCGAGCGCAAACTCGAATTCTATTCAGATAGAACTTTGCTGCGCACGTATCGCGTCGGTCTCGGGTTCAGCCCGGTTGCCGACAAGCTGCGTGAAGGCGACGGCGCGACACCCGAAGGCGATTTCTACGTCTTCGTGAAGAACAGCAAGAGCGCTTACTACTTGTCACTGGGTGTCAGCTATCCGAACGTAGAGGATGCCCAGCGCGGTTTGCGGGATGGCCTGATCACGAAAGCACAACACGACGCGATTGTTGAAGCGCATCGGAAGAAGACCGCGCCGCCGCAATATACGAGACTCGGTGGTCTGATCTACATTCATGGCAACGGCGCTAAGAGTGATTGGACATGGGGTTGCGTCGCGTTGGAAAATGCAGACATGAAGGAGTTGTACGACGCAGTTTCAGTAGGAACGCCGGTGACCATTAAACCGTGATGCCTGAAATCAAGGCTTTTAAGATCCGTGATGTTGAGATCAATCCGCCGCTCGTGCTTTCACCGATGGCGGGTGTCACGGACGTGTCGTTTCGTCGTCTGTTGAAGCGGCGTGGTGGTGTTGGTCTGTCGGTTTCTGAGTTCATTTCAGTTGAAGGTTTGACGAGAAACAATCCGAAGTCGAAACGGCAGATGCGGTTCTACGAAGACGAGCGACCGTTTGCGGTGCAGATTTTTGGTGGACAGCCGGAACGGATGTGCATGGCGGCGGAAATGGCTGAGGAAGTCGGCGCCGATATTCTCGATGTGAATTGCGGTTGCCCGGCGCCGAAAGTCGTGAAGCACGGCGGCGGTTCGGGTCTGCTAAAGGATCACAACCGGCTCGCGGATATTCTGAAAGCAATCAAGAAGGTGATCACAATTCCGCTGACAGTGAAGATCCGCGCGGGCTTCTACGATCACACCATCAATGCTGTGGACACTGCAAAGCTTGCGGAAGATTGTGGCGCGGAGCACATCGCTCTGCATGGTCGGACAAAGGAGCAGGGTTATCGTGGCCTGGCCAATTGGGATCTGGTCAGGCAGGTTAAGGAAGTGGTGCGTGTGCCGGTGTCGGGCAGTGGCGACGTGACCACAATTGAAGGCGCCTTTGCTAAGTTTCGGGAAACTGGTTGCGACGGAGTTTTGATTGGACGCGGTGCGATGGTTAATCCGTGGATCTTTCGTCAGATCGAGGACGTGATGCATGGCCGCCCGATTTTTGAACCGACGTTAGCTGATAAGCGGGCGATACTTCATGAGTATTTCGACATGTTGCGTGAAGACATGCCTGAAACTCCGGCAATCAATCGCATGAAGCAGCTTGCGGGACAGTTTACGCGTGGACTTCAGGGCGGCGCGCTGTTTCGCACTTCTATTTATCACTCTCACACGGTCGAAGAAGTGCTCGATCGGATCGAAGAATATTTTGAAGCAATAGAATCCGGCCGGCCTTACTACGGCGAGGCTGGCGCGCCGATCGAGCCACAGATAAACACAGAAATCACGGATTGTAATGCCTTCACGTCCTGATCCGTGGTTTTGATCCGCGTTTATCCGTGTTCCCTGTATTGAGATCAACGGGCGCCGGATAACCCTCCTTCGCTACTGAGCTGATATCAATTACGGTCTCTTTCTTTACGTCTTTCAAGGCACTGAGAATCTCAGTGCGTTGTTGCTCTGACAGATCCTCAAACCTGATCCCATTCGCTTCCAGCACCTGTCGCAGATTTTCCTCTGTATTCGTGTCCTGCGCGTAGACGTCCTTGTAGATGTGTAGCTGTCCATCTTCGAGCACAATCGTTTCGTAGCGCAGCTCAACCGGCACCGCTTGATTGAGTTTTACTGTTTTAGTCTTTTCCTTATTCTGCAGATACGACGCGATCGCAGTTTCGGAAATATCAGACGTGTTCGATGCTTTCGCCAGAAGCGTCGCGAAGTCTTTCACCTGTGCATTCGTCAAACCAACGCAGCCGTGTGAAGCAAACTTCCCAATCTTCGCGGGAGACTTGCCACCATGAATCAGCGATGGCAATCCAATCGGGATCTTGATTGGACCAAGCGGATTATCTTTATCGCCTGCCTTCACAGTTTCACCGGCAGTCACGTTCTTCATCTTCGCCACCCATGGAGAATCAGGCGGCGTCCACGTTGGGTTAAAGATTATCGTTTGCGCCTTGCGTAATCCGAATGGCAACGGAAATTCCGGATAGCCGATACCGACCTTGTACGACTTCACCAGTGAACCATCCTGAAAAAGGTCCATGCGAAATGCGGGGATGTTGACCACTACGCGCGTGTCAGATGGAACCGCGTTTGGTCCTTTCAACATCTCGACTGTCTTGCCGCTGTCGTTTGTCGCTTCGGACGAATCGCCCCTGGACCAGTAGTCGTTCGCGAGTGCCGCCAGTTGTCTTGCTTTGTCGTCGCCGAGAATTTTGCGTAACTCATCTGACGCGCGGGTGCGGGCGTCAGTCGCATTGCCGTTCGTGTCTTCGGCGTTGCTTTCCTGAAGCCGCGCGATCTCCACACTTGCACTGCGCTTGAGCGAATCGATCTGCTCATCGGAGAGTTTCAGATTCTGCTTTAACTGGCCCACAAATTTCTCGTCGGTGAGCAGAGCATCCAGCAAGGGGAGCGTCATCTGGACCGACGTCGTCTCGGATGCGGCCGGTGTGGCTGACGTGCCTGGTGACGGCGCGGTTGGTGCGACCGAAGTATTCGTGTTGGCCGGTGGCGCAGCACAACTCGTAAACAAACAAGCAAGGAAAGCGAGACCGAGAAGTCGCCGGATTGAAATCATTTTTGGCTCCTTGAAACAGTGTGTTTTCCACTAATGGAGCAACGGGCGTTCCAGCGACACGCCATCGTTTTACAGGAATTTTCTGCACGATTTGCGAACGGTCGGAAGGCTTAGCGCGCTCGGTTCTGTAGCAGCGGATAAGGGTTGATGTTGGTCCCCTCCCAGTAGCGCTTTGGATCGGTAACCATGGCAATCGAAAAGTGAAGATGGTAATTGCCTGGCCCGGCATTGCCTGTATCGCCGACGTAAGCGATGACTTCGCCCTGACGAACAAGACTTCCTTCAGTAAGTCCTTCGGCGTAGTGAGAAAGGTGCGCGTAGTAGAAAACCAGTTCCTGGCTGGAACTGAGTTGATAGATCGTGGTGCCGCCGCGTTCGCTCTGGAAGAGTTTGAGGATTTTGCCGTCAGCAGCGGCCAGCACTGGAGTTTCTGCCGGCGCGATAATGTCGATAGCGTCGTGCGAACGACCTTCAGATCTCGCATCACTGAACGTGTCGAGCAACTGCTCAGGACGCACACCTGCGACGGGAATGATTAGATCCACTCGGCCCACAAAGTTTGCTGATTCGGGCGTCGGAGTCGGAGATTCTGCCGGCGGTAGCGGAGTACCGATCGCGATTGGATCGCTGGGAGGTAGTTCAATCGACGGGAGGGACGGCGGGGTTCGGTAAGTGCTCACGATTGCCACGATGGAAACGATCACCAGAAACAGAACACTTAGCAGAATTCGGAGCTTCAGCGGACTCATGCCAGAGATACAAAACAACTGGCGTTCCAAAAAGGGGATCTATCTTTCGAAACCGAGTGGCAGGAGTGGCTGCGGCGTCGTGCCTTCGAAGAACCAGCTCGCTCCGACGCGGAGCCGGTGATGCCACGTGGGCAGGCGCGACGTGTACAACGCGAATCGCGCTTGTCGGGCCAGCGCTCCTCCGAATGCCTTTCCACCGGTCAGCACCGCTGCCCGTTCCGTTCCTAGGCTGAGCGCTTCACCCAACTCCTCGAAATGCTTCGTATGCATTTCTTTCCCTTCCATATAAGCCTTGATGTTGCGAGCCGCGAGAGCTGCTTGCTGGAAGGCGAGTTGTGCTGTGCCGGCAAGTGTGGGGGTAGCATCCGGATAGAAAGCGATATCACCGAGTGCGAAGACGTTCACGTGTTGCGTCAACTGCAATGTTGGTTTAACCATAATCAGTCCACGCTTGTTCTTCTCAACATCGAGATGCTCGATTAGCGGGCTCATCTTCACCCCGCCAAGCCACACCACACCTGCCGTTTTAAGGCTTTCGTGATTACCTCCGTGCTCGAAGACAAGTTCGTCAGGCGTCACTTTCATAACCCGTGTCTGCGTATGTACTTCAACACGAGATTCACGCAGGGCTTCTTCGACAAACTCCCGAATCTGATCGCCCATGCCTGGGACGACCCGATCGCTCATTTCGAGCACCAGTACGCGTGGTTCTCCATGAAGCGCGCGACGCTGAAACGCATCGTTTAGCAGATCAGCCATTTTGGTTGAGAGTTCACAACCGCTCGCACCTGCGCCCACTACCGCAAACGTAAGCTCACGTCGAGCATCCTGTGGCGCCGCGTCTGGTGGGACGCGATCGAGCGCAGCCACCATCCGTTGTCTCAAATTGTCTGCATGACGAAGCTTTCGGAAGGGCAGGGAATACTCTTCAGCGCCTTCGACACCGACGTAATTCGTCACGCCGCCGACCGCCAGGACAAGCGCGTCGTAGTTAAGCGTCTTTTCGGGGCTGGCGAGCGAAATGGTCTGAGCTGCGAGGTCGATTCCAGTGACCTGAGCTTTTACGAGATGCACGTTCTCGTCGAGCAACTCGTCGTATCGCGGCGCGATGTGCCAGGCTGCAACCTCCCCGCTCAGGTACTCATAGAGCATGGGACTGAAGAGAAAGTGGTCCTCATCGCTGACGAGCGTTACATCCGCCGTTCCCGCCAGATCGAGGGCCGTAAAAACGCCCCCGAAGCCCCCTCCGAGAATCACAATTCTAGCTTTTGACATTTGCCGCGATAGTACCACTTCGTCAGCTTTTTTTTGTGCCTTTTGTGCCTTTTTGTGGCTGCGTTTGTACCTTTCAGCGGCTCATGTTACATTGACGTTGCTTTTTAAGTTTAGCGGTTACCGCGTTTTAGCGGAGTTTACTGCGGTCGAGGAGGACCATTTAAGCAAGTGGCGTTAGCAAAACAAACCAAGGAACAGATAGTTACAGACTTCCGTACGCATGAGTCAGATACGGGTTCACCGCAAGTCCAGGTCGCACTGCTGAGCAAGAGAATTGACGACCTCACTGAGCACTTCAAGACCCACAAAAAGGATAATCACTCGCGGCGCGGCCTGCTGAAAATGGTCTCGCAACGTCGCAGTCTGTTGGATTATCTAAAACGCACTGATATAGAACGCTACCATGAAATGGTAAAGCGTCTTGGTCTGCGCCGGTAGTAAAAGAACATTGAGAGAGAGAACTTCGAATCTCTGTTGAGTTAAAGCCCGCGTCTATCGAAGAGCTTGTAGCAGTGCCGAACGTGACGGCGATTGACTGCAAACAAGCAGACGTGTACGGCCCAAAAGCTTCGAGCAATAAGGCGGCATGAGCTTCACGGTTCAAGAGGCTCGTGCCGCCTTTTTATGTTGCTACTTTAGCCTTACCCCGCATCACGTTGGCGGTCCAAAATTTCAGCAAGATTACTTGCGTAAAACAGCCATGGCGCCCAGTTGTTTGGTGACGTCCGCGACCTGAAAGTGTTCAGGTGTTAAGTTCGAAGGAGAACAGAAAATGCCAGAAAAGAAATACCTCAAAGAATCAATCAAACTCGGCGAAAAGGAGTTGACCGTCGAAACCGGCCGCATTGCCAAGCAAGCGGACGGTTCAGTCGTCATTCGGTATGGCGACACGATGTTACTGGTCGCTGTCGTGAGTGCTCCTACCGCCCGGGAAGGTGTTGATTTCTTTCCTCTCACGGTCGAATACCGTGAATCAAACTACGCCGCGGGACGTATCCCCGGCAATTACTTCCGGCGTGAAGGCCGTCCTAATGAAAAGGAAGTTCTCACCAGCCGTTTGATCGATCGTCCCTGCCGCCCACTCTTTGCCGAAGGTTACCGAAATGAAACACAAGTTATTGCGAGTGTGATTTCAGCCGACCCGGACAATAATCCGGATGTTATCGCTATCACGGGTGCCTCCTGTGCCCTTTATCTATCAGATATTCCGTTTCTGAATCCCATTGCAGGCGTGCGCATCGGGTTGATCGAAGGCCGTTACATCATTAACCCCACTTACGATGAAGTACGCGAATCGCGCTTGAATTTGATTGTCGCCGGAACCGAAGAAGCCATCGTGATGGTGGAAGCGGGCGCCAGTGAAGTTTCCGAAGAGATCATGGTCGAAGCGCTGATGTTGGCTCACAAAGAGATCAACCGGCTCTGCCGTTGGCAAAAGGAACTCTACAAAGCTCTCGAGATTCAGAAACGCGAAGTCATACCGGTGGAACTGAATCCGGACATGGCGCGGGAGATTACTGAGAGATACAGCGAACAACTTCGTGCCGCGCTCGACACGTCAACGCACGAAAAACGCGCCAGTTATGCTGCGGTCGATGCTTTGAAAAAGGAAGTCAGTGAGTCGTATCCCGAAGATCAGCCAGAGCAACGAGCAATGGCGAAACTGATTTTCGATCAACTCAAGGAAACAGTCTTCCGCGACGATATTCTCAACAAGCGGCGCCGTCCGGATGGCCGACGATTTTCGGAGATTCGACCAATCACTTCCGAAGTTGGTTGGTTACCACGCGTACACGGTTCAGCGCTCTTCACGAGAGGTGAAACGCAAGCCCTCGTCTCGACTACACTCGGCACGAAAGAGGACGAGCAGTTTATTGACGACCTCGAAAAGGGTGAAGTGAAACGCCGTTTCTTACTGCACTACAACTTTCCGCAGTATTCCGTCGGTGAGGTCGGTCGTTTCGGATCATCAAGCCGGCGCGAGATCGGACACGGTGCACTCGCGCGACGGGCGCTCGAAATAGTTCTTCCTGACGATGCCGACTTTCCTTACACCGTTCGCATAGTTTCGGACATCACCGAATCAAACGGTTCATCATCGATGGCGACAGTTTGCGGCGGAACGCTTTCGATGATGGATGCGGGTGTGCCGTTGAAAGCGCCTGTAGCCGGAGTCGCAATGGGACTCGTGATGGAAGGCAACAAGTACGCAATCCTGACCGACATCGCCGGCGCCGAGGATCACTACGGCGACATGGATTTCAAAGTGGCGGGCACACGCAACGGAATCACAGCGTTGCAGATGGACATCAAGATTACTGGGATCAACGCGCAGATCATGGCTGAAGCACTGGAGCAGGCAAAGAAGGGCCGGCTCTACATTCTCGGCGCGATGGAAAAGACTCTCGCCGAGCCTCGTGAGCAGATCTCTGCGCTTGCTCCACGCATCATTCAGATCAAAATCAATCCCGACAAGATCCGCGACGTCATTGGACCAGGCGGAAAGGTGATTCGATCGCTGGTCGAAGAGACTGGTGCGAAGATCGATGTCTCTGACGACGGCACCATTTCGATCGCTACCGCGAGTGGCGAAGCTGCGGACGCGGCTGTGAATCGTATTCGCGGTCTAACTGCTGAAGCAGAGGTGGGCCAGACCTACCTCGGCACTGTCAACCGGATCGTCGATTTCGGCGCGTTCGTCGAGATCTTTCCGGGAACGGACGGGCTGCTTCACATTTCCGAGATAGCAGATCGTCGTGTTAAGGACGTTCGTGACGAGCTGAAAGAAGGACAGCAGATCCTCGTGAAGTGCATCGGACGCGAAGGCAACAAGATTAAGCTCTCGCGCAAGGCGGTGCTGCGGGAGGAGAATCGCAAAGCCGAAGCCGCCAGCCAAAGCGATGGCGGCGGTGGAACTAACGGCAGCGAGATCTAATCCGGTGTCTTGAAAAGGGCGCCTCCAAGGAGGCGCCCAAATTGCTCCCGTCCAGCTTTCAGACTACCAGTCCATGAATTAGACGGTTTTCTGCTTCAGATCTCTAAATCCTTCGATTTTTCCGCACTCTTTTGGCGGCCCTCGAATTGCTAATAGATCAACACCCTTATGTCCTGATTTAGCGAGAGACTTAATAGGGGTCGGTTGACCTTTAACCTTCGAGACACTCGCTTCAGTCCCCTGAGCCTTCAGCCTCAATAATCCCGCTGGAGTTTCTAGGGTATTAGCAATGTCATTGTATTGGATAAAGACAACCCTGTGAGGTGGGACTAGCGAGCTGACCCTGGCTCGTTAGTTAGGTCAGTCAACGTATGAACTTAACTTTTCCTCAGTTCCTGAGTAAACGACCCCAGCGGAGTCGGAGACGCTGCGTTTGTGTATCCACTCTACTTTGCTTACTTTTTTTCAGCGCGGTGCCCGCTCTTGCTGATCCAGTAAGAATCAACCAGGTGATCCAAACCCTCAGTAGTTCCCAGGGTGCTCCCGATCTCAAGCTCAACTCGCTGGTTTCACAGCAAGACCAGAAAACCGTGGGTAGTTCCACCCAGACTGGACCACGTAATGACGGCGCCGGAACTCAAAATCCGAAGCCCGATTCGGTAGTGTCCGGAGTGGTTGTAACCGGTGAAGGAAAGACTCTGGGTGTCGAGGTCATTGAAGACGCCGAAGTTGAAGGCACTATCTGCGACTGTGGCGAGATTTTCGTTGCTGGTGGAGCTTTTCCGAAATGGCCGTTCCTGTTTCTTGCGGCGGTACCGATCGTCTTTATAGACCGAGATGATGACTCGACCCCGACGCCGACGCCCACGCCGACTCCACCTTCGACACCAACGCCGACTCCGCCGCCTCCGGGAGTTCCCGAGCCGGCCTCGTTGCTGTTGTTTGGAACCGGTCTGGCAGCGTTCGGCGCAGGTCTGAGGCGACGTTATGCAAGAAACAAAGCAGCCGAGCAGATACGGGAGGAGGAATAGACATGTCGACACGTAAATTCATCCTCGATAATGGTCTTAAGTTCGGCTTTGCAGTCTTGCTTGCCTTCACGTTTGTTGCTTTTCAAACATCGACGGCTTCGGCAAAACCAAAGAAGGCAAAGAACGGCACCATAAAGATTCTTACCAACCCGGGTGGTCTGTTACTGACGATTGATGGAAAACCTCATGGCGAAACTCTGACGGAATACCGGGCAATCGATCTGGATCCTGGGCTGCATACCGTTCAGGTAAGACTGCCGAACGGCTCGTTGTGGATTCGTGAAATCGATCTACCGGGAGGTCGCGTTAAGTGTGTGGTTGTGAACTACCGTCCTTTGCCGCCGCTAGCGAAATCGCCGTGCCCGTTCCCGTTGAACGTTTCGGCGCCGCAGCAGGTTACTGAAGGCGAGATCATTACTTACACTGCTGACGTTGCATACACGGGCACCAGGCCAATTAAGTACAGTTGGAAAGTCACCCCATCCAGTGCGCGCGTTATCAGCGGTCTCGGTACGTCGACGCTGAACGTCGACTCTACAGGGCTTGGCGGACAGCGCATTACTGCGACTTTAACGGCTGACGATGGATCATCGGATCCGGCGTGTGCCCAAACTGTGCAGGCGGTATCGGTCATCGCCCCGATTAAGGCGACGTCCATAGTTGCTCGGGAATACGACGAGTGTAACAACTGCACGTTTGACGATCAGAAAGCACGCCTCGACAATCTTGCGGTGGAACTGCAGAACGATCCATCGACGCGCGGTTACATCCTGGCCTACGGTGGACGAATGAGTCCGATAGGGCAGGTCCAGAAGCTGATAAGTCGTGCGCGTGATTATCTCATCACACAACGCGGTATCGATGCTTCGCGTCTCGTGGTTGTCAACGGTGGTTTCCGCGAAGAAGACAGTGTTGAGCTCTGGATCGTTCCGAGTGGCGCCGCCGCGCCGCAACCTACACCGACAGTGCAGGCGGGCGAAGTCAATCCAGGCAAAGCACGACGCCGTCCCTAAAACCTTGCCACAGATTTTCACGGATGAGTCTCTGATCTAATCCGGGTTAATCTGTGGCTAAATTCCCTCCAATTTAGCCCTCTCGGTTTATCTCGTTTTCCAAAAATCTGAATAATCTCTTTGTGCTTTTTGTGCTTCTTTGTGGCTTAATATATTCGTGCCTGCACCAAACATCGACACCATCGTTTCTCTCGCCAAACGGCGAGGTTTTGTTTTTCCTTCTTCAGAAGTTTACGGCGGCCTCGGCAGCGCCTGGGACTATGGTCCATTAGGTGTTGAGCTTTGCAACAACGTAAAGCAATCGTGGTGGCGTTGGCTTGTCTACGACCGCGACGACATCGAGGGAATCGACTCGTCCATCATTCTCAATCGTCTCGTTTGGAAATACTCGGGCCATGAAGCAACATTCAACGATTGGCTCATTGATTGCCGCAAGTGTAAAGGTCGTTTTCGAGCCGACAAGATCTCCGACAACAAGTGCCCTTCATGCGGCGCGAGCGACTGGACCGAAGCTCGCCCATTCAACACGATGCTGCAGACTAAGCTGGGAGCGGTCGCAGACGATGATCCGACCGCGCTCGCCTATCTCAGACCCGAAACAGCACAGGGTATATTCATTAACTTTTTGAATGTGCAGACTACGATGCGGCGAAAATTACCGTTTGGTATCGCTCAAGTCGGCAAGTCGTTTCGCAACGAAGTTACTCCCGGCAACTTCATCTTGAGAACGAGAGAGTTCGAACAGATGGAGATGGAATACTTTGTTTCCCCAACGGCCGAACATTCTAAATTGGTCGATTACTGGGTCGAGCAATACCTCGAGTGGTTTAGCTCTTTGGGAATCAGTCGCGAGAATTTGTATTTGTACGAAGTGCCGAAAGAGGAACTGGCGCATTATTCCAAACGCACAGTCGACATCATGTACAGATATTTTCCCGAACGTGAAAAGCCCTGGGAAGAATTGATGGGAATTGCATGGCGAACTGACTTTGATTTAAGCACTCACTCGAAGAATCGGCTTGATGAGGAAGGCAAGCGGATCAACCCGGACTCTACCGAGGATCTCTCGTACTTTGACGAACCGACAAAGCAGCGCTTTTATCCGCACGTTATTGAACCTGCGGCGGGTGTCAACCGCACTGTGCTGGCAGTATTGATGGATGCTTACTCGGAACGAACAAACGACAAGGGTGAAACCAGGGTCATCCTGAAACTGAACCCGCAACTCGCTCCAATCAAGACTGCGATATTGCCACTCGCGAAGAATAAACCGGAGATTGTTGGGATGGCCAAGGCCATCAAGCGTTCGCTGCAGCCGGTGTTGCGGGCGGTTTACGACGATACCGGCGGTATCGGAAAGCTTTATGCGCGCCAGGATGAAATCGGAACGCCGTTTTGTATTACCGTCGATCACCAGTCGCTGGAGGATGAGGCGGTTACAGTGCGCGACCGCGATACCTGGGAGCAGGAAAGGATAAAAGTTTCGGACCTGGCGGAACACTTGCAGAAGCGCTTGAAGCCGTACCCGATTCCGGCGCCGGAATCGATCTGAGTTTGTCATGCCTGTTGTTAAGAAACGGAATCAACAGACTGAGACGCGGCTCTTGCTGGAGTCGGAAGATCCCGTTGAGCTTCCGCCTGCTGAGATCGACGACGCGTCAGTGCTGGTCCAGTTTGAGCAGTTCAAACCGTTCACTCCCGAGCTGCTGGAAACCTTGCGTGCGGGAACCGTGGCTGAGCCGGTGCCAGTGATGGTCGATGGTTCCACGTTTGCTATTCATGGTCCAACGCGAACCTTCTGGGTAAAGCTCTGGCACGCAGCGGGCACGGAGATGACCAAAATCGATCGCGCGCAGGTGATCAGTTGTTTGCCGTCCACCCGTGGCGTCCAGGTGCTGGTCGAATCGCCTGAGGAAGAGTAATTAAATCCGTGTTCATCCGTGGCTAATTTAATTCCTATGGTCGAGGACACGGTTTTATCACTTGCCCGCGCTACTCATGAAGCCGGCGGGCGTGCTTTGCTCGTGGGAGGCTGTGTGCGCGACGAGTTGATGGGCATGCAGCCTAAAGATTGGGATCTCGAAGTCTACAATCTCCACGCTACTCGCCTTCGCGACCTATTGGACCAGTTTGGTCCAGTCAATGTCGTCGGTGAATCATTCACCGTCTACAAACTCGGACAACACACCGACGTTTCGATTCCGCGCCGCGAACGTAAAGCGGGACGCGGTCATAAAGGTTTTGTGATTGAGGGTGATCCGTCGATGAGCGTGGCCGAGGCCACGCGGCGACGCGACTTCACGATTAACGCGATTCTCAAGGATCCACTCACCGGCGAGTTGATCGATCCATACAATGGGCAGCGCGATATTGAACGGCGAGTGCTGCGTGCCGTTTCGGCGGAGACGTTTACCGAAGACAGTTTGCGCGTCTTGCGTGCGGCTCAGTTTGCGGCGCGTTTTCAGTTTGATATCGAGGCTGAGACGGTCGCGCTTTGCCGCGAGATAGATCTCACCGATCTGCCAGCCGAGCGAATCTGGGGCGAGTTGGAAAAGCTGCTAATACAGGCACAGCATCCATCGGTCGGTCTCGAGTGGCTGAGCAAGCTGCGTGCGATTGAAAAACTCTTTCCCGAGATTCAGCGTTTGATCGGAGTGCCACAGGATCCGGAATGGCATCCTGAAGGCGACGTTTTTGTGCATACGCAACTTGTGATCGATCGAGCACGCGAGCTGATCGATGATCTTTCTTACCCTCGAAAAGTTACGGTGATGCTGGCGGCGCTGACGCACGATTTTGGCAAACCTGCAACGACTGAGTTCATTGATGGCAGGTTGCGTTCGCGTGGGCATGAGGAAGCAGGAGTGGCGCCAACTGAGAGTTTTTTGAGTCGCGTCAATATTCACACGATCGATGGTTACAACGTGCGTGATCAAGTAATCGCACTGGTGCGCGAACATCTGAAGCCAGGCGAGTTTTACAAGAAGCGCGACGAAGTTGGTGAAGGAGCCTTTCGACGGCTGGCACGCCGCTGCGAACCGGATCTTTTATATCGAGTCGCAAAAGCTGATTCGCTCGGGCGCAATGCTGAGTGGGTGCCGCGGGAACAATGGTATGGGTCTGAAGCGCAGGAGTGGTTTATCGAGCGGTCCAAAGAATTACACGTTGAGCAGCGTCCGCCGGATCCAATATTGCTGGGACGGCATTTGCTCGAGTTGGGAATTGAGCCTGGACCACAGATGGGCGAGATCACGCGCGCCGTTTACGAAATGCAGTTGGATGGGCGCGTGCGCAACCTTGACGATGCGCTAGTAGAAGCAAGGAAGATTATTAGCCACGGATAACACGGATCTCTGGTTGTTGCTGCGTGACGCAGTGGATTGTGCCCATGCCCCAGACCAGCGGTTCGCAGTTGATCGGTACTATCTGACGAGTGGGGAAGAGATTCTGGAGTACTTCTACTGCCCGTGCATCATTGCTGTGACCAAACACTGGCGCAAGGACGACGTTATTGGCGATGTAGAAGTTTGCATAACTTGCCGGCAGACGATCGAGCTCTCGAGTACTGGTGCTTGTGCCCCCAACAATGCCGGGCATCGGCAGAGTAACGATCTCGAAACGATTTCCCTCAACGTCAGTCATTGACCTGAGCCGCGCGAGATTGTCCTGGAGTATCTGGTAGTTTGCGTCCTCAGGATCGTCTTCGAGAGCGCAAACTATCGTGTTTGGTGCAACAAACCGAGCGATGTCGTCGATGTGGCCATCGGTGTCGTCGCCGACAATTCCTTCACCAAGCCATAGAACCTTGCTCACGCCGAGATAATCTTTCAGGTATTGCTCGATCTCTTTGCGAGACAGTTCAGGGTTGCGGTTTGGATTCAGCAGGCATTGCTCTGTCGTCAGCACGCACCCGGCGCCGTTAACCTCAATCGAGCCGCCTTCCATGACGATGCCCGGCGAAAATCTCTGTAGCTTCAGAAATGCTTCGAGACGCCGCGGCACGCTGTCGTCTTTTTTCAGCGCTTCGTACTTGTTGCCCCACGCATTGAAGATCCAGTCGTTGAAGGCGCCCTCACCATTTTGCCCAAGGAGGAAATTTGGACCATAGTCGCGAATCCACGAATCTACGGTTTGAAGGTGATGAAAACGAATTCGCGCAGCGGTTGCCGGACTGATTCTTTCCCGAATGGTTCGTTCGGTCCCCTCGTCGTCAACGAGCAAATTGACAAGCTCGTGAGGAGTAAGCACGCCGATCATATCGAGATAGATCTCTTCTACCTGCGAAACGCGGTCGGGCCATGTTTCCGGGTCCTTGGGCCATGTTAGCCAGGTTGAGTGGTGCGCATGCCATTCCGCAGGCATGCGATATCCTAGCGCTGCTGGCGTCTGTAGCTGCGACTCATCCATCGAGAGTTTCAGATCTGAGAGCCTTCAGGCGAAAGTACCTGTAAATCCCGACGAAGCTGATCAGGACCCAGAATACCTCCATTAACAGCGCGGAGAGGTTGAAATCGAAGAGTAGTGAAATGACGATCAGGCTCGCGCCGATTGCGTTCAGGAGCGAGTAAGCCAGTCCGTCGCTTGGCAGTTTGTCCAGTTGCAACATCAGATAGGTGATCATCAGTATCACCACGCCGACGTTGCCGATGAAGTCGAGGGGGCCGTAACTCATAGCGATCCACCAAATCTAAAGCGCAGTCCTTCGTAGGCATCGATGCGGCGGTCGCGCAGGAACGGCCAGTTTTGACGCGTCTCTTCAATCTTTGAAAGATCACAATCGACGACGAACACTTCTTCCTGATCGGCCGACGCTTTGGCAATGATGCGGCCGAATGGATCTGCCACAAACGACTGGCCCCAGAACGTCAGCTTTCCCTCACGACCGACTCGATTCACGACGACCACGTAAATTCCGTTGGCAATCGCATGCCCACGCTGAATCGTTTCCCAGGCTGAGTGTTGGGCCTGGTTCATCTCCGGTTCTTCGTCCGGAAGCCAGCCAATCGCGGTCGGATAAAAGAGAAATTGAGCTCCACCCAGCGCAGTTAGTCGCGCCGCTTCGGGGAACCATTGATCCCAGCAAACTAGTGTTCCGATCTTGCCGTAAGTTGTATCGTGAGTTTGAAAACCGAGATCGCCTGGCGTGAAATAAAACTTCTCGTAGTAGAGCGGGTCGTCAGGGATGTGCATCTTGCGATACTTGCCGGCAATTTTTCCCGAAGCGTCGATCATCACGGCTGTATTGTGATAAACGCCTGCTGCTCGCTTCTCGAAGAGCGAGGCGATGATGACCACTTTGTTTTGGCGCGCCACTTTACCAAGAGCCTCTGTCGATGGTCCGGGAATAGTTTCGGCGAGTTTAAAGAGTTGTATGTCTTCTGTTTGGCAGAAGTACTGGGAGCGAAAAAGCTCCTGCAAACAAATAATCTGCGCACCGCGGTTCGCAGCATCGTTGATACCTGCGATAGCCTTCTTCAGATTGGTTTCCGGCTTGGGGTCACAACTCATCTGCACCAGACCGACGGTCGTGACATCACCGGCTCGATTTTTCTTCGGCATGATCGAAGTATAGCCACAAACAGTCAGAAAATGCACAGTTAGCACGGTGAATGATTTTGTGCTTTTTTGTGGGCTCCGGTAAGATGTCCGGTCATTTTTAGCACCCAACTGGAAAGAGTAATCAAATGATTGATTTTGAACTGACCGACGATCACAAGGCACTGGTGCAAACAGTGCGTGAGTTTGCGCAAAAGGAAGTTGCGCCCCACATAAAAGAATGGGATGAAAAGCAGCATTTTGAGCCCTCCGTGCTGAAAAAGATGGCCGCTTTGAATCTGCTGGGCGTTTGCATTCCCGAAGAGTACGGTGGCGCCGGTTTCGATTACATCTCTCTCGGCCTCGTTTGCGAGGAACTGGAGGCGGTCGATACATTCATGCGAGTGGTGATGTCGGTCCACACGGGTTTGAATTCGTTAACGCTTTTTACCTGGGGAAGTGAAGAGCAGAAGCAGAAGTACCTTGTGCCGCAGGCTAAGGGCGAAAAGATTGCCACCTATGGCTTAACTGAACCGGGCGCTGGCTCTGATGTGGTGGGGGCGCGTTCGACGGCGCGTCGCGAAGGTAACGAATGGGTATTGAACGGCGAAAAGATGTGGATCAGTCTGGCTGATGTGGCTGACAACTTTCTCTTCTTTTGCTGGACTGATGAAGAAAAGCGACGTCAACGCGATCACACAGGGATGTCGTGTTTCATTGTTGAGCGCAACATGAAAGGGTTCTCGTCAGGAACGATTCACGGCAAGCTCGGTATTCGAGCCGGCAACACCGGTTACTTTTCATTGCAGGATGTACGCGTGCCGCATGAGAACATGGTCGGCGAAGAGGGTGAGGGCTTCAAGATTGCGATGTTCGCACTCGAGCAGGGACGTTACACGGTTGCTTCGGGAGCCACCGGGGTGATTCGTGCCGCGCGTGACGCTTCTGTTTCATATGCAAACACACGTGAGACGTTTGGGACTCGGATAGCAAATCACCAGCTCGTGAAGCAGAAGATCGCAGAGATGGAAGCCGATTACCAGATGAGCCACTTACTGTGGTTGCGTGCCGGCTGGTTAAAGAACGAGGGCAAGGCCAACGCCAAAGCGACGAGTCTCGCGAAGTGGCAAGCCACGACGCGAAGTGAGAAAGCCGCTTCGATGGCGATCGAGGTTCATGGTGCGAATGGGTATGCAAACGATTATCCGGTGGAGCGCTACCTGCGTAATTGCAAAGCCGCAATCATCTACGAGGGCACGCGCGATATCCACACGCTGATGCAGGCCGACTGGGCTCTCGGTTTGAAGAAGGAAAAACCAGCACGCAGGACGCTGCCCGCCTGGAAAAAATAGAATCCGCGTGAATCCGTGGCAGAAATTTGCCACGGATTAACACGGATCGTGGACTGATTTTTAGTGGGAGAGAAAAACGTCCCACGCCCAGCGCGCGACGTTTGCATTTGACACGTCTCGCACCTTGGCGCGGTACTTGAATTCGTTCCCGTACTCATCGACCCGCTTCGATTCCTTGAACTCCAGCTCAAAAGCCTCAACGTTCAATGACGCGAGTGTGTGAAGCTCTTCAGGCTCGGAAATGCCATTGTGATTCTTGTCTTGCCATAGACGAAGCTTCTCGAAGACTGAGTCGCGATTGTCGATTAGTCCGTCACCATTCCCACCATTCAAAGGCCTATCAAACTCGGCCAGTGCCAGAAAACCATTCTTGTTACTAGACGGCGGCTGCGGCGTAAAATCTCCAAACAGTTCAGCTCCCTTATCCACCGTTCCATTGCCGTCGCGGTCCAGCGCCAGCCAGGCATCGTCCGAGTTTGGTTGTGTCCAGCCAAGATGATCTCTAGTCCCGTTCCCATTGAGATCAAAGTCGACACCAGCGGACGGATTAGTGAGAACGATGCCATCGCCGGCGATGTCAATCACAATCGGAGAGCCACCACACGTGTCGCAGCCGAGACAGGTGCAGCTGAGGAAATCATAATCGCCACCGTACATCATGCATTTGCTGGCGAAGGTTACGCCGCAATTGTTTGCCGTGGTGAAGCAACAGAGTCCGGACCCGTTTGGACTGGTGCCAATCGGGCAGGTGCCATCAAATGCAGGCGTTGTGCAACTGCCACCGGCGCTGCTGGAAAGATTGCACTTATACCCTTCGGCATGTGAATCACGCCAGAGGTTCCCACCGCTGACACTCGCTGAAACGGAAGCAATCAGGATACTGAGCGACAGAGTGGCACTCCCGCCGCAGTTGCTGGCGAACAGGCAAGATGAGAAGGCCACTCCTGTTCCCGCTGCACACGATACAGGGCTGCCGAGTGGTCCAGTGCCGTTCTCGGTTTTCTTGTCCTTTGACCCGACGTGAAAGAAGAATGGCGTCACGTTGCTCAACGTGCCCGTTTCGAAGGCTGCAAAGTTGTCGATCTTTACAGAACAGCGTTGCAGGCTACCTGGCAGCAATTCGCAAACGCCGGTGAATTCGGCGGTGCCCGCGTGCCGCCCCGACGCATGTTCCTCATCATCTCCGCTGAGCCAGAAGGATAACGGCGTTGAGCTCGATGCCTGTGCGAACGCACCATCGTCAGGGTTGATTTGAACATCTTCACCGTCACCACCCCCTGAATCGAGCATGAGACCGTCGTCGGTCATCAGCGCTGTGAAGTCTGAAGATGATGAAGTCTGTGTCTCCATCACCTTAGTCTTTGCCTTGTACGCGGGACGTTTCTCTTCCCAGACATTACCAAGCCCGTTGACAATAGCGTCCCAAAAGTCTGGCACTTCAGATTCAGGGCTATCCGGTGCATCTCGAAACAGTGCCAGAGCGCTGTAGCTACGAGATCTTCCCGCCAACGTAACGGTCACGTGATAAGAGGCGTAACTTTTTACGTTGTAGTATCTGGCAGGCTCAAAATGGAAGACATCGGCCACGGTCCAGACCGGATCAAAGACAGAAGCATACTGGCCGGCTTCCCACACAGCTTCGTACGTCGCTTCCTGTGGTCCACCATTAAGAGAATAACCAGCCCGAGTAAGCGTCACAATATCGCCGGCTGGCAATGTCACCAGATCTCGATACGGTTTGTAGAGGATTTCCTGAATACTTCCAAAACTAAAATCACTAATCACGAATTTCAAATTCGCATCCTCGCGAAAAGGTTTTCGCGTGAGTTCGTTTTGAAATACCTGAGCGGCGGCGTTATAGGTTTCCAGCTTCCTGTAAGTATCGCGCACGACCTTTTCCTGTTGGGAGGAGTGACCTTGAGCGAACACTGAAAGAGCGGTTGTCGAAGAAACGACTAGTACGGTAAAGACGAAGCAAACAATTCGTTTCATGTGAGGATCTCCTAATTGGTTGAGGACGGTTTTTGACTAACGCTACGGTTTAGCTCCTGCTCGATGATTTTTTGAAAATCGGTAAAGCTGAGCGCTCCTTTGATTAATTTTCCATTTACAAGAAAGCTGGGTGTGCTGTCGATTCGAAACAATCGGGCAGCTTCAAGATCTTTGACGATGGCCGCTCGCGACTGCTCCGATTTGAAGCACGCCTGGAATTTCGGAAGCCCGAGTCCGAGCTCTGACGCAATCTGTTCGATTGCCGGCGGCGAGAGGTCTCGCCTGGTAAAAAGCGCATCATGAAACTGCCAGAAACGTTCCTGTTCGGCGGCACAATACGCCGCTCGCGCCGCTGGCAAAGAGTTTCGATGGCCCTCCAACGGAAAATGTTTGAAGACCAGACGCACGTCTTTGCCATAGCTTTCGATAATCTGATTCAGAGTAGTCTGCACTTGTTTACAGAAGGGACATTCGAAATCAGAAAACTCCACAATCGTCACACGTGCATTCGCGGGTCCCTTCGCGGGTGAGACACCGTCGTCCAACTCTGAAACAAACACTGGCAGCGAGAAGTCGATACTGACGGTCCACTTCTTTCGCAAGGCTTCCAAGCCCGCACGATAGTGCTTCATGCGTGCCTGATTTTCGAGATCGAGTCGCAAACGCTCACGCGCTTCGTCAGGACTCATTGAGGCGAAAAACGAAGCATTCTGTTTGTAAGCTTCTTCAACTTGCGCGCCCGTCACTTTTATCTCCCCGGTGGTGAGTTGTTTGCGAAGCTCTTCGACGGGAACGCCTCGGGCCGAAGCTTCGCTCTCGAGAATCCTCCTGGTCACAAGATTCTCCAGTGCCGCCTTCCGGACCGCATAAAGCTGCTGCTGCATCGGGTAGATCTGGGCCGCGACGGAATCATCTACCTGCTTCTGAGTTATCTCTTTGTCGCCGACTCTGGCCAGCACAGTCTCAGGTGTCTGGCCCAGAGCCTGGACTCCGAGTAAGGCAAACAAAAAACACCTGCTGAACCAGATAAGTGCGCTGCGAAGACACATTCCACGTGAGGACTGGAAAAACATTTTTCAGACTCCATTTACTGATTTATCGAACTTGATGGGTAGAGGGCAATCTATGCTCGCGGGCGAGCGTAGTCAATGACTGTTTGTTGTCGAAAATGGCTAAATTTTGCCCGGAATGGCTGAATATCTCTTTTTTCGTCGCCGGCGTCGTTTGGTGGTGCGGCTAATGGTCCGGCGATAGGTAGTTGGCGTAATTCCAAAGAGCTTACGGAAATCTCGGACGAAGTGAGCGTTTGAACCCAAACCTACCTTTTTAAGTATCTGCTTGATCGTCAAAAAGGTATTGCGCAAAAGCTTCGCTGCGCGGCGCACACGGACTTCCTTCAGATACTGAGCCGGCGTTGTCCCCGTTTCTTGTTTGAAAAGATGACGAAAGCGCGAAGGCGAGAGGTTGACCAGCACAGCGAGCGTGGCAAAGTCCCAGCCGGCTGCTGGATCGCTTTTTATTTTTGCGATGATGAGTTCTATTCTTCGATCCATAGTGAGGACCTGAAACGAAGAGTGCGCGTGAGAGTACTCGCTAAAAGCGCGTTTTGTCTACAGGAAAAAAAACCTCTGCGCTACCGTTTCAGTCTTGAAAAAATACGCCTTCGGCGTAATTGAAACAACGATTCGAAGTTACAAAATTGTAAGATGCTCTGCTAGTATGAACGAGCAGTTTTTGGCCTGATTACTTCTTTAAACCAGGAGATGCAGATGGGTGACGACCTCAGAACAGAGCGCGAGCTATCTCTGGATTTCTTGCGCGTAACCGAATCCGCGGCCATAGCCGCCGCCAGAACCATGGGGCAGGGTGACAGGAAGTTTTCTGATCACGTAGCTGTCGAAGCAATGCGGGAAGTAATGGACACTGTTCCCATGCGCGGACGCGTGGTTATCGGCGAAGGGGAACGCGACGAAGCGCCGATGCTGTATATCGGCGAAGAAGTAGGCGGAGGTTTTGGCGTCGGCGAGGAGATAGCCGAATCTTGTCCGGAGGTCGATATTGCCGTTGACCCACTCGAAGGCACAAACCTCTGCGCGCTTGGCGCCAACAATGCGATTGCCGTTCTGGCTGCCGCTGAACGTGGTGGTCTGCTAAACGCGCCGGATATCTACATGGATAAGATCGTCGTTGGTCCATCGTCGCGTGGTGTGGTCGATATTGATGCTCCGGTGAAAGACAACCTGAAGAACATCGCGCGGCGCCTCGGCCGCGACATCGAAGATCTAACGGTGATTGTGCTGGAGCGTTCGCGACATAAAAAACTGATTGCCGATGTAAGAGCCGCCGGCGCGCGTATTCGTTTAATTTCCGATGGCGACTTGTCAGCGGGTATCTCGGCAGCGGTAGCGGGAACAAACATTCACGCCCTGATGGGAATCGGTGGCGCGCCCGAGGGCGTCATCACCGCTGCTGCGATGAAGTGTTTGAACGGAGAAATTCAGGCGCGGCTTGTGTTTGATGCGGATCGACTGGGAGTTGATAAAGACAAAGTGCCGGCCCGCGACGAAGTGCTCGACCGGCTGGCGACGATGGGAATCCGCGATCCAAACAAAGTCTACGACACCGACGATCTCGCACCGGGAAAGAAGATCATCTTCGCGGCGACCGGAGTGACGGATGGGGCGCTGTTGAAGGGTGTGCGATTCTTTGGATCAGGCAAGCGTACGCATTCGGTCGTGATGACAACCGAATCGCGCCACATCCGCTTTGTCGATACGCTGCACATCGAAGGTGGACCAGACACAGTCATACGTTTTTAGCCACAAAAGGCACAAAAGGCACAAAAGGAATTGATGAGCCAGTATTTGCCGCAGGTGGTGCCGACTAGAAGACCGCTGGTCTTTTGGTTGATCAGCGCGGTTGCCGTGACCTTGATTGTTTCAATGATCGTGATTGCGCCAGTTGCGGCAGCGAGTGGCCATAGTGAGGTGGCGGAGGGGATCTACCGAGGGTTCGGCATTTTCTGTCATCAGCGTCCGGATCGTTCTTACTTTATTGATGGTCACAAGCTGGCGGTTTGTTCGCGTTGCACTGGTCTATATTCGGGTTTTGCGTTCACGCTACTGATTTATCCGCTGCTGCGTTCACTGAGAAGCGCTGCTACCCCTCCGCGACGTGTGTTACTTATTGCCACGCTTCCCCTATTGCTCGATTTCAGTCTGACTTTTTTCGGGATTTGGGAAAACACGCATACATCTCGTTTGCTTACGGGTGCGTTACTGGGGAGTGTGGCCGTGTTTTACGTCATGCCCGGGATTGTTGATTGGAGCCTGCGGGGCTTGCGATTAAGCGCACCACCCCCGATCACATTTACGCTTGTTTCACCGGAACGCATTGCCGCTGCCCCCAGCGACTATAGCGCCCCCGAACGTAGAATTTAGAGGGCTAATTCGCATTCTTTGGCGCCATGCGGTAGAATCTTGCGCTTTTGGATGTACCCGAATTCATGATTTTTCAGTCTCCAGCACCAACTCCGTGGCCCAGTCCTATAGGACCTCCGCCGCAGGCCATCTTCGAGCGCTACTTTCACGATTTAGTCAATAAAACATGGGGCAATATCAGTCCGCTCTATAAGCTCGACACCTTTGACTGGATCATTCTGGTTATCTATTTCGCGATTCTCGGGACCCTGGCCGTCTACGGCGCATACCGCATCAAGCAGGTCATCGACTTCTGGCGTTATCGCAAGTTCGTGCCTGAACCGTACGCGAGATTCAGCGAAGCCGAGCTGCCGCGAATCACGGTCCAACTTCCACTTTTCAACGAGCTTTATGTGGTTGACCGTTTGCTCAAAGCCGTCACAGCAATCGACTACCCGCTTGAAAAACTGGAGATCCAGGTCCTTGACGACTCAACTGACGAAACCGTCAAAGTCGCGGAAGCGGTGGTCGCGAAGTATGCGAAGCAGGGGTTTGATATTCATTACATTCATCGCTCGGATCGTACTGGCTTCAAGGCCGGAGCTCTCGAGAACGGCAACAAATCGGCAAAGGGCGAACTACTCGCGATCTTCGACGCCGACTTCGTACCCAAACCCGACTGCCTGCGCAAGCTGGTCGACTTCTTCACCGACCCAATGGTTGGTTGTGCACAGATGCGCTGGTCGCACATCAACGGCCAGTACAATTTGCTGACGCGTCTGCAGACGATCATGCTCGACGGCCATTTTGTCGTCGAACAAACTACGCGCAATCGCACCGGGGGCTTCTTTAATTTCAACGGCACTGCCGGCATCTGGCGCCGCCAGGCGATCGAGATGAGCGGTGGCTGGCAGCACGACACGCTGACTGAAGACACGGATCTCAGTTTCCGTGCGCAGTTGATGGGATGGAAGTTTGTATACCTGCTCGACGAGGAGGCGCCCGCAGAAATTCCGGTCGAGATAAATGCGTTCAAAGCACAACAGCGACGTTGGGCCAAGGGCGTGATGCAGGTTGGTTTGAAACTCTACCCCCGTATCTGGCTGGCGCCACTGCCGCTCCGCGTGAAGCTGGAGATGTTCTTTCGTTTGACTGGAAACATCAGTTATCCACTGATGATCGTCGCGAGCTTTTTGCAGTTTCCGTTGTTGCTGGTGCGTTATAACCAGCCGTTTTATCACCTGATGGTCCTGGACCTGCCACTGCTTTTCTTTTCATCGATCTCGGTGGTGTTGTTTTATGGTTCGGCAGTTTGGTATCTCGACAAGAAGCGCACGCCGCGATTGTTGCACCTGCCGCTGGTGATGGGACTTGGTATCGGGCTCGCGTTTTCAAATGCGCGCGCCGTCCTGGAGGCTCTGTTAGGTGTGAAGTCGGAGTTTGTGCGGACGCCGAAGTATCGTGTTGAAGAGACTTCCGACGCTACCTGGAAACGCAAGAAGTACAAACGCAAACGCGGTCTGCTGCCACTGCTCGAGTTGGGTTTCGCTGTTTACTTCCTCCTCGCAATCGCTTATTCGGCACGGCTACACATGTGGGGAACGATCCCCTTCCTGCTGCTGTTCTTTTTCGGGTTTGGATATATGGGAGTGATGAGCCTCCTGCAGACCGCGAGCGGAAAGAAAATAGCGGCGTTGTGGCGGCCGGTAAAGACTTAGACCAGATTTACGGGATTTGTTCAGGAAAGTCTTGTAAATACTATTCCCAACAAAGGAAAGAAATCATGTTGTTCAGATTCCCCCTACTGATCGCTACCCTTCTCTCTGTCTCGCTTATCGTTCTAGCTCAATCACAGGCAAACACCGGCAACATCGAAGGCCGCATAACTGACCCGAACGCTGCTTCGGTTCCAAACGTCACAGTCACCGCAACCAACCTGGCCACCGGGCTCCAAAAGACCGCACAAACTAACGATGAAGGAGTTTACCGGATCGTCTTTCTCCCGCCGGGCGCCTATAAAGTCGAAACAAGTGGCGCGCAGGGATTTGTTCCGGCGAGTTTCACCAATGTGATCGTAACGGTCGGCGGCCAAACTCCACTCGATATTCAATTAACTGTCGGCAACGCGACAGTCGCGATGGTTGACGTTTCCGCCGAAGGTCAGGTGGTAGAAACCAGTCGCACTTCGATTTCTTCGGTCGTTAACGAACGCGCCATTCAGAACCTGCCCGTCAACGGCCGCAACTTCCTCGACTTCGCTACTCTGACACCAAGCGTCGTGCGCGATCCAACACGCCAGGGTGATCTCGCGGTCGGTGGTCAGAAAGGCACTCTCAACAGTCTACAGGTCGACGGCGCGGACAATAACAACACGTTCTTCGGGCAATCATTTGGTCGCACCGGTACACGCCCGCCGTACCAGTTTTCAGAAGAATCGGTGCAGGAGTTTCAGGTAAATCAAAACGGCTTCTCGGCGGAGTTTGGTCGCGCCGGCGGCGCCGTAATCAACGTCGTCACCAAATCGGGAACAAACGAATGGCACGGCAGCGCGTTTGAGTTCTTCCGCGACGAAGCATTGAATTCCAACACTCCAATCCTGACGGCGCGAAACGCCAAGCGCCCCAAGTCGCAGATCAACCAGTTTGGCGGGACGATTGGTGGTCCAATCAAGCACGACCGGGCATTTTTCTTCTTTGCTTATGACGGCCAGCGCTCAAATATTCCCAACGTCGTCGATGCGCCAAACTTCTTCGCACAGCCCGCGAGCATTCAGAACCTGCTTGCGCCGAAGATGCAAACTTATCAAATCGGCCGTAACCAGGACGTGTTCATGGTCAAGTCTGACATTCGACTGAACAACTCAAACCAGCTGGTGCTGCGTTTCAATCAACAGAACTTCACCGGCAACAACAACGAAAACGGCGGCCCTTTGAGCGTTGAAGAACACTCCGGCAACAGCGTAGCAAAGACCACGACGTTCTCGGGTTCCTGGATCTCCACGTTAACTCCCGTGCTCGTCAATGAGTTTCGTTTCCAGTTTGGTCGTGACCGTGAGCCGGGCGAAGCCAACAGCGATGCTACCGAAGCGCGCATTCAAACCGGGGGCGGATTTTTGCAGTTGGGAAGGAACAATTTCAGCCCGCGTGAAACGACGATCAAGCGCGCGCAGTTTATCGACGTTGTCAGTTACACACGCGGTAAGCATAGTCTGAAATTCGGCGCAGATCTCAATTTTGATCGCGTCTTCAACTTCTTCCCGGGTCTTTTTAGTGGTCAGTTTACATTCAATTCTTACGCATTGTTTGCGTCAAACACGCCGGCTTCATTTACGCAAAATTTTGCCGGGGCGGGAACTTCCGGCGCCACAACGCATCCGGATTTGAATGAATATGGCCTGTTTATTCAGGACGACTGGCGCATCAGTCCGAAGCTCACTTTGAATCTTGGTTTGCGCTACGACCTGCAAGATCTTGCTGAGCCGGCAGTGAACAATCCCAGCGCTGCTTTGGCAGCGGTCGGTTTGAGTACGGCCACGCCGGTTCGTGACGGCAACAACTTTGGACCGCGTTTTGGCTTTAGTTATGCGTTTGACGAAAAGACGGTGTTGCGTGGCGGTTACGGCATTTTCTTCGGACGTACACCGGCGATCATGCTCGGCACCTCGCATTCGCAAAACGGAATACAGGTCACTGGTGTGAGTTTGACCTGTACGACCACACCCAGTAACCCATGTCCGGCCTATCCGAACATCTTTAGTGCGCCACCGACTGCTGGTGGCGTGAATCCGAGTCTTTATCTGTTTGCAAAAGATTACGCGCAGCCTTACGTACAGCAGGGACGTCTCGGCGTCGAGCGGGAATTGTTTGCTAATACGAGTTTGTCGGTTAGTTATCTCTACTTCCGCGGTGTCCACCTAAGCCGCACACGCGACATCAATTTGGGCACACCGGTCGCAACGACGCTCACCGATCCGGCGGCACAGACATTTTCAGTGCTGCGACATCCAACCGCACGTCCGATACCCGGGTTTGCGAGAATAAGCTTGTTTGAAAGCACAGCAAATTCGCGCTACAACGCACTCGCAATGGAATTGAAGCGTCGCTTCACACGTGGCTTCCAATTCATAGCAGCTTACACATTCTCAGACACAAACGATAATCGCCCTGACCAGACCATGGTCGTCGTCGGCGCTGACGATGCGAAGGGTTTGCAAAACAATCTCGACATCAATGCAGATTGGGGTCGCAGCGATCTCGACATCCGACACCGCTTGGTGCTCAGTCCGGTCTACGAGATTGGGTTGGTCCAGCAGGACAACGCGTTTGCGAGACATCTGCTGAGCAATTGGACTTTCTCCGGAATCATTACACTCCAGTCCGGATTTGCGTATTCGGCTTTGATTGCCGGCGATGCAAATCGTGATGGTAATCCGAGCACTGATCGCGTCCCTGGAACGGCGCGAAACGGCTTCACGACGCCGAGCATTTATATCTTTGATACTCGCGTGACGAAGGCGTTCAAGTTTACCGAGAAGTACAGTGTTAGTTTCCTTGTTGAGGCGTTCAACCTCTTCAATCGATCGAATATTGCGACCGTTAACACGGGGCGATATGGGATTGCGAGTTCGTCGGCAGTGGTCTTGACGAATCCCGCAGTGTCGACACCGTTTGGTGGTCCACGGACTTTCTTAGGTGAGCGACAGGTTCAACTCGGCGTGCGGTTTAAATTCTAGCGGTACGTTGGACAGGATGTACAGGATTTTGTACAGGATGAACAGGAAATCCTGCTCATCCTGAAACATCCTGTAAATCCTGTCCCTATACCCTTTCGAGTGCAGCCCGATCCCACTTTGCGAGCGTCGCACCCGCCTCATACGTGCTTTGCAGAAAGTCCAGCAAAACTCCTTCAGGATCCGCAATGTTACGCAGGTCGTCGTACAGCAACAAAAACAGGCCTGAATCTTTACTGTAGAACGCCTGCTCAGGCCGCACCTTCGCTTCACTTAAACCATCAGGCGCCGGAGCTGTGTATGAATAAAACGCCGCCTTGCCGAGTGGTCCCTGACCAGGCCACCAACCGTGACTGATAACTTCATGCGAATATGCTTCTCGAGTGATCACGTCGGCATCGGGTCGCGGTGGCGCAGGTCTTCCGGAAAAACGAGTCACCGCAAGATCGAAGCTGCCCCAGAAAAAGTGCACCGGACTGCTTTTGCCGATAAATCGCGAGCGAAACTCCTGCATTACTCGCTCTGACGAACGCAGTACATGCCAGAACCGCTCGACATATTCGCGATCGTAGGACGCATGTTGATGATCCTGATCAAACGGAATCGGATCAGGTATTTCCACAGGCATCTTCCAGATCTTAACCGCCAGTCCGAGCTGGTTGAGTGCGTTCATCGTTTCCTCATAGAACGTTGCGACGCTCTTCGGTTGTAACGGCACGAGCGACGTGGTGCCATCGCTACACTTGATCACGAGATGGTGATCGATGAAATCAAACTCCATTTCGAAGAATCTCTTATCGTAAGGCATCGCAGTTGTAGTTAACCCACTAGCCGATACATAGAGCGGCACGTTCCACCAGTGGTTAACTAAAGGCGTTTGCGCCAGCCGAACCTTGCCCACGATCTGCGTCCACATGTGGAGAGTGGCGCACGTATCTTTCCATTCTTCGAGTGGTAATGAAGGCCAATCAGACATGTGGCAAAGATAACGCGGAAAGTGTCGGATAGCCAACTTGACAGTCAAATGGGCCGCGCCTATAGTTTTCCCATATCGTCATGATGATGAAGGCCTGCGCATGTTGTCTCTATTGTCAGTGGTGTTATTGCACCGCGACCGAGAGGCCGTTTGCGGGCAGGAGTAGCGGATAAGCTAAGCCACCAGCAGAATTTAACGCCGAACCGGTCGCACTTCCTGGAAGTCGCGACCGGTTTTTTATTAGAACCGGGAACGATCATGCATCTGGATGTTTTAGACAGTTGGAGAATCGGAATTGCGCCGGGAACCCTTGAAGCAAACATCGGGCACACGCCGCTCGTTCGTTTGCGACTGCTCGACGCGGAGTTGAACGAAGGGGTTCAGGTTTTTGCGAAGGCAGAACATCTGAATCCGGGTGGCTCGGTAAAAGACCGGGCCGCACTTTCGATGATTCTCGAGGGCGAACGCAGCGGTAAGTTAAAGCCCGGAATGACGATCATCGATGCTACCAGCGGCAACACAGGGATTGCTTACGCAATGATCGGAGCGTCGCGCGGGTATCTCGTTAAAGTTTGCCTGCCAAAGAACGCCAGCCCGGCACGCAAACGAATTTTGAGAAGTTACGGTGTCGAGATCGTCGAGACCGATCCGATGCTTTCCACCGATGGCGCTCAGCTAATCGCACGTGAGCTCTTTGCTGCAGACCCCGAGAAGTATTTCTATCCCGATCAATACAACAACGACGCCAACTGGTTAGCTCATTATGAAACTACCGCCAACGAGATCTGGAAACAAACTGAAGGCCGTGTCACACACTTTGTGACCGGCCTCGGAACCTCGGGTACTTTCGTCGGCGTCTCGAGACGTTTACGCGAATTAAATGCAACCGTGAAAGCGATCGCAGTCCAACCAGAATCACCGTTACACGGCCTCGAAGGTCTGAAGCACATGGCCACCGCCACTACGCCGGGAATTTTTGACGAGACACTTGTTGCCGGAACGCTGGAAGTTGCCACCGAAGATGCGTTATTAATGACCAGTAAATTAGCCCGAGAAGAAGGATTGCTGGTCGGACCGAGTTCCGGAGCCAACGTTTTTGCTGCCTGGGGAGTAGCCGCGTCGTTGCAGGAACCGGCTGTGGTAGTGACCGTCCTCTGTGACAGCGGCGAGCGATATTTGAGCGAGAACGATTAAGAAGCTTTCTCGCGCAACGGCGCAACGGCGCAGCGGAAACCCAACAAGATACTACCGTTGCGCCTTTGCGCCGTTGCGTGAGAAAAACTCTTTATGACTAACCGAGATATCACCACCAAACTTGTGCATAGTGGAGAGCGACGCGCGTTGCCGGATGCAATGCCAGTTTCGACTCCAATCTACGCAACCGCAACGTTCACCTACGGATCCATGCAGGAGATCGATCAGGTCTTCAGCGGCGAGAAGCAGGGATTCATCTATACACGTTACGGCAATCCGACTGTTGCGGCGCTCGAAGAAGCTGTCCGCGAAGTCGAAGAAGGCGCAACTGCCTGTGCTTACTCAACCGGCATGGCAGCCGTCCACGCGGCGCTGATCGCATGTGATTTGAAAGCCGGATCGACAGTGCTCGCTTCACAGGATCTTTACGGAGCAACGACGGCTCTGCTGAACAACGTCCTCGCAAATTTCGGAGTTAAGACGGTTCACATCGATTTCAGTGATCTTGCAACGGTGCGTGATACGGCCCGTGAGATTCGACCACAGGTTTTGATCGTTGAGACGATCTCGAATCCACTGCTTAAGGTTTGTGATATCGAGGCCTGTGTCGAGATCGCGCGGGAGAACAGCGCACGTTTGATCATCGACAACACGTTTGCGACGCCTTATCTACGTCAGCCTTTAAAGCTGGGTGCGGACATGGTCGTTCACAGCGCGACGAAATATCTTGGTGGCCATGCTGATGCGATGGCCGGAATTGTCGTCTCACGTGACGAGATGGATAGTTTGGCGCTAGTCAGCACGATGAAACTTGTCGGGGGCGTGTTGGGCGTTTGGGAAGCACACGAAGTTCTGCGTGGCTTGAAGACGCTAGCGGTGCGAATGGATCGGCAGTGTGAAAACGCGCGGGCGCTGGCGGGTCATTTGCAGGAGCACCAAAGCATCGGTCGCGTTCATTATCCAGGGATTGGCGCGCTCGTCTCTATTGAGCTGCGAGACAACACGAAGGAAGAAGCATTTCGTTTTATGGATGCGCTGAAGTTGATTGTGCGTTCTTCAAGTCTTGGTGACGTGTTCACAAGCGTGCTGCATCCGGCGACAGCTTCGCACAGAGATCTAATACCAGCGAGAAGACAGGAATTAGGAATTGTGGATGGATTGGTGCGCATCTCCGTGGGGATCGAGAAGATCGACGACATTATTGCTGATATCGAACAGGCGCTTTCCAAATGATCAGCATTTCAGAGTCGTTACTCAGGGAAATTCGAGAGCACGGCGTGCGGGATTATCCTTACGAGTGTTGCGGGTTACTGCTCGGCCGTTACGAAGCAGACGGGAAGGTAGTTAACGAGACGTATCCAATCTCGAATGCGCGCGAGGAGAGCGCGAAGCGGAACCGATTTTTGATTCAGCCGGAAGAGCTCTTACGTGGTGAACAGTACGCGCGCTCGCGACAGCTCGAAGTGGTCGGCTTTTACCACTCGCATCCGGATTCGCCGGCCGTGCCGTCACGGTACGACCTGGAGCACGCGTGGCCCACTTATTCGTACATCATCATTTCAACGAGCGAGGGCCATGCTGGTGATCTTTATTCGTGGGAACAGGAAGCGGATCGTTCGCGGTTCAATCAAGAGGAGTTGAAAGTTACAACAATATAGGTCAATTAGGTCTACAGGTCCTATTCATCGAGAGGTTTCAATCATGCCAGTCACAATTACAATACCGGCGCCGCTCAGACAATTCGCCGGTGGTCAGTCACAGATTGTTGTTGACGCACAAACGGCGGGCGAGGCGCTCGATCTGCTCACCGCAACGCATGCCGCTCTGCGCCGGCATCTTTTCAACGATCAGAACGTTTTGCGTAACTTCGTCAACGTCTATCTCAACGACGAAGACATTCGTCACGCATCGGGTCCGGAAACGCCCGTCAAAGACGGCGACACAATCATGATCGTTCCTTCTATCGCGGGTGGCGCAGTGATCGAATCGGAAGTCGGCCAGACTCTGCCGGAATTGTCGAACGAAGAGATTCTGCGTTACAGCCGTCACCTGATCATGCCAGAGGTCGGCATGCAGGGACAGCGTCGTTTGAAAGCGGCCAGTGTGTTGATGATTGGAACAGGCGGACTTGGCGCGCCGGTGGGAATGTATCTGGCCGCGGCCGGTGTGGGCCGGATTGGCATCGTCGATTTCGACGTAGTAGAAGAATCGAATTTACAGCGCCAGATCATTCATGGCACCAAAGATCTCGGCCGGCGAAAAATCGAATCGGCACGCGACCGCCTGCGCGACATCAATCCACACATCGAGATCGAGACGCACGAGTCGCGGCTGACAAGCCAAAACGCAATGCGGCTCTTCCGTAACTACGACATCATTGTTGATGGCACCGATAACTTTCCCACACGTTATCTTGTCAACGATGCATGTGTGTTGAGTGGCAAGCCCAACGTCTACGGTTCGATATTCAGATTTGAAGGTCAGGCAAGTGTCTTTTGGGCCGAGAAGGGCGCGTGCTATCGATGTCTATATCCCGAGCCTCCGCCGCCAGGGCTCGTACCTTCGTGTGCTGAAGGCGGTGTGCTCGGCGTGTTGCCGGGCATTGTCGGTGCGATCCAGGCGAACGAAACAATCAAGATAATTCTCGGTGCAGAGGATCTGCTGATCAATCGGCTGTTGTTGTTTGATGCGTGGCCCATGAAGTTTCGTGAATTCAAACTGCGCAAAGATCCGAAGTGTCCGGTTTGTGGTGAGCAACCGACCATCAAAGAACTGATCGACTACGAAGAGTTTTGCGGAGTGGCAGCGCATCAGACGCCACAGCCTGACTCCAAGCTCGAAGAGATCTCTGCTACGGAACTCAACGCGCGTCGTTTGCGTGGGGATAAGATCCAAATTATCGACGTGCGTGAGCCGCACGAGTTTGAGATCGCGCGCATACCGGGAACGAAGTTGATCCCGCTGGGTCATGTTGTGAGTCGCATGACGGAGATCGATCCTGAAGTGGAGACGATCGTTCACTGCAAGGGTGGCGTGCGCAGTGCGAAAGCGATTGAAGCGCTCAAGCGTGCGGGCTTTTCAGGACGGCTGATCAACTTGAAAGGCGGCATCACCGCGTGGTCTGAAGACGTCGATCCAGGCGTCGCGAAATACTAATTTGAAATCGGACGCCTCCTTGGAGTGCGGCGGCCTGGCGCCGCACTCCAAGGAGCGGTTCATCCCACCTGTCGCGCCTTTTACTGCGAAATTTACACAATCTGGAACAAACTAAGTCCCCCGTGTAATGGCAGGCACTAGACTGCGTGAAATCACTCGCCCTGGAGGAAGAAATGAAGAGAAGAGAATTCATGAGTCAAAGTGCCAGTTTAGGGATTGTCATGGCAGCCACATCTGTTCCAAACGTGTTTGCCGGTAACTTCCTGATTTCCGGAGCCGCAAGCAAGCTGACTCCGCCGGCGAAAGGAAAAATTCCGGTGGCGTTCGCCATCTCCGATGGAGTTACTGTGATCGACTTTGCCGGACCGTGGGAAGTTTTTCAAGATGTGATGGTCAGAGACCGCGGTAAGGATATGGATGAGCAGATGCCGTTTGAGTTGTTCACCGTCTCGGAAAAGACCGAGCCGCTGGCAGGCTCAGCCGGACTCAAGCTTGTGCCCGATTACACCTTCGATTCGGCGCCGCAACCAAAGGTCGTCGTGGTGCCCGCGCAGCGCGGATCGCAGGCGCTGCATGCCTGGTTGCGCAAGATGTCGACCTCAACCGACGTGATCATGTCCGTCTGTACCGGCGCCTTTCAACTTGGTAAGGCAGGTCTACTCTCAGGCAAGGAAGCCACCACGCATCACGACTTTTTCGCTCAATTTGCCAAGGCGTTTCCCGATGTTGGTCTCAAGCGCGGGCTGCGTTTTGTCGAGAACGAGAAGATCTCAACTGCTGGTGGTTTGACTTCCGGAATCGATCTCGCGTTGCGCGTAGTTGATAGATACTTCGGCCGCGAAGTGGCCCAGACCACTGCTACTTACATGGAATACCAGAGCAAGGGTTGGATTGTGTGAGTTTAGTGGCAAAATACAAAAGGTGAACCAGCCACAAAAAGGCACAAAAGGCACAAAAGAGCTGTCGAAGATATCTGTCTGGAGCATCGTCATTAGTGTCTGGGCGATGCTCGGATTGATCTATGCCGGCCCGATTTACTTCGAGGTTGAGGCCGAGGGAATGGGCCACGCGGCGTGGCGCATTTTTACCTGGGGCATCCTGACGTGGCTGGCATGGGCGCCGCTGACGCCCGCCATTGTCTGGCTTGCGCGCAGGTTTTCGCTTGTGGGTGAGACGTGGCTGCGGAGTCTTGTGGTTCATTTACCGGCGTTCTTCTTAATATCCGCCATTCATAGCGCCGCCGCCACGATAATTAACGTAACCATCAAGCCCTTTGACAATATGGGTGAGAGCCCCACGGATTTCTGGCCTCGCTTCCTCTCGCGCATGAAGGGATCGTTCGGTTCTGATCTACTGATCTATGGCGGCGTGATCGGGATCTGTTATGCGCTCGACTACTATCGCAAGTATCGTGAGCGCGAATTTCTGGCTACACGACTCGAAGCTCAATTGGCGCAGGCTCAACTGGATTCACTGCGAATGCAGTTGCATCCACATTTTCTCTTCAACACGCTGAACAGCATCGTGGGCCTTGTGCGCGATAACAAGAATCAAACGGCTGTCAACATGCTCGTAGGATTGAGCGATCTTCTGCGTCACACACTCGATCATTCCTCGGAACAAGAAATTGAATTAAGAGAAGAGATCAGCTTCATTAAGCTGTATTTGAGTATTCAGCAAATGAGATTCTCTGATCGGCTGCGTATCTCTTACGACATCCATCCTGCCACGACGAACGCAATGGTTCCGAACCTGATACTCCAGCCGCTCACGGAAAACGCGCTGCGGCATGGAATTGGGCGCAGCGCAGATTCGGGGGTGGTTGGTATCAGATCCGCTCTTGAAGATGGTCATTTGCGACTGACTGTCTACGACGACGGCGCCGGTTTGCCGGATGACTGGCAATTGAAAAGCAGTGCCGGAATCGGTTTGGCAAACACTGCGGCGCGTTTGCAACAGCTCTACGACGACGATCATCAGTTTGATATTCGGAATCGACCTGCCGGAGGAGTTGAGGTAACGATACTACTCCCGTTCAGGACTGCTTCTCAATGAAGGCGAAGATTAAGACATTAATTGTCGACGACGAGCCGCTGGCACGGCGTAACCTTCGTGTGTTGCTGGAAAAAGATCCGCAAATTGAAATTGTGGACGAGTGTCGCAATGGCCACGAGGCAGTCAAAGCCATCAACTCGCATTCACCCGATCTGATCTTTCTCGACATTCAGATGCCGGAGATGGACGGCTTTGATGTGCTTGCGCGCGTGGGTCCGGAGCAGATTCAAGCGATCATCTTTGTTACCGCATTCGATCAATATGCTCTGAAGGCCTTCGACGTTCACGCACTCGACTACCTCTTAAAGCCTTTTGACGACGAGCGATTTGCCCGGGCCCTGGAACGCGCGAAGTCGCAGATTGCGGCAAGCGAGATCGACAAGTTGAGCCAGAGGCTTCTCGCCTTACTGGAAGATCGCAAGAGCGAGCGCAAAGTTTCAGGCGAGCAGCAGAGCTATCTGACGCGGCTGATGATCAAAACCTCAAATCGCATGATGCTGTTGAAGGTTGACGAGATCGATTTCATCGAAGCAGACGGAAATTATGCGAAGCTGCATGCCGGTCGTAAAACACACCTGCTGCGCGAGAAGATGAACGACCTCGAAGGACGGCTCGATCCGGCGAAGTTTGTGCGTATCCATCGATCGATCATTGTGAATCTCGAACGCATCAAGGAGATGCACCCACACTTCAACGGCGACTACATCGTTGTACTCGACGACGGCCGCCAGCTTCGACTAAGCAGAAGTCGCCGGGAGCAACTTGAGGCCAGACTAAGATTTAGCCGCGGATGAACGCCGATTGATTACGGATTATCTTCCGAAGTCCGGTACTTCTCTTTTTCTTTCTCACGCTGGAGGTAGGGAATGCCTTTCTCCATCCACTCCGGAGCGGGGGCGCCTTTCAGGAAGTGATCGAAAAACTCCTGCAAGCGTCGTGTGTAATCCTTCTGATTGATGCGCTTGCGCAGCCCGTGCTTCTCTCCGTTGTAAGAGAACATGTACGCTTCTTTGCCCAAACGACGTAGCGCGAGGAAGTACTCGATTCCCTGGTACCACGGCACTGCATCGTCTTCGTCGTTATGAATCATCAGCAGCGGTGTCTCAACTCGATCAGCACGGAAGATCGGAGAGTTGTCGAGAAAGCGCAGCGGATAATCCCAGAGACTGCCGCCGATACGCGACTGCGCGCGTTCATATTGAAACTGTCGCGGCAGTCCCGTGCCCCAACGAATGCCGCTGTAAGCGCTCGTCATGTTGGCCACGAGTGCGCCAGGCGCTGCCGCTTTGAAACGATTCGTCTGCGTCACCATGTATGCGATCTGATAACCACCCCAACTGTGTCCCTGGATGCCGATCGCGTTCTCATTTACGTAGCCGCGATCAACCACAGCCTGAATTCCCGGCAACACGCACTTCAATGCGCTGCTGCCTGGATAACCGATTGTGTAGACGATATCGGGCATGTAGACGAGATAGCCGTTGCTAACGTAGTAGGTCGGGTTGATCGACGTGCCCGGCGCGGGATTACGAAAAGCGTGCAAGCCCTGCGAGAGCTTTTCGTAAATGTAGACGATCATCGGATACTTCTTTTTCGGATCGAAGTTATCCGGTTTGAGAAGTAACCCTTTCAACGGGACGCCGTCTGTGTTTTTAAAACTCACCAGTTCGCCGGTGCCCCAGTTGTATGCGGCGCGTTGCGTGTCGCCATTGCTGATGCGCTTCAGTTCGCGGAAGGAGCTGTTAGTCACCCAGATGTCGGGAAACTGATCGAACCGCGATGCAGTCATGATCAGCACGTCGGCGTCTTTTGCTTTCGCCGGATTGTTGAAATCCTTCGCGGCCATCAGCAGTTTCTGCGGTAGCGCACTGCTATTGACCTTGTCGCGATAATATCCTGAGTCACGCGTCTCCTGGTTTTCGGCCGAGAGCAGCATTGGTTTGTCGGGATCAATCGAACGCTCTCGCGGATCGAGCCGCACGTAACGCAGCGTTGTTGATTCCTTGCGGCCGACGCCGTCAGTGAGATTCTTTGCGCGGCTGCCATCAGGCGAAACTTGCCAGATGTCGAAACGGTCGTAGATGAGAACGTCGGCGTCGTCTTTGGTCCAGCCGGCAATCCCGTATGACCCGGGTGTTGAAGGTGTATCGTTCTCTTCGTTGAAGAAGTTTACTGAGATGTTTTTGGTCAGGTTTGCAGTGGCGCCGTCGGCGACCGAGTAGGAATACCAGTCTTTGCCGTCGAAGTAGATCGCGAATTTCGCGTTGGGCGACAGAGAAACGGCGTTGCGTTGTTTGGTCAATAGTGATTTGCGCGAACCGTCGGCAGTATTGACAAGGTAGTAGTCAGTAAAACCCGGATCGTAGTCCGACATCGTTCGATATTTACGATTGTCGCCGCCGATTGCGTAACTGCCGTCATTCGATGGCGAAATACTTTCCATCGACTCGTCGGCGAGTTGAACAAATTTCTTCGTCTGCAGATCGTAAACTGCGCGATACGATCGATTGCGATCCTGCTCGGCGCGTACCTTTTGAATCGGCTGGACATAGTCGTCTTTCCAGTGCCAGAGATCGACGAGGACCTTCTCGTCCGCGGGAATTTCTTCGTCCGCATTCTTTTCGGGTTCCGGCGGAGGCGCCGTTCCGAAAAACAGATGACTGCCATCGAGCGAGAAACTCAGATTCGCGCGCTCACTGACGACGAACTCCTTGCGGAAACCCTCCGAGCTTATCGAGACGACCTCAGTGGCTTGCGGATCTTTGCGATTCCAGTGGTAAACGCGAAACTTCGGTTGCTTCGCGTCTGCGTCTTCTTTATCGCTGGTAAATGCGAGCTGCGTGTTCTCTTCATCCCAGGTGAGACGTTGATATTTTCCTTTACCACTGAGCAGTGTGACTGGTGGACCATCACCATCGGTAACGACCGCATAAACGCCGTTGGTTTCTTCTTTTCGAGATGAGGTGGTGTAGACGAGTGTTTTCGCGTCTTTGCTGATGATGAAATCGAGCGCGTCGCTAAACTTGCGCTCGGTCGCGGTGACGGTGTTGCGGAGCACCAGCTCGGTCCCATATTCCTTTTTCTTCCCACGAGCGGAAGATCCGCGCGGCGTTGCGGGCGCTGAAGGCGATGGTGAAGCCGCGGGAGCAGTGGCTTCACCTGCCGGGCTCGATTCAGGTTTTGCTGGTCCACTTGGTTTCTCTTCCGGCTTAGCCTCCATCAAGTAAGCAAAATAGCCCGACCCGTCTTCGGGCACGCGAAACGTCTTTACTCTTTCGATTCGCGTCACGGTTCCATTCGAGAGATCCATAATGCTGAGCCCATTCTTCGGCATCTCTTCAGGTTTCTTCTTTTCTTTTTTAGCCTTGTTTACTTCGGCTTTGGTTGGCTCAGTGCCGAAGATCAGGAGACGACTGTCGGCCGTGAAGACTGGACGCAGCAAGCGAGCCAGCTCGGCCTGAAACTCGGCAATGTTTGTGCCCGGATCGTCCGGAGGAGGCACAGGCGGACGGTAGCCGCGCGGCGCACGCCAGTCGACGCCGGTGGCGATATTGCGCACGACAATTTCGCCGTCTCCGTCCTGCGGCACGTAGGCGTAGGCCACAAACTTGCCATCGCGTGAAATCTGTTGGGCCGTGATGGAGCGCCACGAGTCATAGTCCCGATGCGTGAGAGGACGTTTTGCGGTTGCGGGCACGGCCTGCTGCGCAAAAGCCATAGTCGCGATCAAGGCCACAGTGCAAAGCAATGCGACGGTTCGCTGGAGCTTCATGGGGTTACCTCACAAATTGTAGGGATAACAAATAGAACGCGGATGATGCAGATCAGAGCAGATCTGCATTATCCGCGTCAATCAGCGGCAACTGATTCTCAGAAGAACAGCGAGTAGAGCAGTCGGTTCGGTGAACCCGAGCCGGCGTTAGTCACAACGTTGGTCGTCGCGCCATTGACGATTGCGTTGCGAGTAGTTGTTGCAGACGCGCCTGGATTGGCCTGCTTGTAGAGCGCTGCCACGCCGGCGACGTGGGGTGAAGCCATTGAGGTTCCACTCAACGTTGCCGTTGCTGTGTCAGAGCTAAACCAGGCTGACAAAATTCCCGAACCTGGCGCGAAGATATCCAAACACGTGCCAAAGTTAGAGAACGATGAGCGCGCGTCGGTCGTCGTAGTCGAGCCGACAGTAATGGCATTGGCTGCACGAGCCGGTGACGTGTTGCAGGCGTTGGCATTGCTGTTACCAGCAGCCACTGCGATCGGCACGCCGGAGTTGGCGAGGTTGTTAACAGCCGTGTCGAGTGCGCTTGAAATACCGCCGCCGAGACTCATATTCGCCACCGCAGGGTTGATGTGATTGTTGGTCACCCAATCAACACCCGCTATCACGCCTGAGTTCGAGCCTGACCCCGAACAGTTCAGCACGCGCACACCGCGCAGCAAAGAACTCTTGGCCACACCATAAGTTGAACCACCGATTGTGCCGGCGACGTGAGTGCCGTGGCCGTTACAGTCCTGGCCGTTGCCGCCAAAAGTGTCGAAGACGTTTGAAGCACGTCCGCCAAACTGAGTATGGCTGGTGCGAATACCGGTGTCGATGACGTATGCGCGAACGCCCGAACCAGTGAAGTTGTAAGTATAGGTACCGCTCAGCGGCCGGTTGCGCTGATCGATGCGGTCGAGACCCCAGGGCGGATTATTTTGAGTTACGTCCGCAGTCACAACACCATCTTCTTCAACGAAAAGAACGCGGTAATCCTGGCTGAGTGCTTCAGCTTCTTCCGGCGTCATCTCCACGGCAAAGCCATTGATCGCGTGTTGATACACATGTTTGAGCTGGCCTTTGTGCATGGCGGACATTTCCGCTGCGATATAAGGAGCGATAGAGAACTTTCCTTTTTCGCCGACCCAGGAGTCGTCAAGCACTACTATGTAACTGTTCTCGATCTTATTTACGTTTTTGCGAAGCTTGTCTTTTCGGCCCTGGCTGCTCGCCGTTGGTGATGAAAGGAACACAGCGGCGCAAAGGCCGGCGAAAATAAGTAACGCACAAACTCTCTTCATACTTTTCTCCTCCAGATAGTAAGGTTGGTGGGGGTGTTGAGCCGCCCGCAACGGCAGGGAAAACGAGCGGGATAGACAACATCGGATTTGATAAGTGCGAAGCGCATAGATAGCGGTACATTGCGGGAGGTGAAACGTTCTGAACCTGGAGATAACTTCTCTTCGGGAGTTGTGTCTGGGACGGAGGCGACGCAGTATGGCATTAAAGTTTTTAATGCGCAAGATACGATTTGCGATACAGGATTGACAGGATTTTTCAGGATTTACAAGATTTGAACAATCCTGTAAATCTTGTGTGAATCTTGTAAATCCTGTCCAAACATGAGCAACAATTTTCGTGCCCCTGGAATAATTTTGCTATCGGCAGCTTTGCTGATCGCTTTGATTGCTTTCAACATACGCGCGCAAGATGGCGGACTTGCGGAACCCTTGCTGATGAGTTGGATCAATCTCGACGCTCCCCCGGGCCGAGAGTATCTCGCCACTGACGCTATTCTGCGATCGATGCCAGATTGGAAACGTGACGACCTGGGCAATCTCATCCTGCTTAAAGGTAGTGGGAACCCACGCCGTGTGATTGCTTGCGCACTGGATCGCCCCGGGTTTGCCGTAACTGAAATCACTGACGACGGCTACTTGCGTCTACGTGAAGCTGGTGCAGGCCGTCTGCATCCGCTGTGGATTCAGTTTCACGAAGGACAGCGAATCAGAGTTCTAACAAGAGCCGGAGCAGTTCCCGGAGTTGTCATTGTGAAGAGCACTCACTTGCAACGCGGCAGAGTGACGAATGCACCGGTTACGATGCTCGATGATTTATGGGTTGACGTCGGAGTCGCTTCCAGGACTGAGGTGCAGCGGCTCGGGATCGAAATGCTTGATCCGGTGGTCCGCGACTCTGCGGCATGGTCCTATGGAGATTTTGTTGCTGGGCCAATGGCCGGCGTGCGCGTTGGCTGTGCGGCCGTAGCTCACGCAGCACAGGGACAGGTGAGCACAGGTGAGACGATCTTTTTACTCACTACCTTGCGCAGTTTTGGTCAGGATGGATTAGAAGCAGCGTTGAGATCCATCGGTCGCGTTGATGAAGTGACAATGCTGGATCAATCCGCGGAAGGTGCGAACAGTTCTGAAGACTTCAGTCAAAGAAAAGTAGACAAGCCACTCTATCTGCCTGCGTCTACCGGACTGACTTCACTCACGATACTCGCGCCACGTGTTCGTTTTGCGGGTTCGCTGGTAGAAACTGTGGAGCTCTCGGATGCTGAGAAGTTATTCGCTGCGGTTGATAAAGCCGCGGGCGTGAGCATTGAACCTAAACGGCGATATGTTTCGTTTTCGCTCCACACGACCAGGACACCGCGTCAGGACCCGCTCTCCGTAACCGCAAATCTTCTCAAATCGCTGGCTGATGTCCCATCAGTTTCCGGACACGAGCGACCGATTCGTGAAGCAATCATCGCTCTGTTACCTGCGTGGGCTCGCAAGCTCACTCGTACTGACAATGAAGGAAATCTGATCCTCGAAGTTGGACCAGATCGCGATCCGTTGATGTTCATTGCGCACCAGGACGAAGTCGGCTTTGAAGTGACCAACATTGCTTCGGATGGCACCGTGTCGTTACGCACGCGAGGCGGACTCTTTCCGTCGTTATGGGAAGGACAGCCCGCATTGCTTCACCTCGATCGTGCGGGAGAAGCACCACTTCCCGGTGTTTTCGTTCCGCGTGACACGGCGACTGGGAAACAGCCGGAAGCGTTGACCGCCTGGTTTGGAATGGATGCGGCGGGGTTGAAGAAGCGAGGAGTCAGTAATGGTTTATCTGTTACTGCTTTTAAGAGTGCAACCCGTTTAGGCGGCACTCGCTTCACTGCGCGCGCGCTTGATGATCGCGCGGGTTCGACGGCTCTTGTGCTAGCCGCGAGAAGAATCACACCAGCAACTCTCAAACGCAAAATAATCTTCGCGTGGTCAGTGCGTGAAGAGACGGGCCTTGAAGGTGCGATCGCGCTGGCGAAGCATTATGGTTCGTCGGTGAAGCGAGTCTACAGCGTTGATACCTTCGTCTCTTCTGATTCGCCGGTTGAGAGTACGCGATTCGCGTACGCACCGCTCGGTCGTGGCGCGGTCATTCGCGGGCTCGACAACTCGGCTGTCGCGCCGCTTCCGGAGTTGGACCGAATTCTGAACATCGCGCGAAGCAACGCGATACCGATCCAGGTCGGGGCTACAAATGGTGGGACTGATGGTTCAGATTTCGTGCGATACGGCGTGTTGCATGTCAGTTTGTCGTGGCCTGGGCGCTACAGTCACTCGCCTGTCGAGGTGCTCGATCTCAGAGATCTGCAGGCACTCGAGAAGCTCATTTATTCCATCGCGATCGCGCCTTGAAGCAAACGCTAAGTCTAATGCGCGTCATAATTCTTCTCTGCCTGCTTCTTCTGCCGCTGCAGGTCTCCGCGCAACGCGATCTAACGCGTTACGTCAACCCATTCATCGGCACCGGTGGGCACGGCCACACATTCCCCGGCGCGATCGTCCCCTTCGGCATGGTCCAACTGAGTCCCGATACCCGGCTCACCGGCTGGGACGGCTGCTCGGGTTATCACTACTCAGATTCGATCATCTACGGCTTCAGCCACACGCATCTGAGCGGCACAGGAATCTCCGATTACAGCGACATCCTGTTGATGCCTGTCGTTGGCAAAGCTTTTCTCGACCCCTGGAAGCGCGGCAATAGCTACTCGTCGCGGTTTCAACATCAAAATGAAACTGCAAGCGCCGGCTACTACTCAGTAAAACTCGACGGCGAAGATATTCTGGTCGAGCTCACTGCGACAGCGCGCGTGGGCATGCATCGATACACTTTTCCGCGCACTGGCGAAGCAAAAGTCCTGATTGATCTCGCGCACCGCGACAAAGTGATCGACTCCGATCTTCGCATTACGGGCACTAATACTGTCGTTGGCTGGAGACGTTCGCAGGCATGGGCCAAAGATCAGGTTGTCTATTTTGCGGCTGAGTTTTCTGAAGCATTCACCGCGCATGAGTCTCTCGATGATCGTAAGCTCAAAACATATCTCAGTTTCGATGTCCGCAGCGGCAAGCCCGTGCTCGTCAAAGTTGGTATTTCTTCGGTTGATGTCGACGGGGCGTTACAGAACCTGCGCACTGAGTTGAATCACTGGAACTTCGATAAAGTCAGAGCAGACGCGAAAGCAGCATGGAATCGCGAGCTCAAAAAGATTGAGGTCAACAGCGGAACAAACGCACAGTTAACAAACTTCTACACGGCTCTTTATCACGCAATGACCGCGCCCAATCTCTTCATGGATGTGGACGGGCGCTACCGCGGGCGTGATTTCAAAATTCACAAAGCCGGCGACTTCTCGAATTACACAGTCTTCTCTCTTTGGGATACCTTTCGCGCCGCACACCCGCTTTACACGATCATCGATCAGAAACGCACGCGCGACTTTATTCAAACCTTCCTGGTCCAATACGAACAAGGCGGACGATTGCCGGTTTGGGAACTGGCAGCAAATGAAACTGACACGATGATTGGATATCACGCCGTCTCAGTAATTGCTGACGCACTGACCAAGGGGATCGGAGGTTTCGATCTGCAGAAAGCCTACGCGGCCATGAAGCATAGCGCCGAATCAAGAAATAACGGATCAGGCGCGTACCTCGGCAATGGCTTGATCGGAATGGAAGATGAGCGGGAGTCCGTTTCTAAAGTGCTCGAGTACGCTTACGATGATTGGTGCGTCGCGCTCATTGCGCTCCGGCTTGGCCTCGTTAAAGATTACGAGCGTTACATTCAACGTGCTCAGTCGTACAAGAATGTCTTCGACTCGTCTTCAGGTTTCATGCGCCCGCGCCGCAACGTTAATTGGATCGAGCCCTTCGATCCGCGTGAGGTAACGTTTGCTTTTACTGAAGCAAATTCGTGGCAGTACACGTTTTTCGTCCCTCACGACATCGACGGCCTTATCAGATTGATGGGCGGTCGGCGGCAGTTTGCCAATAAACTGGATCAATTATTCGCGGCCGACAGCCAGACCACGGGACGGGAACAAGTAGACATCACCGGCTTGATCGGTCAGTACGCTCACGGCAATGAACCCAGTCATCACATGGCCTATCTCTACAATTACGTGGGCCAGCCGTGGAAGACGCAAGCGCGTGTGCGTCAAATCCTGGATCAGTTTTACAAAGCTGAACCCGATGGCCTCATCGGTAATGAGGACTGTGGGCAGATGTCGGCGTGGTTTGTGTTGAGTGCTGCGGGTTTTTATCCGGTTACTCCAGGTCAGGGTATCTATGCTATTGGATCTCCGTTATTTCCAGAGGTTCGTTTCAATCTCGAGAATGGGAAATCGTTTGTGATACGCGCTCGCGGCCTTTCTCCTCGCAATGTCTACATTCAGTCAGCATGGTTAAATGGACGGCGCTACAACAAGTCGTACCTCGGGCACAATGATTTAATGGCGGGCGGGGAGCTGGTGTTTCAGTTGGGACCGCAACCGAATCAAAAATGGGGGACAGAACCCGGAAATGAGCCTGTGTCGCGCATTGTTGGTCCAGAGATCGTTCCGGTTCCGGTGATCCGAGCCGCGAGCCAGACATTTAAAAATCGGCTAGAGCTCAGCGTAGTCACGGCCGACGGAAAACCAGCGAGTCTTTATTACACCACTAGCGGGTTACCACCCGACGCTAACTCACGAAAGTTCACGGCGCCGTTTTTCATCGAAGCGAACACAACTGTAAAAGCATTGGCTATTGCTGCCGATGGCCGGCGGAGTCAAACAGCAATCGCGAACTACTACCGCATTCCTCATGATTGGAAGATAAGCCTGCTCTCAAATTACAGTTCGCAATACACCGGCGGCGGCGCGTTTGCAGTAATCGATGGCATTCGGGGCACAAAAAACTGGTCTGGGGGTGCATGGCAGGGGTATCAAGGCAAAGACTTTGTGGCCGTATTGGACCTGGGAAACGTGCAGCAGGTCTCCAGGATCGGCGCAGGATTCCTGCAGGATATCGGATCGTGGATCTGGATGCCGCGTCGCGTTGACGTTGAACTATCGCTGGATGGGAAGTTGTTTTCGTCAGCCTTTTCGATTCATCCTGATGTTTGGGAACAGCAAGGCGGGGTGGTGACGAAAGATATTGTGCAATCGATCCCGCCGCAGGCTGCGCGTTATATTCGCATCCGCGCGGTGAATTTCGGCAAGATTCCCGCGTGGCATCCCGGAAGCGGTGGCGATGCATGGATCTTTGTGGATGAGATATTGGTGAATTAAAAGGTCCTATAGGACATATAGGACCTATTTCTTTTACCACTCCAAGGTAAATTCATAGTTGTCTGCACCACCGCGTGAATCCTTAATGCGAATGATCGCAGTGAAGTCGTTCTCGCGCGACGGTTGTTGCTCGATGAAAACGTCGCCACGACCTCGATTCTTTACGAGTCTCACGGTGACGCGTCGACTAGGCAGTGAATTCGAGAAGTTAGGTTGTGAATCGTAATAAGGAGTGCCGCCGATGGTTTCCACGTCGGCTGTACCGCCACGAATTCTGATTCGCACGTCGTCGTCGACGCGGCCTCGCCACGTCATGCTGCCGCTACGGTTACCGGTGTCGGGAGGAAATGGACCAGGATTCTGATTGTAGGAAACTTCACGGGCGATGTCTGACAACAGACGCTGAATGTTGAACCATGAGCTTCGCTGGAGATTGTTTTGTTCCACTGCACGCGCCAGGCGTGACAGCACATCGAAGGCGTCCCGCAATTCCTGGTTGCGACGCCGATCGACCGTCATGCGATAAAAGATTCGCGAAGCGCCTTCAAACTGTTGCGTCAGCATGACGGCCTCAATGTCGGTCCGATTGTTTCGCGACGAGTTTGTGTAACTGCTGTAGTTTGCGTCTGCAAAGTCACCGGCCTCACGTGACAACTGACCCGCCAGGTCAGTCAAACGGTTTGATTGAGTGAACTGGCTGAACGCCGGAGATGCAAACAGCCCGATTGCAAACACGACCAAAAGGCTTTTAGTGAACATAACTCCTCCTCAGTTTCATTCTCCCCGTGCTTGTGAACGATAATTCCTTTCCGTCCACAGCAATGTCAAGCATTTCGGGTTCATCTACAGCGCCTTAATACTATGGTCCGTTTTGATATAATGGGGGCGCTTGAAGATCGTTGGGAAGGCCCAACAAGGAGTTAACACATGAGTTGGAATGAATCGTCGTTTGTTTCCGCCGATGTTCGAGATGTTCGAGTCACGGCATTTTTGAGCAAAGTTTACGGATGGATGTTTCTGGGGCTGCTACTTACGGCCGGAACTGCCGTACTCGTCGCATCCTCGCCTGCGTTGATAGAAACTCTGATTTTGAATCGAGTCTTGTTCTGGGTCCTGCTGCTGGCACAGCTTGGAGTGGTCTTCTACCTGTCGGCACGGGTTCATAAGGTTGCGCCGGCGACCGCGGCTGTGCTCTTCCTGCTCTACTCCGCGATGGTTGGGGTCACATCGTCGGTCATATTCCTGATTTACACCGGCGCTTCGATCGTCTCGGCCTTCGTAATTGCTGGTGGAATGTTCGGGGCAATGGCCGTGTTTGGCACGCTGACAAAGCGCAGCCTCGCTGGCGTGGGCCAGTTCATGTTCATGGGGCTGATTGGTCTAATTATCGCTTCGGTCGTCAGCATTTTCTGGATGAACGACATGCTGATGTTTGTGATCTCAGTGGTAGGCGTGCTGGTGTTTACTGGTCTAACTGCCTGGGACGCGCAGCGACTCAAACAGATGGCCGTAGCCCTGCCGGACGGGCGTGTCGGATCTTACGCAGTGGTCGGAGCGCTGTCGCTCTATCTCGACTTCATCAATCTCTTCTTCTTTATCCTGAGATTAATGGGCGGGCGCCGCAATTAGCTCCGTGTAATCTGTGGCTCAGCTTTTCGGAGCGAAGCCTCGCTTCTTCATTAGTGCATCGATCTTCGGATCGCGTCCGCGGAAGCCACGGTAACCCTCGGCGGGATCGATAGTGTTGCCGACTGAGAAAACAAACTTGCGCAGTCGCTCCGCCACTGCACGATCGTATGGACCTTTCCCTTCCACGAACGCTCCGAAAGCATCCGCAGTGAGGACGTCCGACCAGAGATAACTGTAATAACCTGCCGAATAGGAATCGCCTGAGAAGATGTGAAGGAATTGCGGTGTGCGATGTCGCATCACGATCTCCTTCGGCATGCCAAGTTGTGCGAGTGTTTCGCGCTCAAACGCGTCGGGGTCGATCTTGCGATCGCCTGCCAGATGCAACTTCATATCGACAAGCGCCGCCGACAAGTATTCGACTGTCGCAAATCCCTGATTGAAAGTTGCCGAGCGTTTGATCTTGTCCACCAACTCCTGAGGGATGGGTTTGCCGGTCTGATAGTGAAGCGCGAAGCGCTGAAGCACTTCCGGAGTTGAGAGCCAGTGCTCGAGAAGCTGCGATGGAAACTCGACATAATCACGCGCCACGGCAGTTCCTGAAAGCGATGGATAGGTAACGTTTGAGTTCAGGCCATGCAGCGCGTGCCCAAACTCATGGAACATCGTAGTGGCATCGTCCCAGGAGATGAGTACCGGTTCGCCGGCCTTACCCTTCACGAAATTCGAGTTGTTGGAAACGATCGTAGTGATGTTGCCGTTGACTCGTTCCTGCGTGCGATACGCATTCATCCATGCTCCCGACCGTTTTCCGGCGCGAGCATAAGGATCGAAATACCAGAGACCGATGTGCTTGTTTGAAGTTTTATCAGTAACTTCCCAAACACGAATGTCCGGGTGAGCAACTGGAACGTTTGTCACCGGCGTGAAATTGAAATTAAACAGTTCGCCTGCGACCCAGAAAATTCCTTCGCGCAATTTCTCGAGCTGGAGATACGGTTTGACTTCGTTCTGGTCCAAATCGTATTTAGCTTTTCTGACCTTCTCCATGTAGTAGCGATAATCCCATGGCTCGATCTTGATCTTGGCGCCTTCCTTATCGGCGAGTGTCTGCATGTCTGCAACTTCTTCATGGACGCGCGCTACCGAAGGTTTCCACACCGCTTCCATCAACTCCATCGCTTTCTCAGGAGTTTTGGCCATCGAGTTTTCCAGACGCCAGTGAGCGTGTGTTGGGAAGCCGAGGAGTTTTGCACGCTCCGCACGCAACTGAAGGATTTCAGTGATGATCGCGTTGTTATCGTGCTCGTCGCCGTTGTCGCCGCGATTCACAAACATACGCCAGGCCTTCTCACGCAAGTCACGACGAGCGGAGTAAGTTAAAAAGGGATCAATCGACGAACGCGTGTTCATGATCACCCACGTGCCCGGCTGTTTTTTCGACTCCGCAGCCGCGGCAGCAGCATCGCGGAGCGACTGCGGCAGTCCCGCAAGTTCGTCTTCGCTCTTCAACACCAGAAATTGATCTGTTTCTTCCGCGAGTACGTTCTGGCTGAACTTCGTATACAAGCCGGCTAGCTGTTGGTTGATCTGCGAGAGACGTTTTTTTGCGTCGGCCTTCAAACGCGCCCCGGCGCGTACAAAGTTGGTGTAGTAGAGCCAGGTCAGGCGCTGCTGTTCAGAATTCAACTTTGCTTTGGCGGGCGAATTGTAGATAGCTTCGATTCGTTTGAAGAGTGCTTCATTCTGCGTGATTTGATCCTGAAACGCTGCCAGACGTGGAGCCATTTCTCGTTGCACAGTCTGGTACTCAGGCGTCGCCATGGTGGCGCCCCAAACCCCATACAGTGTTCCTACGCGGTCGAGTGGTTTGCCGGTGCGCTCCAGAGCGACGATTGTGTTCTCGAAATCGGGCGGCGCGGGATCATTTGCAATCCGTTGTATCTCGGCAAGCTCTTCAGTCATACCGGCTTCCAGCGCTGGTTTGAAGAGCGGGATTTGCACCCTATCGAACGGCGGGACACCGCCGTACGGGCCTTCCCATTTTGCGAGCAGCGGGTTTTCGTCAGGGTTCATATTCATCGCACTTGAGTTGTTCGTGGTGTTAACGAGCATCGTGGCAATCATCACGGTCGCAACGAGCAGCACATGAGTGCGAGTGATCAAGTCGCGCATAGTTGGTATTTCCAATCTGTTTAAATTGTGAGCTACGCAGAAGCCGTAGTATAGCCACAAAGAGGCACAAAAAGCACAAGCGGTTGGCCCAATCCGCTGCCAACTCATTTATCATTCTTGTGTCTTACAGTTCAGAGGATTAGATTATGAGAATGACACGGCCGTTTTTCGCCTTGCCGGCGATAGTTTTGCTGCTTGTTTCGATGGCCGCAGCTCAGCCCTGTCTCGATAAGCCAGCGGCCGAACCTTTCGCAACTAATCCATCCAGTGAAGCAGTGCGTCGGATCTACAACTCCCACTTTTGTGGAAAAAATTTTGACCGGCAGCACCTGATTTTCTATTCCGATTGGTTTTCGGGTGGGGATCCGAGAATCGCGATACACACAACGATCGATGAGAGTGGCATGACTTTTGGGGAGCGGTATGTCTTTGACTCGGCACACCAAAATTCTCGATTGCAGCAGTTAAATGAGCAGCAGATAGCTGAGGTCGCCAGCGACATCGCCGTATTTCCCGAGAGCGCCAACGCCACACCGGTTGAATTTCTCTACATCGTAACCTTCAAGAGCAAGGGTGAGTGGGTAACGAGAATTTATGATCGACGACAGCTACCCACCGCCGTCAGGCACCTGCATACGGTTCTCGGTTACCCAGACACTCCAACGACAAGCAATAAAAACTGAAAGGCAGGAGCCGAATCCTGCTCCTGCCTGCTGCGCCCCGACCTTCATTTTGTGCCTTTTTGTGGGCTACGGTTCGCCGTCGCCTTTCTTACCTTTCTTCTTGGCGGGTTCAGCTTCGCGTGGACGCGTTGCGGGTGGCGGAGTGGCCTCTGTCTTTGGCGTTGTCGACTCAGCTTTTGGCTGAGATTTCGGCTGATCTTCATCAGCCTTTGGCGGTGGCGGCATGGTTACCTGTTCCAACTTCGGTTCGGTTGCACCCGCCGGCAAAGCGTTCTCGTCTTCAGTCTTTTCAGCTTCAGCGGCCAGTTCAGCACGCTCAGCAGCGAGCTCTCGCTGACGTTGCCGGAAAAGTTCTCGCATATCCTCAGGCATATCCGGAGCCTTCGGAAACTCCTCCTTCGGCTTGTCTTTGAGAAATGTCTTCATGAAGTCGACAAACATCGGCAGCGCGCCTTTGCCGCCCGTCATGTCGTTGCCAAGCGGTTTCTTCTTGCCGGGATAACCCATCCAAACGCCGGTAACGTAAGTCGGAGTGTAACCGATGAACCAAACGTCTGTGTGGTCGTTGACGGTGCCGGTCTTGCCGGCCACCGGAATCGGAAGTACGTTCGCTGCAGTCGCGGTGCCACCAGTTACAGCGCCGCGCATCATGGAGACCATCGTCAAAGCGACATACTCGTTCATCACCTTGTAGGTTGTTCGTTCCCACTCCTCGAGAGTTGCGCCATCACGATCGAGAACTCTGCGGATTAAGTGCGGCTCGACGCGGATTCCCTTGTTTGGGAAAGCCGAATAGGCGGAGACCATTTGATCGAGCGGCACTTCCGTGGCGCCGAGCGCAGACGGCAAATAAGGAGACATCGGCACTTTGATGCCGAAACGTCGTACCATCTGCGCGCCGGTCTGAATACCAACGGTTTGCAGCAAGTGCACCGCGGGAATGTTCATTGACTTCGCGAGCGCGGTCTTCATCGGCAGGTCAGCACAACCCAGGGAACCGTCGTAGTTATGTGGTTGCCAGTCGCCGATGCTGATCGGTGCGCCGCTGACAGGAGTTTCGGGTGTCATTCCCCACTCGACGGCAGCAGTGTAAATAAACGGTTTGAAGCAGGAACCTGTCTGTCGATAAGCCTGGATGGCGTTGTTGAATTTGTTCGTATAGAAGTCGTAACCACCGACCATCGTGATGATCTCACCGGTTTTTGCGTTGAGCGTCATCATCGCGCCCTGCACACCCGGAACCTGCGAGAGTTCAACTTTCAAACGGCGGTTCTTTTCGTCAACTTCCCTGATCTCAAACTCTGCCAGATGACCGTTCTTAAACTCGTTCTCTGGTTGTCGTTTCCCCCAACCCATATCGGCGGCGGCCAAGGTGGCAGTGAAATTTCCGAACCTGATTGTAGCTTCGTCGCGCGCGCGATCGACCTTCATAATCAGGCCCATCAGGTGACGGCCCGGTTCATAGTCGTTGCCGTACCAGTCTGGATGTTTGTAATTGCTCAGCTCTTGTTGGGTTGCCGGACCCTCCCCGTTGTTGACGGTCGTGGGAATCATCGTGTAGTTCGAGCGCCAGCCACTATGCGTGCGGTCGTATTGACGCAGGCCCTCGCGCAACACTTGGTAGGCCCTCTTCTGAGCTTCGACGTTGATGCTTGTGTAAACGGCAAGACCACCTTGAGCGACGCGAGTGGTGTATTTGTCTTCCAGTTCCTGACGAATGTACTCGACTGGATAATCGAAGGGAGACGACTTGTGCTGTGACTGATAGTAAGCAGTGTCGGCGAGCTGAATCGGTTTCGCCTTGGCGGCATCAACCTCGGCCTGAGTGGCAAATCCATTTTTGGCGATGAGATCGAGCACGAGATCGCGTCGTTCTTTTGCTTTCGCTGGATTGGAAGTTGGCGAGTAGTCGCTGGGAGCTTTCGGAATTCCGGCGAGCAGCGCTGCTTCGCTAAGTGTTAGATCCTTGGCCTGTTTACCGAAATAGGTTTCGGCTCCTGCTTCCATGCCGTAGGCGTTCGCACCAAGGAACATGTGATTTGTGTACAACTCCATGATCTGGTTCTTGGTGTAATACCGCTCGATCTGGAGTGCCAGAATCCACTCATTTATTTTGCGCGTGTACGTTTGCTCTTTTGAGAGAAACAGATTTTTAGTGAGCTGTTGTGTGAGCGTCGATCCGCCTTCGACTCTGTCCGTCGTGAGATTCTTCCAGGCGGCGCCCATGATGCGGATCGGATCGATGCCGATGTGATCATAAAACCTCACGTCCTCGACGGCGAGAATTGCGTTTCTCAACACTGGAGGAATCTCTTCGTATTTGAGTGGGATTCTCTTCTCCAGTGCGAACTCACCGATAACGGTTTCACCATCATCAGCGTAAACCCTTGTAACGACGCTGGGACGGTAAGTTGCGAGCGCCGCCACCTCATTTGCGGCGCGCGAGTAGTTCAGCTCGTAGGCGGCGATGATGCCGGTCAATCCGCCTGCGGCAAGTGCCAAAAGCAAAACAGTTGGTAGCCAAAGGCGTGCCAGCAGGTGTCTACGTTGTTCAGGAGGTGTATTAATTATCGCGGTTGGAGAGTATTTCGAATAATTTGAAGCCATCAGTTAAATTTCTCCCAAAACAACTTGCCTTGATCTGGTGGTCATGAGCAACGTGGGTAGCCACAGAAGTTGAAATTATGCCTTAAAAAGCCGCAAAAAGCATTTTGATGACAGGAAGCGTTAAGTGGTAGCTTTTTCTGTGCTTTTGAGGTTTTTTCTGGGTTGGTTATAATGGCTTGCTCGCAAAATGGGGGCGACAGGCTTCGACAGGAACCTGAACGATCGTCGCGATGCATGCCGGGCTACCTTATGCAGCTCGTTAAAACGCGTAGGGAAACACAATTGCCAATAACAATGAATTGGCTCTCGCTGCCTAATTAAGCACCGAGCGTCTCACCGCAAGTTGCTCATGCGCGCGGAGTGAGATGTCACTTAGATGAGCTGGCCCGCTGTTTCGGTCCGTGACAGTGGGCGAGATCAAGTCGGGCTAGCTCGTGTCGAGGTCTTGTCGCTTCACTGACTCGACATTGAGCGAATTTTTGTCGGGTTCGCCTGGCAAGAAAGAGAAGCGAATAAGCATGTAGAGTCCTTCGGCGTTGGTTTTTGGATCCGAGTTCAATTCTCGGCGCCTCCACCATAAATAGATTGCGGGGAGCCCTCACTCCCGGAAAGACCCAGAGAGACCTTATGAGCACTACAACTCAAACTCACTTAATGACCTCAGAAGAGTTAGGGAACTTGCCGGGCGAGCCACTTCGTCACGAATTAATTAAAGGGGAACTCCTCACGATGCCTCTTCCGAAATTTGAACATATGCGGGTATCCGCCAACCTCACGATCATTTTAGGACAACACGTCAGAGCCAATCGCCTCGGCAAAGTTTGCGCCGAAGGCGGCTTCAAACTTGAAAGCGATCCCGATACAGTCCTCGGACCTGACGTTTCATTTGTCGCCAGTGATCGTTTGGCTCTGAGTCCCGAAGGGTATCACGATGGTCCACCGGACCTTGCCGTTGAAGTGATCTCTCCGGGCGATAGAAGAGGTCGAATCGAGCGTGAGTTAGGTCTGTGGCTGGAAGCATGCACAAGATCGATATGGCACGTTAATCCGCGGCGTCGAACCGTCGAAATAATCTCATCGACAGGTGAGAGAAGAACTCTTCACGAAACTGATGAGCTTGTCGACGACACGGTTCCAGGCTTTCGTATAAAAGTCTCAGAGATCTTTGAGTAGGCCGCGAACACTTGGACCGCAACCTTCCCATCGGAATCTTTGACAGCGGCGTTGGTGGACTAACAGTCTACAAAGCTCTGCACGAGCGTTTGTCAAATGAACGCTTTGTCTATCTCGGCGACACCGCCCGCGTTCCCTACGGCACAAAGTCACTCGCAACAGTCGAACGCTACGCCGTCGAGAATTCGAGATTTCTCGAAGCGCACGGAATCAAATTATTAGTCGTCGCCTGCAACACTGCTTCGGCTCTAGCACTGCCGGCGATCAGAAAAGCAATCCAAGTCCCAGTCATTGGTGTGATTGAACCTGGTTCTCGAGCCGCAGTTGAAATTGCCCAGGGCGCAAACATCGGCGTCATCGCCACTGAAGCAACAGTTCAGAGTCATGCATATGCGAAGGCGATCGCAGCGATGGGTGCGACAGGTGAGGTTATCGAGCGCGCGTGTCCACTCTTCGTTCCTCTCGCAGAAGAGGGATGGGCCGACTCGGACGTAGCACACACCGTCGCGAGTGATTACCTCAGCGACTTCACTGGAAAATCATTAGGCGCTCTGGTGCTTGGTTGCACACACTATCCAATCCTGCGCGAAGTGATTAGTAACACTGTCGGCATGGGAGTCGATCTGATCGATTCAGGCGCGGCCACTGCCCACGATGTCGAATCGCTCCTCGAAAGGTCAGCTCTATCTCACGAAGACGCCCTCAGCCTTTACCAGGAACGTCAACTCTGTGATGATCTAGACCATTTTTATGTGACCGACGCCGCCGAAAGATTTGCTAAAGTAGCCGAGAGATTTTTAGGATCTGCTCCGTCCATTCTTGAAGCTGTAGAAATTTGGGGACACGATGAGCTTCGCACGCACTGACGGTCGCGCTCCAGATGAATTGCGTCCCGCACGAATCACGGCGGGTTTTCTGCCATACGCAGAAGGATCCGTACTGATCGAAATGGGTAACACTCGTGTCGTCTGCGCCGCTTCACTGGAAGAACGAGTGCCGCCGTTTTTACGAAACTCCGGCCAGGGATGGCTGACTGCTGAATACGCGATGTTGCCGCGTGCAACACAGACTCGCACGGCCCGTGAGATAGGACGTGGTGGACCTTCCGGCCGCACACACGAAATCCAACGATTAATCGGCAGAAGTTTACGTGCCATCGCGGATATGAAGGCTCTCGGAGAACGTACGATTACAATTGACTGCGACGTTCTGCAAGCCGATGGTGGCACACGCACTGCCGCTATTACCGGCGCATACGTCGCATTCGCGATCGCCAATCACCAGTTGCTGAAAGTCGGAAAGATCTCCCGGTCGTTAACAACCGACCAGGTTGCAGCAGTCAGTGTGGGCATCGTCGGAGGCACGCCGCTGCTCGATCTTAAGTACGACGAAGACTCACGCGCTGAGGTTGATATGAATATCGTTTGCACGGGCGACGGCCGCTTCATCGAATTACAGGGCACAGCCGAACGCGAACCTTTCAGCCGCGCGCAAATGGACGAATTGGTAGCTCTGGGAGTACGTGGAATTCAGGCATTGATAGAAATTCAAAAAGGAATCATCTCCCAGCTTAGTATATGACCTATAAGCAACGACCACACTTATCGGGGGCATCTGACCAGCTTTGGAGGAGTGAATGCGACGGATTCTAGCTTTCGGCTTGGTTTTAATTGCACTAACAGCGCCGGTCGCGCTGGCGCAGCAAACCTACACGCACGACCAGGTTGAATACACTTTCGAGATTCCTTCACCCACCTGGCGTTCGATTCTCGAACCAGATGCAACTCACCAGCCCGAGTTCGTTTATGGAGATCGGCTTGATGGACTCCTGCAAATTCGAAAAGAAGTTGTAGACGCCGGTATAACGCCCGCAGAGTTGGCGCGTCGTGATCAGGATCTTAGACTGAGGTTCCTTCCCGGGTTTGTCGAGGGCAAGCAGGAGCCGTTCAACGGCAGACTCGATGGTGTAACAATGTCGTATGAATTTGTGAGAACCGGTAAGCCGATGCTGGGCCGCATCTACTACTTGCAGGCCGATAACCGCACGATTTATTCCTTGCGCTTTACTGGCTTAAAAGACAAGCTGGCTCGTATTCGCAACCAAACCGACTTGATGGCGCGCACGTTCAAACTCAAGTAACCAGATCACGCAGAATCATGAAGCTGGCCCATGGACTGGCAATCAGACGGTCGTCTATACATGGCAAAGGCTGCTTTGCCACCGTACCTTTCAAAAAGAAGCACAAGATCGCAGAGTACACCGGCGAGAAGATCACAAACTCCGAAGCCCGTCGACGAGCGCATCGAAAGATGTTGCGGATTTGCGAAGTTAACTATCGCTGGAGTCTGGACGGTAGTCGTGGCGGCAATGGCACGCACTACATAAATCATTCATGTGTGCCGAACGCATTCATGCAGATTCTCTACGATCACATTCTCTTTATCGCCTTGCGCGACATCGAAGCCGGTGAAGAAATCACAATCGATTACGAATCAACGCTGCACTCCGACGACAAGCGTTGCATCTGCGGCGCGCGCACCTGCCGCGGCACAATCAATCGTGTATAAATCTGCGCGCTTATAAACGCGGCAGTGTAAAGCTGAACTTTGAGCCGCGTCCCTCTTCCGAATCGAGGTCGACCCGGCCTCCGTGTTGCTCAACAACTTCACGCACAAACGATAATCCGAGACCGGTCGATTCCTCGTCTTTCTCCTGGCCTTCGCGAACGACGCGATAGAACTTGTCCCAAACACGTTCCTTTGCTTCCGCCGGAATACCGAAACCGCGATCTTCTACACAAACACGAACTGCTTCAGCTTCGAGCGCTGTTGAAACCGTCACCGTCGTGCGCTCCGGACTGTACTTGATCGCATTGTTGACGAGGTTTTTAACGGCCTGCGTGATCAGACTCTTGTCTGCAGCGACGGGCGGAATGCGATGCGCAGGTTGCTCGATGAGGCGAATGCGCTTTTTCTTAGCTACAGGCTGAAGCGACGTAATTGTCTCGCGCACGACTTCGTCGAGACGAAGCGGAATCTTCAACACCTCCTGCTTGTCCTTCCGCTGCAACTGCGTCACGGAAAGGAATGTGTTGATCATCCGTGACATTCGCTGTGACTCGTTCGCGATAATGGAAACGAATTCGCGTGCTTGAGGCGGAATTGACTCGTCTTGAGTGAGCAGCTCTGCAAAACCATTGATACTCGTGAGTGGAGTGCGAAGCTCGTGTGACATGAGCGAGATCATATCGCTCTTCAGCTTCTCGTACTCTTTCGTCGCCGTCAGATCTTTTACGTAGACTGCGATGCCGATCGGTTCCTTCGAACTTGTGGGTTGTCGCTCGCGAAGGAGAGAAATGCGCAGGTTGAGAATCTGGTTCTTGTTTTCAAAGTTGAACTCACCCTCATACTCGTCGCCAGTTTGCAACACGCGTCGTACCGCGATCTCGGGTTCGTCAAAAACGTCCGTGCGGAATTTGTTGAGCAAGCCGAAAAGATCCATGGTGGAGACTTGCTCAGTGCTGAGCCCGGCAAAACCGCGAAGCGTTTCATTTACCAGTGCGAGCGTGCCATCGAGATATGCTATTGCAACACCATCGTCGATGTGAGTGAGGGTGCTGGCCTCACACCGCTGTTCGACGGTCACCGCTTTGAGCACATTGAGTGCGTCGATCTTCTTCTTGCTGCCGCTTTGCGAAAAGTAACTGAGCGACTGCGTGCGCACAGGGTTTTTAGTGAAGCTTTCGCGCTCGAGGTTGCGCGCGAATTGAGAACCCACCGCCTCGAGTAACGGAGCATCATCAGCAGAAAACTCTGAGGCGAGACGGATGAGCAAGACACCGGCACTTTCACTTTCGTGAAGCAGCGGTACTGCTACCGTTGATGAGTTTTGACCGCACGTTGTTTCGCTCACCAGTTTTCCTGAAGCTGCCGCTTGTTGGCAAAGCAGGATGCCTTCACGCCAGACGGAGTTGCGACGCGGATCTTGTTTGTCAGGCAATGCGCTTTTGAAACGTGCGACGGCGTGCAGCGAATCTGTCTCGTCGTAACGGAAGACTACTGCTTCACGCAGCGGCAAAACGGTGTTCAGTAGCTTAATTCCACTCATCAATCGCGCGTTGGCGCCGAGAGAATCGTTGGTTCCGGACGAGGAGTGAAAGAGAGAGAGCGCCAGTTGGCGATCAAGAAACCAGAGACGATTTATTTGTGTGAGCAGTAAGGAGAGTCCGCCGCTAAAGAGTAGCGAGACTGGCAGCAGGTCGACGGTGAAAATATGAAAACCAGCGATTCCAGCAGTGCACACCACTACGGTGCTCACCACTATCCAACGCCAGCAATGACGTAAGCCGAAGCGATTCAGCGTCAGACTCAAGGCGAGAGCATACGTCACCTGGCAGGCAGCGACGATTGCGTCATCGAGACTTGTGAGTTCGACAGGCGAAGAGGTGGGGAGAAGTGTCGTCAGACTCGGCATAACGCCCAGTGTCCAGACGGCGTAGCCAATCAACCCGGCGCAGATACCGATAGCCGACGCAGAAAAGTAAGAATTTAGAGTTTTTATTCGAATCAAGGTGGAGAGTAGATGCCAGTGGGGCGATGGCTGGAAAGGATTTCAATCGAGGGCCTTTTGTTTGAAAAGCCGAGCGAATTATACAATGACAAGCATTGTTAAATCCAGCAGGAAATCGGTCCGATGGGACGAATCCGGCCTATAGATTCTTTAAAGCGGCGAGGATTTCGGGTAACTGATCCTCGAAAACCGTGCGAAGGTCGAGCAGCACCTTTCCTTCCGCGATGCGGCCAATGATTGGCGGAGAGAAGGTGCGGAGCTGGCGCTCGATTTCTTGGGCTGACTTCTGCGGGTGCGTAATGGCGATGAGGGTAGTGGGAAAAGTCGATGTTGGACCAGCGCCGCCACCAAGTGCTGATTCACCTTCCAGCAATTCAAGCTGGAGAGGGCTCGCACTCAAACCGTCGACGATGCTTTGCGCACGACGCCGAATTTCCTCACTTGTAAGCGACAGCATTTGAATCACCGGAACCTCTGATTGGGCCATATCCTTTTGATGTGAGACAAGCGTCGCTTCCAGAGCCGCAAGCCTTATCTTGTCACTTCGAAGCGCACGATAGAGTGGATGCTTTCGTAGCCGAGAGACGATCGCGTGTCTGCCTGCGATCAACCCCGCCTGGGCCGATCCAAGGAGCTTATCGCCACTGAATGAAGTAACATCAACTCCGGTCTCAATAATCTCCCGCACCACCGGTTCATCGATCACCCCATACTTTCGCAAATCACTCAATTGTCCGGAGCCGGCATCTTCATACAGCGGCAGCCCCGCTTCATGTGCAAGCGTGACGAGTTCTGCACGCTCCGGTGAACTGGCAAAACCAACAATCCGATAGTTCGACGGATGAACGCGCATTATCAAACGTGTATTGGCGTTGACGGCACGCTGATAGTCATGCAGGTGAGTGCGATTTGTGGTCCCAACTTCAACCATTTGCGTGCCGGAACTCGCCATTACATCAGGCACGCGGAAGTCACCACCGATCTCGACGAGTTCTCCACGCGAAACGATCGTCTCGCCATCGCCGGCAAGCACTGTCAAGATCAGAAGCGCTGCAGCCGCACAGTTGTTCACCACCAGAGCATCTTCAGCGCCCGTTAGATCCTTCAAAAGCGACTCCGCCCGTGCTGCTCGTCCGCCGCGACCTCCATTCTCGAGGTCGTATTCGACAGAACAATAACGTACCGCCTCGTCGATCGCTGTGCGCGCAGCCTGTGATAAGGGCGCGCGGCCGAGGTTTGTATGGAGTACGACGCCAGTTGCGTTGATGACGGCAGTAATACCCGACTGACCTTCACGGCGGGCGCTCGCCTCCATCCGCTTCATTGCTTCGGCCAGCAGCGTTTCCGCATAGTTGCCGTTGCCTGTCAGGAATTGGTGATTGGCGCGGACGAGGGCACGAATCTCACTAATCACCGAGCGAGCGATGCTGGTCAATCTCCTCAGTCCAACCAGATCGCGCAGTTCACGCGCTGCGTCAGTACGCAACAACGAGTCAACCGAAGGAACGTCTCGAAGGCTGGCGTGTTTGCTTTCCGACATAGGATTCAGAGACGCGAGGCTATCACAATCCTCCTTGGAGTGCGCCAACTTGTTGGCGCTTTGGTATTAACGAAATACCAAAGCGGTGCCAGGGCACCGCACTCCAAGGAGACGTCCAGTCCATCCACCAGGTTGAAAACAAAAGGTTTGACACATCGCTTTCGAACCACCTAGACTGCTCTAGTCGCGTCCATCCAACGACGCAAGCCCGCCCTTTTCCTCGTCGAGGAGATTCAATTCTGTGGGACTACGCGAAAACAAACTACTTAGATCAAAACTGCACGTACAGGCTAAGAGCAAATTCTCCTCCGGCGAGAGCCAACCGACCCCGGACGAACAACTTACGCGTCTGGAAGATGATATCAGGCGGCTACGGATCGAGTTTGACATCTTCTTCAACGGTGGCGCAAAGCGGCCACCATACGACACGAAGGGACGGGTCGAAACCCTGCTTAAACGACTCGGAGACGATCGCGCGCTTACTTTTGCGCAGCGGTATCGATACAACTCGCTCGCTGCACGTTATAACGCCTTTCGAGATCTCTGGCGGCGCACGATGCAGGGACGTGAAGAAGGCCGCGACGCGGTCTCGGTGCATCGCGCGAACGTCAACAAACTAGTGAGTGCCCCCAAAGTAGAGCCTGCATCATTTGTTTGCGCCGATGCGCATCGAGAAGTCGAACTGGTCAAGAACCTTTTCAACTCGCTGGTGGACGCAAAGCGAGTTTGCGGTGAGATAACTGAAGATCTGTCGTTTCCGAAATTTCATCGCTTGATCGCTTCGAAGGCCGATGGGCTTAAGGAAAAGCTGGGATGTGATCGAGTGCGGTTCTCAGTGACCGTTGAGAATGGCCACGTGAGTTTCAAGGCGCGGGCGGAGTAGTTTTACAGAATTACCAGGATTTATAAGATCGACAAGCAAAAAGAAAAGGCGACCACTTGCGGTCGCCTTTTCTTTTTGTGAGCTTACCGGACCCGTGACCGGAAGCAAGTCAGTGGCTTTGCTGAAGCAAGCCGGGGAGACATCACATCTTCGTAACTTTTTCGGCCTGAGGTCCCTTTGGGCCCTGGGTAACCTCAAACTCAACTTCCTGACCCTCTTCGAGAGTCTTGAAGCCATCGCCCTGGATAGCGCTATAGTGAACGAAGATGTCCGAAGAACCAGGTTGCTCGATAAAACCATAGCCCTTCGAATTATTAAACCACTTGACCTTACCGGTTATTCTAGACATAACAACGAATCCTCCTAACGATTCGGTAAAACGGACACGAAGCCACGAAGGGCGTCGCATCGATGGTTAATGCTTGTGAGCCGGGTCGCACCTTGAAGTGGCGCTAGACGGAAACACACAACCAACAAAAAATGCATGGTGAACAGCGCGGGGAGCGCTAATTCAACATGCACAGACTTACGGGGGCAAAACTAACGAAACTCATTGACGTACAGCTTACAAACGGGAATGCTGGGCTTCGGAACTGGCCGTCCCCCTGCATTGAAACGACGGCGCATACTAAGCGAAGTTGTTAAACCTGTCAAGCAAGAAAGTTTTCCGCCGCCTCTGCTAAGTTAAAGCTATACCTCAGGTTAGCTAACCCACCCTGTTTTATGTCATCTCAATTCGTGCCCGAATCAGCAGCCACTTTCGTGCTCAATAGTAAGTACGGGAGCGGATTTACCGCCTGATCGTTGATCCGGACTTCGTAGTGCAGGTGTGGTCCGGTGGATCGGCCGGTGGAGCCCACTTTGCCCAATAACTGCGCTCGTGAGACGGTTTGATTCATCTCTACGTCGATGTGGGAAAGGTGGCCGTAGCGCGTGGTTAGACCGCCACCGTGATCCACAACCACCAGCTGCCCATAACCGTTTTGCCAGCCTACAAATGTAACTCGCCCACTCGCACCGGCGACAACCGGAGCCCCCCACGGCGCCTCGATATCCTGCCCGGAGTGGAATTCGTAACCTGAACCGCCAAACGGGTTCCGGCGTCCTCCAAATCCGCCTTCCAGTGTCCCCTCGACTGGCCAGACCGTCGGAGTATAGCCACGCTGCCGCAGAATAGCCTCGTACGAACGCAGATCTTCCTCGAGACGGTTCATCTTCGCGGTCAGGGTAGCGAGGCCCATCTCGTCCACAGGCAGGGCAGGGCCGCCGCTGCCAGGCACCGTCCCGTTGGCTTCAACAACACCCGACTTTTCGGCTAGTTTCCGGGAAGTGTCTTCAACCTTCTCAACGCGGTTATTCAACTTTTCCAGTTCCTGACGCTGGAGTTCGTTTTCCGCACGTAAGCGCTGGTTTTCAAATTCGGTTCGCAGGTGTGCTGCCTGCTGCGTCAGGCCATACAGTCCATATAAAAGGCCGAATCCGATTACGACCAGAACTGCACAGCAGATACTGACCGACCTTTTTTCGACTCGGATTCTTTGGACTCTGGCTCGGGAACGGGAAGTATGGGCGATTATAAAGGCGTAAAATCGATCTTCTTTGGGCATTTTTTATCCGTGCTCCTGTTGTTGCGCAGAAAATCGGAGAACGCAACAACCGAAAGGCACAACTCGCCAAAGCGCTTTGCGCGTTACGGGGAAAGTTGTTTTGTTTACCTACTTGAGATTTGCAGCGGGTGGATTGAAAACCTCAAGGTCCCTCCGAGGTGAAATCCATCCGGCCGGTTCTGCAAGGACCTGACCCTATCACGGCCAATAAATTGTTGCAACTTTGGTAGTGAAATATAAGGAAGGTGTATGGAAAAGAGAATAGGTCCTATAGACTTATAGGACCTATTCGACCTGTTGGTTTTAGACTTCTTCGCGCTTTCTTCGAGACCAATCACGAAAGATCGCGAGCGCAATGAGCACCAGCACGGCCACAAAGATCACAACGATCGCTACCTTTACCGCCGTCAGGAGGAAACCGACGAGCAGGACCAGTTGTTTGAGAAGAGCGATGATAACCAAAATCAAAGCAACGATTGCTCCGAGACCACCAAAAGCTTTAAGAACACCACAGCACATAATTTCGACCCCGTAACTAAAGAATAAATTACGATCTTCGTTCGAACGGAAGCGGAGTTACATCTCGGCGACCGAACTGCGTTGTTTCGCCGGTGCGAAAGTTAGTTGCGTCCGTCGGTCTTGAACTGGCAACAACTGAAGGTGGCGGCCGTCTCGAATCAAAGCGTACGATCCGATCCGACGCTCGGCCACGACGAATATAATCAAACAACATATAGGCACCGAGGGCCACCAACGCAACCGGCAACAGCTCCTTGATTGGCAACGTCACCCGCAGCAACGTGTGCAGCAGAAACAGCGTGCCAATAATAATCAGTGTGGTGCCCCAGGCAAGCGGATTACCGTAAAGGCGCCGAGCAATCACATCATCTTCCGCATCGGGGCTCAATCCTGCTCTCATCAACTGTGCCGTGCGGCAAGCATCGACTGCGGCAAACAGCCAGGTGCCGATCACACCAAGGATGAAGAAATGCATTCCCTGCGTTACCACGGCCATCTGAAAGAAGCTGGCGAAGATTGCAAAGTGAACTACGGCCTTCGAAGTTTGACCGTTGTAAGCTGCGCCAAGTCCGGGAACAAACGAGAGCAGTGTTGCAACAAATGGTGAGCTTTTTCTTCTGAGGATCTGAGTCGGACTCGTTGATTGATGCCGCAGCAATTCAACGCCGGCGACAATACAATCCTGGCAGAACGGAAACCCCCGCACCCGATGATCGCACGCAGGACACAACCAGCGCGCACACTGATTGCACTGAACCACCGCCGGATTCTTAGCATGGTAGGCACAGTACATCATGTCTTAAAAATAACTCCTCACCGATTGTTATGGCCGTTGCCATCCGGTTTGCTTCCGGATGAGTCCTTCTGCTGATCCGCGCCCTGTTTTTGTGCTGGGGGCGCCGGCGGTTTTTGTTCCTTCTCACCTAAGATTTGTAGCGGATAGTCAGCGATAGAACGTGACTGTCCGGTTCGCTCGGCTAACTGCAGCCCCGCATCGTAAACGCCACTTATCGAACCGTCTGCCGAAACAGTATTGGTAAGAACCAGAATCGCTGCCAAAAGCATTGTGGCTACGGTTGCGAGTTGCGGAGACATGATCGGGTCTAACCACAAACGGAAGCGCGAAGCAATGCGAGCTCTCCATGGAGCTTTCACTTCCTGAGGCGTCACTGTTCCTAAGGTTGCCTGCAGGATCCTTTCGTTCAACCCTGCTGGAACGGGCTTCTCTTCAGAGATGTATGTGTAGCAGGCGCCGATTGCTCTCACGACCTCGCCGGGAAGTTCAGTGCAGCGATTACACAAGGCTGCGTGACGTTCCCACCGATGATACAGGTGCGCAGGCAGGAAGCCGTCGAGGTAATCAGTAAGACACTCTTCGAATTCCTCACAGCCCATCGCTGTCTGGGGTACGGTTTTTTCCAGAATACGAGCTTCAAGTTCTCTCGATGGCGCAGGCACAGCCGCAATTCGGCAAGTTTCGATTGCGCTGCGTACTGCCGAAAGAGTTTCATGGCACACGGGACACTTCATCGCATGCTCGCCCATGAGCCGATTAGTTTCAGGACCTACTACGCCCTCAAGGTAGTCGGTCAAAAGATTTTCGAAATCCACACAAAGCATCGTTATTTTTCGCTTCCCGCCGCTTTTTGTTCCGGCTCATTCCCCCCTATCAGCATTCGCCTGCCAGCATAGGAATGAGCCCCGTTTGTTCTATGCCTCACTCATCGCAACAACTTTCATTCTCCGGAGAATCTTCGCGAGCTCGATGCGCCCCCGATTGATTCTCGATTTGACCGTTCCTTCAGGAATCTTCAATAGGTCTACGATCTCCTGATAACTAAGTTCTTCAATATCTCTCAATATCACGCACGTTCGTAAATCGGGTGATAGCTTGTCGATACCGGCTTGCACTTGCGCACCGAGTTCCCGACGCTCCATCTCTTTCTGAACCGAGTTCGTACGCGTATGCAGGTGATAGCTGTGATCGGCGAGGTCGTCAGCCAGGTTATCGTGTGGTGTGCGCTGTCGCTTGCGGTAATCGTCGATGATCAGATTCCGCGCAAGTCTCATGAGCCAGTTCTGTAAATCACCCTGCTTGGGGTCGTACTGATCCAAAGAACGGTAAACCCTTACGAAAACTTCCTGCGTTAAATCTTCGGCCGTATCGGAACGTGATGTAAAGCGATAGGCGAGGTTGTAGATGCGCCGGGAATAGGTCTGCACAATCTCTTCCCACGCCGCGCCGTCGCCTGCGCGACATCTGCGAACCAATTCGGCTCCTTCACTAACTGCCAAAGCCTTAACTGCTCCCACCGTATCTTCTCCAGGTACCTGTAGGTCGGAAATCGTCAAAGGAGGCCAAACCCTTGTTCCGACGGGATTACGACGGGTACCAAAGTAAAGTTCAGCAAAGTTTGCCACAAAGCGGCACCGGAAGGATAGAAGCATTGAGCGCCTCCAAAGAGGTTATTAATGCCCGTCTTGCTCTATCCTCTTAACATGTAGTAGGCTTTGCGACCGGCCCAACATGTTGTGGTTTTTGACTGAGACCTGATCAGATGTCGAACGCTCAGAGCTACCGAAAATACATCGAATTTGGAGTTCTCTGTCTGCTTGCCTCGGCACTTTTATGGTGGTTTGGACGAAATCTGGATTGGCATGAGGTTCGCCGGGCGGTCAGTGATTCCGATCCTTACCTCCTCGGAGCTGCCATCCTGATCATTTCTTCAGCTTATTTTTTCCGGGCTTTTCGCTGGGGGGTTTTACTGAAACCACTTAGCGCAGCCCGGTTTTCGGACCTCTTTGCGGCAACCACGATTGGCTTTAGCGCGGTTTTCCTACTGGGACGGGCCGGCGAGTTTGTACGTCCGATGGCGCTCTCGATGCGCGACCCGCGCGTCAGACCAAGCGCGTCTCTAGTCACAATCCTCGTCGAACGCATCTACGACATGTCGGCTGTTGCCCTCATGTTCGCCATCAATCTGATCTGGTTTAAGCCACCGTTTGCTCTCGACCTCTCTTTTGACCGAGTGCGAACAGCAGGCCTGGTGCTCCTGGTAGCAACGGTGCTTGGTATCGCATTCCTAACGTGGTTCCGAAAGCAATCAGCGCTGGTGATCGGTATGTTTGAGCGGCTTTTCTCGCGTTTTAGCTTCATCCCGCAACGGATCACTAAGCTCGTGCTTCGGCTTCTTGAGCAACTCGCTCAAGCTCTTCGTGTTCTTGTTAACCTGGCTGAGTTGTTGGAGACGATTGGGTGGACAGCTCTGCTGTGGTTTGGAGTTGCGGCAGCGAATCTGCTCGTGATGAGAGCGTTTCACTTGCCTGTCGGATTGTCCGAAACGATCTTCGTGCTTGGCTGGTCACTCGTCGGATCTCTAGTCCCAACACCAGGTGGCGCCGCCGGCGCATTCCATGCCGCTACCGCCGCAGGGCTCTTGTTTCTCGGCGTGAAAAAAGAGACGGCTGCGGCTCTATCGATCGTTCTGCACCTCGTCGATTTTGGTCCAGCCGTTTTGTTTGGCCTCTTCTACGTAATCCGTGGCGACCTTAGTGTCGCAAAGTTGCGCACGATGATTTCACCAGAACAGGTATAGGGCAATGAATTCCGCGAAAGGATTCAACTAAAATGAAGTGTCCATTCTGTGGATATCTCGAAGACAAAGTGGTCGACTCACGCGAGTCGCGTGAGGGCGATGCGATCCGTCGCAGACGAGAATGTCTGCGCTGCGAGCGAAGATTTACATCGTACGAACGCATCGACGAGATTCCTTACATGGTCGTCAAGAAAGATGGCCGCAGGGAAACATTTGATCGCAACAAAGTGATGGCAGGCTTGTTGCGCGCCTGCGAGAAGCGGCCTGTTCCGTCAACTAAGCTTGACAGTATCGTCAATGGGATCGAGAAGTATGTGCAGGAATCCCCCGAACGCGAACGCCCGACAAGCAAAATCGGAGAGATGATCATGCGACGCTTGAAAGAACTCGATAAAGTCGCATATGTTCGTTTTGCCTCCGTGTATCTGGAATTTGAAGACGTCTCGGAATTCATGACCGAGCTGAAGCATTTGGTGCGTACACAACGGACCAGCAGATAGAAAGCCTTTTTTTCGAACCGGGGTTATTGCAATGATCAAACCCATTCGCGCCACCGGATTAGAACGGCTTGAGGTGCAGCGACTTCGCGATCGCGTTGGACGCCTCTATGCCGCTCTGCAGGAAGCGACTGAAGCGGAGAATCCTTTGGCATCGGGCACCTGGGCGCCGCCAGTCGATCTCTGTGAAACAGAGAAGGGAATCTGCATTCGTGTCGAACTTCCCGGAGTAACCGCCGATCAGATCAAGATCGGTATCTGCAACACCAAACTCAGAATCTGGGGTGAAAAGAAACGCCGACCGAATCGGCGTCGAATACTGTCGTACCTATGTTCGGAACGCAGTTTCGGAAAGTTTGGTCGCATAGTGCCGTTGCGCTGGACCTTCAGCATCCGCGACGCGTCAGCTGAGCTTAGCAACGGAGTGCTCCACATTTTCCTTCCAAAGATTGAGGATCGAAGAGGGGAGGAGGTCCTGATAGCAGTTAAGGACGCGAACGTAGAGTAAAGGCACAAAGAGGCACAAAGTACATAACTAAGTAGGGTTACCCATGGCAATAGTTAAAGAACCAGAGTTTAGCGAAGCAATCGAAACCACAACTGACACGGATCAACAGCTGCAGATCCCCAACGAACTGCCGGTGCTGCCCTTGCGCGACATCGTGATCTATCCGTTCATGATCGTTCCGTTATTTGTATCGCGTGAGAAGTCGATCAGAGCTGTGGATGAAGCGCTGGCTGAGAATCGCATGATTCTACTTGCGTCGCAAAAGGATCTCGATAAGGAAGAACCAACGGCAGAAGATCTTTATTCAGTTGGCACCGCCGCGGTCATTATGCGCATGCTCAAATTGCCTGACGGGCGCATACGCATCCTGGTTCAGGGACTTGCGCGTGCTCAGATCGAATCGGTAGATACGAGTGGAGAATATTTGCGCTCGCGTGTGAGCGTCCTGCAGGAAGTACTTCCGCCGGAACGTTCACTGGAGGTGGAAGCGCTCGTAAGGAATGTGCGCGCGTCGATGGAAAAGGCCATCAATCTCGGAAAGAATATTTCTCCCGAAGTGATGGCGATAATCGCAAATCTCGACGACGCCGGACGGCTCGCAGACTTATCTGCTTCAAACCTCGAACTGAAAGTTGAAGACGCACAGTCAGTGCTCGACATTGCTGACACAACCGCACGACTGCGACGCGTCAACGACCTTTTGAATAAAGAGATCGAAGTTCTCACCGTGCAACAGGAAATCAACACACAGGCACGCGCGGATATCGATCGCTCGCAAAGAGAGTTTTACCTGCGACAACAACTCAAAGCGATTCAGAGTGAACTCGGTGAAGGAAACGAGCTCGCGGAAGAGATCGCACAGTTTCGCGAGAAGATCGAAGCCGCGAAGATGCCAAAACCGGCTGAGGAAGAGGCTCTCAGACAGCTTAAGAAACTCGAACGCATGCATCCAGATGCGGCTGAAACAGCTACGCTGCGAAACTGGATGGAGATCATGACCGATCTGCCGTGGTCAAGATCGTCAGTCGACAATCTCGATCTGCAAAAAGCTGAGCGAGTGCTCAACGAAGATCACTACGGTCTCGAGAAAGTTAAAGATCGAATAATCGAGGCGCTCGCGGTGCGCAAGCTGAAAGAAAAACCGAAGGGTCCGATTCTTTGTTTGGTCGGCCCGCCAGGTGTCGGCAAGACTTCGCTCGGGCGTTCAATCGCGCGCGCTCTCGATCGCAAGTTTGTGCGACTGTCGCTTGGCGGCGTTCACGACGAAGCGGAGATTCGTGGTCATCGTAGAACCTACGTCGGAGCGATGCCGGGCCGGATTGTTCAAGCCATACAACAGGCCGCCACGAACAATCCATTGATCATGCTCGATGAGATCGACAAAGTCGGCGCGGATTTCCGCGGCGATCCGTCGTCAGCTCTGCTCGAAGTGCTGGATCCGGAACAGAACAACTCATTTCGCGATAACTATCTCGGCCTTACGTTCGATCTCTCGAACGTGATCTTCATGACCACTGCGAATGTGCTCGACACGATTCAGCCGGCGTTGCGTGATCGTATGGAAGTGATCCGTCTTGCTGGTTACACGGAAGAAGAGAAGCGCGAGATTGCGATTCGCCACCTGATTCCAAAGCAGATGGAAGAGAACGGCATCACGGCTAAAGATTTACACATTTCGAAGACCGCCCTCTCGACGATCATTCAGCAATACACTCAGGAAGCCGGACTGCGACAACTGGAGCGCGAGATTTCAAGAATCTGCAGAAAAGTCGCACGCAAGATCGCTGAAGGTCATAAAGGCGGTGTCAGAGTTTCACTGAAGAATGTTCATGAGTTTCTTGGTGCTCCAAAGATTATTCCTGAGGAGGTGTTGAAGAAAGATCAAGTCGGAGTGGCTACGGGCCTCGCATGGACCGCAGTCGGTGGCGATGTGCTTTTCATTGAAGCGCTGCGAATGAAAGGTAAGGGAAATCTCGTTCTGACCGGACAACTTGGCGATGTGATGCGAGAGTCAGCGCAGGCGGCGTACTCGTACGCAAAATCACGCGCGAAGGAATTGGACATCGCTGAAGAAGACTTCAGCAATTACGATCTCCACATTCATATTCCCGAAGGCGCGATTCCTAAGGATGGTCCATCCGCCGGAATCACACTAGCCACTGCAATGGTCTCGGCTCTTTCCACGCGACCGGTTCGCAAAGACGTAGCCATGACCGGCGAGATCACGTTACGCGGAAACGTTTTGCCGATTGGCGGTGTAAAAGAAAAAGTGCTTGCGGCGCGGCGCGCGCGTGTCACCACGATCATTCTGCCGCAGCAGAACCGGCGCGATTTGGACGAGGTTCCAAAAGAGCCATTCAAGGACATTCGCTTCGTTTTTGTTGATAATATGCGCCAGGTATTTCGGGAAGCGCTCGGTGAACGAGTAGTGCCGCCGGCGAGTCCGGCGCCGAAACCGCAGCGCTTACCGCAGGCCGCAAACGCTCGGACGGTTGTCTAGTCCAGATCAAAAGATCTGGACGAACTGTGGATACAACCATAGAATACGTTGGTGAATCGTAGTCTCCGGTTCACCCGAATCAATCAACTGTTTAGGATTTACCGAGGAGTTTTTTAATGAGTAAACCGCCACGTAGCTTTCTGTCCGTTTTCTTCGCAGCGATCGCACTAGTTCTTGCTTCTCAAATCTCAGCTTCTAGCCAGGAAGTCCCAAAAACCGACGTTTCCACGGTCACGATCAAGAATTTTGGGCAAATGGACGACCGGTTTTTCCGCGGCGCTCAACCAAAAGAAAACGATTATCAACAGCTAGCTGCGCTCGGTATTAAGACAGTCATTGATTTGCAGGATGAACCCAGGGCGTATGAAAAGCAGAATGTCGAAGCCCTCGGAATGACTTACATTAACATTCCGATGAGCGACAAGGATTATCCGGAGAGTGCCAAGGTCGACCAGTTCTTAAAGCTGGTGGATGACCCGGCAACCGGAAAGTTTTATGTGCACTGCGCCGGCGGACGCCATCGCACAGGCGTGATGGGCGCTGTTTACAGATTTAATCGCTACAACTGGAACTACGATCAGGTCTATGCCGAGATGAAGAAATACGACTTCTACACGCGCTGGGGCCATGGCGACATGAAGAAATTCGTGCATGATTACGCCGCCAACCTCAACAACAAACAGGTCACCGCTACTGTACCTGGCACACAACAGAAGTGAATTTGAGCGCCTCTAAATCCTTGTTCATTCTCCTGACTTGTTAGGACTGATCGTTTCTACTGATACAGATACGAATAGCTCTTCTTCTGATCCCACTCAATACCCTGCACATTCTGACCATCAATCGCCAGAATATCAGCACTGATCTCATCGGTGCTCACCGTCGGGCTTACATCAACTGAATAAACAATGCTGCCCGGCGATTCCTCCGTCGCCTCACGATCAACCGCTCGCAGTTCCTTATCGAAACCATGCGTCTTGAGCACTTCCCGCAAGGCTTTCTGCGTGGCCACAACATTCTTCGTAATTACCCTCAAATCCATCGATCGAAACACCTGCTCAGACTCACGCCACTCAAGCAGCCAAAGCACTATCAGCGAAAACAACGCCAAAACAACCGCCAGGTCCCAACGGCCAAATCCGGAGGCAAGGCCCAACGCGAGACTGATCAGAAGAACGGTAATCTCCTTCGGATCACGAATGTTGGTTCGAAATCGCACTAGAGAGACTGCCGCGAAGATGCCAAACGCGCGTGCTGCGTTATCACCGACTATGATCATCAACGCTGCCGCAACAACGGCAAGCAGTATCTGGGTTTGTGAAACATAAGGATTGCGTTTTAAGGCGACTATCCTCTTTCGCGGGCGATATGCGAGAGCCGCCCCAAGCAGGGCTGCAAGCAGCAGTCGCAATGAGAGTCGTCCCATGGTCTCGGCCCAGGTCGCTCCGCTTGCGGACACGTCACTATGCTGTGTGCCGAATAAGTGATCGATAAAGGTCTCACTTGATGCAGTCTGAGCGGGAGCCGGTGATGTCCGCGTCTCCGGTGGTCCTAAAACCGCATCGGGTGAAGGACCCTGTCTGACTGTTTCAGGAGTCGCGCGTCTACCACCGCCAACGAGGTAGACGATCAGCGCGCTCAGAAAAACAACTCCGGCGAAAACAACAACGAGTGTGAAAACTTCCTTGCGTCTTTGATTCGGCATGGAGTTTTATTCGCCTCGGCCAATTTGGGGGCTCGGACGCAAGCCAAGCAGCTCATTCGTGCGCTCCCGCACCTCGCCCGCGAGCAAGTTGATTTGAGACGGGCTATAGTTGGCCGCGCGGAAAGCGTCGCGAATCTGTCGATCACTCAACTGTGAGAGCAAACTGGCAATCCACTGCGCATCCTGAACGGTGAGGTCTTTCATGAGGCCGCTATTCTTACCTCCAAAGTGCAATTTCACTCGATCACCTTTCACCTTTTCGAAGAAGTTTGACTTCGCATACTTCACCGGGTTGTTGCGACTTCTGGTTAGTCGCCAGAAGATCGGTGTGGTGCTCGCATGTCCAAACGTTGCGCCGAGATCACTGATGATGTAGCGAAGTTCGTCGCCGTTATCGCCGCGAAGCTTTACGATCACATTGTTGGAGTCTTTCAGATCCCAGTTGTTGATGAGCGCCATCATGATCTTCAGACCCTGCAACTCCGGAGTACGGTTGAACGGATTGCTCTTCCACTTCCACTCGTCCCCCCGTTTCCAATTGTCAGGACGCGCTTCAAACCTGACATTGGTGAACGTTCCTTTTCCAGGTATGGTTACGCGGGGTGCGAGGTAGTTGACTTCGGTGAGGTAACCGACGCCCCAGAGCAATCTTATGGCCGACGTTTCCGATTGAGCCTCTTTACCAATCTTTGCGACCCACTCACGACCCCCAGCGTCGCGCACGCGATACTTTTTCGAGTAGCCGCCTTTTTCTTCTTTAATAAAGGTGATGCGACGTAGATCAGGACGCATTGCCTCACCGCCTGGCCCGAGAAACAGATCTCGCGATGAAATATCGTCAGGTCGCTGCCAGAGAATTGGGGTTCCAGTTAAAGCTTCTTTTTTCTTCTTTGGTTTGGCGAGTCCTGTGTCTAGTGATGTGACGCTAACGAGTAGCGCTAGAACGATCAGTGTTCGCAGTGCCCGAATGGTCTTCATTGCTTCCTCCGCGACAGGAATTGGATACGGGGGTCAACAGGGGAAGCAGTAAAAAGGGGACAGGATTACACCGATAAATCCCGTTCAATCAATACCGGGCCGATCCATGAAATACGACTGACTATTCAATGCCTCAGAGCCGCCATTAACGGAGCGGTACCTGCCGTCGGGCTGTAGCTCACGTGCTTTGGTGTTATCGCTCAGATAAACCTCAAGCAACACATCGCGCAAATACCGTTTCGATCGGGGATCGGTAACCGGCGCAACAACCTCAATACGGTGTTTGAGATTTCGCGCCATCCAGTCAGCGCTGCCGATGTAAACCTGATCGTCGCCGCCATTCGAAAACCAGAACACACGGCTGTGCTCAAGAAATCGCCCGACGACGCTTCGCACCCTGATGTTTTCCGACAAGCCCGGGATTCCGGGACGCAACATGCAAATGCCTCGCACGATTAGATCCACTTGCACGCCTGCGCGCGAAACCTCGTAAAGCTTCTCGATGATTTGAAGATCCGCAAGACGATTGAACTTGGCAATGATGTGCGCGGGTCTGCCGGCACGTTGATGTTCAAGCTCACGATCAAACAGCGCGTTGAGTTTCTCGCGCAGATCGACCGGAGCCACCATGAGCTTGCGATAGTCCGTCTGCTCAGAAAAACCGGTGAGATAGTTGAATAGCTCAGTGGCGTCGCGGCCAATCGCATCATCGACTGTAAACATGCCGAGATCTGTATAAGTGCACGACGTTGTCGGGTTGTAATTACCAGAGGCGATGTGTACGTAACGTTTGAGCACGTCGCCTTCGCGTCTGACGACAAGCGTCAGCTTGCCGTGCGTCTTGAGTCCGACCACGCCATAGACCACATGAACACCAGCCTCGTCCAGTTTGTGGGCCCATTCGATGTTGTGTTCCTCGTCAAAGCGTGCTTTCAGCTCGATCAGCGCAGTCACCTGTTTCCCTTGTTCGGCAGCGCGGATCAGCGCTGGCGGGATCGGTGAGTCCGGACCAGTTCGATAGAGACAGATCTTGATCGCCATGACGTCCGGGTCTTCAACTGCCTGGTTTATGAAACCGGTTACGCAGTCGTAGGAATCGTACGGATGATGCAGCAGGCGATCGCGTTCTTTGATGGCGTCGAAAATGCTGTCGTAGTTTTCAAGCCATTCAGAAACGGCTGGCGTAAACTGGAAGTCCTTTAAATCTGGACGGTCGAAATCATAGAGCGCCATCAGATCCTGAATGTGTAGTGGTCCATCAAAAACGTAGACGTCGCCGGCTTCGAGGCCGAGTGAATCCGTCAAGTAGTCAATCATGTCCGCCGGCATGCCGGGCGAAACTTCAAGACGAACCGGCGTACCGAATCTTCTGCGACGCAACTCTTCCTGAATCGAACTGAGCAGATCTTCAGCTTCTTCTTCCCTGAGTTCGATGTCGGCATCGCGTGTTACGCGAAACAGATGGCATGGACCAGGATTCATACCCGGAAACAATGCCTGTATGTTCGCCTCAATGATCTGCTCGAGTAACACGAAGCGAGTTTTTGAAGAACCAAGCGGTACGAGTCGTGGCACCAGCGAAGGCACCTTGATTCTGACAAACCGCGAATCGATATCTTTACGACGTCCGCTAAGCCTCACTTCTCTCGGCGCATGGACCATCAGGCCGATGTTCACACTCAACGGCGAGATATAAGGAAACGGGTGACTCGGATCGACTGCCAGCGGCGTCAGAACCGGAAACACCTTTTCCATGAAGTAGTCTTTGAGACTCTCTTTTTCGTGCCGCGACAGTGACTCATACGGAACGACCGAAAGGCCTGCATCCTTCAGCTGCGGCAGGATCTCTTCGCGCAGGCAGCGAGCCTGCTCGTTGATCAGCACCAGAACACGCTCACGTGTTTTAGCCAGTTGTTCTAACGGAGACAGCCCATCGGCAGAGACAATGTTGCTGTCTTCCAATTCCTCTTTGAGACCGGAAACGCGAATCATGAAAAATTCATCCAGGTTCGATGAGAAGATGGACAAAAACTTCAGCCGTTCCAGCAATGGATTCCGATCGTCCAGTGCCTCCTCGAGAACCCTGGCGTGAAATTCAAGTAGGCTTAACTCGCGATTGAAGAAAAACTGCGTCTTCGAAGGAACAACTCCGATTCCAGCAGGTCTGGGGAATTCATGGATTCGTGTTTTGACGACTGTTGACATGGTATTTAAGGGATCGCTGACTTCTCAATTTCTTACATAGGAGAGCATGCCCACGCGAAAACGTGGGCAAGCATCGTTCCATCCGACGGTTACGAGGTATTGAGCGGGATAAGAGTTGCTCTTTGAGAGACTTAGCTATTTTGTTGCGAAAGAGATGCGAAAGTGAAGTGTATGGAATCAGATCGGCCTTGAAGCCAAAACCGACAAGGGCTTTAAATCAATGTTCCGCGGAGTTCAATTCTCGCTAAGGATTTTGCAACGGCGGACCTATCTCGAGCGTTAACCAACCCGGCACAGTTTCACCGCATCAGTAACGTTATCTTTTTGGTGGAAAACTTTACCGTTTGGGTGTGTGTTTCAATCGTGGTGTCTGGTTTGACACCCCAAAAAACCGTGTGGTAACCTCCAGTGTGATTTTTGGCTCCTTTGGCGAGTCCTGCAGTATCCAAATCATAGAGGAGCCATTAGATACCGCACAATTGAGGAGTAAGACGAATTGATGTCAACGAGCTTTCCTCGTCTGAAGGCCTGTGTGGCTTTACTAATGGCGCTCGTCGCTTCGGCGGCAACCTCCGTCGCCCAGATTCCCGCGGCTTCTTCCGCGCGAACAATCCCAACTGAAGTTGAGCAGTCTGAAGGACGTGTCACACAGATCATGACGCGTGCGGAAGATCACTTCCGTAAAGGCAAGCTCAACCTCGAAGACAGCAAACGCGAGCAGGCTCGCGAAGAATTTGATAAAGCGATCGATTCAATACTTGAGTCGGGATTTGACGTCAGAGCAAATCAGCGTTTGCAGACTTACTATCTCGAGCTTGTCGAGCGTATCTATCGTGAAGAAGTTCCGCTGCAGCAACCAAACAACGCTCCGGTAAACACACAACTCGTTGCTCAGAATACCCAAAGCCAGGATCAGAAGACTCCGCCTCCTGCACAAGTCGGATTTCGCGATCAGAAGTTTGAACCTTCGCCACTTGATGAGCTGAGCAAGCTCGTTCTGACTGAAAGTGAAAAGGAAGTTTCCAGCGAAGATCTGGCGGCACTGGAGCAGGCCAAGAAGAACGTCAATTTTACCTTCACGCTTAATCCCTTAATCCAGCAATTCATCAATTACTACCAGGGACGTAATCGTTCCACGATGGAGAATGGTTTGCGCCGCTCAGGTCAGTTTATGAAGCTGGCGCGAAAGATCTACGCGGAAGAGAATGTTCCGCTCGACATCACCTGGTTGGGTCAAGTTGAAAGTGCGTGGAAGCCAAAGGCGGTCTCGTGGGCCGCAGCATCCGGTTTGTGGCAGTTCGTTCCCAGCACGGGTCGCCGGTTCAATTTGAAGCAAAATGCTTACGTCGATGAGCGAAATAGTTTTGAGCAGGCCACTCGCGCGTCAGCACGTTATCTCAAGTTTTTAGCGAACCGTTACAACGGAAATTGGGAATTGGCGATGGCGGCCTACAACACGGGCGAAGGAAATATCGATCGCGCAATCTCCCGTGCCGGCACTGCCAACTTCTGGACTATTTATCCGTACATCGCACAGGAAACTCGCAACTACGTGCCAAATATTCTGGCCGTGATTCTGATTGCGAAGAATCCGGAGAAATATGGATTCAAAGGAATCAAGGCTGATGCACCGATGTCGTACGATGTAGTCCAGGTTCCGACCGCGACCAGTTTGCAGCTAGTTGCCGACGCTACCGACGCGAGTGTTGATTACATTCGCAGCCTCAATCCGGAATTGAAGCGCGACATCACACCGCGTGGCGATGCTTACAACGTACGCATTCCAGCCGGTCGCGCGAAACAGTTTGCTTCATTGATTCAGAAGATCGCGCCGGAGAGGCGCGAGACCGCAAGATTGATCTCAGTGGCGCCCGGTGAAGACTGGCAGAGTATTGCGAATCGAACCGGCTTCAACTCTGCTCAACTCCAGGCAATGAATGCTGGTATTGATCTGAAGTCGACGACAAAACTGGTGGCGCCGAGTAGCAGTGTCAAACTCACGAAGTGGGTTAGATCGACCGCAACCGAGACGGCCGCGCCCGGCCTGAACAAGATTCGTGCACGTAAAGGCGATACGATTGCGAGTATTGCTGCCGCACGTAGTCTCGACGCTGGCGACGTTGCCCGGTTAAACGGAATTCCGGTTGACTCTGAGCTCAAAGCTGGTCAGGAAATCAAGGTTCCATCGACAGCGACTGCCCCTTCACGGCGTCGTTAATTTTCGCAGCAGGAACAGTTTGCAGGAGCAGGATGAAAATAACCTGCTCCTGTCGCTTGTCACCTGCTCCAATGTTTTGACAACCGAACATCATTCTAATTTTAGGAGCCACCTCACATGCTCTTTCGAACAATCTCCGCCGCCGTCTATGGCATAGACGCCGATCTCGTCGACATCGAAGTCAATCTAACGCCGGTTCGTGGTGAAAACGATCAGACGCCCCCGGTTACGATTGTTGGTCTTCCTGATGCGGCTGTCCGTGAATCGCGTGAACGCATTCGGGCTGCGATTCAAAACTGCGGTCACTTCTTTCCTTTTCAAAAAACCACGATCAATCTCGCTCCGGCGGATGTGCGCAAAGAAGGTGCGAGTTTCGATCTGCCTATCGCCCTCGGAATTCTCGGCGCGAATGGCGAACTCGCCGAAGCACACAACCTCATTCATGTTCTCTGCGTTGGTGAACTGTCTCTCGACGGTCGTGTGCGACCGATCAAAGGGGCGCTGCCTATCGCGATGCTTGCACGTGAAGGCTCGATCCGGCATCTGATCCTGCCGGAGGAGAACGCGAAGGAAGCAGCGGTCGTTTCCGGAGTAAACGTTTATCCCGTCGCCGATCTGCGCAGCGCTGTGAGTCTTATTGAGCAGTTGCGTTCGTCAACTCCGCCAGAGCCGATGAAAGTCGATGTCGGCGAGATACTGCGCAAAACCAGCCATTACAGCGTGGATTTCAAAGAAGTTCGTGGACAGATGTCTGCCAAACGCGCTCTGGAGATCGCGATTGCCGGCGCGCATAACATATTGCTCATTGGTCCACCGGGTTCTGGCAAGACGATGCTGGCAAAACGTCTGCCGACTATCATGCCGCCACTTGAGTTTGAAGCCGCCCTCGAATTGACGAAGATTCACTCGGTGGCAGGTTTGACGGGTCGAACAGGACTCGTTACGGAGCGCCCCTTTAGATCACCACACCACACTATCAGTGATGCTGGTCTGATCGGTGGTGGCACCATGCCACGTCCGGGTGAGGTTTCATTGGCGCACCAGGGTGTCTTGTTTCTTGACGAGTTGCCGGAGTTTGATCGAAGTGTTCTGGAGGTCCTGCGGCAACCGCTCGAAGATCAACAGGTCACCATCAGCCGGGCATCGATGTCTTTGACGTTTCCAGCGTCGTTCGTACTGGCAGCCGCGATGAATCCCTGTCCCTGTGGATTTTGGAATGACCCGACACGCGAGTGTCGTTGTTCACCAAATCAGATCCAACGCTATGTGGGAAAGATCTCTGGCCCACTGCTGGATCGAATCGATATTCACATCGACGTGCCGGCAGTGAAGTTTCGCGAACTGCGCGGCGAGACTGCTCCTGAGACCGACAGCTCTGCAACTATTCGCCAGCGCGTTATCAAAGCGCGCGAACGTCAACATCGTCGTTTCGCGAACGAGAAGATCTTTTCGAACGCTGCCATGACGCCGCGCATGATTCGTGCCTTTTGCCACATCGATTCTAACAGCGAGAAGATGCTCGAAACTGCAATGCGGCGACTTGGTCTATCAGCCCGCGCTTACGATCGTATTCTGAAAGTCAGTCGCACGATCGCCGACCTGGAAGGAGTGGAGGCAATAGGTTCAAATCACGTATCCGAAGCGGTTGGCTATCGATCGCTGGACCGGACATACTGGACGTGATCTAGTGAATAGTGAATAGTGAATGGTTTGTCGTTAACGATTCACTATTCACTTCAGAAAAGGAGGCTATATGAGAATTCGACTCTTTTCGCTACTGCTGATTTCAATGATGCCAACGCTCGTGGTTTACAGTCAGGGAGAGAAAAAGCCACGGACTGTTGATGACTACCGCCTCACAACGTTGCGTGAGTTGAGCGCCAGACAACCTGAGTACGTCGTGAAAGAGCCGAACTATAAGGATGCGAGATTGATTGTGCAGGCCGATATTTTTCCGTCTCGTGTGAAAGTTGTTTATGACGGAACGAAAAGGCCTTTACTCGATATTAAGAAAACAGTGATCAGGTCGTGGGCGAACCACTTTGCCGGCGCGCCGGAGTTTTACATCAATCCTTATGAAACCGAAATGCTGTTTGTCGAAAACGGCGAGGGTTACTGGCTTGTGGTGCGTAAAGAATTCGTGCCGCAGTTCGAGCAGGAGCTAAAAAAAGGAGACGCGATAGAACTCTTGTTGATCAAAATGGGTGGCATTCGTATCGACGACAAGCTGGAGCCTGTCATTTTGGTCGAGAAATTCCTCAAGCTCTAGCCCTCAGTTCCAACCGGAAGCGTTGTTATCAAATTACAATATTACGCTTGTTGACAATTGGTCCATGCCAAAGTAAAGTCCCGCACGTCTCTCGAGCGCCCAGTGCTTCACGTCAGTGCCTCAACGCAGAGGCCTCATAAAATACGTTGAAGTGATTTCGTAGTTAACCCGAACGCCACAATAAACTCCCAAACGTGTAATAGTCGAAACACTGTAACTCGTGAAGTGCGAAACACTCTAAGGACGCTTCCTTACGCGTTGAAGGATGCGTGTGTCCGCACAAACTCAAACTTAAAATTAGGAGTGAAAGTTTAGCTTTCGCAGGCAATAGTGCGAGGATGAATATGAACAATTACAAATCCGTTCTCAATCTTACTTTTCTATTTAGGCTTGCAATGGTGTTTGCCGTGGTATGCCTTCTACATCCGCTGACAGCGAAAGCACAGTGGACCACGAGTGGGAATGATATCAATAACACCAACAGCGGCAATGTGGGTATCGGAACGGGCTCTGCGCCGACGCGTAAGCTCGAGGTGCGCGGCGGTAGTATCTTTCATCAATACAGCACGGACGCCGGTACGGAATACGGCTTCTATACAGCCCTGAACAACAATCACTTCACCTCCAATCTTTACTTTGATGGGCAGTGGAAGATGATTGCAACTGGTAAGGGCGCTCTTATTTCGACGGCGCCAAACAATGGTGGCAACGCCTTCACCGTCTACTCTGACAACATTTCGCGATCTGCCAATGCGGCTGCCACGCTTACACAGTTGTTTGCGGTGACAATGAATGGCACCGTCGGCGTCGGCGCGGTGAATCCACTGGGTAAGCTTCACATAGTTACGTCAAGTTACACCGACACATCCGTTCCTGCTTGGGACAATCACTTCTTTCTTGTTGGCGCCGATGCTAATGCTGGCGCAATCTCGTTGTCGTACAACCAGACAACAAATACCGGTTACTTGATGTCCCTTTCTCCCAACACCGCGTGGCGCAACACTGTAATTCAACCGTTTGGGGGCAAGGTCGGCATTGGCACAACGGCACCCGCCAAGACACTTGATGTTGTCGGAGATGTCAATGCCTCAGGAACGATCACAGGCGGAAACATTCAAGCCAAATACCAGGACGTTGCTGAGTGGGTTGAGTCTTCACAACAGTTGTCGGCCGGCACAGTAGTGGTTCTCGATCCTGACAAAAATAATCAGGTAGTTGCTTCGACGCAGTCATACGACAGCCGTGTTGCCGGTGTGATCTCGCTGCAACCGGGAATAGCGCTTGGTGAGCATGGTGAGGGACGCGTACTCGTTGCCGCAACGGGACGAGTCAAAGTGAAGGTCGAGGCCCGTAATGGCCCAATCAAGATTGGTGATCTTCTGGTGACGAGCGACAAAGAAGGCTTCGCAATGAAGTCAGTTCCGGTGGAGTTCGCCGGCGTGCACATGCATCGGCCCGGCACCCTGATCGGTAAAGCACTCGAGCCATTGGCCCAGGGCACCGGAGAGATCCTGGTGCTGCTGAGTCTGCAATAGAACACTCCAAAAGAGGACTTTCATGAGTAAGAAAAAGACTATGCGAAAGCACCAGGAGCGGCGCTGGAGATCGGACCTTGCGAAGAACCGGACGCTAGTGGTGGCGGGAAGTTCTTTCCTGATTGTGATTCTGGGAGTTGCAGCGGTAGGAGGACCATGGCGAGCGTCGCTCAGTAAGACCAGGGTCGGTTCTTTGTTCTTCTCACCGCCGCCGCCACCATTGCCGTCGCCGAATAGTCCGTCGAAGGAGTACATCTATGCGGGAGGACGGTTAATTGCTACAGAGGAACCGAATCCGTTGGCGGCGCCGACCAATTTGGTGGCCGACACGTTCTCCAGTTCACGTATCGACCTGACATGGACGGCTGCACCAAACGCTCATCACTACCAGGTGGAGCGCGCTCCCAATCTCGGCGGCACTTTCGCGCTGCTCGACTCGAACGTGACCACGACGAGTTTCACTGACAACTCGGTCACCAGCGTCAATGCTTACTTGTATCGCGTGCGTGCGGCCGACGCTGTCGGAAATTTATCAGCACCCGGCAGTATCGATGTAGCGACTGCGATCACCTTCACGGACAACCCGCTGACTGCCGGAGCAACTGTAATCAAGGCCCAGCACATTACGGAGTTGCGCCAGGCCGTGGACGCGGTGCGGGCCGCGGCGAACCTTGCCGCAACCACCTGGACCGACAGTTCACTCACAAACGTTCAGGTCAAAGCCGTGCACGTCCAGGAGCTGCGAACCAACTTGGACCAGGCACTGACTGCCCTTGGCTTGCCAACGAGTTCCTACACCGATTCCTCGTTAGCGGGGGTGCTAATCAAAAAGGTACACGTTGATGAACTTCGTCAACGCGTCGAGTAATCGCAATCAGACAACTGAGGATTTACATCATCAAGCCTGATGCTTCGAAGCGCGAATAGAGCCGTTGCCAGGTACGGAGAAAAATAGATCCCATGCCTAATCTGAAAACAACGAACCTCCGTCAGATTATTATCGCCCGACTTACGGTCCATGCGCAGTCACTCCTGCAGCGCACTGCGAGCTTAATAATGCTGATCGGTTCTCTCTCAGTATTTGCGACCGGCCAGAACATTCAGTTTACGCAGGGAAATGTTGGCACAGGATTGGATCATCAGATCACCGTTCCCTTGCGCTCTTATCCGGGGCGCGGCGCAGCGGATTTGCCGGTGAATCTCACGTACTCATCGCGAGTCTGGCGCATTGGCCCGATCACGACCATTCTCAACAACCAGTGGGCCAAATACCAGACGATCACGGAAGCGATCTACGCGGAAAACTCGGTGGCAGGCTGGAAGAGCAGTCTCGATTTGCCCATTATCGAATGGCCCAGGAACGACGATACTTACTACTATAGCGGCAAGCCTTTCTGTCATGTCTGCGGTTCCAACGCTCGGCAATTTCGTGTAGCTCGTGTATACATCACCATGCCCGACGGAAGTAAGCATGAGTTGCGCAAGGGCGATCAACCTTACGAAGGATCGATCGATATGGTCGGCACGTTTTACGCGGTCGACAGTTCCCGCCTTCGTTACGACAGCACCAGTCAAACCACCGGCACGTTGTATCTCTCCGATGGCACGCGTTACGTGCTTAACGGTGGCAGTGCACAGTACATCGATCGCAACGGCAACACCCTCAACTACAACGCAACGACCAGGCAATGGACCGACACGCTGAATCGTGTCATCGGCCAACCGTTACCTGCGAATCCGACAGCCGGTGAGCAGTTGTACTACTTGCCGGGCATGCCGTTGCCGTACAAGCTGATCTGGAAGCATTTGTCGGATACAGGTGTGTTAACCCCGCTGGCGGGAGGGGGAACGCCAACCCGAAAGCCAATCGCAAATGACTATCTGCCGTTTCCAAACAACCCTCCGACACCGCCGAGTGGAAATAATTTTCCTCAGAAAGTCGTAACTAGTTGGACCGAGCAGCCGAGTTTGTTTATCAGCACCCTGGTAGACGATGAAGACATGGGACCCGAAACGATAGTCGTCGGCCGCGGGCAGGTCGGAGGTGAATTATTTGATCCGATAGTGCTGGCTGAGATCGTGATGCCCAACAACCTGAGTTACAAATTCACCTATAACATCTATGGTGAGGTCGACAAGGTCGTCTATCCTACCGGTGCATTTGAGAAGTACCAGCTCAATAAAATTCCGACTATCGGTGACGTAAAACCACCTTACTCGCAAGCGAGTCGAGGCACGACCTCACGACAACTCAGTGCGAATGGGACAGGCAACGATGTGGTTGAGTGGCTATATGCTGTCACTGGCGTTAACGGCTTCTTAAAGTACACCACGACACCCCCGCTCAATGGAGCAGTAACAGAGGCTTACCGAAAGGTCTTTCCAACTCCCTCTCACCAGGTCGCTCAGGGGGCGACAATCTATTACTGGCCATTTGGGTTTGAAGATGCGCGACAGGGAGAGGTCTACGAGATGCGCACCTATGCGGCGGGTGCGCAGGGAGCGATGCTGCGACGCACGATTAGAGACTTTGACCAGACGTCCAATACGGTCCAGCCGTCAATTCCGCAATTGGATCCAACGACCAAAACAGCTTATCGCAATCGGCGTCTGATCAAAGTAGTCAACCTCATGCTCGATACTGGCGCTGATGCTCTCGTAAAGACCCTTACTTGCGAATTCGCTTCGAACGGTTTTGAGTTAACCACGGGCCTGGAGCAAACGGCCTCGAATGAAACTTATTTCGCCACGGTAGATCAAACTACCGCGCAAGCAGGTCTTATTACGGATATGCCGGCCGGAGCCGTGGCGAATCGAGTTGAGACTACTTACCTAAACAATACAGGGTATCTCAATCGAAACATATTGGGCTTAGCGTCTGCGATCGTAATGAAGAATGCGAACCTGCAGGTAGTCTCGAAAACGGAATCGTTTTTCGATGAGGTTGCATATCCGTTAGAGCCATACGGTGATCTTACCGGCGCCGACTATGTCGATCCGGGAACAAGTCTCCGCGGCAATGCCACCACCGTACGTCGCTACTTCGACATCGCCGCCGGCCTGTACTTGGAAACGCATGCTCAGTTCGATCAGTGTGGCAATAATGTCAGTATCTGGAACGCGCGTGGCATTCAGTCTCAAACACAGTTCTCGTCCACGTTCAAGCACGCTTATGCGACGGGCACCATCTCGGCAGTGCCGGATCCGTCAGGCGCCCATGGTTCAACTACAGTATTTACTACCAGCATAGACTATGAAAGTTCGACGGGGTTGCCGCTTTCGGCCACCGACGGCAATGGCCAGACCACTACTTTCAGCTACCAGGACGATTTCGGTGTAGTTGATCCAATGAAGCGTCTGCGCAAAACCACGCGACCAGATGGTGGCTGGACCAAAAATGACTTTAATGACGTGCCGGGAGATCTTTTTACCTATACCCAGATCAAACAGGACGATACGAAGATTTTAAAGACTTACCAGTATGTCGATCCCTTGGGCCGGAGCAGCCGCACCTTTATGAGTGAGGGCGGTTCAAATTACCTTGCGACTGACATACTTTACGATGGCCTGGGACGCGTTTTGAAGAATTCCAATCCGTATCGCACCGCTCAGCGCGATGGTGTTGCACTCGAGTCGCATACTGCGAATTGGACCACCACGCATTATGACGCCATGGGGCGCGTCGATCTTATAACCTACCCGGATGCTAGTACCGTCCAGACACTGTATGAGGGTATCTACACTACCGTAACGGATCAAGCGGGAAAGAAACTGCGGCAACAAACTGACGCGCTGGGCCGCATTACACGAGTTGACGAGCCTGACGCCAACGGCAATCTGGGCTCAGTCACTGCTCCAGTGCAGGCGACATATTATGAATACGGCACTGGCGGTAACATCGTTCACGTCTCGCAAAACGGGCAGCATCGTTACTTCCGTTATGATGCGTTGGGCCGTTTGACGCACGAGCGGCAGGCCGAGCCGTTAGCCACGCCCTTCACTACCAACGACGCACAAACTGCGGTCAATCCAACCACGAATACGGTATGGACCAGAAAGCTAATTTACGACGAAACGCTATTCAGCGTCAGTTACAAAGGGCTACTGACCAGCATGTATGATGCGCGTCAGGTTCTGACGCAATCGCTCTACGACAACCTTAATCGTCCCATCACCATCACCTATTCGGATGGTGTGACACCTACGGTGAATAACTATTACGACGTACAAGCGTTCACCGTTTCCGGTGACAATCGGACAGTGCTCAACAAAGGACGGCTCGCTGAAGTCCGCACCGCCGCGACAGGATCGGTCCCCGCTACGTCACAGTTTTCGAACTTCGATTTGATGGGACGTGTGATTCAGAGCCGGCAGACAGTAGATACTAATAATTACACGCTGGGTTATTTTTACAACGTAGGTGGCGCGCTAACAAGTGAACTTTATCCTTCCGGCCGCGTGGTTACTTTCGACTACGATAACGCCGCACGAGTGAATCAGGTGGCGAGTGGGGCTACCATCTACGCGAATTCATTCGTTTACGGTACGGATGGCACACTCAATTCACTGACGCTTGGCAATGGCGCATTGCAGAGTTTTGCCTACAACTCGCGCTTGCAAATCCAGAGCATTGATTTTACGAAGGCGGGCACCCAGATCCAGCACTACGATTACAAGTACGGCGTCTTCGATCCCAACACCAATACAGTTGATGAAACCAAGAACAATGGTCAACGGGCCCAGGTCGAGGGTTTCATCGGGACTGCCAAACAGTGGCAACAACGCTTCACCTACGACAGTATCGGTCGTCTCTCGACGGCGCGTGAGAAACGTGGTGATAACAGCGTACAGAGCTACCTGGTTAAGTACGATTACGATATCTACGGCAATCGTTATCAATACCAGGCACAGAATGGAGGTAATCCCTTCCCGCAGGCGTGGGTAGAGGCCGGACAGATCAGTACCACGAATAACCGGTTCACCTCAGGCATAACGTACGACGATGCCGGCAACATTCTGACGGATACCAGGTTCAGCAATAGACAGTTCCTTTACGACGCGAACAACCGCCAGCGCCAATCCGCTAATCTCGATGGCAGCGGAGCCGTAATCTCAGTCTTCGATGGTGCGGGTCAGCGCGTCGCGACGAGCGTGAATGGAACGATCACGAACATTAATGTTTACGACGCGAGCGGCACGTTGGTAGCGGAGTACGGTCAAAGCACGACGAATGGCACACAGTATGTGACTAACGATCACCAGGGATCACCACGTGTAATTACCAGTGCCGCCGGGACCGTGATGGCGCGTCACGATTACCTTCCGTTTGGAGAGGAGTTGGCCGCGGGCGTCGGCATGCGCACGTCAGGTCAGGCTTACGGTGGGCTTGATGGTGTGCAGAAGAAATACGCCGGCATGGAAAAAGATGGCGCCACGGGTCTATCGCACACGCTGTGGCGCAAGTACGATCAAACTTCAGGACGCTGGACCAGTACGGATCCGTATGGTGGCAGTATGAGCGTTCAGGATCCGCAGAGTTTCAACCGCTACACGTATGTTGATAACGATCCGGTAAACCAGACGGATCCAAGCGGTTTGATGACTGGCCCGGAATATGGCTGGTCTGCCGTGCAGGATGGATTCTGGGGTGGAAGCATCATTCCTTTCAATCGACCACACTTTGGTGGGCCGGAAGCAATTGCCGCAGCCATGGCCAGTTTCGATTCGCGGCTGCAAAACACTCTGGACGCGCTTGCTGCCACCGAGGCTTTTAAGAATGGTGATTATGCGCTGGGAAATTCCATCATGCAGGCCAATTCGACACTGAAAAAGGAAGGGGAGGCCGATCCGCATGGCGGCGGGCCCGACCCGCATAGCGATCAGAAAGGGGAAGGTGATCAGGGTCCAGTAGGGGTCACTGCCGACGTGGGCTACTATGCTCAAATACCTGCGTCCGGTACTGGCTTTTACAGGTCTGGAAGGCCACAGGTGTCGTACGGGAATTTGGAAGTCTTGGCCTCGCTCATAGAATTTGCTTCCGACTGGAACGACGCACATCCTGATGACCCGATCGGATTTGGCGAGATGAGCAACAAGTATGGACAGACAGTTGCACCCCACGTTAGTCACAAACTTGGCCTTAGGATCGACATTCGTCTATTTAGGAACGATCATGCGCGCGATGGAGTCAGCTATACCGATACAGCGAACTATAACCAGGCGCTGACAATTGAGCTGATCAGGGGGCTAAGAGCGCTGCCTCATGTGAATAACATACTCTTCAACGATCCGGTTACAAGAGCAGCAAACCTGACCATTTATCATGAGGGCCATGATAATCATCTCCACGTTAATTTCACCGCGAATTGGTAGGAGAAGAACCATGATGTTTCGGATTTCTTCACTGATTGTTGTTGCGACTCTATTTGGAACTCTCTTTTGGGTGCGTGGCGCCGATGGGCAGGGTTCCGGAGATGTCGAACGGCGTTCCGATCAGGAAGTTGCAGCCCTCGTGGACCGCTGCTTTGCTGGCTACCTTCGCTATGACAATAGAACGCTCAAGCGTTCATTTATCGAGGGGGATTTCGACGGGGACGGCTCGAAGGATCTCTTTGCAGCCGTCCAGCTCGCTAAGAAGGTAAACACTAACGATAAGTCGAAACCACCATTCATTTACCAGGAAGTTCTTGATTCCACGTCTCCGTCGAGTGCGGCGCTTGATCTCAGGTTAGGGAATCTCGGGACGGTCGAGGTTTGGCCGCTGTTCGTCGTCATTCGTAACGTGGATAAGCCAGCCCCAAAGCGCTGCCTGCTGCAAAACGAAAAGTACTTGCTTCTGTTCCCGATGGATAAAGGCGTAAGCGACATGAAGCTCTTCATGGGTCAAAAACTACCCGCGGGAACCATCGGAGATCCGAAAGAAGATGATCCTCCGCCGGCGTTGAAGGGAGGCGCAGTGTTACTCCTCGATCCGGCTGGTGATGGCCAGGCGATCTTCTGGGGCGGCGGTCGGTTTCGCTGGTATCCCGTCAACGACTTTCCGGACGCTCTACCTCCAAAGTACCGAGCCTAGATCCGGATCCGGTTCGAACCTTTAGGCAAAGTCAATTCGACAAACGGGTGGTGTCTCAATTTGGATTTCTCTGTGCAAACTCTGTGTCCTCTGTTTCTCTGTGGTTAACGATTTTGGCAGAGATAGTCACTACAGAGACACAGAGGACACAGAGTTTGCACAGAGAAGACACTCAAACTAAGACACGACTCGACAAACAATGAGGTTGACGCAATGATCAATCGCGGAATCACTGTACCTTCCATTAATGGTATGCCGGCTTTACGACGGACCATCTTTCTCATACTCACCGTTTGCGCGATGGCTATCTGTGTTTCCGGGCAGAACATTCAATTCACGCAGGGTAACGTCGGTTCCGGTCTCGAGCACACCATCACTGTGCCATTGCGTACCTATCCGGGACGCGGTGGCGCCAGTCTCTCTGTGAATCTCACTTACACCTCACGCGTCTGGCGTATTTCGCCCATCACTACAATCCTCAACAATCAGTGGGCCAAGTATCAAACGATTACTGAAGCAATCTATGCGGAAAACACCGTAGCCGGCTGGAAAAGCACCATAGACCTTCCCGTCATTGAATGGCCGCGAAACGATGATACGTACTATTACAGCGGTAAGCCTTTTTGCCATGTGTGCGGCTCGAACTCCAGGCAATTCAGAGTGGCGCGTGTTTACATCATTCTTCCGGACGGCTCAAAGCATGAATTTCGCAAAAGCGACCAACCGTATGAAGGCTCGATCGACATGTTCGGGACCTTTTACGCCGTCGATGGAACCCGGATGCGCTATGACAGCACCGGCCAGAACACCGGCACGCTGTACTTGCCTGATGGCTCACGCTACGTACTAAACAGCACTACCGCGCAGTACATCGATCGTAACGGAAACACGTTGAACTACGATAACGCAACGCGACAATGGACCGACACGTTGGGACGTCTTATAAATCTCCCGCTGCCTGCAAATCCGACTGTAGGCGAGCAGTCCTACACGCTGCCGGGCATGCCTTTGCCGTACAAGTTGATCTGGAAGCATTTATCCGATGCGGGTGTGTTAACACCGCTGCCGGGAGGCGGAACTCCAACCAGAAAACCAATTGCGAACGACTATTTACCATTCCCAAACAACCCTCCAACGCCACCGAGTGGAAATAATTTTCCCCAGAAAGTCGTAACGAGTTGGTCCGATCAGCCGAGTTTGTTTATCAGTACCTTGGTAGACGATGAAGACATGGGACCCGAAACGATAGTCGTCGGGCGCGGGCAAGTCGGAGGTGAATTATTCGATCCGGTAGTGTTGACCGAGGTCGTGTTACCAAACAATCTCAGTTACAAGTTCACCTATAACATCTATGGCGAGATCGACAAGGTTATATATCCAACGGGGGCATTTGAGCGGTACACGTTCTCCACGATCCCGGCAATCGGTGATGTGAAACCTCCTTATAACCAGGCTAGCCGCGGCGTGACGCTGCGACAATTGAGCGTTAACGGCAGCGGTAATGATCTGATCGATTGGCAGTACGCCGCCGTCAAGATAGCCGGGCCATTGTTACGGATTACAACTACGTCTCCACTCAATGGACCACGCACTGAGGTCTATCGAAAGGAATTTCCAACTCCATCACACCAGGGTACACAGGGGTCGATTACTTATTACTGGCCCTTTGGGCTTGAGGACGCTCGCCAGGGAGAACTTTACGAGGAGCAGATGTATGCACCGGGTGTCGGCGGTGCGATGCTACGGCGTACATTGAAGGACTATGATCAGACCTCCAATACTGTCCAACCTTCGATCCCCCTGCTTGACCCGACAACGAAGACGGCGTATCGCAACTCACGCCTTATCAGAGAGGTAAATATATTGCTGGATACTGGTGGTGACGCCCTCGCCAGCAGCACTTCTTATGAATACGATCCCGATCCGAATCTTACTCTCCGCCTTACCACTGGCCTGGACTTAATCGCGAAAGAAAACACTCACTTCCTTCCTGTTGCTCAAAGTACTGCTCAAACGGATACGATAGGCGCGATCAGTCCCGGAGCCAGATTCAGCCGCTTTGAAATGGTTTATCTCGACGACGCGGTTTATCGAAGTCGAAATCTCCTCGGGCTGCCGATCTCTGTATTGATAAAAAACGGAAACTTGCAGGTAGTTTCCAAAGTTACGTCGTTCTACGACGAAAGCGATTATGTGCCTCCTCTGGCATACTCGGATCTCGGTGCGCCGGATTGGATCGATCCTGGCACTCCAGCGCGAGGCAACGTCACCACTCTTCGCCGCTATTTCGATATCTCTGCCAATCTGTATCTGGAGACACACTCACAATTCGATCAGTGTGGGAACAGTATCAAAGCCTGGAATGAGCGGAATCTTGAGTCGTTCATTGAGTACTCGTCTGCGTTCAAACATGCGTATGCCACGTCAACCACATCGCCCGTTCCCGATCCGTCTGGTGGTCATGGCTCCGACGCGGCGCTCACCACCTTCACCGATTATGAATTGTCGACGGGCCTGGTGCTCTCGAGTACCGACGCTAACGGCCAGACAACGACCTACAGTTATCGCGATGACGGGAACGTACTTGATCCTTTGAAGCGCGTGCGTAAGGTAACGCGACCTGACGGTGGTTGGACTAAAACGGACTACAACGATGTAGTGGGAGATCTGTTTGCCCTGGTTCAGACCAAGGAGGATGACACGCGCATCGCGAAGATTTATCAATACGTCGATCCACTGGGTCGCAACAGCCGCACCTTTACCAGTGAACTGGGCTCCAATTACCAGGCCACCGACATTATTTATGACGGACTTGGGCGGATCGTGAAAACATCAAATCCGTATCTCACCTCGCAACGCGATGGTGTTGCTGCGGAGTCTCACACCGCTAATTGGACTACAACGCAATACGACACGCTGGGTCGCGTCACTCTCGTCACGCTGCCGGACGCGGCGACAGTGCAAAACACTTACGAGGGCATTTACACCACTGTTACCGATCAGGCTGGCAAGCAGCGGCGGCAACAAGTTGACGCGCATGGTCGTGTCGTCCGCGTCGACGAGCCTGACGCCGGCGGCAATCTGGGATCGGTGAGTGCGCCCGCGCAGCCAGCCTCTTACGAGTACAACGTGATGGGCCAGGTAATTCACGTCGCCCAGGGCTCTCAGCATCGCTACTTTCGCTACGATGCTTTAGGGCGTTTGACGCATGAGCGCGAGGTGGAGCCGTTGGTTGCGCCTTTCACCACCAACGACGCGCAGACGGCGGTGAATCCCACTACGAATACGGCATGGACCAGACGATTGATCTATGACGAAACTCTGTTTGGGACTAGTTACAAGGGGTTGGTGACAGGCATGTATGATGCCCGACAGATCCTGACGCAAACGCTTTACGACAATTTAAATCGTATTGTCACCATCACTTATTCTGACGCCACCCCTTCAGTAAATAACTTCTATGATAATGCCGGGTTTACTGTCTCAGGTGATAACCGTCCGGTGTTGAACAAAGGACGCTTGACCGAAGTGCGCACGGCAGCCGTTGCACCCCTCCCCGCCACGTCTCAATTTTCTAACTTTGATTTGATGGGGCGCGTGATCCAGAGTCGCCAGACGGTTGGCACGAATGAATATACCTTCAGCTATTTGTATAACGTTGGCGGCGGCTTAACTAGTCAAACCTATCCTTCGGGCCGCGTTGTCAATTACGGCTTTGATGACGCAGGGCGGATGGCGCAGGTGAATAGTGGCACCACGACTTACGCGAACCAGTTCGTTTACAACAACGAAGGCGCACTCGGAGCATTCAGACTCGGCAATGGCGCTCTCCAAAGCTTTGAATACAACTCACGACTACAACTCAAGAGTATTGATCTCACCAAAGCCGGTACACAGATTCAGCACTACGACTACAAATACGGCGTGTTCGACCCCAATACGGGTACAGTTGATCAAACAAAGAATAACGGCCAAGTTGCGCAGATTGAGAGTTTGATCGGCGCCGCCAAACAATGGCAGCAGAACTTTACCTACGACTCGGTAAGCCGGCTAACGACGACCCGAGAGAAGCGTGGAGATAACAATCAGCAAAGCTACCTAGTCAAGTATGACTACGATGTGTATGGCAATCGCTTTCAGTACCAGGCGCAAAACGGAGGCAATCCTTTTAATCAGGTATGGGTGGAGACCGGAGAGATCAGTGCGGCGAATAACCGGTTCACTTCCGGAGTGGTTTATGACGACGCGGGTAACATAACTTCAGACAGCAAATTCCGGAATAAGCAGTTCACGTACGACGCAAACAATCGCCAAAGCTCGTCGGCAAACATCGGTGGCAGCGGCACAGTCACATCAGTTTTCGATGGTGGTGGCCAGCGCGTGGCAACCATGGCAAATGGTGATCTGACAAGTATCAGCGTATACGATGCGATGGGAATGCTCGTCGCGGAGTATGGCCAAAGCACGATGAACGGCACGCAGTATCTCGTCAGTGATCATCAGGCGACTCCGCGCGTGGTAACCAGTGCGGCCGGGTCAGTCATTTCTCGCCACGATTACTTACCATATGGCGAAGAATTGGCCTCGGGTATTGGCATGCGCACAGGCGGGCAGGGCTACGGCGGCCAGGATGGTATCACCAGGAAATACACGGGAATGGAAACCGATAACGCCACCGGCATGGCCCACACGCTATGGCGTAAATACGATCAGCTTTCGGGCCGCTGGACTACCACGGATCCGTATGGCGGCAGCATGACCGTCACTGACCCGCAGAGTTTCAATCGCTATACCTACGTGAATAACGATCCAGTGAATCGAGTTGACCCGAGCGGTTTGATGGTTCAACTGCCGGATGCGAGCACGAGCTGGAGCGACGTTGCAGATACTTTCTGGGGCGAGGATTTCTCGCAGACCGCAAGGGAAACCGGTCGTAGCATCATTCAAAACGGCATGGATGGATTCCCTGATCGGGCTGAGGACGAGGAGCAGGAAGAGGAAGAAGCCGAACCGGAGGCACGGACACCCATTCCTCTCGGCTCTTGCTTCTTCCAAGATCCACAACAGCAAGGCCAGAATGCCGATGCTTCACAAACCAATAACGACCCTGAAGGTGTCAGGGTTGATAACTACCTCGCAGAAATCTTTACGGATGGCGGCATTGTGAGAGGTGCTGGTTCAAGGCGGAACGAGCCGGGCAGAGATACGCACTACCAACTTGCCAACGGCACCACTCATACATTTCATATCTACGCCGATGCCAATGCGACAAACCGCACCGGGATTTACGTTCCAGCGGCGTTTTCCGACATTCGCTGGGTGGGTAAGAGTACAGTGGTTGCCAGAAACCCGAAGACCAATGAAGTGCTGCAGTTCTATCACGTGCTGAAGTCGTCTGCGAAACCCCCGAACAAGAAGGGGTCGAGGTATATCGGAGAAATAGGAGGTTCCGGTGGAGAAGGCAAGAACGATGTGCATGCTCATGTTACCTTGTTCAAGAACAGGAATTCGAGAGATATCGTGCATGCCTGGATACACGAGCCGATAGCCTCAGGCGGCATTACAAGAAATATCGACACGTCCATGAGTAAGCATGTGCGAGACATACGGACATTAGTGAAGTGATAACAGCACAAAACTTGTCTGTGAGGAAGTCCATCATGAGGAAAATCATTTTTACGATCGGGTTGTCCCTTGCACTAGCGACATCCGTGGCGTTATCCCAAACAAACAAGCAAGAATCTCAAAAGAATCAACCGCCCTTAGAGCAGTGGCCAATGGAATGTGAAGGGGCGGCAAGCCGTTTGGATTTTGCCGTGATCGACACAAAGAAGTCGCCTGATACATATCTCATCATCGTGGCTCGCCTCGGAACCGGTGAACCCTTTAACCTCAATCAAATTCGTCTGGCGAATGCCAAAGAGTATGTGTTGAGACGAGGGACAGATTTGAAATACGTTCTCGCCGTCGGTGAGCGTGTCTCAGGGCTGGGCCGACTTGAGGTCTACGTGGGCGGTCGGTTAGCTCAAATCATGCCGTTCAAGAAAAATGCAAAGGGCTATTGTCTACCCGGAAGCGAAGGGTGGTGATTCCGGGTCAGAACTTTACCCGGCGTTTGACTTGGTTCGGGCATCGAGCGAATTGAGGTAACGGCGTCTTGAAGTTTGTTGGCTTCGCGCCTGCCTTCCGCTTGTCATCTCCACACCTCACACCGTATCCTGCAACCCAGCCGTACGAAACTATTGATTCGGCTGGGGAAATCACTATTTTTAAGGTCGGGTAAGGCAACGACGCGCGCGAAGCGCTGCATCACAGCCGCGTTGAGGGCACTGAGCCTGCGCACCGCATCCCCACGCGGGCAATCTGAGGAACCAGTGCTGCTCCCTTGAAACTCGCGGAACCGTGACATCGTGCCAAACAAGCCTGAAGTTTTGTGAAATTCCTTCCGAGCTTGCCCGAATTACGCGTCACGTGACCGCAGCCGAAACCGAGACACCGCAAACGACAGATTTTGAGCTGGCGCAGAAAGCCGCCGATGGCGACATGGGAGCTTTCGAAGAGCTTTACCAGCGTCATAATCGACGCGTCTACTCGCTTTGTCTGCGTATGACCGGGAATGTCTCAGAGGCTGAAGATCTCGCACAGGAGGTCTTCATTCAGCTCTTTCGAAAAATCGGAAGTTTCCGAGGCGAATCAGCCTTTACTACCTGGCTCCACCGGCTCACAGTCAACCAGGTGTTGATGCACTTCCGCAAACGCGGTGTGCGTATGGAAACGACGACTGAGGATGGTGAAACGCCGATTCAGATAGTAAAAGGCACGGAAAACCCCAATTCCATGCCGGTGGTTGACCGGATAGCGTTGGATAAAGCCATTGCGCAACTCCCGCCCGGTTATCGAACGGTATTTACGCTTCACGACATCGAAGGTCACGAACACGAGGAAATAGCCAGAATGCTGGGGTGCTCGGTGGGGACCTCGAAGTCGCAGCTACACAAAGCCAGGATGAAATTACGCGGACTTTTGAGGCAACAGAAACTGCAGGAATAGCCTCGAAGGTATGAGCCAACAAAATTGGTTTGTTCAATATCGGCTTCAAACGCAGTCTTCCCTTGATTGACGACAACCGGATACAGGTTCTGTCAGACAGGTTTTTGATTGGATTGTGCTCAGTAATGAGACAGAACGAAGGTGGTAAGCAATGAACTGCGAGACATGTCAGGAACTTATCCATGATCTGATCGACGGATCGATCAGCCAGCGAGATGAGTTCACTCTCAATACGCACCTGAAGGAGTGTTTGGATTGCGAGAGCGTGCGTCAGGACCTGGCGTCGATTGTCGGCTTTTGCCGCACTCAGCGAGGCCAGTACGAGGCGCCGCCAAACGAGCGAGCGCTGTGGCTCCGCATCAGGAACACTATCGAGGCCGAACTACCCAGCCGGGTTACCACAACACCGGAACGGCGCGGCACATTCTTTGGCCGGTTGATGGCCCACAGTTGGGAACTTTCATTGCCACAGTTGGCAGCTTCCGCAGTCGCAATTGTGTTGTTGGTTTCGCTCGCGACCGTCGTCGGTTTGCGTCGCTGGGGTGGTTATGGTGTGCAGGTGGCTCCTCCCGAAGTCGAAGCGTCGAATGTGAACGATCTTATGTGGAGACATCGGCAGGCGATTGAGTACTGGAATCAACGCGTTGAGCAGAAAAGAGCCCGCTGGACTCCTGAAATGCGTGCGAGTTTTAATGACACGCTGGCAGTGATCGATCAGCAAGTCGCAGACTCTCTCAATGAGCTGAAACAGAAGCCACACGATACTGTGTCGGAAGAGCTGCTTAACGAGTCGCTGAATCGTAAACTTCAATTCCTGAAGGATTTCTCTGACCTATAAGTCTGTTAATTTTGTTTTGATTAAAAGCCCCACTCTGATGAAAACGAGATTTTTAATCCCGAGGCTCTCAGTTCGCGCCGGCTTTCTCGCAGTCGGCGCTCTCCTCTCACTGACCTTCGCCTCTTTCAGCATCAACGCGCAACAACAACTTTCCAAACGCTATCCAGCGGGAAAGAATGTTCGTGTCGAGTTGAGGAATATCTCCGGCACAATCGTCGTCGAATCGTGGAACAAAGACGAGATTCGTCTTTCAGCGACGATTGAATCGAAGGGCGCTCACGTCGTTCCCAGACAAGTGAACGAGAGCCTCGTGGTTGATGTCATGAGCGACAATCGTGGCAAGGGTGATATTGGCGATATTAATTTCAAACTCCAGGTGCCGGTTAATTCATCCGTTGATCTTGAAACTCGGCGCGGGAATATCAGTGTCGCAAATCTTCGCAGTGGATTGGTGCGCGCCTACGTTTCGTCTGAAGGCGATATTGAGTTGACGAACGTGACTGCGTCACACGTGATCGCGCAAAACGTTATCGGCAATATATTTTTCGATGGCGAGTTTTCGCGCGGCGGCACTTACGAGTTCAAATCAAACAAGGGCGACATCACGATTCGTATTCCCGGTAACTCCGCCTTTCGGCTCGAGGCTGCATCGCCCGCGCGCAAGATTGCGCTGAATGATTTTTGGAACAACAATTTCAAAACGCAGGACGGCAGAAAGTATGTCGGCGATGTTGGTGACGGTCGCTCATCTGTCTCCATCATCAACTTCAGTGGTCAAATTACATTTTTGCGAAGGTAAGCTTCGCAGCTTTAATGGCAAGGCACCGATTGAGGACGTTGCTGTCAGGCAACGTCCTTTTTTTGTTTTCGAATGCGTGAATCGACGCTACTATGTTGTGCGATGGTCAAATTGAAAATCCTTCTTTTCATTTCTGTCGCCTTAATTCTGGTCATTCCCGTCTACTCGCAACAGACAGCCGCGCCTGAGATTCAATTGCTGACACGCACTTCGACGCGGCGTGAGACAGCGCGTTTTTCTTACGGCGGTACCGTAACTCTGATCGCCGCGCCGCGAGGCTCAGTTACTGTTGAAGGCTGGGCGCGCAACGAGGTTGAAGTGACCGCCAACATCGAGCTCAAAGGACCAACCGAAGCAGATCTGGATCAACTCGCCAAAGTGAACAATTTTGTTTTCGATGAGGATGTGAATCACATCAGTGTTTTGACGACTGGCACGCACGATCGCGCATTCATGAAAAAATCGGCGAAGAACTTTCCGAAGAAACTGCTCAACCTGCCATGGAAGATCGACTATCGCTTGCGTGTTCCAGTTAATACTGACCTTGAAGTAAACGCCGGTCACGGTGAGGTGAAGCTTGCAGGTGTCGAAGGGGCACTACGTGTTACTGCGACGGAAAGTGACACTGCACTTACGCTCACTGGCGGAACTGTTTCCACAACCGTCACTGCAGGTTCGATTACGCTTGCCATTCCGGCACGAAGCTGGCGCGGTGCCGGGGCCGACATTCGAATCGCTTCGGGGACTATCAATATCGACCTGCAGCCCGGGTTCAGTGGCGATATCGATGCCGAAGTTCTGCGTACCGGCAAGATTGTGAACACTTACGAAGGCCTTGCCTCACGTGAAAAACCAGGGCTAACGGAACGCACCGTCCGCGCGCGTGCCGGTGCCGGTGGGGCGTACTTTAAGTTCACGGTTGGCGATGGAACCGTGAATATCCGGCGCGCGCCGCAGTAGTTGTGTTTTCGTATGGTTCGGTTTGAAATAACGCCGAAGGCGTTGGCTAATTTTCAGCCGTGTTGAAATAACGCCGAAGGCGTTTTTGACTCGGTTTGGAAGAATCCCTGTCTCGTGTTTTACGTATTTGGTGCTTTCTTCTTTGTGGGTCTAAAATGGCCGACTACTTCAAACACACATCTCGAAAAACAAAGCACAAATGAGCATCAAATCAGACAAATGGATCCGCAGGATGGCGACTGAGTACGGCATGATTGAACCGTATGAGCCGGGTCAGGTTAAAGCAGTCGATGGCAAACGAATCGTCTCCTATGGGACGTCTAGTTACGGTTACGATATTCGCTGCGCTGACGAATTCAAACTCTTCACAAACATCAACAGCACAATCGTGGATCCAAAAGAGTTTGACGAGCAGAATTTCGTCGACATTAAAGGCAACTCAGTAATTATCCCGCCAAATAGTTTCGCGCTGGCTCGCACTGTCGAATACTTTCGCATCCCGCGAAATGTACTGACGATCTGTCTCGGCAAAAGCACCTACGCTCGCTGCGGCATCCTCGTGAACGTGACGCCGTTTGAACCGGAATGGGAAGGCTACGTCACCCTCGAATTCTCAAACACCACACCACTGCCGGCAAAGATCTACGCCAACGAAGGCGTCGCGCAAGTTGTTTTCTTCGAATCAGACGAAGTCTGCGAAATATCCTACAAAGACCGTGGCGGCAAATATCAGGGCCAACGCGGTGTCACACTGCCGAAGATGTAGGCGGAAGAAAATCTGAATGCCAACTACACTAAACGCACTTCGCTTCAAACAACTCGATCCGCGTGCGGTGCTTCCCAGGCGAGGAAGTGCGCTCGCCGCGGGCTTGGATGTTTGTTCGATTGAGGATTTGAATATCGGACCGAAACACAGAGTGATGGCGAAGACCGGGCTTGCGGTCGCGATACCGCAGGGTTTTTATGGTCGGGTGGCGCCGCGATCGGGACTGGCTGCGAAGAATGGTTTGGACGTGCTCGCCGGTGTGATCGATTCTGACTATCGCGGCGAACTCTGTTGTCTGCTCTACAACACCGGTGATGAAACGATTAACCTGCCTGCCGGTAGTAAGATTTGTCAGTTAATTGTTGAGCAGATCATCACCCCGGAAGCCGAGTGGGTGGCAGACCTCGACGAGACCGCGCGCGGCGCCGGTGGATTCGGATCGACAGGCTGAGTCAGATTCTGCTAATAAATACTTGTAGGGGCGGCCCTCCGTGGCCGCCCGTTTTCGTCACAGACTAAAGGATTACAAAGCAAGTGAAGTATCAACAGAAACATCTTTCAGTTTTACTCGCAATTCTGCTCGTTACCTCGACCGCCTTCGGTTGGACGCAGGCAGCGATACCGGCAACGACTCGGGCGCTCTCGACAACCGAGCAACAGCTTGTCGACAGTCTCAGCCTCGCAACTATCAAAGAAACGGTTAACGCTCTCGCCGCTGACGAAATGCAAGGTCGCGGGACGGCGCAGCCAGGCGGCGACAAGGCCGCCGCATGGATAGCTGATCGGTTCTCCAAACTCGGATTGAAGCCGCTTGGAGCCAACAACTCCTACCTTCAGCCAATTAGATTCCGGGAAACCCAGTTTCTACCTCAAACCGCGTTCACCATCGGAAGTCAGAACCTCAAAATGGGTTCTGATTTCTTCGTGATGCCGCCGTACAGTGGAGACGAAAACATCAATTCGAAGATCTACTTCGTCGGCTACGGAATCTCGCTTCCATTTCTCAAAAGAAACGATCTCGCAGGGCTCGACGTACGCGGAAAAGTCGTTGTGCTCCGCGACGGACCTCCACCCGAAATCGGGAAGGAGCAGTGGAAGAAAGCGCAGGCTCAAGTGAATGTGCTGCGCTCATTGATCGGGCGCGGCGCTGCTGGAATTGTCATCATCGGGCAGGACACAGAGACGCTGACGTTCGCCGAAATGGCCGATTACCTGACGCGACGCCAAGTCGAGCCTGACGGTGAAGCCGAAATGCCCGATTTCTTGCCGCCGTTCCTCAGTGTTAGTGAAGCGGGAGCCGAAAAGTTGTTTGCGGCTTCCGGAGTCACGCTCTCCGAAGCACTCGCCAAGGCGAAGAGCGATGGCTTCACACCTATAGATCTGAACCAGACGGCAACGATCACCGTGAAACTCAAAAAGGGCAAGGGCGTCAGCAACAACGTGATCGGATTACTCGAAGGATCAGATCCAAAACTGAAGTCTGAAGCTTTGGTTTACTCAGCCCACTACGATGCTTACGGACTGTCCGCAGACAACCGCATTTACCACGGTGCCGCTGACAATGCGCTCGGTGTGGCTGAAATGTTGGCGATTGCCGAGGTCATGTCGAAAGCGCAAACAAAACCTCGACGTTCGATCATCTTTCTCGCTGTGACTGGAGAAGAATACGGCGGTTACGGAACGGATCACTGGGTGAAGAACCCGACGTGGAAAATCAAACAGGTCGCTGCGGATCTCAATCTCGATGGCATGGGAACGGAAGTTTATGGACCAGTGAAAGTGCTGGTTGGTTACGGTGCTGAGTATTCTTCGCTTGGCGCTTTGTTGAATGAAGTTGCCGCGGCAAGTGGTCTAAGAGTGATTCCGGATCCGATGCCGGAAGAGAAGTCGTTCTATCGGTCGGACCACTACTTCTTTGTGAAGAAAGGCATTCCGGGCATCATGATCCTGGGTGCACCTGATGGCGAGAAGGAAGCGTGGATGGATCGTCTGAAGAAATGGGAGAAGACGGATTATCACCAGCCGACTGACATTGTGCATCCTGATTGGGACTGGACGGGACCACGCACTGTCGCTGGAGTGATGCTGGTGATGGGACTGCGGGCCGCGAACGATGAGGCGATGCCGGCCTGGATGCCGTCGTCGATTTTCAACCGGGAACGCGGGACCGATAAGCCTGCGCCACCCGAGCCGTAAGAAAGCAGGCTCCCGCAACGACGCAACGGCGCTACGTTCGCTTTCGTGGCGCCGTTGCGCCGTTGCGGGAGAAACCTCTGCCCATCCCAAAAGGTTCATTCCTGACCTGAGTCTCACCTTTTCCTCCACGACCCGGCCTTCCTGGCCAAATTCCCCTGCCAGTTACTACGACGTTTGCATGCTACCGTACTAAGGGCTCAAAACAGTGCGATTTGTTGGGTATTGTTTGAAGGTGAGTCAGCGGTACGTATCATTTTCAGCCTTTCCCCACGACCGGGTTCCTCCCGCAAACCACCCAGCCAAGCTGAAAACCCGCTTGCTTGGCACAAAGTTTGAAATGCAGGCCCCAGGTCTGAAGGAGGAGAAGAGATGAGAGCAATCAGACAGACAATTTTCACGACACTTTTAATGGCGTTGGTGACTGTGACTATGGCCGCCACAGGTATGGCCCAATTCGCCACCAACGACTCAAGCATCCAGGATGTGGTGCGACGAATTCAAACTCGCACCGACTCTCTACAGCGTGCGGTTCAGAACGCTGCGGATCGAAACAACTATCGCATAGATGACATCAATCGTTTGATCCTTGATTTCGAAAACGCAGCAAATGTACTAGACAGACGGCTGGGTTCGCGACGCGCCAGTTCATCCGACGCTCAGGTGCTGTTGGACCGTGGTGCACAGATCGATAACTTCTTCGCCAATAACCGGCTCGGTGGAGGTTCGCGCCGCGAATGGCAGGCAATCCGCACTGACCTCGATCAACTCGCCGGTTTTTACAATCTGAATGTTCCGTGGAATTCTGGCAGCGTTGGTGGAGGCGAATCCAACAATTACAGCTTGAGCGACTTCCAGATGCGCCAGTTGATTGATCGTCTGAACCTCCGGTCAGCCACTTTCAGCCGGAGTCTGCGTCAGGATCTGAATCGTGGCAGTTACAACGATCGGTATTCAGTCGATGAAGTCCGGCGGCAGTTGGGTGACTTTGAGACGGCACTGGTCCAACTGCGTTATCGTGTGAACAGCCGGCAATCGAGTTCCTCTGATGCTCGCAACGTCCTCGACCGTGCGGCGTTCCTGAACAACTTTATAACTGATCGGCAGTTGTCGTATCAGACAGAAAATAGTTGGAGCTCTCTGCGACCGGATCTCGATCAGTTGGCGGGTGCATTTAACATCGCCTGGAACTGGTCAAATTATCCGAGCGGCGGCGGCGGTGGTGGTTACGGCAATAGGAGAGATCTGACTGGTACTTTCCGCCTGAACTCGAGCCGCGGTGACGACGTGCGCAGGGCTGTCGACGACGCAACGAGAAACCTGTCTCTGGCAGAGCGCCAGCGGGTTTATGACTCACTGCTGCGTCGTCTTGATCCACCGCAGATGATTGCGATCGATCGTCGTGGAAATACCGTAACGATCGCTTCGACTCGCGCTCCGCAGATCAATTTCGTCGCTGATGGTCGCGAACAGGTCGAGACAAGCAACCAGGGCCGCACTGTTCGTGTCCGCGCCAACCTGTCGGGCGACACGTTGACAATTAGTCGCAGCGGCGAGCGTGCCAACGATTTCACCGTAACATTCGATCCATCGTCCGATGGTAGAGAAATGCTGGTGACGCGCACGCTTTACAGCGACCGAATAACTCAGCCCGTCACTGTCAGGACATACTACGATCGGACTTCTGACGTTGCGCAGCTGAACATTTACGACACGAATCGCGAAGGCATCGCGGTTGGTGAACCGACGGGCACTTTCATCATTCCGAATGGTACGGCAGTCGTTGCGGTGCTAAACAGCGACTTGACAACGCAGACCGCCCGCGAAGGCGACCGCTTTACGATGACTGTTCGTTCACCGGGCCAGTATGACGGCGCGACGATTGAAGGAACCGTATCGGCGATCAACCGCAGTGGCAAGATTTCGGGTCGTTCCGAGATGACTCTCGACTTCGATACGATTCGCTTGAGAGACGGCCGGAGCTATCGCTTCGCCGGAATTCTCGAGACGGTTCGTACGCCGACCGGCGACGTTGTTCGAGTGGATAATGAAGGTGCGGTACGTGAGAGCGACCAAACCAACAAGACAGTTACTCGCACGGCGATCGGTTCTGCGGTTGGCGCCATCATCGGCGCGATTGCAGGTGGCGGTAAGGGCGCAGCGATTGGAGCAGTGATTGGCGCCGGCGCCGGCGCCGGATCGGTATACGTCCAGGGTCGCAACGATCTCGAACTGACTGCCGGAACGGAACTAACCGTGAGAGCCACTGGTCCAAGAGGTTAGCTTTGTAGGGGTGGCACTCCGTGGCCACCTCTCGGTTATGACAGACGATCCTCTGAAAGCCGTGATTAGAAAGCGAGAGGGTGGAGACCTCTCGCTAGCGACAAATTTCTGTTGAGGTTTGTAATGCCAAACAAGGGGTGGCCACGGAGTGCCACCCCCACAAAAATTAATTAATGGTGATCGTTGCTGGTTGTGGGAGGCGCTCGACCGTTAGAGTGAACTGCTGGCCTGATCGCACTGGAAGCTTGTCGGGAGTTTGGAAGAACAGGAAGCCGTGGCGGCGTGAGTCGCCCGATGAGAGTGGCGTCTTTAAATCGATTGCGTAAGCGCCCATCTCGTGCTCAAACTGTTTGCGTGAATTCGGATTGTAGGCAAACACTCCGTTCGCCTTCATGATTCGCGAGACGGCGCTTTTTGCAGAGAGCAGTTTCCATTCCCGATTTTGACCGTCGCGCAAACGAAACCGCGCTCGTTTTATCTCCACAGGCACACCGCTTTGAAAAGTCATCTCCACTCGTAACGCCAAAACCCCACTGAGCGGCAGATTGGCTTCAAACAGTTCCTGACTCTGTTCGTCCGTGAGGAAAGGAGCCACGCGAATCGTCACACCTCCCGCATCCGCGCTGCGCAGGTTCGACGGGAGCGGAGGAAGTTCATTGACGGGCTTTACCTTAAACAGTGAGCCCGTGCACGACGTCGCCAGGAGGACGGTGGCGGTCAGTAAGAGGGGCAGTCGGGTCATAAGTGCAATTTAGCATACCAGCGTGAGCTTTGTACTTGGTACTTTGTCCTTTGTAAGCCCTCAAACAAAGCTCAAAGCACTAAGAACAAAGCTCAAATGTGACCTATGTTACTATCTTTGGAAAATCATGATTAGACCGTTCCGTGGGGTTCACCCGCAGATTCACCCGACCGCGTTTGTCGAACCCAGTGCTCAGGTAATAGGCGACGTCCATCTCGGAGAGGAAGCATCGATCTGGTGTAACTGCGCGGTGCGTGGCGATATTCATTACATTCGCATTGGCGACCGGTCCAATGTTCAGGACAATTCAGTGATTCACGTCCGGAATGGTTCTCATCCGACGATCCTTGAGGCTGAAGTAACGGTGGGCCATAGCGTTACGCTACACGGATGTTACGTCGAACGCGGATGCTTAATCGGGATTGGATCGATTTTGCTGGACGACGTGCGAATCGGCGCGATGTCTTTGGTGGCAGCTGGGTCGCTCGTCAGTCCCGGCACGATTATCCCGCCGCGGTCGCTGGTGATGGGTTTTCCGGCAAAGGTGAAGCGAGAGTTGACTGAGGAAGAAGTAGCCGGCCTGGAAGTTTTTTGGAAGAACTACGTTGAGTACACGCAGGAATACCGAAACGAGATCAAGTTGTAAATAAAAAGGAACCTTGAATGAAACGTTTGTTCATGCTCGCACTGATTAGTCTGTTTGCTTGTGTCCCTGCATTTGCACAAACTGACGACAACCCCTTTCTCCTCAAGCGAGGAGACAACGAATGGGGGTTCTGGGTCGGTGGATCACCTAAAGCCACAACCATCTTTGGTGGGCTGCACGATGATGAAGCAGAAGATCGCAAATTCTTCGTTGCCGGTCTCCGTTACGGCCGCACATTAGCCGCTAACGATAGTCTCGCGTTGCAGTACACGCTCGACGTGATCCCGGTTGCAGTAGCGACCGGAACCATCGTTTCGCGCGCCACAACGCCTACTGGTGTCACAACTTTTCAGCGTGAAACTGCTTACGGTGCTGGTTTCACACCGCTGGGTTTGCAACTCGATTTCGCTAATGGCAGCAAGGTGCTTCCGTTTGTTCACGTGAACGGCGGTTTTCTATATTTCAACAAGTCAGTGCCGATTGAAGATGCAGGCAGGTTCGCGTGGGTTGGTGAAGCTGGTGGCGGCGTGCGTATCTTTACTTCGGAACGACGTGCAGTGAACGTTGGTGTCAGGTTTCACCACATCTCGAACGGCGATCGACAAGGTTCCAACCGCGGCTTAAACCAATTTGTGATCTACGCCGGGTTTTCAATTTTCAAGTAATGCCTTCTGCAAAGACGCAACCGGCGCGCGGCATGCGCGATTTTCTGCCCGAAGATGTTCGCAAACGCGAATACGTCATCGGTGTGGTCAAAGAGGTCTATGAGCGTTACGGTTTTGAACCGCTCGAAACGCCGGCTGCCGAGAATATTGAAACGCTGATGGGCAAGTATGGCGAAGAAGGGAATCAACTCATCTTCAAAATACTGAAACGCGGTGTTCACGAAGGTACTGGCGAGGCCGATCTCGCATTGCGATACGACCTGACGGTCCCGCTTGCGCGGGTAGTGGCGGAGTATCGCGATAAGCTGCCCAAGTTCTTTAAGCGTTATCAGATCCAACCTGTCTGGCGGGCAGACCGGCCTGCGCGCGGACGATTTCGAGAGTTTTACCAGTGTGATGTCGACGTACTTGGGTCGAACTCAATCCTTGTGGAAGCGGAGATTTGTGCTGCAGCCAGTGAGGTTCTGGTTAAGCTTGGCTTCAACGATTTTTGCGTGCGAATCAACCACCGTAAGGTTTTGACGGGGATTCTCGGTATCGCAGGTGTTGCGTTGGACCAGCACGACGCCGCGCTTATCGCACTCGACAAGTTGGACAAGATCGGCAGTGAAGGCGTCAAAAAAGAGTTTGCTGCACGTGGGATTGACGAGTCAGCAGGCGATCGTTTGTTGGCATTCTTTTCCGAGTTGAGTTCGCTGGAACACGCCGCGGAGATTGCAGCTGGAGATAACGCGCAACAAGCGTTTAGTAAGGCCGCGCTCGGTCGCATCGTTGAGTTTGTGAAGGACAACGAGCACGGCGCAAAAGGCGTCGATGAGTTGCAGTCGATAATGGAATTTGCGGATGCGATGGGTCTCGCGCAACGAATCAAGATCGATCCCAGTATGGCCCGCGGACTCTCCTACTACACCGGCGCGATCATGGAGATCAATGTGAAGGATCTTGCTGGAAGCCTCGGCGGTGGTGGACGCTACGACAATCTTGTAGGGATGTTTCTGGGCCAGGAAGTTCCGGCGTGTGGGTTCTCGCTTGGTCTCGAACGAATTCTGGTTGTGATGAACGAAAGAAACATGTTTCCCGCCTGGCTTGGGTCTTCGCCGGCAGATGTTATGGTCACGATCTGGAATAAAGAGACGGTAGCGGAGTCTATTAAGTTAGCTCAGGAACTCAGGGCCGCAGGCTTCCGTGTTGATTTGTATCCGGAGGCTGACAAACTCGGAAAGCAGTTTAAGTATGCGTCCTCGCTTCGTATTCCATTAGTCGCGGTCCTCGGTGAGGAGGAGCAGGCCAAAGGGTTGGTAGCGCTGAAGGACATGCAAACTGGAGAACAGCGAACTGTGGTGCGCGGTGAGTTAGAAGAGATGGTGAAAGAATTACTCCCGCAACGGCGCAACGACGCAACGTAACCTTTCTTCCGTTGTGCCTTTGCGCCGTTGCGGGAGAAATTCTTTGGAAGTTTATATGTCTAGTGAAGCGATCGTTCAGAATTATTTCGAAGACGCCCTCAAAGCGTTTCGTGCGTATAAGAAGCTCGCCGAAAAGGCGATTGCGCAATTGCAAGACGAAGAATTTTTTGTAACTCTCGATGAGGAAGCAAATAGCGTCGCCGTAATCATGAAACACATGGCCGGCAACATGCTCTCTCGCTGGGCCGACTTTCTGACGTCCGACGGTGAAAAGCCGGATCGCAATCGCGATATGGAATTTGTGATTGAACCGCAGACCAGGAAAGAAGATGTGATTGCGTACTGGGAGGATGGCTGGAGATGTGTGTTTGATGCGCTCGAGCCGTTGCGTCCCGAAGATTTGGGCAAGGTGGTGCTCATCCGTGGCGAAGAGCACACGGTTGTTCAGGCGATCAATCGTCAACTGATGCACTACGCCTATCACATTGGTCAAATTGTTTTTCTCGCGAAGCACTACCGCTCAGCGGAGTGGAAATCGTTGAGTATTCCGCGAAACCGTTCGGCGGAGTTTAATCAGATGATGGAAAGCAAGAAATGAACGCGCAAATCCATCACGTCAATGTCACTGTGCCCAAGTCGCTCGAAGATGCGGCTAAGCATTTTTATGTCGTTGTCATGGAGCTGCAGGAGGTCGCAAAGCCCGAAAGCTCGCGCGGACGCGGTGGAGCGTGGTATCAATTAGGTCCGCTGCAGCTTCACCTCTCGATTGAAGATCCGCTGGGTGAGAATTGCATCAGCAAACGACACGTTTGCTACACGGTGGCCAATCTGGCCGAGGCGGAAGAAAAATTTCGGAAAGCGGGCGTGGAGATTCAACCTGACGATCAGCCGACCCCAGGCTGGTCGCGGTTTTACGTTCGCGATCCCGGCGGAAATCGTTTAGAAATTGCTCAGGCCGTTTGAGCTTAGTGCTTAGTACTTGGTACTTTGTGCTTTGTTCGTATAGAGATCCGTTCAAAGTACTAAGCACAAAGTTCTAATTACAAAAATAATGCTGGATAACCTCGGAAATTTGGAACGCACGCATTCGTGCGGAGATCTGCGTCCTGGCGACATCGGGAAGCAGGTAGTACTTATGGGATGGGTCGCAAAACGGCGTGACTTTGGCGAACTCACGTTCATCGATCTGCGCGATCGCGCCGGTATAACTCAAGTTGTTTTCAACGCTGAAGATGCTCCCGATGCACACGCAGCAGCAAAGGAATTGCGCGGTGAGTATGTGATTGCAGTTATCGGCGACGTTGTGGCTCGTGCCGAAAACACTCGCAATCCGAAACTGGCGACAGGCGACGTCGAGGTACACGCTCGTCAGATGCTGACTCTCAACGATGCCCGCACTCCGCCGTTTCAACTCGATGCGAGCCCCGACGCGCTTGCCAGCGAAGACCTGCGTTTGAAGTATCGCTATCTCGATTTACGGCGGCCTCAGTTGCAGTCAAACCTGTTGCTCCGCCATCGCGTTCTCAACGAGATCCGGCGTTACATGACAGAGCAGGGGTTTACCGAGATCGAAACCCCGATCCTGATCAAATCGACGCCGGAAGGCGCACGCGATTACATCGTTCCTTCTCGCATTTTCCCAGGAAAGTTTTTTGCGCTGCCGCAGTCGCCCCAACTCTTCAAGCAGTTGTGCATGATCGGAGGCCTCGATAAGTACTTCCAGATCGCACATTGTTTTCGCGACGAAGATCTGCGTGCCGATCGCCAGCCTGAATTTACTCAACTCGACGTGGAGATGAGCTTTGCGACGCTCGATCAGGTTTATACACTGATTGAAAATCTCTTTGCGTCTGTGTTCACACTTATCAACGTCAAGTTGCCAACACCGTTTCCGCGGTTCACGTTTGCAGAAGTGATGAACCGGTTTGGTTCGGATAAACCGGACCTTCGTATTAACGGGCTCGAGCTGCAGGATCTGGTGCAGGCCGTGGAAGGCACTGAGTTTCCGCCTTTTGCTTCATCACTTTCCTCCGGTGGGCAGGTAAAAGGACTCGTTGTGCCCGGCGGCGCAACACTATCGCGAAAGGTTCTCGACGAGTTACAGGAGTTTGCAAAACGTTATGGCGCCAGAGTGCTGGCGTGGATCAAGTTAGGCGACGAGCTTACATCTTCGTTGCTCAAAGCACTGGGTACTGAAGTAGTCACGCGAATCGCAGATCTTGCAGGTGCAAAAAAAGGCGACGCCGTTTTGATTGTTTCAGGTAGACCCAAAGTCGTGGCAGCAAGTTTAGGTGCGCTGCGAAACGAGGTTGCGAGACGCGAAAACCTGATTCCAGCGAACGTGTATGCTCCTCTCTGGGTGACTGACTTCCCGATGTTTGAGTATCACGAGGAAGACGGTCGCTACTATTCGATGCATCATCCATTCACATCGCCAGTGGATGATGATCTCGATCTGCTGCAGCGGGCAGTCGAGGGTGGCGAAACAAACCTGCTGGCTCAGATCCGCACCAAAGCTTACGACCCAGTGATCAATGGCGTCGAAATGGCGAGCGGGTCCATTCGTATTCATCGCCGCGACGTACAACGTCTTGTTTTCAAAGCTCTGGGAATGTCAACGGAAGAAGCACGCGAAAGGTTTGGATTCTTCCTCGATGCACTCGAGTACGGCACACCACCGCACGGCGGTATCGCTCCGGGTATCGATCGGCTGATGATGGTTCTGGCTGGGACCGACAACATGCGCGACGTAATCGCATTTCCCAAGACAGCATCAGCAGCCGACTTGATGATTGATGCGCCGGGAAATGTTGATTCCAAACAGTTACAAGAGTTACACCTGAGAGTCGTCGAAGATTGACCGTACCGGTGATTCAACTCCGTCGTGAACATGTGGACGCAATGATCGCCCATGCTCGCGAGACGGCGCCGGAAGAGTGTTGCGGCTTAATCGGCGGAATTTCTGAATCCAGGGCAGTTACTCTTTATCGCCTTCGCAACGTCACTCCAAATCCAGAGCTGGGTTACGAAGCCGCGCCCGAAGATCTATTCGCCGCCCAGCGGCAGATGCGTGAACGCGGTGAGGAACTGCTCGCCATCTACCATTCCCACCCACGCGCAGCCGACCCAAACCCCTCCGACACCGACGTGCGGCTCGCCTATTATCCATCCGCTAAATACCTGATAATCGGGCTTGGTGGCGTTCACGCGGTGGTTAAAGCTTTTTTAATTTCGGAGCGAGAGCAGCGCTGGCAACAGGTTGAGTATGAGATCGCGGACTAGTAAGATTACCTGCAGAGGCAAAAAGAGCACACAAACAGCACAGAGGAATCAAAACAAAGCCTCTTCATTATGCGTATTTTGTGCTTTGGTAGCTGGGGATGGAGACGAAAAAGGGCAAATACGATACTAACCCGCTTGATCCGGACGTTGAACGGAAGGCAGAGGACGTCTGGGGCGATCTCGGAGGCGTGACGCCGACACAGCAAGTCGGTGGCGCCACTCGGGAAGTGGCGGATTCTCCTAACGAGAACGCGCGTCAGAACGTCTATTCCGAAGCGCCCACTCGCCGTTATGACAATCCACCGCTCGAAGCTCCATATCCGTCAGTGTTTGTTCCACCAACCTACGCACCTCCGACGCAGCAGTATCAGTCACGACAAAATGTCTATCAGCCTCCGGCCAGCGCTGCCGGCCCCACTTCAAGATCAGTTGCCGGAATCGGAGTACCGGAGCGATGGGCGACCACGCTTGCCTATGCGCCCAGTTACATCGGACTGGTGATCTCGCTGCTGGAGCTATTTCTCGTGCCGCGCAAGGAAGTAAAAGTTCGTTTTCACGCCTCACAAGCTTTAGCTCTACAGATTGCTTTTCTGATTATTCAAACTCTGTTTGGTGCCATCAGTGGCATAACCGGTAGTTCCGCCGGCAGCAGATTGTTTAGTATTGGATCGTTCATCTTCCTTCTTATCTCAATGCTCCGCGTTTGGAGGGGCGAACCGCATCGAATCGCGGCGCTTGCCGAACCGGCTCAATGGTTTAATCAGCATATCGAACCCCGGAATCAGAGCTAAACTTTGGAGTGCGGCGGCCTGGCGCCGCTTTGGCCTCGATCACGAATGATCGATAACAAAGCCGCGCCAGGCCGCCGCACTCCAAGGAGGACCTATCTGGCATTTTCATTGCATTATTCACCCCTCAAGTCGGTTGATCACGGATTTGTGCGATATTCACGAAGTGAAACCGACCTTTCCCAGGTGGATTCGCGTTTCGTTTTGGTGCATGACTCCCGAAATGGGCTATGAAAGCTGAATTGAGGATGCGGTTAAGCTGTTATTGGTGGAGGTAGTGATGATTAGAAAAGCGATGTTTAAACGACAAACATTGATTGCGTGGATAGCGCTGATTGCCATAACGGTGATGCCGTTCTCGGCACTGGCACAGACGCAGATCAAATATCACGGCAACAAATATAGTGTTCAGGATGACATCAAGCTCGGGCGTCAGGCCGCCCAGGAAGCTGAGACACAGTTTCCCTTACTTCGCGACGAAACAGTGCGAAGCTACGTCGAGAACGTTGGACGCCGGCTTGTGGCCGGCATCCCATCTGAATTTCAACACCCCGAGTTTCAGTATTACTTCAAAGTCGTCAACGCCAGAGACATCAATGCGTTTGCGCTTCCCGGTGGTCCAATGTACGTCAACCGCGGAATGATCGAAGCAGCGCGCAGTGAAGGTGAGATGGCGGGTGTGATGGCCCACGAGATCAGCCACGTCGCGTTGCGACATGGCACGGCGCAGGCAACGAAGGGTCAGAAGTACAGCATACTCGGCGGCATTGCCGGAATTGCCGGAACGATTCTGGGTGGACCAGGCGTGGGCCAACTGGCACAGGCGCCCTTTGCCGTTTACTTGCTGAAGTTCAGTCGTGAGTATGAAACCGAAGCTGACATCCTGGGAGCGCAGATCATGGCTCAGGCCGGTTACGATCCGCGTGAGCTGGCGAATATGTTCCGCACAATCGAACAGCAGGGGGGCGGTGGCGGCGGTTTTCTAAGCGATCACCCGAGCCCCAGCGATCGCTATGCGCGGATTAACAGAGAGGCGCAGTCCCTGCGTATTAACAACTCAGGCTACAACGACTCGCGTGACTTTGCGCGTATCCAGGAGCGATTGCGTGGTTACCAGCGCGCTCCCACGATGGCTGAAATAGCCCGAAGCGGACAGCGTTATCCGGTTGGTGAACAAACTGGCAACTATCCGAGTAATCCGCCGAGTGGACGCGTTTCGTATCCGTCGACGCGCTACCAGAGCTACAACATCTTCAACGGTGGTGTGCAGGTAAGCGTGCCGAGCAACTGGCGGCAGGTGAACGATAGCAATTCAGTTTGGTTTGTGCCGGACGGTGCTTACGGTCAGTACAACGGACAGGCAGTTTACACACACGGGGCGAGTTTCGGTGTAGCGCAAACGAATAATCGAAATCTGCAAAGTGCGACCCAGGAGTTTATTAATAATCTCGCACAGGGAAACAACAGCCTGCGAACGAGTGGTGGTTATCAGCGGACAACACTCTCGGGACGCACGGCGCTTTTCACGACACTAAGCAACGTGAACGAAGCGACCGGTCGCCCGGAGAATGTGCGCATAATTACGACGCAGTTACGCAACGGACAATTGTTCTACATGATTGCCGTTGCGCCGCAGAACGAACGCAATTTTGAGAATGCGTTTCAGACGATCCTGCAATCAGTGAGGATCAACGATTAACGCAACAGTGTGAAATAGGTCCTATAGGACATATAGGACCTATTTCTTTTTCGCTTCCTGCCACAACTCTTCCAATTCATCAATCGACGTTTGATCAAACGCCTGCCCGCGTGTGTGTAGCGCGTTCTCGATGTACTCAAACCGCTGCCTGAACTTTCGGTTCGTCAACTTCAACGCTGCTTCCGGCTCGACCTGCATGTGCCTCGCGATATTCGTTGCCGCAAAAAGCAGATCGCCAATCTCTTCACGAACCCGCGCGTGATTGGCCTCGTCTTTGAGCGCCGAGTGGTCTTTAATAGCCGTGCGCAGCTCCTCGATCTCTTCCTGCAACTTGTCGAAGATGTCGTCGACAGACTTCCAGTCAAACCCAACGCGCGCGGCTTTGGTCGACAATTGATGTGCTTCCATCAACGCTGGTGCTTTGGACGACACGCCTGTTAGCAATGAAGAGTTAGTTTTTTCGGATTTCCCGGCCGCGTGGCGCTCTTCGGCCTTCAGGGTTTCCCAATTCAGTAACACCGTCGCCGCATCATCTGCTGTCACGTCACCAAACACGTGCGGATGCCGACGCACCATCTTGTCGTGAATAGCGGTGGTCACGTCATCGATTGTGAATTCGCCACGTTCCTTTGCGACCTGAGCATAGAAAACTATCTGAAATAGTAAGTCACCAAGTTCGTCACAGAGTTCGGCAGGACGACCTTCACGCGCGTCTTCGACCGCTTCAAAGGCCTCGTACGCTTCCTCCAGCAGCATTGGAGCAAGTGTGGCGTAGGTTTGTTCGCGATCCCATGGGCATCCATTCGGCGAGCGGAGACGATCCATCAGAGCTATCAAATCGTTGAATGTAGCAGACATGCGCGTAGTCTAAAGTGCGGGCCGAAGAACCACAAAGGCAGCAACAAAAATGTGGCGGTTTCGTGTTTTCGTGCCTCTGCATCTTTGTGGTTTAATAAAGCCATGCAAGAGGACCAACCTACTTTCAAAGTTACGGATCGACGTCTTTTTAACCCTGACGGAAGTCCACGCGATCTGCCACCCGAGGAGCCGGAGCCGAAAGTTGCTGTCACTCAGGAAGCCGCAGCGCCAATTCCTTCACCGGAAGCTACGAAGCCCGAAACGGAAGTTTCACAGGCTCCTGCTGTGGCGGAAACGACCTCAGAGGCGGAAGACGAGTTCACAGAAGAAGATCTTGCCGACGCACGCGATCCGGCGAGTTTTGTAAGCTTTGTAATGTCGATAGCTTCGAATGCTGCTTCCGCACTGGGAATGATGGAGCATCCTGTGACGCACCAGCGCGAAGTGGACGTGGAACTGGGCAAGCACTGGATCGACGTGCTCGGCATGTTGCAGAAAAAGACCGAAGGGAATTTGACGCCTCAGGAAAAGCGAATGCTCGAAGGGCTGCTGGGCGACTTGCGGATGCAATACGTGTCCCTCGTCAACGCGCCTCAGCAGGCACGCCGATTCAGTGGAAGTGATATTACTGGGGGAAGGTGATCTTAGTGCTTAGTGCTTTGTACTTGGTGCTGACTGAAGACAAAGTACAAAGCACCAAGGACAAAGTACAAAAGGTATGAAGCTCACCTTTTTAGGTACGGGAACTTCCACCGGAGTGCCATCCATCGGTTGTGAATGTGAGACCTGCATTTCAGACGATCCTCGCGACAAACGTCTGAGAGTTTCAATCATCATCGAACAGGCCGGGCACACTGTTCTTGTAGATACGTCTGCCGACTTCCGGCAGCAAGCTTTGCACTTTGGTCTGAAACATCTCGATGCTGTTCTCATCACTCACTGTCATGCGGATCACATTTTTGGTCTTGATGACATCCGGCCGCTGAACTTTCGGTTTGGCGCGCTTGGTGTTTATGCCAATGAACGCGCCTGGGTAGATATCAAACGCATCTTCAAGTACATCTTTGAACCTTCCCACTTTGGTGGTGGTCTGCCGGAAGTAATTCCGAATGTCGTCGTGCCGGGTGCGAGTTTCTGCATCGGAAAAGAGTTGCAGATCACGCCGCTGGAAGTGATACATGGTCGTTTACCGGTGATGGCCTATCGCTTCAACGATTTTGCTTACCTGACGGATTTAAGCGAGATTCCGCCGTCGACACAGGAAGCATTGCAAGGCTTGGATGTGCTCGTTCTGGACTGCCTGCGCTTCAGAGAACATCCGACGCACTTATGGGTTGATAAGGCGCTCTCGTATGTAGAACAGTTGAAGCCGCGCAGAACTTTCTTTACTCATATCGCCCACGACATCAAGCATGCTCGCGACTCTGCCAGATTGCCTGACGGCGTTGAGTTTGCCTACGACGGATTGGTAGTCGAGTGATTGCCAACTTGCCTTATGCGTCTTTTTCACGGAACTGACAACGCTGAGATTCAACGACCGACCGTACTTACGCTCGGTGTGTTTGATGGCCTGCATCTCGGCCATCAGTTGATTATGCGGACAGTGGTTGAGCGTGCGCGTGCCACCGGAGCAGTGCCGACCGTAATCACGTTCGATCCGCATCCGCGCGCGGTGTTACATCCCGAATCGGCGCCGCCGTTATTACAGACTTTCGATCAAAAGATCGAGGGATTCGGCGTGTTGGGAATCGAACAGACGATTGTCGTGCGATTCACTCAAGAGTTTTCGTCAATTCGCGCGGCGGACTTTCTCAGCGACGTGGTTGTCGATCGATTGCATGCGAAAGAGGTCTATCTCGGCAAGGGCTTCGCATTCGGCCATGACCGCGAGGGAAACATCGATCTTCTGAAACGTGTTGGTGCTGAGCTCGGCTTTGTTGCCGGCGAAGTGCCGGAGGTCAAATTGCGTCATGCGCGAGTGAGTTCAAGCACGATTCGCAAACTCCTCACTGCCGGTCAGGTAAATCTTGCGCGACGCATGTTGGGCCGGCCATATGGCGTGGAGGGCCGGGTTGAGCGGGGGGCCGAACGAGGGCATAAACTGGGATTTCCAACGGCCAACCTGCACCCACACAACCGCGTCATACCCCGGAATGGCGTGTACGTCACCGGCACTCTAATTGACGGCCAATGGCGTCGCAGCGTAACGAATGTGGGATTGAGACCGACGTTTGCAGATGCCGTGGAACCTTCGGTCGAGACCTACGTAATGAACTGGGACGGTGACCTCTATGGCGATGTGGTGCGTGTTCGATTCCTGTATCGCCTGCGAGACGAGCGAAAGTTCAATTCGATTGAAGAGTTGAAAAGACAGATAGCGAGGGACGTGGATCGAGCCAATAATTATTTCGAACGCGCGGGCACGAAGCACATGCTCTCGGTAATATAACGTTTTTAAGATGACTTCAAATCAGGCACTAGTTAAAAGAACTCATACAAATGGAAACGGCCTGGCCGTCAGCACGGCGCCGCCTCCTAAGGACACCGCGCCGGTGCGACCTCTGACGGAAGAGCTCGTCGACGAGATTCTCAAGGGGCGAGGCCTGCGCGGCTGGTTACGCGCTGCAAAGGTTGCGTATGTGCTCGGCCTTTTCTCTCTTTATCTTTTTCTCGACACCTACGACGTAAGAGCCGAGTTTAACCGCCGGGCGGTTACGCGATCGCGCGACCTCGCGCGTGAACGAGGCCGGCGTGCTCAATTCAAAGCCTGGGTTAACGAACAACTCTATATAGCTTTTGACCGCTTTATTCGCGTGCTCCGCTACCTCGTGTTTCGCGGGGCCGAAGGGTCCGCGAAAAAACAAGCAAGGCTTGAGAAGCAAGCGGTTTGGATGAAAGAATCGCTGATCAGTCTTGGACCGACGTTCATCAAGATCGGTCAGGCACTCGGCACGCGTGCCGATCTGTTGCCGCTGGAGTATGTGAGAGAACTGGCAACACTACAGGACCAGGTGCCTGCGTTTTCGACCGCAGAGGCTTTCGCGATCATCGAGTCGCAGTTGGGTCGTAGCCTTCATGAGAGCTACGTAGAGATCGACAGCGAACCGATTGCGGCTGCATCTCTCGGACAAGTCTACCGGGCGCGGCTAGCCACCGGTCAGGAAGTCGCTGTTAAGGTGCAACGTCCGAATCTTGAAGCGATCGTTGCGTTCGACGTGGCCATTCTCTTTCGGTTAACAAAGCTGACAAATCGTCTATTTCCGAAGGCGAATGAGAATGCTGACTGGGAAGGAATGCTGCGTGAGTTTCACGCCACCATCTTTGAAGAGATGGATTACGTTAAAGAAGGGCGTAACGCTGACAGGTTTCGTTACAACTTTCGCGCGTGGCGCGCGGTTCGAGTTCCGAAGATCTACTGGTCATACACAAACACGCGAGTTCTTACGCTTGATTTCATTCGCGGGACGAAGGTCGTTGATCTCGACGGTTTGCGAGCGAATCGAATATCACCAGTTAAGGTTAACCGATTGCTGATTCGCACGTACCTGAAACAACTGCTTGAAGACGGTTTCTTCCATGCGGATCCGCACCCCGGGAATTTGCTGGTGATGGACAGCGGACATCTTGCGTTCTTCGACTTCGGAATGGTTGGACGTATCACTCCGAAACTCCAAACGCAGATGATCGACGCGTTCTTCCACGTGGTTAGTCGCGATGTGCGTGGTCTCGGTCAGGACATCATTGACTTGAACTTCCTGAAGCCGGGTGTCGATCCTGAAACGGTGCGACCCGTCGTCGAGAGTCTCTTTACACACTATCTGAACCTTAAACTCGGAGAAGTGAACTTTAAGGAATTGACTTACGACCTCGCTGAGGTGATCTACGAGTATCCGTTCCGGTTGCCATCAAACTTCACTTACATCATGCGTGCTCTCATGAGTCTCGAGGGCATCGGCGTGGTGACAGACCCGGGCTTTAGTTTCTTCGAAACGGCAAAACCGTTTGCGAAGGAGTTTATGCTGCGACGCGAAGGACGGTTGTTCCGCCAGATGATCTTCGACAAATTGACTGGCCGTGAGAACGGCGACGGTCGCATCGCGTGGTCCAGGGTTTGGAAACTGACCAAGATGGCCGCGCAGATGTACCTTGAGAAGTGACTTTGGCCACGGATAAACGCGGCTCAAAAAATCGGATTTACCATCCGTGTTTATCTGTGGCCTATTTCCCGAGCTGGCCTCTCACCGCGCCACTCGGGTACTCCGCATTGTGGACATTCACGTAATAGCTCGCGGGATTCTTGATGATGTCCATGATCTTGTCGCGTGGGAGTTCGGCGCATTCTTTCGATGAGCCGTTAGCTGGGGCTGCAAGTGTAAGGACCGGTGGTCCGGCTTTGTCGATCGCGCCCTCATGTATGTGAGCTGCATTTGCAGTGGCGATCTTATCAACCGTCAATTCATAACAGACCTCACCTTTGCCGGGGTTCAAAGTGATTGTTGCCGTACCAGTGCCGTCAGGATCGCCTGGGCCGGGTACTTCTGCTGCTCCAGTCATAGTGATGATCAGCGGTTTTCCACCTTGCTGATCCTGGGCCGATAACACGAAGCTGACTCCGGCCACAAAGACAATCAACGCAATCAAACCGATTGGCTGTTTCATGGGCACCATCCTTGTGTTGGCGTCGACCTGCGGACGAGGAATTTGCGCGTGAGAAACTTACGTGAGTTCGAGCAAGAAGCGGTTGAGATTCTTTGTCTTTTTTGTGACAGTGATTGGGCCGCGGATTTACGCTGTTCTGCGTTAATCTGCGGCCCAATTCTGATTGCTCGTTCTTACCTGGTTACTTTTTCCCCATTCGGACCGGGGATGTTGAGCCGGTCGCGAAACAGGTTCATTAGTAACAGCGTGCCGATGCCACCGCCACCCTCAGTGCCGCTACCGGTCGCCATAACGTCGGGAGTGATGCGGACGCCTTTCTCGCCGATAACCTTCAAGGTTTCGACCAATGCGACACCTTGTGCGCCAAGCGCGTTGACCTGTTCGCGATACGCAACGCCCTGGGCTTCACCCATCAGACGAACCTTCTCAGCCTCAGCGCGACCGGTCTGCTGGATGTAGTGAGCCTCGCCCTCACCTTCGGCTTTACGCTGCTCGGCGCGTTTGCTTGCGATCTCCACGCCCACAGTCGCGGCCATGAGATCCTTTTGATTGTCCGCCTGTGATTTCGTCTTCTCGAGTTGAATACGTTTCTCTTCTGCCTCGCGTTGAGCGTTGTACATGTTCTGACGCTGCTCGGCGAGAATCTTCTCCGTTTGAGTCTTCATCAGCTCTTCCGGCAAATGAATGTGGCAGATGAGCACGTTCACCACGTCGACGTGGTATTTCAGCAAGTGCGCCCGAACGCGAGCTTCTGCGCGTTCCTGCTCTTCGTGTCGGTTTTGCAGGTACGCCATCGCGGAAGATTCCGAAGCCTGGTTTCGGAAGATCGAGTCGATCAGCGGGTGCATCACGTTTTGAATCAAACGTTCGATGCCACCAATCTTCGCCACCATGAACGGCGCGTCTTCTGGTTTCACACGAAAGACTACGCGCACTTCCAACTGCATCGTGAAACCATCTTTGGAGATCACCTCAAACGGGTTGAAGGTATTGGTCACTTCCCCTGCTGTCCACTCGACAGTTTGATTTGTGGTCGGAATGATGATGGGCGAAACAGCCAGTGTATTCACGTAGTATCGGCCTGGACCGACTACGCTTTCCTGAATGCCACGATAACCTTCTGGTACCACATACGCTTCGTGAGCCCCCTCATCCAAGCGACGATCTGCGGGATCGCCACTCATCAACTCTGCCTTGATCTCGTCCACCGTGCGGTCGTCGTCAATCTTATCCAGACGAGCGGCGGATTCTTCGGCCTGTTCTTGCTCCTCGCGCTCCATTCTTTGTCGGACCTTGGCCGCCATTTCTCGACGAACTTCGTCAGACGGATCCTTGCCGACATTGGAGACCACCACCGCGACTTCACCCGGCTTCACTTCCTTGGCACTCTCGGGAATGACCTTGAACAGCAGCGGATTGATGTAGTAAGTGCCAGGCAGCAGGATGTCTTTTTGTGGTCCACGTTGGCCGCCTTCACCAATGAACTCGTGTCCATCCTGGAAATTGTCGTGCCCGGCGAAAGATTCTGCCACATAGTCGCGCGGGTTGAGTGGAGCACCATCCAGCGCCTCGACGAGCCCGATTTGATTCTCATTGATCACGGTCGCATCGAAAAGTCGAACATTAAAGAGACCCGGTTTGGCTTCATTGGAGCCCTCAATCGACCCTGATTGCGTCAGGATGCGATAAACGCCAGGCGTCAAAATGTCGACTTGCGGTCCCCTTTGTCCGCCTGACGCGATGAACTGTTCGGCATCCTGGAAATTCCGATGGTCGGTGATCGCTTTGCCGAGCAGTCGACCGGGATCGAGTGGGTCGCCATCTGCTGCTGTAATTACACCGACTTTACCCTGCGGCACAAGGGTGGCCTTGCCCACTGAAACGCGAAAGAGGTACGGGTGTATGGGCCAGAGACCCGGAGGAAGTGTACGTAACTGAATACCCTTCACGCCGCCGCGTTTGATAAACGCGATCGGATCCTGAAAGTTGTTATGCGCATTCTGCGCTCTGTCTGGTGCGAAGATGCGACCCGGAGGCATGGGCTCGCCGTCGACGGCTTCGATAATCCCCATTTCATCTGCGCCAATCTCAATCAGAGGCACTTTCCGAACGACTTTTTCAAACGGAAACTTGATCAGATGCAAGCCGGGCTTTAGCACGTCGGCTTGAATACCAACTTCTCCCTCAGTGGCTACGACTCTTCCCGGCGGCATTTTTGCACCGAGGTATCTGCGCTCTTTGATCGCAATTTCGCGTGCGCCGACGTTAACAAAGATTCGGTTTACGACGATGAGGAAGGCAATCAGAAGAATTAACGCTCCGATGAGCACGGGTATCACAGTTGCGAGTTCAAAATTTTCCATTGGTATGTCTCTTTCAAAGTCAACTGGAGGCAGTTGATGGTTAGATTGTTTGTTCGAGCTCACGCTTTGCAGTTGCCACGGTGCGCTTCAAAACAAAGCCGGCGCCTGAACTGCGCGTGTTCGACGAAAGCACCCAGAATTCGCCATTGATTAACGACTGAAGCTCCGCAGCGGAAAGATCCGGTAGTTTACCGTCGCGCCACGAATTTAGCACGACTTCCACTGCCTGCCGGTAGACTTCGGCGTCGTCTGACAGCGCGGCGATGTGGAGCATCTTTGCTGTTGAATGTCTGTCGAGAGAGTCTTTCCAGTAATCGATCGATTTTCGGGCTAATGCTTTAATTACTGGAAATTCATGCTTTGTTATATGGGAAACCAGTGAAAGTAGTTTCGGCGCGGAATCAATCTGCGCGACTAAGATATCCAGCACTTCTTCGTACAACTTTGAATCATTAAGCGCGTGTGCTTGTTCGAGAGCATTCTTGTCGCCACTAACCGCATTCTCAATTAGCACCTTCTTTGGATCTTCGGTTGGGCTCGGCAACTCAGCCGCAGGCTTGAAGTCGGAAAACAAGCCTGTTGGAGGCGGCGGTAAAGGTAACTCGATCGGTTGCGATGTGTTCGCAGCTTTCTGCCAGAAATAGACGACGATTGCGAGTAAGCCTAATACAAAAACCGAAGTAATTAGAAGGGTGACCATCGCGGTCCGGCAAGGCTACTTGAAGTGCTGTCCGAGCGCTCACCGAGTAATTTAGTTATACGCCTGTCCGTATTAAAAGTTCAAGCATTGGGGGAGGTGAGACACGTTCTCGCGCAAAGGCGCAAAGGCGCAAAGTTAAAGCCGGGATCTTCTTTTGCGCCTTTGCGTCTTTGTGCGAGAGACTTTCTATTTTGAACCTAAAGCATTGAAGAACAATGGATAAGTCGCCAGAGACTGGGCTCGGTACTGCGGTCTGAAACCGAACAGTATCACCCGGCCTTTTCCCATCATCACCTCTACCAGCGCTGCCTTTCCTTTGATCAAGTCACCTCCGAGCAGCCAGCCTGAGAGCAGCGGGTCTTTATTAGCCGAATAGGAAGCCACTACGTGCACGTTTGCCGCCGGCACGCTTGCGTCTTTGTCGTTGGTTACTTCGAAAACAGGTGAATCCTCAGCCCATGCAATCGTCTCTTTCGGCATTCCTTTACTCAGTGGATGCGATTGGTCCAGTTCGATTCGCAAGATCGATCCGGGAACGTAGAAATCTGTTCGCGGTAAGCCAGCGACGACGTTGCGGAGCGGAAGTTTGAATTGCTCGATCGCAAAGTTGGAAGCACGATTCAGAAAGATCAAGGTGCCGCCTGTTTCGACGAAGTAGCGCAGGTTCTTAACACCTTCAGGCCCAAGGCCGCCGGTTAATTCAGGCGGCATGGCGCCAGTGCGATAACCTTCAAGCAGAGTGCGCGCCGGCTGATCTGGAACGAGGATCGTGTAGTACTTTACAGTCACACCTGCTGATGGTTTGTAGACGGTAGTGCCCGCACGAAGTTCTTTGTCGCCGAGCACGCCGTAGGATTTCTTATTGGTCTCGAGGATCCATCTGGTCCAACCCTCATCCTGGCTTGGTACGGAGGAGTGGTATATCGCCGGCAAATTCGGCTGGGGGGTTAAGTCCTTTACTCGCTCACTTAATTCGAATCGGGAGGAGTCTGGTGTGTATCGGAATGGCGCTTTAACAGGATTGACTGTGACGCCCATCAGCAACGGTAACGTATGCGCTGTTACATCGTATGGGGCAATCGGATGTCCAGTCTCATCTCTTAGATTTGGATAACGCTGAACTTCGAGCAGCGCCTTCGCAAAGGCTCCGTATGGTTGGTCCATCCTCACCAGTTTCGTATTGTCGGGCAGCTTGCGAGTCCCGATCTTGAACGGAGCGTTCGGTAAGGTGATTTCAACGCCGCCTCTTCTGAGAATATCTAATAGCAACTCTGAGTCGTTCGACGGTTCGATCAGAAAACCGAAAAGCTCACCGGGCCGTCGCGGGCGCACGGCCTCCTTGCCAAGCGAGTAGAACCTTCTCAACCACTGCTCGCGATTCGTGGCAGCGTGGTCCAACAATAGAAATGCAGCCGTGGTCATCGTCTTCGTGATGTCGCTTAAATGCCACTCACCACCGCGCCACAGGGGACCAAACTTCGGCGACTCCTTTTGCGGATCGTAACCTTCACGTGAACGCAGCTCTTCGAACTTCAAGGTTATCGGTGAAGCGATTCGCGCCGACGCAGTTTCAGACAAAATTCGGACGCCACCGTGGTAATGAGAATAAGCTCGCGCAGGAGACCACGCGTCGTAGGTCGAATTAGTTGTAATGCCTTCGAAGCCTTTAGCGCGCATCTCGGCGGCCATCCAATTTCCCAGTTCTGTATAACCCTGCACGAGCGCACGCGGCACATTCGGTTCGACCGGCTGCATGTATGGAGGTAGGAAAAGACGTGAACCGAAAGCACCCTGTTGATGGATGTCGTGCACGATCTGTGGATGCCACACGTTGTGAACCTTGTCGACAGTGATCTGCGTTTCCACCTGCGTGAACGCGTACCAGTCGCGGTTGTTATCGTGACCGGTGTACTTATGATAGAGCTCCGGAGGATCTGTGCCTTCGAAGGGCGTGCCCAATGTCCTGTCATACCAGTTCTTGACGATGTCTACGCCGTCCGGGTTTAGCGATGGCACGAGCAGGACAATCGTGTTGTCGAGAATCTTCTGAATCTCCGGTTCGGTTGACGACGCGAGCCGGTGTGCGATCAACATGCTGGAGAGATATGACCCGACCTCGGTCGAATGGATTCCGCAAGTGATCAGGACGATTGTTTTACCCTGGCGAATCAATTCCGCTGCTTTGCGATCTCGCGCGACGAGTGGGCCGAGGTCACGTGGATCGGCAAGCTGGTCCTGAATCTTTTTGAACTCTTCCAATCGCGCCAGATTCGCCGGAGCGCTGATCGTGGCCATCACGAACGGCTTGCCCATCGATGTCGTGCCGAGTGTTTCAAAGCGCACGCGATCGCTGGCGCCATCCAGCCGCTGGAAATAATCGATCACCTGATCCCACGAAGCGAGCTTTCGATCCTCGCCCGGCGTGAACGCGAGCACTTCTGCGGGCGTGGGAATCTTTGTTTGAGCCGTGCCGGAGGCGCTCAAGCAAACCAAAAGCAGCAATAGAGCAACTATTCTTGTAGACATCGATTTTTCCAGGAGTCGTGTTTGAAAGCAATTGCAGTTTATCCAAATAATCGGTTTGCGAGCCACAAAAAAGCACAAAAAGCACAGAGCCTAATGCCCGCTCTTTGTGCTTTTTGTGCTTCTTTGTGGCCTTGCCGAGCGCCTGCGGCCCGTGTAAAGTAGCGGCGTTTTCAAACCCCTGCGCACTCCCCGTTTTACAAAACTTGTTGGAGGTCAAACCGGATGTCCAGTGAAAGCATCCCTGCAAACGAGTACCCAGATCGGGTCGGCTTCAAGCCAGATAATCCTTATCTGGCGACTTTTCGACCCTACATTCCGGCTGGAGTCAGGCTCCGTGAGCTGACCATTTTGCCGCTCTTCGTGGGAACGGTGCTGGGTATTGTTTTTGGCGCCTCATCGCTGTACCTCGTTCTCAAAGTTGGTCTGACAGTCAGTGCTTCGATTCCTGTTGCCGTGATCTCCATCACTCTCTTTCGTGTGTTATCGAAAATGGGTTTGCGCGATGCCACCATTCTCGAAAACAACATTGTTCAGACCGCCGGTTCAGCCGGCGAGTCCATCGCCTTCGGTATCGGCGTCACAATGCCGGCGATTTTGATTTTGGGGTTTGACCTCGAACTCTCTCGCGTCATGCTGGTCTCGGTGCTCGGAGGTCTGCTGGGAATCCTGATGATGATTCCGTTGCGCCGCGCATTGATTGTCGCTCAGCACGGTTATCTCAAGTATCCGGAAGGCACTGCCTGCGCTGAAGTTTTGAAGGCCGGAGCGTCTGAAGAATCTCGAGCTGCTGCGGTGCAGGGATCGAGGGACACCGCAGTGGTCGATCAGGCAGCTACGGGAGGGAAGACGATCATCAGCGGTTTCGGCATCGGTTTTCTGTACTACGGCATCGAGCAGATTTTTAAGACCTGGAAAGAATACCCGGGCAAAGTCTTTGGCCGGCCCTTCGAAGGGGGCTCGATCTCAGTTGAAAACAACCCTGCTCTCCTGGGTGTGGGCTACATCATTGGACCACGCATCGCATCGATAATGGTCGCCGGCGGCGTACTTGCCTATCTCGTGTTGATACCGGCGATCAAGTATTTCGGCGGTGGTTGGATGACCCCTCTCGCTCCTGAAACCACGCACCTCATCAAAGACATGTCTGTTACCCAGATTCAGAAGGGCTACATTCTTTACATCGGTGCGGGTGCTGTCGCGGCTGGTGGAATCATCAGTCTCTTCCGGTCACTGCCGGTTATCTGGAGCGGTTTAAAAGGTGGCCTGGCCGACTTACGACGTTCGGGCACTGGATCGAATGAGAATGCGCCGCGCACGGATCAGGATCTCTCAATGAAGTTTGTGTTGGCCGGAATCATCGCGTTGATTCTGGTGATTATGATCGTTCCCCAACTCAATCTTCGTTTCAACATTCTCGGCGCGCTCCTGATCGTCGCTTTTGGATTTCTTTTCGTTACTGTTTCCTCGCGCCTTACTGGCGAAGTTGGCTCCTCGTCAAATCCGATCTCGGGAATGACGGTCGCAACATTGCTGCTGACTTGTTTGGTGTTTCTGATTATTGGTTGGACTGCCCCGCCGTATTTCGTGACGGCACTTTCGATTGGCGGCATCGTCTGTATCGCTGCGTCAAATGGCGGAACAACCTCTCAGGACTTAAAGACCGGATTTCTAGTAGGCTCCACACCAAAATACCAGCAGATCGCCATTCTGGTTGGCGCCCTGGTTTCGGCACTCGCGCTTGGGCCAATCCTGCTGGCAATGAATCAGTCAGGCAGCGTTTACGTCCCTGTGACTCAGAACAAGGACTTTAATTTTCCCGCTGGTTTCGTGTTTCCGCAGGATCAGTTTGTGAAGAGTGGAGACGTACCGAAAAAGGAACGACTGCAAGGCGGTCAGGCAAGTGCAGACACTAATCAGTACAACATCGTTCACAAGACAAGCACCGAATTCGGACCAGCCGGACGGTATCTCGTGAACGATCAGGGCGTTCCTGTGTATCTTGCAGACCCCGGTATCAACGGCATCTACGATAAGGTGCCTGGTAGTAACGCTACAGTCGCCAAATTCACTGCTCCAAAAGCGACGTTGATGTCTTACATCATTAAGGGGATTTTAAGTCGGGAGTTGCCGTGGGGACTTGTTCTGCTCGGAGTGATGATAACGATCGTGCTCGAGTTGAGTGGCGTACCTTCGCTGGCATTTGCGGTCGGCGTGTACCTCCCGATCTCGACTTCAGCGCCGATCTTTGTCGGTGGTGCAGTACGTTGGCTGGTGGATAAATACCTGCGCAAGAAACCCGAGAATCTTAACCTCACTGAAGAACACATGGCAGCTGAGACTGATAAGAGTCCAGGCGTGCTACTCGCTTCGGGTTACATTGCCGGCGCTACACTCGCAGGCGTCATCTTTGCTTTCCTCAATTTGAAGGAAAGTATTGTCACTCAACTGAAGGTTTTTGAAGAGTGGGCGACCCATCACAATCCTTTCTTTGAAGGTCCTAACTCAGATGTGTTGGGTATAATTCCATTCCTGCTGCTGACGATACTTCTATATCTCGTCGGGCGAGAACTCGTGCTCAAGCCGAGGGCAATAGCTCGTCGTGAGGAGTGACATTTGTAGGGGCGGCACTCCGTGGCCGCCCCTTGCGCAGTATTCAAAGGTTCAGAAAGTTGTCTCAGCCGCCTTGAGAGGCGACTCTTTCGAGATGATCCGTTTCTCACGCGAGGGGCGGCCACGGAGTGCCGCCCTTACAAATTTTTCGGTAAACTACCACCAGCCTATGCGTACTCGAATTCTTACAGGTCTTCTGTTATCCGCTCTGCTATCGCTTTCATCCGTTTGCTTTGCTCAATCACCGCAACGTTCGCCGACCGAGACTATGCGGGAGTTTTATCGCATGATGCGCGAGAAGAAGTATCGAGAAGCGTTTGGTATCTCGATCTATCGGCAGGCAATTGAAGGACTCTCGACGCAGGAATACGAAGATCTGAGAACAGACTTCGACAAGATGGCGCTTGCCGTCAGTGAAAAAATTCCGGAGAAGGTGGATATAACCGGCGAACAGATCAGCGGCGACCTGGCAACGGTTTTCGTAAAAGTCGTCAACGCCGACGGAAAGGAAACGGTCGAGCCGGCCTCGTTGATCAAGATCGACAATGCCTGGGTGGTAGGCGATAAGGAAAATCTGGAACTTGTTAGAAAGACAGGGAAGAAGTTCTTCTTTGACGCACGAATCAACGCTCACCACAGTGACGTACAGGAAATGTTGACGCGCATCTCACTTGCGCAGGTTGTTTACAGCCAGGGCCACAACGGCCTTTTCGGCAACACTACCGAGCTCATCACGGCTGGCCTGATTCCCAAGGATATCGAAGGAATCGAATCTACCGGCTACCGTTTTCAGGTGGTCCGTCCGGCCGACGCTAAGTCGTGGTACGCCACGGCAGAACCCGCAGAATATGGACGCACAGGCCGCCTCTCGTTCTATCTCGACGCCTCGGGTGTCCGAAGTGGCGACACTGGTGGAAAACCACTGGTGGTAAAGAATTAAACTATTGCGCCAGCCCAAGCAGGTTCTCTAGAATGTCTTTTGCGACCGCCCCCAATCGCTTCCCGATCTGTGCCCTTCCTCAATTGGCTCTGGAATACTTAGCGGCTTCGAAAAATGTCGGAATTGCCCCGCAGAATCGTGTCACGACTCCGCCGTTTCGTCGGCAACCGGCGGCATTCTAAACGTGTGCGAGCCCGTCTGAGCTTTACTCTGAGCCTTTCAGATCCGCGGATGAGTACCAATGGTCATCGACGTTTGCCCTCCCTCGATGGGCACACACTCGACGTCAGTGCCACTGGGCTTGCGCTGGTTGTCCCTGCGATTCGGATTGGCGAACACTATCTCGCGGGGGACGAACGCAAGCTGTACATCAAGCTGGAATTGCCGAGTGGACCAGTCGAGATGCGGGTTGCGACCGTGCGATATGAGAGTTTGGAGGATGGCGGCGAAGAGACGGGATATGTGATTGGCGCGCGAATCGTGGAAATGAGCGATTCGGATCGGGCCAGTTTTGACCAGTACATCGCTAAAGTGATGACGCACCAACCGGTGGCTTGAACTTCATTCAAATCTTAACGCTCCAAACACCTCAGGAACATGGAAATTGGGCTCCGGAGTCCTTGTCGGTAGCCATGCCAGATAGCGCTCGGGCGCTTCCGGACCGACACAGCGAAACAGATTCACTCGCCACAAATCGCCCGGCGCCGGTCTCGGAATACCTTCGCTCCACGGAATTTTCATCCCAATCAGCAATCGTTCCTGCTCAAGCTTTGCTGCGGTCGAGAAGCCGGAAACAAAGTCCCAGTCAGTTTCTCTTCCAGTCGGCTTTATCGTGATTCCCAGATCGATCCACTCGCCGGTGGGAGCCGCCTCAAACTCGAAATAATGTGAAGGATTCCTGGCGTCAGGGGCCAGGAAGATTTCGCACACATCGCGATCCCAGAGGCCCAGTGTCTTTTTATCCGTTTGCGGGTTATCGGAAACAATCAATGGTTCTCGCTGCACGCCAACAAAGCGAACGTGAAGCGCTTCATCGGACCAGCAAATGCGGGCTTCCGCGTGCCGGTCGGGTGTGGCGGGTTCACCGGACCAGTAGTGCTCGATCGTGATGGGTTCGCATTGCTGCCAAATCGGTTTGTCGAAATCGGATTCGATTATTGGGTGGCTCGCGTAACGCGCGATGATTAGAGTCATGGTAACCGTCGAATCTTACCCTCCAACAGTCTTAAGTCCACTCAGACAATCACTAATCAGTTTTTCCGGGTCGTCGTTGTGGAAAACACGTGCAGCCGTCCGTTTGCCGAAGTGCTGCAAAAGATACTCAGACTCGTCCGCAACGCCGCCAGTGCCCGTCAAACATCCAATAATCTTTCCTTCATCGTGCGCAATCGTGAACTCATTGAGTGAGCCCATCGCGCCGGCGATGAACAACACAATGTCGCACGATCTAACCAGCACAACGTTTCGTCCCTTCAATCCAAAGCCCGTGTAGATGAGGGCGTCGCAGGCATCAACCGGCATCTTGTACAACTCACTGTGCTCGCGTTCGTTGCTGCCAGGCGAGATTCCGATGTGGAATGCACCAGCGTCGTGAGCTGTTTTTCCAACGACGTAAACAATTCCTGTGGTCGCGCCCGTAAGAAGCACCACGTCCTTTGTTGCGATCACTTCCGCGAGGCGTTCGGCTTTGGCCACAAGTGTATTTCCAGTCTCCAGTCGAGCGCTTTCGGAAGCAGCCGATCCCATAACTCCCAATTTGATTCGCATGTCAGCCATTATTCTATTGAGGTGTGAACCACTTGCTCACGGGCGTCATCGATTCGTATCGGACGCCCTGTCTGACGGACATCGCGGTTCCACCATCGTCGCGTCAGAAACCAACTGATACCGGGCAGGAGGAACAAGATTCCGATGCCAACAGTTACGGTGCGCGGCGACATGTTGAAGCGAGTGAGCAGTTCACCGGTGACGTAATTGGACGCTGCCATAGTCAGCGTTACGAGGGCCAACTCGGCTGCAAAGACACGTCCACGAAAATTATCGACAACTTCTCGTTGCAGTATCACTGTCGAGAAAACCCACAGAATGCTGCCTCCACAATGTGCAATTCCCAGTACAACGAGCGCAAAAATGAAGTTCGTTGCGCGACCGAATGCGATGTAAAAGGCGCCGCCGATGAGAAATGCAATGCCAATCGAGGCTTGCATGCCTTTTTCGCCTTCGCCTGAGAGACGCCGGGCGACCAGCGGTCCAACAGCGGTCCCGATTCCGCGGGCTGCGAATAATACACCGATTCCGCCGGCTGCATTTCTGCCCATCGGAAAGATCCGTTCACCAAAGACGGCTAATAGCGTGAGGATTCCTCCGCCTAAACCCCAGGCTGGTTTTACCAGCAATGCTGCAAGCACTCTAGGTCGATCTTTGACGTACTTGATTCCCTCTATTGTTTCAGTTATTCCCAGCAATCGTCCGAGCGACAGTTTTCGTCGTTCACGCTTCGGACGTTTCGGAACGCGAATGCTCGCGATCAGAGCTGCAGACAAGAGGTAGGTCGCGGCGTCGAGAATGAACGCGACATCGGTTCCGAGCTTGCTCGTTATGAAACCCCCAATTGCCGCACCGAGTGTCAGCATCGCTGACCATGTGACAGATGAGATCGCGTTCGCAGTGACCAGCTCGCGAGGTTCGACGATTGAAGGAATGGCAGCCGTCTTCGCCGGTTCGAAAAACGTTGAAAGCCCTAGCTGTAAGACCGTCAGCACGTAGATTATCCACAACTGATCGGCGCGCCTCACAAATAGAAAACCCAGCACCACAACTGCTCGCAAAATGTCGGAGATGATCATGATTCGCTGCCGGCTAAACCGATCAGCGACCACACCCGAGATGGCTCCGAAGAAAAAGCTGGGAACGAAACGGGCGACGAGCAACAAACCTACAGCTCGACCTGATCCCGTCAGTTGGAGAATGAGCGTGTAAAGTGCAAGGGTATCGAACCAGTCGCCCATCTGGCTGACAACCTGACCGAGCCACAGTTGTCTGAAGCTGCGATTTCGGCTCAGTAGATCGATGTAACCAACTTGTGTGGAAACAGCTCCCATATTTAGCCACAGATAAACGCGGATGAAATCAGATAGAAATCTGCACCTCGGTCTCGCTTGGGCGCGGCTAGTTTATCAGCTTGACTGAACTTCTCAATCTGACCTGTCAGAATGGAATAACAAGAGAGTTTTGGTCGAGAAATCGAGGAAAATTGAGCGGCACGGCAGTTGAGAAGTATGACGGCGCGGCGAAGAGGCCATCTGGCTTCGCGGGCTCTCCGCACGGGGTCCGTAGCCGCAAAGTTTATGACACCAAAAGGTCGTGAGTCATCTCACCCAGCACGGCAGCCCTCCCGACATGGGCTGCCACTTGCCCAAATCGCCGGAGATAGATCTGAGTTGCTCCCAGCTCTATCTCCGGCAGCTTCGTTGCGAGAGTTGGTGACCCATTGGTGGCATGGAAACGAGTTGTGGATCGCATGGACGTTGCTTCTTGTTCCGCTCGTGCTCGAACTGATCTACGGCACGTTTCTCTTGCCCTTTCTCATTCTTACTCCGATTTCGATTCTGGCAACCTATCTGATCTATCGCAGTGCTCGATCTCGTTTGCAGTCGAAGACAAACGAGATCGAGGCACTCAGCCAGCTTCATCTCGCGACGGCCGAAGCCCTCGCTACCGCAATTGATGCGAAAGATCAAACTACACATTGTCACGTTCGGCGCGTGCAGATTTATGCCGCCGGAATGGGCGAGGTATTTGGTCTCGCTCCGGATGAAATAGCCGCATTAAAAGCTGGTGCGTTACTTCACGACGTCGGTAAATTGGCGGTGCCGCCGCATATACTTAACAAACCGGGCCCTCTGACACACGCAGAATTTGAAAAGATGAAGATCCACACCGTTGTAGGTGCGCAGATCCTCGGTCGTGTGGATTTTCCTTATCCTGTGATTCCGATTGTCAGGCATCATCATGAACAGTGGGATGGCCGCGGGTATCCAGACAGGTTGCGTGGCGAACAGATTCCGATCACGGCGCGCATTATCTCGGTGGTCGATTGTTTCGATTCAATTCGTGAAGATCGACCGTTTCGTCGTGGCATGACTTTGGACGAGGCGATCGCACTATTACTACGTGGCGCCGGCATTCACTTCGATCCCGTCGTCGTCGAGCAATTCATCAAACACCTGCCACGGTTTGAAGCTGAAATCGCAAAGTTGGGTCTTGAACATCAGGTTATAACTCACTCGACCGAGCCGCCAATCCAACTCAGTGAAGTTGACCTGGCTCAGACGCGCGAGCGCGGTTCATATATCGCCTACGATCAGATCAAGAAAGCGCATCGCGAAGTGTATGCGCTGTATGAGATCGCGCGTACGTTTGGTACCTCACTCGACGTTGAACATACGCTCGAGATTTTCGTTGACAAGGTCGGCCACGTGGTCCCCTTCGACACGTGCGTGGTGTACTTTTACGACGAGAATAAAGGTTACGCGACCGCGCGCCACGTGGTTGGTAAAAACGCGCAAAAGCTGGCCGGGCGCTGTATTGCTCTCGGCGAAGGTGTCACGGGTTTTGCGCTTGCGAATCGAAGCGCTGTTAATCAACTTCATCCAAGTCTTGATTTCACCGACATAAATCCGGAAGCAGGAATTAAGTATCGCTCGATGGCATCGTTGCCTTTGTTCAAGGATGATCTGTTGTTGGGCGCTCTGTCGGTCTATTCGAACGATCTCGAGCAATATAACGAGGATCACATGCGTTTGCTGGAGACAGTGACGCGGCTTGCCTCCGACGCTTTAGGAAATGCGATGCAGCATGCTGAAGCGGAGTCGAATGCATTGACCGATCCGCTGACGGGTTTGCCAAACGGTCGTTACCTTGCTTTGCGTTTTGAAGAAGAAGCAGCACGTGCGCGCCGCACCGATCGATCTTTTCAGGTGATGATGCTGGATCTCGATGAGTTCAAGAATGTAAACGACACGTTCGGTCATAAGGTTGGCGACAGGGTACTACGCGAAGTGGCTCACCTGATTCAGGGACAGTTGCGAGAGTACGATTTTCTGGCGCGAAGCGGCGGCGACGAGTTTGTGGCCCTCGTGCAGGAAGTTGTAGGTGCTCAGGTCGAGGATCTGTGCATGCGTATCGAAAATGCCGTCTCGAAATTCTCACTCGCAGCCGGCAAGAATCGTTTTGCGCGTGTCGGAATCAGCGTCGGCACCGCGACGTTTGGCGTTCATGGCGAGACGCTCGATCAACTGGTGGTTGCCGCCGACAATGAAATGTACCGCATGAAGTCGACTCACCGCTCCGGCCGAGTGGTGACCGATGAGGAGCTGCAGTCGACCACACCCGAGACGATCCAACTAGAACACAAACCCGCAGGATTAATGTAGTGGGGTTTTGCACGATCCAAGGCAAAACCAAGTAATTCTTGACATATTCATCACTCATCGCTTTCAATCGCATTGAGGCGTGTCTTCATGACGTGCCCTGCTGAAAGCATGGTAGCTCCCGCCGAAAATCACAGCGCAACACTTCTAATAGTTGACGACGACGCAGCGGCCCGCGATAGGCTGCGCGAAATCTTCGAAACTGCGCAATATCGTGTTGTGACTGCCACCGAAGCATCCTCAGCACTGCGCGTGTTGAAAGGTGTGCGGTGCGATCTCGTCGCCCTCGATCTCGAGATGCCGGGCGTCGATGGCCTCGCGCTTTGCAAACTGCTGCGAGCGCAGCCAACGACGAGCAAGTTGCCAATCATTGCGCTTTCCGAAAGCGATGACGAAGCACGCAAGGTGCAGGCATTCACGGCCGGCGCTGACGATTACATCACCAAACCATCAACTCCCGGCGAATTGTTGTCGCGCGTCAGTCTGCACGTCCGGACATCGCAACGCGAGTGGGCGCTGATCGGGAGTAATCGTGAGCTCAGATTCCTTTCAGATATCGGTCGTGGATTACTGCGCGCACTCGAACCCGAACAGTTGGTCCGTCGTGTTGCCGGCGCGACCTTTGAGGCGATAGACGCTTCGATGTCCGCCGCGTTCGTGACTGTCGGTCGTGAAAAACATGCGATATGTGTGTTCGATCGAGAAGGCGCTGCGGACGATTCAACATTGCTCGATACCGACGCCGTGCAGCTATGGTTGCGCTCGGCAGAATCGGCAAACTCGTTTTTGATCACCGAAAAGAATTCGTTTCTGCTTCATGATGATATTCACGCGGCGGAATACGTGTCGCCGTTTCGTTTTGCAGGACGATCGAAAGGCGCTCTGGTCGTAGCGTTTGATCGTCGCGAGGACTGTGGTGAGACCGAACGACGTTTGATTGAAGCGGCTGCGCAGCAGACTTCGCTTGCCGCGCACATCTGCTCACTCTACCAGGCTGCGCGCGATACGTCTGTCAGTCTCGCGAGAGAAGTTGAGAGACGAACGGCGGAGAGTGAAGCGCAGAAGCGATTCATTGAAGCGATCGTTGATAGCTTGCCATTGTCGCTTTATGCCATCGACCGTGAATATCGAGTGGTGGCGTGGAACCGAAATCGTGAACTCGGTGAGTTAGGTATTCCGCGTGGTTCGGTACTGGGCAAGAATGTTTTTGAGGTGCTTACTCGACAACCGCGCGATGTGCTGGAGGAAGAGTTTGCGCGTGTGTTCGAAAGTGGTGAGATCGAACGCATCGAACAGGAGACTCCATCGACAAAAGGCGACATTCGACACTGGGTTATCAGCAAGATTCCGATGTGGGCCGACAACACCGGTCAGGTTAGCCACGTGATCACGGTTGGCGAAGAAGTTACGGATCGAGTGGAGGCAAATCGTGCCATCGCGCGCGCCGAAAAACTTGCCGCAGTCGGCCGTTTGGCAGCGGGTGTGGTCCATGAAATCAACAATCCGCTGGCGACCATTTCTGCGTGTGCTGAATCGCTGGAAGCGCGTGTGAACGACGGCGAATTTGCGGGCTCGCCGGCGCTGGAAGACTTGCGCGAGTACCTGGGGCTGATTAGGAGTGAAGCATTTCGTTGTAAGAGTATTACGATGGGTCTGCTCGATTTCAGTCGTACGCGGACGTCGGACCACGTAGCTATAAATCTGGAGGACGTGATTCAGTCGGCAGTAAGGTTGCTGTCTCATCAGAAACGGAATCCACTAATCGAGTTCAAAGTCGATATTGCCCCGGATTTACTTCCCGTTTCAGGCGATCCCGGACAGTTGCAGCAAGCCGTTATCGCACTCGCAACGAACGCGCTCGACGCGATGGGCGAGAGCGGCGTGTTGAGAATTGTGGGGCGCAATGAGGACCAGAAGGTGGTGGTGGAAGTCAGTGATACCGGCGTCGGAATACCGCCTGAAAACCTTCCCAAGATCTTCGAACCATTCTTTACGACCAAGGAAATAGGCCGTGGAACTGGTCTTGGACTCGCCGTATGTTATGGTATCTTAACCGAGCATGGCGGCACTCTTGACGTGCAATCAACCGTGGGAACAGGCACCACTTTCACGATTACCCTTTCCGCAGTCAAGCTAAGCGAGGAACAGACAGTTTGAGTGAGCAGCAACAGCAGGCACGAATTCTGATCGCAGAAGACGAGGCCAATCTTCGTCTCGTTTTGCAGAAGGAATTGGAAAGGCTGGGCTATCGGGTTCAAGCCGCGCCTGATGGCGAGGCTGCGCTGCGTAAGCTCGAGGAAAGCAATGTTGATGTGTTGCTGTGCGACATCAACATGCCTCGCATCGACGGTATGGAACTGTTGCGTCGTGTGCATCAAAGACCTAATCCGCCTGAAGTGATCATGTTGACCGGACAGGCGACGGTCGAGACTGCCGTCGAGGCGATGAAACTCGGCGCCTACGATTACCTCACCAAGCCCTACAGCATCACTGAGCTCGACGTTCGCGTAAAGCAGGCTGCCGACAAGCGCAGACTGCGTGTTGATAACACTCGTTTGCGTGAACAACTGGCGCGCCAGTCGGCGCTGCCGGAGATCGTTTCCGTTTCGGAGGTGATGAAAGAAGCAATCCGGTTGATCGAGCGTGTGGCGCCTTCAGAAGCGTCAGTGCTGATTACGGGCGAGTCAGGAACTGGAAAGGAACTCGTGGCCCATGCGATTCATCGGCTTTCGAATCGTGCTGATGCATCGTTTGTAGATTTGAACTGTGCTGCGTTTCAGGAGTCGCTGCTCGAATCGGAACTGTTTGGTTATGAGGCAGGAGCGTTCTCAGGAGCCAAGGGAAGAAAGCTTGGATTAATAGAACTCGCCGACGGCGGTACGCTCTTTCTCGATGAAATCACAGAGTTGCCGGCGCAGTTGCAGGCGAAACTCTTGCGTGCGATTGAGACGCGCACGTTCTTCCGAGTAGGTGGTGTTCGCAAGGTCGAAGTCAATGTCCGAATCGTCGCTGCGACAAATCGAAACCTCGATACCGTTGTTAACGATGGCGTGTTCAGGTCCGATCTGCTTTATCGCATCAATGGATTTCAGATCAGTTTAGCGCCACTGCGAGAGCGACCTGAGGACATCGACCCTCTGGCGCGACATCTGCTCAAACAGATTGCGGGAACTCATCCACCCGAGTTAACTGACGAAGCGTTCACAGCATTGCGTTTGTATCACTGGCCCGGCAACGTAAGGCAGTTGAAAAACTGTCTGGAACGAGCTGTGATTCTTTCGAATAATGGACGGATAACGCTTTCGGAGCTTCCGCCGGAAGTGACGCGACCGGCGCCGGCCATAACGAATGTTGTAGCACCTACTGTTAGTGGTGAAGTTCCAGTTGCCGCTCAGCCGGCTGCATCAACGCCTGGTTCGCTTAGAGAGGTTGAGCGACAACAGATCCTGGCTGCTTTGGAACAGACGGGTTGGCACCGAGGCAAGACTGCCGAGATCCTCGGGATCTCTCCTTCAACATTGTATAGGCGACTGCGCGATTACGATCTGGAACGAAGACGGTAACACGGATAAACGCGGATTTGGGTTACGGATTAGGTCTTGAGTTTCTTGCGATCGATCTTGCCGCGATCGTTTTTGGGAAGGGAAGATACAAATTCAACCCAGCGAGGATACTTGTAGATTGCGATGTGGTCCTTCACGAATTGTTTGATCTGTTCGGCTAGTTGATCTTCACTTTCAAAACCTTCGCGCAACACAACAAACGCCTTCGGTTTTACGAGTCCATCTGCTTCATGGCCCACGACGGCACACTCCAAAACCGCCTCGTGTTGCAGGAGACAATTTTCAATTTCAGCCGGCGCAACGAACACGCCTGAAACCTTCAACATGTCGTCAGTGCGACCGTGATACCAGTAGTATCCATCCTCATCGACGTGAAACTGATCGCCGGTGGTGCACCAATCGCCGGCGAAGGTCTCTTTCGACTTCTCATGAGCGTTCCAGTAGCAGAGCGCCGCTGAGTCGCCTTTTATCTTCAACGTTCCCATCGCGCCGGTAGCAACCTCATTGCCCTCTGCATCGACAATCTTTGCTTCGTATCCACTCACGATGCGACCTAGACTGCCGGGCTTGATATTGCCGGGCCGGTTGGTGATGTATATGTGAAACATCTCTGCGGACCCGATGCCATCGCAGATGTCCACTCCGTATGCACTCATCCAGCGTTCGTAGAGCTCTTTCGGGAGTGCTTCGCCGGCTGAATAACAAAAGCGAAGACTCGAAAGATCCTCGGCCGAAGCGCCCGGCACGTTGAGCATGGAATTTATCATCGTGGGAACGGTAGTAAGGATCGTTGGTTTGTAGCGCTTGATGACTTCAAACATCTTCTCCGCTGTGGATCGTTCGGAAAACAATGCGGTCGCACCACCAACGGCAAACGGGAAGAGCAAATTGGTCCCGGTAGCATATCCAAAAAATAGTTTTGGCACTGATACGGTGAGATCGTTGGCGCTGACGCCCATGGTGGCTTTTGCAAATACTTCAGTGTTGAAAGGAAGATCGTGTTGAAGATGGACTGCCCCTTTAGGATGGCCCGTGGAACCGGAAGTAAACAACCAGATCGCGATGTCGTCGCGGCGTGTGTCAGCCCGTGAACATTCTTCTGGAGCCGTGTTGACTGTTTTGTCGAAAGAGGTCCATTTGATGTTTGTAGTCTCGGGTAGTTCCAGATCATCTCCGGCAACCAACACGCTTCGTAAGTAGCGTGAGCTTGCCGCAGCTTCAGCGAACGTCTTCAGCACGGACTGATGAACAACTGCGACTTTTGCTCGCGTGTAATCGAGATAGTATTCATAATCCGCCGCGGGCAGCAGTGGATTGACCATTGTGATCACTGCGCCAATTCGTGCGGCTCCAAACCACGTCCACACAAACTCCGGACAATCGGGCAGGACCATCAAAACGCGATCTTCAATGCCAGCGCCGAGCTCGCGCAACGTGTTGCCGGTTTGGTTCGAAAGTCTAGAGACTTCTTCGTAAGTCCACTTTTGATCTTCGAAATAAAGGCAGACTTTGTTTTCGCGACCTTCCTCGAGATTGTGGTAGAGGAAATAGTCGGCCATGTTGAAGCGTTCGGGGAAGGAGTTGTGCACGCGAGTTAAACCTTCAAGGGGGCCTGTAAACGAAAGGCGCATTTGGACAGGATTTGCAGGATTATTCAAGATTTACATGTAAATCCTGTGAAGCAAAGTCTTCGCTCAGCGCCTGCTATGTTTTATTTTGACCCTGCGATTCGAACAGCCCTTCCAAATACTCTGCCAACGCGGCTTCATCTTCCTGACTGCTCGAATTGAACTTCAGCGCGAATCCGATCTCGGAGGCTTCGTCAACAACTTCAGCCCAGAAGTTGACTGTTTGCTGGTCCGTGAGCTGTATCTCCAGCCATACGAGTTCTCTTATTTCCACCTTGCCACCGGTGAGCACGAAACACCCGCTGCGACTGAGATCGGTAACAGTCGCATTTTCGCGTGAGAGTACACCTTCCCAACGAGCGGGTAATTTCACCCTCATGCGGGGCGCCGATCGTCTGTCTTTCTCCATTAACGGTTCCTCTACTCAGTGTGCAAACGGACAACCGCCTTCGCCATGCCCCACGTCGAGATGGGTGCGTGCTTCCCAGAGTTCAGGGAAGAATTTTTTGTCGAGCGTAGTCTTGAGGTAACCGATGCCTTCGGATCCACCGGTGCCACGCTTTGCGCCGACCATGCGCTCGACCATCTTGATGTGATGCGAGCGCCAAAGCGAGAAGTATTCATCGTATTCGAGCAGTGCTTCGGCAAGTTGAAACTCTTCGTATCGATCTTCGAAGTGAGTCAGAACTTCGAGCACCGCTCGCGTGCGGGCTTCGTAATCCTTCTTCTGTTGCGTTTGATCGGCGTCCGCGTTGCTTGGCGGAGTCTGCAGGCCACGACGTTGCAATACACGATAGAAACATTCTGCCAAAGACGGACGTGCCATGCGGCCTTCGAGTCGTTCGTGTGCAAACTGATCTTTTGCGAATTCGCGCAGAATACCCTCGTCTTTCAAACCAGAAGAAAATTCGATCTCGCGAAACTGCATCGACTGAAAACCGCTGGCCGGATTAAGTTGATCGCGAAACGCGAGAAAGCTGATCGGCGTCATGCTTTCGAGAATGTGAATCTGATTTACCAGCAACTTTTCGATATCCACGATGCGATTCAGAGCTCGCGTAGCGGCCGGCACCCGATCTTCTTCGAGGAACTGAATAGCAGCGTCGAGCTCGTGCAGAATTTGTTTGAACCACAGTTCATACGCCTGATGAACAGTTATGAACAACAGTTCATCGTGATGAGCGGGCGTTGATAGACAGTCCTGAAGATTAATCAGATCCTGAACACGAAGGTACTTGTTGTATGAGAGAGGCGGATTGTCGCCGTAGTTGTTGGGCATCAGAACGCAGCCCCCGCCGCTTCATGTTCGAGATAGCTTTCACTGTCGCCAATCTTCTTCATCTCCCTGATAACGAGTTCCAGCTCCTCGTCAGTCGTGTAGAAGTGTGGTGAGATGCGAATGCCCGCACCGGGCCGGTAGTCGACAATAAATTCTCGGCGAATGAGTTCTTTTGTAACAGCGGCCGCGTGTTCGTGAGCGATCGTGATCGTGCCGCCGCGTTGGCTGACGTCCTTTGGACTCGTGACTCTGAAACCGGCTTCTTCAGCGAGGTTAATCAGATACTCCGTTTGCCGTATGCTTTTCTCGCGGATTTTCGGCACTCCGATTTCGTTGATGATGCCGTAGCCCGATTGAGCTGCGTAAAGCGCCGGAATTGCTGGTGAGCCGTGTAGAAATCGCGTGATGTTTGGTGCGTAATGCAGCGACGTGTCAAAGGCAAAGGGCGCTTCATGGGCCATCCAGCCCGTCGTTTTGGGTTCGAGTTCGGTCTGCAGATCCGGTCTGACGTACAAGTATCCGGCGCCTGGTCCACCGCATAGCCATTTAACGGAACCGCCCGTCGCAAAATCCGCATTTAGCTCTTTGACGCTGAATGGGACCGTGCCGGCCGATTGATAAGTATCGAGGACGACCATTGCTCCGACTTCATGTGCTCTGTCGATAATTGCTTTTGCGTTCTGGAGGAACGCGCTCTTGAAGAGTACATGAGAGAAGGGAACGAGTAGAGTCGTTTCATCTATCGCTTCCAGCAGCCGCTCCAGCGGAACAGTCATGCCATCGTCGGATTTAACCACCTCGATTTTGAGACTCCCGTCACGTGCGTGAGCCTCGTAAACGTACATCACTGACGGAAAGTTGAGCTCCGAATAGACAATCTTGTTTCGCTGCGGCGTCGGTTTCAGACAGGACAGGAGGAGCGACTGGCAGATAGAGACGTTCTGATGCATGACGACCGTGCCGCGGTCCGCGCCGATAATGCGCGCAACTTCGTTGCCGACGGTGACAGGCATGTCCCACCATCCTTCTGCCCATGCGCGTACGCCGCGACTTGCCCAGATGTCGGCATATTCCTGGAGCCGGTCGTATGTAGCACGGGGCATAGCTCCTAAACTGTGCGAGATCAGATAAACCGCTCTATCAAGAATCGGAAACTCTTTGCGCCACTTTAATAAATCGTCAGACAAGCGTCGTCCTCCTGCTTTGGATTAATTTAACAGATTACTCATATCTGTGTAATCCGTGTAATCTGTGGCCGTGTAATCTATGAGAAGCCAAGATGTGGAAATTTAAGAATCCAATCAAACACCCGATACTCGAGACTATCTGGCCCACTGCGGAAGAGGCGGCCAGGTCGCGGCTGTTTAGTCCCATCGCGATCGGCAAACTTGAAGCAAGAAGCCGGACATGGGTTCCGGCAATGGTTCCCTGGCGCGCGACTGAAGATGGTTTTGTAACGCAGCAGAATCTCGACTGGTACAGTCGTTTTGCCGAAGGACGGCCGGGAGTGCTCGTTGTGGAAGCCACCGGTGTACGCGACATACCGAGCGGTCCTTTACTGCGGATCGGCGACGATCGATTCATTCCCGGATTGCGCAAGCTCGTCGAAACAGTTCGTGAGGCGAGCGAGGGTCAGACGCTTCTCTTTATTCAGATCATCGACTTTCTGACCGTCAAGCGACGTCCTGAAAAGACGAAATACTTCCAACGGTTTCTCGTAGTAGACGATCATCATCGTCGCGCACTGGCGGAAGCTACCGAGCATACAGATTGGCTTACCGAATCGGATGCAGAGGTGCGCGACTTTCTGCAGAACGCGGGTGACGACGTCATTGACGAGGTGCTGAGACCGCATGAACTGGAAGCGCTTCGCTTCGGATATCGCGAGCGCGTCACCGACACGCACCTCGAACACATCAGGGATCTGCCGCACGAACTACCTGGAATTTTTGCAGCGGCGGCAGCACGAGCGCACGAAGCCGGGTTTGATGGAGTTGAGCTTCACTATGCTCATGCTTACACGATGGCGGGATTCCTGAGCGCGCAGAATGATCGTGCTGACAGGTACGGCGGATCTCGCGAGAATCGGGTGCGTCTGCCGCTGGAAGTCTATCGCGAAGTGCGCAAACGTGTCGGGGATGATTACGTCGTAGGTGTGCGTTTTTTAGCTGACGAAGTTATCGCCGGCGGCAGTCGAGTGGAAGATGCAATGTATTATGCGAAAGAGTTCGCTGCGGCTGGATTTGACTTCTTATCGCTTTCCAAAGGCGGAAAGTTTGAAGATGCACAGGAGCCGAAAGTGGGCCAGGCTGTTTATCCCTACACGGGCCAAAGTGGATACGAATGCATGCCGACGGTGCTTTCCGATGCTACTGGTCCATTTGGACGAAGTGTCCCGCTGGTTGCGGCAATCAAACGGGCTGTTAATGAGGCTGGATTTGAACCGCCGGTTGTGGCGACCGGAGGAATCTCGACTTTTGAACAGGCAGAAGAGATTCTTCGATTGGGCCAGGCTGATATTGTCGGTATGGCTCGGCAGGCACTTGCCGATCCGGATTGGTTTTTGAAGGTGCGGCTTGGTCGTGGTGATGAGGTGCGACGTTGTACATACACGAATTATTGTGAGGCTTTGGACCAGGCGCACCGACCAGTTACGTGCAAGTTATGGGACCGTGTGGAGCTCGATGAACCCGGAGTTGCGACGGTTGATGAGGGACGACGGCGCCTGGAGCCGCCGCACTGGTCATCCGTGTAAATCAGTGGCTAAGTTCATATTGTTCGATGAATCCCGGTGCCCGACGCTTCAGATCATCGTAAGTGACACGCCCGCTGCGCGTCATCAACTCAAACGCAAGATCCATCGGACTCAAATGCATGTACGACGCGGCGTTCTCAAACCAGCGCATGCTTTCAAACGCTGCTGCCTGGTAGTCTTCGATAACTGGCCGGCGTGTTTGTGTGAAGTGCGTTAGGGCTTCTGAGACTGCGGCCGTCTGCTGGAACGATTCGGCCAGTGCAATCGCGTCTTCCATCGCCAGCTTGGTGCCGGAGCCAATCGAGAAGTGCGCTGTGTGAAGTGCGTCTCCGATGAGCATCACGTTGTCGAAAACCCAGTTCCGGTTCTTAACCAGCAGAAAGTTGATCCACTTCGAATTGTTGGACAGTAGTTTGTGCCCGTCCAAATCTTTCGCGAAAACCTCACCTACGTAGTCGAGCGTTTTCTCCGGACTCATTTGCTCGAAGCCCGCATTGTTCCAAGTCTGCGAATCGCATTCGACAATGAAGGTGCTGGTGGTCGGATCAAACTTGTACGAATGCGCGGCAAATACACCAGCGTCGTTTTCGCGAAACGTCAGCGTTAACCCATGAAAGAGTTGGTTGGTCCCGTACCAGATGTAACGATTCGCGCGCACGTCGAGTTCAGGCTGAAACTGCTCGGCGTAACGCAAACGAACGGTGCTATTCACGCCATCTGCGGCAAGCAGTAGATCACCGTCCTGCCGCAGTGATTCAACCTCGTGAACCTCGCTGTAAAAGTTGATCTCAACACCCAGTTGCTCGGCGCGTCTCTGAAGAATCTTGAGCAACTGCAGGCGCGCGATGCCGGAAAAGCTGTTGCCGTGAATCGAAACTTTCGCGTCGCGATGAACGACATCAACGTTATCCCAGGCTTCAAACTCTCTGGTTATCTCCGCATGCGAGACCTCATCCGCCGCGCGCAAATTCGCGAGTGTCTTCCCGGAGAAGACCACTCCCCAACCGAACGTATCATTCGGACCATTGCGCTCGTAGATCTTGATCTGATGCGACGCCCTCGCCTTCTTCATCAGTATCGCGAAATACAACCCCGCCGGCCCACCACCAATGATGTTGATCTTCATGCTCGACTAGTCTTCTTTAACTTCGGTGAAAGCTCGTTGCAGCAGGTTCGTCAAACCAGGCTTGTTGGACCATGTATTCAAATAATTAAGATCCAAACTATTAGAAGATGACGCTAAAACGCCCAGTACGTCCTTCCACTGTGTGCTCGAGGTTTCGTTTCCTGCCTGAAACCACTTAAGTTTTCGATGTCGGCTGTGGATCTGTACATGCCGGGTAACGAGCTGGCGAAGGAGCCGACCAGGACATAGGTAATACCTTGTTGCCTCGGCGTCCGCTTGGGGAAAGCGGTGCTGTAAGTCCGCGAGTATGAGTTGGCGAGTAGCATCAGTAAGTGCAAAGGCCAGCGAAAGTTTTTGCTCGGGAGACAACCGCCGCATTAATTCGTAATGTTTGCGCTGGGCTTCCACGGTTGTATCTGGAGAAAGTGGCTTCATCTCATTCCTTCAAGAGTTGGCCGGCGATGACGAGCTTTTGGATTTCGGAAGTACCTTCGTAAATGCGCAGGGCGCGGACGTCGCGGTAGAGACGCTCGACAACCGTGCCGCTGACCAGTCCAGCGCCACCGTGAATCTGAACCGCGCTGTCGATGATTCTGCCGGCTGCTTCGGTGGCGAAAAGTTTTGCTTCGCTGGCTTCGCGAGTCACTCTGTCGGTCGTTGTGTCGCGCGCGTAAGCGGCGCGATACACGAGCAGCCGAGCAGCGTCGAGTTCCGTGATCATGTCGGCAAGCTTTGCCTGGACCAGTTGATGTTCGGCCAGCAGCCGTCCAAATTGTTTGCGTCCAGAGGCGTAGCGAACAGAGTGATCGAGAGCGCGGCGAGCCATACCGCAAGCCGCCGCCCCGACACTGGCGCGAAACGTGTCCATGGTTTCCATTGCCAGTTTAAATCCGTCGCTCTCGTTTCCAACCATATCTTCAGCGGGCACACGGCACGCATCAAACGCAATTTCTCCGATTGGATGTGGCGCTATCAACGAGGTGCGTTCGACGACGCGAAATCCCTGCATCTTTGCACTCACCACAAATGCAGAAAGCTCCGGCCTGCCATCTTCGCGCGTTCCCGTTTTGGCGAACACGGTGTAGAAGTCGGCGATACCGGCGTTGGAGATGAAACGTTTGCGCCCATCGATAACGTACGTTTCACCGTCGCGACGTGCAGTGGTTTGGATCGCTGCGACATCAGAACCGGCATTGGGTTCGGTGAGGGCGAAGGCGGCGATTGCTTTTCCGCTGGCAGCGCGCGAGAGCCAGAAATCGCGAATGTGATCCGGTGCTGCTCGTGCGATCGCAAAGGTTCCCAGACCCTGCATAACGAACGCAAGATCGGCGAGCGCCGAAGAATACGCCAGTTCTTCACGAATCAAACAAAGAGAACGAACGTCGAGCTTCGACTTTGCAACCGCGTAGTTCAAAATGCCGGCCTGGGCCAGCAGTTGGACAAAGTCTCTGGCTAATCCCTCGATATCTTCCTCGTCAGCGGCACGCGGCTCAATCTCCCGGGCCACAAACTGCGACACACTCTGCACGAGATTGCGGTGTTCTGGAGTAAAGAAGGGAAGTTCTGTAATCAGGCGGTCAATCATTTGAACTTTGCTTCGCGCTTCGCGACAAACGCCTCGTACGCCTCACGATAATCCGGGTGTTGCATACAGATCGCTTGTGCCTGCGCTTCGCTCTCGAGCGCAGCCTGCAAATCCATATCGAGTTCGCGATTGAGCATCTCTTTTGTCTTGCCAAGCGCGAATGCTGGTCCACGCGCTAACTTTTCCGCAAATGCTCGTGTCGCAGTCGCGAGCTCTCCGGCCGGCACGACGCGATTGTATAAACCGATTCTTTCCGCTTCGATTGCGCTGATAAAATCTCCCGTAAACAGCAACTCAGTTGCTTTTGATAGTCCAACCACACGCGGCAGCAGATACGACGCGGCCATGTCGGTGCCTGCCAGGCCAACTTTCACAAACAGGAAAGCGATCTTTGCTTCCTCACTTGCGAAACGGATATCGGCAGCGAGCGCGATACAGGCGCCGGCGCCCGCGGTGGTGCCATTCAGACTCGCAATCACAGGTTTCGGAAGCGCACGAATATTCTGAATCAGTTCACATGTCATACGAGTGAACTCGAGTAGCCCTTCCATGTTCCTGCTGAACAGCTCACCGATGATGTCGTGCACGTCGCCACCGGAACAGAACGCCCGACCTGCGCCCGTGATTATCACAACGCGTACGCCGGGCTCATCGCGCAGAGCCGCAAACATATCCGTCAGCTCGCGATAGACTTCAAAGGTTAACGCATTGAGCCGCTCAGGACGGTTCAATGTGATCGTCGCGATGCCTTGTTCGTCCTGTTCGTAGAGGAAAGTTGCCGGCTGTTTCATGCGGGTAACACCGCCATGCCTTCGATTTCAACCTTTGCTGCATCGTCGAGCAGTCCGGCGACCTGGACCAGGACCATCGCAGGGAAGTGTTTGCCCATGTGCTTTTGATAACGCTCGCCAACTTCTCGCGTTCGTTCGCGGTATTCGACCTTATCCGTAACGTAGATCACGAGCCGTGCGATCTGCTCTGGCTTTCCGCCCGCGGCAGTCAGAACCATGATTACGTTTCCAAGTGCGCGATCGAATTGTTCGACGAAATCGTCACTAACGATCTTCTGTTGTTTATTCCAGGCGATTTGTCCAGCTATGAAAAGCAGCTTGCCGTGCGCATCTGCAACGACGCCATGTGAGTAGCCATTCGGCGCTCCGAGAGTGTCCGGATTGATAAGCGTGAATGCCATTGTGAGGAGAGGTTATCAGATCCGCGTTCCTCCGCGTAAATCTGTGGCTGGGTTTTTATAGAAGCTTGTCGAGCCGTGAAGCGAGTTGTCCGGCGAGATTTCCGTTCGGATCGAGGCCACCGATTGGTCCACCAGACATATTACCTTGTTTGTCGAGAATCACGATCGACGGCAGTTGGTCCACGCCAAACTTCTTGGAAACCACACCGTCGTGATCGCGCAGCACGGTAACTTTCAATCCGTACTTCTGCGAGAACCCTCGCAGTTGATCATCACTGGCGAAATTCTTCGACTTCGGATCATCCGACTCTGTGCTGACCCAGTAGACCACCACGCCTCGATTGCTGTACTCGTCCGCCAGCTTTCTAACACCCTGAAGTTGTGTTTTCGATAACGGCAACCACGAGGCGCCAAACGCCAGCACCACGATCTCACCCTTAAGACTGTCGGCTGTAACGGTCTGCCCGTCGATCGAGCGCAGTGAGAAGTCCACCCGTTGGTTGGTAGGGGTTTGCGCGAGAACCGTGCAACTCGCCAATACCATCATCAGACCGGCAACGGTTCGCTTTTTATTTTGTGCCTTTTGTGCTTTTTTGTGGCCTAGAACCATCTCTCTCCTTCGCCGAGCGCGTCTGTTGGCGTTCGACTTGGTGCATTAGATGAGTGCGTCCAGAGTTTCGTTGGTCTAATTCTGCGGGGGCTCGGGCGCCGGTTTGCCGGTTGCCTCCTCGTGTAAGGCCCTGTAATCATCCCACGTATCCATGTCGCGGGCAATGAAGGGCGAGTCGACAGGGACCCGCCTGACCGCGTCGCGGTGGGATTCAAAAAACGCCCTCAGACCACCAGCGGCGGCAAGATGCAACAGCTCAGGCCTGAAACTAAGATCGATGAGCACTGGATGCCCGCCTCTGCCTTCCCAGGTAGGTATAACGATTTGGCCGCCTTTCCTCCATTCTTCGAAAATGGTAGTGACCACTGTCGCGGGAACGGCCGGGTGATCTGCGAGAGCGATTAAGGTGGCCTGCGCGGCGTGCGGGAGTGCACTAATTCCGGCTCCAATCGAAGCGCCCATTTCACTATCTGGATCCGGATTAACGGCGAATTTGACTCCGGTCAGTCTCCGCCGCACCTCATCTTCGCGATGACCGACCACTACGACGATTGTTTCCACACCACCTTCACGTAGATAGTCAACACAGCATTCGATAACGGTTCTGTTTCCGAAGGGGAGGAGTGGTTTGAACGCGCCCATACGGCTGGAGCGCCCGGCAGCGAGGAGAATTGCAGTACAAGATTTACCAGATTTCACATGTTTATCTTGTATCAACTCTGGAGGTCGCGCAGCGCGCGCAGAGTGTACTGACGCGCCATTTGCTTCCGCCACTGGTAAACGAAGTCGGTGTTATCGAGTGGTCTGGCTTTGATGTACGCAGCTTCAGCCGCTGCCTTGATCGGCTCGTCTGTTAGCGCATTTCCGATCAAAGCCTTCGCCGCCTCTTTAATCTCAACTGGAGAAGGCGCGATACCGCCGAGCACGATACGAGCGTCGGTCACCGCGTCGCTGTCGGTCGCGATCCACGTCGCCACGCCCAGCACGGGGAAATCGAAAGCACCACGCCGCCGGAGTTTCTGATACGAAGCACGCCAGCCGTTGGTTGGTGGCAGCTGAATGTCGACAAGGAGTTCGTCCGGACGTTTCCGCAGGTAGTCGATCCCGTCGTCGTTATACAAACCGGCGGCATCGATCACGCGCTCACCAAGCGTTGAAACAAAGCGCAACTTTGCGCCAATCGCGACCATCACCGGAACGAGATCTGACGATTGAACAGCCCAGCACTTCGAGCTTCCTGGTGCTACCCAGCAAACGTCGCCGTCTTTCTTGAGACAGAAGTTGATTCCTTTGCGCCACTCGTAGTTCTGATCGTAGTAATTGCAACGAGTATCGAGCAGCAGGTTGCCGCCGATAGTTCCCATGTTTCGGAGTATCGGTGTGGAGATAGTGCGAACGGCTTTGGCAACCACCGGATAGTCTCGATTGATAATCGGGTTTTCGCAGATTTCAGTGAGCGTTACGGATGCGCCGATGCATAAGCCGCTGGTTCCGTCGCCTGTAATCTGATTGAGTTCCTGGAGACGCATCACCGAGATGACAATCTTCGGAGTCTGCTGTCTTCGCTTCATATTTGGATATAGATCGGTACCCCCGGCAACGAACTGACCTGCTGGACCAGCATCGCCCATGATCTTCACCGCCTCCGCGATGGTCTGCGGAACGTGATAGTCAAATTTGGGCAATCGCATCATAGCTTCACAGTTCAGTTAGACAGGATTTACATGATTCCATCCTGTGCATCTTGTTAAAATCCTGAAAATCCTGTCTAAACATCCCGCAGGTATCACGAATGAACAGCAACTCTCGGCATCTCGCTGCCGTCACCGCCTTCGGATGGTGTAAGGACTCGCAGCGGCTCGGGCCACGCTACGGGCGGGACCGAGTCTGGTCCATAGCGTCCATCGCGGCCGCGTGCTTTGTCCTTCAACGCACGCAGTACTTTCTCCGGCGTGATCGGCACCTCATCAATTCTTACACCTACCGCGTTGTAAACGGCGTTCGCGACGGCGGGCGGAATGGGCAACAACGGACCTTGTCCGACTTCCTTCGCGCCGTATGGGCCATTCGGATCCGGATCTTCAATCAGGTATGTCTTGACGTCGCACATCTCCATTGTCGTCGGGCTCTTGTACTCGAGCATTGACGGAAACTTGTGCACGACGTTGCGATTGTCGCGATACACCATTTCTTCCATCAGGATCTCGCCGAGACCCATATAGACACTGCCTTCAACCTGGCCCATCACGAGCATCGGATTGATCGAACGCCCGATATCGTGCGCGATCCAAACACGTTCCACGACGACAACGCCGGTGTCAGGATTCACATCAACTTCGGCAACCGCTGCCGAGTAACTGTAAGCCGGCGATGGCCCAACTCCCGATCCCTTGAACTTACCCGGCGACCGCGGCGGCGTGTATGAACCAACGGTTCCAATCGTCCCAAACTTGGACTCCGCCAGCACAATCGCTTCTGCAAACGACACACCAACTTCGGGATTCTCAACATCAAACACACGGCGCTCGGCAAGTGACAGATTCTCGATGGGCACACCAAGCTTCTCCGCCACAGCCATGACCAGCAGTTCCCGGGCTCGCTCGGCCGCCTGAATTGCAGCATTACCTGTCATTAAAGTGACGCGACTCGAATAGCTCCCAAGATCGACAGGCGTGAGATCCGTGTCGGCAGTAACAACGCGAATGTCGAACGGATCGATTCCGAGCACTTCAGCGACGATGTAAGCAAGAATCGAGTCAGATCCCTGTCCGATGTCAGTCGAGCCGCACAAAACGCACACGCCACCCTGGCGGTCAAGCCGAAGCTGTACACCTGATTGCGGCATGTTGTTCCAGTAGATCGGCAATCCGGCGCCGCAGATATACGAGCTGCAAGCGAAACCGATGCCTTTACCGAATGGCAGCTTGCGATTGTTCTGATCCCATGAGAACCGTTCGCTCCAGCGCGAGCCTTGCGCAACTTTGTCGATGCACGTTCCCAGGCCCATGCTGCCGATGCGCAGGTAATTGGCAGTTACCGTGTTGGGTGCGACGAGATGGTTGCGGCGAATCTCCACCGGATCAAGTTGCAGTTGCTCAGCTATCTTGTCGAGTTGGACTTCCAGCCCGTAACGCGGCTGCGGTGTACCATGTCCGCGTTTTGGACCACACGGCGGCTTGTTTGTGAAAACCCGCAGACCCTGAAATTTGTAGCGCGGAACGTCATACGTAACCGTTTGCAATGCGCCGGTGTAGAACGTGCTGGCGACACCATAACTGCCGTAAGCGCCTCCATCGAGATACGATTCAAAATGCATCGCGGTGATCGCACCGTCATTTTTCACACCGGTTTTGATCTTCATCAACACCGGGTGCCGTCCACGATGACAATAGAAAACTTCTTCACGCGTCAACGTTACTTTCACCGGACGGCCAGTCATCATCGCGAGCTTACAAACCACAACTTCGTGATTGAAAGGATCACTCTTACCGCCGAATCCACCGCCATTCGGTGTTGCAATCACGCGAATGTGACTGGCCGGCAGTCCGAGAACTTTGGCAAGCGCCCGATGAACGTAGTGCGGCGTTTGCGTCGAGCTCCAGAGCGTGATCTTTCCGTCCGAATCGAAATGCGCGACGGCAGCGTGCTGTTCCATCGGCAGATGCGTGTTGCCTTCGTAAAAGAAAGTGTCTTCACGAACGAGATCGGCTTCAGCAAATCCTTCTTCAACATTGCCGAACTCGAGCGAAACCTTCTTATGCACGTTGCCACTATCGCCGTAATCATGAATGCGCGGTTCGTCGATCAGCGCCGCCTCTTCGATCGTCGAAATCGTGTTGAGCGGTTCGTATTCGACTTCGATTAGATTCATCGCGTCGAATGCGACGTCTTCGTCGATGGCGGCCACAGCTGCAACTGGATCACCGATAAAGCGCACTTTGTCGATGCAGAGCGCGTGCTCGTCCTGACTGACGGGCAGGATGCCGTAGGGAATCGGAAAGTCTTTTCCCGTCACTACAGCAAAAACGCCCGGTAGCGCCAATGCTTTTGAAACGTCGATGCTCTTAATTAGCGCGTGTGGCAGATGTGAACGAAGCATCTTGCAAAACAACATGCGCGGCAGAACGATGTCGTCTGCGAACTTCGTTTGACCGACACACTTTGCACGAGCATCGACCTTGCGAAATGGTTTGCCAATGATGTTGAGGTTCTTATCCACAGATTACGCAGATTTAATCAAGGCCGAAGATGCTCTCTTTGGGCAGTTCAGCCTCTTCACCCCGCATGCGCGCTGCGGCGAGCTCGACAGCCTCGTAAATTTTAATATAACCCGTGCAGCGACACAGATTTCCCGACAACGCTTCCTGAATCTCACCGCGTGTTGGGTTGGGCGACTTCTTGAGTAACTCCTCTGCTACCAGCAAAAATCCGGGTGAACAATAACCACACTGCGCTGCGCCAAGATCTGCGAACGTTTGCTGTAACGGATGCAGCTCTGCTCCATTCGCCATTCCTTCAATCGTCTTCACTTCTCGACCTTCAGCATCAAGACCGAGCATCAGGCAGGAAAGAATTGAGCGTCCATCGACGAGCAGTGCACACGTGCCACACTCGCCGAGCTCGCAGCCGTGTTTCGTACCGGTGAGATTCAAATCCTCACGCAAAACTTCGAGCAGCGTCTTGTGCGGTGCGAAGGCGACCTCTGTCTGTTCGCCGTTGAGTGTGAAATGAATGTGCTTCTTACTGTGGAGCGGCAACGTCTTTCTTCTTTACTTTATTTAGAATCATATTGTCGATCAGTCGTGTTTTGCCAACGTACGCCGCCAGGGCAACGAGGGTCGGACGATCGTCAACGCGATCCAGTTTTTCCAGCGTCTCTGCATCCGCGATAGTTACGTAATCGAGCCGTGTGCGCGGTTCCGACTCGACAGTTTGTCGAATCAAATCCGTAATCCGGCTCGCATTCCGTTCGCCGTCATTAAAGGCCTGCTTAGCCTGGACGAGGGCTTTGTGAAGTATCGTCGCCGATTTCTGCTCGTCAGGATTCAGGTAAAGATTGCGCGACGAAATTGCCAGTCCTGAGTCCTCACGAACAATCGGTAAGATCACTATCTCTGCGTCGAAAGCGAGATCTTTAACAAGCCGGCGGATGACGAGCGCCTGTTGCGCATCTTTTTGTCCGAAGAATGCAAAATCGGGTCTAACGGTGTTGAGCAGAATCGTCACGACTGTTGCCACACCACGAAAATGTCCTGGACGCGACGCACCCTCGAGCTGCTCTGAAAAACCCTCAACATTTACGTAGGTCGAAAAGCCCTTCGGATAGATCTCTTCGACTGGAGGCGCGAAGATGTAGTCAACGTTGTAATCGGTCAGAAGCGCTGTGTCTTTAGTTAAGTCGCGCGGATAGTGCTCGAAGTCTTCGCCTGGTCCAAACTGTGTTGGATTAACAAAAACCGAGACGACTACCACATCGCACATGCGCCTGGCTTCACGCACCAGACTCAGATGGCCTTCGTGAAGAGCGCCCATCGTCGGAACAAGACCGACAGTTCGATCCTGTTCACGACGGATTTTGCGCGCGACGGAACTCATGCGCTGACGGCGATTGATGATCTCCATAGTTGAGGTTGGATTAGGACTTCTCGGCCTTTGAGCCTCTCGATGGGATCTCGATATCCAATTCCTCGGCCGTTTCCACGGGCAGACCATACGACTCTGCTTCCGACGGATAAGTGCCATTTCTTACGTCGTCCGCGTACCGAGTTACTGCATCAGTCATGATCTCGCGCAGGTTTGCGTAGGGTCGAACAAAGCGAGCCTGTTTGCTAAACGACAAACCAAGCATGTCGTGCAGGACCAACACCTGAATATCACAATGAACACCGGCGCCGATTCCGATTGTCGGAATACTGATGCTTTCGGTGATCATTTGAGCGATCTCGCGAGGTACAACTTCGAGCACGACAGCGAATGCGCCCGCATCTTCCATGGCCTTCGCATCGTCAATCAGTTGTTGCGCCGCTTTGGCAGTCTTACCTTGTACGCGGTAAGCGCCGAGTTGGTTGATTGACTGCGGAGTTAGGCCGATATGGCCCATCACGCTGATCTCCTCGTCTACCAATCGCTTTACGAGGTGCACACGCTTGTGACCGCCCTCAAGCTTGATGGCTTCGGCGCCACCTTCTTTCACAAGTCGCAACGCATTTCGCACCGCGTCGTCATCGCCGGTATGGAAGGTTCCGTACGGCATGTCCGCAACCAACAAAGCGCGTTGCACGGCTCGTCGCACAGCCTTCAAATGGATCAGTATTTCCTCGAGGGTTACGGGGACAGTGTTACCGTAGCCCAAAATGACATTGCCGAGGCTGTCGCCCACAAGGATGACGTCGATACCTGCTTCGTCAACGATGCGCGCAGTCGGATAATCGTACGCTGTCAGACAAACGAGGCGTTCGCCGCGTTGTTTGCTTGATCGCAAAGACGGTGCACTGACCTTTTCCGGCCTTTCTGGTTTCAGATAGGGCATTTTTCAGCTCTCTTTACACCACGATTTGTGGACAATTGAATTGCCAGGGAAACGAGGAGTTTGGAAATTTTGCGGGCGTGCTAACAAGCGGGGGCATTATAGTATCCACAGATTACACAATCAATCTGAGCAATCTCTGGTCGGCTTCGGGATCCAGCGGACCACTGTTGATCGATCTTTACTCTGTGCCAACAATTCACTGACTGGCTTGTCGAGGATCGGATGAATGAGAGCGGGGACTAACTCGACTAGTGGGACCAGCACGAAGCAACGGGTGTGCAGTCGCGGATGTGGAAGCGTCAGAAATTCTGAGTCAGACTGGTGATCCTTGAAAATGAGTAGGTCAAGGTCGATTGTGCGTGGTCCCTTGGCGACGTCGCGAGTGCGGCCCAACGCATACTCGATTCGCAATAGCCGCGCCATCACCTGATCGGGTGCAGGCAGCGTCGACCCTCGTAACTCGGCGACCATGTTTAGAAACGGCGGCTGTTCTTCGTGATCGACTGGTTCAGTTTCGTAAATGCTCGAGAGTCGAATAACATCCAAACCGGCATCGAGCATTCCGCGAACCGCAAGCAGCAGATAGCCGGCACGATTGCCGAGATTGGAACCGAGTCCGACGTAAGCGTTTTGGATCATGCTGGAGCTTGGTGCTTAGTGCTTGTTCTTTGCATCTGGTACAGAGTTAGAAGCATCAGCATTAAGAGCAAAGTACAAAGCACCAAGAACAAATCACAACAGAAATGTCTCAATTGCTCACCCTAATCTGGCTCAAGTGGCGACTGTTGCGCAACTCGCTGCGCTCGTCCAAAGCAGTCATAAACAAGATCGCATCGATTCTCGGCATGCTGCTCGCCTTTACGTTCGCGCTCGTGTTTGCGCTGATTCTGGGAGTTATAGCCTACTTACTTACCAACCCGGAGGGCCTCGGCAGTGCAATTCAACGAACCGCCGCGCGCGATCTTCCGGAGAATGCCTCAACCGAGCTTATCTTTTTCTCAATCTTCGGAATTGTATATCTGATGTGGGCCACAGTCCCATTGAGTTTGGGCGGCGGCAAGCAGTTTGATGCAGGCAAACTGTTGATGTATCCGATCACGCTCCGCAAACTCTTCGCGGTGGATTTCATTAGCGAGTTAACCACGTTGCACTCAGTCTTCCTCATTCCGGCTGTGATTGCGATGTGCATCGGCGCAGGACTTGGCTCGGGCAATCTTTCGCTGACACTGATCGCTGCAGTTCCCGCAGTGCTTTTCGGCGTTGCTCTATCGAAATGGCTTTCGACGACAATCGGCTCAGTTCTTCGTCGCAAACGCGGACGCGGCGAAACAATCATTGCTCTGATTGGTGCGATTGCCGGTCTGGGAGCCGCTGCCGTGGGCCAGGTGGCCCCGATCCTCTTTAAGCACGCGGAATCCTTTCGCGGATTGCGTTGGACTCCTCCCGGCGCCGCCACGTTTCTTTTAATCAACGACACCGCAAACGATCCCGTCGCCTATGGAGTTGCTTTTGTAACACTCAGTGCGTACGCGATCGCATTGATCGTTGCGACTTATTGGATTGCGCGCCGCGCCGCTCTTGGTTTGGAGGGGCGGCAGCAGCCCAGGACTTCACGTGCGCAGGCTGCGGTAGGCGACGGTTACTCGGGCTGGCAGCTGCCTTTCTTGCCTCCCGATGTTTCCGCAATTTTTGAGAAAGAACTTCGTTATGCATTGCGCAATGCGCAGGTGCGAATGATGGCGCTGATGCCGTTAATCATTATCGTTATCCGTCTTGCCAACCGGCAGAGATTTGGCGCGGCGGGACGCGGCTTTTCCACTGGATTTGCTACGTACGGTTCAGGGTTACTTCTAATCGGCGGGATGATCTACGTGTTTCTTATTCTCAATGGACTCTCGTCAAATCTATTTGCTTTTGAAGAAGGTGGAATGCGGACGTTTATTCTTTCGCCTGTCGATCGACGCAAGATTCTTTTGGGCAAGAACCTTGTTTTAACACTCATCGCGCTGGTGTTTGCCACCGTGCTGTTAATTCTGAACATCATTATCTTTCGCGATATCACACCTGAGAATCTGCTTTTCCTCGCGTTAACGTTCATCATTTTTGCAGCCATCAGTTCGACTGTTGGCAACTGGCTTTCGATCCGTTTTCCGAAGCGCATGCGTTATGGAAAACGACTCAATGTGTCGGGTGTTGCCGGGCTCTTCCTCATCCCATTGGTAATACTGATGATGATTCCGCCGGCACTGGCTACCCTGATTGGCTACTCGACGAGCAGTCTGTTCAACGAATACGCGGTGCTTGCGCTCTTCACGATCTTTTCACTCGCTTTTTACTCACTCATCATAAACTGGCACGGAAAACTACTCGCCAAGCGTGAAATTGAGATCCTCGACGCAGTCCGCGAACCTGCTGATGAATAAAGGATAGGTCGTATAGGTCCTATATGACCTATACGGCTTTCTTTGTTACACTACCGCCCAGGTACTTTGAATCTTATTCCAGTGATGCTTCGCGGCGTCCGGGCGGGTTTAGAGCCCCGTCAATACACAAATGGCTCGTAGAAGATTTCGCAGCAACCAGCGACACGAACCAACCACGGAGCGTTCCTTTCAGGAATACATCCTTTCCACTCCTGCCCCGCAAACATCGCGCACCGAATTACTGCGGCTCATCCGCGGCGGTGAAGATACGTTTCTCGAGCTCAAAGTAAAACTCTCAAACACAGAAAAGATCGCGCAGGAAATAGTCGCACTCGCAAATACCGGCGGCGGTGTGATTGTTTTTGGAGTGAACGACCAGTTGCGTGTCGAAGGTGTCGACGATCCGGAGAGAGTTCAGGACGACCTGGTGCGAATCTGTCGTGAAGAGGTCCAGCCTCCGTTGGTCCCATTCATCGATCGCATCGCGCTCGACAATGGTCGCCGCATCGTCGCGCTCGATATCGAGAGCAAAAGACGGCCGTATCGAACCCGTGATGGTCGCTTCTATCTGCGCATTGGGGCGGAGAAGCGCGAAGCTTCGCGTGAAGAGATCTCATCACTGCTGGAGGAAGCGCGACCTTTACGTTACGAGGATGTTCCCGCGTTGGGCGCAAAGATTGCCGACATCGACGAGGCTCATTTGTGGAGTTACTTGCGTGAGTTTGAGGGCGGTGTATTCGAGGAAGCAACGGTTGTTGGTTATCCGACTGCCGAAGTACTCGAGCGGGATTTACTACTGGCAACAAACGACGGCCAGGAGATTGTTCCGACAGTTGCCGGGTTACTTCTGTTTGGTCGTGATGAACGCGTAGCTGAGTTGCTGCCGCGTGCCTCAGTCACGGCAACAAGATTTTCCGGCGACTCTTTGCAATCGCCGGTTATTGAGCGCGTAAAGTTATCGGGTAACTTGTTCACGCTTTACGAAGGACTCACGCATTTTCTGCGTCGCTATTGCGATCTGTCGGAAGTACGTCCGAAGAGTTTTTCGCCGTCAGCAGAAGAGTCGCCGGTACAGGCACGCTCGAGTTATCACCGTGGCGTGGTAGCGGAAGCGATCACAAACATGGTCGCGCACAGAGATCTGGCACTGAGAGATCTTCCGAGCCGGCTGAACGTGTTTGATCACTCACTTGAGTTTGTGAATTCACGGCGCAGTGTTGGCTTCTCACCAGTCGCGCAAAAGGCGATCCGGTATGGAATGCCGGAGCGTTTGAATCCACGCCTGGCGGCGGCGCTGACGAACTCGGCCTATGGTCTAAAGTTGAGTCTGCAGGGATTGCCGTCGTTGTTGCGTGAGGCCAGGCGATTTTCAAACCGCAAGGCGGAGATCGTTTCGTTTAATGACGAGTTTCGGTTGAGGATCTACGGAAGTTTTTAGAATAGGTCCTATAGGACCTATTCTAGTTTATTGTTTTCCTGCGTCCGGTTTGGGTGAGTTGTAGAACTGACGCGCCTGGACCACAAATTCCTTGTCGTCATAGGTGCCATCGCCATCGACGTCCACTCTTACTTGCAGCTTGTGCTGTTTGCCGTCGCGTACTTCACCGGGGTTGAAAGCGAGACTGTACTGACTTCGCAGTAGCGCGTTGATACTTCCCAGCACCTTCGGCAACTCACCTTCGAACGTCACCGGAAAGTATGCGCCACCAGTTTCCTTCGCAAACGTTTGCAAAGTGTTATCGGCCTGCAGCCACGACATTCGTCCTGGCATTCCACCCAGCGAATCCGTTGCCGGCAGCGAGTCGCCGTAGATCTTCTTGAACAGGTTTGCGGTACCGATAATGTAAACAGGAACACCCGAGTTTTGAAGCACTTTCCGGGCGTCGCCGTAATTGATCTTGCTGAACGTATCGATACCCGAAGCCACGAGGATTACTGCACGGCGTCGTCCCTGAACGGAAGCCAGTCCGGCATACTCCGATTTCTCAGACTTCGACTCCTCCAGCACAACTGAGTCGCCTCGACCGCCAACAAGCACAAACTTTAACGCGTCGAATAAATTCGTTTCACGAAACGCCGGCGTATTTCTCAACAGTAGCGTAACCACCTGTTGCAGACGGGCCGGGTCATTTGTGAAGTCGGTTAACGGAGTTGGCCGAATATCAAACGCGACCACAGAAACGTAATCGTCGGGTGGCTTGATGAACTGTGAGAGAAACATCGCCGTGGGGCGAATCACTTCGTAAGTCCCAGGCTCGTAACCTCTGTTTCCATAGAGTCCAAAGAGCTCCGACCACTTGCTGTATTCAACCACCATCGCAACAGTGATTGGTGCTTCCGGTGTGGAGAAGTTAGTAATTGTCTGCTGTGTGCCATCAGCAAAGATGGCGAAGTTTGGTTTCTTCAGATCCGTCACGATCTGTCCGCTCTTCTTGTGATAAACGACGGCGTCGACGTTGACGATCTGAGTCGAGATACTGACCTTTTCAATGTCCTGAGGCTTCGTTGGCTCGATGTCCTTAGGAAGAGGTTCCTGGTCGGGTTCACCTGGCTTCTTTGTTTCGCCAGGGCGTTTGTTCTTCTTTTCGTTGGAAGTGGGTGGCTGGCGTCTGGACTGCGACCACCCGGGACTAACATTTGCGCCGAGCAGCAATAACGAGAGCGCAACACCAAAAAACCGATATGAACGTTTAAATCTCATAAATTTCTACTCCCGAAGGACGTAAGCGAGGAAGGATAGCGCTTGCCTTGGGCAGGCTTCCAATCAGTTATTCCGGCTCCGAAACGTTTCAGTGGTCTGATGCGCGGGGGGTGAGCCGAGTTTACCAATCCTAACGACCGCTCGCTTCTGCTTCGATTACGATATCGTAACTGCCGGTATTATCCGCCAAATCGCCCTCGTTTACACCCAGAAACAGCACTCCATCGCGCTGAGCGACAAACTCTCGCCTGGGACCGATCAGAATGAAGTCGTCGTTGTCGTCGCCGATTACCGCGATCAGCGCGCCAGTTGCTTCGTTGCGCATCAACTTGTCGGCGTCCTGAATCGTCGTTAAGCCACCGGGCGTGGAAAAGCGTCCTTTTCCGAGTGACACACGTCCCGACGCACTAATCCGCAACCTCTGGCCTTTGCGCACGACGAGGCCGCTGTTTGTCCAACCATTGTTTGCGTTATCGGCTCTCACTCCGACCTTGATGGTAAAGAACGTCGGAGTTGAAGACATTACGGGCGGCGTGTTGTTGGTTCGGTCTGAAGCGTTCGTATCGGGCGGATTACTCGGAATCGAAGGCTTCGACAAGGGGACGTTGTTGCGAGCGCTGGTCTCGTCAGTGGCGCTCGCGTTGCCGGTATTATCAAACTCGATCGATTCAACGTCCTCAACATAAACCGTGGTCTGCCCGCGTCTGCCTCTCGCGTTCCCGCCGATCAGAATCGTGAATTGCTGGTCCTTAAATCCAATCACCTGTCCACGAATGACGCTGCCGTCTTTGAGACGAATAGTGTCGGCGAGCAGTGGGGTGGAGATTGAAACCAACAGCAAAGTGGAGAGCAGAAGTCGAAATGTTTTCTTCATGATACTTCTCCTAAGGGGCATTCCGTTGACGAGGTTTAGCAAGACTCTGGTGCTTTTGCAAGCGGGAGAGGACAGGGAATAGCCGGGTCTCCGATGCGCGAGAACTGCAAAAGGGTTGCGGTGGCTATTGGGATTTTAATCGGATTTCTCACGCAACGACGCTACGGCGCAACGCAAAATCGAGCTACTCAGACATTCGTTGCGCCGTTGCGGCGTTGCGTGAGAAATCCTACCGGGATACACCAGTCGCGTAGACGACGTTGGCTTCGAGAACTCGGAGAGACGTGCGTTGAATGAAATCGAGGTTTGCACTGTGAACGCGCTTGCGTTCCTCGGGGAAGAGTTGCTCAACCGTGCCGCGATAGCCGGAACCCATGATCATGGCCCACCAGTCTTCCGGCGCGGCAACCGCTTGCGAGTCAGATTCGGCGATGGCTTCAACATCACTCAACCCCGTACCATCCAGGAGTGCGACAACAGCATCGACTTCGGAGATGCGATCCCATGGATTAAAGCCTTTGTAGAGATCCGGTCTGACATCCCGTATTGAGTCCCAGAAAGCAGTGCTTGCTGGTTCAAAGAATCGCGGACCCCAGGTTGTTACTGCCACTCTGCCGCCGTCGCACACGACGCGTTTGAGCTCACGCAATGCGGCGTCCATGTCGGGCACAAAAAATATTCCGAAGACACAGACCGCGGTGTTGAAGTTGCCGTCATGGAAAGGCAGTCGTGTCAGATCGCCTGACTGGAATTGAATATTCGTGAGGCCGCGTTGATTTGCTTTGGCGCGCGCCAATTCGAGCAGGTTCTCTGCCAGATCCACACCGATAACAGTCCCGTCCGGTCCAACGATCTCCGCCGCAGGGATCGCGGAAGCTCCACTTCCACAGCACACATCCAGCACGCGTTCTCCTCGAGCGAGTCTCAGACGCTCGACTGTCCGTCGCCCGTATCGCTCCCAGAACGTGTTGGCGGGATGATCGTAGAAATCAGATGCGGCGTTGTACGTAGTAGCCGCTTTCTTTTTGGCCTCTTCCAGTTCGCTCATTAAAGGATTGAACTTCACTCCACCGGCTTTGCCTCAAGAGTCGTCTCATCACACCGGGCTTTAGCCGGGTGTGAATGAAAAGCGCGATTCATTCTTTCGTATATATGCGCTCCTCTATGTTCTTTCACGTTGTCTCACTCACAACTTAATAAAATTCATCTACTTGAAAATAATCCGAATTTCTCAAGTCGCTCATAACTCGAGAATGGAAATTACAAAAGCGTGAAGACTTCCCTCTGTGTGGGCACAGTCTTTGCACCTTCAACATTGTCTTGTTCATTGTCTCCCCAACAAGCGAAACAAGAAGCCTGAGATTAATCCGAGAAATTAGATCCCGCAAGGACAACAGTTCTCACTCAACGGTTATGTGTCTCTCTAATCACCGGCTTCCAAATACGAGATTTCGATTAACGATCCGCAAAGTTGGGCGGAGACGTTTCATCGATAGTAACGCTATCAACCGGTTTGTAGGCTTCGTGCTTATGGACCAGAACAGAACCAGGAGAATTACAACATGACGAAATTTACATCGTCACTGATCGTTGGCATGCTCTTACTTCTTTTGCCAGTCGTATGTTTCGCACAAGCCACATCTTCGACCTCCGCAGTGACCGGCACCGTAACAGATGCTCAGGGTGCAGTGATCGCAGGGGCGACTGTGAAACTGGTCGACTCAAAGACCTCGCAAGAGAGAACTACGACCACAAATGATCGGGGCATTTATTTGTTTGCACAAGTTCCGGCAGGACAGGGATACACACTGAAGTTCACTGCTACCGGGTTTGAGAGCCTGGATCTGTCCGGAATCGCGCTGGGTGTCGGAAACATTGAAACTCACAACGCACAACTGACCGTAGGTCAGGTGTCCTCAAGTGTCGTGGTGACAGCCGAAGCTGGCGCCACGTTGAATACAACCGATGCCAGCATCGGTAACGTTATCGACGAACGACGTCTAAAAGAGCTTCCGATCCAAATTCGCAGCTCGCCGGCTCCGCTGATCGGACTCCAGCCCGGTGTTATCGGAAACAATGTCGGTACCGGCGCGACCAATCGCGTTGGTTCAGTGACCGGTTCGCGTGCAGATCAGGGGAACATCACGGTTGACGGTATTGATGCGAACGATCAGGCCACGGGCCAGGCGTTTGCAACCACCGGCAACGCGCCGATCGACGCGATTCAGGAATTCCGAACCGTCACGGCGAATCCGGCCGCGTCGGAAGGTCGCAGCAGCGGCGGCCAGATCGAACTGATTACCAAGAGCGGCACGAACGAATTTCATGGTTCGCTCCGCGAGTACAATCGAACTGCCGCAACGGCTGCCAACAGCTTTTTCAACAATCGAACCGGTGTCGAAAGACCGCAACTTACGCGTAATCAGTTCGGTGGCAGCATCGGTGGCCCACTTTACCTGCCACACTTTGGCGAGGGTGGTCCAACCTACACAAGTGGTAAGGACAGGGTGTTTTTCTTCTTTGACTACGAGGGCCGACGCGATGCGCAGGGTATCTCCTACACTCGTACCGTCCCGCTACCTCATTTTCGTAACGGCAGCCTCGCGTACGTTAATAACACTGCGGGTTGTGCCAGCACAGCGCGATTGAACACTACTCCGCAGTGCATCACGGTCTTAACGCCCGCACAAGTTGCGGCGCTCGATCCCTTGAGTGTCGGTGGAAACCAGGCGCTCCTGAACTTCGTTAACCAGCGCTATCCACTTCCGAACGATCTCACCCTCGGCAACGGCGTCAACACAGGAGGCTTTAGATTTAACGCACCCTCACGACGTGCGGATAACACCTACACGGGTCGCGTTGACTTGAGTCTTACCAATGTGCAACGCCTGTTTGTTCGCGCTAACAAGATCAGCGCCGCACAAACAGACACTGTTAACTCGGTCGCCGCGCAGTTCCCGGGTGATCCGGAAACAGCTCAGATTACGACCGGCGACTGGGCCGTCGCAGTCGGCCACAACTGGACGCTCACTCCTAACTTTGTGAACTCGGCGACAGTGGGTGTGACGAAATCCATCTTAGGTTTTCCAAATCTATTCCACCCATCTTCGCCTCAGTCATACGCGTTCACGCCGCTAACGGCTCCCTTTGCAGGATTCGCCACTCAAGCGCGCGAAGTTCCTGTGTGGACCTATCGCGATGACGTGACCTGGAACAAAGAATCGCATGGCCTGTCGTTTGGTGGTTCGTTCAAAACGATCAACCAGCAGACTAACCTGACCAGCGACTTCAACTTCCCAACGGTCGGTCTCGGCGGCAATTTCCCGTCCAGCCTTGGATCTTCGGCTACTGTTAATTCGCTTCGTCCGGCCAACATCCTGAATGTCGCGGCAAATCGCAATAGCTACGATTCGGCGTTAACGTTCCTGTTAGGGACAATTCCATCAGTAGCGACGAGATTCAATTACGACAACGCAGGTTCGGCCTTCTCGCTAACAACTGGACGAAATCGCGACTGGCGTTACGTTGAATACGAGCTTTATGCCCAGGACAACTGGAAGGTTCGCAACGATCTAACGCTTACTTACGGAGTGCGCTGGCACATCTATCCAGCGCCTTATGAAACAAAGGGAATTCAGTCGATTCAGAATCTGGATTTCGAAACCTTGTTTAACCTGCGCGTCAATAATGGTGCTCAGGGAATTGCAAGCGCAACTTCCGAACCGTTTCTGGTTTACAACTTAGGCGGCAAAGCAAACAATGCGCGGCCGTTTTATGAAACTGAAAAAAACAACTTCGGCCCGCGTCTGGCATTTGCCTGGAATCCCTCTGTGAAGAGTGGTCTGCTAGGCAAACTGTTTGGCGATCGCCAGACAGTGATTCGCGGCGGCGGAACAGTAACCTATGACCGTCCCGGTGGTGCTATCACGTTCCTTCAGGATCAGAGCACATACATTTTCGACACGGTCGTGACTACCAACTTCACCGCTACTAACGGGCGCGTAGCTCTACAGAACTTCCCACGTTTCGTCGACATCAACTCGGTACCTATTCAAAACGTGGCTCCGGCGGTAACCGTGCCTTTCACTCCGAGAGTGACGAACGGCGTGGGCGTCGGCAGTATGGGCCAGAACACCAACTACGCCGTGGATCCCAACTTCAGAATCCCCTACTCGATTCAGTACACGTTTGGGTTCCAGCGTGAATTGCCCGGCAACTTCATTTTTGAAGCTTCGTATGTCGGCCGTCAGGGACGCCAGCTCTTCGCGTTGGCAGATGCCGCTCAGATCGTAGATTTCAAAGATCCGGCGTCGGGTCAATTCTTGATCGGTGCATTGAATCAGCTTCAGAGTCAAATCGAGGCTGGTGGTGCAATCACGCCGATCGCCTGGTTTGAAAACCAGATGAATGCCAACTCAATCGCGAGGTTCGGAGTGCCATGCTCCGGTCTCGGACTGGGACCAAGCTGCACGGATGTGGTCGCGAATTTCACCGGCTTCGAAGTGTCCATCGGTGATACCGCAGATACCATTCAGGCCCTTCGTGCGCAGAGTTTGCTCGGTCCGAACGTTGGACTAAGCTCTCAATTCGCCACGAATGCTTTTGTTACCAACAAAGGCTCTTCAAGTTACGACGGTATGTTGCTGAGTTTGCGCAAACGGTTCTCCAAGGGGTTCCAGTTTGACGTGAACTACACGTGGTCCCACTCACTTGATAACCAATCTACCGTGGCAAACACCACGACGGCTGGCGGTCTCATCTGCGATGCGACCAACCTTCGCGTGTGCCGCGGTGACTCGGATTTCGACATTCGTCATCTGATGAACGTAAATGGAATCTGGGAACTGCCTATCGGTCGTGGACGCCTGCTCGCCGGTAACGCGCCGGGCTGGGTGAACACGATTATCGGGGGCTGGCAAATCTCCGGTATTTTCACAGCCCGTAGCGGATTGCCATTCAGTTTGGCAACAGTTTCGTGGCCACGAACATTCATCTTCGATGGTGGCAACGGTGTTCCCACAATCCTCGAAGGAGATCTGAGTGTTCTGAAGGCTTCGATTCACGATACACCGAATGGAATCCAGTTCTTCGCGGATCCGGACGCAGTTCTGCAAGTTGCGAAGTTTCCGCGTCACGGACAAGTAGGTAGCCGCAACGTTCTTCGATCACAGCCGTATTGGAATGTTGATTCAGCACTGCTGAAGAATTTCAAATTGCCGTGGTCGGAGAATCAGCGGATACAACTCCGTTGGGAGGCGTACAATTTGTTCAACCACAATGTGTTCTCAGCGCCGTCGACGAATAATGATCCGAATCAGAACGCCCTTAATATTGGGTCGCCGAATTTCGGAATCATTACGACGGTTCAGAGCACAGCGCGTGTAATGCAATTTGGACTGCGTTGGGAATTTTAATTCAACTCCACTCGTTAACGAGTTTATGGGGGCTCCCGCAACATGGGAGCCCTTTTTTGTGTATGCGTCCAACAGTTGCAACGATAGCGGTTTGATGGACAATACGGACATGAAACACCAACCCAACCTGGTGCTATTCGTGCTGTTGGTAATTGTGGCGGCTCTGCCGGCAATGGGCCAGAGTGGCTATACGCTGTGGGGCGATGTGAAGATCGACGACAGTACGGCGGAACACCCAGGTCCTTCAAGCGTCACAGTGATTTTGTACGATCAGTCAACGAAGATTGTCGGCCGCCAAACAATCGGCAGTCGAGGACGTTATCGATTCACAAATCTGCGCGGCGGAGAATACGACCTCGCCATTGAAGCTAATAACGGCGAGATCACTCGTCTGCGTTTAACTCTGACGGGAAGCACGACCTCCGACTTTCGCCAGGACTTCGACTTCGTCTGGAAAGAGAGGCCCGTTGCGCGCGCGAGCAACGTGGGCGTCGTTTCCGCAGCGGATTTTTATGAGCGGTCTCCAGTTAATAAGTCATTATTTGAAAAGGCACACGCAGCGGCCGAGAAGAAAGACTTTGCAAACGCGATCAGGTTGCTGAATCAGATTGTCGAAAAAGACAGGCTCGATTTTCAATGTTGGACTCTACTGGGAAGTCTTTACGTGGCACAGAACAAACCTGATGAGGCTGAAAGGGCTTATCTGACTGCGATCGAAGTTAAGCCTACGTATGTGCTTCCGTTAGTCAATCTTGGAAAACTGCGGATGACGCAAAAGAAATTTGAAGAAGCGGTCCATCCATTAACACGCGCAGTTGAGCTACAACCGGAGTCAGCCGATGCAAATTTGTTTTTAGGTGAGGCTTATCTCCGTTTGAAGAAAGGATCGAAGGCGATTCCATATTTGAACGAGGCCGGCAGGCTCGGCAGGATTGAGGCTCATCTGGATCTCGCCTGGCTCTACAATGCCGCAGGACTCAAAGACCGGGCCGTCGTTGAATACGAAGAGGTCCTCCGGAAGAAACCTGATTATCCCGATCGAAAGAAACTCGAACAATACATCAGCGAAAACAAAAAGAATTAGCCACAGATTATCCGCGTAAATCTGTGGCTAAAACTCTTTCTGGCTCAGCTTTGTCTAAGTGGCGGCATCGGGATCGGAATGCCGTACGTGGTGGCGCCAACACCCACCCCTCCTTCACATGAATTCGGAGGCACGGTACAGACTCGCCTCGTCGCTGGACATTCTGCTGCCCAGAACATGTAACCCAACATGCCGCTCGTCGTGCCCGCACCGTTCGGTGAAACTGTTTGCACGTATGCACCGGTTGAATTAATAAGCGAACTGCTGAAGTTCGTGCATTCAGGTGCCGGTTTTGAGCCGGTCACGATGTATAGCCCGCCCGTAAACTTAGCCGGCGCCAGCGGCAAAATCGGGGGAGCATACTGCGGCTTGCCGTCGACGTGTTCCTGCCAATCCTGCTGCGCCGTGGAAGCGGAGTTAGATTGTCGCACTGGGACCATCGCATTAGCGTAATCCAGCACAGGCATCGTTGTGTTGAGCCAGTCAGCCGTGGCCTTGCGCGTCAAGGCAATCAACCACCGATCACCGGCAGCGAGATCGATAGTCAATCGCGCTGCGTGATTATTTCCGGAGGCGTCGTAAGGCAGCACCGAGCGATAAGCATCGATGAACGCCTGTAAACCGGTGAGGTTTGGGTCCGTGTTTTGCTCATAGTCGATCTCGATACCGACACCCAAACGTTGGGCCGCCTCGGCCGCGTTCAACCCGAGTTGGACCGGGTTGGTTGCGAGCGCCTGATCCCACGCGTCCGTATAAGTGATTCCGCCGATCGACAACTGCACTCGAACTCCGCGAGTCTTGAAGTAATCAACCACCGCTTGATTCATTCCGATAGGAATACCCTGCGAAGTGCCGGCATCGTTTGTTTTGTTCAGCAGTCTGAATGGATGAACAAAACTCAACACGACGAGATTAACGGACGGTGTCCCATCGCCGCGGTTAATCAACCATTGGTTGCGGGTATTGAAGTCGGTCATGTTGCGAACGCTGGCCCAGGTGCAGAAGTCGTTTCCGCAGTGCCAGGCACCATAAACCGATATGTTGGTAGCAGCGGTAACTACCTTCGGTTGTGAAGAAAGCCCGCCGAAGAGTGCGGTGAATACAAGCAAACTCAGCACAAGCATTTTTTTAAACATCTCAGTCTTCCTCCCACGAAGTTTTGAGATCGCGATCGTTGAGGGGGTTAGTTGGATTGCTTTACTTGCTTGCCGTTAGAACTCTTGAACTGAGTGGAGGCCGTGCCGCATCTTAGGCCATCTGGTGAGAATGATCAAAGTTTTTCGGGACACGATGGTTTGGGCCCGATAACGCCGATGGTTCCCGCTTAATAACGCCGAAGGCGTTCGCTAATTTTAGCCCATCTATGAAGCGGTCTCCGCTGTCAAGAGATTTTTAGGCACACTCTGACCACGACGCCGCAGCGTCTGCGTTTGCTCTATTGCTGTTTTGCTCTTTGACATGAGACTGCTAATTTAATTTTACCGCCGTTAGCGGT
>DASYSD010000060.1:0-121334 GCA_036003745.1 Pyrinomonadaceae bacterium
TAACTCAAGTTACAGCTGCATTACATCGAAGAACACTGGGAATAGAATTGCCTCGAGGTTGGAGTCGTGGAGAAGCCCTATTTGTGGGAATGCTGATGTCGTTTTATGGCTTGTTGGTCCTATTAAGACTGGTAACGATAAAGTAAAAAGACAGCGGCAATCCGCCGACGCTTACTACAATGCAGCAAGAGAATAGTAAGGCAGTCACCTTCACTCAGCTTGACCGTGGCGCGTTGGGGGAGAAGTTGTCAGCGATCATGGCGGCGGAATAGAGAATCGCCGCAGCAGCATTCACATGGTCATCACGTTGCCAGATGAATTGCCGTTATGATTACAACATGAGTTGACATGTGAGCGATGATGGCCGCCTCAAGACCCTTCTGCGAATAAAGATATCCGGCTATCAAGCCAAACAACGAGTTCGCAAGAACAATAAATGCCACTATCGGTAAAGTGAAATCAACTTCAAGTGCCGATACGATTGGCAAATGGCCAATTCCGAACACAACTGACGAAATCACGATTGCGCTTACAAAGTAGATTGCTCGCGGTGTACCACGGCCTCTTTGAAATATCCTCCATGCAATCCATGCCAAGAGTGTCAGTAATCCCCATCTGAGTAGCAACTCTTCAGTGATGCCGCCGTATAGAAGTCGAGTCAAAAGCGGCATCGAACTATTTAACCTCTCTGCTCGCGTTACAAACACCGGTGGCAGAATAGGTCTGAACAAGAGGTAACTCGATAAGATCACGACTCCCGCAGTAAAGCCGGCAATCAATCCTGGCAGAACCTGTGGCTGAAAACGTACTATCCTGGGCCACTCACTTCCGACACCCAGCCAGGATCTTAGAACAGATTTTGAAAGGTCAGACGGAAAACAACATTGCCTGTCGGCTCGCCAGTTACTTTAGTTAACGTCCTCATGTAACCAATTTCTGCGCGCGCAAGGACTACGACGAGCTGGACTCCACCACCGGCGGCGTAGCGGCGCAGACTACCCCCTGAAGTGCCGCCAATTTGAGCGTAATCAAACATCAAGAGCGGTTTGACGGCGAACAGATTTGCGTGCCGCGCGATGAACCGGATGTTTGGTTCCACATCTCTTTTCACGATCTCTTTGGCCCTGGCGTCGGCGATCGGTTGTGCCTTCTCTTCGGCCTCTTCTGCGCTCAACGTGGGCTCTTTTTTCCTCAGCTCTTCAACAAGTGGATCCATAAGGGCGTTAAAAATCGTCGTGGTGGCGGTGGTAATGGTAAAGTCCTCTAATAACTCATTCAGCTTCTTGTCCGGTCTGGTTTCAAAATGGACCACCTCATCAGGAATAAGCCGGCATGACCAGGGCTTGACTGGAATCGCCACACTCAGGTTAGCGTGCCAGTAATTTGTACCTCCCGTGACAGCTCCGCCTGCTGTACGGGCACCCGCCTCCGACTTCCCATAACTTCGTAAGTAAGGTCCGGTCGGAAATTCAGTGTTTGTGGGCGAAGCTGGAGGTTCGTACAAAAAGTTGCCAACGCTGTTGCCACCAAAAAAGCTAGCGTAGACGGGAACACGGCCCCAGGCTTTTCCGCCTCCGAGTAGTGCTTCGATTCCGAGCGTCTGCGTCCCAGCGCCAAATTCTTTTTGGTAACCAACGAGTCCTGCCAGTCTGTTGTAACCCTTGGGCACACCATTAACCTCGGTCCCTTCGAGCCAAACTCCCAGGCGCGTGAAACCGTTTAAGACAACTCCATCAACTACACCCCGGAACATACCTGAGTTATTTCTTTCGGCAACGATAAGACGTCGTCCGGAGTCGTAGACGTCATGGCGATTGCCGCTGTAGTTTCCGGATAAGTAAACGGTGTTAAGGAATCGCTTGCGTGGACGAAGTTTGATTTCCCCGCCGAGTCGAAGCTCGTTGATTACATCGCGCGTTTCGTTCAACGGCTGATCGTCGGCGCGGAAGAACGCACTAAAATCTAACTGCTCCACTGTCTGGCTCGGCCGAGTTTTCGACACCGCCAGGTCGGTCGTGGTTGCATAATAGGGTTTTCCAAACGATTTCTGACCATTGAAGTTCAGCAGGAAATTCAGGTCACGATTAGCGAGCTTTTCACCTTTAGCCAGCTTTGAAAACTCGAGCAGGTTTGTCGAAACGTTCAGCGCGGCGACCGTACCCAATTTTCGATCGACGTCAAAATCAAGAATTGGATTTAACACCCTCAGGAACGCCGGCATCTTGTTATAAAACGACGGTTCGATCGATCGTGGCAGCGTCAGAAGATTACTCGCGACGTCTTTGAGATTCACACGCAGAAACAGAACTCTCACAATCATATCAACCGATTTGTTCGTTTCGTCCACCTCGACGCATTGATCGATACGTACAAAAACCACACCAGAACCCTTGGTGGCGCCACCTACAATACCCAACTCTTTCTCGAAGGACGCATTGGCCTCCGCTGTGAGCTCGTCTTCGACTGCAACCATCGCCTCACGATGAAAGTCACGCGTATAGGTCTTGCCGTTGTACTTTTCACCTAACTTCTTTTCGAGCGGTCCGACGCCGCGGCGTCCGGTTACCTTCACTGATCGAATCGTCAGGTCGTTTGGAAGCTCTACGTTGAGCGGGCAAATGCGCCTGCGGGTCGAGCCATTCGGCTGTGCTTGACTGGAAGCCGCGGTCAGAAGAATCACGAGCAACGCCATGGCAACGGCTAGTTTTTTGAGGTTGGGTGATTTCATTGCACACTTCATCCTGCTGACTTTTTTCAAAACGATTGCCCATGTGTCGGGACCGTTATGTCGAGCGGCCCGACAGGCAAGAACATTTGATTCTCAGCTATAGCTTGATGGCTTTGCTGATTTCGTTGTCGACCTTTGCCTCCGGCGCGCCCGCTTTCACAAGTGGAAAGACTTTCTTGGAGAAAGCCCGGCTCTGAAGGTTATTTACGCCGGTTGCGGCGATGGTCTCGACGGCCTTCTTGTCTTCCTTCTTCTCTGCCTCAAACTCCACGCCGACAATCTGGACAAACTCGTTTCCAACCTTCTTGAAAAGGTTGAAGATCACCAGGAATTTCGTTGGAAAGCACTTACGCTGCACCGTCACATCAAATTTGAAGCCCGATTCAGGGCTGAAAACCATGACCTTGATGCGAAATTCCGTGCAGGTGTCACCTTGGGGGGCGGTTGCAATTGTGGTTGGCATCTTATGCTCCTTTGATTTCTGTGAGTTATTTCTATGTTTCGATTCGCACTGAACTTTTAAGAATTCTTGCGCAGTAACATTTTGTAATGCTGAAACTGGTCGAAACATTTCCGGCACGAAATACTCGTAGCGCCCTATTTGGGTTCTTTGTGCAGAGGAAGAGAATTCTAAGTCTCCTCAATACGTTGCCTTACCGCTTACTCTGTGATAGAAGCGCGTGCGAAGTGCCTGGGATTACTCCCAATTAAAATTCCCCCAAATAAATCAAACCCGATCATTTCGGAGCAGCGATGCGGAGCCCTCTGGAAAAGCGCGACGCTGATAAAAACTCGGTCACCGGTCCTAACAGTCTGCCAGCCGGAATTTCTGTCCCTAAGGGCGGCGGTGCGATCCGTGGAATCGGCGAAAAGTTCTCCGCGAATCCGGTAACGGGCACCGCGTCTCTGAATCTTCCGCTCTTCAGCACACCTGCTCGTTCAAACTTTCAACCCGGCCTGGTACTCGCATACGACTCCGGCGCCGGCAACGGACCATTCGGTTTAGGTTGGCATCTGAATATCCCGGCTATCACTCGCAAGACAGATAAGGGTCTGCCCAGGTACCTGGATGATGATTCGGAAGTCTTTATTCTCTCCGACGCAGAAGACCTGGTCCCTTCATACAAACAACGCGACGCTGAATGGATGCTCGATGTTGTCTCCGCGACACTCAATCACGAAAGCTACACTGTGCAACGTTATCGTCCCCGAGTGGAGGGACTCTTTGCCCGCATCGAACGCTGGCGCAGCGCGTCGGGAGAGGTTCACTGGAAAACTATCGCGCGGGACAACGTCACCAGTATTTACGGTCTGAGCCGAAACGGTCGCGTCTTCGATCCTGATGATTCTTCGCGTGTGTTTACATGGCTGTTGGAGCTGAGCTACGACGACAAGGGTAATGCGATCGTTTACGAGTACAGGCCGGAGAATCGCGACAGTGTCCCCGCGTCAGCTCAGGAAGTAAATCGCGAGACGCATGCCGGTCGCTATATCAAACGGATCAAGTATGGAAACGCATCGCCTTATCACCCTACCGGCGATGGTGGTTCTTTGCCGGCGGATTGGCTCTTCGAGATGGTGTTCGATTACGGCGAGCATGACGCTGCGTCGCCTGCTCCCGGCGAGGCGCACACCTGGCCGGTTCGAGACGATTCCTTCTCGAGCTACCGTGCCGGTTTTGAGATCCGCACGCATCGCTTGTGTCGCCGTATTTTTATGTTTCATCACTTTCCCGACGAGTTAGGTGCGCCTGATTCACTGGTTCGCTCAACCGATTTTACATATGACGAGAATCTGAGTGCTTCTTTCATCACATCAGTCACACAATCCGGATACCTGCCTCAAGCTGATGGAACTTATCTCAAAAATTCACTGCCGCCACTTGAGTTCACCTACACACACGCGGAGATTGACGAGACGGTTCGCTCGATCGATGCCGGCAGTCTCGAGAACCTGCCATCCGGGTTAGACGGTGTTCGCTACCACTGGATCGATCTTGATGGCGAGGGATTGAGTGGTATCCTGACGGAACATCCGGACGCCTGGTTTTACAAACGCAACCTCAGCAATCTCCCGCTCAATGACTCCAGTCCTCCTTCAATGGCTCGCTTCGGCCCCCTGGAGATCGTCGCAACGAAGCCTTCGATCGCTAACGTAAATGCCGGACAGCAGCAACTGATGGATTTAGGCGGCGCCGGCAAACTGTGCCTGGTTCAGTTTAGCCGTCCAATGGCGGGTTTTTACGAGCGCGAAGATGATGGTCAATGGTTAAGCTTTACGCCCTTTCAATCCATTCCGAACATCGAATGGAACAACAATCCTAATCTGAAGTCGCTCGATCTCACCGGCGACGGTCACGCTGACATCCTGATAACCGAAGACGATGTCTTCAGATGGTATCCGTCGCGCGCGAAACACGGATTCGGCCCTGCGGAAACTGCGAACAAAGCGCTTGACGAAGAGAAAGGTCCGGCGCTGGTCTTTGCCGACGCGACGCAGTCAGTTTACGTCGCGGACATGTCGGGTGATAGCCTGACGGACATCGTTCGGATCCGAAATGGCGAGATCTGCTACTGGCCCAATCTTGGCTACGGACGCTTCGGCGCGAAAGTGACGATGAATAATCCGCCGCGGTTTGATAATCAGGATCAATTCGAGCAGCGTCGCATTCGCCTCGTTGACATTGATGGTTCCGGCACGACCGATATCATTTATCTTGGTCGAAATAGAGTCACGCTGTGGTTCAACCAGTCAGGTAATAGCTGGAGCGAGCCGCGACACCTCTCGAAGTTTCCGAAAATCGACAATCTCACATCAGTGCTTGCGCTCGATCTGCTCGGCACAGGAACGGCCTGCCTGGTCTGGTCGTCGCCCCTCCCCGGAGAAGCGCACCAGCCGATGCGCTACATCGATCTGATGAGTGGGCGCAAGCCGCACTTGCTGAGCTCGGTGAAGAACAATCTAGGCGCAGAGACGAGAGTTCAATATGCCGCCTCCACCAGGTTCTATTTGCAGGATCGGGCGGCAGGCAATCCGTGGATCACGAAGCTTCCGTTTCCAGTTCAGGTCGTCGAACGAGTCGAGACTTTCGATTACGTGAGCATGACCAAGCTCGTCACCACCTACAAATACCATCACGGCTATTTCGATGGGCCGGAGCGTGAGTTCCGCGGTTTCGGGATGGTCGAGCAATTCGACGCAGAATCATTCTCCAGGTATTCAGGAGCGGGATTGTTCACTGAAACGCCTGAGACCGATGGTGAAGAATTTCATCTGCCGCCGGTACATACCAGGACGTGGTTTCACAACGGCGCCTACATCGCGCAGAACAGGATTTCCCATCAATACCAGGCGGAGTATTATCGAGGAGATCCTCTTGCCAGGCTACTTCCAGATACTGTTCTACCCGAAGGGCTGAGCGCGGCAGAGGAACGCGAAGCCTGCCGCGCTCTCAAAGGACGGATTCTGCGTCAGGAGGTCTACGCCGATGACGCTTCTGCACTACGTGGTCATCCCTACAGTGTTACCGAGCATTCTTATCGTTTGCGGATGGTCCAGCCGCGTCAAAACAACCGGCACGCGGTCTGGTTCACGCATAGCGGCGAAGTGCTCCAATCCCACTACGAGCGCAACCCACATGATCCACGCGTCAGCCATCAATTGAATCTGGCGGTTGATGAATTTGGCAACGTCACTAAATCGGCGGCGGTCGCTTATCAGCGCCGTCCGAGACTTTCGACACCTGAGCAACCTCACCCGCCGGATCATCAACGCGAGCGAAGAGAGACGCACGTCGTCTACACGGAGTCTGATTTCACCATCGCATTGGATACTGAGGCGGCGTACCGGCTGCCGCTGCCGAGTGAAGTGCGAACTTTTGAATTGACCGGCACGCTGCGCCTGAGCGAAGTCGAGCTATTTACAGTTGAGTCTCTGCTGCGTGCCGGTGTTGACGCGGCGGAAATTCACTACGAAGACTCGCAGGCGGAGGGCTTGCTTCAGAAGCGGCTAATAGAGCGCGTGCGCACGCTCTATCTCAAAGACGATCTGAGTGCGCCCTTGCCTCTCGGCGAGCTTGAATCGCTGGCTCTGCCGTTTGAGAGTTACAAACAGGCGTTCACTCCCGGATTGCTGATGGGAACCTTTGGCGCCAAACTCAACCCCGGGGCAATTACAGCGATCCTGCGCGACGAAGGGAAGTATCGCGAACTTGATGGCGCCTGGTGGATTCCGTCGGGGCGGCTCTTCTTTTCGCCTGAACCTGGGCGTCCCGATCCAGCCTTTGCGCGTGCCCACTTTTACCTGGCGCAAGCCTCAATAGATCCGTTCGGAAGTCTCACCCGCGTCACGCACGATCGTTATCAACTGCTGACAACTCAAACGGAAGACGCGCTCGGCAACATCGTCACCGCGCACAACGACTATCGTGTGATGCAGCCTGATCTAGTCACCGATCCAAACGATAACCGTTCGATGGTGCGCTTCGATGCGCTCGGTTTGGTGGTAGCGACCGCGCTGATGGGCAAGCCCGGGCGAGGCGAAGGAGACACACTGGACGATCCCACCACGCGTTTTGAATACAACCTGTTCAACTGGCTGCGAAACCGGCAACCAAACTTTGTGCACACATTCGCGCGCGAACAGCACGGGGCGAGCAATCACCGCCGGCAAGAGTCGTTCAGCTACTTCGATGGGGTGGGCCGCGAAGTGATGAAAAAGACGCAGGCTAAGCCGGGTATGGTGCAACAACTCGATGCCGCTGGCAGCATTGTTGAAGCAGACACGACACTGCGCTGGGTGGGCTCGGGTCGCACGATCTTCGATAACAAAGGGAATCCGATCAAGAAGTATGAGCCGTTCTTCAGTGCGACGCCGGAGTACGAAACAGAAGAACGTTTGGCTCGTGTAGGCGTAACGCTGATTCTGCGTTACGACTCCCTTGCCCGTTTGATCCGCACTGACTTGCCCAATGGTACGTTCTCGAGAGTCGAGTTCGATCCGTGGCAGCAGATCAACTGGGATGAGAATGACACTGTGCGCGAGAGCCGGTGGTACGCGGAGCGTGGCAGTCCCGATCCTCTCGGACCTCGCCCTGCTGATCCAGAGACGCGAGCGGCATGGTTGGCGGGCCGGCATGCGAACACGCCTGCGGTTAAGCACCTCGACAGTCTGGGCCGCGTGTTTCTGACGATTGCCGACAACGGCAGCGCGGAAAAGCTAGAGACGCGTGTTGAGCTCGATATCGAAGGCAACCAGCGTTCGGTGACGGACGCACGCGGACTTCGCGTCATGGAGTACGCCTACGACATGCTCGGAACCAAAATCTTTCAGCGCAGCACGGACGCGGGTGAGCGCTGGATCTTGAGTAACGCTGCCGGCCAACCGCTGCGCGCCTGGGACGGCCGCGGTCATGTGATCCGGACGACGTACGATCAACTGCAACGACCGGCACAGTTGTTTGTAAGCGACGGCGTCGCTGAAAAATTGGCGGAGCGTACCGTGTATGGAGAACCGCCACGTTCGGAGCCTGCCGCTGAGGCTGAAGTGAAGCGACTCAATCTGCGCGGCCGGGTCAGGCAGCATTTCGATGGCGCCGGTCTCATTAGCAACGATGAGTTTGATTTTAAGGGAAACCTGTTGCGCAGTACGCGCCAGTTCGCTGTCGAATACCGGGAACAATTGAACTGGACAGCGGCGCCTGCGATACAGGCTGAAACGTTTACCAACCGCACTACCTACGACGCTCTCAATCGTCCCATCACGTTGACCACGCCCGACGAGAGCGTCATTCGTCCTGCCTACAACGAAGCGGGTCTGTTGGAGCGCGTCAGCGTGAACGTGCGCGATGATGCGTCTGAGACAGTCTTCGTCAACAATATTGACTATGACGCTAAAGGACAGCGCCAGTCGATCGAGTATCGCATCGTGGATATCGGCGGGGCTTCCAGGGTTGTGCGAACTGAATATGATTACGATCCGTTGACCTTTCGTCTCAGCCATCTCACCACTATCCGAACAACCGATGGAGCACGGCTTCAGGATTTGAGTTACACCTACGATCCCGTTGGGAACATCACGGCGATTCACGACGACGCCCAGCAGACGATCTATTTCCGAAACACGCGCGTTGAACCGAGCGTGGAGTATGAGTATGACGCGCTCTATCGTTTGGTTTCCGCAACGGGCCGCGAACACCTGGGCCAGAACGCGAGCGGACGTCTCAACCCGCCTCGTCAGGCGGACCACGACGATTCGTTCCGCACCAATCTCCCGCAGCCTGGCGACGGCGATGCGATGGGCAATTACACCGAGCGTTATGAATACGACGCGGTGGGAAACATTCTGCGCATGATTCATGAAGCGGGAGCCGCCGGAAGTTGGACGCGCCGTTACGCCTATGGCGCCGATAGCAACCGTTTGCTTCGAACCAGCCTGCCCGGCGATCCAGTTGATGGGCCATACTCGGCCCGCTACGAATACGACGCGCACGGCAACATGACCTCGATGCCGCATCTGTCTTTGCTGGAGTGGGACTTCAAAGATCAGTTGCACCTGGCACGACAGCAGGTGGTAGCCGACGGTGAAGGGGAGACGGCTTACTACGTTTACGACTCGGCAGGCCGGAGAGCGCGCAAGGTGATCGAGCGGTCCGGCGGCTCAATAAGAGAAGAGCGTTTCTATCTCGGCGGTTTTGAAGTTTATCGCGAGCGGAGTAACGGTCGCGTTTCACTCGAACGCGAGACACTACACATCATGGACGATCAGCACCGCATTGCGCTGGTGGAAACCAAGACAATTGATGCCGCCGCGCCACCTTTCACACCTGCACCTTTAGTCCGCTATCAACTCGGCAACCATCTCGGCTCTGCCGCACTGGAGTTGGATAGCGCGGGCGAGATCATTTCCTACGAAGAGTATTTCCCGTACGGCAGCCCGTCGTATCAAGCGGTGCGTACTGGCGTTGAAGTAAGCCGCAAGCGGTACCGGTATGCCGCCAAAGAGCGCGATAACGAAACTGGACTGGCCTACTATGGCGCTCGGTACTATGCGCTTTGGTTAGGACGCTGGATTAGCTGTGACCCCATCGGCGTGAAAGATGGACCGAACCTTTACGTAGCGGTTCACAGCAATCCGGTTAATCGTATCGATCTTGACGGCCGCATCGGCCGTCGCACCAGGGCCACCGTGAGGGCCGGGATTCAAATTGCTAACGCAGTAGCGAACCAGCAACCTCTGCCTCATACCATTGACCCCAACACGGCTACCCCAACAAACCAGCCATCCCCTGAAGTACATGAGGACCCGCCAGTCGGAGAACAACGGCAGACTGAAGCTGAGAATAGGACCCTTCGCGTGCGCGAACCGGAACCCGCCGGTGGCGAACCTCCTCGGCCACGCACGGGGCCGCCGTCAACGTCTACAACAGCCCAGCCTCATACAGATGCGCCGAGACCAGGCTCGTGTGCTTCAGGAATGCAAGCGTGTGATCCGAATCCCGAGCATACCGCTGAGCAAAACCGCCTGCGAATGAGGCAACGTCTCCGTGCCAGGATCGGTCGACCTCCTAACGCCCCTCCGATTGAAACTCGCCCAGGGCCGCTCACGCTACGACCACCCATACCGCCGCCAGAGCCCGCGCCAACTCCTATGGCTTGCGGAGCTCGGTGCGGGCCGGCTCCAGCCGCACCTCGTGTTTCATCCGTACCGCCACCGCCACAACTTGGCGCAACCACTTCTCGAGGCGGAGTTAGTGCCGCACCTGAGGCGCCCGTTACGGGCACCAGGGGCGCAGGTGGTGTGCCCGCGGGTGAGCTGCCCAGTGGTGCTGTACCTAGCGGACCGTGGGCCAGGGGAGCTAACGCTGTAGGTTCAAGATTGAATCAAATTCAAGGGCCATTGGCCGTTGTCGGAGCAGTTCTTGAGGCAATCCATGGCGCCCAGGCTTTGTCGCAACCAAGTCCGTGGGACCTTCCTGACGGCGCGCGATATATAGATCCGGGTTATTACACAGGATTCTCAGGAGCAGTCGGAACTGTTACCCATCTGCCGGGTGGTCGTCTCCAAATCAGGTGGCAAACGACCTTTTTATATTTCTTCCATGGTGAGTCAATCATGGTGTTTGAATCAGGTCCACAGGCGTAGCTTCGCGGTTGTCTCAAGTCACATTGCGAAGAACTTCACGTTCCAACCGGCATTCTGAAAGGAAGAAATGAAACTACAAAACAGAAACTTGAACGTGGGACTAAAAGGGAGCGACGTAAAGCTACTTCAAAGTGAGTTAGCTCAAATCGGTTTCGTTATCGCCGGCGATGAGATTGCTGACCAACTGTTTGGGAAGTCGACTGACAATGCAGTCCGGTCATTTCAGGAAAAACGGGGCCTCAAGGCAACGGGCGTGGTTGATGAAGTCATGGCCAAGCTGATCAATACCGAAGTCGATGCTTTGCAGTCGCAGCCGAAGCAGGACACAAAGCCAAAGCAAGATGAGAAGCCACAGTTTGAAGATAAGCCGAAGCCCGATGTGAAGCTCAAGCAACAACGAGTAACGCTTGAAGTCCCGCCCACCAAAGAGAAGCCGGCGCCACCGATACAGGAAACGACAAAGCCAGTCGACGCCGGGCAAGCTGACAAGCCAAAGCAAGACGATCAGCAGCAAACGGATGGCAAGCCGCCATTATTCATCGTTCGTGGGCAAGTGCGTGAGACTGATGGCACGGCGGTCGCCGGCAACATCGTGCGCGCTTTTGATAAAGACCTACCCTCACTCCGCGGCGAAGAAGAGCTCGGTAAAGCGACCACCGACAAAGATGGCCGTTATGAAATCACCTACACTGCCGAACAGTTCCGCAGGGCCGAAAAGAAGACGGCTGACCTGATTGTCCGTGTCTTCAACGAGGGCCCAACACCCGTCGCCTCGTCGCCAATCATCTTCAACGCCGGACCAGAGGAGACAGTGGATTTAGTAGTTGAAGGATCAACGCTGTCAGAGTACGAGCGGTATCTGAAGGAGCTCAGTCCACTCGTTGAAAGAATTCGAATTGCTGATTTGAATGAAGAGGACCTTGTTTTCCTCAACGGCGAAACCGGAATCAATAAACAGCACCTCAGTTTTCTGATCATCGCAGCCACGCTGCTTGATAAAACAAAACTGCCGGCCGAAGTCTTTTACGGTCTCTTCCGTCAGAACTTGCCAACCGATCTTCCCGCGCTGCTCGTGCAAGGCATAGAGTCGCTACGAACGGCACTCAACGCTTCGCTCAACGGCAATATCATTCCGTCGCGGTTAGGCGCCCAGCTCGAAGATCTCTTCAAGAGTTTGAAAGCTTTGCTGGTTCAGTCGGCCCTGCAGCCGCCTGGAGAAGAGAAGTCGTCACTCGGCGCGCTACTCGATCTGAGTCTGCCCAAAGACAAACAAGTTACGCTCCTGTTGCGCTACGTCGATCACGAAGGTGAGATTGCGGAATTCTGGCAAAAGCTACGCGAGGATCCGGAGTTCAAAACCGGTGGCCAGGTGGAAAAACTTCAGTTCACGCTCCAGTTGGGCGTGCTGACGGGCAACAACGTGCCGCTGGTCCAGGCATTACAGAAGGACAAGAGCCTCGCCACGACGCAGGATCTCACCAGGCTCAATCTCGACGCCTGGACCAGGCTGGTCAAGGACAACAGCGGCAACAACATTCCGCCATACATAAAAGGAGAATCCGCGGAAGAGAAGGTCACAAACTACTCTCAATACATCCTCGAAACCCTCAAATCTGCTTTCCCCACCAGGTACGTTCAAAAGGGAATCGCCGACCACCCGAACATCGACTTGAACCTGGTGAAGCAGGTGCGCGACTTGAATCCAGACCTCGATCCCACGGCGCCACTGCCTGACAATCTCAATTGGGGCACGATGACGGACGCCGACAAAGCGAAGGCAAGTAACGGCCTCGCCGCTTTGCGCAGTGAGATCAGAATGTTCCCGGATTTCGATCACAAGGCGGCGTTGTCCGGCGCCGGCAACAAGGCTTTTCAGAATCCGATTCGGCAGAGCGTCGCCACGTTTCTCGCCAACGCAACCGACTTCGACTTTGGCGACACCCATATCGATTCCTATGTCGCCGAGCATGCAGCGACTGCGTTCAAAGGAATCCCGGAAAGTCACAAGGCAGCTGTTACGAGTCAACTAAAGGCCACCCAGCGCGTTTACAAAGTGGTGCCGCGTTATGAGGCGATTTCCAGTCTTATGGCTGAAGGATTGGACTCAGCGCAGGTCATGGCGAGTATGCCTGAAGGATTGTTTAATCGGCAGTTCGCGGAGCGGATGGGCGGTGAGTTTTACGCTTCAATGGTTTGGGAAAGCGCGGTCGATACTCGCGATCAAGCGCTGGTCGCATTCGGCAATGCGGCTGAGATCACCCGCGCAGTCAATCCGCGTGTAATTGGCCCGTCGCCGTCAATCCGGAGCATGTCCGACTATGCGGAGCTCTTCGGCAGGTTTGATCTGTGTGAGTGTGAGCACTGCCGTTCAGTCTACAGTCCCGCAGCGTACTTTGTTGACTTATTGCACTTCCTCGATCCCGAGTGGTGGTTCTTCAGCGGAGCAAAGCCGATTGATGTCCTGTTCGCACGCAGACATGACCTTCAGCGGATCGAGCTCACCTGTGAAAACACCAACACCAGGATTCCCTACATCGATCTGGTAAATGAAATTCTCGAAACCTATGTTGCCGTAGGCTCGACATTCGATCGCGAAACCCTGAGCGATCAGACGCCTACAACCTCAGCCGAGTTAATGGCCAATCCGCAACACCTGAATGTCCGCGCTTACGACAGGTTGAAAGAGGCAAGGTATCCGATGAACTTGCCGTTCAATCGGGACGTCGAAGTCGTGCGCGCATATCTCGAACATCTCGGCAGCAGTCGTTACGCGGTCCTCAAGACATTCCAAAGAGATCCCTTAGCGCGCAACGCCGAGCTCGAGCGAGAGTGTGAATACCTGAAGCTCACTCCCGAGGAGCGTGACGCACTTACGAGCGGTGCTGTGCGCCGGTTGTATGGATTTAGCGACGACGCTCGCGACAACGCATGGCAAAACGCGCTGGCTGCGGTCGAGGAGTTTTTGGAGCGGACCGATCTGAAATACGCAGAGCTCGAAGAGCTATTGAAGACGCGCTTCATAAACCCTGTGGCAAGCCTGACGGCGCCGGGCGCGGTGGTGATATTCGCGCCAAACGATAGCTGCGATCCCGCTGAACGACGGCTGCGTCACCACGACGGTAGTTCGTTGAGCGCTGAGGAATGGGACAAGCTTCAGCGCTTCATCCGGCTTTGGCGAAAGTTGGGTTGGCCGATTCACGACCTGGATCGAGCGCTGACTGCGTTGCGCGTGAGCACAGCCGGCCAGGTGAATGACGACTTCCTGATAACGCTGGGCCAGGCTGTTCGTTTACAGGGTGACCTCCATCTCACACTTGCCGACACGTTGAGTTTCTGGTCGAACATTGATACGCACGGCGACGATCTCGAAACGCGTCGTGAGAACTCGCTGTATGCGTGCTTATTTCTAAATCGCACAGTGCGTCAGCTCATTTCGGCGCCGGCTGGTGATCCCTTTCTGCTGAACGACGAGGGCTCGGAGTTGCAGCGAACGACCGGCCACATCTCCGATTTCACCGCCGCAATACTGGCGGCTTTGCGTATCAGCGCCGCGGACCTGGCTGTTATCAGAAGCGCCACTAACCTCGAAGATCGTGCTCCGGTCGTCACGCCGCTGACGCTCGCGAATTTGTCGACACTCTATCGTTACGCGGTCCTGGCAAGAGCGTTGCGCGTTTCGGTCCAGGATCTGATCTCGCTCAGACAATTGACGGGAATGGATCCATTCTCCGTCGTCATTGCGCCAGACGGTACGCGCACCTTCAACCCCAGCGTGACACTACAGTTCGTGGAGAAGGTGAAGAAGGTTCAGCAGTCGGCATTTTCTGTCGCACAGCTCAATTACATTTATCGTCACGTCTCCGAGCCGGTAGGGGCTGTCGCACCGCGGCAGGATGACATCACGTCTTGTTTGCAGACGATTCGCACCGGGCTGAGAAACATGGCCGCAGATGCAGGCGCGCAGGAACCCGCCGAAGAACTCATGCGCAAGCAAGTCGTTCAGATGCTAAGCACCGCACTCGCCCTGGACGCCGCAACGACTGAAACACTCATCGCGAGCAGTCTTCGATCACGAGCGATCGCTGGACGGCCGATGATCGAAGACTTCCTGGCTCTGCGTGCGGCCACGTCAATGGCGAGCGCAACCGAGGCGTTCAGGTTACTGCACAAAGCCGCACTGCTCGTTAAGGGCTTCAAAATGACCTCCAAAGAAGAGGTCTATCTATCGAGTCATGGCAGTGACTTCGTTGGTATTGATCCGGCAGCCAGCTCGATCTCGGCGCCTTTCGATCTCAATAACCTGCCGTTGGAATTTTCCGATCCGTTTGGTCTTAACGGCGCTCATTTTAGTCAATGGGAACGACTCTTCGAGTTGTTCGCGCTGCGCAACACTCAAACGCAAACAGAAAGCACGCTGTTCGATGTATTTGCCGCGGCTGGTGCGGGCTCGGGTTCAGCCGCGGTCAGTCAAACCACGATCGATAAACTGAAAGCCGCCACCGGCTGGGATGCAGGTTCACTGGTAGATTTGATAGGTCCAACCGGCTTCAATCTCACCAACAACGCCTTGAAGAATGAAATCGTGCTCCGCCGCGTGGAAGCCTGTTTGCGACTGAGCAAACGACTGGGCGTATCAGCGAAGCAGCTCTTTGGCTGGGCGCAAAATGTGCCCGACGTGCTTCAGGCGCAGGAAGTCAGGAATGCAGTCAAAGCAAAATATGAGGACGCGCAGTGGCTGACGATTGCCAAAGGACTCAACGACGGTTTACGTGAGCGGCAGCGCAGTGCACTTGTCGCTCATGTATTGACCTTGTCGGCGATCAAAAATGCCGGTGTGCGCGATTCCAACCAGCTCTTCGAGTACTTCCTGATCGATGTCGACATGAGTGCCTGCATGTCGACTTCCCGCATCAAGCAGGCGATCTCGTCAGTACAGCTTTTTGTGCAGCGCTATTTCATGAATTTGGAGCAACGTATTCCGGCCGGAGTGCTCAAGGCGGATCACTGGAAGTGGATGAGGAACTATCGTGTCTGGGAAGCCAATCGAAAAATTTTTCTTTATCCGGAGAACTGGATTGAGCCGGAGCTCCGCGATGATAAGAGTCAGATCTTTAAGGACCTCGAAAACGAGTTGCTCCAGAATGACGTGACCCAGGAAACAGCCGAGGCCGCACTTCTCAACTATCTCGAAAAGCTGGACGAAGTCGCGCGTCTCGACATACGCGGCTTGTACTGGGAAGTAGAGCCTGAGACCACCTGGGATGGGCCGGAAGTGGATGCGGAGGAGCGTGCGGACGTGCTTCACGTATTTGGGCGCACTCAAGGGAAACCGCCAATCTACTATTACCGGCGGTTCATGAATCAAAGAACCTGGACGCCCTGGGAGAAAGTTCAGGCGGATATCGAAGGCGATCACATAGTTCCGGTTGTCTACAACCGGCGGCTGTATTTGTTCTGGTCGGTTTTTAATGTGATAACTGATCCGGATCAAGCACCACCTCAGCCTGGACTGGATGGTAGACCACCTGCAGGACGTCAGCCGAACAAACACCTGGAGATTAAGCTCGCTTGGTGCGAGTACAAGGACAAGAAGTGGTCGGCGAAAAAAACTTCATTTGCGAAGCTCACCACTGACTACGTGCCTGAAGAAAGGCGCTCTAGTTTCTTTTTCACAACGCGAATCGATGGGGAATTGCTCATCACTTGCCATCTTGACCCCGATCAAGTGCGACTGAATCCGGACCGAACCATAAGTATATTCATTGGGTCTGATTCCCGCGTGGGGGAATGGCGCTTCGGCGGTTGCGATAACCGTCTTGATGCCGTGTCAATTAATGGACCGGAAGACGCGTTGCTTTGGGCAGGGAGGAGCTATAGAGACGGTCAAAGCTTGTCACTCTTTCATGCCGCATCGTCGTCAGGTCCGAGTCTCTGGCTCGGCGGCGTTCCTGGTCCCTTGGATTTCCGGGAGGTGTTGCGTAGTCTGCCTGGACCGCGGGCCAGTTCACTCAGGATCGCCCAGACTATTTATCCGCATCAGTACCATCCCTACTTCACGCAGGCTCCATTCTTTTACCAGGACAACTACCGAACCTACGTGGCTACGCCCGAGCAAGTTGCCGAGAGGACTGTTCAGATAGCGTTCTTACCCACGATCGTGCTGAGCCAACTGTCACAAAACTCGTCCGGTGGAAATGGTAGCGCGAAAGCACAGACGAGCTTGGTTTCCGGCAAAGCTCAAGCAGTGAGTCTTGCGACCACTGGAGTGAGCACTGGAACCGTCTCGACTGCTACCGCCGGCGAAACGTCTCCGTCACTTTGGACGGAGCAGATTGTTTGCCCTGAAGACAGGCAGTCGGATTTTGTTCAGCCTGGTACGTCAACTCCCACGACAACACGAAAACTGAGGTTCGCTCCGCTTTACCATCCTTATGTCTGTGACTTCGTCAAGGCCCTCAAGCGCGGCGGTATCTCCGGCTTACTCGATCTGGACAATCAACGACTCACCTCGGATCCACTGCCGCGAACAACGTTCGATGATCAGTATCGTCCTAATCCGGCACTGGTGCATTGGGAGTACCCAAGAGAGAACGTTGATTTTGAGCGAGGTGCGTATTCACTCTACAACTGGGAACTTTTCTTTCACGCGCCTTTGCTGATTGCTACTCGCCTCAGCAAGAACCAGCGTTTCGAGGAAGCGCGCGAATGGTTCCACTACATCTTCGATCCCACAGACGACTCAGATGACGAAGCGCCTCGCCGCTTCTGGAAAATGCTGCCCTTCCATCAGAACGATCGCGTGACACAGGATCAGATTAGTGAACTACTGAGGCTGCTAAGTTACTCGGGAAGCGATCCGGTGATGCTCGAGCGCAAGCGAGCGGCTGAAGACACGATCAGAGAGTGGCAAGATAATCCGTTTAATCCACATCTCATTGCGCGGATGCGCATTACCGCTTACCAGAAGACCGTGGTGATGAAATACATAGATAATTTGATTGGCTGGGGAGATCAGTTGTTCCGGCAGGATACGATCGAATCGATCAATCAGGCGACCCAGTTGTACGTGCTTGCTTATCTCATGCTGGGGCCGCGTCCCGAAGCTATTCCACCTCGCGAGAAAGTAAGACCAAAAACTTACGCTGACCTGCGGCACGATCTGGATCTCTTCTCTAACGCGCTGGTGCAGACTGAGAACGCAATCGCACCGCGACGTTGTGTTCCGCTTCGACCCAGACGTAATGGAGGCACTCCGGGCGGAGCCACGCTCGGCGCCACCTTCTATTTCTGTGTTCCCCCGAACGACAAGCTGCTGGGTTATTGGGATTTGGTCGCGGATCGTCTGTTCAAGATTCGCCATTGCATGAACATCGAAGGTGTAGTGCGCCAACTTCCTTTGTTTGAGCCTCCCCTCGATCCCGCGCTGCTGGTGCGAGCAAGAGCTGCCGGGCTCGACTTGAGCACTGTTCTCAGTGACGTCAATGTGGCGCTTCCTGCCTATCGCTTCCACGTGATGGTGCAGAAGGCCCATGAGCTGTGTGCCGAAGTCAAATCGCTTGGCGCCGCGATGCTGCCGGCACTCGAGAAGCGTGATGCGGAAGCACTCAGTGCGCTGCGATCCACTCATGAGATTCGCTTGCTTGAAGCAGTGGGCGAAGTGAAACGCGCGCAGATCGAAGAAGCTGAGCGAACGTTGGAAGGACTACAGCGGTCTCAAGAGGTTATCTCGGCAAGACGCGACTTCTATCAGAACATTGCGCGTATTAATCCCAACGAGCAGGCGTACATGGATAACCTGGGTATCGCGCACGTTCTTAATGAGATAGCCCAGGGTATACAGGCTAGCGTTTCCGCCGCCCATTTAATTCCCCTTTTCGATGTCGGCGTTGCCGGATGGGCGGCCAGCCCCCTTACGACAGTATCATTCGGAGGCCAAAACCTGGGCAGCGCACTGCAGGCAGCGGCAGGCGTTATCCAGATGATTAGCAATCACTACACACACGACGCCACCATGGCCTCGATCGTAGGAGGCTACAACCGGCGCTGGGAGGAATGGAAACATCAGGAGAATCTCGCCAACAAGGAACTCGATCAGATCGCGAAACAGATCGCCGCCGCTACTATTCGAAGAGACATTGCGAAGCGAGAGTTGGAAATCCACGAACTTCAGATTGAGAATGCCAAAGCGGTGGATGAATACATGCGCTCGAAGTTCACGAACCGCGAGCTCTACGACTGGATGTCTTCACAAATCTCAGCGCTTTACTTCCAGTCGTATCAAATGGCTTATGACATCGCCAAACGCGCGGAGCGCACCTATCAATTCGAACGCGGGTTAACCGCCTCGAGCTTTATCCAGTTTGGCTACTGGGACAGTCTCAAGAAGGGCCTGCTTGCGGGTGAGCGCTTACATCTCGACCTGACGAGATTGGAGATGGCTTATCTCGATCAGAACAAACGCGAGTATGAGATCACCAGGAACATTTCGCTGCTAACGCTGGATCCACTGGCGCTGCTCCGATTGCGAGAAACGGGCGCCGCGGAGTTCAATTTGTCGGAAGAGTTATTTGACATCGATTATCCGGGTCAATACATGCGACGGATTAAGTCCGTGAGCCTGACCATCCCTTGCGTGGTCGGGCCATATAGCGGCATTAACTGCACGTTGACGCTCGTCAGTAGTAAGACTCGCATCCGGAGGGAGCCGGCCTCGCCCTATGCTGAGAGGGAAGAAGACGATCGTTTTGTGGCCGGTTTTCCGGCGGAACAGTCAATCGCCATCAGTCACGCGCAAAACGACAGTGGTGTGTTTGACTTGAACTTTCGCGACGAGCGCTACCTGCCATTCGAGTGCTGGGGCGCCATCAGCCATTGGCGTATCGAGATGCCCAGGGAATGTAATCGGTTTGACTTCAACACGATCTCTGACGTGGTTATGCATTTGAAGTACACGGCTAGAGACGGCGGCGAGGAGTTGAAGCGGCAGGCGAAGTTGGCGATCATTAATCCGACGCCACCTCGCCCGCGAACGGGCACACGGTTGTTCAGCGCGCGACACGAGTTCGTTAATGAGTGGCACCGTTTTCTGCATCCGGATGAAGCGGCAAGGGGCCAGACTCTAACTCTCGATCTAAAACCCGAACAGTTTCCCTTCCACTTCCAGGGCCAGAGAATTACGGTTAATCAGGTAGAGCTATTCTTGAATTTGAAAGACGGAAGAGATCCTGCGTCGACGTCAGTTCAGACCTACAGTCAGGAATACTCGAGCGGCGACGCCCTGCGTATTTCTCTGACTCGGCCGGGAGGAGCCGCCGAGACCGGGGAGCTAATCAGCGCTCCCGAGATCTTTGGTGGCCTGCCGCACGTGTCACTGCCTGGTAGAGCACCGCTCACGTTGCCGGCAACACTGACGTTAATGGCAAGCGATGATGATATTAGACGGATAGCGCAAGGATTGCGACGCGAGGCAGCGACGCATCAGCGCTTGAATGCAGACGCAATTGAAGACGTCTTCATCGTCTGTCACTACGCCGCCGATTGATTACGTGCCTGGCGTAGCCACAAAAAAGCGCAAAAATAGATCTGCTTTTTGCGCCTTTTGTGCCTTTTTGTGGCTACGAGTTGTTATGGTGTTTCTTTTACTGGTTGAGATTTTTGTGTGATCAAATCCTTGACCACGTTTGCGCCAAATCCCATTACGAAAACAGCCAGTAACCCCTGGAGCACATCCAGCTTGGCAAGCTGATCCTGAGCACCGCCAATAAGAGCGACAAGCGCTACGAATAGCGCGATGCCGAGCTTCATTATCTCCGCACGTAGTCTTTCTCGCCTGTCGGACGGTGGGTCTGGCAGTACCTGGATCGTTTTGCTAACGTACAATGTAGATCCCTGATCGTCGCTTATTGATTTGCCATCGACGCCCTCGAAATGGACCTTAACGTTGTAGTCTCCCGCATGGTCAAAGTAATGCCACACGGTCCACCATTTCTCACGAAGAGCGGACCCATCCGGCGGCTCTTTCTCAAACTCCCAAAGCGGGGTCCACTCGTCTAATGCTGGAACGCAACGAAGCAGACGACTATGAAATTGCACCCCCAACTCTACAGGCTCAGCCTGCCTTGCAACCTGACGATCGAGCTCGATTGATACTCGACCGTCTCCATTAGCTCCCTGATGCGCCAATAGTTCTGCTCGGAGATCTTCCGGATAGTAGCCAGACTTCGCTTCGCGAACGAATGTTTGCGCGCATTTGAGAGATGGCCATAAGTCTTTGGCCAAAGCATCCAGCAGCGGATTTTCACGTGACTGCAGTGCCTTTTGTCGATCTGTGGAGACACTCTGAAAAAAACGAACATATTCAACTGCCAGCTCCAGCTTGAATGTCGCAGTGTCGAGATACTTATAATCCTCGGGGGCTATATTGGCCGGATCTAATAATTTTTGGTCGTTCAATAGCTGGAAGGTGTTAGGCATGCTGGCGTTAATTCGTTTGCAGACGTCGGTTTCCTCGAGTCGGTTTGGGTCGTTTGTGCCAACACCCAGCAAACCTCCAACGCGCTTCAGGCGAGATGCGACGGCGCTGGCAAAGGCCGTATCCTGCGCCCAAACGGTCATCAACGCTTCAGCTTTGGCTAAAAGGGATTTGGCGAGCGTTATTTCTTCCGGAGCCAGTTGAGACTTGCGTGCGCGATCGGCGGTTTCCTGGAGGTTGGAATTAACTTGCTCGACTATTGATGGAGGCAGTTGATCCGAAACACCCTCCAGTACGTGCCGGAGGCGGTCCAACTCTTCGGAAAGACTGACTCGTATCTCGAGCTTTGCCACGCCAGCGGCGATGGCATCCAAAGTATCAGCGAAATCAGGTAGCGCCCATTCAGGAATTAGCAGTAAGGGGTCTCTGATAATTTGTCTGCTCCAAACATGTTTCGTCAGCAACGAATCGTCCAATGTTTTCCGCTCCAACCGCATCAATACCCGCAATCGCGAATCAACACTTGGGCTGACGGCGCTGATGCGCCTGGTGAGCGAAGCTACTTGCTCACGCATCTGCACCTGTCGCTGTTTATTGGGAATTCCACAATTCACGAGTAGAGATGAAAATCCGCCGATAGTCAGAACCGCAAGCAAAATTAGTGTGCCCACGATCTCTGGTACCCAGTCGCGCCAGTAATTCAGGTGAAACGTTACCGGGATGTTCTTGGTGGGCAGGTAGCTCTTTTGCGAGACGTTCGCTGAATCGTAGCTCAAAGTGAGGCGTCCTGAACGGTCCACACTTTTGAATACACTCGTCAGCGGTTTACTAAACCATTCATCGGGTGGATCGAAGGTAAACGACTGGCTACTGTTCGGAGGAAGTTTAATGTTTCCTTCCGAGCTAGGTCCGCCATCAATCGAGAGCTGGTAAAGTACTGGATACGAGTACGCATCGTCGTTATGCAAAGTGATCGTCGGCTTCTGTCCCCTGGTTAATGACAACTCCGGTTTTTCGGGATTGGGCGTTTCGAGTTTGATCCCGAACGGGAATTGGAGTCTCACCGCGGTAAGTTCACCAAGAGTCGTGCCCGCCCCATCGACGAGATTCGCTTTTGCCTCACCGGCTTCAAGGAAGTTGCCGACATCAACCTTTAATACCCACCGGTCGTTTTTCTTAAGGTCTTTCTCCGCTATGACTCCGGGTGTGCCAGAGGGTGGTTCTAAGAGGTTGACGCTGGCATTCAGAAACTGTTGTGTGACACTACTCTTGAAGTTCTCACTGCGCACCGAGTAATGGCCATCCGCCACTGCTGTGAGTTCGAGTACGGTTGTCCCGCCATTGGAAGAGTCGATCACAACGGTCGGCTGACGCAGGAGTTTTAGACCGGCTTCCGTTTTTTGCTTTGTCCCTTGTTGTGTGTCTTTTGATGGCTCTGCGGTACCTTTTGATGCCCCTGTAGAATCCTCTACCGACGCTGAAGGACTCGGACTCGGTGTTTGACCTGTGATCGTGAACAAGATTGCGGCAAAGAAGAGCAGTAACAGAAAATTTCGGAACATTGGGGGGCACCTCCGAATCTGACAAATGGGCGAGCAGAGTCCTTACCTAAACCTGATGAGAAATTTTGCAAAAGTATTTCTAACCTCGCTAAAAGAAGACAAGGCTAGTGTGATCAGCGAGAGCTAATATGTTGAATGTACTGCCCCTACGATCTTAGAGCTGAGAAGTTAACGAGCGATCCCTGGGTTGATCGGCTGTACTAGACGAGTGTGCGAGGGCGCAAAGCTCGGGAGAATTCAGCCTTTAAAACGTGCAAAGAGTATTTCAACGTGAAACCGAAAGTCAACAGGCGGGATTCTTTTGTGGGTAGTGTCCTGGTTTGGCTTTCTCTATCCACAGATTACACAGATTGATTCTTATAATCTGTGTAATCTGCTCAAAGTACCCGACTGCCAGGTTCCTACTCGCTTACGTCTGCAATGATGCCGACGACGTAACGGGATCCGCAAGGGATTTTGTGTAAACGATCGTCTTTGTTTTGGTGGGCTGCTTTTTCATCTGATTTGTCAGCAGCAGTAGGGGCTGTGGGAACGGTGGGAAAAACGTAGTTTGTTTTTCCACGGTTTCCACAGCCCGATTTTTTGCCTGGTTGGTTCATTCGTCAATCAGCTTCCCGCATAGTGCGCCGGCAGCCGGTTTTCGTAGAGGATGGCGAAGCGGTTGAGCGCGTCCTTCCAGGTGTGGACCGGCATGGTCCACTTCTTCGCAATGTTGCGTAGCGCCAGGTAGAGCAGTTTGCAGACCGCCTCGTCGTTGGGAAGCGAGCCGCGCGCTTTGGTCACCTTACGCTGCGACATGTTCAGCGACTCGATGGCGTTGGTCGTGTAGATCACCTTCCGAATCTCCGGCGGATGCGCAAAGAACGGGATCACGCGAGCCCAGTTGCTGTGCTAGGACTTCGCAATCATGGGGAACTTCGCATCCCACTTCAGACTAAAATCGGCTAGTCGTTGCTCGGCTTCCCCGTCCGTTACCGCCGTGTAAATCAGCTTCAGGTCCGCCGCCACTTCCTTGCGCTGTTTCCAGCCACATAGTTCAGCGAGTGCCGCACCAAATGCACGATGCACAACTGCACTTCGGTTTGCGGAAAGACACTCTCAATCGCTTCCGGAAAGCCTTTCAGCCCATCAACACAGGCGATAAAGATGTCGCTTACGCCCCGATTCTTAAGTTCCGTCACCACCTGGAGCCAGAACTTAGCGCCTTCCGTTTGCGCGATCCACAACCCCAGCACTTCTTTCAATCCCTCGATCGTGACGCCAATTGCCAAGTAAATGGCTTTGTTTTTGACGTGCCCATTATCCCGCACTTTGAACTGGATCGCGTCCAGGTACATGATCGGATAGACAGCCTCGAGCTGCCGGTTCTGCCAGCTCTTTACCTCATCCAGCACCTCATCTGTCACGCTCGAAATCAACGCCGGCGAAACTTCAACGTGGTAGATCTCTTCCAGGTGCTGCTGAATCTCTCGCGTTGATAGCCCCCGCGCATACAGCGAGATGATGTTGGCGTCGAACCCCGTGAAGCGTGTCTGATGCTTCTCGATGATCTGCGGCTCGAACGTCCCATTCCGATCCCGCGGCGTCTCCAGCGCCAACTCACCAAAGGTTCCTTTAATCGTTTTGGCCGACTTGCCGTTGCGCGAGTTGCCGCTGTTGTGACCGGCCGCGTCGTGCTTCTCATAGCCGACGTGCTCAGTCATCTCCGCAGCCATCGCCCGCTCCAGCAACTGCTTCGTCAGTTGCTTCAATAGCCCGTTCTCGCCGATCAGATCTTCGGGCTTTTTGTAGTTCTTCAGCAGATTGTCAATGAGCTCGTTGTCGATGCTTTTCTCTTTGGTCATCTTTTCTCCCTGCCAACCCTACCGCAGTCGGCCGTCGATGACCATTTACACAAAACTTTTTACACCCTCCCGGCGTCATGCCGCTAATTTCATGGTGAACAAATCGACCCTACCTGACGAACTTGTATGCGCGGTTGGCCGCGTTGTTGTAAATTTCCAACTTCTCGAATTCACGGTTGTGCGATTGATTTGGATCATGGCGTTTACCGATGAGTACGTCGGCGAACGTAAAACCGCGGGCTTTCTCTTTTCTAAGCTTCTCGATCTACTCTCGTTCGCTTTTCACGCCCACGTGCAAACGCCATCACTGCTGAAGACCTTCGACGACCTCATGTCTAGAGCGCGTGACATCAACGAAACTCGAAATCGAGTCGTTCACTCGTGGTGGTTCACAGAACTTGATGGCGGCCAACCTTCAAGACTTAAGCTTTCGCGCAAAACGCCTCAACAGGACCTAGAAGCTATCGACATGAATGCGCTCTCCATCGCTGCGGTCACTAGACGTGCGGCAAGTAATTACTTCCAATCACGGCAAGGAATTGCCTCAAGTCACAGGCGGCGGCGGAAAGCTCACCGTCTGCGTCAGACGCTCATGGCCGCGGACAAAACGGGTACGGAAGCGTAGCGGTTAAAGTGCGAGGGATCAGACACACATCGTGTTTCAGCCAATAAGACATCCCCTCATGAGTCGAAACTGGAACTTTGGTTCGTTTCTTTTTCGTCGTTAGGTTTCTTTCCGGGGATTACTCGGCCTAAACCCTCGATCAGAAGCCAGAACGATCCAAAGCCAAGTAATATTGCCGGCAAGATCCCCCACCAGCCGATGTATCGGAAGAAGAGATTCGCGAATACCAGGCTTAGCCCTGCGGCCATGAGAAAGAGAAACAGTTCAATTATGTTCATCTCAACACTTGCATCTTGTTACGGCAGTACCGCTGGTCCGCGTACTCCGGCAACGCCGGTCCCTAAAGGTATGGGACCTTCGGAATCGTCTTGAGAAACTGGGAAGCGCTGCCAGCCTCCGGCGCTACGGCTCCAGCCAAACACTTATCGGCGACTATCTGTGCAACCCTTTCAACGGGATTCCGGATCTGTCCATACTTAGCAAAAGAGGCTAACTGAATCGGATCCTCACTGAGGAAACGAGCGTGTTTGGAGTCATACCAGGCACTAAACTGAACGATTAAGAACCTCTAAATATCTCGGCATTGATTTCTTCAACGGTCCTAATGTCGGAGTAGCCCGCGCTAATCAGCCTCGCACCCGAGTCTCAAATTCCATTGGCCTTCACCCGACTCATCACTATAAGCGATATCTCCAGGACGGAGTTCATGAACCTTTAGAGCCGGCGAGTCGGCCCCACGCGCTTGTTACCTGGCGCACCTTCCGATAATACGAAGTCCGTTTCTTACAGCTTTTTAAACGAACCTGAGATCTCTTAAGGGTTGGATTTGGGAGGGGTCGCGGAACTCGCGATGGCAATACCCAAATTTCAAGCATTGCTTCCTCGCGATAACCGCCGTCGGTCACAAACAATCGCATAGCATCTATCCGGTGCTTGTTTACAAGATACTGTTTCGCGCTGACATTCAGTCGTCTAGCCTCACCAACACATGCAACTGGACCAGCATAAGAGATTAGATAAACACGAACATCCGATGGAGCTTTTCGAAGGTAGGTTATGAGATTGTCGAGACGCGCTCTTAGATCGTTTGAAGATAAGGTGCGAATTTCATCGAATTTTTGAAAATCACATACTGGAGGGTAGCCGTTCGACGCTCTTTCTTCTTGAGCGAAAATTGGCATCGCCGAACAGACACAAACCAAAACCGAGAGAAAGCTTTTCATGTTGAACCCAGGGGAAGCGCATAGCGCCCGGCATCAATGGCGCGCACGGGCGGCTGAGCTTGAACGGCGCGCTTTCTGCGCGTCCGCTGCATGCCGTTGTCAAACCGCAACGTCAGCGGCACCTCCACAATGAGCAAAGTACCTCTCGAAATCTTTCTCCTTCAGCAAGTCAGCGACAACTTCTTCAATACGCTCGCGGCTGACTTCGTCAACCAGAATCATATCGGTAGCCACAAGATATTTGCCGCCCAAACACTGCCCCGTCTGACGATTCTTCTCAGCTATGGATAGGATATTCTGATAAGCGAAGAAGGTAGCCACCCACTTCTCCCCATTCCTGAACGTAACAATCACGTCTTAATTATCGTTGGCAGGAGTCCACTCGCCGGGAGCCCACTGCTCCGCCTCTATCCAGACAGAATAATTCGGACTCTGAGAATCCATGTTTACTTAGGGGTCTAACGCCGCGTTTGAGCGGCTCGCCCACGCAACTTAACAAAGAGTCCCGCCCATGGCGAGTCCCCTCCAAGCGCTTGTTCGGTGTCGCGTCGTGATCAAGGTGCGCGCTGCAGCACGGGCCGCTTCTGTTCAGGTATCTTTAAGCGATCAGCGACCGCCGGAAATAGCGTTTTCAATTGTTCCGTATTGAAACCTCGGCCGGCATCCACGAACGTCCAATGTTCGCCGCGATCGTTTGAGACACCAATTAGAGACGATTGGCCAACGAGTCCTCGGCGACCTTGATCTTCATCGTGGTAGGCAGAATTGCATAGATGTCAGCTCCTACTTCGATTATTTGCGTCGGGCCATCCGACACTATAGAGATAATGCGGAACGCCTCAGACTGCGTTTCATTCATGCCGTTTTTGAGGACGCTTACATATTTAGCACGCCCACCAATCAATTGGACCAGCTTTTGAAACGTCAAGTCAGCCGCTTTCTCGTAGTCACCAGCAAGCACCGCATGATTTAGTTGGTTCGCTTGTATCTTGGCATTGGGATGAGACTTCGCGAGCGACGCACTCGACTGAGGCAATGGTCGATCAGCAACGGAATGAGTACTCGTACTACAACCAATGTTGAAGACGAGCAAAATTATGAAAGCGGCGTTAAGAATTTTCATAGAAGGAAGACACCGAACGCTGCGCTTGAGCGGCTTGTCCACACAACTACAAATAAAGCTATTCACCGGCGAGGTTGCTCCAAACGCATGTTCGGCGCGTGCTTGATTCAATCTGCTTTACTTTTCGGGAACGCCGTTTCTTTTCATAAATGATTTGTACCTGACTCGGATCAAGGGTTGGAGCTGGAATTGGCGGAGCGGATTCTTTTGGCGCAATGAGTAATTGAACTGTGAACGATTCGCGATAGCCACCATCTATTGCAACTACTTTGTCGATTGGAAGTTTTCTCACATTGAGCAAGTAGCTTTTCGCGCGATTACCCCGTGTCGATGCCTCTGCAAATAAAGCTTTCTGACCGGCGTACACCAAGATGTATCCACGAGCACCATCCTGACTTTGAAGCTGAATAGCAAAGTTATTCAGTCGGGCCTTCTCATCTGAGAACGCTATGTCGCCATATTCATCGAATCTTAGGCTTAGGCCACAAACCATGATATGCACCAGGCCTTCAAGATTCTCGTAATAGCTTGGACATTGAGGTTTGTCTAACGCAGAAGCGACATAGACAATTTGATCGACCGATGACTTAAAGGCGCGAACGATCATTCCATCTTCTTCATTCAGATATGCCTCATATCCCAGGTTGGAAGGATCTGAAGGATCAAACTTTCTAAACTTCTTGTCATCAATGACGAAATCTGAGATCGGCCTCTTTGTCTTGGGCGTGACTTGAATCATTAGCACGGTTCCCTCAGCTACCGTATTCAGACACTGGCGTGGGCCTTCGAATAGATCCTCAGCGTAAACAATATAGACCTCTCCTTCGTCAACGAAATAGATTGATCGTCCTTTATTGAGAGTGTAAACGCGGGTTTCATCCTGAGGGGGAGGCGGTGGTTCTCCGAGGAGCTTTTCGACATCTTCGCGAGTAGATCGCAGCGGCATTAGTCCGCGCCACTCTTTAGCCGACATCTCACCCGCGAATCCGAAAGCAAGCGCGGCAACTACAATTATTCTTAGCATTACTACCTTCATTGTAAGAATCTCGAAGCGGCCCAAGGTTGCGCTGGAGCGGATCGCCCACGCAACTACGAATGAAGGTCACGTACCGGCGAGTCCGCTCCAAGCTTGTTAGGCCTGCGGTTCGGGAAATAAGACAGACTCGCAATTCTCAAGATAGCCACTCACAAACTTCGAGAAGGAGCAGGCGACTTTCACCGGTTTTCATATAGGACCACGACATCACTGCTGTCAGACAAATCGCTCGATAGTCGAATCGCATAAACGTGAGCCGCTAAACTGTAATCTGCAAATACGAAGTAGTTATTGGCATCAGCAACATCAGGCGACCAATACTCACTAAGCGGCTTCACCTCACCCAGCCCCAAAAAAGTAATAACTTCGTTGTCCGTCACCCCAGTGTTCCGAGCCATCAAAACCATCTACTGTTGCAGGGTATTCGCGAAGACCTGCAGGCAAACGGATATTGTACTTAAGTTCGAACGCGGCAAACTGTTCTTCAGTCGCCCCACGACGCAAATTGATGCCTTGGTGCAACCAGAATTGTTTTAGAGTTTCAGCATTCGCCAACATTCTTACCTCATGAGCAGAGGCAAACGCCCAACGCCAGACATCAGCAGCGCGCACGAACCGTGATTGATGAGAGGCAAGCTTAATTGCGCGTCCGCTGCATGCCGTCGTTAGATTGCTCCTGAAAGGATACTTCAAGCCAGCCATAATTTATTCTTCCCAGAGGCGACCAGCGCGAACAACTTTGCAGTGATAGCAGGCGCTACGCTCGCCATCTTGATTGTACCAATGATGCTCCGCCCCCAACCGACTGACAATCTTCGGCTTTATTAACCCATGAGCAGAAAGGGCGTGACAGGAGCACCCGCCAAAAGGTGCGCCGCCGATATGGGTGCTCGTATTTGAGTGAGGGATGATTTGGCGTGAACATAGCGATAGCAATTTAACGTTGCGTTTGGGCGGCTCGCCCACACAACTACGAATGAAGGCTACTCACCGGTGAGTCCTCTGCAACTGCTGTTGGATTGCGCGGTTAGTCACAGCACTCTTGAAATATCACACAGTACCACTTCCCGTCCTCTTTAAACTCGAAGATTGCGTACCAAGCGATGACGCCGCCATCGATATTGACTCTGTGATTGGCAGCTGTTGGAGCGACGCGGCTTGGTCGAACGGCATTAGCACCATTATTCCACCAACGTGTTTGTGGAACAGTACCTTGGCTCAAGATCCTGTTGAATGCCTTCCACCCTCTACCATTATTCGCATCCCAAAATTCGAAAGCTTCTTCCAGATGATCCGCCCTATGATGGCCCAAACTGAAAAGGAGATCCGAGGCAAGCATCTGTCTAAGCCTCTTGCGATCCCTTCTTCTCACTGCAGAGCGAAAGGATACAAAGAAGGCGGGCCAAGCTTGGTCGGCAGCTCTTGTTAAGGATCGTGATTGCGCCGGAGTGCCAGACGAGGGAAGCATTAGCGCGCTTACCAGTATAGTTACAAGTATTCTCATTCGAAACTTAGAACCAATCCGAACGCGGCGCTTGAGCGGCTCGCCCACGCAATAACAAAGACGCGTGCTGGCGATTCCGTTTCAAGCGGCCCGCGCGCAGCTTCATAAAGCCATTAAGCGAAATTGCCGAGATCTTCTTTCCCAAGTCAACAATTTTGTTTCTTGCGAGCCATCGCGTGGGAAACATTCCATAAACACGCTGCCACTTGCAGGCGAAATTAGGTAGCTTTTCATGTCTTCTTCTCGCGAAACCCAGTAGGTTTTGTAGTCTTTGCCTGCGGATGCGACGGCAGCAAGGACGACAAGGCCAAATCGATTTGAATCAGATCGCGATGGGTCGACAACAATGGCAACGAGGAAGTCCTTGCCGACAAAACCACGATATCCGCGCGTACCCCACCATACGCGTACCCCACCATATTAGAGAAGGGATCGCTTGATTCGGATTATTTGAATTTGTGCGAGCGAGCGCCGCTGGCGTTAGATTTCGATCCGATGGTTTAGCTAATCGATATTTCTGCGATTTTTCAAAGCGCTTCCAAGCAAGTCTCAGTGCTTCGTTATCTATTACCGAATCGGTTGGATCTTCAGACCAAGAAACAGCCAGGCTCGGAGTCGGAGTTGCTACAACTTTATGTGTCTCTGCCAAACTGGGCCTTTGAGCTTTGCAACAGGCGGACACCAACGCGACTGCCGAGATTAGAGATAGTATTAATAATCGCACTTTGGTAGCGCCAAACTATGTATAAATGTGGTTTCCTGATACCCTCCGCCACTTACAGCCGGGATAAGAAACCAGATAAAAGTTCGCGTAGCTCTTTCTCTTTCATTCACGTCAGACTCTACTCGAGTCGGAGTTTTCTCCGTTTCGACCTGTCGTTTATCTCATTCTCAGTTACAAGCGTCAGCCGGGCTTCCCACAACACATCCACGTGGTTGACTACAGGAAACAGGACCGCTTTCGACGAGTGATGCGGGCGCGTTCTAAAAGAGTCTCGAGAGTGCGTCGACGTTGGAGTAGCCTCGACCCGGCGCCGGCTATCAGGCTCGGGAAACTGAGCCGCCGCTATCATGCCAACCTTGCTGGACACCTCTGTAGGACTTGAAAACGGTCGTTACTTGATTTAGGGAAATGAAGACAAAAACCTTCAAGCGGAAGGTCTGAGTGCGTGCGCTAACGCGCCACCCCGTGTAGCCAGAGGAACTCTTTTACTCCTCTAGTCAGAGCTGAGTGAGATTGGGTCAACCTGATGCAGTCGTTCGCGAAGCCTCGCAAGGAGGTTGTTCATTCGTAATGCGGACGGAGGGGTACATTCGATCTTAGAGTGCACTCTAATTGAGCAGTCAGGATAGAGCGCTTTCCAGACCTGCGAGAGCAGGCTCAAAGTATAGATTCTTAAGACCTTAGAGTTTCGGAATTCCTAAGGTTTTTTCTTAAGAACTCTAGGAATCCGTGTAAGATCATTTACTGTCAACAATTTAGACCTTAGAGTAAAGTCGTTAATGTAATGATTCTTACCTACCGCGGAGGTAATAGTGTATGAGAAAAAGAAGGGCGATTTCGAAGGCGAAAACCTATGGCTTTAACCCGTGGATGGATCAAATTGATACCATCAATCAAATCATGAAAGAAACCGGCGAAACGAGGGAGTCTGTCCTCCTCCGAAAACTGGTTGATGAAGCGCTTGCCGCGAGACGCAAGAAGAGCCAGTCACTTCCCCTTATTGACGAATCAGAAAACGAACAAGGCGATAGACTGCAAACGATCGAAAGTGCACTCATGCGCCTCGTTCGCCAGGCAACCACCTCACTTCGCATTCAAGACGTATGTTTGGCCCTGCTACAGGATGTACTTGCTGAGGCTCATGCGACTCACAGAATGTCATGGGATTTTGTGGCCGCGCCTCGTCTTCGTGATGATGGCATTGACGTGAACGAAGTAGAGCAAAGATTTAAGCTACAGGCTGACCAAGCGAAAAACTATGCGTATGGTGTAGCCGCACGAATCAAGAAGTCACAGGAATCAGCTAAGTGATACCGCTCCGAAAGATTCGCGCCGTCAAATCCAGACCTTGGGGTTTAAAGACTAATTCAGCCGCGGCACTCAGCACCTTCCAAAGAATAAACCACTAGTTTCCGCGGAGAAACAGTCGTTTGAGCAGAATATAGAGCACCAGAGCACACCAAGCGCATAGAAGATTACAGCAACATTACAACAAGAGTTCACAGTAGTCTTCTTTAAGCGGGCGACCTTGGCGATTCAAAGCGTCCCATCTTTTACACGAATTGAATTAGACACCAAAAGAAAGGACGGTTCATTATGTCTAATGTCACTGCGTTAACGAGTACCGGACCTTCAAGTACAAAGTGCATTGCACTATGGGCTCCAGGCCGGCCGGATTAATCACCACATCGAACAGGCTTCTATCCATTGGCTCTAAATAGGAAGTGCGGCTCTTGCGCTCGTGCACCACGCGCGCTCTCGATTCATCGTTTTGTTCAACTGATCCAGACTCGGCAGCCGTGTAACTCTGATAGAGTTGGTCAGGATAAAAGGTGGCGTATGTCTCCTGAAATATGGCGTTACGCTTGAATTTCAACGACAGCGAGCGAGCATAATCTTCTTCTTTCTGCTTGATCACACTGCTCGCTTCGTCCAGGAGGCGACTGCGGATTTTGGTCAAATCGTTGATGACGTAATCAACCTTGATCAGATCAAAGATTGACGCTTGCGCGGCCGCGCCAACTAGCTTTTCAAGTAGCGACCGATCTTTGTATCTCAAGGCAATGGTTTTCTTGGTTTCAAACCCGGTGAGCTTTTCGCGGATAGTGCCATCGGCGCTGGCGGGGGCGAAATTGTAGACGCGGTTTTGTGTGATCATGTCAACGTAGCTATTGCTGCGACTTACACCCAGCTTGTCAGCCGCGCTGAGAAACTGTTCGATCCGTGCATTGACCTTCTGATTACTCTCCACTGCAGTTGGCGCTTCCTGGGTGACTCCGAAGACGGCGACAAACTCGTCAGGAGTGGCGTTCAAAAGGACGTAAGCCTCGATGAACTGCACCGCCACGAGGTCTTTGTTCTCCGCTCCATAAGTCACGCCGCTGCTCGGACTCCTTCGTTCCGTGCTGCGACCATACACCCCTCGATTGCCGGCCTCTTGTGCTAACGCGTTCGTTGCTCCGAGGGCGAGCACAACCAAAACGACTCCACTTAACGCAGGTAAATGGATTCTGATGTGTTTCATTCTTATCTCCCTTCAGGCAGTCAGGTCCTTATCTTGACACAAACCCGGAAGCGAAGTTGGTTCCATTTCTTTGCCCTCCGCTACTTGTGTGCCGGGTTAATTGCGCTGCTCACTGCGCTGATTGGCACAGCTAACGACTACAAGGAATGACGCTCCGAGTAGAATGAAGCGAGTGACCGCTTTTTTTGTTCGCATAGCCTTCTCTCTATACCCGAGTGGGAATCTATGGGCTGCGATTGCAAATGGAGGGTGACGACAACACGTTGCTTATGTGTTGCGGCATCGGTTGGCCGAGACGCTCATGGACCGCCCGCGCAATTTAGATAGCCTCGTACGGCCTGTGAATTAAGAGGGTGCATTCCGGCACGTTCTACCGCACCGCTGCAGCCCAACAATTCATTCCAGCCAACGCCGCTTCGCAGCGGCTTAATTCAACATTAAGTCCGCTTGTATGGTAACTGCTGCAGTGTCCAACCATTGCCGTCCGGATCCTTGAAGGAGGCGAAGGTTCCCCACGGTTGTTCATCGATATCACTTATATCTACGCCTTTTTCTTTCAGTTCCTGCCTTACAGCGCGAACGTCGCCGACCACCAGCATGACGCCTTGTTGGGTGCCAGGCTTCATTTCGGTGATTCCTTCGCCAAAGGCAATCGAGCAAGCCGAGGCTTCTGGGGTCAGCTGGACAAAGCGTAACCCTTCTTTGACTTTGTGGTCATGGTCGGCGGTAAAGCCTAATTTGTTTACGTAAAAATCTTTCGCACGGTCAACATCAGTGACGGGTACGAAAATTACTTCAATGGTCATTTTTGTCATAGACTCTCCGTGTCTATCATTTCTTGATTATAAAGTGTGCGTCCGCAGATCCACGCTGTTGTTAGCCGAGGAAGGTTTTCGGAATAGGGTCCGGTCTCATTCTCCTCAGAAAAGCTCCGCACGCCAGGCATTTTATCCTTAGTTACAAAATATGAAGAGAAGACTCCTGTTACGAGTTGGTCGCGCCAACGATTTATTAGCTGCGCTATTTCAATTGTCTCGTCGTCGGTACAAATGCGAATAGTTACTTGTCCTTGAAAGTTTCTGGATTCGATCATTGTTCGGGTTAACGGACCATGATGCCTGGAAAACCATTCGGACCATGACCATCGTAGCTGCATCTATGGTCGTGATTAGCTGAATTGTTGTAATCGGAAATCCGATGAAGCCAACTAGCACGGCGTTACAGATGCGTGGATTTAAGCTGGAGATAATAGGATCTGCGATTATGCATCATCCACGGTGGTTGGTTTCGTGTCCTTGTCTACGCGAGATGGTGACGGCATCTTGGGCACTCGTTAACGGTTTTCTGTGCACTCCGGGACGACTGATCGCGGCGTCCAGCAAATATCGTGTGATCGCGCTTCGCAGCTCTCCGGGCACACCAGATGCTTGCAATGGACCAATCAGCAAGTCAGGATCGGATATGTGGCGGGACAAGTATGACGACACAAATTGATGAGCGAAAAATAGCGTCAGGGCTGTTTGAATTGATAACAACAAACTTCGCTCCCGACTGGTTTACCGAACAAGAACTGGCGATCTATCTCCGGCTAATAAGTAAAGAAGGCAGGCCGGTCACATCCGGCATCAGGAAATGGGTAGCACGTGATTCAGGAGATAATCCTCTGCCGCGAAGGTACATCGGTGCCCTACCACGGTTCTATCGTCCAGATATCATCCGTTGGACCGAAGAGGAAACTAAGCGCCATCAGAACAAACTGAAACTCCTGCAGCATCAGGAAAACACTGTAGTGACACCGTTCCCTGTTCAGGAGGATAATGCCAGCGCTTTGACGGCTGCTGCGTCTTAACGAAAGGAGACACAGTGGCAACTTATAAACGGTGGCATGGAAGAAAGATCACAACTGACCATCCGCAATGGAAGCGCGCACGATGGACGATTGAGTTCATGTTGAGAGGTCGACGAATTGTTCAGTCTGTTCCCGAGGCGAGAACTCAGGCACAGGCGGAGCGAGCTGAGTCACAACTACGGGAAGATATCTATAACCGCAGATATGGCCAGGGCAAGACAATGGGCCTTTCAGACTTCTTTGACAACAATTATCTTTCTTGGTTGAAAGAGAACCGATCGGCGTCAGCGTATCGAGACGCTTTATCGCGTGGAAAGGAACTGAAACGGTTCTTTAGGAATCAACCGGTCCGGGAGATTTCCACTACAGACTGCGAGCGGTTCAAATCGATGCTTGGCAAGGCCGAGACTGCCCGCAATGAGTTGCGTTCCGGCTCTACGGTCAATCGCTATATGGCACTTCTATCAGGCGTCTGCAGGCGAGCGATCAAAGAAGAGTTAATGAGCGCTAACCCTTGCAGTCAAATCGATGAAGAACCGGAAAACAGTCGTGCCCGATACTTAACCGTCGAAGAACAAAATAAGCTCTTCGCCGTGCTGAAAGACGATCTCGCTTTTCTGAATGCGCCAATCACAGTCACATTGGGGACCGGAATGCGGAAGGGAATTGAATTGCTGAAGTTGAAAGTCGGACATCTCAATTTTAGTTCACTCCCAGTGTTTTTCCCCGTCCGTGGCGGAAGTGCGGAGTTACCTCCGAACTGGTTGATAGTTGTTGAGGGGAAAGGAAACAGGTATCGGCTTATTCCGATGAACAGTCAGGTCAGGGATACGCTTTTCCATCTCTGTCGTGATCGGACATCTGATGAGTTCGTTTTTGACAAGGACGTCAACGAGGTAAACGAGTACGCATTGCGATGGGGCTTCGAAGCAGCCTGCACGCGTGCAGAGATCGTTTTCGGCGAGACTGTTCCAGGCGGAATTATCTGGCACGACTTGAGGCGCACGTTTGCGACCCGACTACGAGCAAACGGAGTTCATGAATACGACATAAGTGATCTCCTGGGCCACTCAAGGCCAGGCGTCACTAACGTCTATGCACGGGCGACGCGGACGGTGTTAGAACAAGCGGTTGAGAAGTTAACAGAACCTTGGGGTCAGGTAATCGAATTCGACAGAAAAGCGGGATGAGTTCAGTCCCTCATCTTTCCCTCATCTCGCTTAGAGCAGCGCGTACGAGGCAATTACGGGGAACAATGCAAGTTATTGTAGTAGTAAAGGTTGAGAGTGGTGCCGAGGGCGGGAGTCGAACCCGCACGTCCTTGCGGACAACGGATTTTAAGTCCGCAGCGTCTGCCATTCCGCCACCCCGGCGTCGTTGAAGGAGTTCACGGTCTCAAGAATTACGCGTCGTTTCGGTCGTTTAGTCAACGGTCGAAATGCAAGAAGATTTCATTCCTGGCCCGCGGCTCTGGATTCTACCATCTGTCCTTGCAGTTCTCGCAGTCGGTCCGAACATCAATTACCAATCGGAGGAACGACAGGCTTGATCCTGGCGTTCGTAACCCAGTACTGTTTTCTTCTTAGCGTAACTTTTTTTGGAGTGAGCGTTCCCTCAGTATCTACGACGGTCGTAAAGAATCCGCGAGAATCTATTGTTGAGACCCTCTCTTGAAACTCTCTTTTTTGCTCTCCTTCGTATGGAGCAAACACAGAATACTCAAGATAGACGTTGACTCTTTTCCGCTTCACCCACTTCGTACGAACGCTGTATTCGCTGGTCTCAACTTCCCTTGGACCGTAGATGCTCACGGGGCCGAAGCACTGATTTTTCGTGGTTTTCCAAGACACCCCGTCGTCACTACAAAAATTCATATCAGCTCCGGGCGAGACCTGATATTGATTTGTCCTTCGGCCCTCCGAAATGGTCGTCCTCTTGAGTCGGTTACGCGCCCCGGACTCATTCTCGTTGAAGTCAATGACCGTGCGAATGATCTTGCCGTTCTCGATGAAGTTGGTGGTTACCTTAAAAACAACGGGATAGGCATCGTTCGTTTTCGATATCGCCAACTTAATCACCCTCTCATATCGGGCTTTACTGATCCTACGCGATTGCGAGTTCGCTGTGCTGATAAAGAGACAAGCGACGATGAGGGGAAGTAGGACTTTCATAGTCTTTGAAAGGTTTACGCTACACCGAGGCGGCCCAACGTAGCGCCTGAGCGGCTCGCCCACGCAACTTGAAAAAGCCCGCTCACTGGCGAGTCGGCTCCAAGCGCGCTTACTTGTGTCCGTCGCTGAGTATTAACCGCCTGTGTATGGCTCGGCCCACAATATTTCTAATTTGTTGTTATTTGCCTTTACCAACATCAGCCGAAAAAGAATTGGCGTGTTAATGAAAATTACTCGGGTGCCTTTAGGCAAGCCGAAGAATTGGTCGTCAACAGTTTCAACGGTTGGTCTAAAGAAGTCGTCTTCCTGCATCGCTTTGATCAACTCTTTTTCATTGATGTCTAAAGGAGACTTACCCTCCGTATTCTGCCGCATAAGAGAGACAGCTTGTTCAAGGGTGGCTGTAGCTTTCTGCATTTCTGCAACCGAACTAACAGCCTTAGATTTTCCCTTTCGGACTATCATATTGGAAAGGGTCGGACTCATGTTGAGCAACTTAATAACGGTGGAAGGATACATTTCAGTTTCGCGAATATTCGCAGCGTCACGAGAGTTCTTAATTCCCGACATGACTCCAAAAAAGACAAAATTATTTGCTGCTGTATAGAACTGTATCCAATCTTCAGAGCTAGCTTCCGCGAGTAAACGAGAGTTGTACTCAAGTCCTGGAACGAAATAGAGGTCGGGCGCAGAGTTGACAGTTAAAGCTTTTGATTTGCCTATCTTGTAATGCTCAATGAAATCCTTCTTGAAGAGTTCTTTAACCAGGAGAGCAAGGTCTGTCGTTCGCACAAACCCGGTAGTGAATTTTATGGCAAGCTGCCGTGCATCTTGTGAATCGATCTCGGTAACTTGCTGATCGCTGATATGTAGCGACACATTAGAGGCCATGCAATCGACAGAAAGCAAGACAGTTATCAAGGCTATCCAAGCTATTTTCAACTTTCTTTCCTCTCATCCTGACAGCGATTAACGAGAATTATGCAGCAAATGCCAGACCAAAGTGCTGCAAGCGCAAGATGGTCCTTCTTTTCGTAAAGGACCGCAGCAATCATCCGACAGTTCAATCAGCGCAGAACACACTTCCTTCTTCCATCAAAGCGTAGCGCGCCGAACGTTTCGCGTCAGCAGCTCGGCCACGTAAACGTAAACACCTTCGGTCAACTATTGGTTGCCAGACATTCGTAAGGCTGCGAGTTTGGCATAGAGTTGCAAACTGGTGTCGCTTGAGGATAGCCATGGATCTAGAGAGGATTTTCTACTGACTTCGGTCTTCGATTCCAAAGCTCGCAAGTAATCTTTGAGTGCGAGGATCCACTCAATACGGCCCTTGTATCTTTCGCTAGTCTCTTTCAGATAAATTGCATACCTCCGGAAAACGACATCGCGCTGAGCGTCGTCAGGACAGAGCTCAACCAGCAAGTTATACATATTACAGCGTTGCTGAAAATAATCGTCTTCCGATCCTTCCGAGTTGGAATCCCAGTTCTCAAGAAGGTCCAGGAACTCGACAAGTTTCTGATGCCAATCGGCATTGGTCCGTTCTTGCTCAGACAGCGGTGAAGTACCGTCACCGAACCGAAGCACCCTGGCGGCATCCATTATCCTCTTAGCTTTTGGCGTACTCCAATAAACGACGTTATCAGCTTGCGAGCTGATCTCAGCAGGACGGATGTCATCGGGAGTAATAGGATTTGGGAAAATGGCATTTAAGGCCTCTAACAAACGTGAGGTACTCGCACTGTCATTCTTAATCCACCGCACATCTCCACATACGTCGCCTGACAGGTTTCTGACCAAGAACGATCGGGTGGCCGTTATGAATTCATTGGTCTGAATATTATTTTGCTCTAGCTTTGAAATCAGTTCCTCAGTGGTTGATACAAATGACTCACGTTCAATCATAAAAGCGAAGGATCGCGGATCATCGGGAACACGGTTCAGCGCCTGCGTGATGAGTTGGGCCAGTAAGAACAACCCCTCTCTGGAAGTCTTTGTACCGATAACCGCTTTTTCGGCGGGCGTTATTTGAGAAAGGGATTTGATGTTCCGAATTCGGTTCGCGACGAATTGTGCCGGAATCGATACCTTTTTTTCCTTGTCTGTAAAGCACTCGTTGGCAACGGCTTCCATTGCTTGATAGTACGGCCTAAAGTCGTCTATCAAGGCATCTTTACAGTCCAATGTCTTAATCGGACCGACCGAAATTTCTTCGAACATGTTCCTCGCGCGAACGCGATTAAGTGGAATCATCTGGATGACGGCTTTGCTTTGGAGTGAGGTTCGATCCAGTTGCAGGTCAAACGCTCTTTCTTTGAAACCGGACCTTGTGTCGACTTGGAGACCAGATGATCGCTGCTTGCGTGGTTCGCGTACTTGAGTCGCAATCCGGAATGCTTCCTCAATAAGTGCAACAGATCGCTCTTTGTCGTTTGCGCTGGCTGATGCAAGCGCGAGCAGAATATCGGCTGCGACTTCAGGAGGAGCACTTCGCGCGAGGCCAGCAAGATTCTCGATCTCCCAACTCTTTAAAGCGGCACCCTTACTAGAATGAATCCGATTCTGAACTTGAGAATCGGCTTGATTGATGGTCGAAGGTAGCTGAGCAAATAAGAAACAGCCTCCACAAATCCACAAAAACAATCCAATTCTCAAGAAACTCTTTAACAACACCGTCGTTTTTATCCTCACCCAATGCATATGTTGCGAGCTTCTGACGAAAGATAAATGTATGAAAACTAAAAACTATCAGTGAACCGTTTCAAACGACCCCTCGTTTGTCGCAGGTCTTATTCCTGGAAGTTTGATTTTGAAAAATGACTCAACGTTTTTCCCAATCGCTTGTGCGTAGGCGCCCGACCAATCATCGAGTACTTTGCCCTCCGGAGAAACAACGATTGTCATTGGAGTTCCGCCGAGTTTGTAGTCATTCCACATCAACGGAGATGGAGAGTGGTAAATCGGGAAAGGAAGCTTGGCTTTTGTCACATAGTCGCTGAGTTGACTTACGTCCCTATCAATACTCAAACCTATAAAACGATAACTGTCCCTTCTGTTCGTAGCCAGGAAATTGATATTCTCGATGTTTCGGTCACACCAACCACAGGACGTAGAAAAGACGTAAATAACCGTTGGCAATGATGAGTCACTGTAGGAAAAATTGATAGGCGTCCCGCTCAGCGATGTCGCCTCCAAAGCAGGAAGTCCCGATCCAGGCAGTATTTTTTTCCGGACTCAATGGTATCCAGAGTGCTTTGAAGTCTCTTGGTCTTACGAGCGAGTAACAGATTAACTCCCACGGAACAGACCAGGAGAAGAGTCAGAACGATGGTATGCAACGGTTGTTGAGGCAGTCCCCAGTTTTTGAAAATACGCATGGCCCTTACAGTGTTAAAGATCTCGAGGACATGTCCGATCAGGGACAGGCGACCAGACAATAATTTTTCTTCGTCGGGGAACAATCTGCCATGTTAGGAGTTGGAACACAGCAGACTATATGACCGCTTGGGCACTGATTGCCGTAAGTACAGCAGACACCAAACTCCTCATCGGCCTTCACCTTCGGAAAATCCAAACAAGTCGAAGAGTAGCCAATGGCAAGCGCCATTAGTGCGTACAACATAATTCTACGCATTTCCTTAAATCCTTTCTTAATGAAACTATGCGAAGCCGCAACTCAGCAAATCACTTGACAGTAATTCGGTTTGTTTTGAGAACAGGGAGCCTGACCAAGGCCTGGATGGCAACATATAATAAACCGTGGGCAGTCCTGTCCGTAGACACAGCACTGGACTCCCTCGTCAGCCCTTACCTTGGGAAAGTCTAGCTGGCTCGCTGAAAAGGCAATGGCGATAGTTACGACCGCATAGAATGTGAGTTTTCGGATCCGACTGAATCTCATGGTGAGTACCTCGTTGGCGGAAAATCTTCTGCACTTGCCGATTGATCCAGATTAGCGCGTGAAGGGAGGTCGGAGCGCAATCCTAAACGAAGTTGATATGAGTCCGAGTTAACTGGCCAAGACACTACTCGCAGGCTTCTTTGCTGTCAAGAGAAAAGTTGCGCACGAACGTGCGAGCAGGATCGGTGGAGCTACTCACTCATGCAACTACTAATAAACGCCACTCGCCGGCGAGTCTGATAAGCGCTTGGTAGCTACCGCGCTGCACCTGTGAAGAACAATCTAGCTCTCAGCGCAAGGTCTTCCAACTGACCAGCTTCAACGTGAATTATTGCTTGCACGCACCAATCATCTTCATACAAGCCTGATTCAAGCGTTACTCGCAGCGCCACAACGCCAAGACCATTCGAAGTGGCTGACTGGGCAAAGTCTTCCTCCACCGATTTCCACTCTTTCTCACCTGCAAAGCCTTTCCAGTCAGGCGCCAATTCATCAAAGAATGTAACAAAATCATAGGGCTCATAAAGATAGATGCACGAAGATGACGAAGCGAGCTCACGGTCCTCTAAAGTGACGCGGATGTATTCAGCCGGATGGTTCAGACTTGGAGGCTGACGTTCAGTGAATTTCAACTTACCGGCAGTGCGTGAAGATTTAATTGTGAGTCCGTCACCCATCGATGAAGACAGCTAACGTCGTGCTATGCGGCGCTCGGGTCCGACTATTTGGGTTGGTGGCAGGTTAGTTTTTGATGTCCCTGAGTAGCCTGGTCTTGAGCCAAATTTGAAGATCACTAGCGCAACTGATCGACTTGCTTTGCGCGTCGGCCTTATCAGCGGGTGGTGTGATTTGAACAACCCAGAGATCCAGTTTTTGTTCCGTCGAGCTGATAGGGTGGTCGGATGTAATTTCGTATTGTTTGCTGTTAAGACTGAACCTGATCTTGTTCCCGTCGAGTTTTGCGATTCTTTGGAAGTCGTAGCCAGGGAAGGGTTCCGTAGAGACGACAAACCATCCTTTTTGCGGGAGATGAAAAGCTAAAAGACCACCGCTTCCGCATCTACCGCCGAATTGGATGACACGAGAGCCGTCCTCAGTAATGGTGGTGTCACCCAACTCAAGACGGATGGTTGAACCGGATTGAATAACAGGAAAGAACGAGGTCACAGCCAACAATGCCATAGAGACCCAAATCATACTCTCCTCCTTAGTGATCTGACTGAGTATATACGGGCAGCCACCCCAACACCCACGACAAAAAACTATTGACTTCCCATCCGCCTTTACACGATAGCGATTAGTTTCAAAGATGCCAAAACCAACGAGGAGAAAACCACCGCAGCGAGGGACGGCGTAAAACTGCCACGACCAAAGGTTGGGAAGATAACCAAGGCCAAGCTGTATCTTGAGTACGCGTTCTGAATTCTTAACGCTGAAGGCGTTCGCTAATTTCAGCGCAGGGTTGGAGCGTAGCGACAACCCTGGGATCAGGAATGAAAGAAAGTTCTCAAACCCTGAAAGGGTTTCTCCCGGGAGGAACCCTTTCAGGGTTAAGTAATTATCTTAAATTTGGGTCCCAGGGTTCTCGCTTCGCTCGAACCCTGGGCTGAAATTAGCGAACGCCTTCGGCGTTAATTAGCGAACGCCTTCAGCATTAATTGGCCTAGGCCTTCGGTGTTAATTGGCCTACGCCTTCGGCCTTAGAAGACGGTACTCTTCCGCCTCCTGTGACCTAATGTTAAAATCTTCCCACTGATGACTACGGCAGAGCCACTAACCGAAGAGCAGGAAGTCTTTCTTAAACACATCCAGAGGAAGGGGCTGAAGCGCACGTCTCAGCGTGACCTGATTCTGGATGTTTTTCTGCGCACCGAAGAGCACCTCTCCAACGAAGATCTCTACCAGCTCGTCAAAAAAGAAGATCCGACCGTCGGGCAAACAACAGTTTATCGCACGCTCAAACTGCTAACCGAAGCTGGGCTCGCGCGCGAGGTTCGTTTCGGCGACGGGCGCGCGCACTACGAACACAACTACAAACACCAGCATCACGATCACATGATCTGTTCGGAGTGTGGCAGGATTATTGAGTTCTTTTCGGCCGAGCTCGAAGCGCTTCAGGATGCGATGGCCGCCAAGCATGAATTCGAGATTACGCAGCATCTTTTACGCATTATCGGCATCTGCCACGAGTGCCAGGTTGCGCAAAAGCAAGGCGACAAAACCCTCATTGCCGGTTCCTAGTTTTGCAGAAGTCTCCCCGGGCTTTACACTAACAAAAAAGATCAGACAGTCGTTTGGAGGTTAGTATGAGTGTCTCGATTACATTTGAACCCTCCGGCATCAGTGGTGTTGTCGCTCAGGGCACTTATCTCATCGATGCAGCACGTCGCATGGGGGCGCCACTCGGCGCCGGCTGTACTTCCGGAAAGGGCGAGTGCCCTGCGTGTCTTGTTTCAGTGAAAGCCGGCGCAGACTTACTTTCGCCGCCAAGTCTCGTCGAGGAGAATCAGCTTGGTTCGGAGCATCTGGACCAGTCTCTCCGGCTGGCCTGTCAGGTGAAGATCGAAAACCACGGAGACGTAGTGGTCATGGCGGCGACGCGCCCCCAAACTCGACCCGCGGATGAAGAGACCGCAGCGGAATTGCTGAAGAAGTTCGGCGCGTTACCGCTCAGTAAGAAGCTGGCGACGCTCATGCAGTTTGAAACAATCGCGATGTCTGAAGCTTTCGACGCCGCGATTGAAAAGCCGCTTGCGTTTGGTTCGAAAACATTCGATGCCTTTATGGGTCGCGCACGCGCTGCACGAGCCAGAAAAGCAGAAACGAAATAAGAATGGGCAGACGATCCGGTACTCAAAATCGCATAGGCCAGCTGGCGACTGTGTTACTGATGCCGCTGCTCTTTGCTGCCTGTCCAAAAGATGATCCACCGCCGAGACCTAAAGCCAGTATCTCAACCAGCACCCGCCCGGTAACTCCTTCACCCACTGTGGTTGCCGCGTTCAATGGTGAACGAGCTATGGACCACGTTCGCAAACAGATCGATTTTGGACCACGCCCGCCCGACACTGAACAGCTCGCGAAGACACGCGCCTACATCACCAACGAATTGAAGTCTTACGGGTTGAATGTTTCTCTCGACGAGTTCAAAGCCACTACCCCGCAGGGTGAAAAGAAGATGGCAAACATCGTCGCTGAGATTTCCGGTGAGTCGAAGACATTGATCCTGATCACCAGCCACTACGACACGAAGTTTTACAAAGACATGTATTTTGTGGGCGCGAACGATCCGGCAGCATCAGTGGCGACGTTGCTCGAGATTGGACGAGTGTTAGGCAGTAATAAACAAAAACCGAAAGCCACGTATCGACTCGTGTTCTTCGACGGTGAAGAGGCTTTCTGCGAGGGCTGGTCTGATTGCGGAGAAGGAGACAATCCGGATAACACTTATGGCAGCCGTCACTATGTCTCGCAGTTGCGTGTAGGTAACGAACTGGCACACACGAAAGCGATGATTCTGCTGGATATGATGGGTTACAAGAATCTCGAATTGGGTCGCGATCCGATAAGCACAAAATGGTTGCAGGACATTATCTGGCAGACCGGACGTGAACTCGGATTCCAGAAAGTCTTTGTCGATCGCGAAGAAGGGGTGGGCGGTGACGATCACGAACCCTTTCTGCGAGCCGGCGTAGACTCCGTTGATATTATTCAACTCTCGTCGTATCCACACTGGCACAAGGCTGACGACACGGTGGACAAGATTTCTCAACAGAGTATGAAGGTTGTTGGCGACACGATTCTGGCGAGCTTGCCGAAGATTGCTGAACGAGTCACGAAAGAGAAGAAGGAGTAGCCAGAACATGCTTAAGTCGCCTGAGATACTTGTTCCGATGGATTTTTCACCCTGCTCGGTGAATGCACTCAGAGTTGCTGTGGGAATGGCAGCGCCCGACGGTGATCTCACGTTGCTCCACGTGGTTGACGAGGAATTTGTGCGAGATGCTGTCGCCGCCGGAATGGGAACAACGGACGAACTCAGAGCGCGGCTGAAGGAACAGGCGGAGTCGAGTTTTGCAAACGTGCTGGAAGGAATTGACGTCGGGCAAATGGATATTGAGAAGATGATCGTGGTTGGAGTTCCATTTGTTGAAATCCTCAAGATTGCTCGCGATCTCGATCTGCCGATGATCGTGATGGGAATTCAGGGAAGATCAACGCCCGCAGAGGAACTACTTTTTGGTTCAACTGCCGAGAAAGTTTTGCGTGGAACGCGCGTTCCGGTGCTTTGCGTCCCACTTTAATGTTTGACGCGTTATGCGTGAGACAAGGCTAAATGCCGAATATGAAAAGAATCGCAGTCATTCCTGGTGATGGAATTGGTCCTGAAGTCGTGCGCGAAGCCGTGCGCGTGTTGCGGCGTTTGCAGGAGACTAAAGGCCTCGAGCTCGAATTTGTCGATTTTGATTGGGGCGCCGAAAAGTTTTTGCGCGATGGCGTCACACTGCCTCCCGGCGCGCTTGAAATGTTGACCGCTGAGTTTGACGCGATCCTCGCCGGAGCGTTTGGCGATCCGAGAGTGCCGTCAAACAAACACGCCGAAGATATCTTGCTGGGAATGCGGGGTGGTCTGGATCTCTATATCAATCTCAGACCAGTGCGACTGCTTAATGATCGCCTCACACCGTTACTCAATCGCAAGACTACGGACATCGACTTCGTTGTCTTTCGTGAAAACACTGAAGGCGCATACTGCGGCGCCGGCGGCTTTCTGAAACATGGAACTGCCGATGAGATTGCGCTTCAGGATGAGGTGAACACGCGTCGCGGAGTCGAGCGAATCATCGTGGCCGCTTTCGAATACGCGCGTGCAAACGGCCGCAAGCGTGTGACCATGGCTGATAAGTCGAACGTGCAACGTTTCGGCGGTGATCTCTGGCAACGCGTTTTCAAGGAAGTTGCCGCTGGTTACCACGAAATCACCGCCAATCATCAATATGTCGACGCGATGGCGATGTACATGGTGCTCGATCCATCACAATATGACGTTATCGTCAGCAACAATTTGTTTGGCGACATTCTTACTGATCTGGGCGCGGCAATTCAGGGCGGGCTCGGATTGGCCACTTCAGGAAATATTCATCCAGGCAAGGTGTCGCTCTTCGAACCCGTGCATGGCAGTGCCCCGCCACTTGCCGGGAAGGGAATCGCGAATCCAATTGGAGCTATTCTGACTTCAGCGATGATGTTAGAATACCTGGGCTTCCAAACGTTGAGTAATGAAATAGAAGGCGCTGTTCGCAGCGCGATCTCTGCGAATGAAACGACCAGAGATCTCGGCGGACAACTCTCTACCGAACAGGCAGGAGCCGCCATTATCGCGCGGCTTGGAAGTGCGAAATAGAAGTGGAGGTCTTATGTCGAGCACTGGGAAACTCACTACGAAGGCGATCGCAGTTATTATCGTTATAGCGATGCTCAATGCGGTGGGCTTCCCACCGGTGATCATGGTGCTTATCACCGGAGCGGTCTTTGTAGTTTGGCTTTGTGCTCGGCGTGCGCAAACCCGCGAAGTGGAACGAATCTTTGACTTCTATATCGGCGCGGAAGCGATTCTTCGTGAAGAGGAACGACGTTGGTACGGTTTCGAGATCGCGGAAGTCATTGAACACGGCGAGAGCCTGCTTGAGGTCATGCCCGATCCGCCGCCGTTAAGTTACTACGCACTCGGCGCACTGTACCAGCGCCTCGGTAATCACGAAGCCGCGGTTGAGTATCTTGCCCGCCTGAATGAAGACGAGCTTTGCAACGAAACACATCGCACTGCGCCATCGCCACAACTGCGTCGCTACGTCTCGATATTGCGAAGGATCGAGTATCAGCCGTCAACTGCACCACAGACTCTCGCTGCCATCAGAAGTCTGGAACGCTCTCGACAACGCAACGCGGTGAAGCTGCTGTGTGAAAGCCGTGAGCTTTTCGAAGCGCAGAAACAGGTCACACAGGAAGAGACTAAAGTGCCGGAAGCCGTCGAGACACGTGAGGAGGTTCACTTTGGATCTTCATTGCCACTCGGTGCGATCTCTGCGCCACCTCCGATTTCGAAGGTGTTGCACGACGTTTACCAGGAAGAAACAACAGCTAATAACTAACGCGAGTCGCCCGCGTGTTTGAATCCCTGACAGCAGAAATCATTGCGATTGGATCGGAGTTGCTTGCACCCGATCGCAGCGACACCAATAGTCTCTGGCTTACCGAACAATTAAATCGCCTCGGTATCGAAGTAAAACTCAAGACCATCGTCGGTGACGACGATGCCCGCCTCGAAGAAGCAATCAAAGATGCCGTACGTCGTTCAAAAGTGGTGATCACCACCGGCGGCCTTGGTCCGACTGAAGACGACATCACGCGTAAGATCACTGCCCGTGCTCTGGGCCGGCGACTCTTGCTTGATGAGGTTGTGCTCGCAGAGATTCGACAGCGCTTTCAGAGTTTTGGCGTTACGATGCCGGAGCGCAATTCGCGACAGGCGATGGTGATCGAAGATGCTGAGGTGTTGCCGAATCCAAACGGCACCGCGCCCGGCATGTTTCTCGATCATCAGGGCACCGCGGTTGTTTTACTGCCTGGTCCACCACGTGAAATGAAACCGATGTTTGAAAATCACGTGGCCGGAAGACTGGCTGGACGTGCTGGAAGTTTGCGGGTCGTGCGCCGGATGTTGCGGGTGGCTGGAATGGGTGAGTCGGCGGTTGATGAAAAGATCGCGCCGATTTATTCGCAATACGACAATCCGGTCACCACCATACTCTTCAATAAGAGCGAGATTGAGATTCATTTCACCGCGCGCGGCCGTACGGAAAAAGAAGCGAATGATTTACTCGATCGTCTCTCGGCGCAGATCGAAGAGCGGCTTGGGAATGCGGTCTTCTCGTTTGGCGGCGAAACGATGGAGCAGGTGGTGGGATTGAAACTCTCGCTCGGTGGTTACACTCTTTCGGTCGCTGAAAGTTGTACCGGCGGTCTGCTCGCACAACGCCTGACATCGGTGCCCGGCTCTTCGAAGTATTTCATTGAAGGCGTGGTGACCTACGCGAACGATGCCAAGACGCGAACTCTCGGCGTCGAGCCGATGTTGTTGCTCGAGCATGGCGCGGTCAGTGGGCCGGTTGCGGAAGCGATGGCTGAAGGGATGCGCAAGAGAGCGGGAACTGATTTTGCGCTGTCAATTACGGGCATCGCCGGTCCTGATGGTGGTACGGAAGAGAAGCCGGTCGGAACGGTTTTCATTGCGCTTGCGGATGAGGTAAAGACGGAGCATCGCAAATTCACTCTTCCGGGTGATCGTAATCTCATTCGCTGGCGCGCCTCGCAAGCGGCGTTGGATATGCTGCGGCGGAGACTTTTGTAGTAGCTGAGGTTCAATTGTAGGGGCGGCCCTCCGTGGCCGCCCTTCGTTGAATTCCACGTAGAGCGGCCACGGAGGGCCGCCCCTACAGTACGTTCCGTGAAGACCTAGATAGTCGTCGTTAGCGGATTCGTGATCAAGATCGGTGCGAGCTGTGTGTCGGTCGCATCTGGACCAACCTGAAACTCCACTTCAGCTCTGCCGATTACATTCGTCGACGATCCGTCGAAATACACAACGATCTTTTTGCCGGCATCATAATGGCTGAAGCTCGCAGGTGTTCTTGTCGGTTGTGTGCTGGGCGGAATAGTTGACGTGATTAATGTCGCTGCAGTTACCGATCCCAGGTCAGTCCCACTCCACTCGGCTGGTCCAATCGTTCCTTTCACTACCTCGGGTGGCTTTGCATTCAAATCCACCACCGCTTTCGGTTTAGGTTTCTCTTCTGGTATCGAGATTACGTACGGTTCAGCCCCTTCGATGCGCAACACAAGATTCCGATATCGTTTAAGAACCCCGTTAGAGACGATGAATCGATAGTCGCCGTCATCTTTCGCAACTTTTACGAGCTGTGGTGGCTTGTCATAGACTCTGTCAATTTCAACTGTCACCGTTCGCTCATGCCAGAGCGAATGCGAAATGCGAAACACCGTATTATCTCCGCCGCCGCCCAGCCTGGTTACAGTTGGTTCAAAAAATTGCAGCGGCAGTGATGACTGGTATTCGAGGCCACAGAATGGCACCCGAAACATCACGGATGAATTTCTGTTCACCGCGATCGACGAAGGAATCCAGGCCTCAACACGGATCGATTTCTTCGTACTGGCCTTTACGAAAGTGAACTCACCGCGTTTTGTAACTGCTCGGTCGGTTTCGCCCTGAACGGCAGTTGGTTCAAGAGGTGACTGCAGAGGTGAGTCCAGAGGTGATTGAAGATCCTGATCATTTGGATCTTTGTGAGGCTCAAGAGGCCAATAGTCATAAGGCGGTGGAATCTGCTCATTGCCAACGAAAAGAACCGGATCGGGAAGATCATCCAGGATTGCAGTTTCCAAATCGGTGTCGTTGCCATCATCATCAAGTCCTTTGACGTCGATGCTGATCCGCTGGTCCTTGCCGCGCCGGCTTTGTTTAATAACGGCCCGGGTCAGGTAGAGAGTTCTCACGCCCGGGATTCTTCTGGCCCTGAGTTGCGACGACCGTCCAAAACGACCACTCAGCACGGCATCACCAGACGCGATTGCCGCAACTGTTGTGTCAAATTCCAGTGCCTGATCTGATTTTAATGTGAGAGTGCCGTCCTCTTCTCGATGCTCTCTTCCACCGGCGAGCACTCTGGTACCCGGAAATAGGTTTTCACCCTTAACGATCACGGTCGCACGGTCACGACCGGAGTTGACCCAACTGATCTCCTCTACTTTGGGTGCGAGACCTTCTTGAACTAGGGCTGTGTTAGGAACCGCGAGTTCCTGGACTTCGTTTTCGACGGAACCTGATCCGTCAGTCTTTTGTGGAAACCAATGCCACTTGCGACGACTTGTTTGTTTCCCGCGGTCGTAACGACGCCAGTAAGATCGAGTCTTGATCTGCAGATTGACGTATTCTTTGTTCTCACTTGGGTCCGATCTTGGAAGTGCGACGACAGCGAGCATTTGCCGCATTCCCGGAGTAACTGTGTCACGCCCAAGTACCGGCCGAAATTCCCAGCCGAAGACAGTAGCGTTGTCATCGGGAAACAGCCGTGGTTCCTGTTTCGGGTTACGCTCGAAAGCTACCGTATCAGAATCACGATGAATGAACAGTTGTCGTGACTCTCCTTTGCTGGTGACGCCGAGCGTTACAACTTTAGCAACGGCAGAGCCACCAATCGATTGCGAGTTTGTGCTGGTCGATTGTGCGTTATAGGTTTTTTCCTGCGGGATCATCGCAACCAATGACACTCGGTTAGAGGGGTCGACCTCTGGCGGACTACCCCAATCCGGCTCCATTCTTACGCCCACCTCGACAACGGCAACACAGTTTTCGAAGCCTGCTGGCGGTGTAATCGATACCAGGAATCCGAGCACCGTCTGCAAACGAGCTTCCCAGCCGATCAATCGATCAGTCAGTGATCTCTCATACAATGTTTGCAGGTTCATAATCTGCGTGGCGAGGTTTAGTTGTTCATTCAGAATATCGCCGGCTGCTAGAGTCACTTCGGCTTTCGATTCTGATTTACTTCCGCTGGTACCAGTGGCTGGAGTCTTGCCGGCGCCGTCTGCTGCTAGCGCATCTCCCGGGGGTGTTTGCGATGGGTCTGTTGCTGCCGGCTTAGTTCCGGCGGTTGCGTCGAGCGTTAGTGTTCTTGCGGAAAGGGTAGAGCTTAGTCCCTGAATCTTGCCGATGTTCTCAGTGGCTTTCTGATCCACCACCTTCAGTTGGGCCAGACTGTTGCTGAGTCGTTCAATGCGCAAGGACAGCGAGCGATTGTCGAAAGCTTTCGCGAGTCCGACCGTGATGCCGTTCCCAACCATATCTCTCGGTCCATACAAGCCGAGTTGGACAAATTGCCAGTCGATGTAAGCTGCCGCGGCCAGGCCAAGAACGATCAATATTCCGATCAGGATGTGCCAGTGAGCCTTTAGGTAAAGGATCGTCTGCATTGATTTGCCTCACACAATTGAGTTTTCAAGAAGCGATTGAAACGTCAGGAAAATGCTCGTTGAATTCAGACTGGGAATGCGATCTTGAGGGTATGCCTGGTTCTTAACGGAAAAGCGCCCGCAGGATACTTCACGCCCGACTTCGAAGTCTATGAGATTGTGCGAAAAAACATTTCTGACGTGGGTTTTTTGACGGATTAAAGTATCTTAGCGCTTCTACTTCGTACCCACCCGCTACCGCGAGGTGATACTGACTGTGTCCAAGTCAAGTTAGTAGGTTGTGAGGAGTCGGATTGTTGCGACCACTGCTCGTCGTGATTATTGCTTACCTGCTGGGTTCGATTCCGTTTGGTTACCTGATCGTGCGCAGCAAAGAGGGCGCTGACATTAGAGAAACCGGGTCGCGTGGAACTGGGGCGACGAATGTTTCGCGGCGCGCGGGAAAGGCCGCGGGTGTTTTTACGCTTGTGCTTGATGCGTTGAAGGGTGCTGTAGCGGTGGAATGGGCTCGAGTTGTAGCTGGGCCATCGGCAAATGCGGAGTGGATAGTTACCGCTGCGGCGATTGCCGTGATCGTCGGACATATTTTTCCAGTGTGGCTTGGTTTTCGTGGCGGCAAAGGAGTAGCGACAGGTGTTGGAGTGTTCCTCATTATTGCGCCAGTTGCTTTGTTGTGCGCCGGCGTCTTGTTCATTGCGATTGTATGGTTCACACGATATGTGTCGTTGGGTTCAATGGTTGCAGCCTTAACGATTCCGTTGTTTGCCTGGTTGCAGACTGTGTTTGTTGAACCTGTCGCGGACTTGCGACCGTTACTGACGGCGGCGATTGCAGGCGCGATCCTGATTGTGTTTGCACACCGTGGAAATATTGGCCGGTTGGCCCAGGGCACTGAGTCGCAAATTTAGAAACAGTGAAAGAGATCGCAATCATCGGAGCTGGAAGTTGGGGAACGGCGCTCGCAGTTGTAGCTGCGCGGGTGGGGCACGAAGTGCGACTTTGGAGTCGAAACGCAGCAGTCGTGAGTTCCATTATTGAGCAGCGCGTGAATCCACGATATCTGAGCTCTACGTCAATTCCTGAGAACGTGAATGCGACAGATGACCTCAGCTCAGCCTTAAATGGAGCTTCGCTGGTTCTCCTTGCCGTTCCGTCTCACGCAGCCCGAGAGACGCTCACTACGATGGCGACATGGCTGGACCAATCCGCAATAATCGTCAGTGTCACCAAAGGTATCGAGATTGAAACCACTAAACGAATATCAGAGATCGTTAAAGATGTTGTTGGAGACGGCCACCCCTTCGTTTCGTTATCTGGTCCCTCGTTCGCGAAAGAAGTAGTTGCCGGACATCCGACGGCGATCGTTGCCGCGAGCAAAGACAGTGCGGCCGCGCGCGCAGTTCAGAATGACCTCAGTTTTGAGAACCTCCGCATTTACACCAACGCCGACGTGGTGGGAACTGAACTAGGTGGATCAGTAAAGAACGTAATGGCAATCGCGGCTGGTATGACTGCAGGTCTCGGATTTGGTGCGAACAGCGTTGCGGCACTTATAACGCGTGGACTTGCAGAGATTACACGTTTGGCGCGTCGCGAGGGCGCGCAGATGGAGACGTTGATGGGACTCGCCGGACTCGGCGATCTGGTGTTGACGTGTACCGGGAGTCTTTCACGCAACCGTTTTGTTGGCGAAGAGCTCGGGAAGGGAAGAACGCTCGCCGAGATCACTGCAGAGCTGAACCAAGTCGCCGAAGGCATCAATACAGCGCGCGCCGTGAAGAAACTCGCAGATCGCGCCGGCCTTGAGCTGCCGATCACGAATGAAGTGAATGCTGTACTCTATGAGGGCAAACCTGCGCGCGACGCGGTCGCGGAATTGATGAGCCGGCCTCTGCGCGAAGAGATCAGTTAGGCTCGGATTTACGCGGATAAAAAACCGATTTTTATAAAGGAGCCCATCCACATGTTCAAGACGTGTCGTGCGTCTCGTCAGAGCATCATTCTCTGTCTCGCCGTTGCGCTCGCGTTTTCAGTAATAGCCATTCACGCGCAAAATTCGGCGCAGCCACCAAAACAACCTGATCTTCTCAAGGCACTGCAGTATCGCAGTATCGGTCCATATCGCGGCGGACGGAGTGCGGCTGTTACCGGTGTTCCTTCGCAGCCATTTGTTTACTATTACGGGGCGACGGGAGGTGGCGTTTGGAAGAGCACTGATAGCGGTATCAACTGGGAGTCAGTGAGCGATAACTCCGTGTTTGGAACAGGCTCTGTCGGCGCGATCGCAGTTGCTGACTCTGATCCCAACACGATCTACGTTGGCATGGGCGAGTCGCCCATCCGCGGTAACGTTTCGCACGGAGATGGTGTTTACAAGTCGAATGATGCCGGTAAGACGTGGAAGCGCATAGGCCTCGAAGACGCGCGACAAATCCCACGTATCCGCGTGCACCCAAAGAATCCTGATCTCGTATACGTCGCAGCTCTGGGTCACGTCTGGGGACCAAACGATCAACGCGGCGTCTTTCGTTCGAAGGATGGCGGCAAAACCTGGGAAAAGATTCTCAACAAAGGAAACAAGGCGGGCGCGATCGATCTGATTCTCGATCCGTCGAATCCCAACATACTCTACGCAGGTTTCTGGGAAGTTTATCGTAAACCCTGGACACTGGAGAGCGGTGGTCCAGGCAGCGGCATTTTCAAATCGACTGATGGCGGCGATACATGGACCGAACTGACACGCAACACCGGTCTGCCGAAAGGCATGGTCGGCAAGGTTGGCATTGCGGTTTCACCAGCAAACTCAGATCGAATCTGGGCGATAGTTGAAGCTGAAGACGGCGGCGTTTTCCGCTCCGACAATGGCGGCACAACCTGGACCAGAGTCAACGAAGAACGCCGGTTGCGCCAACGCGCGTGGTACTACACGCGTATCTATGCCGACCCGAAAAATGTCGACACTGTTTACGTTTTGAACACGGGCTTCTATCGATCGAACGATGGTGGTCGGACTTTCACCGGCATTGGGGTGCCGCATGGGGACAACCACGACCTGTGGATTGCGCCGGACGATCCAAACCGGATGATCGAAAGTAACGACGGCGGCGCGAATGTTTCGTTCAACGGCGGCAGAAGCTGGACCGATCAGGATCAACCGACGGCACAGTTTTACCGTGTCGCACTCGACAACGATTTTCCTTACAACGTCTATGGCGCTCAGCAGGACAACTCAACCGTCCGTATTGCAAGTCGCACAACGGAAGGCGGCATCGGCACGAGTGATTGGTACGAGGTTGGCGGCGGCGAATCGGGTTGGATCGCGCCGTCTCCAAAAGACTCGCAGATCGTTTTCGCAGGCTCTTACGGTGGATTGACGACCCGCAGCGATCATCGCACTGGTCAACAACGCGATATCAATCCATACCCAAACAATCCGATGGGAGCAGGTGCGGATGTCTTGAAGTACAGGTTTCAGTGGAATTTCCCATTACTGTTCTCACCACACGATGCTAACAAGCTGTATACCGCCGCTAATGTTTTGTTCATGTCTACGGACGAAGGTAGCAGTTGGCAGGCGATTAGTCCGGATTTGACGCGTAACGATAAAACGAAACAGGCAGCTTCCGGCGGTCCAATCACCAAGGACAACACCAGTGTTGAGTACTACGCGACGATCTTTGCAGTGATGGAGTCTCACGTGCAGGCGGGCACAATCTGGACGGGCAGTGATGATGGGTTGGTTCAATTGACACGTGACGGCGGCAAAAACTGGTCGAACGTCACACCTCCGTCCAGCATCATGCCGGAGTGGATTCAGATCAACTCATTGGAAGCCTCACCACACGATCCGGCGACAGCGTATGTCGCAGCAACGATGTACAAGTGGGACGACAACAAGCCTTATCTGTACCGGACCAACGATTACGGCAAGACCTGGAAGAAGATCACTAACGGCATTCCTGAGACAACTTTCACACGCGTGATTCGAGAAGATCCAAATAAGCGTGGCCTGCTCTATGCCGGAACGGAAACAGGCATGTACGTCTCATTTGATAACGGCGATCACTGGCAGTCGCTGCAACTGAATTTGCCGGTGGTGCCGATCACTGATCTCGCAATTCAGAAACGCGAAAAGGAGTTGGTAGTCGCGACACAGGGACGTTCATTCTGGATTCTCGACGACCTGCCGGTGCTGCACCAGATGATGGATGCAGGTGGTTTCAGTGCAGCAGGAGAAACAAAACTCTACAAACCGAAGGAAAGTTATCGTATGCCGGGTGGTGGTTTTCCGCTCGGAGCGACGGCAACACTTGGAAGAAATCCGGCGAACGGCGTAGTGGTTTACTACTCTTTGAAAACGAAGCCGGCTTCTGATGTCGATCTGGAGTTCCTCGATTCGTCAGGTAAATCGATTCGCAAGTTTACCGCGCGCGTGCGGCGTCAGGGTGAAGCAGCGGCGCCAGCGCCGGCAGGACCACCGCCCGGTGAAGGCGGTGGGTTTAGTGGTGGAGGTGCGCCGCCGCCTGTGCCGACGGAAGTCGGGCTCAATCGTTTTGTTTGGGACACTCGATATCCGGATGCAGTGCGTTTTCCGGGAATGATTCTCTGGGCCGGAGAAACTCGTGGTCCAAAGCTGCCTCCGGGTGCGTACCAGGTCAAACTCACGGTTGAAGGTAAGTCGTATACACAAAACTTTGACATCAAACCCGATCCGCGTTTGACGACGACACCAACGGATTACGCGAAACAACTCGAATTGGGTCTGAAGATTCGCGACAAGTTGACTGAGACGCATAATGCGATCATCCAAATCCGGGATGTGCGTAAGCAGATTGAGGATCTGTTGAAACGCGTGGCGGGTCAGCCGAACTTCAAAGTCGTCAACGATGCTGGCACGGCTCTAACGAAGAACCTGACGACCATTGAGGAGACGCTTTACCAGACCAAGAATCAAAGCAACCAGGATCCGCTGAATTTTCCGATCCGTCTCAATAACAAGCTCGCGGCGCTTGGCGGCGTTGTGGGTAGCGCTGAAGCAGCGCCAACGGCGCAGTCGTATGCTGTGTATGACGAAGTGGTAACGCAGATCGATGCGGAGCTGCAGAAGTTGGCGCAGTTAATGCGAAGCGATGTACCGGCGTTTAATCAACTGGTGCGCGATCAGAATATCCCGGCAGTCGTGGTGAAACCGCCAGGCGCAAATCCCTAAGAGTGCACAAATCTAAACGTGTTTTCTCGCGCAAAGGCGCAAAGAGAAAACCGCGACCTTGAGTTTTCCTTTGCGCCTTTGCGCCTTTGCGCGAGAAAATCTCCGATGGTATGTCCGAACCAATAACAATTAAACAAATCGCCACAATCACCGAAGGTAAACTCGTTGGTGATGAGACTTCCGTGATCACTGACGTCAGTCACGATTCACGGCGCGTCGGCAAAGGCGGGCTCTTCGCTGCCGTTGCCGGCGCGCTCTTCGATGCGCACAAATTCGTCCCTAAAGTAATGGAACAAGGCGCCGCGGGAGTCTTGTCGGAACGCGAAGCACCTGAAAACTTCCATGGCGTGTGGCTTCAGGTAGCCAACATTCGCCGCGCGATGGCACTCGCCGCTGCCGAAGTCCAGCATCATCCGTCACGAGAACTCCAACTCGCCGGCATCACCGGGACCAACGGGAAAACCACTACCGCCTATTTGATCGCTTCAATCCCCGAAGAGGCAGGCGAGCCTGTCGCCATGACCGGCACCGTTGAATATCGTCTCGGCAAGGAACGGTTCAAAGCCGATCGCACCACGCCTGAAGCTCCTGATATGCAACGCCTGCTGCGACAGGCTGTCGAGATTGGTTGTCGCACCGCCGTGATGGAATGTTCGTCACAGGCAATGGATTTTCATCGTTGTGACGAGCTCGAATATGCGGTAGCGGTCTTCAGCAACCTCACACGCGACCACCTCGACTACCACAAGACGATGGAGAATTACTGGTACGCGAAACAGCGACTCTTCGATGGTCGTTTGGGATCGCGACCGCGCAATTCAGTGATCAATGTGGATGATCCTTACGGTCTCGAGCTTGCCGAGTCGTTAGAGAGAGAAGGACGTCGTGTCATTCGGTACGCAGTGAATGGCGATGGGGAAGTCACCGCTCGCGATCCGCAGTTTTCATTGAATGGTATGCGTTTCCGCCTGTCGACACCGGCAGGCGAACGCGATTTTCATTCGCCGCTGGTTGGTCCACCTCATATTTACAACACACTCGCCGCAGTCGCGAGTGGATTGGCGCTGGGTTACAGCTTCGACACGGTGACAGCGGCGCTTGAGAAGTGCACCGGCGCGCCGGGTCGTTTTGAGCGTGTGCCGCACGATGGTGATTTTTCAGTGGTGGTGGATTACGCGCACAGCGATGATGCGCTTTTGAATGTGTTGCGCACGGCGCGCGATGTAGTTAAGGGAAAGATCATCACGGTGTTTGGTTGTGGTGGCGATCGAGATCGTTCGAAGCGCGCACCGATGGGTGAAGCGGCCGGCAGTTTGAGCGATGTAGTGATTCTGACGTCCGACAACCCGCGCACCGAAAATCCGGAGCAGATTCTTTGCGACGCGGAAGAGGGAATTCAGAAAACGGGTAAGCCTTATCGCAAAATCGCGGACCGCACTGAAGCGATTCACGAGGCGATTGCTCAGGCGCGTGCAGGCGATCTCGTGTTGATTGCAGGCAAAGGCCACGAAGATTATCAGATCATCGGCCGCGAGACGTTTCACTTTGACGACAAGGAAGTAGCGCGCGCGGCGCTGGCCCAGAGAGGTTAGTTGACAGGATTGACAGGATTTTTTCAGGATGAACAGGATGAAACCATGTCAATCCTGAAAAATCCTGTTCATCCTGTCTAACTGAATCGAATGCATTTAAGCTCGCTTGTCTTCTGTGTCGTCGTGGCTCTGTCAGCCCAGGTTTACGGTCCACCAGCGACGATCACCACTATCAAAGAAAAATCGATCACGGAAAGCAGTGGCCTCGTCGCCTCGCGAGTGTCACCAGGCGCTTACTGGACGCACAACGACTCCGGGGATGGACCATTTATCTACGCTTTTGACACCAGCGGCAACTTGCGCGGCGTCTTTCGCGTAACAGGTGCGCAGGCGCGCGACTGGGAAGACATAGCTGCCGGCCCTGGACCACAGACAAACAAGTCGTATCTCTATATCGGCGACATTGGTGACAATAACGAAGCTCGCGACGAAATCGTCGTCTACCGTGTCGCCGAGCCCACACTCTCAACCGCTACTCGAACGCAAACTAAAGCACGGCCCGGATCGACTGAACCAGCAGAAGCAATCAGACTCAAATATCCTGATGGCAAACACGACGCTGAAGCACTGCTGGTCCATCCGACCAGCGGCAACATTTACATCGTCACGAAGGTGCTGATCGCTAACCCTGCGGTTTACGAAGCGGCCGCGCCATTCACTGCCGGTAAGCTGGTTACACTGCGACGCATTGGCGAGGTTCGAGTGCCCAGTTTATTTGGCGGTGTGATCACGGGAGGCGGTGTCTCACCTGATGGACGTCGCGTTGCATTATGCGATTATTTTCAGGGTTATGAGTTAGTGTTGCCGGAAGGCAGCCGGGACTTTAATGATGTCTGGAAACAAAAGATGACCGGATTCGATCTTGGCAAACGCAAGCAAGGCGAATCGATTGCCTACCGAGCCGACGGCAAAGCCCTCCTCGCCACCAGCGAAGGAAAGCGATCTCCGCTCATTCAAGTCTCACGGAACTAGTGCCAGCAGAAGGCACAAAAAGCAGAAATTTCTAATCAGGCGGGCCTGGAGAAGTTGTTTGCTTGCGAATAGACAGTAGCCAGTAAACGGGTACCCCTAAAAGAATCAGGCCGAGGCCGATGGCTGATTGCCGTGGTGAGTTTCGAATCGTCATCAATATGAGAGCGACCGAAACGATCAGAAACAATACTGGCACGACCGGATAACCCCAGGTGCGGTATGGTCGTTCCGCGTCAGGCTCGCGACGCCGGAAAATGAAGATCGATGCCGCGACGAGGGCGTAGAACAGGGTTAGTGCGAAGATCGCATAGTCAGTGAGCGTGTCGTATTCGCCTGAAAGAGCCACCACACATGCCCAAAAACACTGTACGACGAGCGCTCGGATGGGCACGTGAGTGCGCGGGGATACGTGTGCCAGACTCTTTACTATTAGACCGTCTTTCGCGAGTGCGTAAGGTATGCGAGCTGTGGCCAGAATCGATGCGTGCAGCGCGCCGAACGATGAGGTCATCATTGCCGCAGCCATCAGTGTTACCGCAACCGCGCCGAGCAGTCGTCGGACTACCTCGGCTGCGACCGACGAAGAGGCCGGCACACTCGCAATCTCAGTCGGCGTCAGTACGTGGAAGTAATTTACATTCACGAAGAGATAAAGTCCCATCACGACAAGGCCACCGCCAATAAGAGCGAGGGGCAGGTTACGACCCGGATTTTTTACCTCACCGGCCAGAAACGTGATGTTGTTCCAACCATCGTAAGCCCAAAGCGCGCCGATCATTGCCGCAGCAAATCCGGCGACCCCGCCGCCCACGATCCCTACGCCTTCACACGTTCCGCCTGTGTTTGTGAGAGCCAGATTGCCCCAATTGCCATCACTGTAGAAGAACGCTCCCAGTCCAACGCCGATCAGCAATATCACCTTCATGCCGGTGAGCACACTGGCGACACCTCCGCTCACTCGTACCGCAGCGCAGTTAATTACTGTAGTGATGATGATCGCCAAGAGGGCGACGAGTTGCAGACGAGTGAGTGAGACATTGAACCCACCGGGTAGAGCAAATGGTCCAAGTACGACTGGTTTTAAGGTTCCTCCAACCAGGTCGTTGAGAAAGATTGCGAAGCCAACGGCAAGCGCCGCAGCCGAAGCCGTGCGCGCAATGAGGAATTGAGTCCAGCCATAAATAAAGCCCAGCGGCCGGCCGTATGCATCGCGGATGAGGCCGTACTCGCCAGCCGCACGAGGCTTCATCGCGAGCAGTTCTGCATAGGTGAGCGCACCGGCCATCGCCAGCAGACCCGCGAGAACCCACACAATGAGTGCCTTCGCGGGTGTCCCCACGTTGCACGTCATTACACGCGCCTTGAGAAACACGCCGGTGCCGATGATGTTGGCGACGTTGACTGAGATTGCTGCGATCAATCCCAGACCGCGGATTAGTTGAGTGTGTTCAGTTTGCATCCGTATAAAATCCGCGTAGATCTGTGGCTAATATCTGTCGTTGGTGATCAAATCTTCGTAGGTATCGCGACGCCGAATGAGATCGGTTGAACCATCTCTGCGAACGAGAACAGCAGCCGGCAGCGGTCGCCCGTTGTAATGAAACATCTGGGCCAGTGAGTAAGCGCCACAGTTCAACAGCGCCAGCACTTCACCTGGACCAACGTCTTCAGGCAGTTTGCGATAGTCAGGCAAGCGACCTTCGCGTTCGATGTCGAAGTAAACGTCGCCGGAATCGCACAGCGGGCCCGCAACTTTATAATCTCGCGGATATGGCGCACCCGCTCGCGACGCTGAGATCAAGTGGTAGTACCACTTGTAATTGTTCATCGAGAGCATGATGTTGTAACCGGCGTCGGTCAACAACCAGATATCGCCTGTTTCCGGACGACGTTTGATATTGCGGACTGTCGTGAGCACCAAGCCTGCGTCAGCAATAATGCTGCGACCGGGTTCCAGCAGGATCGTCACTTGATCGAGCAGGTGTTCGGCATTCGCAGCACGCGCCGATTCGCGCGCGACGCGTAACGCTTCGCTGAGCACTTCGGAAGGCTCGAGTTCGGCGCCGAGCATGTCGCGCTCATGTTCCGGAAGTTGATCCGCTTGTGAACGATCGCGCAGGTAATTTACGGGAATTCCGCCGCCGAGATTGATGTGTTCGAGAGTGTGGCCCGTTTCGCGATGAATCGTGACCAGGTGCTCCCACATGCTTTTGAATGCTTCGGCAAATGGTTCCACGTCGGGTGTTTGCGAGCCTACGTGAATGTGAATGCCGCAAACATGGACCAGCTCAGGTTTCTGGAAACCACGACGGAAGGCGGCTAGTACTTCTGACGAAGAGATGCCAAACTTTGATGTTAATAGCGCAGTTTGTAAACCCAGGTGCGAGCGAGTGCCGATCTCAGGCACGAGTCGGAGCGTGATGCGCGCCGGCGGAACATTTTCACCGCGTGCTCGCAAACGTTCAACCGATTGTTCGACTAAACCAATCTCATAAATTGAATCGACATTGAGCGCATAGATTCCGGCACGTACGGCATCGTCGATCTCATCATCAGACTTGCTCGTGCCGTTGAAGATAATTTGATCGGGCCGAAAACCGACACGCAGAGCCTTGAAGAGTTCACCGCCGCTGTTAACCTCGATATCAATTCCCGACTCGAGGACCACCTTCAGGATCCCCATATTTGAGTTTGCCTTTGACGCGTAGCAAAACTTGATCGGGCGATCGACCGCCTCGGCGGCGAGTTTTAGACGGCTGATGTTGTCGCGAATTCGGCCCTCGGAAAAAACAAACAACGGCGAGTTGAATTCTTTGACCAGTTCGAGAGAGTCAGCGCCGTTGACGGTCAGATGATCGTCGCGCACTTCCAGGTAGCCCGCTATGGACCACGCGGGACACACAGTGGCAATCCCAGATGACATGCTTTAGTTTCAGCTCCAGTGTTGAGTGTTAGCCGCAGATAAACGCGGATGATATTTCCTAATTTGAACGAACGAAATTATAACTAAGCGTACCGCTAACTCTGACCGGTTCGCCCATCATCAATGTGGGCGTGAACCTTGCGAGTCGCGCTGCATTCACGGCGGATGCCTGTAGGTGTTGTGGACCAGACACAGCCCTGGCATCAACCACGCTGCCTTGCTCGTCGATCAAAACCTGGACCAGCACCACACCGGTCGCTTCCCCCGCCGGCACTTCCGGTATCGGCAGGTAAATCGCTTTACCGTTCAGCATGCCACCCGCAATTGGCGCCCGTTTTTGACCTGGCTGATTCGGTTGTGGCTGACTTTGCGGCTGATTGTTGGCTGCAACGCCTTGACCGGCGCCTTCAGCATTATTGTTGTTGTTGCTGTTGTTGTTCGGTGTGTTCGGATGTGTAACTTCGCCTTCAGCACCTGCCACGCTGTTTTGGTTATTTGCCTCCTGGCCCGCGGCAGGGTTGGCGTTCGGGTCAACGTTAGCATTTGCGGTGATCTTTGGAGCTTCGTTTACGCGGTCGGGCAGTTCGAACGAGCTGAGGAATTTTTCATCCAGTGCTTCGTCCTTTTTAGTGTTGAGTGTAACGATCGCGTAGAACCGTTTCTTCGTCACAAACGCGTTGACGGATCCGCTCAAGTCGCCGAGAGTCATTTTGTACGATCTGCCGGTGTGACCGCGGAAGGGACGACTGTTCACGAGTGTGAGCTTCGCAGGAGTCTCCTTCGAACGAACCTTTGCAGGGAAGAATGTTTTAAATGCGTCGATATAAGAATTGAAGCGAGCGAACTCGGTGTATTGCGCGGGATCGGATTTAATACCGCTCAGTGATGTAACAGCGAGCACTGGTCCCACCGACGAGGTTGCGAGATACAACCGCGCCTTGATCTCCATTTTGTGATAAGGGAAAGTCGTTGCTTCCGTGGTCGGGTTTTTCGGCATTAGTACTGTGAACTCTTCGTTCTCAGGGCTCAAACTCTCCCATTCTGCCCAGACTTCAACAGGCTTCTGCTGCGCTGAAGCTGCGAATGCGGTCATCAGGAGAATCGCAAGTGCCAAATGTAATCGACGAAAATACATGTCATTACCTCCCTCAGCTTTTAACTTGACCACGTGGAGTGCTGATTCGGCCATGTCTGGGTCGGGTGAATCAGTTAGTTGTCGGCGACCTATGATAGGGTTTTCTTACGCAACGACGCAACGGCGCGACGTATTTCGTTGCGCCGCTGCGCCGTTGCGTGAGAAGTCAACCTGCGGCAATCTTCGCCTTCTCCATCTCCACCAGGACGCGGCGCAAGATCTTCCCGGAGGGCGACTTCGGTATCTTCTCGACGAATTCGAGATAGCGAATTCTCTTGTGTGGCGCCACACGTTCTGCCACGAATTCGAGGATTGCTTCGGGCTCAATCGGCTCTCGCAACACCAGGATTCCCTTGGGTACTTCTCCCGCTTCATCGTCCGGATACGGTATTACCGCACAGTCTGCCACCGCCGGGTGCGTTAATAGCAGGGCTTCCAGCTCAGCCGGTGGTACCTGAAATCCTTTGTATTTGATCAACTCCTTTGCCCGATCGACGATGAAGAAGTGTCCATCCTCATCCGCATATCCGATGTCTCCCGTGTGCAGCCACCCGTCTGCGTCGATTGTTTGCGCCGTGGCGTCAGGCTTATTCAAATAGCCTTTCATAATCTGCGGACCACGGACACAAACTTCGCCCTTCTGTCCTGAACCAAGTGACTCACCGGTTTCGAGATCGACAATCTTACATTCAGTGTTTGGCGCCGCAACTCCAACCGATCCGAACTTGATCTCTTTCGGTGGCGCCGGCGATGAGTGAGTCACCGGACTCGTTTCGGTCATCCCATAACCCTGCCGAATACTGCATCCGAGACGTTTCATACACGCGCGCGTCAGTTCTTCGCCGAGAGGTGCTGCCCCGGAGAAGATTGTCTTTAGTTTTGGCAAGTTGTAATTGTCGACAATCGGATTCTTGCTCAAAGCCAAGACGATCGGCGGCACCAGGTGTGCGAGAGTCACGTCGTAGTCCTGAACTGCTTGCAGGAACCCCTCCAGCTCGAAGCGTGGCATCGTCACGATCGTCGCGCCGGCGTAGAGTCCCATGTTCAGGACGACAACCAGGCCGTAGATATGAAACAGCGGCAGCACGCAGATCAAAGTGTCAGAGTCGTAGAAGTAGCACAGGCCATCCATCTGGCAGAGATTCGCGACAAGGTTGTGATGAGTGAGCATCACGCCCTTCGGCATCCCGGTAGTGCCACTCGAGTAGGGCAGGGCAACGAGATCTTCGCGTGGATTAATCTCCACTTGCTCGGCGCGTCCATTATCGACGAGTAGAGAATCGAATGGGGTCGCGTTTGGCGCCTCTCCGAAAACAAAGAGTTCTTCGATACCGGTCTCTTCAGCGGCTTCGGCTGCTCGTTCCAGGCACATTGGCGCAGTTACCAGAAAACGCGCGCCCGAGTCTTTGAGTTGATGCGCAATTTCCTTTCGCGTGTACAGCGGATTGATTGGTGTGACGATACCACCCAAAGTCGCCACCGCATGGAACGCAATTGCATACGAAGGACAATTCGGACTGACAACGCCGAAAACGTCACCCTTTTTGAAGCCGCGTTGCTGAAGGTTGAACGCCGCAATGCTGATCGCATCGGAAAGTTGCTTGTAAGTAACCTTGCGGCCTGTTGGGCCTTCAATCAGCGCGGCCTTGTCGGCGAGTTCAGTTGCCCGATGCAGGACAAACGGCGTGAGCGCAGTTTCAGGGATTTCTACATCCGGGTAGGGGCCTTTGATAATCATTTAGTTTTACAGGATTCCGGGAATTTTGCAGGATTTACGGGATTACTTGGGTTAATCTGTGTTTTGTGAAATCCTGTCGGTCGATACCTTAGCAGCATCATCACACCTCTGAAAAGAGAAAACGAAATGCCGGAAACCGCGAAGCGCCCCCTCAACGTCATCTGCCTGGCGACTTACTTTAAAGGCGCTGATTTCATTAATGAATGCAAAGCTCATGGTTGTCACGTGATTTTGGTGACCAAAGAGAAGATGCTCAGGGAAGACTGGCCGCGCGAGAGTCTGGATGATCTGATCGCAGTCCCGAATGATGCAGGGCCGGCGCTCTTTATCGATCTGCTGGCATTTTTGGCGCGCGATCGACGAATCGATCGAGTGGTTGCACTCGAAGAGTTTGACGTTGTTACCGCTGCTTTAATGCGTGAACATCTGTGTCTGCCCGGACTGAGCAGCTCAGGTGCGAAAGTGTTTCGCGACAAATTATCAATGGCAGTCCACAGCCAGCGCGCGGGAATCAACGTTCCGGATTTCGTACCACTGGTTAACTCTGAAGAGGTTGACGCCTTCATGGAACGAGTTCCTGGTCCATGGATAATCAAACCGCGTTCGGACGTTTCGGCTATCGGAATTCGCAAAGTGAGCGAACCAGAAGAGGTGCGGCGGGCGATCGCTGAGATGAACGAGCGTGAGAACCTGCGTGAGCGAGCTTCTTATTATCTGCTGGCTCGATTTATTGCGGGTGAAGTGTTTCACGTCGATTCTGTGGTCAATGACGGCAAGGTGCTGTTCGCGGGGACGAACCAGTACGGTCGTCCGCCGATGCAGGTTGCCCATCAGGGCGGCGCCTATATCTCGCGCACCCTGGAAAGAGGATCAGCAGACGAGAAAACGCTTCTGGCTATCAATAAAAAGTTAGTGCGCGCACTCGGACTGGAACGCGGCGCCACGCACGCCGAGTTCATTAAGAGTGATATAGACGGACAATTCTACTTTCTTGAGATCGCGGCACGCGTTGGTGGTGCTTACATTTCAGATGTGCTGGAGGCAGCTTCGGGCGTGAATCTCTGGCGCGAGTGGGCGCGACTCGAGATTTCGGACGGGAAAGGACCGGCGAGTATTAAACCAATTCGCAAAGAGTACGCCGGAATTATCCTGTCACTCGCGAAACAAGAATACCCCGATACTTCCGCGTACACAGACGAAGAGATTATCTCTCGCGTTAAGAAGCGCCACCACGCCGGCCTGATCGTCCGCGCTCCACGTCTCGAAAGAGTCAATCAGTTGCTTGACGATTACGGTCTACGCTTTGCCGAAGACTTCGTCGCCGTCGCACCGCCACCGGAAAGACCGGAATGATCCGTGTTACTCCGTGGCTGATTCTTTTTGTAAATACTTGTCGAGCCAATCCAACACCGTGTGGAACCAGAGCTGAGAGTTTTGTGGTTTCAAAACCCAGTGACCTTCGTCGGGGAAGATCAGGATCTTGGAGTCGATGCCTTTTCGTTGCACTGCCGTGAACAACTGCATGCCCTCGCCGATCGGCACTCGATAGTCCAACTCACCGTGAATAATCAGTATCGGAGTGTTGAAGTTCTGCACGAACTTGTGTGGTGACCAGCGTGTGTACATCGCGGGGTTGGACCAAGCCGTTCCCTTGAACTCCCATTCCGGAAACCACAGCTCTTCGGTTGTGCCGTACATGCTCTCGAGATTGTAAACACCGTCGTGCGATACGAAGACCTTGAATCGAGCTCTTGGATCGTTGTTGTGTCCGAGGAGCCAGTTCACCATGTAACCACCGTAACTCGCGCCGGCAGCTCCGATACGATTCCGGTCGATGAAAGAGCTACGACGAAGAACCTCTGCGACACCATTCATCAGATCGATGTAAACCTTACCGCCCCAGTCGCCACTAATCTCGTTCACAAACTGTTGTCCATAGCCGACTGAACCGCGCGGGTTCGGTGTAAAAACAACATAACCGGCATTCGCGAACACTTGCGGGTTCCAGCGATAACCCCAGTTGTCGTTCCATGCGCTTTGCGGTCCACCGTGAATCAAGACTGCGAGCGGATATTTTCGGCTCGGATCGAAATTATTTGGCTTGATGATGAAACCGTGAATCTTCTTCCCGAGCGCGCCAGTCCATTCGATCTCTTCGGCCGGCTTCAGATTTGCTCGCGCCATCAATTGAGCATTTGCAGAGGACAATGCGGTTAATGCAGTGCCGTCGGTATTCGACTTGTAGATCTCAGCAGGAGACGCAATCGAGCTCGATGCGAACACGAAAGTCCTGCCATCAGGAGTTACTCGAAGATTAGATGCAAAAACCTTGGAAACGATCTTTTGTGGCACGCCACCGCTGAACGGGATCTTGAAGACAGGGCTCTTACCGCGATCTGCGGCGGTAAAGTAAATCGAATTTCCGTCCGGCGATACGACCAGCTCTTCGACTTGCAGATCAAACCCCTTCGTTAATTCGACACTCGTTCCGGTGGCGCGGTTGTAAGCCATTAAGCGCCAACGATCCGCTTCGAAACCGGCAGTCGCTTGCGAGCGATACAGGATGAACTTGCCGTCGCGGGTGTAAACTGGACCAGCATCGTAACCACGATTGCGAATAGTGATGTTCTTTCCCGGACCACCTGACAACGGCATCACGAAAATGTCGCTGTTGGTTGAAATGGCTTCGACCTTGTCCGGGTTTCGGATGTATGCGATTTCGGTTGAGTCTGGCGAGAATGCGTAGTCGACACCGGATGCAGCGGCATAGGGAGGCGAATCAAAGTCGCCCGTCGTTAGATCCCGCGCAGTTCCACCTTTGCTCGAGACAACGAACACGTGCGTGCGTTTGATGTCGCGCCATTCATCCCAGTGTTTGTACAGTAGTCGTGTGACGATGTGGGCTTTGACCTTGCTGCTCTCAGTCTGCTCGTCACGTTTCTTGTTGCATTCGTCGTTATCGCAATCGGGATAGACGTCTGAGGTGAAAGCGATCCATTTTCCGTCAGGCGACCACACCGGGCCGCCGGCGCCGGTTGAGATCTTTGTCACCTGTTCCTTGTGGTCGCCGTCATTGTCCATCACCCATACCTGGCTGCCGGTCGTGTATGCGATCTTCTTTCCGTCAGGTGACCAGCGAGGCGCCGACGACGAGCGATCACCAGAGGTCAACTGCTTCGCACTACCGCCATCGATTGAGGTCGCGTAGATCTGCGTCACGATTCGATTTGCATCGAAATTGACGTCGCCGATCGTAAAAGCAACATGTTTTCCGTCGGGCGAGATCTGCGGATCGCCAACGCGCCGGACCTTCAGCAGATCTTCAATCGTGTACGTTCGATTTTGGGCAGCGGCCAGCGAGCAGAGGCCAAGTAACAAAACAGCAAGGAGGGCAACAAAACGCTTCATGGATCTTCCTCGGGCAAAAGAATTTTGGATCGATTGGGAAAGCCTGAGTATTATTGCATCAAAAGCGCTGGTTGAGCCACAGATGAACACGGAGAAACACGGATTACCAAACCGAGATCTATGATTCGTCGCGTCATAGTTGCCCTGGTAAGACTCGCGCTGAGGATCTATTTCCAGCGCATCGAGGTCACCGGTACCGAGCATGTGCCGCTGAATACTCCGGTAATCTTCGTCCTCAACCATCCGAATGCCCTCGTCGATCCGGTGTTTTTGCTCTGTCTTGCGCCCCGGCCGGTATCATTCCTCGCAAAAGCGCCATTATTTCGGATGCCAGTCATCGGTTACCTCGTAAAGGCGCTCGACTCTCTGCCGGTCTACCGGCGACAGGATGAAGGCCAGGACGTTAGTAAAAATCAGGAGACATTCGTGGCGGCGAGGAAACTTTTGTCTCGGGGCGGAACTATTGGGATCTGCCCGGAAGGCGTTTCGCACGATGCACCGGGTTTGAAGCCTATCAAGACCGGCGCCGCTCGCATCTCGCTCGCCGCCGTCTCAACTGGGGAAGTATCGAACCTGAAGATTGTTCCGGCCGGGCTTTATTACACCTCGAAGACACGTTTTCGTAGTGACGCATTGCTCTACTTTGGAAATCCAATCGAAGTGGAGCCGGTAACTCTTGAGCCGTACGGCACGCCACCACGCAATGCCGTTCGTCAACTATCCGATCAAATCGAGAAAGCACTGCGCGAGGTGATTCTCGACGCCCAGCACGAAGAGGAACTGCAAACCACCGCACGTGCAGAACGAATCTTTTCCTCGGCTTCAAACGATGGCGAACAGGAGAGTCTGAAGGATGAACTGCGTTTGCAGCAGCGGTTTATCAAGGCATACTCCATTCTCCAGGCACGGCAACCGGAACGCGTGCGCCGGCTCGAGTTGCGAATGCTGCGTTTCGAAGAGGAGTTGAACCAGGCCGGAGTCGACACGGACGAACTGTCGCCGCCGAGCTCGACGGCCAGAGTGCTCACCGCCATTGTACGCAGATCGATTCTTTTCCTGTTGATGCTTGGACCAGCACTGATCGGGACCATCACACACTATCCTGCCTACAAACTCGGCGGCTTCCTGGCAACAAGACTCTCACGTGACTCGGACGACGTCATCTCGACGATCAAGATCATTTCCGCAATGCTCTTGTTCCCGGTCACCTGGATCGTCCTGACAGTTCTGGCTTACGTGTTTTTCGACTGGGTCGTCGCGCTGCTCGCGCTGGTGGTGATCCCGCTGTGCGGGTACGCAGCGATTCTGTTCTTTGAAGAACTCGACAAATCGATAGCAGGATTGCGTGTTTTGACGTTCTTTCTGGTCAGGAGAAGATTCTTTGTCAGACTATTGGCGGAGCGAAATGCGATTAGAGACGAAATTATCGCGCTGGGCAAAGAAACTCCGGCTGCCAGTGAGTAGAAATGGATTTTGTGACAAGCGCGGTTAAGTAAAACAGGGGAAACTGTTGTGCGCGAGGAAGAGCAAGCTATTTCTTGCGCGCTTTGCTCTTGGAGGTCTTACTGGTCGACCTTTTCTTTCCAGAGCTCACCGATCTTCCTTTACGGCCTTCACTCCTCAGCTTCCCGGCATCCATGAGTTGCTCGTAGGCCCCGCGAACAACATTGCGAGCAACTTTGAGTGTGTTGGCCAGTTCACGCTCACTAGGGAGCAAGCTCCCCACCGCCAACTCTCCTGCGTCTATCAAATCATTGAGCTGTTCCCGAATTTGCCGGGTCATTGACTCCGGTCGTTTTCGGTTGACACGAACGTTAAGTTTCGTCGCCATCGTTAACTCCCTTCCAGATCAGTTTAATTGTAGGGGTCGTAAAGGATTCTATGCACCGACCATGCGAGTGTCAAACAGTTTTCTTTTCAGTATGAAAAGGTTAGACCACCGTGAACTTGTCGTGATAGTGCTGTTATTGAGAAGGCCCAGTTAGACCATGCTTGCGCAGGATCTCCAGTGTACGGTCCAACGGCAGTGCCTCGACAGTTCGACCCCGTCCGGAAATAGTGTTGGCCCTAAAAAGAGAGTTGTAGATCGCCTCTTCGGTCGCTTCGATCACGGCGAGAAAAAGCGGAGAGACAGCATCGTTTGCGAGGGTTTTGACAACACGAGGCGTGTTTCGCTCGGCAGGGTCCAGAACTCTGATACGCACGTCGGACGAAGTCGAGAATGCAATCGCGTAGTCGCCACTGCCATTACTGGCTGCAGCTCCTGTCCTTGCAAGTCCCATCATCGCCCGAGCGGCCATTCGGTTCAGATTACGAGCGTCAAGCGGTGCGTCGGTTGCAATCACGATGATAATTGAGCCGTCAGGAACGTTTTCGCGGCGCTCGCCTTCGTTGTTTGGCCGGGTGAGCTCGTCCTTTAAATAATAGCGACCCAGTTCGCGTCCAACCGGAGCGCCGTTGATGGTCAACACGCCGCCGAAGTTTGTCTGGACTAAAACGCCCACTGTAAATCCACCGAGGCGTTGCGGAAGTTTGCGCGAAGACGTGCCGATACCGCCTTTGAAGCCGAAAGCGACAGTGCCAGTTCCGGCCCCGACCGAGCCTTCCGCCACAGCGCCGCCTTTAGCGCCCTTTATTGCTGCGAAGACGTCCTCGCGAGAAAGGTGCCGGCCGCGAATGTCGTTGAGATACCCGTCGTTCGTTTCGGCTACGAGCGGATTGATCGACTGTACGTCTTCATTTCCAGGCAGTGCGAGCATGTAGTCGATCAGAAAGTCTGCGGTTCGAGGGACGCTTAGAGTCGATGTCAGCAGGATTGGTGTTTCAATTTCGCCCAGCTCGTTTACCTGAGTCGACCCGGCGAGTTTGCCGAAGCCGTTACCGACGAAGACCGCGCCCGGAACCTTTTCGCGAAAGAGGTTGCCGCCGTGCGGGAGGATTGCTGTGACTCCTGTGCGAACGTTGTCGCCGCGGACGAGCGTTGTGTGGCCGACCAGCACACCGTCGACATCTGTGATCGCGTTTAGTGGACCAGGCGGAAGCACTCCGACGATGATCCCAGCCTCACGCGCACGCGGTCTGTTTTGTGACTGTGCGAAAGGCACCATTAGAGAAACGCTGATTAGAGTAGCCCAAAGAATTAATCGTTTCATTGTATAGGGCGCCTCCTTGGAGTGCGGCGGCCTGGCGCCGCTTTGTAATCGAATACGCGCGATCAATAACCCACTCTTATCGACAAGCCCAGAGAGCAGTGCCGACACAATGATGACAATCCCGATTATCGCGAGACCTGTGACTAACGCGTCCGTGCCCATTTGGCCCATCGTACCGATTACTTTGGAATTTGAAAACTGAGCCACAGATCCGTACGGATATCCGCGTAAATCTGTGGCTAAAAAGCTGAACTTACTTTTTAGCTTGACAGATTCACCGGTATGCCGTGAGATAAGCGCCCGTAACCGCCTTTTCAAAATCGACAAAGCAAGGATTCCAATGAACCTTTCACTGTTGGATTGGACGGTAATCGCCGCTTATTTTCTTTTCAATCTCAGTATCGGTCTCTACTACGCGCGTAAAGCAACCGGCAGCACAAGCGAGTTCTTCCTGTCGGGACGAAACGTGCCCTGGTGGCTGGCCGGCACTTCTATGGTGGCGACGACCTTTGCGGCCGACACACCTTTGGCAGTGACCGGCTTCGTTGCCAAGAACGGTATCGCCGGCAACTGGCTTTGGTGGAACTTTGTGATGAGCGGCATGCTCACCGTCTTTCTTTATGCGCGGCTTTGGCGGCGTGCGGGTGTAATGACCGACATCGAGTTTGCAGAACTGCGCTACTCGGGCAAGCCCGCAGCATTCCTTCGTGGTTTTCGTGCGTTGTATCTCGGTCTGCCGATCAACTGCATCATTCTTGGCTGGGTAAACCTGGCGATGGTGAAGATCCTCGAGATCACACTCGGCGTTGATAAACGCGGTGCGATCGTAATCGTCATCGGCATGCTGCTGTTCACGGCGTTTTATACGGCGATTTCGGGATTGTGGGGAGTCCTGGTCACCGATCTATTTCAGTTTGCACTCAAGATGGGAATGGTGATCGTATTGGCCATTCTCGCGGTCTACGCCGTTGGTGGAATCGATGGCATGAAGACGAAGATCGGCGTGATGGACGCGGCTGCCGGCGCCGGTTCGCGACTCGCATTCTTCCCTGAATTTGATTCAGCGTGGATGCCTGCGATCACTTTGTTTGTTTATCTTGGTGTAATCTGGTGGTCCACCTGGTATCCCGGCGCGGAACCGGGTGGTGGCGGTTACATCGCGCAGCGAATTTTCTCCGCGAAGAACGAACGCCACGGATTGCTGGCGACGCTCTGGTTCAACGTCGCTCACTACGCTTTGCGCCCTTGGCCATGGATTCTAACGGCGCTCGCCTCACTCATTCTTTATCCGGAACTCGTTGATAAGGAATCAGGTTATATCAAGACGCTGCTCGATCCGAACGTCTTCCCAACATACCTGCGCGGTTTCATGCTGGCAGCATTCGCAGCGGCATACATGTCGACGATCGGCACGCAGCTCAACTGGGGCGCTTCTTACGTCATCAACGATTTCTATCGTCGCTTTGTGAAACGAACGGCAACTGAGAAACACTACGTGATCGCTTCCCAGGTCGTAACAGTGTTGCTGATGATCGCTTCGCTGGTCATCACTTTTTACATGGAGTCGATCGGTGGCGCATGGAAACTGCTGCTTGTCACCGGCGCCGGAACAGGAACGGTACTTTTGTTGCGCTGGTTCTGGTGGCGGATAAACGCGTGGTCTGAAGTCTCTGCGATGATCACCGCTGCGGTAGTTTCGATCGTCCTGCAAAAAGGATTGGGCTGGGATAGCGATGAACCTCGACAATTTGCTTATCTAATGTTGGTGACGGTTGGGATAACAACGATTGTGTGGGTTATTGTCACACTCGCGACGCAGGCGGAACCTCAGGAAAAGCTGATTGCCTTCTACCGTCGCGTCAGACCTGAAGGACCAGGCTGGACTAACATCGCCGCCGAAGCGGGGTTTGCTGAGTCGCATGCGCGCGGTCGATTGTCGCTGCAGTTTGTGAACTGGATACTGGGAGTTGCTTTGATCTACGGTTCCTTATTTGGCATCGGTAAGTTGATCTTTAAGGAGTGGGGAACGGGATTGCTATACTTGCTGGTCGCGATTGTGGCAGGGGCTCTGATTTCACGGAATCTTTCGCGAGGAGAAATGACCGCTGACACGCTCCCACTTGAACATGCCGAAGAACCCGTTTAGTGAAAGATTAGTTTTAGCCGTCGATCTTGGAGGCACACACCTACGAGTAGCTCTCGTCGATGACACCGGGAGAATACTCAAACAACATAAACAGGATACTCCAAAAGGAGATTCTGCCGAGGACATCATTGACGCTCTGGCCCAGGCTGCAAAGCGTTGGGTCTGCAGCGAGTTGCCTGTTGTCGCGGTTTCCATAATGGTGCCCGGTGCAGTTAACTGCGAGAAAGCTGTTGTCCTGCAGGCGCCAAATCTTCCGTCGTTAGTAAACTTCCCCTTAAAAACCAGACTGGAGCAAAGGCTCGGCTGGCCTGTTTTGCTCGAAAACGACGCAAACGCCGCTGCCGTTGGAGAGATGTGGGTCGGCGCGGCTCGTGGCTGTCGAGATGTTGTTAGCGTAACGTTAGGTACAGGTGTGGGCGGAGGAGTGATCCTGGATGGTAAGTTGTGGCGTGGATCGCATGGCTCTGCGGGTGAGATAGGACATACGACTGTAGATCCTTTTAGTGGATTGAAGTGCAAGTGTGGCAACACGGGTTGTCTTGAGTTGTTTGCTTCGGCGACCGCGATCGTAAGAATGACGCGAGAGAGTCTGTCGTTGTTTCCCGAAACAAGTTTGAAGAGTGATCGGTTGACGGCTGAGAAAGTCTACGAAGCCGGGCAAAAAGGCGATGAGTTGGCGTTGGCCGTTTTCAAACGCTTCGGGATGTATCTCGGAATTGGTCTTGCGAATGTGATTAATTTTATCGACCCGCAAATTATTGTGATAACTGGTGGTGTGGTGAACGGTTGGGATCTCTTTGCGGGTGAGATGTATGGACAAGTTGAGGAGCGCGCATTCAGAGCAATTGCGCAGCAGGTGAAGATCGTGAAGGCTGAATGTGGTGATAATGCGGGACTGCTCGGTGCTGCGCGTTTGGCTTTACAGGATTGACAGGATTTTCATGATTAACAAGATTCAGGAAAATGACTGCACTTATTATCCACGGACACTTTTATCAACCACCACGCGAGAATCCATGGACCGGCCAAATCGATCCAGAGCCGAGCGCCGCACCTTACCACGACTGGAACGAACGCATTTATGCGGAATGTTACGCTCCAAACGTTAACAACTACCCTCTGATAAATTTTAACTTTGGTCCCACACTGCTCTCGTGGCTCGCGAGCAATCACGTAGACACGTATCAGAAGATTCTGGCCGCCGACAAAGGGAGTGCCGCGGCGCGTGGTGGTCATGGTAACGCGATCGCACAAGCGTATGGTCATGCGATTCTACCGCTCTGTAACGAACGTGATCGACAAACACAAGTTGTTTGGGGACTTGCAGACTTTCGTTTTCGTTTCGGACGTGAAGCCGAATCGCTTTGGCTGCCGGAGACTGCCGCGAATACGCAGGTTCTCGCATTGCTGATCGAACACGGAATGCGATACGTGATCCTCGCGCCGAATCAGGCGAAAGACGCAATTGAAAGCTCGAGACCGTATCTCTTTCCACATCCCGACGGCTCCGGCCGTTCGCTCGCAATCTTCTTTTACAATGGACCACTCGCTCGAGCGATCGCTTTCGAGCGCGCGCTGGCATCGAGTCGGGGCCTGGTTGATCGATTTATTGACGCTGCGCGATCAGGCGATCTGGTAAATGTAGCCACTGACGGTGAAACATACGGCCATCATTTCAAGTTTGGCGATCTTTGTTTGGCCCATGCCCTTGGAATCGAGGCGAAGGAGGCGGGCTTCTGGATCACAAACTACGCCGAGTATCTCGATCGACATCCGCCCGACGTTGAAGTTCAAATTGATAATGGACCGGACGGAGAGGGAACTTCCTGGAGCTGTGCGCATGGAACCGGCCGCTGGTCGAGAGACTGTGGCTGCCACACTGATGGGGAGCATGGTTGGAATCAGCAGTGGCGCCAGCCGTTACGCGCTGCACTTAACTTTCTTCGCGATGATGCTGCGGAAAAGTTTGAAAATCTTGGAGCCGAATGGTTGTCGGCTCCATGGGCAGCGCGCAACCAGTATATCGGCGTCATTCTAGATCCGGAGCACGTGCAAGAGGAGTTTTTGAAGCGTCATGCTGTTCGTCCGTTGAATGCGCCGGAAGAGTCGCGCGTTTGGAAACTGCTCGAAATGCAACGAAGTGCGCTGTTGATGTTTACGAGTTGTGGTTGGTTCTTTTCGGATCTTGCAGGAATTGAGACGGTTCAAGTGATGCGCTACGCTGGGCGCGTGATTGATCTCATGAATCAATTGGGTCTGGAACCGCCACTCAAGAAGTTTCTTGAGATTCTGTCCGAGGCGAAGAGTAATCGACCTGAAAAAGGGAATGGAGCGGATATCTTTTTAGCCGCGGATAAATACCGATCTTGAACGGATGAGTAAACCTTATCTCGGTGAAATCGATCTTCATCTCTTCGGCGAGGGCCGGCATGAAGAGATCTATAAGAAGCTCGGTGCGCACGTTACAAAGGTCGGCCGGACCAAGGGTGTCGCCTTTGCGGTCTGGGCGCCGCATGCCACCAGTGTAAGCGTAGTTGGAGACTTCAACAGCTGGGACGGACACGATCATCAAATGCGGATGTTGGGCCGTTCTGGCGTTTGGGAGTTATTCATTCCTAATCTAGTTGAAGGCAGTCTATACAAATTCGAGATCAGAGCGCCCAATATCCCACCGGTTTTCAAAGCTGATCCGTATGCGCAGTTCACTGAAGAACCGCCAAACACTTCATCAATTGTGTATTCGTCAAAGTACAAATTTCGCGATGCGAAGTGGATGAAGAATCGCGCGGGCAGAGAACACTTCCGTAATCCTCTGTCGATTTATGAGGTGCACTTCGGTTCGTGGCGACGAAAGATGGAAGACGGCGATCGTCCTTTCAATTATCGTGAAATGGCCCAGCCGCTCGCCAATTACGTTGAACATATGGGTTTCACACACGTTGAGTTTCTGCCGCTCAAGGAACATCCATATGGACCATCCTGGGGTTATCAGGTCACCTACTATTACGCACCATCGGCGCGTTACGGCGAACCGGACGATCTTCGTTATCTCATCGACTACCTGCACCAGCGTGGCATCGGCGTAATTATGGATTGGGTTCCCGCTCACTTTCCAAAAGATGCATTTGCTCTCGGTCGCTTCGATGGCTCCGCTCTCTACGAACATCTCGATCCGCGCAAAGGTGAACATCCGGATTGGGGTACCTACATCTTCAACTATGGCCGCAATGAGGTGCGCAATTTCTTAGTGGCGAATGCTCTTTACTGGTTTAACGAATTTCATGTGGATGGATTGCGCGTGGATGCAGTGGCGTCGATGTTGTACCTGGATTACAGCCGTAAAGAAGGGCAGTGGGTGCCGAATGAGTTTGGAGGACGAGAGAATCTGGAGGCGCTTTCGTTTCTGAAGGAGTTGAATGAAGTAACACATCGCGCGTGTCCGGGAATCATGATGATTGCGGAAGAGTCGACCGCGTGGCCCATGGTTAGCCGTCCGATTTATTCGGGTGGGCTCGGGTTTGACTTCAAGTGGAACATGGGCTGGATGCACGACACGCTTAAGTATTTCCAGACGGATCCGCTTTTTCGAGCCGGCAATCACAATGCGCTGACGTTTGGTTTGGTCTACGCGTGGAGCGAGAATTTCATTCTCCCGTTTTCGCACGATGAAGTGGTCCACATGAAGGGCTCGTTGCTAAATAAGATGCCCGGCACGACGGAACAGAAGTTTGCGACGCTCCGTGCGCTCTACGGCTACATGTGGGCTCATCCAGGGAAGAAGTTGTTGTTTATGGGCGGTGAGTTTGGGCAGTGGCGCGAGTGGACTGAGACGGAGAGTTTGGATTGGCATCTGATTGAGGACTCTCTGCATGGTGGTGTTCAGAAGTTGGTCAGCGATCTGAATCGCATCTACGGACCAGAAAGTGCGTTGTGGGAAGTAGACGGTGAGCCGGAAGGTTTTGAGTGGATCGACGTCGACAACGCTTCAGAAAACATCGTGGCCTTCGTTCGCCGCTCACGTGCAGCGGACCGCGAGATTATTTGCGTCTGTAATTTTTCCGCCGTCCCGAAGAAAGGCTATCGGGTAGAGTTGCTAACCAAAGGCAACTACAATCTCATCCTCAACACAGACGCTGCAACCTATGGCGGCAACGACGCCGACTCCATCGACGACGGGGCAATCGATCTCCCACCCCTCACCACACTCTGGTTCGCGCCACATAAAGCCGCAAAGAAAAGCCAGCCACAAAAGAGCGCAAAACGAAAATTTACTGGGCGCACGATCAAATAACTATTTTTGTGTCTTGCGGTCAGATTGTGTGCACGTACTGCACCGTAATAAGGATATCGAGTTGACGAAGCTTCCTTTTCAACCGTCGCTTGAAATTCTTGAAGAACTGAATCGAATCCCAGTCTTCCTTGGCAATGATGTCAATGCGAATGATGTCGTCAATAAACTCCACACCTCCATATCGCCATTTGCCTTGCAGTGGAGCAGATAGTGAACTCATCGTCAGTGCTCCGAACACGGCAATTAACTGATGTTGGATTTCATCCAGCTTTTAAGCCTCGATGTCAGAGCCGTCGTTATGTTTGAGTGGTAAGTAAATTTCAAATTCTGTCATTGTGAGGTCGTGAGGGTTCTGGCAAACGAACCTTTTCCAATTTCTTGAAAGGAATTCGCTTTCGCCTAAGTAGCGTTAAGTGCTCGGCTGTGACGCCATAGGTTTCGTTGGGCAGGCATAAGACGGAGGTCCCGCTTCTGGCCAATGTGAGGAATGCTATGCCGTTGTCGTCTCTTGGTATCTGAATATAAATCACGAGGTGTCTCCCAGTTGAGAATAGGCGTAGGATTTTCGCTTGTCAAATAGAAAAAACCCGTAGCATAAGACCTCGCCAGAAAATTATTTTTGTGCCTTTTGTGCCTTTTTGTGGCTAAAATGGAATCGCTTCTTTGTGCCCTTTGTGGCCAAACATGTATGAGAAGTTCAAGGAGATAGACGGCACACATCCCTGGCGGAGTGTTAGCCCGGATGGCTATATCGATTACCGGGCTCGCTATCGGCCGCACGGTCGTGTCGTCTTTTTCAATTTTCCACTCGCCAAAGAGATGGGATTGATCCCGGCCGATCATCCTTCAAGCATCAGCAAAGAACTCGAACAAGCAATCCTCGACACTTTCTCACTGCAGATAATCAACGAATACGATCTCGAGCAGGGAAAGAAATTTCCTCCCGAAACAATCAAGCCTCACCCCTTCATGGCGACCCGCTATCTCCAAACGCAACATCGCAATAAACAAGGCAAGACTTCCGGTGACGGCAGAAGCATCTGGAATGGTTATCTAAAGAGCGACACTCTGATCTTCGACATCTCGAGTCGCGGCACCGGCGCCACGATCCTCAGTCCCGGTGCACAGGAAGCTCAAAAACTCCTGGCGACTGGCGACACGACCTACGGCTATTCATCAGGTCTGGCGGAGCTCGACGAGATGCTTGGCAGTGCCGTGATGTCAGAGATCTTTTATCGTCAGAGCATTCCAACAGAACGCTGCCTGGCGGTGATTGGTTTTCCTGATGCGACTGCGATTGGTGTGAGAAGTGCGCCAAACCTGATCAGACCGGCCCACATGTTTCGCTATCTCAAACAGGGCCGCCGAGATGAGCTCAGAGCCTCAGTCGACTACTTCATCGACCGTGAGGTTGAAAATGGTTTCTGGGAAATCCCTGCTGAAGAAAAAGATCGTTATGCAAAGGCGCTCGACTACTTCGCACGCTCTTATGCGAAACTCGCGGCGCTGCTCGAAGAGGAATATATCTTTAACTGGCTCTCGTGGGACGGCGACAACATGCTCGCCAGTGGCGCAGTACTCGATTACGGTTCGATTCGCCAGTTTGCCGCCAAGCACGATAAGTATCGCTACAAGGACGTGGACCGTTATTCGGCGTCACTTGCAGAACAGCGTGGTTGGGCCAGAACGCTGGTCCAGGTCTTTGCGCAGGCAATGGCTTTCATCCAGTCAGGCGTAAAAGAGAATCTCAACACCTTCAAAAATGCGGAATGTTTGAACGTTTTTGATGAGAGTTTCGCTCGCGAAAGAGATCAGCGAATGCTCTGGAGGATGGGCTTCACTCCGGAACAGATCCGTTATCTGATGAGTAATGCACAAACAGAGATCCGGAACTTCGATCGAAGTCTGAGCTATTTCGAAGATCGAAAAGTCAGAAAAGGAATCGAAAAGCTCCCCGACGGTTTCACCCACAATCCGGTCTTTCTGATCCGCAATCTGCTCCGACTCCTGCCTGCCTTTTACGTTGCGCAGACAATCATTCGCGTTGACGACCTCAGCGCGTACATGCCTGACGAGATTTTCTGCCGTATCATGGCCGCGTCCTATGTTCGCAAGAACGATTTGAAACCGACACCGGCGACCACGTCGCACGCGAAGAACTTTCAGGAATGTTACCTGCGCCTCGTGGCGGCGCTTGGTGGTCCATTCGACATGGTTTTGAAGACACTGCAGGAGAGATCGGCGATCATCAACCACCGCCACCGCATCACAGGAGATGCCGTTACGTGGATTATTGAGGAAGTGATTGCAATGAAAGGCAAGATCAGAATCGACGGTTTACAGGAAGCAATCGATGCCTTTATCGACTCGCAGGTCTTGATCCCCGGCAAATGGCAACCAGTTCCCCCGGAGAAACTCAACTCCAACACCCTCAAGGCGCAGTTGCTGCAGAAAATCCAACAGAACCTCGAAACCTACAAAGAATCGATTTAATGGACATGACCAACTGGGCTGACAAATGGATGGAGGTGCGCGCGAAGTTTCCCGTTACCGGCAGCAGTGTTTACTTAAACACGGCGGCCGCTGGACCACTCGCAGAGTCGACTGCGAGGGCTGGCGCACATTATTACGAGCAGATGATGAACGACGGCGACGTTCACTGGGATTCATGGCTGGCGCGGCGTGAAGAGGTGCGAGCACAGGTGGCAGCGTTCATCAATGCCGAACCGGAAGAGATCGGTTTCACCACCAACACCTCGAGCGGCATGAATCTGATTGTGGACGCACTTGAGAATCACGGAGAAGTTATCTCCTGCGATCTTGAGTTTCCAGTGACGACGATTACGTGGATGCATCGCCGGATTCCGGTCCATTTTGTGAAGTCAGTTGCTGGTGTCGTGAGGCTGCAGGATATACAGGCAGCTATGAACACTCGCACCGGCATCATTTCGATGAGCTATGTTCAGTTTTCCAACGGCTATCGAACGAATATTGAGGAGCTGACGAGTTTGAAAGGAAATCATGCTCTGGTAGTCAACGCGAGCCAGGCCGCGGGAGTGTTTGAAATTGATGTGAAGCGCATGAAGATCGACGCGTTGTGTACGACGGGTCACAAGTGGATGCTGTCGGGATATGGATCTGGGTTTGTTTATATCAGCAAAGAGCTTCAGGCCGGAGCAAGACAACGAGCGATTGGCTGGTTAAGTGTTCAAGATCCTTATGGGGATAGAAACGACGAGGTTCATCTGCGTCATGACGTGTCGGCGCGCGCCGAACTCGGCTGTCCGCATTTTGCGGGTGTGTTTGCGTTGGGGGCCTCGGTCGAATTAATGCAATCGATTGGTATCGCGAACATTGAGCCGCGCGCGCTGGAGTTGAATCGAACGCTGACACGAAAGTTGAGTGAGATTGGCTGGAGAGTTCTATCGCCGCTCGATGATGAGAGGTTTCGTTCGGCGGAGACGCTGGTAGCGGCTGACAATCCGGGGAAGGTTGTCGCTGATTTAGCGGCGCAGAAGATTTATGTCACTGAAAAGCCGGAAGGGTTTCGCGTGGCGACCGATTTCTTCAACGACGAAGAGGATATCGATCAACTAATCCACAGATTACACAGATTCCATTGATTTATCTGTGTAATCTGTGGACGGCTTTCTTTCCTTTTTTGGAACCGACTGCGGGGGCAGTGTCTGTGAAGTTCTTATGCGCGAGCGCGACGAACTTCTGCATGATCGGTGAATCGTAACCGTTACTCAATTGCGCGATGCCCAGTTCCCAGTTGATCTGCGCACCTTCAATCCACCATCGTATCAATCTACCTTTCTCGACTTCTTCCTTCACTGACTGCAGCGGCACAATGCCGACGCCCATATCTTCTTCAACCATTCGCTTGATCGCCTGCTGGCGGCTCAATTCCATTGCAACGTGCAGCGTCACGCCCGCCTGCGCAAAAAACTGATCGATCAGGCGCCGCGTATTTCCACCACGCTCGCCGAGAATCAATCGCTCACCCGCAAGCGTATAGGCGTCGATAGTTCGTTGCTTCGCAAGCTTGTGACGCGGCGACGCGATCGCCACGAGTTGATCCTGGTTTAAGCGCTCAGTCTTAATACCCCGCACGTCCACCGGCAGGGAAACGAAGGCGACATCTACGTCACCACTCAGAATCTGGTCCACCAGCACTTCACTCGTTCCCGAATTAACGGAGATTTCCGCTGCTGGATGTTGTTTACGCAACTCTTTGAGTATCGCGGGCAGTTGCTCGCTCAGGACCATTGCGGACGCACTACCGATTCTCAGCCGCCCGCGCTCGGCGCCCGCCAGTTCAGCGATCTCATCGAGCGCCGCATCATGTTCACGCAAGATGTGACGCGCTCGTCGCAGCAGTTGCTCGCCGGCTTCCGTGAGGATTACGTGGCGGGGGGCGCGCACGAAAACCCTCGCTCCGATTTCGGTCTCCAATTGTCTAATCTGCATGCTTATCGCCGCCTGGGTTACGTGTACTCTCAATGCTCCGGCCGTAAACGTGCCCGACTCAGCGATGGCTACGAAAGCCCTTAATTGTCGAATTTCCACAGCAGACTCCCGATATCAAGATGGATTATCGTAATAATAAAATCTTTTAGTTTCCATTATAAATCAGCGAACCCTAGAATAATCAATAATGTTAAATGGATTGCTTTCTAGTCGGCCCGAACCCGAACTGTGAGTACTGAACGACGAACAGCAGATCTCTCTCCGGCTAGACGCTTGCACACGCAGAACTCGGTGGTTGGTGTCGACGGCGGCGGAACGAAGACGGAAGCCGTAATTATGGACGCCAATCTGCGAGTGATTGGCGACGGCCGCGCCGGACCTTCAAACCCCTTGCGAGTTGGAATTGCGGGAGCAGCGGCAGCAGTGCGCGAGGCGATCGACAGTGCCTGCGCCTCGGCGAAGTTGCGTCGTGGAGATCTGGTTGCGGCACAGATTGGCCTCGCCGGCGCACGCCGAAGAGAGCTGCGCGAACGTATGCGCGAAACGCTGATGCCGCTTGGAGTCGGTGAAATTCAGGTCGTCACTGACGCCGATATCGCCTTGTATGGAGCGACTGATGGCGCGCCTGGTATCGTGGTCATCGCTGGAACCGGCTCGATCTGCTGTGGCATCAACGCGCGACACAAAAGGTTTTGTGCGGGTGGTTGGGGACCGATTGCCGGTGATGAAGGCGGCGGCGCATGGCTTGCGCGTCGCGCTTTGCGTGCAGTTGCCTATGCGTCTGACGGACGTGGTCCAGAAACCGCTCTCACCGAATACGCCTGCGCTTATTTTCACGTCACCAGTGCCGACGATCTAACGACAGCGATCTATGCGCCCACGATAACCAACGAACGGCTCGCTGGTTTTGGTCGAGACGTGGTCGATGCGGCGAAGGCAAATGACCAGGTGGCCCTGCAAATCGTTGCCGATGGCGGCACCGAGCTCGGACACGCGGCCCTGGCAGTGATTCGTCACCTGCAAATGGAGCGCGAGCGCTTTCAGATTGCGTACGTTGGCGGCGTCTTTCGTTCGGCTGGCGATCTAATGCTTGATACTCTGCGCAACGAGGTGAAAAAGGTCGCTCCGCGTGCGTATTTTGAGCCGCCTCATTTCGCTCCGGCTGTCGCTGCCGCTAGAATGGCTCGTGAACGTATCAACCACATCGCTCTCGCAGTCTGATCCGTAGCGGCAGGAGATGAGTACGGAAACCGCGCTTCCAATCACCGAACAAGAGAATCCACGCTCAAAAGATCTCAGTTCACAGTCGACCGCGCAGATCGTCGCACTCATGAACGAGGAAGACGCTCTGGTCGCGGCAGCCGTGAAGCTTGTTCTCGACGATGTCGTGAAAGCGGTTGATGAAACCGTTGCCCGGGTTGCAAAGGGTGGACGTCTCTTCTACACGGGCACAGGAACGTCTGGACGACTGGGTGTGCTTGACGCATCTGAGTGTCCGCCGACGTTTGGGGTTTCACCGGAGTTGGTCCAGGGAGTGATCGCCGGCGGCTACGACGCCTGTCACCGCGCGGTTGAAGCATCGGAAGACGACGCCGACGCGGGCGCTTCTGATTTAAAGCAAAGAGGATTTGGGCCAGGGGATGTGTTAGTGGGAATCGCGGCTTCAGGCCGGACTCCATATACGATCGGTGCAGTGAAGTTTGCGCGTGCGCTCGGCGCTTTCACAATTGGGTTGACGGTCGTACCGGGGTCGCCCATCACTGACGCCGCTGAGTTGAGTATCGTTCCTGTTGTTGGACCAGAAGTACTGACCGGGTCGAGCAGACTCAAGGCCGGCACTGCGCAAAAGATGGTTCTTAACATGATCTCGACGGCGACGATGGTGCGACTCGGCTACGTGAGTGGCAACCGCATGTCGCACCTGCAGGCGCGCAACATCAAGCTTCGCGATCGCGCGGTGCGAATAGTGATGGCGGAAACAGGCGTCAATGAGCAAACGGCGACGTCGGCTTTGGAATCGTCAAATTGGGTCGTGAAGTACGCTGTGCGTCAGATAGGTAAGCCACAGATTAACGCGGACGAAGCCGGATAAAACCCGTGTATTTTCTGTGTAAATCCGTGGCAAATCAACGATGAAGGCTCTAGACCTACTAATCATTTTTGGTTACCTGATCGGGATTGTTCTGTTTGGCACCTGGTTTGGCCGCAAGCAAAAGACCACGGCTGATTATTTTCTTGGCGACCGGTCCGTGCCCTGGTGGGCAGTCGCATTCTCGATCGTCGCTACCGAAACCTCGACCATCACTTTCATTTCAATCCCCGGAGTCGCATTTGCACGCGGCGGCAACTTCGGTTTCCTGCAACTCGTTTTCGGTTACCTGCTCGGACGAATCGTCATCTCGATTCTTTTCATCCCTTCATATTTCCGCGGCGAACTGCTGACTGTTTACCAACTTCTCGACCGTCGTTTCGGCGGAAAGATAAAAATGGTGGCCGCGTCGCTCTTCGTAGTGATGAGAAATATCGCTGATGGCATTCGGCTATTACTCACGGCCATCGTGCTTGCAGCCGTTTACGCCGCCTTCCAACCCTCAGCTAATGCCGAAACGATCATTATCCTCTCGATCATCCTGATCGGTGCGGCGATGATCATTTTCACCTATTTTGGTGGCATGGAAGCGGTGATCTGGGTTGAGGTGGTCCAACTCGGAATTTACATTGCCGGCGCTATTGCGGCCGCGATCGTTCTCATCAATTCAATCAACGGCGGACTTGCCGCCGCGAACTCATTCGCCACTCAATTCGGTAAGTACTCGCTCTTTGACTTTACGCTCGATTACACACGAACTTACACCTTCTGGTCGGGATTAATCGGTGGGTGCTTTTTGACGATGAGCACACACGGCACTGACCAGTATCTCGTACAGCGTTATCTCTGTACCGACCACCCACGAAAAGCGACCATTGCTTTGTTGACCAGTGGAGGCATCGTGCTTGCGCAGTTCATCGGGTTTCTTTTTATCGGCGTGTTGCTGTTTGCCTTTTACCATCCATTCACCGATCCAGGTTATGCGACAGCAGCCTCGACAGCCTTTCCATTCAGCGGCGGCGATCGCGTTTTTCCTGACTTCATCACAAAGTACATGCCGACCGGTCTGTCAGGACTTGTAGTCGCAGCAATCTTTGCGGCGGCGATGTCGTCGTCGCTCAACTCAATCGCGGCTACAGCGGTAAACGATCTCTACAAGCCGTTCCGGCCAAGTCGTGACGACAAGCACTATTTAAAAGTCTCTCACGTGCTGACCTTGATCTGGGGCGTCGTGCAGATCGGTGTGGCACTCGCGGTCAGAAATCAACCGGGTTCGGCGTTGAGCATGGCGCTGTCGATCGCCTCATTGATCAATGGTCCAATCCTGGGTGTGTTCCTGGTTGGAACGTTCCTGCGGCGAGTTAGTCAGCCGCCGGCGTTAATCGGAATGCTGGTGAGCATCGGCTCGATGCTTTACGTGTTTTTTGGGACGAAGATCGCGTGGACGTGGTACGTGTTTCTGGGAAGTCTGATTACTTTTGTGGTGGCCTGGGCCGCGAGCTTTGCGTTTGCGCCCGCCGAGAAAACGATAGGACAAATAGGACCTATCGGACCTATAGCGGATGAGGATTAATTGATGCGCCAAGGTTTTAATCGTTATTTTTCTGCAATTCTCGTTCTGGTTTTGGTTGCGCTCGTTGCGCTGCCGGTTAGGCCGCAGCCGGTCAAGGTCAACGCTTTCAAGCGTGATCCTTCATCAAAGGCATTGAAGTGGGCCAACGAGCAACTGCGCAAAATGTCGCTCGAAGAGAAGATCGGACAACTTATTTCCGTTGGCGTCAACGCGACCTTTCTCAATCAGGACTCCGACGCGTATCGCGCGCTTAAGCATCAGATCGAAGACAACAAAGTCGGCGGCATCATCCTTTTTCGTGGTCCAGTTTATGAATCGGTGATTCTCGTTAATCGCATGCAGGAACTGGCGAGGTATCCCCTGTTGATCTCGGCCGACCTCGAAGCCGGAGCCGGAATGCGATTCGAGGACACTGTAAACTTTCCCTGGAACATGGCTGTCGCAGCCACTGGAAATCCGGAATATGCGCGACGCCAGGGTGAAATAACCGCCCGCGAAGCACGTGCTCTCGGAGTGCAACAGATCTTCGCGCCTGTTGTCGATGTAAACAACAACGCTGCCAATCCAGTGATCAATGTGCGTTCGTACGGCGAAGATCCGGCTGACGTGGCGCGATTTGCCGCGGCGTTTACTGAAGGTGTGCAGAACGCGGGCGCCATCGCAACAGCAAAACACTTTCCCGGACACGGTGATACCGCGGTGGATTCGCATCGCGGCCTGCCTGAGATCAATGTCGGACGCGATCGTTTAAATACTGTCGAGTTTGTGCCTTTCCAGGCTTCAATCAATGCGGGCGTTGGCTCGGTGATGGTGGGCCACATCGCTCTGCCGCAGATCGATGCCACTGCCGTCAAGCCGCTGCCGCAGAATAAGAAATCAAAGCCAACTGATACTGACGAGGCGGGCGAGATAATCGAAGAAAAAGCAGCGATGCCTGCCACGATGTCACCCGTGATTGGAAATATCCTCAGAAAAGATCTGAAGTTTCCGGGAATGATCGTCACTGATGCGCTGAGTATGAGTGGTCTGACGATCTATTTCACACAGGAAGAGGCTGCCGTTCGTGCGCTGGAAGCCGGCGCAGACATGTTGCTCAAACCGGCGGACGTTGATGCCTCGTTTCGTGGTGTGCACGAGGCGGTGAAGAGTGGACGCATTACGGAGCAGCGTGTTGAGGAATCAGCACGCAAGATTCTGGCAGCGAAATACGATCTGGGACTGGTGGACCAACGAATCACTTCGGTCGACACGATCGATCGCATAGTCGGAAGTCCCGATGTGCCGGCGCTGGCGACAGAAATTGCAGAACACGCGGTCACGCTTGTGCGGGATGAAGACAAGCTTTTGCCGCTGAAGAATCTGAAGCCTGAAGCACGAGTCTTCAATCTCGCCGTGACCAATGGCGACGATCGCAACTGGATCGCGAATGCGTTCGTTTCACGACTGGGTCGTGGCGGTTTGAAAGTTGAAACAGTTGTGCTTGACGAACGATCAACTGACCAGGAGGTGCAGAAAGCGATTGAGCGTGCGAAATCTGCCGACCTCGTAATTGCTTCACTGTATGGGCGAGTTCGTTCAGGACAGGTCTCGAGTGTGGGAATTCCTGATTCCGGGACGCGAGCGTTGTCGGCAGTGATTTCGGCGAGGTCGCCAATCGTGGGAATCAGTTTTGGTAATCCCTATCTATTGCAAAGCTTCCCGGGGCTGCGAACGTATCTGGTCGCATATGGCGACATGCCGTCGTTGCAGCAGGCAGTCGCGCGTGTGTTGCTGGGTGAGATCGATATAACCGGGAAGCTGCCGATTTCGTTGCCCGGGCTGTATCCGCGCGCAACCGGGATCCAAGTTAAAAAGATTAAATGAAGCCACAGATGAAACGGATAAGAGTGGTTGCGATTCCGTTTGTTGTTTTGGTGCTGGTGCAGTCTGCGCTGGCGCAGTTGCGGGTTGCGCGGCCTGAGTCAGTCTCAATTTCGTCGCCAAGATTGGCGCGGATGGACGCGCTGATCGCCGAAGATATTGAAAAGAAGCGTCTGCCTGGAGCAGTGGTACTCGTCGGTCGCAAAAGTCACATTGTCTGGCGCAAGGCTTACGGTGCACGAGCGCTCGAGCCGGCGCGCGAGGCGATGACGCCCGATACGATTTTTGATCTCGCGAGTCTGACGAAAGTCGTCGCCACTGCCACCAGCATCATGATCCTGGTCGAACGCGGAAAACTGCGTCTCAGCGATCCGGTTTCGCTTCACATTCCGGAACTGAAGGGCGAGGGCAGAGATCGAATCACGATTGAACAATTGCTGACACACGTTTCCGGCTACGCGCCCGATTTTGATCTCAGAGAACGTTGGACCGGTTACGATGAAGCAATCAAACGACTGATCAAAGAACCTCTCCGCAATCCTCCGGGCACTCGTTTTTCGTATAGCGACATCGGTTTTATTACGCTTGGCGAGGTCGTCGCACGCGTGAGTGGAATGCCGCTCGATCAATTTGCGCAAAAGAACATTTTTGGACCACTGCGGATGACGAATACCGGTTTTCGCCCCAGCCCCGCATTGAGATCGAGAATTGCACCGACGGAAAAACGTCGCGGTCAAATGAACTATCTCGGCGACAGCGGTTCAAATGCAGGAGCCGAAGGTGACGTCTGGCTGCGCGGTGAAGTGCACGACCCAACCTCTTATCGAATGAATGGTGTTGCCGGTCACGCCGGTTTGTTTTCAACTGCGAACGACCTCGCGATTTACTGCCAGATGATCCTCAATGGAGGATCGTACGGCGGCGTGCGCATTCTGGCGCCGTTGACTGTCGCCGAGATGACGCGGCCCCGAGTTGTTTCAACCAGCGGCGGCACGCGTGGACTGGGTTGGGACATGAATACGAGTTTCTCTACCAATCGCGGCGACCTGTTTCCGCCTGGTTCGTTTGGCCACACCGGTTTCACAGGCACGTCGATCTGGATCGATCCGGCAAGCGAGATGTTTCTCATCTTCCTCAGCAATCGAGTGCATCCAGACGGCAAAGGCGATGTCGGACCACTCCGCGGACGCGTGGCGACAATCGTCGCCGGGTCAGTGACTGACACAGCCGCAGTCACGCGAGCGCGAGAGCAGACTGCCAGGTTTTACCTCGAAAGCTTCAGAACTCTAAAGCAGTTTGCCCTCAGCGAATCGGGAAATTCGGTAAAGGTTTTGACTGGTATCGACGTGCTCGAACGCGACAACTTCAAACCGCTCGCAGGCATGCGCATTGGGCTGATTACGAATCACACGGGTCGCAACCGTGAGGGTCGTCAAACGATCGACATCCTTTACAAAGCGCCTGACGTGAAACTGGTTGCGCTGTTATCGCCCGAGCACGGCATTCGCGGTCTCGTTGACGATAAGGTCTCCGACTCAAAAGACGAAGCCACCGGTCTGCCTATATATTCACTTTACGGCGAGACTCGCCGGCCCAAACCCGAGCAGCTCAAAGATCTCGACGCGCTTGTCTACGATATCCAGGACGTGGGCGCGCGCTTCTATACCTACATCTCAACGCTCGGTAACGTGATGGAGGAAGCTGCAAAGGTAAAACTGCCGGTCTTTGTTTTAGATCGACCGAATCCGATCGGTGGTCTCGATATCGAAGGCCCTATTGCAGACAGTGACAAACTTTCTTTCACTTCGTATCACACGATTCCGACGCGACATGGATTAACGATTGGAGAGTTGGCCCAACTCTTCAACCAGCAGCGGAAGATCGGCGCCGATCTGCGGGTGATCAAGATGGACGGCTGGCGGCGTTCAATGTGGTTCGATGAAACGAATCTCACCTGGATCAATCCTTCGCCAAACATGCGCAGCCTGACTGAAGCCACGCTCTATCCCGGCGTTGGTTTGCTTGAGACGACGAACGTTTCTGTCGGTCGCGGTACGGATACGCCGTTCGAAGTTGTGGGCGCGCCATGGATTCAGGGAGATCGGCTCGCGGAGTACCTGAACCAGCGTGGTATTCCAGGCGCGCGATTTGTGCCGCTGCGATTCACGCCGAACGCGTCGGTTTTCAAAGATACGCAGTGCGGTGGCGTGAACATCATCGTTACTGATCGAACCTTGTTTCGGCCGTTGTTAACGGGGATTGAAATGGCGCTGGCATTGCGAAAGCTTTATCCGAACGATTGGCAAGTGGATAAGTATCTGCGTCTGCTTGCGAATGCGGATACGCTCGAGCGTGTAAAACGTGGTGAAAGCGCGAAAGAGATCGTCGACTCGTGGAATGCGGCGCTACAGGAATTCCGCCGGGCACGCGCAGAGATACTGCTGTATTAGCCGCGGATAACACGGATCCATTTACGTACTGAATTAATCAGGAAGAATTCTTTGGCGTTCTTAAACTCTTCGATCGTAATTACTCTCTCTTTGATTGTGCCTTTACTCAATAAATGATTTCGAAAGACACCCGGCAACAATCCGCATTCAATCGGTGGTGTGAAGAGTTCTCCGTCAATTCGAACGACGACATTGGCGATGCTTGATTCTGTCACCTCACTTCGCTCATTCCAGAAAATCACGTCATCACCGCCGCGCGGTCGCGTGGTCTTGTGAAACAGAAAGGGATCCGAAGAATCAACTGGCTCTGTCGCGAGCGACACGGGCTTTATCGCATCCAATAACTCAATCCGTGTTACCTGTGTTTCTATGCGTCCGTCCTTCCACAACGTCAGTCTCACTTTAAAGCACCCACTCTCAGTCTTAATCCGTTCCAAATCCGCGTTAATCCGTGTTCCCGGGAAACCAAACCCAAAATACTCCGCCGAGTCTTTCAGCCGCTCAAGATGCTGCGGCAGCAAAAAATATTCACCATCCTCCAACAAGATCGATTCAAACAACTGAAACTCCACCGGTGTCGAATGAAGAAACTGGCTCTTGACCAGACACTCCTCGTATTCTTGTTCGGCCGTAGAATCGATCGTGATACCGCCACCGACACCGAAGGTCGCTTCATTTGATTCTGTATCGATCACCACGGTCCGAATAGCGACGTTGAAGATGCAATCACCGCCGGGCTGCAAGAGGCCGATCGCGCCCGTGTAAACACCGCGCGGAAAACGCTCCAGCTCGCGAATGATCTCCATCGTGCGAATCTTCGGTGCGCCCGTAATAGACCCGCAGGGAAACAGCGCCTGCAGCAATTCCGACAAGGTTGTCCCATCTCTCAGAGTCGATTCGACGGTTGAGGTCATCTGCCAGACAGTTTCAAATCGCTCAACGTCAAACAGCGACGACACGTGCACACTACCCGGAATGGAAACCTTACCGAGATCATTGCGTAACAGATCAACGATCATTACGTTCTCGGCGCGGTCCTTAATAGAAGATTTGAGCCATTGGGCCAGTCCTTCATCCTCTTTGGACCAGCGCCCGCGCCGCATCGTGCCTTTCATTGGTTTTGTGATTACCTGATTGCCGCGACGTTTGAAGAATAGCTCAGGTGATACGCAGAGGATCTTGTAACGACCCAGATCGATGTAGGCGGAATACTCTGCACCCTGCGCCAGACAAAGGCTGCGAAACCAGGCGTAATGATCGTCGCTGAAGGTTGAAGTTATCGGAAAGCAATAATTGACCTGATAAGTGTCGCCGGCAGCGATCAGTTCTCTTATTTGAGTTACAGCATTGTCGTACTCGTCTCGTTCGACCCGTGGTGTCCACGATTTTGACGAGATCATTGCGCGGGTTTCTGGTTGAATGTCCGAAATGTCCGAGAAAGCCGCGGCCCATGCGAGAGGGAATTGAGAAGGCTCGTGAACGGCGAAGACGGGATCAAACGCGGGCGCTGCTTCATAACTGAGCATTAGGGCCACGTACGATCCCGCATTCGACTCTCTTTCGGCGAATTCCAATACAGAAAGAACTTCATCGATGTGTTCGGCTGCGATCTCAGCGGTAGGCTCCGTCAGAGATTGCGAACCAAACACGAATTTCGGCATGAGCTGAGTCTAACAGATCGATGAGACAGGATTTCCAGGATGAAGCAGGATGGACATGATAAGCCTCGATAATTACGAGTCAATTTATCATCAGCTATTCTTATCAAAAGGATAAAAATCTTTAGCTACCATTATTTGTAAACTTATCTATAATTTCGTTCGAAATTTCGTAGCTCAACCCTTTTTAAAACCCGAGGACAAAATGAGAAAACCACTTCTTGTGTCTTTGCTTTTACTATTCTGTATGGTCACGGTTGCAAGCGGGCAGGGAACCACATCTCGCGTGACAGGAACCGTGCAGGACGCCAACGGCGCTGCAGTTGCGGCAGCAATGGTGACGCTCACCAATGAAGCTACCGGAGTTTCCTTTACGACTGAGACCAGTGAGAGCGGAACTTATTCATTTGATTTGGTCCAGGTTGGAAAGTACACCATCACAATCGAGAAACAGGGATTTAAAAAGTTCATCAGCCAGGCGACTCCTGTGAACGTCAACCAGCCGGCAACCGTCAACGCACAACTCGAAACCGGCGGCTTGCAGGAAACTGTGACTGTTCAGGCCGGCGCCGAACAAGTGCAGACCAGCACCTCTGGAAACATCGGCAGCACGATCGAACAGAAAACTCTCGAGTCGCTTCCGATCGTCGGCACTCGTGGCCGCAATCCGCTCGACCTTCTAAACTTTCAACCGGGTGTCGTCATCGGCGGCAACACCGGTGGCGGCGTAAGCGTCAACGGTTCGCGTGATCGCGCATTCAACTTCACGCTCGACGGCATTGACATTAACGAGTCGACCGCCGGTGGATCAAACTTCACACCGCTTCGTCCGAATCCTGACTCAGTCCAGGAGTTCCAGGTGGTGACAAGCAACTTCACTGCCGAACTCGGACGCAACAGCGGCGCTCAGGTAACACTCGTAACGAAGTCCGGTTCGAACGATTTTCACGGCAATCTGTTTGAGTACTACCGAACGCCGCGGCTGGACGCTAAAAGTTATCCGATCACCATCTCGGGTTTGCCGAAGGAACAATTTGTGCAGCACATCTTTGGCGGCAGCCTGGGTGGCCCACTCTTCAATCCCGGTTTTGGTGAAGGAACGAAATCGGGTTGGATGAGAGACAAAGCTTTCTTCTTTGTCAATTTACAATTCCTGCGCGCTTACGACACGGCATTGGTGACGCGAACTGTTTACACACAAACAGCGCGACAGGGATTGTTCCGTTATGTCGTGGGCCGTGCAAACGCGCCCGTTGGCGGCACGACGCCCGCATCGGTCAACATAAGCGGGGCTCCGGTATTGCCCGTTTGCAATGGTTCAAATAGTCCCTGTATTTCTACGTATAACATTGCGACCAATCCCACCGGAACCAGCATCGACCCGGCGCTCAGCGCGCTCATTAATGCGATGCCGCTGCCGAACAATTTCACGGTTGGTGACGGTCTCAATACGGCGGGATTCAATTTCGGCTCGCCGCAACATGAAAAGCAATACGACTTTGTCAGCAAGTTTGATTTCAATCTGCGCCAGAACAGCCTCGTCTATGTGCGTTATGCACAGGGCAGCCAGAGTACTTTTGGTGATTCTGCAAATGGCGGGCGGCCGATTTTTCCGAACACCACGAATTTTGTCGACACTTCGCGCACGCCGAAGAATCTGGCGGTGAACTGGCGCTGGTCTCCGAGTCCGACTGTAACCAACGAAGCTATCTTTGGTCTCAGCAAATACTTCTTCACCTTTGCCACACCTTTTCCCGATTCGTCGTTGCCGTTTGCGTTTATTAACGTTGCTACTCCAAACACCAACTTCTCTTACAACGCGCGCGGAGTGCGCACGCTTCAGTACATCGACAACCTGACTATGATTCATGGCTCGCACACGCTGAAGAGTGGAATCAATTTCCGCTTTAATCGGCATCGTGACGATCGTTCGAGCGTGGCAGGTTCAGCCATAGAACCAGTGGTTAACTTCAGCAACGGTAGTGTTACGGTTGGACCGTTTGGTCTGCCTGCTACGGGCAATACCGGTATCAACACAAACGACCTGGTGCGATTGCGAAGCACGATTGCAGATCTGCTCGGACGACTCGGAAGTGTGTCGCAGGCTTTTGTGTCAGACCCGAATAATCCAGGCGCTTTCGCTCCGGTCGGAAGCCGCTGGTTAAACGAAGCGAACTATACCGAACTGGATTTCTATTTCCAGGATAACTGGCGCGTTCGGTCCAATTTGGTTTTTGATCTTGGTGTGCGTTGGGAAGCAAAACTGACGCCGTCGGTTGATGGACGGCCAATCCTCGTCCCTAATCAACCAGTAAAGCTTGGCGCGTCTCCATCCAACACGTTGAAGTGGGTTGAAGGCGACCTGTTCAAGAGTGACTATGGAAAGTTTCTACCGTCAGTGGGTTTTGCCTGGGATCCATTTAAGAGCGGCAAGACCTCCATTCGCGGTAACTACCGCATCGCATCTGACAGAATCGCAACTTTCCTTTTTGGCTCCTCCATCTTCCAGAGCGCCCCGGGCAATGCGTTCGCGCCGACTAACTCGACATTTGGCGCCGGCGGCGGGTTGTTCCGGAACGTTGGACCAGTGATTGCGGGCCTGACGCCGCCTTCGAGTCCCGAAACGTTGCGCCAACCGCCGGCCTTCGGCACTGGTTCCATCAGCGTAATGGATCCGGATCTGCAATTCCCGCAGATTCACGAATGGTCCTTCAGCGTACAACGCGAGATTGGTAAGAACGTCGTCGAAGTGAACTACATTGGTAAACATGCAGTTCACCTTCTCGGCGGTTACAACGTTAACCAGGTAAATATATTTGCCTCGGTTCCCGGAGTAAGCGAAGCCAATTTCCTCGATGCGTTTAATAAAGTTAGAGCCAACTCGTCGTACAACAGCCCTTTGATCAACCTTATCATGTCAGGCAGTTCCCTTAACAACGGCGGCACCGCAAGATTTCGCGCTCTGAACACGACGAATATCACACAGGGCAGCGTAGCCGCGGCGGCGCTGGTTGTTTCGCAAAGAACCTGCACCTCTGATGATGTCGGTGGTGGCATCTGTACCAATGCACAGGTGGGTCGCCGGCTGCTCGACTTGTATGGTTTTCCGTTCTTGCTGCAGCCGTTTCCGCAGTTCACTGGCGGTTTGAATGTTTTTGATAGCAGCGACTACTCAAACTACGGTGGTCTCCAGTTTATCTTCAAACGCCGCATCAATTCGGGACTGGGATTCCAGTTCGGTTACACGTTGGCGAAATCGAAAGACAATCGCTCCTGGGATCCTTCCCTGAGCACGGTCTCGACCGGGTCGGTTCAGTCTGCATCGAGCACCCCGTTCGATCTGCGAGATCGTAGTTTGAACTACAGCTTTTCCGATTTCGATCGGCGTCACGTATTCCAGGGCACTTACACTTACGAGTTGCCGTTTGGTAAGAGCCGGAAGTTTCTCTCCGGTGTTCCCACCATCGTGGATCATGTAATTGGTGGCTGGCAGATGGCAGGAACCGTGCTTTTGACGTCGGGAAGACCGTTCACCGTCTACTCCGGCATTAACACCGTTAGTAATGTGGTCCAATCAACGGCGGATTGTAATGGCTGCACCAGAAACAGCGGACAGTTGGTTTTGGAGAGTGGCAGAAACTTCTGGTTTGACGCCGCAACCCGCAGCCAGTTTACGCCACCGACCCCTGGATCAATCGGAAACACCGGACGCAACTTCTTCCTCGCTCCGCATTACTTCCAGTGGGATTCTTCGCTCTCGAAGAGATTCAGAATTACAGAGAAGATAAGTTTCGATCTGCGATTCGATGCGCGTAACGTTTTGAACAATCCATCGTTTGACAATCCAACAGCAGTCATCAACTCGACGATCTTCGGACGCATCAACGATAGCGTTACCAACAACGCGCGCCGCATCCAGGTCTCAGGTAAGGTCAGCTTCTGATCCTTTATCCACAGATTACACAGATTGCTTCTGTGTAATCTGTGGATTGCCTTTTTCCTAGAACTGTAACTTCACCGCAAACTGAATCACCCTCGCTGCTTCACCTGTTTGCACGATCGTCTGAGTTGACGGCGGTGCAACGGCAGCGCAGCAAGTCTGTGCGAACACACTAGACTGAATACTCGGCGAACCGACTGAAGCGTCGCGTGGGTTATCAAAGTTTGCATGGTTGAAAGCATTGAACATCTCAGTCCTAAACTGGAGCTTCACACGTTCAGTGAAGGAAAATGTTTTGATAAACCCGAGATCTACGTTCCAGTAACGCGGCGCCGTGAAAATGTTCCTGCCGGCACCGTTTTGTCCGGGCGCAGGGAGACAAAATGCTTGCGTAAGATCCACGCCACAGGTAGTCAGAGTTACCGGCTTAAACAGAACGGGACCGGCGAATGTCTGACCCGGTAGCTCTTGCAACTGGGGTTTCGTGAATATCTGCACGCCTGCGCGTGATTCATGACTTCCGTTAGCAGTAAATGAGCCACTGCGAACGGCAAATGGTTCTCCACTCATAATTGTGAAGATCGAGTTAATCGTCCAACCGCCGATTATTTGATTCACAATACCGCGCGATGAACCAAGAAACCTCTTACCGCGCCCAAGTGGTACTTCCCAAACAGTTGCGCCCGTGAAGGCGTGCGTGCGGTCAAAGTCTGAACGTGCACGTTCTTGCCGGAAGTCACGGATATCGGTTGGCGTGCGTGAATTAGTCGTCGACAAGCCGCCTCCGGAAGAAGCGCCCACCGGATCCACTGATTGGTTATCGATCGACTTTCCAAAGGTGTACGCCATGCTTATCCCCAAACCGCTGCTGAAGCGGCGCCGCAACGTAAACTGCGCCGCGTGATAATTCGAGTCGCCGCTGTTGTCCAGGTAAGTAATCACACCGAACTGCTGATTCGGCCGTAGCTTGAAGAATAACGAAGTGTCTTCAATCCTTCTGGCTGTACCGCCGATATTATTGGTGTTTAGCTCTCCCTGTGTAGTGGTGGAATTAACAAAGGCAGCATTAATGCCCGTGCCGGTTGCGAGCAGCGGAATCTGCGCTGTTGTAAAGACTGGAACGCATGCCGGTTTGGTAGTGTCGCGCGTCGCTCCACTCGGTAAGCAGTTGGTCGCCCGATTGTTTGCCTGCAGCCTTAGAAACGAGTCCAGAATCGGTTCTACCTTGATTTGGTTGATGTCGTAGGCCATGAAGAGGTGTTCGCCGCGGCGCCCGATGTAAGACGCTTGCATTACAAATCCGCCTGGGAGTTCTCGTTGAAAACCCAGGTTCCACTCGTGAACTGTCGGCAGTTGCATCTTTGGAGCAAAGACGCTGATAGGCTGTGCATTGCCTCGAGGTTGTGGCACCGGCGTAAAGAAGGAAGAAGGTTTCGCTGATGGTGGCGGCAACGTAGTCGCGAATCCGCCAGCTACCGTTTTACCTACTACGTCCGGAGAATTCACACAGCCGGTTGGAGTGATAGTGGTAAATGGAAAAGTAGTGGTGCAGGTTTGAACCAGTCCTGGAGTTCTTCCCGCTGCTGCGGTGACTTGAAACGAGGAGATCGTGTCAAACGCAATTCCATATCCAAGTCGAATCACACTCTTGCCGTTACCACCGAGCAAGGTTTTCATGAAACCCGATTTGAAGTCCGGGCTGTAGGCCAATCCGAATCGCGGGCCGATGGCCCATTTGAAGTCACCTTCGTACCAGTGTTTCGTATTCACGAAAGTAACGGCGCTGCTACTGGCTATTGGTGAAGTAGCCACAAACACATTCTCCTGAGGTGATGTGTTCGCGGGCGGATTGATTTCCCAGCGAGCACCATAGTTCAGCGTGAGATTAGGTTTGACCTTCCATTCGTCCTGGAAAAAAAAGTTGTATTGGTCCAGATTGTGTTTTTCCGCATAGAGCGTAACGCTGTCACCGGTTTTGAAAGGCAGGAATACGTCGTCATTAAGATTCCCGAGAAACGTCTGAGAAATGCGCGCAGGCAAACCGTAGAGAGTATTGATCAGATTGCCCAGAGTGCCGGCATCGTTTGACGTATTGATGTTTTGAGCAGCCGCGAACCCATCCGCAGTGAAGGGATTTCGATTCGCTTGCGAGAATGTTACTGAAGGTGTGACGTTGATGCCTCCGGGTTGACCGCGTTGGTCGACATGCCGGTAGAACCGGAAATTGATCCCACCACGAAACACGTGCGCCCCATGAACCACGCTCAAATTGTCGAGAATTTGCGGCGTCGTTACCCAACGTGCCGTGCGTGGCGTGTTGATCCATGGTTCGCTAAGACTGGTGAAGTCATATGGTGGGACGTCGGGCCATGCGGGATTGGCCTCACCCTGAGTGAATAAGAACCCAAATCGACCGTATCCCATTGTTAGTTCATTAACGATACGTGGCGAAATAACTCGACGCCAACCGATGGCAAGATTCGAAGTGCGGCGAAACACTTCGCCCAGCGCCGGATTGTCTGGATAAAGCTGTGGGCGCCCGTTAAGTGGATCACCTTTCAGTGTGTTGTAGTCAGACCAAAGGTAACGAGCAAACACACTGTTGTTCTCGTTGAAATTGTGGTCGACTCGGACGTTGATTGCCGGTCCACGGATCGCCGTCGGCGGGTTCCAGAGGAATGTAGCCGTATTCAAACCGTCACCGGAGGTGAAGTTGTTGGGAAGCGGAAACAACTTGAGAAGGTTTGCGACTGCTGGATCGAGTGGTTTCGCAGATCCGTTATTGCCAGCGCCTGGCCTCGTGTCGTACACGCGAACGCAGCCAACGCTGCTTGAAGTCGCACAAAGAGGAACACGCAGGGCACCCGTATTCGGATCCACCAGTAAGGGCGAATTGCGAAGTATGGGGGCGCTACCTGCGATCCTAAGCTCGTTGGCTGGATCGGGCACGAAGTACCGGAAGATTCCAGCACGCGCTAGCGGAGTGTAGACGATGGGAATACCAAAAGTCTGGTCGATCGGTTGAGTGAAGTCGACTCGGTTGTACTGCCAGCTTCCAAAAAAGAACGTCTTGTTTTTCTTAATCGGACCTCCCAGCTCAAATCCGTATTGGCCCATTCTGATAACGGGCTTTGGAGTCTTTTGGGCGTTGGCAAACCACTCGTTTGCGTTCAAAGCATCGTTACGGAAGAAACCGAATACTGTGCCGTGGAAGTCGCTGGTTCCACTGCGGGTCGCGATCGAAATAGAAGCGCCGCTGTTGCGGCCTTCCTCCGCGGTCGCATTATTGGTCGTGACCTTGAACTCCTGCACGTTGTCAGGGTTGATGCGATAAAGATTTGATACCGGATTTGGCACGCTTGACTCATTCGCTTCGATGCCATCAATTGTGACGTTGAAGGCGCGATCTCTCGATCCGTTCACGTGTACGCCAGAGCCGGCGCCGCCAAAGGAGCGCTGTACCACGCCGGGTTCGAGCAGCAACAACGTCAGCGGGTTGCGACCATTCAGTGGCAAGGTCTCAATCGCCTTCTGCTCCACGACGTTTCCAAGCGTGGCATTTGCAGTTTGCAGTTGTTCCGGACCACCCTGCACGGTTACGGTTTCAGTGACCTGCCCCACTTCCAAAGTGACGTCGAGAGTCAAGGGGTTGTTTACTTCGAGGTGGTTACCAGTCTTCAGAAACTTCTTGAACCCACTCAGTTCAACCGCGACGGCATAGTCGCCGACTGGAAGCGCTTCAAAAGCATATAGCCCTGCATCCGTCGTCGTCTGTGTATGTGAGACGCCGGTGGCCTCGTTCGTGATCGTGACGGTTGCGCCGGGCACTGATGCCTGCTTCGCGTCGACGACCCGGCCGGTGATTCGAGATGTGCTGGTTTGTGCAGATGCCGTAAATGAACAGACAGCCATCAAAACAACTACGACCAAGAGTAGTAGGTTGGACCGAAACATGGAGAGACCTCCTTAAGTTAATAATGAAGACGGGAACAAACTGAGTGCAAAACCGCTTGCCACGCGGCGCCTGGAAGGGGCGGTTGGGTCTACCGCAAACGCCGAAACGCAGAATCAGTTTGCGATGGCGGCAGTATAGCTCCGCACAGTTTTGCGTCAAGGTTTTTATCGTTTTTCCTGTCGGCTGAAGCTATCAGCAATTCTTATCAAACAGATAAGAACATTTAGCTATTATTATTCCTCCTTGCCGCCTATAATCAGGCTCTTCGTACCAGGCAACAACTCAGAAAGCAACGGACCAAACTGGCAGCGGTGAAATCGAGTCACTTTCCTAAGTCTGCAGCAGTGCTGTTGACTGCGCTCGCTCTCGGCGTTTTCCTGTTTACGCATCTACGCGTTGACGCCGAAGCGTCCGCGCCTTCCTACGATCTTCTCATTACAAACGCACGCATCGTCGACGGCTCAGGCAATCCATGGTTCCGCGCCGACGTCGCCATCAAAGATGGTCGCATCGCGCGCATCGGTCGTTTGGGACCGGAGACTGCCATTAGGACCGTCGACGCTCGGGGCCAGGTGGTCGCTCCCGGATTTATTGATGTTCACACGCACGTCGAGTCGATCTATAACCAGCCTGCCGCTGATAATTTCGTGCGGATGGGTGTTACGACGCTCGTCACCGGAAACTGTGGCTCGTCAACCACGGAAGTAGACGAGTTTCTCGGACGCATAAAAGCGAAACCACTCGCAGTCAATCTCGCCACGCTCATAGCTCATGGTTCTGTTCGTCGCAAGGTGATGGGTCTTGGCGACCGTGCGCCCACGCCCGAAGAAGTGAAACAGATGGAGAGCGTCGTCGAACAAGGCATGAAAGATGGCGCGGTTGGTCTCTCGACCGGATTGATTTACGTTCCGGGAACGTATGCAAAAACCGATGAGATAGTTTCGCTTGCTCGCGTTTCCGCAAAGTACGGTGGTCTATACGCAACGCACATGCGCAACGAAGGCGACAAGGTTGCGGATGCGATTCGAGAGAGTATTCAGATCGGCGAACAAGCCGGACTGCCGGTCGAGATTTCTCACTTCAAGATCAGCAACAAAAAACTGTGGGGTCAGAGCCCGATGACCTTGGGCCTGGTACGTGAAGCTCGTGCGCGTGGCCTCGCTGTGACAGTGGACCAATATGCTTATACGGCGAGCTCCACATCGCTGGACTCACGACTGCCATCGTGGCTACGCGCTGGTGGTCTCGACGAGGCAAAGAAGCGACTCGCCGACAAAGACACACGAGAGCGCGTGATTAAAGACACAAAAGACGCGCTCAAGAGAAGTGGTTTTAAGGACTACTCGTTCGCCGTCGTTGCGTCGTATGGTCCAGACAAATCCTTTAACGGCAAATCGATTGCCGAAATCACCAAACAGGTAAAGAACAAGAACGACGTCAAGAGCCAGATCGAACAGATGCTCGAGATGTACGAAGCGGGTGGCGCCGCAATGATCTATCACGGCATGGGTGAAGACGACGTGAAACGGATCATGCAGGAACCGTTCACGATGATCGCTTCTGACAGTGGCGTGCGCCAGATCGATGAGAGTGTGCCGCACCCGCGTGGTTACGGTAACAACGCGCGTGTGCTTGGTCTCTATGTCCGCGAGTTGAAGTTAATCACGCTCGAGGATGCGATCAGGAAGATGACCTCACTGCCGGCGCAGACATTTGGGTTTCGTGATCGAGGATTGATTCGCGAGGGCTTTGCAGCGGATCTGGTGATCTTTGACGAGAACAAAATCATCGATCAGGCGACATTCGACAAGCCGCACCAGTTTCCACTGGGGATCAGTTACGTTTTAGTCAACGGACAAATAGTTCTCACAAACGATCAAATGACAGAAGCTCGTCCAGGAGTCGCTCTTCGTGGTCCAGGCTACGCGGCGCAACCGCAAATTTCTCTTAACGCACCAAACAGCAAAGCAGAATTTTTTGTAGGGGCGGCACTCCGTGGCCGCCCCTTTGTTGAAAGAGGTACTTTCGAAGGCCGTTCTGGACAACGCGAGGGGCGGCCACGGAGTGCCGCCCCTACAATACGTCCTTTGCAGTTCGAGAGGAGGAGAAGTGGTTATGTGGAGCCCTAAAACCAAGCACACGTTTTTGTTTGTCGGAGTAGTTCTGATTCTTTTCCTTTCCGTTGCGGCCACCGCGCAAACAGTCACTGGAACCCTCCAGGGCACGGTCAGCGATTCGAAAGGAGCAGTCGTTCCCGGTGCCGACGTCATCGTCCGCAACATGGAGACCGGACAGGAACGCAATCTGAAAACGAATGGCGAGGGGCGGTACGAAGCGACATTTCTGCCACTCGGTCGTTATGCGGTGACCGCATCCGGAACCGGATTTAGCAAGGTGGTCCAGGAGAACATCGAGATCACACTGAATCAAACCAGGGTATTGGACTTCACTCTGAATCCGAGCGGCCTGACTGAGGCGGTTATTGTTTCTGCTGATCCAGCACCAATCAATACGACTAACGCTGAGATTAAGGGATCGCTGAATACACAGGAGATTCAGGACAAACCGACCTTTAACCAGGGAAGTTTTCTGACGCTGGCGGAAACGTTTACAGGCTTTCAGGAGAACCCGACTTCGGGACAAAACAACCCCACCGCCTCATCAGGTTCTTCCGTTAATTTCAACGGCACCGGAACACGCGGCGCGACTTTCCAGATCAATGGGGTGAACAACGACGACTCATCTGAGAATCAGAATCGCCAGGGAGCATCTCTCTCCACCATCAAGGAATTTCAGGTTATTACAAACAACTTCACCGCCGAGTTCGGTCGCGGCTACGGGGCGGTTGTGTTGGTCCAAACCAAGTCAGGCACAAACCGGTTCAGCGGCGACGTCTACTGGTACCACAACGACAGCGCTCTAAACGCGACCAATAACGTTTTCGCTCCAGGCGTGAAAAAAGGAGTTAATCGTCGTAATCAGTTTGGCTTCACTTCAGGCTTCCCGGTAGTAGCGAACCATCTCTTCGCCTTTATCAGCCTGGACCATACGGAAAACACGGGCGCCAATAATTACAACCGCGATGTGTTTACTCTTGCCGAGCGCAATCCTGCCAATTGGTTCCTGCAGAGTCCGGCAAACAAAACAGCTGCTAATCTTGCTTTCGTTCAGAACATCATCGATCGGTTTGCTAATGCGGTTCCCAACGATCCGGCCGCCGGGCCGCGTGTTTTCCGAACCGTGCAGGGATTTAATTTTCCGGCGCGCGACTATTCAGGCCGGCTTGACTGGAATCCGATGGAGTCAGACACTTTTACGGCTCGCTGGCAATACACTCGGCAGCGGTTTGAGGCGGAAGATATTATTCCCGGTGAACGAGCAGACCAGAATCACAAGCAGCAAAACTTTGGTCTCACCTGGACCCATCTATATTCGACCTCGACTGTTGGTGAATTCCGGTATGGACTGGGACTGCGCACCACACTTGTTAACATCGCTGACGGAAACGACACGCCAATCGTTCGGTTTAATAACACCGCTCCCATCACGTCGCAGTCGACCATTGGTAACGCCGGAAATTTCCCGATCCAGCGTTATCAAACTGATCATCAATTCGTTTACAACGTCTCCACTTTATTAGGCAGTAACCACTCTTTCAAATTCGGCACGGACATTCGGCGTCAGGCCCTCGACGATCTTGCGGACAGCAATTCGCGGGGGTCGTGGAGCTTCAGTGCCAGTGCCACTGTGCTCTGTAACACCGTCAATTATGGCAATGGCTTCAACGCTTTCCTTAATGGCTGTGTTGGCTCATTCACCAAGGGTTATGGGCCATTCTTTCTCGAAAATCGCATCAATGAATCAAACTTCTACGCCGAAGATAACTGGAAACTAAAACCGAATTTGACCCTTAACCTGGGTGCTCGCTACGAATACGTCTCAGCGCCAAGGGAGATCGAGAATCGCCTCGACTATCTCTACGGGGCTGACAAAAACAACATCGAGCCGCGTTTTGGGTTTGCCTGGAGTCCGAATTTTGAGGGAGGGTTCTTGAAGAGTCTTTTTGGGCAAGTGGGTGATTCTTCAATTCGCGGTGGATATGGCATCTATCATGGCCGGATATTCCAATCAGTGTTCTCACAAACCGGTGCGGCTGTACGATTCAATCCGCCTAACGCGCTTATGTACAGCCAGTCAGGCAACCTGAGTTCGGTTTTCAATCCGAATAATCTCCAGGATCCAACCAACGGCTTTGTTTTTGTCCCCGGGCCTCAAACTACGCGACATGCTGAGAACTTGATCAATCCGGGACTTGAAATGCCGTACACGCAACAGTGGAATCTGAGTATCGAAAGACAAGTGCCATTCAACTCCGCTTTGCGCGTGAGTTATACCGGCAACCGCGGTATCGGACTGCTTCGCTACTCACTGGTGAATCTTCCCTTAAACGATCTAAACGGAGTGCTTGTCGCGAATCATCCAAACAATGCACCGGCGGTCCTTTATACCGCAGCCCAGCGCACAGCCGGAGACCCGCGCGGCGTTGATGTTCGTGGTCAAATTCTGCGACCCGCCGCTAACATTGTTTGCGCCGGCACAGGACTCCCCGGGATAAACACCTCGACTACATGTCCGGTGGCCGTTCCGCTGGGTCCGCTCGAATATAGTTTGCTTGTTCCACGTACTAACGAGCGTCGCCCGGACGGTCGCTTTACAACCAACACCGCCGTCTCCAACGGCTCATGGAGTTACTACAACGCGCTTCAGGTCGAATGGACCAAGCGTTTGAGTCACAACATCAACTTCCAGGCTGCGTATACCTTCAGCAAGGCGATCGACACAACTTCAGAAGCGACTTTCGTTGGCGCGGGTGATTCAAATCAGACCGGTAATAGTGCTCGTGACGCGCGTGCACTCTCTCGATTCCATACGCCACATCGCTTCACGTTCTACGGAACGTATCGCACGCCGTGGTTCAGAAACCAACACGGCTTCCTTGGTCAGACGCTGGGTGGCTGGCAGATTTCGACAGTGGTGAAGCTTTCAAAGGGAACGCCGTTCACCGTTATTACCGGCGCGCGCGATCTGAACTTTGATGGTTTTAATGAAACCAGACCAATCCTTCTCGATCCTTCGGTCCTGGGTCGCAGCATCAGCAACCCTGCAAACTCCCGGACGTTATTGCCTGCCTCAGCGTTTCGAGCGTTGACCGTCAACGATACGTTAAAGAACCCTGTGCTGCTGGGCCGTAATAACTTTTTTGCAGATGGGGTCAAGACGGTGGATATTGGCTTTGCAAAAGTTTTCCCAATGCCGTGGGAAGGACACAAGATCACGCTGCGTGCTGATCTGTTCAATGCATTCAACCACGTGCAATACGGATTTCCGGTCAGCTTGGATGTCACCAATGTGAATTTCGCGGCCATCACTGGCACGGCCACACAGTACGCACCGCGGAGTGTACAGTTCTCGTTGCGATACCAGTACTGATTTACCTGAACAAGCATGCGCATTCACGGATTCGTTTTTCTTGTCGCGGTTCTGGCAGTTGGACTTCTTGCTGTTCAGCCGCCGGGGAAGTCGACCGTTGCCGGCATCGCCTCTCGATCTGACTTGTCGGGCGAAGTACGTGCGCTTTGGGTTGTACGTACGACGCTTACGTCGCCGGAGAAGATCCAAAAGCTGGTCAACGCGGCTGCGGATAATGGCTTTAACACACTGATCGTTCAGATCCGCGGCCGCGGCGATGCTTATTACAAGTCGAAAGTTGAACCGCGTGCGATCGAGTTGAAGGACCAACCCGTGTCGTTCGATCCGCTCGCACTCACACTCACTGAAGCGCACAAGCGCGGCTTGAAAGTTCATGGTTGGCTAAACACCAATCTGCTCGCCAACCTCGACGCTTTGCCGGCCGATCCTGCGCACGTTTACAACAAACATCCGGAGTGGTTGGCAGTTCCCAAACCGGTTGCGGCCGAGCTCTACAATATGTCGCCACGTGATCCGGCGTTCCGGCAGAAAATTGTGGAATGGTCCAAAGCGAATCGGGGTGAGTTGGAAGGTGTCTACACAGGCCCGGCGAATCCGAAAGTGCGCGATCACATCTACAAAATCTGGATGGACGTGCTGAAGCATTATCCGGTTGACGGGTTGCACTTCGACTACGTTCGTTTTGCGAGTCATGACTTTGATTACAGTCGCACGTCGCTCGAGAAGTTTCGCAAATGGCTTGAGCCGCAGCTGAGTTCTGAGGAGCGGATACAACTGAAGAGCTCGCGGAAGATAAACCCACTCGCCGCGCCGGAGATGTTCCCGGCGAAGTTTGCTGACTTTCAACGCGAGCAGGTGACGGCCCTCGTGGCGCGGATCTATCGAGCGGTGAAGGAGCGACGACCATCGACCGTAGTCTCAGCGGCAGTGTTCGCCAACGATGAGAATGCTTACACGCGTCGCTTTCAGGACTGGCGACGCTGGTTGCAGATGGGGATTCTGGACGTTGCGTGTCCAATGGCATATTCAACGGACACGGTGGTTTTTCAGAAGCAGATTGAAGTCGCCGCAACGACAGCTCACAACGCGAAGCGAAGTGTTTGGGCTGGAATCGGCGCGTACCGGATACCGTCGGAATCGGCGATTGAGAAGATCAACGTCGCTCGCTCTCTCAATGCGCAAGGTTTCATTCTATTTTCTTACGACTTTACTGCTCGACCCAGCGAGCTAAATCCGGACGGCGCATATTTGGATCGCATCCGCCGCGCCGCCTTTTAATTGGACCGTCGTGGTATGACCACTTTCGTTAAACCGATTGCTGTTGCGCATGTACGAACACTGTGTAAAAATAACGAGACTCGTTTTACGAGCACGGCCTTCTTTCCATCGACAATTGTCTGGCTTGCAAGAAACACAGCTCCTATTGTGGCTCTCCCAGCGCCTGTCGTCCTGGCGGGCACCTTCCACTAAACCATGAAGAGGATTACCCCATGAAACGTAACATCCAACTCAAAACTATGATCTCCTTGTTGACACTTCTATTCGCGGTCAGCGGCGCTGCATTGGCCCAGGAGATCACGGGAAACCTTAACGGCACGGTAAAAGATTCGACGGGCGCTCTGGTAAAAGGAGCGACGGTTGTCATCACTGACACGGACAAGAAAGTAGTGCTTCGCACGCTCACTACGGGCGACGAAGGCGAATGGCTCGCTCCGAATCTTCCGGCAGGAAATTACTCCCTGACGATTGAAGCGACCGGCTTCAAAAAGATTGTGCAGGGCGACATCAAGTTGGATGTAGGACAGCGGCGAACGATCGACATGACGGTTGAAGCTGGAAACATCGCCGAGACCGTGATGGTCCAAACCGATCCGGTAGCGGTGGAGTTAACCACAGCTACGACTTCGACACTCGTGAACGGTGACCAGGCGAAAGAGCTGTCGCTCAACAACCGCAACTGGGTGCAACTGGTTGCGCTTGCGCCGGGCGTCTCAAACGATCTCGCGGATCAGGTTTATGTCGGTACTACCAACCCGGATGGACAGGCCAATATAGTCAGCATCGCAGTGAACGGCGCGCGAAGCAGTCAGAACACATTCACTGTAGACGGTGCTGATATAACCGACCGTGGTTCGAACATTACGATCCAGGCCTATCCCAGTGTGGATTCAATCGGTGAGTTTCGCGTATTGCGCAGCTTGTTCCCAGCGGAATCAGGACGTAGCGGCGGCGGACAGGTCAACGTGATCACGCGCTCAGGCGGCGAGAAGTTTCACGGCAGTGCGTTTGAGTTTATTCGCAACGAAGCCTTCAACGCCAATAGCTTCCTGAACAACGCCGTAATCAATCCACAGTTTGGCAGAGATACCAATGGCAAAGCCAAGCGCCCGCCGTTTCGTTATAACAACTATGGTTGGACATTGAGCGGTCCGATTTACTTCCCCAATTTTGGCGAAGGTAATGACGGAATGTTTAAAAAACTCGATCGAACCTTCTTCTTCTTCTCGCAGGAGTTTCGACGTGACCGTCGTTTTTCTGCCGCAGGCACGGTTGTTGTTCCGGACGCTAATTTGCGAAACGGGATTTTCCCGATCGACGTTTGTATCAATAGAAACAACGTCGCATCCGAGAACTGCAACGTCGGCAATCCCGGAAGACTTCCGGCGGGAACACCATTACCGGCCAGTTTCCTGAATCCAGCCGCTGCGGGTTACCTCCAGGGAGTTTACAACAAGCTGCCACTGCCAAATGCCGCGACTGCTGCCGCGCCGTATAACCTAAACGCGTCGCTACCGGGCGTAGCTGATTTCCGGCAGGAAATCATCAAGATCGATCACACCTTTACGAGCAACTGGACCGGCTATTACCGTTTCCAGAAAGACACGATTCCAACTGTTGACGCGAATGCGCTGTTCTCAAGTGGCTCTGGCCTTCCGGGCGTGTCCACAACGGAGACTGACTCGCCAGGAAGAACCCACACCGTGCAGACAACCTACGTGGTAAATCCGAATTTGATTATCGAAGGACGTTACGCGTATGGATGGGGAGCGATTCTAAGCCATAACGTTGGAACGCTCGCGCTTGCTAACACGAACATACCTGTCATCCTGCCATTTGCAAATCAGAGAGATCGAGTTCCTACTATCGCCAACGCCGCCGGCACGGCTTTGATTAATGGTTTCACGAACCTGACCAGCTTTGGCCCTTACGATAATTTCTCTTACAAACATAACTTCGGTAGTAGTGCCACCTGGATCTTTGGTAGTCACACTACGAAGTTCGGCGGAACCTACTCGATTTACCGAAAAAATGAAAATGCTCTTGCAGGTGTCAACGAGGGTAGATTTGAGCTGTTTGGCAACACTGTGGCGTCCGGAGTACCGAACACCGCGCTAAACCAGAATATCCAGAAGTGGGCCAACTTCCTGGTCGGCAATCTCGGGCAGTTCTCGCAGGCGCGCTTTGACTACACTGCCGATTTGCGTCAGAAGGCGTTTGAAGCTTACTGGCAGGATGAATGGCGTGTTCGTCCCAACCTGACGATGTACTACGGTGTACGATATTCATGGTTTCCGTCGCCTTACGACAAGAATGGACGTCTCTCGAATTTTGATCCCGCGTTCTTTAATCCGGCCCAGGCGCCACAGGTAACTGGAGCGGGCGGCCGTGTGGCAGGCACAGGAAATTTCTGCAACGGCATCTTCGTCAACTCACAGAATTTTCAAACGGGTCCCGCATCCTTCAATTGCCGTCCCGCGGTTTCTCCGTACGGAAAATACGTAATCAAGAATCCCAACAAGGATTTTGCGCCACGCTTTGGCATAGCCTGGGATCCATTTGGTTCCGGCAAGACTTCAATTCGCGCCGGCTATGGCATTTTCCATGAGCAGGTCCTCGTGGGTACTTTTCTGCAAAACATCGGAACGAATACGCCGTATCAGGAGACTGCGGCGACTTCGTCTGCCACTCGACTTGATAACCCAATAACCGCTGCGTCGGTTCCTGCCACGCAGGGTCTGCGTGCTGTTCAATCTGAATGGCACACGCCATACATGCAACACTGGTCTTTGGATATTCAGCACCAGATTCGAAGCAACACCTTGATCACCGTGGGATACTACGGTTCCAAGGGTACACACCTGATCGGATTGACGGAGTTGAATTCAATTGCTCCGGGCAAAGCTCTTGCTTCGACCTGTATCAACGCCTTCAATCAATCCGTTCCGTGCCAGACGCCGGGATATGTTTTCCGGAACGCGGGCAGCAATACGGTCCTTGTTCCGAACAATCCGAACGCGAATCAGACTAATCCTGCGCAGCAGAACACAGACATTCTGATTCTCGATCAGATTCGGCCTTATCGCGGTTTTAGATCGATTGCGATCGTGCAGCCCCGGTACAATTCGAACTACCACAGCATACAGGTCTCAGGGCAGCAGCGCTTATCAGGTTCATCTCAGTTGAATCTGGCTTACACCCTGTCGCGGAATCTCACGGATAGTCAGAACGATCGTTCCGCTTCTCCGCAGAACACTTACGACACGAAGTCGGAATATGCGAGAGCAGCTCTCGATCGGGCGCACGTGTTGAGCATTAACTACATTTACGAGCTGCCGTTCTTCAGCACGCAGAACGATCTGGTAGGCAAGTTGCTCGGTGGTTGGCAGGCATCTGGAATTGTCACTTACAACAGCGGCTTACCATTCACCGTCACCACTTCTAACTTCGATCCTGCCGGTTCCGGAATCATCAACGCGAATCCGACGGCGAGACCGATTTTGCTCTGCAACCCCAACGAGAACGCGCCGCATACGGCTACGCAGTGGTTTAACACGGCTTGCTTCCAGGCTAATCCTGCCAATACGCTCGACACGGCAGCAGCGGGATTCAAGAACGTGTTTGGTAATACGCCGCGCGGTATTGTCGATGGTCCACCGACTAAGCGCGTCGATTTCACGATGTCGAAGAACCTGCGCTTCGGAGAATCAGTTAAACTCCAGTTGCGTGCCGAGGTCTTCAACATTTTCAATCACACAAACTTCCGCGGCTTCTCCAGCTTGAACATCACCGGCGGAGCAAACTTCGGCAGAATCGGTACAGTTCGCGATCCTCGGACGATGCAGTTTGGCGCGAAGTTCTCGTTCTAGATCCAAATCCGGAATGGAGCCAGGTGCCCGCAGCAGATCGTCTTGCTGCGGGCACTTCTATTAGTGAGGCCATCTTATGAGTGCATTGTTGTTAAGGGGAGCGAACACTGTCCTGCCGGATGGTGAGAGCGCTGCAAATCTGCTCATTGAGAACGGACGGATTGCAGCAATCGGCACGCAGAGCAGCGTCGCAGTGATCGATCTTGCAAACACGACTCTTCTGCCCGGTTTTATCGACGTTCATATCCATGGCGCCGCCGGCATCGACGTTATGGAGGCAGGACCGGAGGCGCTGGACGAGGTTGCGAGCTTTCTCGTTACTCAGGGCGTTACCGGTTGGCTGCCGACACTCGTACCGGGATCAGACGAGAACTATGCAGAGGTAAATACCGCGGTCTCCCACTCGATGAAAGAGCAGGCTCGTGGTGCGCGTGTTCTTGGGTTGCACTATGAAGGCCCGTTCGTTAACCCAGGACAGTGCGGTGCTTTGCATACCGAATACTTCAAGACTTACTCGAGTCCGGAAGCTCTTGATTCGTTGCCGGTGCCGGAGAACTCGGTGCGCATGATCACGATGGCTCCGGAAGTCGAGGGTGGTGTCGAACTCATTCTCGAGTTAAAGCGACGTGGTTGGGTGATTTCGATCGGTCACACGCGTGCAGATTTGAAAGTTCTTGACAATGCGTGTGACGCCGGCGCGCGTCACATGACGCACTTTATGAATGCGATGGCTCCGTTACATCACCGCAGTCCTGGTCCAATCGCGTGGGGATTGTCGCGTGACGATGTTACCGTCGATCTGATTGCCGACGGAATCCATCTCGATCCTTTCATGCTGCAACTGGTTATGAAGATAAAAGGGGCTGACAGGATCAGTTTAATCAGCGATGCGATTGCCGCGGCGGGGAAGGGAGATGGCGACTATCAGATCTGGGGCGAAACAATAACCGTTAAGAATGGTCGGACCGCGAATGCTGCAGGCAGTATCGCAGGTTCCGTCATCAGCATGCTCGATGCAGTGCGGCTGCTCCGCTCGCTCGGAGTTTCCGACACGGAGCTGGCGCGGATGGCCTCGTCAAATCCTGCGAAGTTGCTTGGTATCGATCGCGAGTGCGGCTCAATTGAGGTTGGCAAACGCGCAGATCTCGTAGCGCTCGATGCTGAAGGCAACGTCAAACTAACGATCGTTGGCGGCCAGATCGTTTATAGCTCTTAACTCTCTAAGTTCAATTTTGTGCTTTTGGTGCCATTTTGCGGCTCAATCCGTAGCCGCCGATCAGCACGAGGGCAAAGCCGAGCAGCACATGGGCCACATCGTCTCCGTAGGTCCAGTGGAAATACTGGATCGGAGTCAGGCCGATAACACTCGCCAACACCTGGTAGAGATCTATCAACCCAAATCCCAGATTGAATGAACTCGCCAGGACGTCGCTGTTGGCCATCGTGATTAACAGACCCGTAGCGCCAAAGAAGATGTGAAACAGGTTGTAAGGCGCGGCGCCGCTCATGAGACTGTACTGTTCAGGTATTACGAACCCGGCAATACCGGTTAGGATTAACAACGGTGCGAAGATGATGAGTGTTTTCTGATTGAGGGTTTTATTTTCCATCTGTCAGATCCTCATAGAAACCGGCGCTTTCGTATGCCCGGTCCACAAGCTCGATGGGATGGCAAACTTTTAATTCCATCTGCGACAGACAGGCACCCGCGCCAATGTGCATCTGGCAACCCGGATTACCCGTAGCAAGTATACCAGCCTGTGTCTCTCTGATGTGGTCCAATTTTTCCTGTAAAACCAGCTGCGACATTTCCGGCTGTAACAGGTTATAGATACCTGCGGCGCCGCAGCATCGCTCTGTGCCGTTCAGTGCGACGAAATTATCTCCGGCAACTGTGCGCAACATCCTTTCTGAAGTTTCACCAGCGTGTTGGCCGTACATCAGATGGCACGAGGTGTCGTACGTAACGCGGCTGTCTACAGGAGCTGGCGCCTGCCGCATTTCGGTGGACGCGAGTTGTTGACTCACGTCCCGCACTCGAGCGCTGAAGTTTGCTGCCGGCTCGGCGAGCTCCAGGTCATTAGCAAACAGATGACCGTAGGTGGTGAGCATTGCACCACACCCGCCGGCGTTTGTGACGATTGGACTAGTTGAATTGAAAGCCGCGATGTTCTGCCGTGCCAGTTCGCGTGCGCCCTCAAGGTCACCTGCGTGGGCATGCAAGGCGCCGCAACACACCTGTTCGGATGGTGTGCTGAGACGGAAGTTGTTAGCGCGCAACACGCGTTCTGTTGCACGGTTGACTCTGGCGAATAGTCCTTCACCGACGCAGCCGGAAAACAACAAAACATCTCCGGCTGTACCATCCGTTTTGAGATTGTGATTGTTCTGGAAAACTGGACGCGAACTCTCCAGCAAAGCTACTCCAAACTCGGCACGCGGGGAGATTAACCGCGCCAGGCGTGATTTTAACAACAGCCGCGCGAGTCCAAGATCGCGAAAGAGTCGCGAGGCCGTGAAGAACAGGCGAAGTCGCGTTGGCGATAACCAAACGTGGCGCAGGATAAAACGAAGCAGTTTGTTGGGAAAATCCGACTTTGGTTGCGAATCGAGGAGTACCTCACGACTAGCTTCCAACACTTGGCCGTATTCAACCCCGGCCGGACAGACCTGTTCACAGGCGCGACAGCCGAGACAGCGATCGATATGTGTGGCGAATGCGGTTGAGGTGGTTTCCAGTTTGCCTTCCGCGACCGCCCGCATTAGATACAGGCGCCCGCGTGGACCATCGTTCTCGTTGCCGGTGATGACATAGGTTGGGCACGCCTCCAGACACAGCCCGCAATGGATGCAGGCGAGTAACTTATCTTCCTGATTGGATAATGCGCGCGAGAAGCTATGCATGTGGCTTCACAGGATTTACAGGATACTATCTTGTAAATCCTGAAACATCCTGTTCATCCTGTCCAACCAACCCCGGTAATCAATACCCCACAGCCTGTCCATCACTCCTCCGCGGATCCGTTGCCCCAAGTCTCATACCCGTTTTCTCTTCGATCATGATCCCTTCAGCATCGCCGAGCGTACGCAGCTTGGCGAGCTTATGTCCTCTTGCTATCAGCGCACGCTGCGTATCACCTGACAACCCAAAAGGCTCGCCCACAAGCTCGTCGGGCAACCATTGATGATGAATGCGCGGGAAGTCGATCGCCTGCTGGATATTCATCTCATAGTCGATCACGTTGGTGATAACGCAAAGCACCGTATTAATGATCGTTGGGCCACCGGGACTTCCGACCGTAAACCACAAACTGCCATCTTTCCGCATTACGATTGTAGGAGTCATCGCAGAAAGCGGACGCTTCTTCGGCGCGACAGCATTTCGCTCACCTTGTATCAGGCCATACATATTTGGCGTGCCTGGCTTTGCGGCGAAGTCGTCCATCTCATCATTGAGAAGAAGCCCCGTACCTTTTGCAACTGCCGCTGATCCGTAAGAGTTGTTAAGTGTGTAGGTGTTTGAAACGGCGTTTCCCTGCGAATCAACGACAGTGAAGTGAGTCGTCTCTTCCGATTCGTAACCCGCTGGACGACCCGCACGTACCTCCGCACTCGTCGAAGCGCGATCGGTGTTGATAGTAGCGCGCAAAGTGGCAGCGTATGACTTGTCGATCAATCCCTGCACGGGAACTTTCACAAAATCGCTGTCGCCCATGTACTCCGCTCGATCGGCAAACGCGCGCCGCATCGATTCGGCCATCAGATGGTAACGGTCGGACGAACTCGCCTCCATCTTTTGCAGATCGAAGCCTTCGAGAATGTTGAGCATCTCGATCAGTACTGCGCCACCGGACGACGGCGGCGGCATCGAAATGATCTCGTGATCACGATAGTTGCCACGCAGCGGCGTGCGTTCCTTCGCCACATATCCGCGCAGATCTTCCATCGTCATCAGACCGTTGTTGCGCTTCATGTCGGCGACGATCAATCGTGCTGTTTCGCCTTCGTAAAACTCATTTGGACCAGATCGTTGGAGGCGAGCGAACGTGGCGGCGAGCTCCGGTTGTCGGAAGAGTTCACCCTCCTTATAAAAGACGCCGCCTTTCAAGTAGATGCGTTTCGTTTCCCCATACTTTGAAAGATACTCCCGGTTGCCGTGCAATGAACGCGCCAGGTCGTAATTCACGATGAAACCATTGGCAGCGAGCCGCCGTGCCGGCTCGACGAGCTGGGCCCACGTCAGTTTCCCTGAACCGTACTTCTTCAGCGCCAGCTCCATGCCACGCACGGTTCCCGGAACACCAGCGGCGCGATAGCCAACGAGCGAGCCACCTTCACCCTCGATCAGATTTCCGTTCTTGTCGAGATAGACGTCGCGATGAGCCGCCGCCGGCGCCATCTCTCGATAATCGATCGCTGTTGTCCTGCCATCCTGCAAACGAATCATCATGAAGCCACCACCGCCAAGATTGCCCGCGGCCGGATGAGTGACTGCGAGTGCGAATGCCACAGCGATGGCAGCGTCGACAGCATTGCCACCGCGCTTCATGATCTCCACACCCACTTGCGACGCCAGTTCGTTTGTAGAAGCCACCATACCGTGTCGCGCGCGAACGGGCTCACGGGCAATGTTTGCCGGGACATTCAGCGCTACAACCAACAGCAGAACGATCACTTTAATTGTCTTCATCGTCTTAATCCGTCAACAATCCGCGTTAATCCGCGGCAGAATATTCTTTGGATCAAGTTGTCTCTTGATCCTTTCCGCCAAGACTTTCGCGGTCCCGATAGATTCTGTACGGATCCGGTCCTCGCGTACTCGCTCGGCAGCAATCTTGTTCCAAAGATCTGCATCATGCATCACGATCTCAGCATCCTTCAAGAGCTTCCGCGCTTCTTCAATCTGAAACAAAACACCTTTCTCATTCCCGGCAAAACGTACGAGCAACCTCCCTGACACGATCTCCGCAGCCACCGGAAATAATCGCGCCTCCAAAACGGCACGCGCGCCAGCGCGGAGATCATCAATCGCGCCCCTGGCAATCACAGTCGCTTCACACTTCGGTCGCGGCCGCAGCTTGAAATTCAACTCTGTAATGATTCCCAGACTTCCATAACTACCGGTGAAAAGCTTGCACAGATCGTAACCCGCAACATTCTTCACCACGCGTCCCCCTGCTTTAATCATGCTGCCATCTGCCAGCACAAGCTTCATGCCGATCACTGATCCCCGCGGACGTCCGTAACCGAATTGTTGCGGCCCACCGATTCCTGTAGCTACGACACCTCCGAGAGTGGCGCGTCCATCGTCCGGAGGATCGAGCGGCAACCATTGACCGTTCTCCGCGAGCTTTTCGTTGAAGCGAGTTAATGGGACACCGGCCTGCGCGATAGCAATCAGATCCGCGGGTTCGTGTTCGATGATCTGGTTGATGCGCAGGGTGCTAACGATGAGATTAGCTGTTGACTTGATCCATCTCATGCCACCCGCAGGCATGACTGTCCAACGTTCTGATGAAGCGAGTTTTAAAGTATCTGAGATCTCTTCCGCGGATGCCGGAGTGATGTTCACGGCTCCATCGTCTAAGCAGATGTTTTGTTCACCAACGATTCGCGCCAGTAAATTCCGAGCTCGATCAGGATTGAACTCTGCAGGCACCGCGACTTCGATGTGAGGCTCCGCAACTGGTGCACGAAGAGGCTGCGTCCGCGGTGTAGATGCATTACTTAAAGCAACTGCCTTTGCCTCACCACAACCACGCAGCATCGGCAAGATCTTTCCAGGATTACAAAGACCCAGTGGATCAAACGCTGCGCGAACACTCAACATGGCATTCATGTCTGCGTCCGAAAAGACGAGTGGCAACAACTCACGCTTGTCGAGTCCGACACCATGTTCACCGGTAATCGTGCCGCCCGCTGCAACACAAACCTCCATTAACTCGCGACCGGCTTCTTTGACGCGCAACACTTCTTCGGGAAAGCGCGAATCAAAACAGATTAACGGGTGCAGATTGCCGTCGCCTGCATGAAACACATTCGCGATTCGGAGGTTGTATCGCGAAGCAATGTCGTAGGCAGCGTTGAGCACTTGCGGCAGACGAGAACGCGGCACCACCGCATCCTGGATCATCGAATCCGGCGAGATGCGACCAATCGCTCCGAATGCGCCTTTGCGCGCCGCCCAGAGTTTCTTTCGCTCCGCTTCATCGCGTGCGTAACGACAACTGCGTGCGCGGTATTCCATGCAAATGCTTCTCACTTTTTCGGCTTCATCGTCGAGACCGGCTTCGATCCCATCCAACTCGATTAGCAACGCCGCACCGGCATCGGGTGGCAGTCCTGCAGCAAAGACGCTTGCTTCGACAGCGCGAATGATTTCGTGGTCCATCATTTCGAGCGCCGCCGGCATCACGCCTGCGGCGATGATCGCGGAAACGGCATGGCTGGCGTCGTTCACTTCAAGAAACTCGGCTAGCAGCGTTCGCACCGCGGGTGGTAACTGGGCCAGTCTGAGCGTCGCTTCAGTGGCGATGCCAAACGTTCCTTCAGAGCCGATGAATATGCCGAGCAGATCGTAACCTTCAGCGCCTCCGAGGTCTACGATTTCACCGCCCGCCAGGACCACACGACACGCGAGCACGTGGTCTGTCGTAGTTCCATACTTCAAACAATGAATACCCCCAGCACTCTCGGCGATGTTGCCGCCGATCGTGCAAGTCGGCTGACTCGAAGGATCGGGCACGTAATATAGCCCATAAGGAGCAACTGCTCTCGAGACGTGCAGGTTGACGACGCCGGGCTGGACCACTGCCAGACGATTGTCGGGATCGACATGGAGGATCTTGCGCATGCGCGCAAGCTCAATCACTACGCCGGAATTCAGTGCAAGTGCGCCACCGGAAAGGCCGGTGCCTGCACCGCGTGGTGTAAAGGGAACGTTCGCTCGCGCGAGCTCACGCATGATGGCGGCTGTTTCTTCAGTTGTGGAAGGGAAGACGACTGCGCGTGGGCGATGCTTGTGTTGTGGAAGGCCGTCGCACTCGTAGACGAGGAGTTCGTCAGGGCTTGAGAGAACGTTCTCGCGCCCGACGATTGCGCTCAAATTGTCGATTAGATTATCCACGCCGATCCATATTAATCCGCGTTAATCTGTGGCCAAAATAGATCACCAACCCTGCGCCAGCCGCGATTGCTGTGGCTTTTGCTTCCTGGAAAGTAGCGTTAAGCAGCAACCAAACAATTAACAGCAACGAAAGAATCGCGACCACTGTCCCGCCCGGCAGCCGAAACGCTGCCGTTGGCGTGTCGCTACGGGCCCGGAACAGAGGCAATGCCAGGCAAGTCGCGGCATAAGTAACAAGGCGCGCGATTGTGCTGATCGTCAGCGCTGCAACGAAGGAGCTTTTCAAGGTCAAAAACAGCATCAACGCCGCCGTGATCAGAATTGCGACGTAAGGTGTAAAGAACTTTCGGTGTATGCTGCCGACAAACCGAGGTAGTTGACTTTGCTCTGCCATTGCGAACGGCAGTCGCGAACCCGACAGCAAAAGAATATTCAGATTTCCAGTTATCGAAACGATTGCACCCGCGGAGATGATTGCACCGCCCGCCGCACCGAGAAACTGTGAACCCGCATCCGCGAGTGGCTTTTGCGACTGGGCCAATCCGGGCAGTGTTCCCACACAAACCACCTGGATCATGATGTAGAGAATCGCGACCACCAGAATGGCGATCAGCAATGCTCGCGGCAAATTCCGCTGCGGATCGCGCACTTCACCGGCAGGAATAGTAGCCATCTCGAATCCAGTGAACGCATAAACGAGCAGCAGCACCGACTGTGAAAAAGCCCCGGTCGTGGGAGGTGGTCCAAATTCATAGGCGCCCCGGTTGAGAAAGAAGAGTCCGGCCGCAATAAAGATGATGATCGGCACGAGTTTGCCGATAGTGAATACATTGCTGACGATGGCTGCCTGTCTGATTCCGAGTAGATTGATGATTGCCAGCACCGTGACAACCGCAACGATTATTGAAGCACGCCAGAAAGGCGTCGTAGCTGACAACCAGAAGTAACTCAGGTAGTTGATCAGTAGATTACAGTTGGCGGCGAAGGCGGTAACGCGGGCCAGCCAGATCAACCATCCGACCTCAAACGCAACGGCCGGTGCATACGCCTCGCGTGCGTAGAGATATGGACCACCAGTTTCTTCGAAGCGACTACTGACCTCTGCAAAGCACAGAATGATGAGTGCCACTACCAGCGCACAAACCACGAAAGCGATCAGACTGTAAGTGCCGATCAGCGAATAAACTTTAGAAGGAAGACCAAAGATTCCGGCGCCGATGATGCCGTTGATCGCAATCGCGACCAGGTCCCAGCGCCGTATACCGCGGACCAGGTCCGCTTCGGGTTGGTTCTGCACGCAATGCTTATAACAAAATCCATCCAATCTGTGTAATCTGTGTTATAGGAGAGTCTATGACTAAGTTTGTATGGTGCCTTTGCACACTCTTAGCGATCACCATCTCTGTATCCGCGCAGCAAGTTTCATTGCAGGACATGGTTGATCGGGCCGCCAAAACCACGCTGGACCACTTCGCCGACAAGAAGCTTCAGGAGAATGAACTTTCCATAACGCTGATCGACCTCCGTGATGCGAAGCGTCCAGTCACCGCGAGCTTTCGCGGCAATGAGCGAATCTATCCGGCGAGCGTCGTCAAGCTCTTTTATCTCGTGGCCGCGCATCGTTGGCTCGAAGACAAGAAGATCGAACAAACGCCGGAGTTAACACGCGCACTGCGCGATATGATCGTCGACTCTTCAAACGAAGCAACGCAATACATCGTTGACGTCCTCACGCACACGACTGCGGGCTACGAATTGCCACCGAAAGAGATGGAGGAGTGGCAGTATCAACGCAACGCCGTTAATCGTTATTTCGCTTCGCTCGGATACACAAACATCAACGTCAATCAGAAGACATTCTGCGAAGATGCGTACGGTCGCGAACGCGTTTCTCGTGGTCCAAATGGAGAGAACCGGAACAAGTTGACGACCGATGCGACGGCACGTTTAATGATGGAGATCGTCACCGGAAAAGCCGCAAACGTCGCTCGCACAGCGGCGATGATGGAACTCCTGAAACGCGATTACACCGGTCAAAGCAGCGACCCTGACAACCAGGGATTCGGGTTTACCGGCATGGCGCTGAAGGGCCGCGAGGGATTTCGCCTGTGGTCCAAGGCAGGCTGGACCAGCACGACGCGTCACGATGTTGCCTACGTCGAAATGCCCGACGGCGGCAAGTTTGTGCTGGCGACGTTTACTTCCGGACACGCGAATGAACGCGAGATCATTCCAACTGTGGCCCGCGTTGTAATTGATGGACTGAAGGAAGTGAAGTGAGTTCACAACCACCAGCGAGAGACGAACTGCAGCGACAAGTCGAAGAGGTAAAGCAGGACGCCGACGTGCAGCGTGCTTTGAAGCAGGCCACGCCTGCTGAGAAAAGCGCTGCTCCAGTGCGAGCTCGCGATAAGTTTCTCATTGGCGTGCAGCTGGTTTTATTGGTTGTGCTCGGCGTTTCTCACCAGTTTTTGAAGTCTCGTTTCCCCGGATTTGCAGAACAGTATCCGCTGGTTCTCAAGCTCATCCTCGCAATTGCCGTGACTGTCGTGTGTCTGATGGCGCTGCGGCTGATCGATGTTTACCTCATCGATCGGGTTCGAAATGCTGTTTACCAGTACAACTTGAAACGCGTATCGCGGTTGGTGCTCTGGTTGGTTATCGCCTTCTTTGTCCTTACGATCTTCTTTCAGAACTGGTACACGGCCGTTGTTTCATTTGGTCTGATCTCGCTGATACTCGGCTTCGCGTTGCAAACACCGATCACCAGTTTTATTGGTTGGGTTTACATTCTGGTGCGTGAGCCTTATCGCGTCGGCGATCGAATTAAGATCGGCAATGCCACCGGCGACGTCATCGACGTCAATTATCTCGACACGACTCTCTGGGAATTCGGTGGAGACTATCTTTCCACTGAACATCCGAGCGGTCGCATCATCAAATTTCCGAATTCGACTGTGTTGAGTTCACCGGTTTACAACTACACCTGGCCGCTGTTTCCTTATATCTGGAACGAGATCAAGTTTCAGGTGGCCTACAATTCTGATCTTCAATTCGTTGCGGCGACGATGAAGGAAGTGGCGGAGCAGGAGGTTGGTGAAGCGATGATGAAGCAGGTGGCAGTGTTCCGCGAGATCCTGGCGCACACGCCTGTCAATCAACTCGAGGTGCAGGAGCGACCAGTGGTTCTGTTTCGGGTGAGTGATAACACATGGCTCGAAGCGATTGTTCGGTATTTGGTCCATCCGAAAGAAGCCGGACGCGTAAAGTCGAGATTGATTCTCGAATTACTTGATAGATTGAACGCCGAACCGGATCGCGTCCTCTTCCCACGCGACAGTGCCCGGTAATAGTTTTACCTCGGAACGTACTGTAGGGGCGGCCACGGAGTGTTCATTATCATGACATACTTTACAGATCGTTATCACGACATCCTTTACAGTTGATGGGGTAGGCTGCAGCACCAGGAGGAGCTGCGGATGCCCTGGAGAGCTGAGAGTGTCATGGATCAACGAGTGGAGTTTGTGCTG
>DASYSD010000061.1:0-32957 GCA_036003745.1 Pyrinomonadaceae bacterium
GGAAGCAATCATTCGCGACGTTATTCGGGAATATGGCACGCATCACCCTGATGACGAAGGCAACCCGCGCGATGTTCTGCAATCGCTCACGACCTTTGTCGGCGGTAGTGGACCACCGTTCTGGTTTTCTGTTGTACCTGAAGTACAGCAGTTAAACTACGCGCAAGACATTATTCAGGTCAAAGACAAACATGACACGGAGCATCTGATCCATCCGTTGCAGGAGGCTTTGTCGGCGAGAGTCGCTGGGGCTCGAATTGACGTGCGGCAGCTCGAGTCGGGTAAAGCAGTCGGGTTGCCGGTTGCGATTCGCGTGAGCGGCCAGGACGTGCAGACGCTGCATTCGTATGCGAGCCGCGTCAAAGCGATTCTCGAAGAGACCGAGATCGCGGAGAGAGTGCGCGACGACTGGGGCGATCAGAGTTTCGCCGTTCATCTGAAAACGGATCCGGATCGCGCCAACATCGCGGGACTGACAAACCATGACGTCGCGATGGCGTCGCTGTCGGCAACTCACGGTAAACAGGTGACTACGTTGCGTGAGGGCGATAAGCAGATTCCGGTAGTCGCCAGGTTGAGGATGGAGGAGCGGGCACAGTTGGGTGCTCTGAAGAATCTGTACGTCTACGGCGACCAGAGCAGGCAAAAGGTGTTGCTCAGACAGGTAGCGTCGACTGAGTACGGCATGCAGATCGAGAAGATGAGATCGCGCAACCAGTTTCGCACAATCACAATCTCGGCGATGCCGGCGGAAGGAAAACTCACGTCGGAGGTTATGACCGCCGCGAGGCCCAAACTGAACGAACTGCAACAGACTCTCCCCGCGGGCTATCACCTGGAGATTGGCGGCGAAGAAGAAGAACAGGTGAAGGGCTTTTTCGACCTGGCCATCGTGCTGCTGATCTCAGTGTCTGCGATCTTCCTGGCGCTCGTATGCCAGTTCAAGAACGCAATCAAACCCTTCATCGTTTTTGCCGCAGTGCCGTTTGGCATGGTGGGCGCGCTGGCGGCACTCTGGATCATGGGAGCGCCGTTCGGGTTCATGGCATTTGGAGGGATCGTGAGTCTCGTAGGTGTGATTGTCAGTCACATCATCGTGCTCTTCGACTTCATTGAAGAGAAACATGCCGAGGGCAAGCCGCTGATCGAAGCGTTGTTAGACGCAGGCATCATGCGCTTGCGTCCGGTGCTGATAACAGTGGGCGCAACGGTAATCGCGCTGTTCCCGCTGGCGTCGCACGGTGGACCATTGTGGGAACCGTTGTGTTACGCGCAGATCGGAGGCTTAAGTGTAGCCACGTTTATCACGTTGCTGCTGGTGCCGGTGATCTATTCGATCTTCGTTCTCGATTTGAAACTGGTGAAGTGGGAAAGAGACGAGACAGCGCAAACAGCGAGCGATGTCTTCCCGGCTGCTGTGCTTCAGGCTGCTGAGTGAGGTAAACGTTATGAAACTAAGACGCTTGAGAGCTTTTCAAATTACATCCATCCCACCGATGAAGGCCGGATAGTGAGTATGCAGGCGCTAGACAACGTTGATGGGATCTTGACGGCACAGGGCGCATCTTTCGGCGGGTCCTGCTCCCTGATTTCAGTTTAAGGGTAGCGGATAGTAGCGCAGAGGCAATGCGTAGAGTTGCCGCGTTTCGCTTCCGAGCCGAACACATGAATTCGTTACCAAACGCAACCATGAGCCGCTGCTCTACTTGTGACTGTATTGTGACGGGAATTCAGATAACAGTATGCGCAGACGGTATAGATGTATAAAGAATCATCGAAAACCCCTGAAAAACCGCCGTGGCTGCAACCTGTTTTAGTTAATAGATTTAAAGATTTGCGCGTGTTCGGATTATGAATCATAATTCAACCAATGCATATCAAACCTTCCAAAGAATAAACGTTCATTTTCCACGGAAAAGCAGTCGTTTGAGCAGAACTTAAACGCACTCCGGCGCATATAGCGCAGAGAAGATTACAGCAAGTTTACAATAAGAACTTCGAGGTAGTTTGGCTCTGCATCTCCAAACTCAGCGGTATTCGATCGGCAGTACCCTCAATATAGATCGCACAACCAGAAACCTTCCCGCAAGATTGTTTCGCCAAGTGCAAACTCCACCGGTCGAGCAAAGTTCGGGCCGTCAAAAACAAAAGTGTGAAACTCTCCATTCTCTCCACAAGGATCAAGTTTCGTTGGGAGCGACGAGAGGAAGTCTTCATCGATTGTTTTTCCTGCAAACGATTTGTCCAGAGCCCTCGAATCCACGCAGCTCAACACGGCCTTGAATCCCAGTTCAATGAACTCCTTAATGAGATCGGTTGTGTTTCGCCGCCAGATTGGATAGAGCCCTTTCATCCTGTACTCGGTAAGAAATTGGTCACGATAGGCTCTGATCTCTTCGAGGAAGAGGTCTCCAAATACTACAGAGTCAATACCATTCTGCTGATATCCACTAAATGCCTGGGCCATCTCCATCTCATACTCTTCGTTGTTTGCGCCCTTCGAAATCAACACCTGATGAAGCGGTAAGCCCAAACTAGCGGCCTGTCTTTCCAGCAGCACACGGCGCACACCATGCATGCTGATGCGGTCATATTCTCGCGTTATCGTTATCAACAATGCCGCTACCCGATAGTTAGACGATTTCTGAATCTCGTAGAGTGCGAGGCAACTGTCTTTGCCGCCACTCCAAGACATCAACACTGGCTTCATGTCGTTACTTCCTATGAGATTTCCATTGGTTACTATGTTCATCAGTGAGTATTCAACAATCACATGCGGCATGATCCGGGCGATTTAGGCATGATAACTCATTAGCGATTCGTCAGCTTGACGTCGTGGCAGGACAGGTTATAGAGTGCCGTCATTCGCGTTAGTGCAATATTAGATCGCGCGTATTGTTCTTTGGAACTTCAATAGATAGATCGCTTTTTCAACCTGGTATCCGAGAGGATCCGGGTTGACCATCACAGGTGCCCATAGAGGGTGACAAGGGAAGCGGGTGTGAAGCCCGCACGGTTCCCGCCACTGTGTACCGGCAATTGCGTAGCTTCCATCGTCATAGCCACTGGTCTCATTCGGAGACTGGGAAGGCCGCGAAGTTACGCGTTCGAGCCGGAAGTCAGGAAACCTTGCCTGCTGTTAGATGGAAGCGACCACTTACGCTCCGGGAAAGGGCGAGTGGCGTCGAGCGCTGAAATCAGAGTAAAGGCTCCGCCAAAGTTCGGTAGTCCACCAATTACCTGATCACGCAAACAGTGAACTCTACGACGCCCTCGATCTTCTACACAGGAGATGAGGGCGTTTGTATTTTTGCTGTCCAGTTCACCGCCTCTACCCATTCCGGCAATTCCCGCCGCGTAAACTAATCCAACCTGTTGAAGTCCAGCTACTTGACAGGGGAAAGATTGCAAGAGCGCAGAGCGCTCTCTGCATCCCCGTCTTTTTAAAACACGATGCGCTAGAGGTGAGCGGGAAGAGCGGTGCAAAACCGCCACTGCCCTCGCAACTGTGAACGGCAACGAAATCCGCGACAAAAAGCCACTGTCCCACAGGATGGGAAGGCGCGGAGAGTAGGTCAGTATGTAGGCCGTGAGTCAGGAGACCGGCCTCGAAGGCGCGTCTTTGCCACTCTTCCGAAGGGGAGGAGAAGGAGACATGAAATCATGAAGAAAATTAGCAGCCGAGGACTTATTGGGATCGCATTTGGGCTCTTGTTAGTGCTGACGCAGTCAGTGTTGGCGCAGAGTGGCACCACCGCCATTACCGGCCACGTAAAAGATCCGCAAGGCGCGCACCTGCCCGGCGCGACGGTAACGCTCTATGGGCGTGAACGCACTTTCAGTCTTACGACTACCACAGATTCAACAGGCACCTATCGCTTCGATAGACTCGCGCCTGGAGAGTACCTCGTTGAAGCGGAGGCGGAAGGATTCGCATCAGCAAGTGCTAAGCAAGTATCAGTCGAGCGAGGGCAACAGGCGACGCTCGACATTCCGTTAGAGTTGTCAGGTGTGCGGAGCACTGTTGTCGTAACGGCATCCGACACTCCGCAATCAGTGGATGAAGTTTCGAAAGCCGTAACGGTCGTGGATCGGCAGGAAATTGATGAACGCGATGAGTCGGCGATTGCCGAGTCCTTGCGCACAGTGCCGGGTTTGCGAGTGCAGCAGCTTGGTGGCCCTGGCTCTTTCACGTCGATCAAAACACGAGGGCTGCGCAACGAGGACACAGCCGTGTTGATTGATGGTCTTCGTTTTCGCGATGCCGCCTCCCCGCAGGGTGACGCCTCAGGATTCCTGGAAGATCTAATCGTTACGGATGTAAGCCGGGTTGAAGTTCTGCGCGGCTCGGGCTCGTCTCTCTACGGTACGAATGCCATTGGCGCGGTAATCAATCTTGTAACTGATGAGGGGGCCGGTCCATTCCATGGCAACGTACTGGGCGAAGGTGGCGGACTGGGAATGTTTCGTGGTCGAGGTCAGTTTGCTGGCGGCTCCCGCAAAAACACCATTGTTTACAGCGCCGGCTTTTCACACCTGAATGTCACCCATGGTGTCGATGGTCAGGATGAAGCGCGCAATACGAGCGGGCAGGGTCGTGTCCTCTTTCGCCTGACACCGACGACGACGCTATCAGGCCGCATCTACGCCGCCAACTCGCGGCTACAGCTGAATAACAGTCCAGAAGGGATCGGCACCTTACCTGCCACTGGAATTATCGAAGCGATCCCGCTTTCGCCTACAGAGTTGCAGCGCTTCGAAGCGGGTGTACCAACCTCGCAGCTGAATGTTGGCGCGGCCACCTTCATTCCCGCGGCGAATGATCCCGATAACCTCCGCAAGGCACATTTCTTCTCCGGCGCCGTCATCTTTACGCAACGGCCGGCCGAGGCATTCGGTTACACCATCAGCTATCAGGGTCTCGCCACCAACCGCAGTAGCATTAATGGACCACTGGGAGTTGGCTTCCAACCTTTTGGGGGTACCGAGCGATCGGATTTCGACGGTCGCGTCCATACATTCAATGCGCGATTCGATCTGCGGGCTGGACGCGCCAACCTAATCAGCGGTGGTTACGAGTTCGAAAATGAGAACTTCAAGAATCCGTCATTCCCCGTCGACCCCGCTGGCAATTCCAACGTCGATGTTACGCAAAGGAGCCACACCATCTTTGTTCAGGATCAATTGCGTTTCATGGATGACCGACTGCAAATCTCGGGAGCCTTTCGTACCCAATTCTTTCGACTTCAACAGCCCGTGTTCACACCCTCAGCCTCTTCTCCTTACGCGGGCCTTACTTTCCTCTCACCGCCCACAGCCTACACGGGCGATGGGTCCGTCGCCTACATGTTCCGTTCGTCCGGCACCAAGTTGCGTGCCCACATCGGTAATGGCTATCGGGCGCCATCGCTTTTTGAACGGTTTGGCACATTCTTCGACAGTTTCTTTGGTTACTCCGCCTTTGGTGATCCACGCTTAGAACCGGATCGTTCAATTGCTCTTGACGCAGGGATTGATCAGACGTTGTACAAGAACCGGTTGCGGGCCTCGGCGACTTACTTCTACACAGAGCTGCAGAAGGTGATCATCTTCGACTTCTCAGGTCTAATCGACCCAGCAATAGATCCGTTCGGGCGCTTCGGCGGTTTTGTCAATACGAATGGAGGTATCGCTCGCGGTGCGGAGTTGAGCATGACGGCAACCCCCACGCGCTCGCTGAATCTCCTAGCCGCTTACACTTTTACGAAAACGCTCCGGCGTACTCCGCAGGTACCTGGCACTCTTCGGTCTGTAGTGATCCCCGATCATCAATTCTCGTTGGTTGCAACGCAGCGCTTCGGTCGCCGCGTTCTGATTAATTTTGATCTCTCCGCATCAAGCGATTATATCGGAGCAATCTTTGACCCGGTGACGTTCGCGAGTCGTGCTTATCGCTTCCGTGGATTAGCTAAGGCCGATCTGGGCGCAAGCTATTCCTTGCCGCTGGGTGAGACACGTTCTCTCCGCTTCTTCGGTTATGTAGACAATGTCTTCGACCGCGAATATTTCGAGAGCGGCTTTCGAACGCCGGGACGCGTCGGGCGCGCAGGCGCAATGTTTGTCTTTTGATCTATGTGGCAAGACGGCAGCACAGGTGAAGTTGTCCAACTCGTTGAAAACGACGACTACTACTTGGATCACGGGCTGATGGTACTTACCGCTGGTTATCACCTGCGTCGCGGTTATTGTTGCGAGCAGGGCTGCCGTCACTGCCCATATATTGAAGAGCCAAAGGACAACAGCCGGGAGGATGTTGATAGCAATGAAGAGATCAAATAATGCGACGGCCCTGGTTGCACTGCTCATCGCAGTAAATCTTCTGCTCGCAAGTTGTGGGGGGTGGCAGGCGCAGCGAGCGAAGGTCGAACCTCGTCCGCAGCGGATCGTTTCGTTGAGCCCAAGTGTGACCGAGATTCTTTATGGCATCGGCGCCTGGCCACAAGTCATTGCCGTTTCGCAGTTCTGCACTTATCCCGAGGACGTGAAGAACAAGCCTCGGGTTAATGGTTGGGACAAGACCAACCTGGAGCAGGTGATGGCCCTCAAGCCCGACTTTGTCATCGGGGTAGATGCCCAGGAGCCATTTCTCCGAGATAAGCTGACCGGGTTAGGCGTGCGTTCTCTATTTGTGAAAAGCCAAACTTTGGCGGACATCATGGCGTCAATGGGGGAAATCGCGCGTGGAACCGGTCATGAGCAGGAAGCCACGAATTTAGTCACTAAAACACAGGCCGAGATCGAGGCAGTCCGGAAGGCAGTTGGCGATCGGCCACACCCTCGGGTGCTCTGCATAGTCGACCGGGTGCCGGGTACGATCCGTGATCTTTACACGGCGACTAAGGGCAGTTATCTGGACGAACTGATAAGCATAGCCGGGGGCGACTCGATCGCACCGCAGGGTGACCGTGGCTACGGCAAAATCAATAAGGAGGCCGTGCTTACTCTAAATCCCGAAGTGATTATCGACATGGTGCAGGGCTCGAAAGGGAATTTTGGTGAGGACCCAATCGCCGTATGGAACGAACTTGCGGAAGTTCGCGCCGTGCGCGAACAGCGAATCTTCCCAATGACTGACCCTTCCGTGATTCATCCCAGCCAGTTCGTTGGCCATACCGCGCAAGTGTTCGCGCGGGCACTTCACCCGGAGAGTTTCACTGATGCAAAGTGACCCCTCTTCGGCGAAGACGACTAGTATCGCTGGGCCAGATGCGTTAACTAATGGCCCGCTTATTCAAACGCGCAATCTGAGCTTCGCTTATTCCTCTTTGCCCGTAGTCGTCGATGTCTCACTAGCGTTGCCGCGAGGCGCGATGGGAGCACTTATCGGCGCGAACGGGTCAGGCAAGTCGACGCTGATCCGGTTACTAGCCGGACTACTGGAACCCGCCAAGGGTGAGATCGCGTTCAATGGTGCTCCACTGAAAAACCTTCACCCGCGTGATCGAGCAAAACGAATCGCGTACGTTCCTCAATCGACTTCCACCGTTTTCCCTTTCACGGCGCTGGAGGTGGTCTTAACTGGTCGCAGCCCGTACAGCGGGCGGTTTCGTTTTGAGAGCGCACACGATGAACAGATCGCGTTGGCGGCGCTTGCCGCGCTTGACGCGGCACATCTCTCGGCGCGTCAAATTACTGAGTTGTCGGGCGGCGAGCGCCAACTGGTAACGGTTGCCCGCGCATTGGCCCAGGAGCCGGAGGTGATGTTGTTGGATGAGCCGGCCAGCGCGCTTGATTTGAAGCATCGAACGCAACTCGCCCGGGCGTTGCGCCGATTGAGAGATGAGCGAGGCATAACAGTGCTAATGATTACGCACGACTTGATGCTGCTCGATTCTGCTGCCGATCTTATCTTCGCGATGAAGTGTGGGCGCGTTGCCGCAAGTGGTACGCCCGACGCGGTACTTACCGACGGCGTTCTTGGTGAAGTCTATGATGCGCCCGTGAAGACGATGCGTAGCGATGGGCGCACCTTTGTGTGGTCTGAATTGTGATTTCTTAAGTCCAGCAAACGTAGAGTTGAACGAAGCTGAGGTGACAAAGTCACGGACCATAGTCGATACGCCGCGCGCAACGAAACGTGCACGCGTCGGCGCCCGGTTGCGTATTGCGCTTCCTCTCTTGATTCTTGGTCTTGTCGTCGCATTTTTGGTTGGTCTTTATGTTGGCTATCAGCCACTCGATTTGGCAGCACTCAAGAGTGATCCGATCGCCCGGGCAGTCTTTTTTCGCCTACGAATACCGCGCGTGTTAATGGCAGGCATTGTAGGCGCGTCGCTGGCGATGGTGGGAGCCGCACTGCAAGCGCTCTTTCGCAACCCGCTCGCCGATCCTTTTACGCTCGGTGTATCGGGCGGGGCGTCTTTAGGCGCCAGCGTCGCGATTGCTTTCGGCCTCGGGCTGAACCTGGTAGGCGTGCCTTTTATTTTCATCGCCGCGTTTGCCGGCGCGTCCGTGTCGGTGTTGTTGGTCTATCGACTAGCCCGATCGGGAGGCGGGACGATGCTCCCGGGAGCATTGTTGCTGGCGGGTGTGGTTCTCAATCTCAGCGCTTCGGCTGGCGTGTTGGTGATTCAGTATCTCGCTTCGTACGGACGGGCTTTGCAAATTCTGCGCTGGTTGATCGGTAGTCTTGATGTTGTCGGTTTCGATCTGATTTGGAAGATGCTCGTCTTCCTCATGCCCGGCTGGTTGGTTCTCATCGCGCATGCGCGAGATCTGCATCTCTTAGCGACGGGTGAATCAGATTCAGCGGCGAGCCTTGGCGTAGACGTTAGGCGGACGGAACGAATGGTCTTCCTGGCTAGTTCATTGATTGTGGCGGTAACAGTTTCGGTCGGTGGGGCGATTGGCTTTGTGGGCCTGATTGTGCCACACGCGGCGCGACTCGTTTTTGGTCAGGATGTTCGAGTTTTGTTACCGGCGTCGTTTTTATTAGGCGCAGCCTTTTTGATACTCGCCGACACGCTAGCGCGAGTGGCGATTTCGCCCGGCGAACTTCCGGTCGGCGCAATCACAGCATTGTTGGGTGGCCCGGTGTTTCTACTCTTGCTGAAGAGACAGCAACGCTACTCGGCAATGTAACGGAGGACAGTCTTTGGCAAAGGCGTTGATGGTATTGGGCACAGCTTCCGATGCGGGCAAATCGCTCACGGTTGGAGCGCTTTGTCGCATCATGCGGCAAGACGGTTTTAACGTGGCTCCGTTCAAGGCGCAGAACATGGCCCTCAACTCGTTTGCCACGCGTGAAGGCCACGAAATCGGAAGAGCACAAGCAATGCAAGCTGAAGCGGCGCGTGTCACGCCGCACGTTGATATGAATCCGATTCTCCTCAAGCCAACTTCCGATGTCGGTTCGCAAGTTGTCATTAACGGCAAGGTGTTAGGTAACTATAGCGGTGTTGACTACTACCGTCTCAAACCGCAATTGCTGGAAGCGGTGAGTTCGGCCTATCGGCGTCTGGCGACTCGGCATCAGGTTGTCGTGCTGGAGGGTGCAGGCTCCCCGGTCGAGATGAATCTTAAGGACCGGGATGTAGTGAATATGAAGATGGCAGAAATCGCGGACGCGGCGTGCCTTTTGGTAACCGACATCGATCGCGGTGGCGTGTTCGCTTCGCTGGTTGGTACTTACGCGCTACTTGAGCCGCAAGAGCGCCGTCGCTTCTTTGGCTTTCTCATCAATAAGTTTCGTGGCGACGTGAATCTCTTCACACCAGGCATTGGTTATTTGGAAGCGCGACTGTCGCAGCCCTGTCTCGGCGTTATCCCTTACCTGCATGATCACGGCATTGACGACGAAGATAGCATTTCGCTAGAACGCCGCGCGGTGCGGCCTCCATTCGATCGCAAAGACTGTTTGTGCGTGTGTGTGGTCGGGCTTCCTTACCTTTCCAACTTCACGGATTTTACCGCACTGGAGAATGTGCCTGATGTGGTTGTCTATTACACACGGCGGCCTGAAGAAGCGCGCGCCGCTGATGTACTGATTCTGCCCGGCAGCAAGAACACAATCCCTGATCTGCTTTGGCTTAGAAAGAATGGATGGGAGCTGGCAATCGAATCGCACGCAGCTGCCGGCAAGCCACTTGTAGGAATATGCGGAGGCTTCCAGATGCTGGGCAGTGAGATACGCGATCCACATCACACGGAGAGCGACATTGAGTTTGTGCCGGGCTTGAACCTCTTGGATTTCACTACCGTGCTCGAGCGCGAAAAGGTCACTCGCCAAGCTACGGCAAGATTAGATGAGTCCGCTTGTCTTGCGAGTACCGGTGCTAACCTTCTATTCAGCGGCTACGAGATTCATTTGGGCGACACAATACTGGGAAATGGAACCCAACCTCTCTTTCAACTGCAACGTTTGGGTGATGAAGAATGTCATCACGACGGAGCGATCAGCGCTGATGGTCGAGTGCTTGGCACTTACTTGCATGGCCTATTCGACTCGGCCGAAGGGTTAGGCTTGCTCCTCAACCACTGGCGAAAGATTTCTGGCAAGGAGAAGTCATCGTCGGACGTCAATGATCCCTTAGTTGAACGCGAGCGCCGCTACGATGCGCTAGCGGAACAGTTCCGGAGCAACCTGAAGATGGATGTTATTTACCGTGCACTCGATGAGCAAAGATGATCTCTCCTGCATCGTTCGCGCTGGCTTACGCGTTGGATTGGTTGATTGGCGACCCGACGTGGCTGCCGCATCCAGTGCGATGGATGGGGCGCACAATAAGAGGCGGGGAATGGCTTCTGAGGAAATTCACCCTCACGCCAGGCAGAGAATTGGTCGCCGGGCTGGTGTTGGCTGTGTTCGTTGTCTGCACGTTTGGAATCGGCAGTTGGATTGTGTTGCTTTGGTTAAGAGGTGTGAATCCCGCGCTGGCATTCGTTGTATCGGTTTACCTCGCGACATCGACGCTCGCTACGCGTTCGCTGCTTTACGAAGTGCGAGCGGTGAGACGCGTTCTTGTAAGCGGCGATCTGCTTTCAGCGCGTCACCAAGTCGCGCGCATCGTCGGTCGCGACACGCAGGAACTGGACGACCAAGAAGTAACCCGCGCGGTGATTGAAACCCTTGCGGAGAGCGCATCGGATGGCATTGTGGCTCCAATGTTCTACCTGGCAATCGGTGGCGTGCCGGCAGCGCTGGCTTACAAAGCCGTAAACACACTCGATTCGTTGATCGGACATCGAGACACACATTATGAGTTCTTTGGGAAGTGCGCTGCGCGATTAGACGATGTCGCGAGTTTCATTCCCGCGCGGGTAACCGCTCTACTGTTGGTGTGCGCAGCTTGGACGCTACATCTGGATTGGCGCGGAGCCTGGCGGATTATGCGGCGCGATGGCGGGAAGCATAGAAGCCCTAACGCGGGGCGACCCGAAGCGGCGATGGCTGGCGCGCTCGGCGTACGAGTCGGCGGCACTAACTTTTACGATGGTGAAAGACACGATGGTCAATACCTGGGTGATGGGCATAATCCTCTCGACGACCAGGCTTTGAGCAATGCGTTGCGATTGACGGGCTACGTTTCACTATTAATGCTTGCGCTGTGTCTATCAGTGCGATTGCTGATCAACTGGTAGAAGTCAACGTGTTGGATTCTTGAACCTATGAACAATAAACGGGGCAGCGTAGATCTTCCTTCATTGCCACCGCGATTGCCGCAGAACGAAGCGGAACTCAAGCGGACCATTATCCTGCTGGGGAATCGTAAGCAGGTTGAACTGAAAACGGAGGCGCGGCGTCAACTGGAGAGCTTGATTGGAGTTTACCCAACCATAAAAGAGGCTGCTCTATGGAAGCGCGTGATACGTCGAGCATGCAAAGGGAAGTTTCTAACCGCCAAATGAGTTACGCCGAAATGAAAGACAACTCAAGCGTGCATCCGATTCACGTCGAGCACGGCGGAAAAGTGTACGAAGCGGCCCGGCGTTGGGGAATCGAACCCCACCAGGTTCTAGATTTCAGCGCGAACATAAACCCTCTTGGGCCGCCGCAAACAGTTCTCTCCGCAATTGAAAATGCGCTTACGCCGACTAGCCTTCGAGTCTATCCGGACGCTCACGCTTTTCTCAGTGCCATAGCAAACAAACACCTACTAATGCCAGATGAGATAGTTGTTGGCAGCGGAGCGGCTTCTCTGATTTTCGCGGTCATTCATGCCCTCTGGCCCAAAAGGGTGCTCATACTGGAGCCCGCGTTCGTTGAATACTTGCGAGCCTCGGCCGCAGTAAACGCACAAGTAACAACTGCACTCCTGACCGAAGCGAGTGGCTTCACACCCGATTTTGCGAGTTTGGTACATGCTGTTAAGGCTCGGCAATTCGATTTAGTGATCGTGAACTCCCCTCACAATCCCACGGGCGCTTTGTATCCGAGAGATGCGGTACTCTCGTTAATTGACGCGGCGGAAGAGCACAACACTGCGGTGTTGCTTGATGAAGCCTTCATCGACTATGCCGCGCAAGAAAGCTTGGTTTCCCTGGCGCCGACAAAATCTCATTTAATCGTGCTGCGGTCACTCACAAAGTTCTATGCGACGCCAGGGATTCGCATTGGCTACGCAGTAACCAATGCGAAATTGGCCGCAAAGATCAAAGGCCATATCGATCCATGGTCGGTCTCAACAGTTGCGCTCGAAGCTGGATGCGCTGCCTTGGCCGCGGATGAGTTCGGCATGGAGTCTTGTCGCGTCAATACTATAGCCCGCGCTAAGTTCGCGAGCGCGCTGCGCGGTATCGGCTTAGAGGTTTTACCTTCAGCCGCCAACTTCCTATTGGCAAAACTGCCTCACGGGTCAGGGGGAGATTTACAAAGCTGGCTGGACTCAGAACGGATTCTGATCAGAAGGTGCGATTCATTTCACGGACTGTCAGATGAGTTCATACGTATGGCTGTGCGTTCCGGCTCCGACAACGACCGGCTCGTCTCTCTGATTGAAAAGTGGCTCAAAGGATGAAACTACTTAAGCAAATCGGACTTACGTTGCCTGTGTTGCGAAAGTCCCAGGCGTGTGAAGCATGCGGTGAGACATTCGCCTGCGAGATTTCGTTAGGCACGGGTTGCCGGTGCGGCGAAATCAAGTTGAGTGATGAAACTCGGCAGGAACTGCGCGCGAAGTACAAAAACTGCCTATGTCGCGCGTGTCTGGAGAAAGCAGCAGCCCAACTCGACATCGGAGGCCAAAGCGAACGCGCATGAATCAACAGATTGAACAAGACTTGCTGCCGAAGGAAAAAACGGATGCAGCGCTCGGTCTGCAGTCTCCACAAAAACCGGTCGAGCACGTCGCTGTCCAGTAGGGATCCGTAGAATTATGTCCCAGAGCGTAAACACAAGTGGTCCGCTAATTCTGCTTCTCGGGGGAGCGCGAGCCGGTAAGAGCACCTACGCTACGAGACTGGCGCAGGACGGCGAACGCGCTTCCGGCGATGAGATCTGTTTCATTGCTACAGCGCAAGGATTGGACGAAGACATGACAAAACGTATTGCGCGCCATCGTGCGGAAAGACCGACCGACTGGCGCACGATCGAAGAGCCTTGTCAGATTGATGAAGCACTCAGACAAGCGAGTGAGGCTCGAATCGTAATCGTAGATTGCCTGACGTTGTTCGTTTCCAATTGGCTCATGCGCCACGAAGACGAGCATGAGTGCGAGCAGTTCGTGCGCCGGATCACTCGCAACTTTCTGGCGATGGCGCGCGACCGGCAGCAAACGATCATTTGCGTCTCGAATGAGGTTGGACTAGGCGTAGTTCCCGACACGACTCTCGGGCGAGTGTTCCGGGACCTGCTTGGACGAGTGAACCAGGAGTTTGCAGCTGCGGCAGATGAGGTCTATCTGATTACTGCAGGTTTGCCTTTGCAATTGAAGCCAACCGCTTGAGGCGCGATTTAACTTAGCTCATCAAACCATGGACAACCCGCCTTCCTTCATCGCACAAGTATGTAGGCAAATTGACCCCATCGATCAGGGGTGGTTCAGCGCAGCCCGCGAAAGACAACTAACACTCACGAAACCGCCGGGCAGCCTCGGGCGCCTTGAAGAAATCGCTAACCGCCTGGCCGCGATTCAACAGACCGCCACTCCCGTCGTCACGAAGAAGCGAATCTATGTCGTTGCCGGAGATCACGGCGTAACAGTCGAGGGCGTTAGTGCCTATCCCCGCGAAGTCACGACGCAGATGGTTGACAACTTTTTGCGAGGCGGGGCAGCCATCAATGTTTTGGGTCGTGCTGGGGGAATCGAGGTTAAGGTTGTTGATGCCGGCGTCGACGCGGATCTGAGCGAACGCGCTGAGTTGATTCATGCCAAGGTAGTGCGAGGCACTGCCAACTTCGCCGTTGGCCCGGCGATGACACGCGAATCAGCAGAGGTGTGTTTAATAAAAGGTATTGAGTTAGCTCAGGCTGCAGCCAGTGACGGAATCAACCTCCTTGGTATTGGTGAAATGGGTATTGGAAATACCACTGCGGCGAGCGCTATCACTGCCGTTCTGCTCAAGTGCGATCCAGAAAGGGTAACGGGCAGAGGAACTGGTATTGATGATTCTGGTATGGCCCATAAGATTGACGTAATTCGTCGCGCTGTCGAAATCAATAAGCCTCAAGCTGACGATGCCATAGACATACTTGCCAAAGTTGGCGGCGCGGAAATTGGTGTGATGGCCGGAATCGTGCTCGGTGCGGCGGCAAAGCATTTACCGATCGTTGCCGATGGCTTCATTAGCACGACGGCGGCGGCGCTCGCTCTCACATTACAACCGAACGCACGCGACTATTTATTCAATGGACATAGATCGGCAGAACGCGGCCATACCGCTTTGATTGAATTCATCAGAGAGCAGCCGCTGCTGGATCTTTCGATGAGACTAGGTGAAGGCACTGGCGCGGCCTTAGCGATGCACGTCATTGAAGGCGCGGCGAAGCTGCTTGCTGAGATGGCAACTTTCGCTGATGCGGGAGTGAGTAACAAGGAGTAAGAGCCAACTCAGAGTATGACCCGACGTTTCTTCATTGCCCTTCAGTTCCTGACTCGACTACCCGTCCCGCGATCGCTCAACAGTTCTGAGACAGACATCGGCAAGGCGGCGGCTTTCTTTCCTTTAGTCGGAGTAATAGTAGGCGGCGGTGCCGCTCTCGTGTTTGTGGTGATACAGAGAGTTCTTCCACTACCCGCTGCTGTGTTCTGCGCAATAGTCTTCGCGGCGCTCGTCACTAACGGCTTTCACGAAGACGGATTGGCAGACTCGCTTGATGGGTTTGGGGGCGGCTGGACAAAGGATCGCGTTCTGGAAATCATGCGCGATAGCCGCATAGGGACTTACGGCACACTGGCGCTGATCTTTATCATCATCGGAAAGTTTACCTTTCTATCGTCGCTGCCTCAGGGACAGATTTGGCGTTGGCTGATCGTCGCGCACACGGCTTCGCGTTGGACGATTCTGCCCCTGTGCATGTGGTTACCTTATGCTCGCGCTGAAGGACAGGGCAAACTTGTGGCTAAGCAAGTTGGCATTCTGGAAATTATAATCGGCACCGTTATGTTGTTGCTGGTCTTAATCCTGCTTCCCTGGCAAGCGGGCCTTGCGGCATTGCTCGCGACAAGCATAGTGACTCTCCTTAGCGGCTCATACTTTCGCGCTCGGATACAGGGCATCACCGGCGATTGCCTGGGCGCAACGAATCAGCTCACCGAGGTTGTGTTATATCTGACGGCCGTCATTCTGCTCCGTTTCAGCTTCCTTCGATGAACAAAATCGCCAATCAAAGACCTCTGCGGCTTTATTTGATCCGACACGGTGAAGTTGAAGGAGCAGAAGCCGGAAGACTTCTCGGCCGAACGGATGTTCTGTTGTCGGAGCGGGGCAGGGAACAGTCACGCCAACTGGCAGAATTCCTATCTACGGAGCGACTGACAAGTGTGTACTCCAGTGATCTGCTGCGAGCGAGAACAATGGCTGACACAATAGCCAAGCATAGCAACTTGGAGGTACGCGAAAGCTCGGCATGGCGTGAGATCGACATGGGTGAATGGGAAGGCCGGACATTCGCGGCGTTGCATGGCGAAGCGCCCAGACTAGTCGCGCAACTCTTCAACGATCCAGCTAGGTTTGTGTATCCGCATGGTGAGTCATTCGGAGTCTTCACCGCTCGCGTGCGAGGCGCCTTGGATCAATTGCTTAAAACTCACGAGAGCAGCAACATTGCGCTAATTACTCATGGAGGCGTTTGCCGAGTGATCATAGGTGACGCGTTGGGAATGCTGGCGCAAAATTGGCTGCGGCTTGCCCAGGATTACGGCTGCGTGAACGTGGTGGACTGGTACGACGGCACCCCGACAATAAAGTTGCTGAATGGCGTAAGGACTTACGGGAACTCTGAAGCAGATCTATTCGTTCGGCGTTGATTCCGGATAGTGAACCAAAGTGTAAGCTACTTTATTGCTGCACCATTCTTACGCAACTCTTCAAGTTGAACGCTCCTCCAAAGGGCCAAAGCGTAATAAGCAGCGGCCTCTCCGCCAATCCGAGCAAGCTCCTCTTTCTTCTTGGTTTCGGCGGGCAGATAAGATCCAAAAAGGATGAACGTGCCTGTTTCGTGTGACGCCCCTTCAGGCTCTTGATCTGAGAGGGTTCGATTCAACAACCTCAATCGATCCAAGTACGCCTCAAATTGCTCCTTAGAGAGACTATCGATCCAAGATTTGAACTCCTTGGACACAGACCATCGCTTCGCTCTGGGAATCTTCTCCATCACAATTCGCGTGATAGCTGTTTTGGCAAAAGGGATTTGCTCACTATTCATAGCACCCTCGCGGTTGAATTTTGAACTTGTTGGACGGCGGATCGCACGGCACACCTGCTCGGCCACAGTGAGACCACTATCGCCGATGATGTTGGTCTAACATTGCAGCAGCGCGCTCTGGCTGAGGGCTTCTCATTCCTCCGAAACTGATTTGAGGTAAAGTTGCTGTAATTCTCAATCCGGCTAATTCTTGGGGAGACAGTATCTTAACAGACGGACTTGGGGTTGGAACTCCCAAGGCCCAATCTCTTAGGAGGTGTAAGTTATTGATTTTATTGGTAGCGGGGGGCGGGATCGAACCGCCGACCTTGGGGTTATGAAAGCGTCCTGTTACTCGTGCATTGATTTACACCGAGTGACATAACCTTAACATTGATTACAACTTGCCGCCGTTACTGGACCACTTAACAGTGCACACTTTGACATCCTTTTTCCTTGATTGTCATCGAGTCGCGGGACTATAGCGTGACAAAATTTCTTGGACCACCTGGGCGCATTTTAGACGGTTAGCGCAAATGAGACCGCGACTTTTCAGGACTCTGCCTTGCGTGGGAACAAGCCAAGACGATGACTCGCTCGCCCATTATTCGATACCAGACTAGATACGGGAAGCGGTGAACGATCGCTCGCCTGACATTTCGATATACAACAGGATAAATGAAAGGAGTTTCTTCGAGAATGGAGAAGACGTGCGAGATCTCCGCTTGGAGTTGGATGCCGAGACCAGGTCGTTGGGCTTCATACCAGACTTTTGCCTCAGCGATGTCTCGTTCTGCACCCTCGTCGAACCTGGAGGAGAAACGTCAAGGAAGTTTCTCGAGACGTTTCTTCACGTCTGCCCATGAGCTGTGATCGTCTGGATTTGATTCCAGATCGGCTAGACGCGCGTCCAGTAAGTCTCTTTCAGCGTCTGTAAGAGGTAGATCGGTTGCTGATAATGAATCCCAAACTACGCCGATCAACTCCAGACGATCCGCTGGTTCTAGATTGCGGATTTTCTCTAGCAGGGCATTATCGATCATGATTTAAGGATAGCTCATGCATACTTGAATTTCCAGATCCAGTATCTCATGTCGAGATTTACTCAAATTCAATTTGGAGGTCAGCGAGCTTTTCCAGCACGCTTTATGTGGCGCCTTCGCTTGCGTGGAAGTCTCGACGCCGTTCCCCTCGTGAGCTCTTTGACCACAACGACCAGAGCGAGCGTCATCAGGATGGCAAAGACAAATCCATGCCATCCATACGGTGCGTCGCCATGAAATAACGCAATCATCAGAAGAAGCGCACGGTGTATGTAACCCGTAGTCCTCTACCCATCTCGGGAGCAAACTCCTTAATAAAGGACAGATGGTTCCGGTAGAGCCGGTCCCCCAAATTAAAAGCGTTGAACGAAATGATATGCGCCGTGTGTTGAGTTGGAATGAGATACGAGCCCGAAATCCCGAAGAGTCCATAACCGGCTGTTCGTGTTTCCGTTGGAAATAGCCGGTTCTGATCCTTGGCCATCACCATTTCCGGGTTCACGGTCAGGTTCTTGAACCTAAACTCCAAGCCAACCCTGCCCCTAAGAGGGGGAATCCTTGGTAATGGTGTGTCATCAGCCGTGAGCTTGGCATTCACATAATCCATTCCCAAATTGAGCCAGATAGCCGGATGTAGTGCCGCATCCAGACGCGCTTCCGTACCGGCGAAGCGACTGGTCCCCTGATCATAGAGGGCCACAATCAGGCCATCTTCAATCTCGTCAGTGGGCGCGAGAAAGACGAAGTTGTCGATGTGATAATAGAAACCATTCGCTTCGAATCGAAGTCGCTTAGACGAGTGACGAAGACCGAAATCGAGACTGTTCCCCAATTCGCGCTGGAGATCGGGATTGCCAATCTCAAACGCCAGATTGCCTGGGTGCGGTCCAAAGTTGTACAGCTCTTCGAGCGCCGGAGCCCGGTACGACAGTGAATAATTGGCAACGAAAGCACCGTTCTCCCAAGTGCGCACGCGAATACCGGCAGCTCCGGAAAAACCCGTGAAGTTTCTGTCGGGGAGAACGCCACGTTCTTCCGTCGCTTCAGGCTTATAGCGATTGGTCTCGACTCTCCCACCGAATTGGACCGACGCTCTCTCGAAATCCAAAGTCTCCAGGCCAAACACCGCGAAAGCGTTCTGCTTGGTGGGAGGCGCCAGAGCTTCTTCGCCGGTTGCTTCAAAATCTCGATGCAAACCCCAGAAACCAAAGCGACCTGAAAGTCTTCCGGTACGTCTCTGATCAAATACTCCTTGATAGAGAAAGGTGTTGTTCTTGAAGGCGGTGCCGATTTCTCCCGTCAACGACTCAATCTCGGCATGCTTGTAATTGTTGTATTGAAATGAAAACGTGCCTGCATTTATGAACGACCCCGTGTCGCGAAAGCCGCCGCGAAACTCGATGCTGTGGCGACGCGGATTTAATTCAACAATCTCCGGATCTTCTTCGTTGGGATCGAAAGGAATCCCATAGCGACGTTTATCGAAAGTGTAGTTGAAACTAAAGAATCCTTTTTCGGGATAATAGCCGACGCCGGCCGCGAAGTTTCCTTCGCGCGAGAAGGAGTTCTGAATCTCGCCAATCGGTGTGTCGTAGTTTCCGATTCGCTGCCCGCCGCCGTTACCCCAGAACAGCCACTTGTCAGTGCCAAATTCAATTCCAGCACTGCCTCCACCCTGGCCGCCGTTGGTGCCTCCGACGCCGGTTACATAACCATTGACGCCTTTGTGGGCCGAGTCATGGCCTGAGATCGCGTTGACAACTCCGCCGATCGCGCTACTGCCGTAGAGCAGAGTAGCAGGTCCTTTAACGACTTCGATTCGGTCAGTCGTCAAAACATTCACCGGCTCCGCGTGATCGCCCGATTCAAATCCGAGGCCGCCAATTCGGTTTCCGTCTTGCAGGACCAGAACACGATCACCATCGAAGCCTCGAATCACGGGTCGGGCGGTGCCTGGGCCAAAACTACGTTTTGAAACTCCGAGCTCACCATCAAGTGCTTCACCCAAAGAGACTGGACTCTTTTTTGCCAGCTCCAGAGATCCGATAACCTCAACCGACTGAATCGAGCTTGATACGGCCTGTTCTGTTCCGGTCGCAGTAACCGTGACCTGCTCGGTTATTCCTGCGAGTTCGATTTGGAAGTCAAGAGTTGTCTCAGCGCCGGTGATGGTAACGTTCTTAACTGAATCAGGAACACGATCGAGGTGAGCGACCACGTCATATCTGCCCGGCGGCACATTCTGAAACTCGTATTTTCCGCTCTCATCCGTGTCTACTGTACGCCGTAGCTGCAAAATGGTTACGAGTACATTGTGAACCGGCTTACCGCTGTCGCTTAACGTGACGGTGCCACGCAGCGACGAACCGGATTGTCCCAGAACAGTAAGAGCAAAGACGCCGACGAGCAGTGCGACAAACAGAAGGCGCAATAGCTTCAGATTGAAAAGTTGGATCATTACAATTTCGCCTCTCTAATGGCTTAAGTATTGAAGTAATGGGGACTCGGACAAATGCGCCAACATGTTAGGCCAGCAGCGATTCGCGAGACACTTAATACTTAATGAGTTGGCAATTCCGGCGGGTGAGTGGTTGAATCGGGCAGACGAACGGGCGCCGTCAGCTACAGTCGTCAAAACCAGTCAGCAGGTACGGAACTCTATTCGTTGCGCAAAGCAACCAGTGGACTAACTTTGGTAGCCCGCCGCGCGGGTATCCAGCACGCGAAAAGCGCACACACTGCAAGGAACAGAGTTACGAGCAAGTAGGTGACTGGGTCACTAGGGCTAACGTTGTAAAGAAAGCCGCTGAGAACCCTACTAACTGCAAACGAGCCAAACAACCCAATCGTGATACCGATACCGATCAGCTTTGCGCCCTGAAGAACGACGAGTTGCAGCACATTTTTCGGCGTCGCACCCATCGCCATTCGAATGCCCAATTCACGTGTCCGCTGAGTAACCGTATAAGACATCACACCATAGATTCCGATCGCAGACAGTGCCAGGGCCAGTCCGGCAAAGATCAGTATCAACGTGCCCGACATTCGTCTTTGCCAGATTGCGTCGGCAACCCTTCTGTCCATCGCGACGATATTGAAAGTTGATTGCTCAGGATCACTGGCCCACACCTCACGCGTGGCCTGGTCGGCCAAAGAAAGAGGCGGCACCTTTGTGCGCAGAAGGAGATACATGTTGGCGTCCAGCACTTGCTGATACGAGACATACAAATCCAAGCTCGAGTCACTCGCAACCCGTTCATGCTTGACGTCGCCGACTACTCCTACGATGGTGGTCCACCGGCTCTTGGAATCCACACCGCCAACTTTTATTCGTTTGCCGATGGCCTCCTGTCCGGGCCAGATGAGATTCGCAAAACGACGATTGATTACCCCAACACGATCCGTTTTAGCGGTGTCCGACTCGATGAGGAAACGGCCGCGAAGTAGAGGAATACCCATGACACGCAAATACTCGGGACTAACGCGCAGATCGTTGATGTAAGGATTTTGTTGTTGTTCGTGAGCCGACTGGCCTTCGACAGTGAAAGTCGTTTTTCCTTCCTGTGTTTCGCCCGAAAGCGGCAGGTTGTTCGTGAGCGCTGCTGCTTCCACTCCAGAGATTGCCGGCAACCTCTGTAATAACTGTTGAAAGAAGAGTCGTTGCTTCTCCGGGCCGTCATCACTGCTGTACTTGCGCCAGGGAAGCGCGACACGAAGAGTTAAAAGGCGGTCTGGCTTAAAACCGAGGTCGGTCTGTTGCAGACGAATAAAACTCTTCACCATTAAGCCAGCGCCGATTAGCAGCATTAGAGCAAGCGCTACCTCGCCTACAACCAGCGCATGTCGCAGACGCTGGTGTGAGCCAGAGGAGCCTTTGGCACCCTCCTTCAGTAACTCATTGACGTTGGAACGCGACGTCTGCCATGCAGGTACGAAGCCGGCCACTAACCCAGCCAAGGTAGAAATGGCCACAGTGAACAGAAGCACGCGCCAGTCAACAGCAATTTTGATCCAAACGGGAAGTTCTGAGCGAATCAATGAGCCCAACAAACGAATCCAGAGCCACGCTGTTCCCAAACCCACCAGTCCGGCAACCGCACTGAGCAGTAGGCTCTCGATCAGCAGTTGTCGTAGCAGTCGCCAACGGCTAGCGCCGAGAGCCGTGCGTACAGCGATTTCGCGTTGGCGATTTAGCGATTTACTCAACAGCAGGCTCGTAATGTTTGTACAGGTGATCAGCAGGACGAATCCCACTGCGCCGAAGAGCAGCCACAAGTAAGCTCGCACATCACCGACATAAAAATCTCGCAGCGATTTCACTTCGAAGCTGAGACCGGTGTTCATATTTGGATAAGTTTGTGCGAGCCGCCGTCCAAACGCGTCGAGTTCGGCGTGCGCCTGCTCAACGGTGACGCCTGGTTTCAGTCGTGCCAGTGCGTAAACATTGCGTGCATCCCGATCGGTATAGTTTGGCAGTCGCGGGTTGATAGCGATCGAGCGATACAGTTGGCTGGTGGCGGGAAAATTGAAATCGGGAGGCAACACGCCATAGATCGTGTAAAACGGAGCCGCATCGAGAGTGATTTTGCGTCCGAGGACATTTGGATCGCCTCCGAACCTGCGCCGCCACAAGTCGTAAGAGAGCACCACGCCGAAGTTACGTTCCAGGTCGTAATTGTCGGGCCATGCTTCACCATACAAGTGCGTGACTCCGAGAACGTTGAAGAAGTCACGCGAAACAAGTATTGCTGACAGTTCTTCCGGTGGTCCATCGCCGCTATAGTTGTACTGAGCTCCCGGGATGTAGGGTGCAACGCTCTCAAACACAGTGGTTTGCTCGCGCAAATCCTTCAGCTCGAGCATCGAGAGACGCCCTTCTTCGTTCCCGCGCATCGACGTAATCCTGACCAGACGATCAGGCTCACGATAAGGAAGCGGCTGCAACAGGAACGCGCTGATGTAACTGAAAACGGCGGAGGTGACGCCAATACCAAGCGCGAGAGTGATGATGATTACAAATGAGAAGCCAGGTCGCTTGCGCAGCGCGCGCAAGGCATATCGAAGATCCTTTAGCATGTTTCGTTTTCTTTGAGACGAAAGTCCTTTATGAGAGTCCTCATCTGAACTGGTCGGGTTTTTTCGGGCTCGAGGTTTCAGTTGGACCACGTTTAAGCTTTGGCGGTTCGTTCGGCTTCGTATCGGTTGGCTTTGGTTCCGTGCCTTCAGCAGGCGTGACGTCGTCCGGCGTAGGTTGTCTTCTCTTAAGTGTTGGCCGGCCAGGAGCGCCATCTTCCGAAGCTCCGATGGCGCCGGTGGCGGCAACCTTAGCGTTTGATAAGCGTAAGAGTCGTGACTTGATTCGATTAAATTCGGAAGTGTTGATGACGTACTCTTCGTGCTCGGGAAAGCGCGCCGCCAGGGCCAGCGAGGCTGCGCGTCGGTCCGCGGGAGCCGGATGGTCGGCGAAAATCTTCGCAATCGTTCCCGGTTTCTTCTTGTTTTTCGCCTCCAATTTTTCAAACATCGTTGCCAGGGCTGTCGGGTCGTAACCGGCCGCGTAGAGATACTGCGTGCCAAGTTTGTCGGCTTCCGCTTCAGCGTTACGGCTGAACTTCATAAACGCCGTCATCATTCCGATTCCAGCCGTATTCTGAAGGACCATTCCCGGAATACCGCCCAGCAGAATGATTCCCGCGAGCGTTCCGTATTGCATTAAATTGGCTTTGGTTTGGTTCTCGACTGCGTGCCGCGCGATCACGTGGCTGATCTCGTGGGCCATCACGCCGGCCAGTTCAGCTTCATTGTCCGCGGCGAGGATCAAACCTTTGTTGACGTAGAAAAAACCGCCGGGAAGTGCGAAGGCATTGACCTCATCAGAGTCGATGACCTTGACGGTGAAAGGAATCTTCGCATCCGAATGGAGAACCAGGTTTTGCGCGACGCGATTCACGTACTCGGTGATGACGGGGTCGTCTATAAACTTTCCCTGCCGATCAACTTCTGCTGCTAATTGCCGGCCCAGCGCGACTTCCTTCTCGACCGACATGCTCATTTTCGAGATGAGTCCGCCGTTGAGCTTTCGCTTGCCGATCATCGCCGGATCTTCGTCAACGTCGAGTGGCTTTGGATGGTCCCGTGACGTTGCCGAAGGACCCGAGCTTGGGGGTTCCTTGGGAGGCTCAGTTGCAGCCTGACTGGTCGACGGTTCCTGCGTTTGGCCCGAAGTGTTCAGCGGCTGCAGAGACGAAAAGAAATTAAGGACGAAAGCGATGCTTATAAATAGTCGAATAAGGCGAGCGAGCATGATGAAATCTCCACCATTTAACACCTTCGGGAAGTTGCCGATCTTAAGCCCGAAAACGCGGGTGATGGTAGTGCTTTTCAATGAAGCATTCGGAACAGACGTTGAGTAGTTGATTGCGGTAAACGAACTGTTATTTGTCCCGGTTCTATTCCGTCTTCACCGCTTACCGGGCGGCGAGTCCCGTTCAACTGCTTTACTAAACCTCTCATTGAAATCTTCTCAACGATGTCAGGCTCAGCTTGTATCGTGCCCCGGTTCAAATTTAAGCCAGCCATTTGGAGTCAGGAACACAATGCTGGAAGCAGTCGATCTGTCGAAACATTACAACGGTACAATCGCGCTCGATTCCTTGAATTTGAAAATCGAGCCCGGTGAAGTCTTCTGTCTGCTTGGAGCAAATGGCGCCGGGAAGACGACCACGATCAACCTATTCCTCAATTTCATTGAACCTTCAGCGGGAGTGGCGCGGATAAAAGGTTTGGATGTCACTAGGCAAGCACTCGAAACAAAGAAGTATCTGGCCTACATCCCCGAACAGGTGATGCTTTACAAAAATCTCTCGGGTCTGGAGAACCTCGAATATTTCAGCGCTCTGGCCGGGCACACCAAATACACCGATGACGAACTGCGTTCATTTCTCCGAGCAGTATCGTTGCCCGAAGAAGCAATGGACAAGCGTCTTTCGACTTACTCGAAAGGCATGAGGCAGAAAGTCGGCATAGCCCTCGCGCTGGCGAAACGAGCTGAAGTGCTTCTGCTTGACGAACCAACTTCGGGTCTCGACCCGCAGGCTTCAAATGAGTTTTCGGGGCTATTGAAAAAATTGAGTGGGCAAGGCGTTGCAGTGTTGATGGCCACACACGATCTCTTTCGCGCCAAGGAGTCAGGCACGCGGGTCGGAATCATGAAGCATGGACGCTTGAAGACTGAACTCTCAACCGAAGAAATTGGACATGCGGATCTCGAACGAATTTATCTCGAAAACATGCGCGACTAACTGTTTCAGCGCGAACATTTTTATGAGAACAGTCTTGCATCAGTTGGCGCTGCTTTTTCTCTTGCTGATCGTCTCCCTAACCGGACTGGCCCAAAAGCCAGAGGCTTTTGTTATCGACACGATCACGGGGCAGCCGGGAGAGAAGACATCAGGTTTTCTCGAAGTCCCGAAAGGTATCGATGAAGGCACGAGCATCCCGATCACGATTGTGCATGGCGTCCGACCTGGTCCAGTACTGACGTTGATCGCGGGAGTACACGGTGCCGAATATGCTCCCATTATTGCTTTGCAGAGGATCCGCACAACCCTACGTCCGCGAGACCTCTCAGGGACGGTGATTCTCGTTCAAGTCGCGAATCTTCCGTCGTTCCTAAAACGCACGATCTATTACGGTCCTACCGACGGCAAGAATCTCAATCGAGTGTTTCCCGGCAAAGCGGACGGCACTCTTTCCGAACGCATTGCCTACACACTTGTAGAGAAGATCTTCAAACGAACTGATTACCTGATCGATATTCATTGTGGCGACTCCAACGAAGCGTTGATTCCCTATGTTGCCTACTACACCGAACACTCAGATCCCGCAGTGGTTGAGAAATCGAGGAGCATGGCACTGGCGTTTGGGATCGAGTATGTGAAGGCGATCAGCGGCCGCTCAAAAGACTTCGGCACCGCCGTCTATTCAACGAACGCTTCATTCTTGCTGGGAAAGCCCACCATGGCGGTCGAGTCAGGCGAGTTAGGCCGCACCGATGAGGAATCGGTTTCACGGATCGAAAAAGGCGTCGTTAATGTGCTCATTCATCTACAGATGGTTCCCGGCATCTTGGCAAAGCCGCCACAGCATGTGTTTGTGATTCGCGATGAAACTATTCGCGCTACGGACACAGGCATCTTCTACCCTTTGGTAACGCGCGGCAGTAACGTCAAGAAAGGAACACCCGTTGGCTACCTGACTGATTTCTTCGGCAATCGACTAACCGAATCTCGTGCGCCGTTTGACGGAGTAATTCTGTACATACTGGGAACACCGCCTGTTAGTGCAGGTGAGCCGCTGTTCTCGTTGGGCCAACTAGCAACCAAACCACTTTAAGATGATCACGCGAATAGCGAAGAAAGAAATTCTGGAGATGTGGCGGGACGGGCGCTTTCGCTGGACCGCGCTGATTGTTGTGGTCCTCCTCGGAATGGCATTAATCCTTGGCGGAAAGCATTACGTTACAACGAAGAAAGAACGCGAAGCTGCACAGAACCTGTCACGTACCAGTTGGTTGACTCAAGGCTCGCGCAATCCACATTCAGCTGCACACTTCGGAGTCTACGCCTTCAAACCACCGCAGCCGCTTAGCCTCGTCGACAAAGGGCTCGACGGATTCACTGGAGTCTCGATCTGGGTGGAAGCACATAACCAAAATCCGCCTCAATATCGTCCCGCAGAAGACGCAACCTCGGTGGGCCGATTTGGAGAGTTAACAGGCGCATTTGTTCTTCAACTCCTCCTGCCACTGTTAATTATCCTGCTCTCCTACAACTCATTTGCAGGCGAACGTGAAAGCGGTACTTTGGTCCAACTCTTGAGTACCGGCGCGCCCACGCGGAAACTCGCAACCGGAAAGATACTGGGGATTGTTTGCTGTTTGGCGGTTCTACTGGTGCCGGCGTCGATTCTTGGCGCAGTCGGGTTACTCCTGGCTTCAGAGAACGGTTGGTTTGTTTGGAGCATTCCGCGTTTGTTGCTGATGAGCGTCACTTACCTGCTTTACTTTGGAGCGCTGGTTGGCGTTGGACTCACAGTTTCCGCGCTGGCGAAATCATCTCGCAAGGCACTGATTGTCCTGCTCGTTTTCTGGACTGTGAACTGTCTGCTGGTGCCCCGTCTCGTTTCAGATCTGGCGGAAGCAAGATATCCGTCGCCGACGACTGAAGAATTTTGGGAGGCGGTGCACAAAGACATCAATCAGGGAATCGACGGTCACGATCCCTCGAACGCTCGCTCAGCCAAACTCAAGCAACAGATTCTGGAGCGCTATGGCGTGAAGGATGAGAAGGATTTGCCAATAAATCTAAACGGCACCATGCTCAATGCTGGTGAAGAGTATGGCAACACCGTCTTCGACAAGCACTACGGCGAGGTGTGGCATAGCCGCTTTGCGCAAGAGAAAGTCCACAACGTTTCCGGCGCGATCGCTCCGTTTATGGCAGTGCGTTCGTTATCTTCAGCCATGGCCGGCACTGATTTATTGCAGTACCGGCACTTCACGACAGCAGTAGAGCAGTATCGTCGCGATCTAAACAAATTTCTCAATCAGTATTTCGCCGAACATTCTCGCACTTCAGAAGGTTACAACTATTTCGCGGGCAAAGAGCTGTGGGATCAAACGCCAGGCTTCACATATGAACCACCCGGGACCGCGTGGGTTCTCAAGCAACAGTTACTACCTTTAACGGTACTGTTGCTCTGGTGTTTTGGAGCATTAAGTCTCAGTGTTTTGGTTGCTAACCAAACCAGAAAGCTGAATTGATGTATTCACAGATCATCAAAAATGATTGGAAGAACCTGATTGGCGATCGTTCGGTCTGGCTAGTGGCCTTAGGTCTCGCACTACTGTTGGGCTATGCAATCTACAACGGAGCGAAATGGTCAGGAGCACAGTCTCAACTGCACCAGACGTTGGTCCAGGAGCAGCAACAACGGTTTACCGAGGCCAGGGATCGGCTGACAAGAGGAGAGACAAAGCCCCAGCCGGGGCAACCCGATCCCTCAGATGCGTACGCGATCGGTACCTCATTGGCGTACGCTGTTTTGCCTTCATCACCGCTTTCCTTCACCTCGATCGGGCAAAGCGATCTGCTGCGCCCCACAGTCGGCGTGTCCGTGCTTTCAAAGCAACGCACAGTGGCTGATAAGCAAGGTTTTGAAAACCCGTTAGTGTTGCTGGCGGGAAGATTTGATCTGGCGTTTGTGATTATCTATCTGCTGCCACTCGTTGTGCTCGCGTTTTCGTTCAATCTGCTTTCGGCAGAACGCGAGAACGGCACACTCCAATTGGTCTTATCGCAACCTGTCAGTCTGGCTCGTTTTGGTGTGGCTAAGCTTTTGCACCGCTTTGCAATCGTATTTCTATTTGTCAGCGCCGTATCCCTGATCGGAATGGTTCTAAGCGCGCTGAATCTGAGCAGCTCGAAATTCTGGTCGAGTGTGCTGATGTGGCTGGTCGCGGTTTTCAGCTACACATTGTTCTGGTTTGCCCTCGCGCTGCTGGTCAACTCTTTCGGCCACAGCTCGGCGACGAATGCGGTTGCTTTGGGTGGCTGTTGGATCGTGCTGATCCTTGTGTTGCCATCACTCATGAATGCTGCGGTTACCAGTATCTATCCAATGCCTTCGCGCGTCGAAGAGATCAATGCGATTCGCAGTGTAAATCTCGATATGCGTCGTGATGGCGCCCGGCTCGTTAGCGAGTTTTATCAGGACCATCCCGAGCTTGCGCCACGAAGCGATGTAGCAGACAAGTCGTTGACGCTTGCTTACGTAACTATTCAGCAGGATCTGAAACGGAGGCTGGCGACCGTAGAGGATCGATTTAACGCACAACTCGAGCGTCAGCAAAGAACCGTAGAGAGAACGCGCTTTGTTTCGCCCGCGATCGCCATGCAGGAAATCTTGAACCAAATCGCCGGAACTGATACATCACGTTATCAACTCTTTCGGGCCCAGGCGCGTGCGTACGCAGAATCGTGGGATGCAGTGTTTCTTCCTGTTATTTATCGCAACGTGAAGCTCGCGCCCGAAGACTATGATTCAATTCCACGCTTCACGTTCTATCCTCAAACGCCGGCGAAATTTATGGCCGGCATCGGCGTAGGATTCGCAAGTATTCTTGCGCTCACATCCGTATTGTTTGTCTTTGCAGGACTCCGGCTAAAGCGAAGCAGATTGCTGGACCAGAGGGACAGGCTACTCTCATTCACAATCATCCGCGCAAATCGAGCAGGATCGACAAAGACGCAAGTTAGTAAGGTGTGATGCAATTATCATCAGCGCCGCCAGAATCACAAACGGCATCTCTAAGTGAATCTGATCTTCCAGCCACAGCCGAGCAATCAGCAGCAACAGACAACCGCTACCGAACAATAACAACGGTGGGAATTTACGGTGACGTGTCACGCATGCGGGTATCAGGCTTGATGCACCAACGACGACGGAAAAGCCGACAAATATCCATTCTGCGATTCCGTAGAAGATAAAGTTCAAGCCCAGTAGTGGCAGCGCTGCGACAACGAGAGGCGTCAGCACACAATGTGCAGCGCATATCGACGAGGCAAAAATGCCAACCTGATCCAACCCGATCGCATTTTCCCGAGACAGTATTCTCAAAGGCAAACTCCTTAGATGATCTGCAAACGGCTGCTGCCTGGCTAAGACAACACAACTTTGTCCTCAGTGCCGATGCCAGGCAGCAGCCGTTTCCCCCATTGCGGACGCCATAAGCTAACTTCGTCGGTTGGTAAGCGCGAGATCTTTTTAGTGAATGGTTACTGAGAGCGGATCGACGGTCGCAATCTGCATAAATTCAGCCTTGGTCCTGCCATTCCATTTGTTCGGTATTCACGCCGAATTAGCTGGCCTGTCTGGCCATTCATTCAAAACTGATGGCGAGAGAATTACTTTTGCCGCAACCTGCCTCGGTTTGTAAGCAAACACCTGTTCAACTTCCGGTTGATGCGGAATACATATTTCAAACTCCTGACATTTTCGCTGATGGTAGCTTGCAGCTCGCTTCGTGGTGGAATTCAGAATGCCGGAGCGCAGGAACTTGCTTCTCTCAAAACGGTTAAGACTGCGCCAAACACGGCCGTGACCAACGATTCGTCTGACATGACTGCCGGCGCGCGGCCCAGTGTAAGAATCGGCAGGGCGACTGCACCTCCGAAGATTGACGGGGTAATGAGTGAAGGCGAATGGGATGGCGCTTCAAAGTTCGAACTCACCTTTCAGATCTATCCCGAAGCCGACGATACGCGGGCCTCGGAAGCCACTCACGCATTTGTGCTCTACAACCGCGAACATCTTTACATAGCCTTCCACGCATTTGACTCCACGCCAACCGCAATTCGAGCGCCACTATCAAAGCGCGACAATATCGACGCCGATGATTACGTCTCGATCTTTCTCGACACGTATCACGACAAAGAACGCGCCTATTATCTGTCGGTGAGTGCAGCCGGTGTGCAACAGGATGGTATTTACACGGAAGCCGCCGGCTCTGACGCCAAATGGGACGGGATCTTTGAATCACAAGCCCGCCGCACTTCCGAAGGCTACATCGTCGAGATGGCGATTCCGTTCAAGACCCTTCGGTTCAAGGCGGGCAAGAATGCAACTTGGGGGCTGCTGCTGAGACGTTGGATCCCGCGAAAGTCAGAGCGCGTTTCGTGGACCAGGTTCTCGCGCGATCAAAATAGTCGCCTAGCCCAGGCCGGGACTCTAAACGGCCTCGACGAAATCTACTCCGGACGATCAATTGATGTGATTCCCACGGTTACCGCTTCACAGACCAGCACACGTGAAGCAGACGTGTCAGCTCCCGACGGTGCGCGGCTCAGTACGGTGAACCGAATTGATCCGGGCTTGACTGTGATCTATTCAGTCGCTCCCAACGCTACCATAAGCGCCTCCATCAATCCTGACTTCTCACAAGTCGAGGCGGACGTGCCTCAGATCTCAATCAACCAGAGATTTCCGCTTTCATTTCCCGAAAAGCGTCCCTTCTTTCTTGAAGGATCGGAATTCTTTAATGCGACTGCACCCGGTGGGGGTATGCTCACAATTTGCGTCTGACGCACTTCTCACGTTACTGGCACATTTATCTTCACGACGAATACGTGCAACCTGACTACCGATCGCAAGCCGGCTTTATCCGCCGCACTAACTATCATGCGTCAACGGTGGACGTGGGTTACGAGTGGCGTCCGCGAGAGAAATCCAATCTGAGTAAGTTTCTGGTGTACGTTTGGGCTTACTTCATTCTCAATCGTTCATTCACGCTCGATGGCAAGCCCGAGATCAATTACGCCGACCCTTCAGTTGAGTTTGTTTTCAAACGTGGCGTGCAAGTGAACTCCTATACGTCTTTCCATCACGATGGCTTCGCAGATAAAGAATTTCATTACAAACTGCACTACGTCAGCTGGTCGGTCGGCAGCTTCAAGCGTTTCTCTTTTTCAGGAAGAGTTAGCTGGGGCGAAGGCATTAATCTTGATCCGGCAAATCCGGATGTCGGCAATGCTCTTTCGACGCAACAGACGCTCACCTTGCGCCCGACGAACCGTTTGAACTCCGAGTTTCTGTACCTCAAGAGCCAACTCAGGCATCAGGTTTCTAACGCTCGTTTTTTCAATCAGGACATCATTCGCAACCGCACTATTTATCAATTGAGTCGCTCTCAGGCCTTGCGATCGCTCGTTGAGTACGACACGGCACAGCGTCAGACGGGTTTGAGTTTTCTTTACTCGTATACACCAAGTCCGAACACCGCTCTGTACTTTGCTATAACGACTTGCTGTTCAATGGTCTGGACCCACTTAATCGTCGGCGCGTACCCGGCCTTTTCCGGCAGCAACGTACACTCTTCACAAAACTCAGTTACAATCTGCGCTTCTGAGTCTCAAGCAGTTGACCATGTTGTTATCGCTGCTCATAGAGTCCCACCAATGCAGCTCGGCGGCTCGCGCGTTTGTCGGCTTCGCTGAGATTGGATTTAAATTCATAGACCGCACTCTCCCAGTCGCCGTACATCGGATTCGGAACTACGATGTAGCGATTACCGAACTCAGATCTTTCAGAGTCAACCTCAGCCTTGCGATCTGCAATAGATTTACCGGCGAAGTTATCATTGAAGTCGTTTAGATTGTCGCCGATCAACAAGACAATGCGGTAACGCGTAGCGACCTTCTGTCGCCGAGATTCCTTGCTGGCAGTTGCGCCTTGCTCGCGAACCATCACTGTCTCTTCATTCACCTTCGGAAAACCAAGCCGCTGCAGATTGTTAATGGTTCCGGCCTTTTCGCCCTGGCGGCGATTAGTGATGTAAAAAACGTTCACTCCGCGACGAGAGGCATAATTGAGAAAGTCGACCGCGCCAGGCACTGCGCCAGCTTCAGCGCGATTACACCAAGCCTGCCATGCATCCGAAGTGTAGGCTGCCCCACGCAGAATCAGCTCCGCTTGGAACCGGCTGTTGTCGAGCACGGTTTCATCGGCGTCGACGATCACTGCCGCCGGTTTCGCTAAAAGACGGGATTTGCGATCTGACAGCGCTTGATCCAGACGCAGCTTCGCCAGGGTGAACGTCTGGTAAGCAAGCGCACGATATTCTGCTGATGATTGGGTCCATAAGACTGCCCCAGTCTGATATTCATTATCAGCGCTAGTTTGGCGATTTGCCGCCGGTGTCTGTGCCTGGCTTACAACGCTCAATGCCAGCAAAACATAAAGCAGAAAAACACTCTTTGAAGCGAGCTTCGGACGACCATGAAAAGGTCTTATAAACACGGGCCTACCTCCAACAGCAGAATGAACACTCGCCGCATTCTACTACGCACCTGGATCACAGCCTTGGTGTAAGCAAGAAGTGCGAGCCCTACCCAGACAGTTCATCGCCGACTCCGGGCCGCTCATTTGTTTCTCGTGACTATTGATTGGAAATTTATGCGTTCTGTCAGAAAGACGCCGTAAAGTAGATCGGTCTGTTGCAATGGCAATTCGCACGACTTACATTTAATGCGAAG
>DASYSD010000062.1:0-40293 GCA_036003745.1 Pyrinomonadaceae bacterium
GGAATAAAGATGCCGCCGATCTCCACAAAGAGGATGTAGGGAATCGACTGCAGTTCCGTGACGGCGTTATTAAAGTCGTGTGCCCCTGTTAACGACTTTGAATTGGTGTAAAAGTGTTCTAAAAGAAAAAGTCCAAGAGGACCGATACCGGAAAGCTGATGCAGCTTGCGCAAGACGAAGGTCCGGCTCAAACGAATAGCCAAGAATACACTCCTTTGCCGATAAGCTTTGACATCGACGCCAGTCGATCTCGGTCAGGCAGGTTGTTAATGAGTCTGAACAGAGCAATTGAATTATATTGGGAAGTTGAAGAAATGCAAAACCGTCACAAAAAGGCACACAAGGCATACAATGAGTGAACTTGTGGAGTTACCGTTAAGGACGCTTGCGAAAATGATTCAGCAGCGCGAGGTGTCCCCGGTTGAAGTGGCGGAGGCGCACCTTGAGAGAATCGCTCGTTTGAATCCGGCATTGAATGCGATCGTGACGATTGCGCCGGACGTGATTGAGCGTGCGAAGGCTGCGGAGACGGCGCTACTGCGAGGCGAGCAAGTTGGTTCACTGCACGGTTTGCCGGTCACAATCAAAGACACGATTGATACTGCTGGATTGCGAACCACGAGTGGTTCGAAAATACGGATGAATTATGTGCCGGAAACGGATGCGCCGGCGGTGGCCCGTCTCAGAGCTGCGGGTGCCATTGTGCTCGGAAAGACCAATGCCGCGGAGATGGCAATGGACTACACGGCTGACAATCCAATCTTCAGTCGCACCAATCATCCGCTTGATCCAAAGCTCACGCCCGGTGGTTCGAGTGGCGGAGAAGCCGTCGCGATCGCGACCGGCATGTCTCCTGGCGGTATCGGAAGTGATCTGGCCGGATCTGTCCGGATCCCCGCTCACTTCTGCGGCATCTGTGGATTGAAACCGACAACCGGTCGCATACCTGGCGAATTACAGTTTCCTCCGAGCATTGGTCCATATTCGCTCGGAGCAGTAATTGGTCCAATGGCGCGCACCGTCGGCGACTTGCATTTGTTGCTTGATGCTCTCAGCAAAGATCCTCCTGGCAGAAGTTCATTCGATCTTCGTGGCTCGCGCGTCGCGTGGTACACGGATGACGGAGTTGCTCCGGTAACAGAAGAGACCGCTAAAGCAGTGGCCACGGCCGCCGCTGCCTTAGGCGATGCCGGATTAATCGCCGAAGAACGGAGGCCGCCACACGTCGATCGCGGCAACGAGATGTGGCTGAAGATATTTTCACGCGCGTCCGTGGTCCAGTTGCGGGCACACTACAAAGGTCGTGAAAGCGAGGGTGGTACTTTCGTGCGCTGGCGTTTAGGTACGGCTGACGATACTCCCGCTCCGACATTGGATGAATACATCGCCGGTTGGATGGAGCGCGATCGTTTGCGTGAAGAATTGCTTCTGTGGATGGAATCGACGCCGCTTATTATCGCGCCAGTTGGAGCCACACCTGCTTATCCACACGACACACTGAAAGTCACTGTGCGTGGTTCAACTTTCGGGACTTTTCGAGCCTTCAGCTACGCCCAGACTTTCAGCGTGTTCGATTTGCCGGTGGTGACTATTCCCGCTGGGAAATCAAAAGAAGGTCTGCCGATTGGGGTGCAGCTCGCCGGAAGTCCCTTCGCGGAGGAGAAGATTCTGGCAGCAGCACATGTCGTAGAAAAAGCTTTATCCACAGATTACACAGATTCAGATATATAATCTGTGCAATCTGTCTAATCTGTCCATTTGATGGGAGTCGACAATGGATCCATTCATCACAGCTTTCGGCTTTCTAATCGTGGCATTTCTCGTGATCTCTCTGATTGTGATCGGCATTAAGACGATACGAATAGTCCCACAAGCAACAGTCATGCTCGTTGAACGACTCGGAAAGTTTCATGAAGTCGCCCACAGCGGACTTAACGTTCTGTGGCCGTTTATCGATAAACCACGCGCTGTTTACTGGACGAACACTCGGCCAGGACTGACGTCCATCGACTTGCGTGAGCAATACATCGATCTTCCTCCACAGCCAGTTATCACGCGCGACAATGTCACTATTCATGTTGACTCGGTTGTGTACTGGCAGATAACTGATCCGATTAAAGCTGTCTATGAAATGAACGATCTGGTGGGCGGCATCGTGCAGCTGACGATCACCGGGATGCGCGCAGTAATGGGCGACATGGACCTTGACCACACGCTCTCGCAGCGCGATCAGATCAATTCCAAACTGCGCTTGATCCTTGATGAAGCCACCGATAAGTGGGGTGTCAAGGTTACTCGCGTCGATGTGAAGAACATCAACCCACCGGAAGACGTGCGCATCACGATGGAGAAGCAGATGACGGCGGAACGCAATCGGCGCGCGCTTGTTCTGCAGGCCGAGGGCGATCGACAGGCAGCAATCACGCGTGCTGAAGGCGAGAAGCAAGCTGCGGTTACGCGTGCGGAAGGTGAAAAGCAGTCGGCGATCCTTGCTGCCGAAGGTGCAGCGCAGGCGCGTTTGCGAAATGCGGAAGCGGAGTCGGAGGCGTTGAGTCGAATCGCTCAGGCACTTCCTGAAGGCGATCCGGGCCAGTATCTGATCACGGTGCGCTATATCGAAAGCTTGCGCGACATGACACGGACAAACAATTCGAAAGTGATATTCATGCCGGTTGAGACTTCGGCAATGCTGTCGAGTGTGGGTGCGATTAAGGAGGTCCTGTCGCAAACGGGTGAAAAGGACGAGAAGGAACCACCGGCGCCACCACCACCTCGCCCACGTGAATTAGGCCGCGGATGATGCGGATATCTAAAATCCGATATGCGCAGATCGGTTCTTGTTATCGGTCTAATCCGTGGCTCGAAATTGCTGTGTATTTCGAGCCCTTACTGCTTAGTTCACTCCGGAAAACAACGAGTTCTCTTACATGGACGGCGATCGTCTCAAATTTCATTTTCAGGTGAGTGTCCGCAAGACGTCGTGCTCCGTGCGGTTTTCTGATACGCGCGATGGTTAAGTGAGGCCGGTAGGCGCGGTCTTCCTTTTCAAAACCTGCCACTGCGCACTCGTCCTCGATTCTTTTGTGTAAGGCCGAAAGTTTCTCTGAAGGATCACTCACACCGATCCAGAGGACCTGAGTGCGAAACGCGCCTGTTTTACCAACGCTGATCTCGAACGACGAAAAATCTTTCACTGCACGTGTAATCGCACCTGATATTTCCGCGATGCGGTCGACACCAACATTGCCGAAAAACTTCAAGGTCAGATGAATGTTCTCAACTCGACTCCAGCTCGCCGGCGCATCCGGAATCTCTTTCCGCAGTTTCGCTATGTGATCTTCTAACTGCGTCCGTACTTCGGGCGGAAGTTCGACCGCGCAGAACATGCGCCATGATGTTGTCATTGCGCTGGTTCGAGTACGAGCGTTTCTTGTGCTGCTTTCAAAACAGCCGGCTGAGTAAATGGAAACTCACGCGGTGTCACCGCGCGCCAATCGGCAAGCTGATCGCTCCAATGTGGACTCTTCGGCGATCCTGATTCACCGAGCGCGATCCCCTGCTGAGTTTTATCCCAATCGCTCGGATCTGCAATCAAACGCATCGAGACGCCCTGTCCGACATTTACCGTCGCGCCAATGAACCCTCCGGTTCCGTTTTGCGGAAACGGCGGAATGGTGAACTGCGCTCCTATCAACGGCGCTGCGCCGAGTGGATGTGGGAAACGTGCTTTCGTCATCTCACCCCAGGTCCATTTGGTCTCGTCCGGGCCCAGACTCTTCGTGAGTGTGCTAATCGCTTCGTCGTAACACGCGCGCAGCAAATCAGAGTAACTTGCAAATTCCCTGGGCAGCCAGGCCGCCGGTTGCTCCTTGATTACACGATCGAGAGTCGTATCAAAGTTGTTCCACTGATAGTTTCTCACCAGTTCCTGGCCCATCGCTGCAGTTAGAATCTTGGAGCGAAAGGCGAGACGCAGGTGTGCCATTAGCGGAGCCGCCGTAGACTCAGCGTTAACGCGTCCATCCCATTTTTCGAATGCATCGAGGCTGGCCTTTAACTTCTCATCTGCCGGCGTTACCTTTGATCGCAGTAACTTGACTGCTTCTCGTGTAAACGACACGCCGGCGATCGAGTAAACGTCTCCAAGGATTCGACGGAAGTCTTCGGACGTAAGTTTTGGTTTCTCACTGAGCAGATCGAGTATCCGGCGAGCGCGGTAAGGCTGGGCCCAATGACGCGATAGGAAATACGGATAGTCAGTCCCGACAATTCTCTGGTTAGCAGTGACAATGATTCCCGACGGCGGATCGTAAAGCGCCGGCATCTTCGACATTGGAATGTAACTGGTCCATTCACCGGCGTCGGTTGAGCCGTTATAAGGAACACTGCCGTCACCAGACTTCCTGATCGGAACCACACCCGCCGCGTGATAACCGATGTGACCATCGACATCAGCGTAGACGATGTTTTGTGTTGGTGCAGTAAACGAATCGAGCGCAGCGTTGAACTCAGTCCAGTTGCGTACGCGGTTCATTGAGTAAGTAGGATCTGGATTATTCTTGCTCGGATCGACCGCGGTCCAGCGCAGTGCATACCTCTTCCCATCGCCTTCGAAAATAATTGGACCATGACGAGTAACAGTGACGTCGTGATTTACGACGTCGTGTTCTGAACTACCAATGCCTTTTCTGACTTTGATCTCTTCGCGGCGAATTACTGCATCCTGCCAACCGGATGGCGTTTGATATTGCTTCGGATGCTCGGGGTTGAATTTCTCGATGTACAAGTCCTGAACGTCTGGTCCGACGTTGGTGAAGCCCCAGGCAATGCGATCGTTGTGTCCGAGAATGACACCGAGCATTCCTGGCATCACAACACCCGCCACGCGGACACCCGGAGCAGTCAGATGGACCATGTGCCAGATCGATGGCGCTGTAGGGGATAGATGCGGATCGTTCGCAAGCAGCGGTTTGCCCGTGACAGTGTGGTTGCCGCTCACTACCCAGTTGTTGCTTGCAGCTAGCTCGTCAGTGTCCAAGCCAATTCGTGCCAACGCGCCGGCCGCGATTTCCTGGTTGTAAGCAAGCCGTGCAAGTACTTCCGGCGACACTGGCTCAGCTTTAAGCCTCGCCGCCGGTTTTGATTGTGTGTCTTTACCAACTACGAGCACGTCGATTGGTGAAATCTCTGGCAACAGTTCGGCGCGCTTTTCCGGAGGTAAAACAGACATTGCCTGGCGCATGATGTCCAGCCGCCACGTGTCTGAAAGAGCCTCGAAGAATATTTTGACGAGCACGAGCGAATCAGCCGGTGTCCATGGTCGAAAACTGTACTGCAGGATCTGAAACTCCGGAGGCATCGATTTGGGATCGAGCGAGGTTGCGTAAGCATTAACGCCGCGCGCGTAGGCTTCGAGCATCATGCGCGATCGTGGGGAAGCATTAGCGAATTCTGCCTCAGCAGCTTGCGCGAAACCGTAAGTGCGATGGAGTTTGTCCTGCTCTATTGCGATGTTTCTTGGCCCGACGCCGAGAACTTCGGCCAGCTCGCCACGTGCCGTGCGACGAAACAGATCCATCTGCCACAAACGGTCGGCGGCGGTCGCGTAGCCTTGACCGAAGTAAAGATCTTCGTCGTTCTGTGCCTCGATGTAAGGGATGCCGCGTTCGTCGCGACGGATCGTGATGCGATCCTTGATGCCTTTGATCTGGACAGCGTTCTGTTGCGTGGCTGTCTGCCCGGAGTTGCGGGGCGTTACGAGACAAGCTAGCGCCAAAAAGAGAATAACAAGGCGTCGCATACGTTAGTTTCCTTTCAACGCTTTAAGATACAGGATCTCCAGGGACAGGATTTACAAGATTTTTCAAGATGAACAGGATTTTTTCTATAAATCTTGAAAAATCCTGTGAATCCTGTCTACAATCCCAATCGCATGAGGCGCCTCGTATTTATCTTAACTCTATTAATCTCCTGCGTTGTCGTAGCGAGCGCACAGCAACGTCCTCTCATCACTGAAGACGTCGACATCATTCCACCGGGAACGATTCGCATCGAGGCCGGCATCGATTTCATGCAGGGCGCGAAGTACACGGTCTCTGGTATCAAGGGAGATCTGACGCGTGTGGGTGTCATCGGCATCAGTTTCGGAATGGGACCAAACGTCGAGTTTCAGATTGAAGGCGTGGCCCAGAATTACGTCAGCATCAATTCGCGTGGCGTTTCGGCAATTCCTTTGGAGCTTGCGCCAGGCACAAACTCCACCAACGACACAGGCGACTTTACGCTCGCGGCCAAGTTCAAACTGCGCAACGAAACGCGTCGCGGTCCATCACTAGGCTTTCGCTTTGGTGTCCAACTTCCGAATTCAAACGAGGCGCGCGGTATCGGCATCAATCAAACAAACGCGTTCGGCTCGATTCTGATCGGGAAGAAATTTGGACCGGATGGGCGCTTCAACACCTTCGGCAATCTCGGCATTGCGATTCTGACGGCTCCGACTGAACTATTCACCCAAAACGACGTCGTCACCTACGGATTCGCGGGGATCTTTCGACTCAACAAACAATTCAGTATTGCAGGCGAAGTAAATGGCCGCGCCAACACCCGTCCTGGCAACGGTCCACTGGGAACGGAATCGTACAGCGAGGCACGACTCGGAATGCAGATTAGAGCGTCGGGGCTGCGCTTCGACTTCGCCGGCATCAAAGGCCTCACCAGCTTCAGTCCAAACTCCGGATTTACGATCGGCGTCACTTACGACACACCTTCGGTTTTTGCTCCAGTAAAATAGGCTCACAGATAAACGCGGATTTTGATACGGATGTGTAGTTATGCTTTCATAACCGCCGCATGTACGACTGGTTACTGGCGATTGCAAGGTGGTTGGAAGTAAATGTCATTGGCCTGCCGATTTATTTTGCGGCACCGGCGATGATCATTATCGGAGCTCTCGACTCCTCTTTATTATCCCTGCCTGAAATCAACGACTATCTGGTAGTTGGCCGCTGTTACAAGGATCCGAGCGCCGCGTTCTATTTTCCACTGTTTGCAGCTGCAGGGAGCGTGATTGGATGTAATCTGCTTTACACGATCGTTCGTCGTGGCGGACAAGTAGTGCTGCGCAAGCGGTTCAAACTGGAAAACATCAAACGCGTCGAACGCGCGTACGAGCGCTTTGGTTTTTTGGCCGTCGGCATCCCCGCTATTCTTCCGCCTCCATTGCCATTCAAAATCTTCGTTGCCACTGCCGGCGCATTGGAATATCCGCGTTGGAAGTTTTTATTGACGGTGATGATTGCGCGCTCGTTCCGTTACTACGTGGAAGGCATTCTGGCTGTGTACTATGGCCGGAGAGTCCTGCTCTTTATGAAAGACAATGGACTGGTTGTGATTAGTATTGTCGCGACGATAATTCTTATTGGCTTAATCATATATTTCCTTGTTACCCGGCGCTTGAACGCAACCGTGGTGGCGAATGCCGGCGCCGAAGAGTCGTCACAGACTGAAAGGACTCCTGATTGAAATCCGTTCTTCATCCCGTTACGAAATGGCTCACCCGTCTTTCTGAGTATCTGATCACGTACGGCGCGTTTGGTCTGTTTGCAGTGGCGCTGCTTGATTCGACGTTTGTTCCGCTGCCGAGCAGTGCGGATGCGTTGATGCTGCTGTTGTCGACGACGAATCCAAGCTGGATGTTGCTGTATGCGTTTATGGCGACGAGCGGGTCGGCGCTTGGTTGCTGGATTCTGTATCTGATATCGCGACGTGCGGGCACGCGAGCACTAAAGAGGTTTTCAGAGGCCAGGCAACAGCGCGTGAAGAATTGGATTGAACGTTACGACGCGTTTGCCGTTCTGATAGCGACGTTGTTGCCGCCACCGTTTCCATTCAAGTTGTTTGTGGTGACGGCGGGCGTGTTTAGATTTAGTCTGACGCGGTTTATGCTCGCGATCATTGTGGGACGCGCGTTTAGGTTCCTGCTCGAAGGGTATTTTGCGGTGCGCTATGGCGCACAAGCGAAAGAGATCCTGGCGAAGTATTATCCGATTATTGGACTCGGATTCGCCGTCGTGATTGTCGTGTTTGTAGTGCTAAGGCAAAAGCTCAGGAGACGGGAAATCGTGACCGATCATCCGTGAAGATCCGTGGCTATTTCAGGAAACTGGAAATTTCGTGCGGCTGCAAGATTCCTGATACCGTGCGTTTCCTGGAGCTCAGTGAGTAATAACAGAAAGATCTCGGCGGTGGCGAGCGCGTCACTCCCGGCGCGGTGACGACTAAGGATCGGAATCGAAAAGTGATTCGCAATCGTGTCGAGACGGTGATTGGAAAGATCCGGCAACGCACGCCGCGACAGTCTGACAGTGCAAAGATGCGGGTTCACCATGCGATGCCCCGGATAAACCCGTGAGATTTCGTGATTCAGAAAACTCGTATCGAAAGGCGCGTTGTGGGCCACCAGCACTGAGTCGCTCACGAAATCGAGCCATTGTGGCGCCACCTCCGCGAATACCGGAGCGTTCTTTACCATCTCGTTTGAAATTCCGGTGAGCGATGCGACAAAGCGCGGGATCGGGATTTCCGGATTGACGAGCGATAGAAACTTGTCGACGATGCGTCCACCACGAATTCGATAGGCGCCGAGTTCGATCAAGCGATTCGGTGGCGTCTTTGCGCCCGTGGCTTCGACGTCAACCACCACAAAGTCGAGATCTTTCAGGGGTCTTGATTGACTTTCGTCCTGCTGTAGTTCGACCGTGTTATTGTCGCTTATCTTGAAGCGCCGATCGTTTCTGATGAGATCTGCTACAAGTAGTCCAGCTAACTCGTCGTCGATATGCGACATTTTGAAAACCGCATCGACGATCTCCGACGCAGCGGCGCGTCCGCCCGAGCAAGTTAAAAGGTCGATTGTGTCCTGGACGAGAGTAGAATCAGAAACTAAATTCGGATAAGGCGGCATTCGGCCTGGGATTGTAGCATGTACCTATTCTGCGAGGTAAGAAATTGAACGCTGAACAAGTGATCGATCAATTCAGAATAACCGGCGCGTTGCTGGAGGGTCATTTTCAACTTTCAAGTGGTTTGCATAGCACAGTTTATTTGCAGTGTGCGCTCGTGCTTCAGTTTCCTGACAAGGCAGAAGCTCTCGGACGTGCGATTGCCGAGAAGTTTGAGGGGCAGGGAATTGAGCTCGTTGCGTCACCTGCTATCGGTGGAATCGTGATTGGGCACGAAGTCGCGCGAGCATTGGGTGCGAGGTTTGTGTGGACCGAACGTGAAGCGAGCCAGATGACGTTGCGTCGTGGGTTTACTGTTTCACCGGGTGAAAAGACTCTGGTAGTCGAAGACGTTGTGACGACAGGTGGTTCAACTCGCGACACAATCGAAGCAATTGAAAGAGCAGGGGCAAAGGTAATCGCTGCGGCTTCGATCATCGATCGATCTGCAGGCGGCGCGGACGTCGGCGTCCCATTAACCGCGCTTGCGTCTCTGAAAGTGTTGTCGGTTGAGGCTGCGGATTGCGACGCATGTAAACTCGGTGAACCTGTGGTGAAGCCAGGAAGCCGCGCGCAAAACGGTTAGGGATGCCCGTGAATTACAAGCTCTTGCTTCAATATGACGGTACAGAGTTTCATGGTTGGCAAATTCAGGGAGATCTCAGAACTGTTCAGGGTGAATTGACGCAAGCTCTGTCGTTAATTGAGGGACGCAGCGTCAATATTCATGGATCTGGGCGTACGGACGCCGGTGTTCATGCGGAAGGGCAGGTCGCGAGTGTTGAGATTCAGCGTGAAATATCTACTACAAAACTGCGTGCTGCGATCAACGCCAATATCGGTCGAGATGTACGAGTGCTGTCGGTCGAGACTGTCGCGGATGATTTCCACGCTCGTTATTCGGCACTCGAGAAGACTTACGTTTATCGAATTGTGAATGGGCCTGTAATGTCGCCGTTCTGGTGGCGTTATGCATATCAGGATTCGCGCCCGCTTGATCTAAAGGCAATGAGGGTGGCTGCTGAGTCATTTCTCGGCAAGCACGATTGGACGGCATTCTCGGCCGCGCAATCGGATGTTGAAGATCGTGTTCGGAAAGTGACGAGAGTTGAGATCAACTACCGGCCTGATGACCGTTCGTACGGATCGCTGATCGAGATTCGAGTGAGTGCCGAAGGGTTTTTGCGCTACATGGTGCGAGCGATGGCCGGCACACTGATGGCCGTTGGTCGTGGCGAACTCGATCGCGATTCGATTGGAGAGGCGCTTGAAACGAGCGTGCGTCCAACCGCCGCTGTGACCGCCCCGGCTTGCGGGCTCACCTTGTTTTCGGTTCGCTATGACTGAATAAATCCTATAGGACCTATTCGGCCTATATGACCTATAATCCGCTTTCTTATGCTTTCTGATTTCTCCGGCGTAATACAAAAAGGATCACGAGAAGAGGCGCTGCTCGCGGCAGTTGCCTGGGATCGATTGCCGCGTCATGTCGCGATCATCATGGACGGCAACGGACGCTGGGCCGCCCAGCGCGGCCAGCCACGTATCGCCGGCCATAAAGCCGGCGTTGAAGCTGTGCGAGCTGCTGTTGATACGGGCGCGCGGCTGGGTCTCGGCGGAATGACGCTTTACGCCTTTTCCACCGAAAACTGGAAGCGGCCGCGTTACGAAGTCGATGCGCTGATGCGCATGTTGCGGCGTTATCTGCGCCTCGAACTCGACGAAATCGATCGTCAGAACATCAGGTTTCAGGCTATCGGTAGAATCGGAGCGCTTGCAGAAAACGTCCGCAAGGAAATCGAGCGTGCTACTGAACAGACCTCTCGTAACAAAGGAATGGTCTTGTCCGTTGCTTTGAATTACGGTGGTCGAGCAGAAATCGTCGACGCTGCGCGTGCCGCAGTCAGACGACTGCTCGACGAAGGCAGCCGTCCGGATGAGCTGACCGAAGAGCGGATCGCAAACGAGCTCTACACACGCAACTTGCCGGAACTCGATTTACTCGTACGTACCAGCGGTGAATTGAGGATTTCAAACTTTCTGCTCTGGCAAAGTGCCTACAGTGAGATCTACGTCACTGAAACTCTCTGGCCCGACTTCCGCCGCGTCCACCTGCTTGAAGCGGTGGTTGATTACCAGCGACGCGACCGGCGCTTTGGCGGACTAAAGCTCGTGGTCGGCAAAAAATAGGTCCTATCGGACCGATAGAACCTATTAACAACAACGAATGAAGAGAATCCTAACCGCGGTCGTTGCTTTACCCATCCTGATCGCTTCAATTCTTTTTCCCTTCTTGTGGTGGTTGTTTGTGGCGCTGGCGGCCGGCGCGATGGTCCTGGGTCTTTGGGAGTTTTACCTGCTTGCCAAGCGACTAAAACTCAAACCAGATGTGACGGCCGGCTACCTGGCTGGCACCGCTCTCATCACCATCTCCGTGCTCACACCGCAAAATGATCCCGGTGTTAATGTCTTGTTGTTTCAATTCGTGATCATTGTGTTGACGGCGGGTACATTGGTCGCCGAGACGTTCCGTGGCGCTCCCTTCGATACGATGATCGCTTCCACTGGTGCGACAATCCTGGGCGTACTTTACGTGCCACTGCTCGGCAGTCATCTCGTTTTTTTGCGCACGGGTTTTGACCAGAGTCTGTCTGCTCACCTCCTGTCGTTCTTCTTTTTGGTATTGATGGGAGCAGACACCGGCGCTTACTACGTCGGCCGTGCCCTGGGAAAACACAAACTCGCGCCCACGATCAGCCCTGGTAAAACGTGGGAGGGCGCAGTTGGCGGCGTCGTTGCCGCAGTCGCGTTCGCAACGCTCGCACACTTCTGGTTCTTTCGCGAACTGCCACTGAAATACATTCTCCCACTGGCAGTGGTGATGACGCTGGTAGGAATTCTCGGTGATCTTGTCGAAAGCGCACTTAAACGAGGAGCAGGCGCGAAGGATGCAGCCAACCTTCTCCCCGGACATGGTGGCATACTCGACCGGCTCGATAGCTTGCTCTTCAACGCACCACTCATCTACTATTTTGCCCGCTTCTACTTCCACGGCTGATTGCTAAAGAAGAAAGCCCATGACCACGAAAAAAATCGTTTTGATAGTTGGTGGAGTGGTCGTGGTGCTTACTTTTCTGGTGGTCTGTTTTGCGGCTGGAATCGTCGGTTTTGCGTTATATCAGGTTGGAAACAGTGACGCCGCAGCGAGAGCGAGGGATTTTCTGCGAAACAGCGAAAAGTTGCAGGCAGAAACGGGGCCGGTGAAAGATTTTGGCAGTATCGTTACCGGAAGCGTTAATCTTCACAACGGTAATGGCGACGCGACACTGCACTTGAAAGTGATCGGTGATCGCAAGATAGTTAACGCAACTGTCGACCTCGTCCTCGTAAGAGGCGGTGCCTGGCGGGTGAGTTCCGCGTCATACGTAAACGGAGCCGGCCAAACGATTGATCTCCTGGACCCCTACGACACGAAAAAACTCATCCCCCTGTTGGTTGCATGATCGAATCTAAAACAAACACTACCGGAGTTGCGATTCTTGGTTCTACCGGGTCGATCGGGTGCAATAGTCTTCGCGTTATTGAATCGTTGACAGAAAGCCGGATGCGCGTTGTCGCGCTTGCGGCAGGCACCAATGTCCAGCGTCTCGCAGATCAAATTGCGACACATTTGCCTGAAGTCGTGTCAGTCGACACGGAGACTGTGGCACATGATCTGCGGGCGTTACTCTTCGCTCGCGACATCGAATTGCCACGCATCGTCATCGGCGAAGCCGGTCTGATTGAAGTCGCCACTCACTCGCAGGCTGACTGTGTGATTTCGGCAACCGTGGGCGCGGTTGGTTTTGTCCCCACACTCAAAGCGCTGGAGAAAGGCAAACGAGTTGCGCTCGCTAACAAAGAGACGCTGGTGATGGCGGGCGAGTTGATGACTGAAGCCGCACGAAAGTCAGGCGCTGAATTATTACCGGTGGATTCAGAGCATAACGCTTTGCATCAGTGCTTGAGAGGCGAGCGGCACGATGAAGTGCGGCGGATCATTCTCACCGCTTCTGGTGGACCCTTTCGTACAAGAAACAAGGACGAGATGAAACTCGCCAGCGTCGCAGAGGCGATGCACCACCCAACCTGGAACATGGGCGCCAAGATAACGATCGACTCAGCCACGTTGATGAATAAAGGACTCGAGGTTATCGAAGCACACTGGTTATTCGGATTTGGACCTGAAAAGATCGACATCGTGGTTCATCCCGAATCGGTAGTGCATTCGATGATCGAGATGGTTGATGGGTCCGTGATTGCCCAGATGGGAGTCACTGACATGCGTCACGCGATTCAGTATGCCCTCACCTATCCCGAGCGACATTCGTGTCAATTGCCACCGTTAGATTTGACTGCCGTGTCGGGACTTCACTTCGAAGCTCCCGATCTGAATCGTTTTCCGTGCATAGCCCTGGCTTACCGGGCTTTGAGTGAGGGAGGCACACTTCCGGCGGCAATGAATGCAGCGAACGAGGAGGCGGTTAGTGCGTTTCTTAATGAGCGGATCTGTCTGACTGAAATTCCCGAAGTGATTGAAACGGTGATGAATGGTCATTTAACTCAACCCGCGAAGGACATTCAAACCATTCTCGACGCCGACCACCAGGCGCGGCACGCCGCTGCTGCGACAATCGAAAAACTTGCGAAAGCCGCCGTATAGATTTAATGACCGCCTTGGAGTGCGGTAACTTGTTACCGCTTTGGTATCGACGTTAATACCAAAGCGCCAACAAGTTGGCGCACTCCAAGGAGGCGCTCAATCTCAGCAGGCGTTTTGTGCTTCTTTGTGGCGCAAAGTTTAGGTACACTCCTTTGCAACCCGACTCGATATTGGTCGAGTCTAAATGCGGTTGAAATTAACGTCGGACTCATGAAAAGGCTCTGAATGACTTATTTAATCTATTTATTGGCATTTATTTTCATACTTGGTTCAGCGGTGGTCCTTCACGAATTCGGTCACTTTATCGTCGCAAAACTGTTCAAAATTCGCGTTGAAACGTTTTCGGTTGGTTTTGGTCCGCGTCTTTTCGGCAGAAAATGGGGCCACACGGACTATCGAGTATCGGCTATTCCGCTCGGTGGTTACGTAAAACTGGGTGGAGACGAATCAAATGCTCCGCTGGAAGGAGCCAGCGCTGCCGATATTCCACCCGAAGAACAGTACAACCTGCGACCGAGATGGCAGCGCGTGATGGTTGCTCTCGCCGGTCCGATAATGAACATTATCACTGCGATGGCGATTCCATTTGCGGGCGCGTTTATGTACGGAGTTCCCGTGACTCCTTCGCCTGTTGTTTATAATGTTGAACGCGACGGCGCGGCCGAGAAGGCCGGGCTTCAGCCGAATGACAGGATCGTCTCGTTTAATGGTACGGAGAATCCAACCTGGGACGTGATCTCCGGTGATGCGCTGCTCTCGCCGGGAAGGCCACTGCCGGTGGTAGTAAACAGAAATGGTTCAGAAGTCGCCCTCACCATCACGCCAACCACGCACATTGAACAGGGTGAAGCGGCTGGCACACTCGATTTCACTCCTGACTACGGCGGATTGCCGGTGGTAGTGGCGGAAGTTACGGCCGACTCGCCTGCGGCCGCTGCGGGTCTGAAGGAGAATGATCGTTTCATCAACATCGGTGGCCAGGACGTGAGGAGCTCTGCGCAGGTTACTGACTTCGTTCGCACTCACGAAGGTCAAAAAATCGCGATGACCGTTCAGCGGGATGGTCAAACCGTTCAACTCGTGTCAGACGAACGGCGTATTAATGGCAACAAGTTGGGATTTGTCGTCGGGGAACGATATCCACTGCACGCAGCTAATGTTGCGTCAGCCGCAAAATATGCCTACGACCAGAACATCCAGATTTTGCGGTTGACAGGAAAGGCGCTCGGACAGGTTTTCTCAGGTGAACGCTCCGTACGAAATACGCTGTCGGGTCCGATTGGAATCTATCAGGCAACGCAAAAATCGATTGAGAAACTCGGCTGGGACGGCGTGTTCGGTATGCTCGGTTTTCTCAGTCTGAATCTCGGTATCTTCAACCTTCTGCCGATCCCGGTTCTTGATGGTGGCGCAATCTTCCTCCTTCTGATCGAGGGGCTTCTTGCTCTGATAGGTTTGTCGATCTCTACCGTAGTCCGCGAACGTATTCAACAAGTAGGTTTTGTAGTGGTGCTGCTGTTAATGGTTTTTGTTATCAGTAACGACCTGCTGAAGATGATTGGTAGAAATCGTGAACCGGAGCAGCAACCACCGGCTGCTGCCCCCGCCAAATAGCCAATAGCAATGCGTAATACGCGACCAGTTCAAGTTAAGCATATTCAAATCGGTGGTGGTGCTCCAGTAGCGATTCAGTCGATGACAAAGACTGATACGGCTGATGTGGGCGCCACTGTGGCTCAAATCGAAGAGATGGTCCGTGCCGGCTGCGAGATCGTCAGATTGGCCGTGCCTGATAACGATGCGGCTGTGGCGCTGAAAGAGATTCGGAAACGCGTACCTGAAGTTCCACTCGTCGCCGATATTCACTTTCACTACAAACTCGCGTTGATGGCCCTCGATGCAGGCATCGACAAGTTGCGACTGAATCCGGGAAACATTGGCGCTCACGAACGTGTGCGCGAAGTGGTGCGGGCAGCGCAGGTGCAAAAAGTTCCGATTCGTATTGGTGTGAATGGCGGATCACTCGAAAAGGATTTACTGAAGAAATACGGCACCGCGACTCCTGAAGCAATGGTTGAGTCGGCCATGCGTCATATTCAGATTCTGGAAGATCTGGATTTCACTGACATCATCATTTCGCTCAAGGCTTCTGACGTGCATCGCACCGTTGCGGCCTATCGACTGCTCGCGCAGAAAGTCGATTATCCGTTTCATCTCGGCGTCACCGAAGCTGGTACTTCGTTTAGTGGGACGGTGAAGTCGTCGATTGGACTCGGTATTCTGCTGTACGAAGGAATCGGCGACACGATCAGAGTGTCGCTGGCTGCGGAACCGCAGGAAGAAGTTCGAGTTGCCTGGGAGATTGTGAAGTCCCTCGGGTTGCGAACGCGCGGCGTGACGGTTGTTGCGTGTCCGACGTGTGGCCGGCTGGATGTGGATGACTTTGTCGGTATCGTTACGGAGATTGAGCGCCGGTTGGCCCACATCGAAGAGCCACTACATCTGTCGATTATGGGATGTGCTGTAAATGGTCCGGGAGAGGCTCACGATTCGCAACTCGGTATCACATTTGGTCGCGGCGTCGGGATGATCTTCAAAGACGGTGTGCCGATGCGCAAAGTTGCGGGTGAGAATATCGTTGAAGCTTTCGTGATGGAAACCGAGAAGCTCCTGGCTGACCTTAAAAATCCGCGTTAATCTGTGTTACTTAACTTTCACTCGCTTCGGGGCCGCAACGTCGCCTGCCATCACCAGGAATAACGCGTCCGTAGTAATTTTCTTATTAACGTTAACAATTAGCTGTTCGCGCAAATCCTCAATCTGCAGGATCCACTCGCCCGCACGTCCTGAATTCAACTTCTGACTCACTTCACGCAGTTCAGGCAACAAATCTTCATTTACGAGTTGGGCGGGCTCAACTCCGAGCGACAACATCCATGCGTCGCGAATCAACGTCTCCAGCACGTCGAGTCGTTCCTCAAACTCTTCTTTGTACTGCGCTTCGTTAAGCTGTTCCGCTGAACGCAACAATTGCGCGCGATCCTCGCTCAGGACCAGTGCGTTCAGCACCTTGACCATTGCTTTGCGTTGCGACGTGAATGTCACCAGATCGCCGGCGAGCGCTCGACCCATGCTGCCGGCCGCTGCACGCGCCCGCAGCCGTGCAGTCTTCTTGTCCACCAGATTGTTTTTGACGAGGTGATTTTCGATCTCATCCGGTGTCAGTGGCGAAAAGCGAATCATCTGACATCGTGAAAGTATCGTCGGCAAAAGCATCGCCGGACGAGCCGTAATTAGAATCAAGTGCGACGTTTTCGGCGGTTCTTCAAGGACTTTCAAGAGTGCATTAGCGGAAGCGTCGTTGAGTTTGTCAGCCTCATCGATCAGGAATACGCGCGCTTTGCCTTCAAAAGGCCGGAAATTGGCCTCACGCTCAATCTGTCGCATCTGCTCGACGCGCAAGACACGTTTCGGCGCGACGACGAGTCCCACGTCGGGATGGTTCGTCCAGATTATCTGGGTCCACTCATCAGCGTCTTCGCGTTGCGGATAATTCAACTTCGGGATACGCACGCACGGTGAACAGACGCCACAACCTTCCTGATCCTTTGGTGTGCGGCAGTTAAGCGCCCGCGCCACTTCGAGCGCAAAGCGCTTTTTGCCGATACCTTCTTCGCCAGTAAACAGCATCGCGCCCGGAAGCCGGTCAGTTACCAGCATTCGTTTCAGCGCGGCTTTTACACGAGAGTTACCGGTGAGTTCGTCAAACATACCTCATGGCCAAATGGCCCCTGCTTTGAAGAAAGGGAATGATGAATTCTTTTACGCGCTGCTGCGTGCTTTCCACTGGTCCACTGGTGTCGATCAGCTTCACGCGGTCCGGTTCCTTCAGCGCAATCTGCAAGTAAGCATCGCGCACGCGAGCGTGAAAGTCGGCGTGCTCGATGTCCAGGCGATCGCGTGCAATCTTACCCGAGTTTTTTCCGGTGGAACGTCGCGCGGTGCGATTAGTAGATTCTTCAATCGGAAGGTCAAAGAGTAGCGTCAGGTCCGGCTTCAAGCCTTCCGTGGCGAGCTGCACGATCTGCGAAATCAGTTCCGGTTTGAAACCTCTTCCCGCACCCTGATACGCCACTGTCGCATCGGCGTAGCGATCCGAAATCACCACTCGTCCGGCTTTCAGAGCCGGTTGCACCACACGGCGTACGTGCTGTGCACGATCGGCGGCAAAGACAAGCAATTCGGTCAACGGATCGACTTCTTCCATCGCGTCCAGTAATGCCGCTCGTAAACGCAGACCAAGCGTCGTTCCGCCCGGTTCGCGAGTCAGCAGTACATCACAACCATTGGCTCGCAGGAAATTGCCCAGCAAACGTAGCTGAGTCGATTTCCCACTGCCGTCGATACCCTCAAAAGTAATGAAAGTTCCAGGCACAGGTCCTCAAAGAGTGTCCCAATTTAAGTGGCTCGCGAGAGTTTAATCTAATGTCACGCCTCAGGCGAGTTGGCGTCATGATTGCGGACGTCGCGCGGGTTGGTTTCGGCAGTGGGTTGCGAGTGTAGTTCACCGGTAGCGCGCCGTGATTGTGAGATCGTCGAGATGGCGTGCTTGAAGATCAGTTGTTCCTGAGACCCGGATTCAAGAAGGACCGAAAACTTGTCAAAGCTCCTGATCCGGCCCGTTAGTTTGGCGCCATTCAACAGGTAGACGACCACCGAAGTTTTCTCGCGGCGCACCGTGTTGAGAAAGGCGTCTTGAATGTTTTGTGGTGCCTGTTTGCCGTCTGACATGCTTGAAACCTGGGGGTGGATTTGTAGACCGCGCGGTTGCAAGGAGATTACAACACAGATCTTTGCCTGACAAGAGATTCAAAGAGTTGTGAGAGAAAGATGATTATTTGGACCGCGGCCCAGCCGTGAGGGTTTCCAGAACCGATCGCAAAGTGCTGTTTTCCTCACCAAAACCCTCAAACCACTCGACATCTGCTTCATGGCGAAACCATGTCAATTGGCGTTTTGCGTAATGGCGCACGTCAAGTTTCGTCTGTTCGACAGCGCTCTCAAGGTCGCGAACGCCCTGCAAATACTCTACGACGCGGCGATATCCGTGTGCTCCAAGCGCGTTTGAAGTTGGGGAGAAGCCACGGTCCAGCAACTGTCGAACTTCTTCAACCAGACCGGCGCGAAAGTGTTGTTCTGTTCGTTCGTTGATCCGATTGTAAAGCTCGGCGCGGGGAGGGTTGAGGGCCAGGATGCGGAGCCGGCGCGAACTTTCGTGTGGGTCCGGTCGAACGGGTTGCTGGTCCACAATCGAACGGCCGGTCTGGAAATAGACCTCGATTGCCCTTTGCACGCGTGGCCAGTCGCGCGGGTAGAGTTGTCCGGCGGCCTCTGGATCAAAACGGCGCAGCACTCGATGCAGGTGCTCGGCTCCGTGTTTCTCCCGAATGCCGTTGAGACGGCGACGCAGTGATTCGTCGGTTGGGGGACTGACGAAGAAGGGCTGTCGCAACGCGCGTAAGTAGAAACCGGTGCCACCGACGAGTAACGGAACTCGGCCGCGGTTCTCGATCTCTTCGATCTTTTGGGCCGCTTCGCGCGCCCATTCGCCGGCGGTGTAATTGATGTCGGGTGAGACAAAACCGATCAGGTGATGTGGAACGCCTTTGCGTTCCTCGAGAGGTACTTTGGCTGTGGCTATCTGGATCTCTTTGTAGACCTGGACCGAATCGCAGTTAATGATCTCGCCATTGATATGCAGTGCGACTTCGATTCCGAGAGTGCTTTTGCCGGAGGCTGTTGGGCCGACGATGGCGATTAAAGGGTTTTCAGAATGCACGAAGGAGTATTACCGTCCAGATTAGGACGAGCAGCAACAGACCACCGACGAGTTGGTTACGAGAGAAATTCATCGACAGGATGAACAGGATTTTAGCAGGATTAACAAGATAATCCTGTTAATCCTGTCTAATACATCCGCGTTATCTCAATTCCCGAATAGTACGCTTTAAGTATCTGCTCAGACGACCAACCTTGCTTCGCCAGGCCATAAGCGCCGACCTGGCACATGCCCACGCCGTGGCCCCAACCGCGCCCGACAAATGTGAACTCACTCACGCGGCCCGCGTCATCATATTCGCGATCGATAACGAAGAGTTGTTCACGCAAACCGAGCGCTGAACGAATGCGACCACCACGAACATGTGCGGTTCCGTTTGTTCCAACAACCTCGAGATCTGTCACTCGGTGCGATGCACCGCGCGACACGACACGCAGATCAACAACCTGACCAATTCCTCTTGCAGCACGCGCCAAACGCGCCTGGACCTGCGCAGGACTTAGTCCTTTGGTCCAATTAGCGAATGGTGAAAAGCGGTCAGCGGCGGCTCCGTTTGGCGCCGGCTTTACTTCAAGGAAATCGATCTGTCCGTTGGCGGCGAGATGATAACTAACCGGCTCACCACCAACGAGTGCCACAGACGATACCGCGTAAGGGCGCTCGCCAAGATAACGAAACAAGAACGCGTCTGTGTTTACTCTGATCGGCTGATCCTTGCCTTTCGTGGAGCGAAGGATCAGTTGTCCATCACTGGTTGGACGCGCGTTTGCCTTCTGAAGCTGCAACAGATTGCGAGCCTCGAGCAACCTTGCAATGGCGTGCAAAACACGCGCGCGCGATAAAGGCATTCGCGGCCGCAAGGTCGCATCCGGATAAACTGAGAGATGTCCGTCTCGAAGCAGCATCGCAAGGTCCGCGCGATTTTGCGCAGGTACATCCTGAGCATCCTTGACCGCCAACAGGTAATCGGCGTCGGCATCGTTCAGCAAGGTTCCGGCGCGGCTCTCACCAAATACGGCTGCAGATAGTGCGGTGGCAAAAGCAGGCGGTCGATTCACATCGTCAACAGTGACCGGCATCGGCTGTCGCGCCAGACGCGTCACATTCGCTAGCCAGTTGCGTACTTCGCTCACACTCGCATCTGCGGAAAGCCATGAATCCGAAACTCGTTCACGCAAGGTGCCGAAATTCTGCGTAAGTAAAAGACTGACGTCTCGCGCGAGTAGAACGTTCGCATCGTCCTGCAATTCGGCAGGCTCACGCGACGTTCTGATTACAAAGCGATCAAATGTTGCGCCTTCAGCGGCGCATTCGCGCGCACGCAGGTACGGAATCGCTTCGTTAAAGATCTTTTCTGAGTCTTCGGTGCGGCCGCCACAGGTAGACGTGTAGAGTGCGTTGATTGGTTCACCCTGATAAGTCGCAATCATGCCGCGTGTTTCATCGACAGCGCGGGTCGAGAGCGGGTTTTCAGAAGTGAGTCCGCGATACACCTGAGATCGAGTGGTTGGCAGGACATCGAAACCCTGCGACATGAATTGCCCGCGATTCTTGAGTGCGTAGGTTCGTGCAGCAATAGCCTGAGCCTTTAGAGCCTCAATCGCGGGGTATCCTCCCGGCGAAAGCTCGTTTGCGACGACACCGCGGACATAGTCTTCGAGTCCGAGTTCGTTAACAACGGTCAAGGTTCCCCGCAAGTTCGTGAAAACCTCAATGCGCCCGCGATACGGTTTGTCATTAAATCGGACTGGGGCACTCTTTTCATCGTCGGAAGCAAAGGCCACAGGCGCACTGGAACTGAAGATAGTTCCGGTGGCCGAGGAAGTGACGAGTTCGCGCGACGGTAATGCAGGGCGCGAAGTCAATCGCACGGGGCTGTTGCTTGCTGGCGGCGTTTGCTTTTGCGCGACCGTTTGCGGTTCCTTTCCTTCGATGGTCGCGTCAATACCCGCTGCTTCGAGACGAGCTCGTATTTCTTCAGCTTCCTCACGCGGATGCGTGGTGCCGATTACCATGCCCCACGTTTTTGTTTCGGTGTCGTAAATCGTGTGCGCGTCTTCGCCCGCAGCCTTCTGAATCTCTTTCTCGTTCTCTTCAGCCTCTTCACGCGTTGCTGCACCACCGACAATCACTCGATAGGTAGCGTCATCTCGCGTGGTTTGGACCGGCGATAACAATCGTGGATCGACACGGACTCGCGAAGTATCCAGAGCCCGCAGTGTCGAGCTGCCACCGCTCGCATTCATCAGGTGACCGGTAGTCGAAATAACCGCAGACTGTGAATCGGTGCTGAGCGCGACGCGGATGGTTGGTTCGGGACCGGTGGCGATCGTCAGAGGCGGATACGGAATTACAGGGGTCGTGGCAGACGGAGGCGTCCACACCGGCTGCGTGCGCCGCGGCCGTGTTTCTTGTTGTTGTGCAGATGCGATGGGGAGAAAAAGCGACTGCGCAAGCAGTAAAGTGATTGCTCGCCGGACGAGGGAACTACTCATCAATGCGGATACTACTACAAAAGAGACTACAGATTACACGGATTTGCTCCGATTCTGATAATCCGTGTCATCTGTGTTTATCCGTGGCTAAAGAATCTTCCTATTCCCACGAGCCCCAACTATGTGGTATAGACGGATCAACCCCCGGTAGCAAAGATTAAGCGGCAGCGGCTTTTTGGTCTGTCCAGAAGAATCAGGAGGCCTTAAGGTCCTCATGAGGAAGACGACTTCCCAAAGCGTTCCGTTTCTTGCGACCGCGGCGTTTGTCCTGGCGTTACTGGTCGTTTCGTGTCTGCCAAAGCCATCCGGGGAGAGCGGCGACGTCACCATCACACTCTACGGCTTCTCGGTGATGAAGGAGTCGCTCGAGAAGGCCATTTTCCCCGGTTTCGCGGCCAAATGGAAACAGCAACACGGTCAGGTGGTGCAGTTTCAATCGTCATTTGCCGGTTCGGAAACGGTTACCAACCAGATCCTGCGCGGCGCGCCCGCGGAGATTGCGATTCTCTCAATCGAACGCGATGCGCAACGACTTCAAAAAGACGGATTTGTTACTTCCGACTGGCATTCATTACCGGGGCGGGGAATCGTCAACAAAACTCCTTTCGTGATCATCGTGCGCCAGGGAAATCCGAAAGGCATTAAGGATTTTGCTGACCTGGCGAAGCCGGGAATTCGATTGATCCATCCCGATCCGATAAGTTCCGGTGGCGCACAGTGGTCCATACTCGCCATCTATGGATCGGAGTTGAAGAAGTCAGAGAAAGAGTTAGGCGAGGCTGACAAGAACCGGGCGCTGCAAAACCTGCGGGCGATCTGGAAAAACGTGATCTCGACACCAGGGTCTGCCCGCGAGGCGCGCACGACTTTCGAACTTGGCAACGGAGACGCGCTCGTAACTTACGAACTGGAAGCGTTGTTGATGAAAGAAGCGAAGGCTCCGATTGAAGTGGTGATACCACAAGCGACGATCTTCAGCGAGCATCCGGCTGTTGTGATCGATAAAAATATTACGGCTGCCAAGCGCGCAGTAATTGATGCTTTCATGCAGTATCTCTGGAGCGACGAAGCTCAGCAAGCGTTTGTTAAATTTCATTTTTATTCGAGTACGAATGACACGTTCAATCAGGCAAACAAGGATTTTGGGCATATCGAGATGCCATTCACGATTGAATACTTTGATGGCTGGGATAAAGCGTATCCGGAAGTGATTGAACAAGTGTTTAGGGATCAGGTGCAGAAGAAGTGAGAGCTTGTACTTTGTGCTTGGTTCTTTGTACCTCGCATCTGAATAATACAAAGAACAAAGTACAAAGAACGAAGACCAAACAGGATGAGTACCGTAGCTCCAGCAATGCGTCACGTGCGCGGGTTCGATGTGGCTCGACCGCTCAGCATCGGCATGCTCGTCTTTCTGATGCTGCCCCTCGTATTCCTGCCGCTCGCTTCAATATTCATCTTCGGTACCAGCAACGGACTCGATAAATTCTGGGCCGCGCTGATGGCGCCCGAAGCAATCTTCGCACTCAAGCTATCAATGGCGACCAGCTTCTGGGCCACCGTCTTCAACGTCATCTTTGGTCTTTTCGCAGCGTATGTGCTCTCGCGTTACAACTTTGTGGGCCGCAACGCTCTCATCGTGACGATTTCGTTGCCAACCGCGATCCCGACCGCAGTTGCCGGTTTTGCATTGCTGCTGCTTTGGGGACCATACGGCACACTCGGACGGCTCCTAACGCCACATGGTTTTCAAATCATGTTTACGTCGGGCGCCATCATTCTCGCCAACATCTTCGTCACTTTCCCGCTCGCGTTCGGTGTTATTAAGCCTGTCTTCGACACGATGAGCCGATCGCTTGAAGAAGCGTCGGCGACGATCGGCGCCACGCGCTGGCAAACGTTCTGGTACGTGACGCTGCCATCATTACGTGGCGCAATCGTTTCGGGCGCACTGCTGACGTTCGCGCGTGCTGTCGGTGAATTCGGGTCGACAATTCTTGTCTCCGGAAATCTTGCCGGACGAACTCAGACCGCACCCCTCTATATCTTTGCAAAGTTCAACGAAGGCCAGATCGAGGCAGCAAACGCGATTGCGATCGTGCTTGCCCTGTTTTCATTCCTGATCTTCAGTGTGTTGTTTTTGGCACGCGATTGGCTAGATGTCGACTGAGGCATGATGGTCAAAGCAAAAGAAACACTGATTCCAAAGGCTGTCGAGCCGGTGTCCAACACGCCGTCGTTGCCGGCAGCTGCGAGTGTGGTCGGAATTAGTAAACGTTTCGGCAAAGCGAGTGTACTGGAAAATATCAGCTTCGACGTCGCCGAAGGTGAAGTGCTGGTGTTGCTCGGGGCCTCAGGCAGTGGCAAGACGACGATTCTGCGCATCATGGCCGGTTTGGAAATGCCTTACACAGGGAAAGTAATTCTACATGGCAAAGACGTTACGGAACTTCCAGCGCGCGAACGGGGCGTCGGCGTCATCTTTCAATCGTATGCGTTGTTTCCGAAGATGACAGTCGAGAAGAACATCGGTTATGGATTGCGGATCCGTAAACGCAAGCGCAAAGAGATCCGCGAAACAGTTAATGAGTTGTTGCAGCTGGTCCAACTCGAGGAACATCGCAAGAAGTATCCTTCGCAACTCTCCGGCGGTCAGCAACAGCGTGTGGCGATCGCGCGCACGCTCGCTTACAAGCCGGAAGTGCTTCTGTTTGACGAGCCCTTTGGCGCGCTCGACACGCAAACGCGCGTGCACCTGCGTCGCGAAATACGGACGCTACTGAAGAAAGTAAGCGTGCCTTCGATTTTCATCACGCACGATCAGGAAGAAGCGCTCGAACTCGGTGATCGTGTCGCCGTGCTCAACGTGGGCCATATCGAACAGATTGGTACTCCGTTTCAGATTTATAACCACCCGGCGACTGAGTACGTGGCGACATTTCTGGGAGCAGCCAATGTTCTCGATGCAGTTATTAGAAAAGACTATCTCGAAGTTGGTTCTGCGCAGATTCCCGCGACGCTGGATAAGGAGAAGTTCAAAACGGACCAATGCGTGAAGATCGTCTTCCGGCCTGAGGACGTTTCGTTGAGTCGCGGCGACTTTTTGCGCTCCGGCCTCGCTCGGCTCGGCACTGCGTTGATTGAGGAAATTGCTTTTGTCGGCGCTTACGAGCGACTGCGTTTGCGAATGGAAGTAGGTGGGGCAGAGGAGTGCAAAACTGATGAGACGCCTTATTTTCTGACCACGCAAACACCCGAAAGACAGTCAGCGAAATCGATCATAGCCACGCGACCGAAACCGGAAGCGAGCGCGACGCGATTGCACGTTGGTGAGCGTGTCGTGGTGGCATTGACATCATTCACAGTCTTGCCGGTACAAGCACCCAGGGTTGCCAATTGAAAATAGTCTACGGTTCTCTTATATGTCTTGTGCTGGCTGGCCTCACATCCGCGCAATCTGTTGTCCCGCCGCGGACCGACAATCAACAGTGGACGGACGTCGCCGTGGCAGTTCCCGTCACCACGAATTTTGATTTCAACCTGTACGGCACCCTGCGTCTGGGACGCGACATCAGCCGTCCTGTCGATGAGCGTGTTGGTGTTGGGTTCACTTTCCGGTGGGGTAAGTATTCCAGTGTGTCGCCAAACTATTTGCACATCGGGATGCAGCCATTTCGCGGGCGCAAGATCTGGGAAAATCGGCTGACGCTTCCTGTGACGTTACGATTTAATATCGATAAGTTCAGGTTGATTGACCGGAATCAGTTTGAGCGACGCCTGCGAAATTCTGGAGCGAGGTCGACGCGATATCGCAACCGGTTTCAAGTTGAGCATCCGGTTGGTCCGGCGAAATGGAACTTGTCACTGTTTATAGCTGATGAAGTTTTTTACGACTGGAGCGTCGACCGGTGGGTACGTAATCGCTTTTCCGTGGGTGGCAGTAAAATGTTCAATAGACATTTCCTACAGGATTTCTATTACCTGCGGCAGAACGACGGCGTGAGTCAGCCGGGTGATCTGAACGTGATTGGCACGGCGTTGAGATTCAGGTTATAGGTCCTATAAGTCGTATAAGCCCTATTGCAAAGCCTTCACCGCTAAACTGTTGAACTCCCGTCGCACCGCATTGATATTCGCGAATGGCAACGCATGCGCATGTGTGCGATTTGTGAGAAGAATAAAAACCCGCCGGTGGTCAGGATCGATCCAGACGCACGTGCCGGTAAAACCGTTGTGACCGAAACTGTCGGAAGGAAGATCAACTCCGCCCGTTGAATCTTTCGTTGCCGCCAGTTGCCAGCCGATCGAACGCGCTTCATTCAACTCCGGCGTCATATTCTCTCGAAACATCTTGCACGTCGCAGGCGCGATCAGTTTGGTCGAATCACTGAGAAACTGCTGCGCTAATAAAAATGTCTCGCCAGCAGTTGAGAACACTCCTGCGTGACCGGCGGCGCCACCAAGGAAGTAGGCATTTCCGTCATGCACTTCACCCCAGATCAGACGCTGTCGTGAGTTAGTGTAGACGCCGGCGTTTTGCTGTTTGCACATCTCAGCCTCATACGCATTACCCGTTTCACAGGCCGCAATCCCGGTTTGCAAAGCGATCTCAGGGTTGAAGAAAGTATGTTTCAAATTTAGTGGCTCAAAGATCTCGCGCTTCGCCAGGTCCGCAAGCTTTTGCCGCGTCATGCGTTCCAGCAAACTGCCCAGCGCGATAAATCCGAGATCACTGTAGACCACGCGTTTGCCGGGTTTGTATTCAAGATCGAGACTTGCGATCGCCCCCGCAGCGCGCTCCGGTTCGTCTTCAGTCAAAAGATAGAGGGGACGCCATGCGGGCAGACCCGAACTGTGCGTCAGAAGTTCTCGAACAGTGATCATCTGTTTGTCAGTGCGATCAAATTCGGGCAGGTAGTGTGAAACCGAACTGTCGAGAGTTAGTTCGCCGAGTTCGATTCGGCGCGCACAAAGCAGTGTGGTGATCAGTGGTTTTGTAAGTGAGGCGAGATCGTAGATGGTGTCAATTTTGTTTGCGACGCGATAAGGCTCGACAACGGAATAACCGAGCGCGTCGGTGTAAACGATCTCATCCCGCTCGGCGACGAGATAGACCGCAGAAGGAAACTCATCTGCTTCGATGTGTTGCTGAAGTAACCCCGAGAGTTGAGCATTCGCTGATGGCATTACAATTGATAAAACTTAACTACCGGATCCGTTTTTCAAATCTGTGTTATCTGTGGCTCAGTTCACTCACGCCGGGATGTTCAGCATGCTCACGGATTCTTTCCAGAGTCCGCAACGCCAAACTCAATGCGTTTCTCCCCTCGAATCCTGAAACGGCCGGCGGCGTTCCATCGCGGGCTGAGTCCAGAAACGAAACTATTTCCGCGCGTAACGGTTCGATGTCGATGATATCAAGATGCTTGATGTGCACACCTGGCCAGGCGCCACTCGCAGCCGGCGGCGCGAGACTGCTGACCGAAGCGCGCTTGGTTGTGTAGTCGATGGCGATATAGTCGTGCGGCTGGAAGAAACGCATCTTGCGAATCTTCTCTGTTCCCACGCGCGACGCCGTTATGTTAGCGACTGCTCCGGAAGAAAATTCGAGGCGGGCATTTGCCGCGTCGACCTTGTTGGTGAGAATCGCGATGCCAACGGCGTGAATACCTGTAACCTCGATGTCTTCTCCCACTAACCACTGCACGATGTCGAGATCATGAATCATCAGATCAAGCACGACGTCGATGTCGAGAGAACGCGCAGTAAACTGGCCAACGCGATGGATCTCAAAATAGACGGGTTTGCGGACGTGTGGTCGCAGGGCGACCATTGCAGGATTGAAACGTTCGAGATGCCCGACCTGAAGAATCGCGTGCCCGCGTTCCGCGGCTTTGATCATGCGGTCGGCTTCTTCCAGCGTTCGCGAGATCGGCTTTTCGACGAGAACGTGAATGCCGGCCTCGAGCAAACCGCAGGAAATCTCGCAGTGTGTTTCAGTTGGAACGGCAACACTTACGGCATCAATACGGCCGATCAACTCGCGCCAGTTTGTGGTCCAGTCAGTTTTTATTTCGCTGCTGACGGAACGAGCTGTTTCTTCGTTCAAATCGCAAACTGCTACGAATTCCGAGGTTCCTTCGGCGGCGAGATCGGCATGAATGCGAGCATGTTGCCGTCCGAGGCTGCCAACTCCGATGACTGCTGTGCGTAACATAATGTGTTAGTCTGAGCCGCTCTAAAATCAGAGATCAGCTTTTTACATGATTCACACGATTTATCAGGATTAACGGAGCCGAATATACTTGCATCCCTCGACGCTTGCCAAGCGAGTCTACATTTTACTGTTCGCCATCATAATCGCCTTTTACTTTTATGGCCTGGGCAAATTACCACTGCTTGGACCAGACGAGCCGCGCTATGCACAGGTGGCGCGCGAGATGTTTCTCAATCACGATCTGATTACGCCGAGGCTCGGCGGTCACGCGTGGTTTGAGAAACCGGCACTGCTCTACTGGATGCTCGTCGCGGCGTTCAAGATTTTTGGTGTCAGCGAATGGTCCGCACGGCTTGGTCCGGCAATTTGTGGACTGCTGACGATCGCTGCCGTCTGGTGCATCGGACGTGAAATGGACGCTGCCGCCGACTCTCGCGGTTTCAGCTTCTGGAGTTTGCTGACGATCACGACGTGTCTGGGACTGATCGTGTTTTCGCGAGCCGCGAGTTTTGATGTCGTGATCACAATGACCACCTGCTGGTCGCTGGCGTTTTTTCTTTTACATGAACTTCCGACGACAAAAAACAAACGATTGTTGCTGCCGGGCTTTTACATCTTCGTCGGTTTATCGCTTTTAGCAAAAGGACTGGTTGGAATCGTCATTCCGTTTGGTGTGGTTGGTTTCTACTATCTGCTCAGACGACGTTGGCCGCAGCCGGCAGTGTGGTTAAGTCTGGTTTGGGGAATGCCGTTAGCGCTGCTCGTCGCGGCGAGCTGGTATGGACCAGTTATCGCACGACACGGCTGGACGTTTATCGACGAGTTTTTCGTGCAACACCACTTTGCGCGATATGTTTCGAACAAGTATCACCATCCACAGCCGATCCACTTCTATCCGGTAATTATTTTGATGTTAGTACTGCCGTGGGCCATACACTTGATCGGCGCCTTGGCGAGAGTGCGACGGTGGCAATGGCGCGGAACTGATAGTACGAGCATCGTTCGTGTTTTCTCCCTCGCGTGGCTGTTGCTGCCGATCATTTTCTTCTCTTTTTCGGGATCGAAACTGCCGGGTTACATACTGCCTGCGGTGCCTGCGGCTGCACTCCTGGTTGCCGACCGATTTACTGGGATCCAAAAAGCGAGATGGCCATTGGTGCTAGCGTGCGCGACGGTAGTGTTGGTCCTGATCGTGTTGCATTGGTTTGCTGCGCCTTTCGCAAATCGTGAATCAGTCAAAGATTTGCTTGCGCTTGCAGATGCGCGGGGCTACGCGAACGCGCGGGTGATTGCTCAGAGTGGTGACGATCGCTCGGCCGAGTTTTATGCGTACGGCAGGGTGCTTTATCGTCCTGATGGTGAGGTGCTGACGTTTGATGAGATTTCTGTTGATGATGCGCGCGCGATTGGTGGGAGGTTTGTTGTGTTTATCCCGGTGAAATACGTTGAGAACTACCGAGGTGCGCCGCGAATCGAGATTATTGGCGATAATGGTCACACTGCGGTGCTTGGGTGGCAACCATAAAACCTTAGACGGGATTAACAGGAGTTTTTCAGGATGAACAGGATAAAAATCATGTCTTATCCTGAAAAAATCCTGTTAATCCTGTCTAAGGTTTTACCTCAGGTTGCGCGCGAAAAATTCAATCACAACCCGATCGTACGCTTCGCCCTGTTCACCAGTCGCCGAAGGCAAACTGAATCCACTCAACGGCAGATCTGTCCTCACTTCCACGTTAGCCGGAGCGTGAAAACATTTCTGCAGCGACGCCGTCGCATCACGCAAATTTCCGGCATCGTTCCCCGAAAGAAGCAGCACGCGCTGGTCGTTTATCATAGAGGCGAAGTCGCAGGCGTTATCGTCTTCGTAATTTCCCAGCAGATACAGCTTCACTCCCATGCGCGACAAGGTCTGTACCAGCGAATTGTCCAGGCCGACACAATTTGAGACCGCAGCTCTCAGCAATTCTCGTGATGAGTTGGTGATGGAATCGAGGACCAGCACTTTTATCTGCGGTTCATTGCGCGTGGCCTTGAGCGCACTGTAAGCGCCGAGTTCCACACCGTAGACGCCCAAACTTTCTCCAACCAACGTCTTCTGATTCTCTGACTTGAGACTGCGCAGGAAGTTGAGCGCCGCCTTTAAATCGTCTCCATCGCGCCCGCCAAGAGAGCTCCACTTGATCAATGGATTCTCGCCATGACCACGCAAATCGGGCCAAAGGATCGTGAAGTTAGTCGTCTCGTTGATCTTTACGCCGAGATTGAAAAGCCACGAGCGGTCGCCGGTGTAGCGATGAAGCAGTACCACGGCCGGGGCACCTTCAGCGCCTTTGAGCAGCCAGCCACGTGCACGACGTCCATCCAGCGTGGTCCAATTCTCATCAGTCACTTTGATCGCGCGCCCGCTAATCCTTGAAAACGATTCCGGTGTAACGACGTATGGACGCTTGGCGGGACGTGAAACGCAGTAAACAATAAACGAAAGCGCACCCACCACAGCCAGCACAATAACCAGTGCTATTGGCAGGAAAGACTTAACGAGTCTTTTACCAAATCGTCGTCGCGGTGGCATTAGTGTGAGTGGCCCTGGATATCAATTTGTCGCTGTCTGGTCCGTCCGAGTCGCCTCATAATAGTCCGAGGGCGTGTTGATGTTAACAAAAAACCTTTCCGCCTGATCGAGATTCCTTAGTTCAGCAAACGAAACCCAGCGCGTTTTGACTGCTTCAAGGAGGTCCAAAGGCCGGCGCCGGCCCGCTTCGATTAGCTCCGTCGCGACTTGACGGCAAGGATCGACACGATAAAGCGCCGCCAGCGGTTGCGGCCGGCCATCGGCTTGAATTGGCACTACGGCTTCATGGTCCAATCGCAGTGTGGCTAGCGATGAAAACAGTTCTGACGTGACAAACGGGAGGTCACAAGCAACGACGATGGCCCATTCGCGCTTGCATGCAGTAAGAGCAGCCTGAACGCCACCGAGGGCACCCCACTGCGGATAGACGTCAGGCACGCTTGGTAGAGTTGAGCTGTCCGTGTGCCGGCCGACGAGAGTCACTGACTTAGTTACCTTCAGCAGCGTCTCTGAAATTCGCTCAGCAAACGTTTGGTGGTCAATCAGCAACTGAGACTTGTCAGTGCCCATTCTGCTGGAGGCACCGCCGGTCAGGATGAAGGCATCAGTATCGTCCATGATCACTATCCACAGATTACACAGAATCGGTGAATTCCGTGCAATCTGTGTAAACCTTGACCGCTTTCTGGACCCAAGATTATAGTCCCTATGATGAACAGATTTACTCCTATCCTCTGCGCTTTATTCATCGCCATGATGGCAAGCCTGGCCATCGCCCAGGCTCCAGAACCAAAAGCTCCGGAACTGTTTCCGCTCGAGGACCTTCGGCCGGGAATGAAGGGAATCGCGAAGACAGTTTTTAGCGGTTCGGAAACTCAGGACTTCGGAGTCGAGATCCTTGGCGTCCTGCCCGGATTTCCGGGTCCCCGCCAGTCGGCGATTATCGCCCGACTTACTGGTGGAAATGTTGAGAAGACAGGCGTGTTTGCGGGCATGTCCGGCTCGCCGGTTTATATCGACGGAAAGATCGTCGGCGCCATCGCTTTTAGTTTTCCGTTTTCGAAAGAGCCGATTGCTGGAATCACGCCAATCAAGCAGATGGTCGAGCTCTTCAACAAGGGTCCGGAAAACGTCAAACCAAAAGAACCCCGTGTAGTTTCGTTTGCTCAACTCGCAGGAACTGATTGGAAGCCAAATCTGCCGAAGCCTGCAGTGTCACCAGTTTCGCTGTTGGCGCCGGTTTCGGTTGGTTCGCCACTGGCGCCGTTGTTGGGTCAGCAGATGACGCCGATCGCAACGCCACTCGTTTTTAGCGGTATTAGTCAGGAATCGCTTGCGGCTTATGCGCCCCAGTTGGTTGCGAGTGGGTTGCTGCCGGTTTCTGGTGTTGGCGGTTCGGCGGCGATCGCACCCCTGGCCGAAGTTAACGGAAACACTCTGCCTGCCGGAAGTTCAATCAGCGTCCAACTCGTGCGTGGTGACTATTCACTCGCCGCCGCGGGTACCGTGACGATGCGCGATGGTGATCGTATCTATGCTTTTGGTCACCCGTTCCTGAGTCTTGGGGCGTCTGATATGCCGATGAGCGAATCGTCAGTCGTGACCGTCATCTCCAACATGAACAATTCGTTCAAGCTGGCGGTGCCCGGCCGAATGGTTGGATCTATCGCGCAGGATCGTGCCTCAGGAATTTTCGGTTTGCTGCGTCAGGCGCCGAAGATGATTCCGGTGAAAGTGAATCTGCATACGAGCCGCGATAAAACCGAGACCTACTCTTATGAACTCGCAAACGACTCGTTCCTGACGCCCTTGTTGCTCAACATCACGCTATTCAACACGATTACTTCGAGCGAACGTGCGCTGGGTGATTCGACGATCAGTGTGAAGGGCGAGATAAAAGTAAAAGGACAGGAATCGATTCAGATCGATCGCCGGTTCTCGGCTAATAACTCGCCGATCATGGCCGCCGGTTCAATCGCGGCGCCGGTTAGTTCATTGCTTGCGAGTGGTTTTGATGACGTTCAGCTCGACGGCATCACGCTCGACATCTCTTCAACCGAGACAAAGTACGCGGGCACGCTCGAGCGCATCACACTCGACCGCACCGAGGTTCGACGCGGTGAAAAAGTCGAAGTGCAGGCTTTCGTCCGGACCGAATCGGGCAAACAGTTTGTGCAGCGAATTCCGGTTCAGATTCCGGAAGATGCGCCTGAGGGCCAGTTGCTGGTGTTTGTTGGTGATGGAGGTGCGTTGCAGGAAGGCTCACCGGCCAAGGCTTTTGTGCCACAGGATTTAAGCCAACTCGTCAAAGCCATCAATACCGTGAAAAAGAGTGATCGGCTGTATGTGAAACTGTTTCGCATCACGCCGGGAGTGGTTATCGGGACGAGCGAGCTTCCGAGTTTGCCGCCGTCGGTGGTTGCAACACTGAATAGCGATCGGACGTCAGGTGGCTACACGCCAACCGTGCTTTCACCGCTCTACGAAATGGAATTACCACCGGCCGAGTTTGTGATCTCAGGTCAACAACTGATCGCCATCGACGTCGTAAAGTAATTGGCCACGTTATCTGTGGCTAAATTTTACCTAGTTGCGGTCTTTTGCTACTGCCCCTGGATTCTCGAGAGCGTTGGCGCGCGCTCGAAACGCTGCTGCCAATCGATCGACATCTTCTGCTGAATAATTCGCCGCACGAAACGCATCTTTGATCTGCTCATCGCTCAATCGCTTCAACAAACTGCTGAGCCAACGAGCGTCTGCGACTGTGATGTTTTCGAAGAGCTTCTGGTTCTTGCCACTATAGTGGAAGGCGATGACGTCGCCATTAACTGCCTTGATGAACTCCGCTTTGACGTAGTCTTCTGGCTTGTTGCGACTGCGTGAGAGGAAGCCACCAGTTTTCCCGAATGAGCCGCCGAGATCACTGATGATGTAGCGCAACTCCCCGGTGGTATCGCCTTTATGGGCGAGGACCTCGTTGTTATCGTCTTTCATGTCCCAGTTATTGATCATCAGCATGAAGATCTTCAGACCGCGAAACTCTGGCTTGTCCATAAATGGATTGTTTTCCCACATCCAGTTTCCGGTGCGCTTCACGTCTTCCGGTCGGGCTTCGAGTCGAACATTCTCAAACTCCCCCTTGCCTTCGATCTTCGCTTTCGGCACGAGGTAAGCGATTTCGGTTTCGTAACCCAAGGCCCACAACAGGCGATTCGCAGCCGTGTCAGGTTGTGCTTCCTTGCCAATCTTTGCGATCCATTCATTGCCTTTGGCATCGCGTACGCGATACTTCGTTGAATAACCACCCGTCTTCTGTTCGATAAAGGTTAACGTGCTGATGTCGGGCTTCATCGCTTCGCCGCCCGCGCCGAGAATCAGATTCCGGCTTGCGATGTCAGTGGGATTGCGCCACATCACTGGAGTGCCGGTGTATACCTTTTTCTCGCCTTTATCCTTCTTTTCTTTATCCTGAGCTGTTGCTGCGAAAGGCAGCGCGAGCGTTAAGACCATCAACCAAACGGACCAATAAACGGATTTAGTACGGAACATTGATAAGTTTCTCCCTACCTGTAGGTTTCTGGTACGAGACCCCGTAAAATTACAGGGCTCCTTTACAGAAAGCAACGCGAATACCGCGAGCAAAAAGGAGCAGCCACAGATAAACACGGATGACACGGATCAGAAATGCTGATCCGTGTCATCCGTGTTTATCTGTGGCTATAAGGTTATGGGTTGGGCGGGGTTGCGCCTTGTGGAGTGATCCAGAGTTCTACGAACAGCTGATCTCTCACTGGACCAACAAGCGTCACGATGCGGCTCTTATCAAGACCACGCGAGTTAACGAGGTAATCGACGACGCGACTTGCATGATGCTGAACGTCGCCGCGTTTGCTCGAACGACCGGGATAGACGATCACATAAGCTGTCGCTGTCGGGTCGTTCTGTAATTCAATGCCGTAGTTGTCCAGACGAGCTTTTTCGTCGTTGCGAGAAATATCGGGAAACTCGTCGAACTTGCGGCCAGTCAATTTCGGCAACGGCACTGATACACCACAGTCAGCGGCGCACTCGAGGTTATAGCCGCCCACCGAAAGCGAAGCTCTTACTGTTTGACCACCTAAGCCGGTAGTGTCGACTCTAATGGTGTCTGTTCCCTGGCCCGCGATAATCGTTCCTGCCGAGACGGTCCAGTTGTAAACAGCATTTGTGTTCGCTGGTACTCCGCCCGTCAGGCGGGAAGAGAAAGTAATTGGCTGGCCAACAGCCAAATCTGTCGGACAAACGATCTCAATCGCAGGACAAACTGGTTGCACGACAACGCAGGGATTCACCAGCACACTAACCGATGAAAACGCCTGGCACGACCCATCGCTGCCAACACTCTGAATATCCAGCGAGGCCTTGTGATAACCGGGCTTCAGGCCAGCGAGGTTCCAGGTAACGACCGGGCCTTCGCCAATGATTGTTCCGGCGCTCGTCGTCCAGCGGTACTTAATCGGATAGCCACTGGGTGAAACAGCGTTCGCGGTTAGTTTGACTTGCGGGGCGCCGCCGTCAGCGCAAGCGGTGACGATGTTTGAGTCGGCCGTCAGGCTCAACGAAAGCGGGGCGTTGACGGAAGAAACGACTTTCGTTTTCTGCGCGAAAACTTGCGGGGCGGATAAGGCTACCAGGGCAATTGGCGCCAGATATCCTATGAGCCGGGATTTATTTCTTAACATGTGCACTCCTTCGACTTCGAATGAAGCTTTTGTTGAAGAAAGTCTTAATCGACTTTAACTTCCATCCGAGGTGTCAATAACAGCGGTTTGACTCTGCTACCGAATTTGCGTTAGATACGTTTTCTGCATCCCCAACCTACGTGCTTTTTCAACAGTAGCAGAGCGTTCTACAGGATGAGATCGATTCTCTTAATCTGCACCGCCTGGCTAATGGTATTTGCCATCGGTTGCAGGCGCAGCGGTCAGCAGAGCACGAATAATAGTGCCGGAAGCCCCGACCTGTCCAACGGTTTAGCGGGAGATCGCACGCGCGCTCGTGATCAGTTGCAGAAAGGCAAGGAACTATACCGCAACGACCAGGACGCAGAGGCGGTTTTGGCGTTCCAGGAGGCAGTCAGACTCGATCCGGAGCTGCCGGAGGCTCATTTCCGGCTCGCACTCGGCTACGAATCGCTTGGAAAACGCGAAGAGGCCGAGGGGGAGCACAAAAAGGCGATCGAGGCGTACAAGAAGTATTTAGAGGAAAACCGCGACGACGCTGAGGCTCATTACGCTCTCGGGCAGACATATGCCAATCTCGGTCAATTTAGTGACGCGATACGTGAATATCGAGAGGCGGCGAAGCTAAAAGACAACGATCCTGATATCTACTACGATCTCGGGGTCGCCCATACGAAGTTGGCACAGTATGATGCCGCCGCGGCGGCGTTTTCGAAGTCTTTGGAGATAGACCCGGATTATTACAGGGCTCAGGACGGGCTGGACGAGGCGAAAGAGGGGATCAAGCGAATCCGTGCCGGCAGAAAGCATCAGGAAGAGCTTTTGAAGAAACAGAAGGAAGAGGAGTTGAAGAAGGCGGGTGAAGGCGCGCCTTCGCCGTCTCCGGAAGAATAATATGGCAACCTACACACCACCACCGTATTTCCCGCAGAGTTCGCTGGCGCCGCCGGACAAGAGCCGGTATCGGAAGTTTAAACTCGTGATGACCGGGCTGGCGTTGGTGTTGATTTTGCTCGTCGGTGCCGCGGGATATGGGATCTGGCATTTAATCAAGTGGTTGTTCTAGACAGTATACGCGCGCTTGACAGAGACCAATCAGGCCCGTATAGTTCCCCGTTTCGGACTCACAGTCTGAAGCAACAAAAGCAACGTCCAGTTGGTTCTGTAGGTGTGGAGGCGTTGCTCGACCATTAGCAATAAGGTTGTTGACAATTATTGTGGCGTAAATGGTTTGCGTCCAGCGCTTACCCGCGCAGAAGGAAACTTCTCGCCCATAATGCGACGCCACAGAAAAGTTTCGGCTTAAGGGAAGCCACGATCCACGCCCGCCGCATAGCGAAGTCAGAACATCCCTATAACTAATTTTTTAACAGGGCAGCCGCCTGCGCTGACTGCCGGACTGGTTCCGGAAAGAGGCAGGCAAGGGGCCTTTTTGCGCGTCTAACGCGCGCGATTAAGAGGAAAACAGTGCCGACGATTAATCAGCTTGTCCGCAAAGGACGCCAGCAGGTGAAGTACAAAACGGCCAGTCCCGCGCTGCAGAGTTCTCCGCAGAAGCGTGGTGTCTGCACGCGTGTTTACACGCAAACGCCGAAAAAACCGAACTCAGCGTTACGTAAAGTCGCTCGCGTTCGCCTGACTAACGGCATCGAGGTGACGACTTACATCCCCGGCGTTGGTCACAACCTGCAGGAGCACTCGATTGTGCTTATCAGAGGCGGCCGCGTGAAGGATCTCCCGGGCGTTCGTTACCACGTGATTCGCGGCACGCTCGATTCAGTCGGCGTCGCTGACCGCAAACAAGGACGCTCAAAGTATGGAGCCAAACGTCCCAAGGCCAGTGCTAAATAACGAGAGAACGATATGCCAAGACGACGAGTAGCCGAACGACGCGATGTACTCCCGGATCCGGTTTACAACAGCCCGCTGGTGACTAAGTTCATCAGTGGCGTGATGTGGGAAGGCAAGAAGAGTGTGGCGGAGAGCATCTTTTACGATGCAATGCGTCAGATCGGTGACAAGACGGGCGAAGAGCCTTTGAAGGTTTTCAAGCGGGCGATCGACAACGTGAAGCCCACTGTGGAAGTGAAGTCGAGGCGCGTTGGCGGTTCGACTTATCAGGTGCCGATCGAAGTACACCAGGAACGGCGCGGTGCCCTGGCAATTCGATGGATAGTCTCCTACGCGCGCGGTCGAGGTGAAAAGACGATGACGGATCGTCTGGCGGCCGAGATACTCGACGCAGCCAACAACCGCGGTAACGCGGTGAAGAAGAAGGAAGACACGCACCGCATGGCGGACGCGAATAAGGCGTTCGCGCATTACAAATGGTAAGGAAAATATAGGGCCTATAGGTCTTATAGGACCTATTTAAGACAATGGCTAAGCACGATTTAAGCAAGTTCAGGAATATCGGCATCATGGCCCACATCGACGCCGGTAAGACCACCACCACAGAACGTGTCCTTTATTACACGGGCATCACGCACAAGATCGGCGAGGTGCACGAGGGTACGGCGACGATGGACTGGATGGAGCAGGAGCAAGAGCGCGGTATCACTATTACCAGCGCTGCAACCACCTGTTTCTGGGAAAGAAACGGCGTCGATCACCGCATCAACATCATCGACACGCCGGGCCACGTTGACTTCACCATGGAAGTGGAGCGCTCGCTGCGCGTGCTCGACGGCGCAGTCGCCGTGTTTGACGGTGTCGCCGGCGTGGAGCCGCAGTCAGAAACTGTCTGGCGTCAGGCTGATAAGTACGGCGTTCCGCGAATCTGTTTCATCAACAAACTCGATCGCGCTGGGGCGTCGTTTGATCGCTCTTTCGAGTCGATCATCACTCGTCTCGGTGCAAATCCGGTAGCGCTGCAAATTCCGATTGGTCTCGAAGATCAGCTCAAAGGCATCGTCGATCTGATCGCGATGAAGGGTTTGATCTGGAAAGACGAAACCAAGGGTTCCGAGTACGAAGTGACGGATATTCCTGTGGATTTGCAGGAAGCTGCCGCCGCTGCGCGTGAAAAGCTGATCGAGGCTGTGGCCAGCATCGACGACGACTTGATGCACAAGTATCTGGAAGGCGAAGAGATTTCAGAGGCTGAGATCCGCAAGGCTCTTCGAGCCGGAACGATTGGTCTGAAGCTCGTCCCGGTTGTTACCGGTTCGGCTTTCAAGAACAAAGGTGTGCAGACACTGCTCGACGCGGTTGTCGATTATCTGCCATCGCCGCTTGATGTGCCGCCGGTTGAAGGCATCAATCCGAAAACGGACGAGACAGAAACTCGTCCTGCCGATGCTGCGGCGCCGTTTGCTGGTCTCGTCTTCAAGATAATGGCGGACAAGCACCTCGGCCAGTTGTCGTTTGTGCGCATTTACAGTGGCACCATCAAGGCTGGTTCTTATGCCTACAATCCGATCAAGGGCAGCAAGGAACGCGTAGGCAGGCTGATGCGGATGCACGCCAACAAGCGCGAAGATATTGAAGATGCAAGCGCAGGCGAAATTATCGCGATCGGCGGTATGAGACAGGTCACCACTGGCGATACGGTTTGTGATGATAACAAGCCGATTATCCTGGAAAAGATGGAGTTTCCGGCGCCTGTGATCCGGGTTGCGGTTGAGCCAAAGACGCGGCAGGACCAGGATAAGCTGGGCGTAGCATTGAATCGCCTGGCCCAGGAAGATCCTTCGTTCAATGTTTCAACCGATCAGGAAACCGGACAAACAATCATTGCCGGTATGGGTGAGCTGCACCTCGAGATCATCGTCGATCGCATGAAGCGTGAGTTTGGCGTTGAGGCCAATGTCGGCAAACCGCAGGTGGCCTATCGCGAAACAATTACGCAAGCGGCGCCCGGCAAGGAGATCTATAAGAAGCAGACCGGCGGCCGCGGTCAGTTTGGTCATGTTGAGATCGAGATCGAGCCTGCTCCGGGTGAGGGGTTTGTTTTCGAAAACAAGATTACGGGCGGCGCCATTCCCAAGGAGTACATCAAGCCGGTCGAGAGTGGTATCAGAGATGCGATGGAGCGTGGCTTCCTTGCTGGCTATGAGCTGGTGGACATCAGGGTGCGCCTGGTGTTTGGCGGTTACCACGAGGTTGATTCGGATGAGCGCTCATTCCACATTGCGGGTTCGCTCGCGTTTCAGGATGCTGTGCGAAAGGCAAAGCCGGTGTTGCTGGAGCCCATCATGCGTATCGAGGTGGTGACGCCTGACGATTATATGGGCGCCGTAAATGGCGACCTGATGCGGCGTCGCGGACAAATTGAAAAGACCGAACCCCGACCCGGCGGTGCGCAGGTGATTACCGCATTCGTGCCGCTTTCTGAAATGTTTGGTTATACGACGGACTTGCGTTCAGCGACCCAGGGTCGCGCGACCTCGACGATGCACTTTGAGCGCTATGATCAGGCGCCGAAGAACGTTGCGGAGGAAGTGATTGCAAAGGTCCAGGGGGTTGCGAAATAGCGGCGTAGGAGTGGCACAGACTCACAGGGTCTGTGCCTTTTCTTTTCAAACTTAAATGCAGCTGAAGGCTGCGCACACGGGGACAAAGAGATGTCGAAGGAAAAATTTGACCGTTCAAAGCCGCACGTGAACATCGGGACGATCGGGCACGTGGACCACGGGAAGACGACGTTGACGGCCGCGATCACGAAGGTGCTGGCGAAGAATAATCCGAAAGTGCAGTTTGTGGCCTTCGATCAGATCGACAAGGCGCCGGAAGAGAAGGCGCGC
>DASYSD010000063.1:0-35938 GCA_036003745.1 Pyrinomonadaceae bacterium
TCAAACATTCATTACGCGTTGATTACGACTGCTGTCACACTTCCTTCCTTCGCAAAAATCAACTGGTTCCTGCACGTTTTGGGTAAGCGGCCCGATGGCTATCACGAGATCGCGACCGTTCTGCAAACCATTTCACTCCATGATGATCTGACTTTCGAGTTGCGCGAAGAGGATCTGATCCATTTTAGCTGTGACGACCCGGAGATACCGTCTGACAACACTAATCTGGTGATGAAGGCCGCCCTCCATTTGCAGGAGTGCTTTCAGGATTCGTTTGGCGGCGAAATTCGCCTTCACAAAAGAATTCCGGCACAGGGCGGGCTTGGCGGCGGTTCATCCAATGCTGCAGTTACGCTGCTGGCCCTAAACAAACTGTGGAAGGGCGTCTATTTGGATCTTGATGAGTTGCTGGATGCCGGGCGCTTTGGCGCGGACGTGCCGTTCTTTCTGATCGGTGGCCAGTGTGCGGCAACTGGGACGGGAACAACCATCAAACCTCTTCCGGACGGCCCGAAACGGCAACTGATCGTGCTCACTCCAAACGCCCGAGTTTCTACTGCAAAGGCCTACGCATCTCTAAATACTGCTTCCTTGACAACTTCTGACTCGGCCTCTATCCTGTCAAGTTCCCTGGCGGAGCTGAATGCGGCCGGCGTCAGTCAATGGCCTCTTCGCAATGATTTTGAAAGGGTGATCTTTGAGATAGAGCCTGAGATCGGGCGCGCAAAATACGCGTTGCTTGACGCAGGTGCGCGGGGCGCTTTGCTGGCTGGAAGCGGTTCGAGCGTGTTTGGTGTCTTTGATGACGAGGTGGCGAGGGATCGTGCCCTTGACAATCTAAAGTGTGAAGCAGGATGGCGCGTATTTTCCTGTGAGACCGTTTCACGCGATGAGTATTTCAGAGCAATGAATTCATCTGGGTTCCCGCTTTTTACGCTCTCTTAAAACTGCAAACAGACAAACAGATACTGGGGCGTAGCCAAGTGGTAAGGCACCGGTCTTTGGAACCGGCATTCGTTGGTTCGAATCCACCCGCCCCAGCCAAAGTTTTTCATTGCCGATTGCCAATTGCCGATTGCCGATTTGTGAAACCGCAGAGTGAATATGTTTTCAAATCGGCAATTGGCAATCGGCAATTGGCAATCGATATGAGGCTATGAGCACAACCGGCGGCATCAAGATCTTTTCTGGAAATGCGAATCCCAAGTTGGCGGAAGAGATTTGTCGCCACCTGGTTTGTGACATGGGGAAAGCGTATCCGGAGCGTTTCTCTGACGGCGAGTTTAACTTTCAAATCGATGAAAACGTTCGCGGCGGCGACGTCTTCCTCGTGCAGCCGACTTGCCCTCCAACGGATGCGCACCTGATGGAACTGCTGGTGATGCTCGACGCTTTTCGTCGCTCATCAGCTGAACGCATCACGGCCGTCATTCCTTATTACGGTTACGGCAGGTCTGACAAGAAGGATCGCCCGCGAGTTCCGATTTCGGCGAAACTGGTTGCCAATTTGATCACGGTTGCGGGCACCGATCGGTTGCTGACGATGGACCTGCACGCGGCGCAGATTCAGGGCTTCTTTGATATTCCGGTGGACCACCTGTATGCTGCACCGGTTTTTATCGGCTACTATCAGGAGCACCCGCTGCCGAATTTGACTGTGGTAGCTCCCGATACCGGCGGCGCCGAACGCGCCCGAGCTTACGCCAAGAGGCTTGATGCCGAGTTGGCTCTTTGCGACAAGCGTCGTGAAAAGGCCAATGTGGCCGAGGTTATGAACGTAGTTGGCGACGTTCGTGGCCGCAGTTGTTTGATCGTCGACGATATGTGCGACACCGGCGGGTCGTTGACGAAAGTGGCCCGCGCTCTGAAGGAAGCAGGCGCCGAGCGAATACATGCGTGCTTCACGCATCCGGTGTTTTCCGGCAAGGCAGTAGAACTGCTGCGCGAGTCGGATATTGAAAAGATAATCGTTACGAATACGATTCCGCTACGCGATCACGCGTGCGAGCTTGATAAGATAAAAGTACTAAGTATCGCGCCGCTTCTGGCGAAAGCGATCAAGTCGATCCACGAGGAGACTTCTGTTTCCTCGCTCTTCGTTTAGCGAAGGGCAAACACTGGTGGCTTAAACGAAGACCATCAGCGACCGGAATCCGCAGATTACGCAGATTTAGATTTCATCTGTGTAATCTGTGGATCCGGTCGCTGAAAGTTTGTAAGGAGAACTCATGGCGGAGAAAAAAGATTTCAAGGTGCAGGCTAAGCTGCGTGAAGGTCGCGGCAAAAACGATGCGCGGCGCGCGCGGCGCGATGGCATGGTGCCCATTACAGTTTATGGCGGTGGAGCTGAGACTGTTGCCGCCGTCGCTCCGGCCCGTGATCTCGCTGCGATCCTTCGCACTGAAGCCGGACGAAATACGATCTTTACGATTGAAGTCGAGGGAGTCGGCGCCAGCGAAGTGATGTTTCACGATCGACAGATCGATCCGGTTAAGGGCCGGCTTATTCACGCCGATCTGACGCGGTTGGTTAAAGGCCAGAAAATTGAAGTGACGGTACCATTGCATCTGGTTGGTGAGCCAATCGGTGTCAAAGAGAAGCAGGGCGTACTGGAACAGATAATTCGTGAAATCGAAATCCGGTGCGAGCCACGCGAAATTCCCGACTCGCTGGATGTGGACGTTTCCAACCTCGACGTGCACGACCTTTTACACGTTTCCGACATCACGGTGGCTGAGGGTGTTGAGATTCTGACCGATGCTGAGCAGGTCATTGCCACGGTCGGTATCGTGAAGGAAGAGGTTGAGCCCGTAGTGCCGGTTGAAGGTGAAGAGCCTGCAGAGCCGGAAGTGATTGGAAAGGGTAAGAAGGAAGAGGAAGAGGCTGAAGAGGGGTAGAGTTGGTTTAGACAGGATTTACAGGGTTTTTCATGATTTACATGTAAATCCTGTCTAAATCCTGTAAATCCTGTCCAATGCTTATTGTTGGCTTAGGAAACCCAGGTAAAGAGTACGAGTGGACGCGACACAACCTCGGTTTCATGCTGATTGATAAGTTGGCCCTGGACCATGGGATCACGGTTAGCCGCCGCGAATGCAGTTCCGTTGTCGGCCGTGGGGAGATTGAACGCACGGTAACAAAACTCGCGAAACCGCAGACCTTTATGAACCTGAGTGGACAAGCGGTTTCGTGCTTGCTGGCGAAACTTCAAACTGAGTCGCCAGTAAAACAGCTCGTCGTTATTTCAGACGACCTGGCCTTGCCACTGGGAACGATTCGCATTCGCGAGCGTGGCACCGCAGGCGGTCACAACGGACTGAAGTCGATCATCGCGTCGATCGGCACGAATGAATTTGTGAGATTGCGGATCGGGATTCAACCCGATCACCCAATCTCAGATCCAAAGCGGTTTGTGCTCGATGAGTTTCCGCGCAGTGAGCGACCGCTGGTGGCAGAAGTACTCGAGCAGAGCGCCAAAGCGATACGGACGATAATCAGGGATGGCGCTTTACGGGCGATGAGCGAATTTAATTGATTGCCAATTGGCAATCAGCAATGACCTTGACTGGAGGTTGATTTTGGAAACGAAGAGACAGTACGAAGTGGTCTTCATTGTAGACCCAACGACCGACGAAGAAGTGCCGAAACTCACCGAGAGTTTCTCGCAGATCGTGACCGATCAGGGCGGCGTCGTGACCAAGGCCGAGACGATGGGCAAACGCCAGTTGGCCTACGAGATTCTCCACCACAAAGACGGCACGTTTGTGTTGCTGGAGATCGAAGGATCTGGCCGTGAGATTGCTGAGCTCGAACGCCGCATGCGCGTTAACGATCGCGTGCTGCGTTACATCACGGTGCGTGTCGATGAAGATCGCAGGCGTGCAGAGAAGTTGAAAGCCCGGCGCGCGCGCAAAGCGGCTAAGCGTCCCACGCACGGCGGCGCCCCTTCGCGTCGTGGACCAGCAATGGAGTTTGCTGACGCGACTGGCGAATACATTGGACCGAAGAGTTAAGAGGATAATTTATGTCAACCAATTATGAAGACCGCCAGCGGGGCGGTTACGATTCTGACGACGATGGCGACAGACGGCCAATGGGTGGCCGCGGCGGCGGACGTCGCATGCATAGGCGACGTGTTTGTCGCTTTTGCATCGACAAAGTAGACCTCATCGATTTCAAGGACGTCAGGTTGTTGCAGAACTACCTGCCCGAGCGTGGCAAGATTTTGCCGAGACGAATCTCCGGTAACTGTGCAACGCATCAGCGCATGCTGGCGGAAGCTATCAAGCGTGCCCGCAACATCGCGCTGCTTCCGTACACAACCGACTAACGCACAGGGAGAAGGAAGATGGCACATACGAAAGTACTTTTGCGCGAAGATGTGGATGATCTTGGTGCGCGTGGCGAAATCGTCAGAGTGAGAGCGGGTTACGCGAGGAACTATCTGTTGCCTCGCAATCTCGCGGTTGAAGCGAGCGCAGGCAACGTGAAGGGTATTGAAGCTGAACGTGCGGCACTCCTGAAGAAGGAAGCGAAAGAACGCGCTACTGCAGAGGCTCAGTCGCAGCAGATGAGTTCACTCTCGCTGGAGTTCAGGCGAAAAGCCGGAGAGCAGGGAGCCCTCTATGGCTCCGTGACGTCAATGGACGTGGCCGAGGCGTTGAGAGAACGCGGCTACGAAATCGATCGTCATCGCATTCACTTGCGCGAGCCACTGAAGCGACTTGGTGAATACTCCGTAACCGTGCGGCTTCATCGCGAAGTTACCATTGATCTGAAGGTCAGAGTGGCTCCGGAAGGCGAGGTTATCGTCGGCCACATGACCCCGGAACAGGAAGCTGAACTCGCGAAAAGCGCCGAGGCAGCGCCTGAGGCTAGCGAATAAATTAGCCACGGATTACACGGATTTTTTACCTGATCTCATCCGTGAAATCCGTGGCTCTACTTTAAAACCGAAAATTTTTTGCACATTATCAACGCTGCATGTTAATAGGACTTGCAGCGTTTTCTTATGGCCACACCAGATCTTATTCGCGACCAACCTTTTGAGCGTGCTCTCCCAAACAGTGCCGAAGCGGAACGCGCCATTCTCGGCGCTATCCTGCTCGACAACGGTCTGATTAGTCAGGCGATCGAACAACTGCGTCCGGAGGACTTCTACGTCCCGTCACATCGTCGCGTCTTTGTGGCAATGATCGCGCTCTTTGAGCGTGGCGCCGAAATCAACCCGATTCTGATCGGCGAAGAGCTCAAAAAAGAGAACGTGCTGGAAGCCGTGGGCGGGATCAGTTTCATTACGAACCTGACTTACGGTTTGCCACATTCGACCAACATTGCTCACTACGCAAAAGTCGTGCGCGGTAAGTCGATGTTACGACAACTCGTCAAAACGTCGAACAAGATCACACAGGAAGCACTGGCTGAAGAGGACGAGCCGGAGATCATTCTCGATCACGCCGAGCAGGCGATCTTTCAACTTGCAGACGAACGGATTCGACAAGGGTTTGTGCACGTCAAACCGATCGCAGAGCAACTGCTCGAGAAGGTTCAGGAAATGGAAGGCCGGGCAGCCGTCTTAACCGGACTCACGACCGGCTTTGCTGATCTCGATAAGATGACCTCAGGTTTGCAGAATTCAGATCTCATAATCCTTGCGGCGCGGCCTTCGATGGGAAAGACCAGTTTCGCTCTGATGCTGGCCGAAAATGCGGCAATTCTTTCGGGCGCCGTTGTTGGCGTGTTTTCGCTCGAAATGTCGAAAGAATCACTCGTGATGCGCATGCTTTGCGCGCAGGGCAACATCGATGCGCAGCGTTTCCGCAATGGATTTCTTTCCCGACTCGAGTGGGCGCAGATTGCGAAGTCGCTCGGTGTTCTTGCTGATACAAAGATTTTCCTCGACGACACTCCCGGATTAAGTGTGTTGGAGATGCGTGCGAAAGCGAGGCGCTTGGCGGCGGAACAAAAAAAGCTGGACCTGATTATTGTTGACTACCTGCAGTTGATGTCGGGTTCGAGTAAGCGAGTGGAGTCGCGGCAACAGGAAGTGTCGCAGATCTCGCGCGAGCTGAAAGGCCTGGCGAAAGAGATGAATGTGCCGCTTGTGGCTTTGTCGCAGCTTTCGCGTGCACCTGAGTCGCGTTCTGATCACCGGCCGCAACTGGCAGATTTGCGTGAATCAGGCGCGTTGGAACAGGACGCCGACGTGGTGGCGTTTATCTTTCGCGAGGAACAGTACAAGACTCCGGAAGAGCGTGAAGCGCTGCCGGAAGATCGAAAGAACGTTGCCGAATTGATCATTGCAAAACAGCGCAACGGGCCAACCGGAACGGTCGATTTGAGATTTACGCCGTCGAGTATGCGCTTTGATAGTTTGTATCGCGAGTAATGAATTGGTCCTATAGGACTCTTAGGACCTATATCGGTTAAGGCTCAAACATCTTCGCATCGATCTGCACGTTGTGCTTGATCTCTGTAACCCTAAAAGCCATCGTCATCCTCGGAAGACTGTGACTCACAAAGAATGGATATTTCACACCGTCAACTTCACGCCAATCATCAAAGTAAATCTCAACCGTTGCTGAATGAGCTCCAAGATTCAAAACTGTATCACTTCGCACCGGCAGATATGTTTGCGCCTCGAGGTAGAGTCGTTCCGTTTCTCCAGCCGCAGTCTTTAGGTCGAGTACATAAACCTCGCGATATCCGATCTTGCTCATACCGGCCAGCGTGATTTTCGGATAAAGACCTTTCAATTTTATCGGGCCGTAGAAATCGGCCTGGTGCTTAATAACGCTCAACTCCTGACGCCTTAACGTTTCTACACCTGCGGCGGTCCGCGACCACCCGATGCGCCCGTTGAAGCCGTCTTTCACGGTTCCCATCGGATGTGCCGTTATCACACTCAGTAATTTGTTGGGAGCCTGCGCGTATGTCTCGAAATTTCCCCCTCGGCTGACGCCGACTACATCGACGGTTCCTTTGATAACGCGACTCGTCACGGCATCAATCGCATTACCACCCATCGCCGCCGAATACTTCTTTAGAACTTCATCGATCAAGGGCAATGAACCTGAGTCTACAATTGTGCGCCCGTCGTTGATTGCAGCGCCGCCAGTTTCACCGCCGAGCATTCGCGACGTTCCGGTTGGAGCTGGTTCGGCAATCATCGCCGGGTTGATCGCAGGCGTTGACCGTTGCGTTTGAGTAGTCCTGGCGCCATTACCATTCAGCGATTCAAGCAGTTCTTTTGCCTCGCTTTTTACCGACTGATCCGAATCGCGCGTCAGCGGCTCCAGAATCTGTTGCGCAGCGGCCAAGTCAGACCGTCGCAAATAGATCTGTGCCAACAGTAACGAGTAACCCGTTCTTGCAGGCGCGAGTTTCCGTGCTTTCTGAGCCATCTCGAGTGCTTCGTCGAGCCGTTCGTTTGTTACCAGGTCGACGAGGGCCAGCAAGTATGGCGCGGGTGCGTATGTTGGAGCGAGTTTAATCGCACGCTGTAATTGCTCGCGCATCGTCGCCGCAGCCTGCGGTGAATAATCCGAGATACGCCCGTCTGCGGAGATATTTTCGCGACTCAGAACGTACGCATGGAGATAATGGACCATATAACTCTGTGGTGATGAAGTCGCTTTTTCCAGGTACTTCTTTGCATCTGCATAGCGGTGCTGCCGAACGTAAAGCATACCAAGCGAGGCATAAGATGGAGTAAATCCCGGATCGAGAGCGGCAGCTTGCTTGAGATAACGTTCAGCTTCGCTATCACGCCCGGCGTGCAACAACAGGTCGCCAAGGTAGTAATTGGCTTCACCGTCGGACAGTGCGGAGCGCTGCATCGCCGTGTAGGAGCCGTAAGTCTGTGGGTTATCGACGGTGGCGATACGCAACGCGGACAGATTTCCCTGACGTACGTAGGAGCGCAGTTCTTCTTCGAGCGTTTCAATACTGACGCCAAACGCATTCTCGATCGCTTTCGACGTATCGTCTCCTCTGCTTATGAGCTGCAGAAAGCGTCTGAACTGTTCGGGCCGTCCGCGATCCGCCAGCATCAGATAATGGACCAGCGCCCACGACTGTCCATAGAAGATCCCGGTTTTGTCCGCCTCGTTGTAGTGTGGCGAGTTCGTGCCGATGGAAAAGAGAGTCTTAAGAGGTATTAACCCCGCTTCTCTTAACAGACGCATGTAGGGATAGATTGGTGCACCGAGTAACGCATCGTTCCCTGAAAACTGTAGCGACCCGTAGAGTTCGGCGAGGCCCTCGTTCAGCCATAGCGGTGCGTTGGGAATGTTCTCGTTGAGATGCTGGTGAACGTATTCATGAAACGCGGTGCCGTAAGGGTCGCGATCGTTTGGGTCCAGGGAGATCGCGATGTAGTTAACGTCGTCGCCGGCCTGGAAGAAGCCGGAAACATTTGCCGCACGTCCCTGGTAGAGCGGTTTGAATGGGCGAAACGATGCCTCGTCGCGAAAGATGATTACCGTGGTGGGGACGGACGAATCGAGTACGTTGCGCGATATGAGCCGCGCGAAAGCGCCGTGAAAGAACTCAAGCCAGGCAGCAACCTGCCGGAGTTTCTCAGCGTCAGCATTGCCAATCACGAACATGTTGTTTGTCCGGACGCTGCGCCAGGTGTCTTTGGTTTGTATCGCGCTGATGAGACGCAGATTCGACTGTGCTGCGCCGCTTTGGAGAGTACACAGCACGACAAGAATCAGCGCACTGAAATTCTTCATAGAGTCCTTTTCTGTCAGGGGAGCAGTAAAGGTTCCTAAACTCTGTTCTAATGTTTAAGCGCCGTTCAGGCCCTTGTGGTGTTCACGGAGATGACGCGCGAACATTTCATCAGTGCGTATTTGTGAGTCAATAAGCACGTCGATTTTGTCACTTGTGTGCTTCATGCTTTCGAAAACAACGCGAAAGCCCTCGGTCGTAGTATTTATAAAGCGCTCGGCGATGTCCGTCAGTTGTGCTACCCCTTCAAGGGCATGTTCCGCTGTTTCAGCGGCCTTTGCCAGCTTTCGTTCACTGACTGCCTGGGCTTCGCGTAGTTCCTGCATGCCAGCATCAAATCTGGCCTGCTGGTTGAGGAGAAACTCTGCCTTTCTGTCGAATTCTTCGTTTGTCATTATGAGGATCGATCTCCTTTAAATCGAGGTTGAGGGCAGTGTAACACAGAATCCAGGTGACTTGTGGATCAGCTCAACGAGACCGCAGCGTGATCATCGCTGCGAGCGCAGCTTCCTTTTGATCTTTACCCCAGGGCGGGCCGACTGATTTTCCTAACGCAGTGATCTGAGTGGCAAGTTCGTTGGCGGGTGTTTTGAGCACGCGTTCTGCGCGGATGTAAAGGTCCTTCTCCGGGACCTCGACCGCTTTTAATCCGCACTCCTTCGCTGCCTGCAAGAGGACGTCGCGAAAGAGCACGCCTTCGGCTTTGTGCATGCGAAAATGGACCGCAAGAATTTCGTCAACACTCCAATCGGGCATCGGACTTCCGACTAGAACGCCGCAACCTTTAACTCGGTTCTTTCGCTCCAGCTCACGTTTCAACGCAGCCTTCATTTCGCGCCCTGCGTTTTTGCGCGCTGCGTCGATACCGCGCTTCACCAGATCACGAGCGAGCTCGGGCTTTAATCCCTCGGCCGCGTGATAAGGTTGTTTGGCCCATTCATCTTCGACCAACTCAAGGCGACGCCTGTCAACAACTACGAGATCATTCTGCTCGCCAAGCACAACAACAGCGGCCCAGCCTGAATGAGCTTTCATCCCAAAAGCAACGTTCATCTATTTGAACCTCGACAATGAATCTTCTTACAGTAAACTAAACCATATGTCTCTACCTGAGGAACATGAAAAACTTCTCGCCCGGCGTCCGACCTGGGCCGAAATCGATTTAAACAACCTGGCCGCAAACTTTAATCGGGTCAAGCAACGCGTTACGCCGGCCGCTCGCGTCATGGCTGTACTGAAGGCGAATGGCTACGGTCACGGCGCGGTCGAGTGTGCGCGAAGACTCTCGCGTGGAGGCGCGGACTGGTTTGGCGTGGCGTTACCGGAAGAGGGAATTCAACTGCGGGCAGCGGGAATCAAAGAGCCGGTTCTTTGCCTTGCCGGCTTCTGGCCTGGTCAGGCTGCGGCTTGCATTCAACATCAGTTGACGCCGGTTGTTTATCGTCTCGAGATGATTGAGGCGTTGAACCAGGCGGCCGCGAATGCCGGAGTCGTCACCGACGCTCACGTGAAGGTCGACACCGGTATGGGCCGGCTCGGAGTTCGTTTCGATCAACTAAACGAGTTCGTGGCCGGATTGGCGCCGTTTCGTAATGTGCGCATCGATGGCGTGATGACTCACCTCGCCGCTGCGGACGATGCCGCCTGCCAGCCTTTGACTCGCGATCAAATCCAGCATTTCGAAGACACGGTCGCGGTTTTTCGTGATCACGGGTACCGTCCGACGCATCAACATCTTGCTAATTCAGCCGGTATCTTCGGACATCGCGACTCCTGGGGAAACCTCGTCCGGCCCGGCGGTGTCTTGTACGGTATGTGGCGGGATGTGCTGCCACTCACAACCTCGCATCCCGAACTGTTGCCGGTAATGTCCCTGCATTCCAGGATCAGTCTGCTGAAGTGGGTGCCGCCTGGCGAGACGATCGGTTATGGTTGCACCTTTGAAGCTTCGCGTCGGAGTTTGATTGCCACGCTACCAGTTGGCTACCACGATGGATACATGCGTGGATTGTCGAATCGAGGTCATGTGATCGTGCGCGGCAGATATGCGCCCGTGGTAGGGCGAGTGTCGATGGACTTGACGTTGATTGATGTGACTGATGTTCCTGGGGTTGAGATTGATGATCAGGTTACGTTGCTTGGTTGGAATCGGAATAGTCCGGAACTAAAGATAACGGCGGAAGAGCTGGCGCGCATCGTTGGAACACTCTCGTATGAAGTCACTTGTGGCATCAGTGAACGCGTGCCGAGAGTATATGTTTAGTGAGGTACTTACAGATGGCTGGCCTCAAAATGTCCTCTCATTCACACCGGGCTTTAGCCCGGTGCCAGACGTTGAGCATCAACAGAAAACCGTTTCAACGGTTTTCGCCACTTTCGCCATGGAAACCGTTAAAACGGTTTCTCACCATGTATTTGCTTTTCCACCGGGCTGAAGCCCGGTGTGAATGAAAATGACTTTTGAGGCAAAGCCTCTACAAATTAACCAGCTTCGTATGTAATCTATGGATAGAACTTTATTGACTCAGTCTCAAACCCTTTACTACTATCGAACCCCCTCGCTTAAGCCGTAGAGATCTTTTGCTCGAGCACAAATTCGGCGAACTGGAAAAAGGAGTCCCTCAGATGAACTATGTTGTGAAGGCTGGTGATACGCTCTCGAAAATCGCGGCGCGTAATGGCATCACACTGACAGAATTACTCAAGGCTAACCCAACGATCACAAACCCCAACCTGATTAAGGTTGGCGATGTTATCAGCGTTCCCGACACTTCAACTGAAAACACGAAACCCCTTCCCGCTAACATTGTTACCCCGGCTCCTCTTGCCGCTGCTGCCGGAGCTGCGGCCGGAGCATTGGGCGAAGCTCTGGCTGACACATTAGGATCACTTTCGGCAAAGTATGAAACAGGTGGCCGTGGACCAGGCACGGTATCGACAGGCGCCGGTGATCCCGGCGGCGTTTCCTACGGTTCCTATCAGATGGCGTCCAAAATGGGTGTCCCGACTCGTTTTGTCACGCAGGCGGGATTCCCATGGCTGGCGGATTTTCAGAATCTAAAAGCCGGCACCGCACCGTTTACGGCGTGCTGGAAACGGATCGCCGCCGAGCAGACTGATGCTTTTCAGAGAGCGCAGCACGCGTTCATCAAGAAGAGTCACTATGATCTGCTCGCCGCCAAAATACTGAATGAGGATAGTCTCGATGTGAACACGAGAAGCCGTGCTTTGCAGGATGTGATTTGGTCCACTGCTGTGCAGCATGGCGGCGCCACACCGATCGTGCATCGAGCCGTGGGTAATGTGTCTGTCTCAAGGACGGATCCGGGTTTTGATGAACAACTAATCCGGGCTATCTATGCGGAGCGTGGCAAAAAGAAACCCGACGGTAATCTTGCCTATTTCTCAAAGAGTGCTCCGGGTGTCCAAAAAGGTGTGGCAAGCAGATTCAAGAACGAATGTCAGGATGCTCTCGCAATGCTAGCGAAAGAAGTCTGAACAATACGGAATGCCGGACGAAGCTGAGAAACTTACCGTCGAAGTTAACGATAAAGAAGCAGTGACAGCGCTTCTTTATCCGGCCGCAAAAACGGATCGCGCCGGGCTGACTGTCGTGTTGGGCCACGGTGCGGGCGCAAACCAGACCAGTGGCTTCATGCGAATGTTTGCAAAGGGGTTGGCATCACGTGGTCTTGATGTGATGACATTCAACTTTGTCTACATGGAGCAGGGTCGCTCAGTTCCGGATCAGAAGCATAAGCTGGAAGGATGTTTTCGCGCAGTAATCGAAGCGGCGCTCAAACACAAAAAGTTGAAGAGCAATCGACTGGTGTTGGGTGGTAAATCGATGGGCGGCCGAATTGCGTCGCAGGTGATGGCGGGTGAGGAGAAGGAGCAGTTTGCTGACGATGTTGCAGGTTTAGTCTTTCTCGGTTATCCGCTCCATCCGCCTGGCAATCCCGAAAAGCTTCGCGTCGAGCATCTCGAACACATCAAGAAGCCAATGCTGTTTGTGCAGGGCACTCGCGACGCGCTCGGCACCCCGGACGAAATCAAACCATTTGTTAAAGACCTTCGTCCGGCGGCAAAGATTTATGAGATTGAAGGCGGCGACCACTCGTTCAAGACGCCGAAGAAATTTGGCATGACGCCGGATCAGATCTTCGAGGCCGCAATGGACGAAATCGATCGTTGGGTTAGAAGTATTTGAGCCACGGATTTACACGGATTAAGACACGGATTTGAAAGTCGGGGATACATTGTCGTGGCGGCGGACGTTTACCGAAGAAGACATTCGCCTGTTCACAACTGTCTCGGGTGATGGTGGCGAACACCACCTGGTGCCAGACGCGCAGGGACGGTTGATGGCCCATGGTCTATTGACCGCGACGTTGCCGACGAAGATCGGCGGCGACATTAATCTGATCGCGCGTGAGATGTTCTTTCGATTTCATCGTCCGGTGTTTGCCGGCGACACGATCGAGTGCGTGGTGACATTGATCGAAGCGACGCCGGCTGATGGTTACACTAGTATCAACTCCGAGTGGCGTTGCACTAATCAACATGGAAAAGAAGTGATGACCGGCGGTGGCCGTGGCATCATTCGCGATCGCGTCGAGTGAATCTGCGATAAACGGCGGGAGAGGTACGGAAGGTTTGTTCTTCCGTACCTCTTTTGCGTTGGCAGGACACGTCTAAGGCATTACGAAGTTGTACGTAATCACTCCTGAAACCTTCACTGGAGTTTCACCAATAATCGTTGGCGAGAAGCGAGCCTGCATGGCGGCCTTCTGTGCCTCTGGAACAAGCAATGGATGGCCTGTAGCCTTTGCCGAGATCACTTTGCCGGTTTCATCAATCATTACCTGTACAGTAACCATTCCCTGGAGATGTATCTGTTTAGCCATCGGCGGATAATTTGGCCTAGGCAATGACAGCGCCTTGCTATTCAGGATAGTTGAAATCTTGAGCACCTTCGGTGGTGGTGCCGGCGCGGGCGCCGGTGGTGGTGGCGTGCCGACATCTACGGCCGGAGTAGTTCCCGTGCCGTTAGAACCTCCGCGACCGCTGGCCGGTGGTGCAGGAGGATCGACGTTCGTCGCACCGATGATCGAGTCTGGCCGGGCCTGCGGTACGGCACTGGCTTTCACGCCGATGTCGACCGGCACGTTAGTCGGATTAGACGTACTGTCGATCAGCTCCGTTCGGATGGATTGCGTCGTCCGGGGGGCATCCGAATTCGACGCTGGACGAATAGTGTTTCGAGGCGGTTCTGGTTGGGCCGCTTGCGGGAGAAGCGGCACAAACGTAATTTCTAATTCAGTACTCTGGCTGTCGAGATGAGCATCGTAAGCATAGACGCTGGCAACACCGGCAACCGCAAGCAGCACTCCATAGGTGATGGTGGTTAACAGTACAAACGACCCGCGGCGCTTGAATTCTTTCACATGCGAGGTTGATTCAATCAGGTTATTAAACATCGAGTTCCTCCGCTATCTGCCGGTGCCATTCGGGTCGCAGGAGCTTTCTCGGCTGATTAGACACCGCTTCGCGCAGGCGGTTCCCGCAGCTTGAAACATATTCCCGCCCGGCATAGGATTGTTGCCGCTCTCCAAGTCCCACACGCTTACCAGGAGGAGATTGCATGGCGACCCAAAAGGCGTTTCAGGAAGAACTTAATCCGTATGAAATTGCTAAGCAGCAGTTCAACCGCGCGGCTGATTACCTTGACCTTGACCCGTCGATGCGACGCGTTTTGGAGAGTGCCAAGCGGCAACTCATTGTCTCCATCCCGGTGAAGATGGATGGCGGCGACGTGCAGGTGTTCGAAGGTTATCGAGTGCAACACAACATCGCGCGTGGACCAGCCAAAGGCGGCATTCGTTATCATCCGAACGTCACGCTCGACGAAGTTAAGGCGCTTGCTTCATGGATGACGTGGAAATGCGCGACTGTCGGTATTCCTTATGGCGGCGGCAAAGGCGGAGTGGTTTGTAATCCGAAGAGTCTTTCGCGAAACGAACTTGAGCGGTTAACGCGACGCTATGCGTTTGAGATCGCTCCGATCATCGGTCCTGATCGAGATATTCCCGCGCCGGACGTTTACACCGATGAGCAAACAATGGCCTGGATCATGGATACGATCTCGATGGTGCGCGGTCATACAGAGCTTGGCGTGGTTACCGGCAAGCCAATCTCACTCGGCGGGTCACAGGGCCGTGCGGAAGCGACGGCGCGTGGCTGTCTCTACGCGCTGCGCGAAGCGTGTCGCGTCAAAGGAATGAGCTTGAATGGAGCGCGTGTCGCAGTTCATGGTTTCGGGAACGCAGGCGCAAATATCGCCCGGTTGGTCGCGGAAGATGGCGCACGCGTCGTGGCTGCGTGTGATTCGAAAGCGGGGGTTTATTCGAGCAGTGGTATCGATGTGAGTGAAGCGTTGAAGCATAAAGCGGAGACGACGTCGCTGGCAGGATTGCCTGGCGCGAAAGAGATTGCGCCAGAGGAGATAGTGGAAATCGATTGCGATATTTTGTTGCCGTCGGCTCTCGAAAACGCGATCACGCTGAAGAATGTCGGTAAAGTGAAAGCGAAGATTATCGCCGAGCTCGCCAATGGACCAACGACACCGGGCGCCGATCGAGTGTTGGATGATGAGGGAGTTTTTCTCGTGCCCGACATTCTCGCAAACGCCGGCGGCGTGACAGTGAGTTATTATGAATGGGTTCAGGATCAATACTCGTTCTTCTGGTCTGAGCGTCAGATTAACGAAACACTTGAATCGACAATCACGACCGCATTTAATTCCGTGCGGGAGACGGCAGAGCGTTACAAGACCGACATGCGGACCGGCGCGTACATTCTCGCGGTTGGAAGAGTTGTTGAAGCGACTAGTGTGAGGGGGATCTTCCCGTGAGGGTCGCAGATACGATCACAGTTTACGAAAAGCCAACTTGTACGAAGTGTCGTGAAATGGACAAGCTGCTCCGTGAGCGTGGCATTCCGTTTGAGAAGGTGAATTATTACATTCAATCTTTGAGTAAAAAGAAACTCACTGAACTGCTCCGCAAGATGAACATGAAGCCGCGAGACCTTTTGCGGAAGAGTGAAGCGGTATACAAAGAATTCGGGCTGGCGGAGGATAAGTTCAGCGACAGCCAGTTAGTCGCGCTGATGGTTGAGCATCCCGATCTGATTCAGAGGCCGATTGTGGAACGTGGGCGTAGAGCGGTGCTCGGGCGTCCGACTGAAAACGTGAAGGAGCTGCTCTGAAAAAGGAAACAGTTTTCGTTTGTCAGCACTGTGGACACAAGGTTGGCAAGTGGTTTGGTAAGTGTCCCGAGTGTGGCGAGTGGAATTCACTCGTAGAAGAAAAGGCGCAAACCTCACGCCGGTCGGGCAGTCGTAACGGCTTTCAACTCCGCGACGTATCCGCCGTTGCTTTCACTGAGATCGAATCACAGGACGACGTTCGCATTACCTCAGGTGTCACCGAGTTTGATCGTGTCCTTGGCGGCGGCATCGTCCCCGGCACACTTGTGCTTATTGGCGGTGATCCCGGTATCGGTAAGAGTACGTTATTGCTTCAGGTGGCCGATAAACTCAGTGCCGCCGGCGCGCTCGTGCTCTATGTTTCTGGCGAGGAATCGGAACGCCAGATCAAGCTGCGAGGCGAACGACTCGCGATCGAAGCCAAGAACGTCTATCTCCTGCCGGAGACCAATCTCGAAAACGTCATCAACGAAATCGAGCGACTAAAGCCGGGCGCGATTATCGTCGATTCGATTCAGACAGTTTTTTCGAGTGCGATCGAATCAGCGCCGGGTTCGGTTTCGCAGGTGAGGGAAGTCGCGCATCAGTTTCTTCTGCTCGCCAAAAATCGCGGCGTTCCGATTTTCCTGATCGGGCACATAACGAAGGAAGGTTCGATAGCTGGTCCAAAAATCCTCGAGCATATTGTTGACACGGTGCTCTATTTCGAGGGCGAGCGACATCACAATCATCGCATTGTTCGTGCCGTTAAGAATCGTTTCGGAGCCGCGAATGAAGTTGGGGTGTTTGAGATGACCGGCTCCGGACTGATGCCGGTGGCAAATCCTTCGCAGCTGTTTTTACAGGAACGACCGCAGAACGTTGCCGGATCGATCGTCACTGCTTGTATGGAAGGTACTCGGCCATTGCTGGTTGAGATTCAAGCGCTGGTTTCGGGAACGAAGTACGGGACCGGGCGACGAATGACACAGGGCCTGGACCAGAATCGAGTAGCACTGTTGATTGCGATGCTCGAGAAACGCGCTGGTCTGCAACTCTCCGGCGACGATGTTTTTGTGAACATTGCCGGCGGGCTCGACGTGGATGAACCGGCAGCTGACCTCGGAGTCGTAACGGCTATTGTTTCGAGTTTCAAGAACATGACGGTCGATCCACACACTGCGGTATTTGGCGAAATCGGTTTGACGGGAGAAGTGCGCGGCGCGATGCAGGCCTCGGTGCGTGCGCGTGAAGCACAGGCGCTCGGGTTCAAGAAGATCGTGTTGCCGGCTTCGAATGTTGCTGGACTTGAGCGATTGCTTGGCGTGCGAGTCGTAGGTGTGCGATCAGTCGATGAAGCGCTGGATGAGTTATTTTAGTCACTGACTTCACGGATAAAATACTTCACGACCAGGTTCTTATCGATAGATTTAGAATCGACTTCTTTAAATCCGTCCAAATATCCTTCCGGCATAAACGCGTCAGCGCCGCTCACAGTCAACGGCACTTCAGTAATGATCCACTTATCGATGTGTGGCAGGAAGGCCCGGTAGATCTGCGCGCCCCCGATCACGAAGAGATCTGTGGTGAGTGAATCGCTGAACGAGATGACGGATTCAATATCGCTCAGCACCAACAACGATTCCTGCGGCTCTATATTCGAATCCCGACTCAGCACGATGTTGAGCCGGTTTTTGAGTGGTTTGCCAATCGTGAGCCACGTCTTGCGGCCCATCACAACCGCATGTCCCGTCGTCGTCTCGCGAAAAAACTTCATATCAGCCGAATAGTGCCACGGCAGCTTGCCACCTTTCCCGATGGCGTTTTTTCGATCGACTGCTGCGATTCCGATGATCATACTTTCAGTTCTCTAAACGGCCACGGGCGCGGCGATCTTGCCGTGCGACTTGTAGCCAATCAAATTCAGGTGTTCGTACTTCGCTGCCAGCAAACCTTCGAGCCCGCGCAGTTCGTGTTGTGGATCATTGATCTTCAGTTCCGGCAGCGGGAACGGTTCGCGAGATAACAGTTGGTCTACTTGCTCCAGGTGGTTCTTGTAGATGTGATAATCGCCGAGCGTGTAGACAAAATCACCGGCCTCAAGCCCGGTGACGTGTGCTATGAGATGAGTCAACAGCGCGTACGAACTGATGTTGAACGGCACGCCGAGAAATGCATCGGCGGAGCGTTGGTAGAGTTGGCAGTGAAGAATGCGACCACTCTCAACCTGGAATTGAAACAACGTATGACACGGTGGCAAATCCACATTGTCAGCCTGGCGTGGATCCCAACCGGTCACAATCAACCGACGCGAATCCGGGTTGGTTTGAATCTGTTTCAGCAGATTAGCGATCTGGTCCACACCGTTTTTTTTCGGATATTCTCCGCCGAAAGAGCGCCAGAGATAACCATAAACCGGACCAAGATCTCCGGCTGCTCGCCCAAATTTCTTTGTGTGTTCTTCGTCGGCCCATTCGGCCCAGATGTCGACACCGCGCGCGCGCAGATTTGTTTCACTCGTATCTCCGGACAAGAACCAGAACAACTCTTCAGCGATCCAGCGAAACGGAACCCGCTTGGTTGTCACGATCGGAAAGCCTTCACGCAGATTGAATCTGGTTTGAAAGCCAAAATGTGAGATAGTCCCGACGCCCGTGCGGTCTCGATGCTCGGACCCATTGGTTAATATAGATCGCAGCAGATCGTGATACTGTTTCATATAGACGGACTAATCATACATGAAAAGATACAGACTCTGCTTCCTCGGATTCGGTAACGTTGGACGCGCGCTCGCGCGGTTGCTGGTGTCGAAGTCATCGGAACTGCGTGAGAACTTCCGTATCGAGTGGGAGATCACTGGTGTCGCGACGCGGCGGATGGGTTGGCGTGCGAGTGAGAAACCTATCGATGTTGCAAACCTATTGGCCGGCAAGGACGACACTGCAACTGAGCACGGCATCGATGAGTGGTTAGCGCGTGCTAAACCTGATGTTGTTTTTGAAACCACTTCACTGAATCCCGAGACGGGCCAGCCCGCGATCGAGTATCTCAAGAAGTCGCTTCAGTCCGGCGCGCACACGATCACCGCAAACAAGGCTCCGATTGTTTATGCCTATGGAGAGTTAAACGAGATCGCGATCGCAAGAGACAGGCGATTTATGTTTGAGTCAACCGTGCTGGATAGCGCGCCAGTGTTCTCACTCTTTCGCGAGACCTTGCCGGCCGTGAAGATTCGTGGCTTCAGCGGCGTCTTCAATTCAACAACAAACGTGATTCTGGAAACCATGGAGGAAGGCAGAAGCTTTGCCGAGGGAGTGAAGACTGCGCAGGAACTCGGCGTCGCTGAAACTGATCCGAGTCATGACGTTGATGGCTGGGACTCGATCATGAAGATCTGTGCGATTGCTCGGGTGATTTTGCGTGTCCCGTTGTTGCCTGCCGATGTGCGACGCGAAGGAATACGCGGGCTTGATTCAGCGACATTGCAGGCAGCGCGAGCGGAAGGCAGGCCTTTCAAACTACTCTCACGCGCAGTAGTAAACGCGGATGGTTCGGTGGCGGCTTTTGTCAGACCGGAGCAGATTGCTTTGAATGATCCGTTGGGCGGCGTGCGCGGGACTTCGTTAGCGGTTCACTTTGAGCTGGACACAATTCCAGGATTGACGATCGTTTCGCACCGGCCAAATCTGCAAAGCACGGCCTATGGTCTACTGGCCGATTTCGTTAACACAGATAAACGCGGATAGGGGTACGGATTAGATTGAAGAGATCTCATGTACGCCATCGATTAGGCGATCGATTTCTTCCTCGGTTGTATAACAGGCACAGCCCGCGCGGATTAGTCCTTCCGGCGCAAGACCGAGTCGCTGCACAATCGTGTAGGCGTAGAAGTCTCCATGTGACAGAAAGAGTCCCTTCTCAGCCATCTGCCGAGCCGCGTCAGTTGACGTGCAACCCTCAATCGTGAACGAAAGAGTTGGTGTGCGTAAAGCATCGGGTGTGGGACCGTAGAGTGTGACGCGCGGCATCGAACTCAATGCACTCCACAGACGGTTGAATAAAGCAGAATTTCGCGCGTGCATCTCGTGAAACGCGCTGCGAAGACTCTCGCGCCGGTCCGGCTGTCCACCCAGCGACGCCAGAAATTCGACGGCCGCTCCCGCTCCGACCATTCCTTCCTGGTTCTGTGTTCCAGTCTCTGCGTTCTCTGGTGCGTAATCCGGAGCCGGGACAAGCTTCGGGAAATCGATCTGCTCAAACAGCGCCCGCTTTGCGAACAGCACACCAATGTGTGGTCCATAAAATTTGTACGCCGACATTCCGAGAAAGTCGCAATCAAGTTCCCTGACGTCAATCAATGCATGTGGCGCATAGTGCACGGCATCGACAAACACCAGCGCGCCGGCGTCATGGGCCAGGTCGATGATCGTTTTTAGGTCGTTAATCGTTCCGAGGGCGTTTGAAGCGGCGCCGATAGCGACCAGTTTTGTTTTCGGACCGATGTAACGCTCGAGATCTTCAGTGTTCAGCTGACCGGTTGCGGTCTCCATTCTTACCGTGCGAATCGTGACGCCTCGCTCGGCTGCAAGTCTGCGCCACGGATCGACGTTGGCGTGATGGTCCAACTCCGTTACCACAATTTCATCGTTCGTCTCGTAATTCAAACTCAGCGCCCGCGACAGGTGAAACGTCAGCGTAGTCATATTTGCGCCGAAAGCTATCTCCGCAGGCGACGCGTTTAGAAAATCCGCAAACACTACGCGCGCGTGCTCGAGTGCAGCATCCGTTTCAGCGCTAGTCGGATAAGCCCAGTGCGTGTTGGCGTTGTGGTGGTAGAGGTAGTCAGTAATCTGATCGACTACATACCGCGGCACTTGTGTGCCTCCAGGACCGTCGAAATAGGCGACTGGATAGCCGTTGTGTACGCGCTCGAGAGCTGGAAACTGTTGTCTGATTTCCGTGACAGATGCGACGCCTGTTTGGATTTGACTGGTGGTTGTCGACATTTGGCTCATCATAACAAGAATTGCCGGATTCGCCAGATTACGGAACTTAATCATTTCGTTTTTTCGGCCAGCGCGCTAGAATTGACCCGGCACGTCGGCGAGCTCACCCTGCGCCACCGACCAGCCACCTTTCGCCCATAAAAATTCAGTGCCTGTTCTGAGGCGACTTCGTGCGCGCCAGAATGCGTCAGCTCAGGTCTTCACCAGTTTATGAGCGACCGCAGACGTGAAAAACGATGGGATGTTTGTCTTGACGCCGTTTGGGACGGTAAGAGCGGGAATTATCCTGCCCGCGTTGCGGATCTATCTGAGGGTGGTTGCTACGTCGATAGTATGTCTGTAGCCCAGGTTGGCGAAATTTTCGATTTTAAGTTGCAACTGCCAAACGGCGATTGGCTGGAGTTAACCGGCGAGGTCGCGCACCAAACGCCGCCGCTGGGATTTGGTATCCGATTCGTCGAGCTGACTGATGAACAACTCAAAAAACTCCGAATGCTGATCGCGCACCTGACACGCACTAACGATCCCGTCTCAGCGATGATGAGCTCTTAAATCTTTATGTCGTCGTTGTAGGGGTGGCCACGGAGTGCCGCCCCCACAAAATTATCTACGCTTCCACCGAACACCGTCTTTGGTGTCTTCAAGAATAATGCCGCGACTCGCGAGTTCGTCGCGAATCCCGTCGGCGCGTCCGAAGTCGCGACGGCGACGCGCCTCCTGACGTTCATCAATCAACGACTGAACTTCACTGTCGAGCATTTCTCGTCGTTGCTCGCCAAAAATATTAAGAACCGTATCGAAGCGATCTATCAATGCCAGCAACTCGCGTTGATTGTCAGCTCTCACCTGTTTCCGAGCGAGCGCCGTGTTCACTTCACGTGAAAGATTGTGAACCGCAGCGAGTGCGATCGACGTGTTGAGATCGTCGTCCATTCCCGCTTCAAATTCCTGCAACGCACGCGCTGCCGTTTCAGCCAACTTCTCGTTGTTGCCGGGCTCTGCTTTGGCTTCGCTCAATCGCGCGCGAAAGTCGCGCAGACTCGCCACCGTTCTCTCAGCACCTGCAAGCGCATCGAAAGTGAAATTGAGTTGCTTGTTGTGAGGCACACTCAAAAGGAAGTAGCGAACGGCCGCGGCGGAGAAGCCTTTTGCCGTAACATCGCGAAACGTGTAGTAGTTGCCCTTCGACTTCGACATCGTTTCGCCGTCAACTTTCAGATGTTCGAAGTGAATCCAATAACGCACAAACTGTTTCCCAGTTGCGCCTTCACTCTGTGCGATCTCGTTCTCGTGATGCGGAAACACGAGATCGATACCGCCGGCGTGAATGTCGAACGTCTCGCCGAGATATTTCATCGACATCGCGGAGCACTCGATATGCCAGCCCGGACGACCGCGACCGATTGACGTGTCCCACGAGGGTTCAGTTTCCGAAGCGGGTTCTTTCCAAAGCGCAAAGTCGCGCGCATCTTCTTTGTCGTATTTGTCCGTGTCGACTCGTTCACTAGCGCCGGCGATGTTGCCCGCGAAATTGATCTTCGAGAGTTTGCCGTACTCCGGAAACGAAGCGATGCGGTAGTAGATCGAATCGTCTGATCGATAGGCGTGATCCGTGGCGAGCAGTTCCTCGATCAGCGTCACCATCTCCGGAATGTGGCGTGTCGCGCGCGGAACGGCTTCAGGCCGTTCGCAGCCAAGCGCATCGAAGTCTTCCCAGAATGCGTCGATGTAGATCGCGGTGTAGTCGTCGAGACTTAGGCCGGCTTTTTGCGACTCTGTAATGATGCGGTCGTCCACATCGGTGAGATTCATCACGTGGGTGACCTTATATCCTTTGAACTTCAGGTAGCGCCGCACAATGTCAACGGCAACGGCGCTACGAAAGTTTCCGATATGGCCGTAATTCCAGACGGTTGGACCACAGTAATACATGCGGACCTCGCCCTCACGCATGGGGCGAAACTCTTCAACGCGGCCAGTCAGGGTGTTCCGAAACTTGAGCATGGGACGTTGAGGATAAATGAGGAAAGCATCTGGCCGCAAAGGATCCGTGTAATCCGCGGCTAAAAATGCGTCCAGCCGCCTGGTTTGAGTTCCCAGACGCGCTGGCCTTCAGAGATTCTGACGCCGTGAGACGAGGAAGTTATCTCACCGATTCTCTTGATCTCAACTCCGTCGACTCTTTTCGGAAGGCGCGCAATATCTACAGGTTTCACAGTGAAAAGCAGCTCAAAATCCTCACCGCCGTGCAGCGCAAGCTGAAGCGGATCGAGCGCACGTCGCCCGCACAATTCCGTCACATGGTCATCGACCGGCAGCAATGACGACTCGATCAAAGCCCCAACATTGCTCGCTTCACACAGGCGATTAAGATCGGATGAGAGACCGTCACTTAAATCAATCATTGCAGTTGCAAGCCGTTCCTCACCAAGCACGATACCCCAGCCGACGCGTGGTTCAGGGCGGAGCTGACGCAGCAAAATATGATCGAGTTTCTGAGAATCGTCGTCAGCGAGATTCTGTTCGGCCAGATGCGCGCCACGTTCGATGAGCCGCAATCCTGCCGCAGCAGCGCCGAGGGATCCAGTTACAAAAATCTGATCGCCCGCTCTCGCTCCCGAACGCATGACCGCCATTCCTGTTGCACACTCGCCGCTGACAATCGAATCAATAACAAGACGTTCGTTGGTGCGCGAAGTATCACCACCAATCAACTGCACGCCGTAACGACTCGCCAGCTCAAACAGACCATCGTACAAACGCTCGACGAAATCAGTTTGCCAAACATCTTCGGGCACACCGATGGACATCATGGACCAGAGTGGTCTTGCTCCCATGGCTGCAATATCTGAAAGTGAAACGGCGAGTGCTTTGTGGCCCAAAAGATAAGGAGGCGTGGTCGTGCGGCGAAAGTCTATGTCTTCCACCAGCAGATCGGCCGTGATGACGGTTTCTTTGCCTGGTGTGCTGCGCAGGACCGCAGCATCATCGCCGATACCGGCGACGATCGACTGTCCTGATGCTCCGGCGCGTCGCCGGAGTGCGTTAATAAACCGGAATTCGCTTTTTGGTGAACTGATGTGGTCGGGACGCCGTTCAGTTTGTTCGTGTTCGTCCTTCATCTTTAAAGATTACGACGAAGCGAATCGAGCCCTGCTTCTATAGTTTCGATTGAAGTAGAAAAAGAGAAGCGCAAGTGACTTTCGCCTTGCACACCAAAAACAATCCCCGGAACAGTCGCGACGTTTGCGCGATTCAGTAGTGCATCCGCGGCTTCGCGACTGTTTCTATTAATTCTACTGACGTCCGGAAAAGCGTAGAACGCTCCCGCGGGTGGATCGCAGTGAAGTCCGATTTCGTTCAATCCTGACAACATCAGATCGCGGCGCTGTTTGTATTGCGCTGTGATCTCTGCGAGTGCTGCCGGATCGATCCTCAACGCAGCGACTCCGGCCCATTGCGTTGGCGTTGAGACACCGTTCGAAGAATAGAGCGTTGCTTTTTTCAGACCGGTCATCCACGGCTCAGTTGCGACTGCGTAACCGAGTCGCCAACCAGTCATCGCATACGACTTGGAAAAAGTGAAGCAACTGATTGTGCGTTCAAACATTCCGTCGAGCGAAGCTATCGAGCAGTGCTCGCCGTCATAAACAAGATCTTCATACGCCTCATCCGCAATAACCACGATATCGCGGTCCAGCACAAACTCAGCAACAGCCTTTGCTTCGTCTGGTGTGAAAACAACACCGCTCGGATTTTGCGGAGTGTTGTAATAGATAGCGCGGGTTCGCTCAGTTGAATAGCGTGCCAGTGTCTTTTGAAAACCTAGCTCGCGCGCTTCACTCGTGGGCACGAGCACGCTGCGGCCCTGGCAGTGTGAGACGAGGTCCTTGATTGGCGTCCAGTAAGGCGAAAAGAGAAGCACTTCGTCGCCCGGGTTCACAATCGATTGAAACGCACCAAAGAGAGCCTGCATACCACCATTAACTACGATCACGTCGTCGGATTGCGCGGGAATTCGATTTCGCGTGCGTAGCTTCTCGGCGATCGCTTCGCGAAGTTCGGGAATACCGGACGAAGGTGCGTAACGAGTTTGATTGTCATCGAGCGCGTGTTTCATCGCCTCTTTGATTGAGGCGGGTGTGGGCATGAAGGGTTCACCACCTTCGAACTGGTAAACCGTCGCGCCTTCTTTCCGCAACTCCATGATGCGATTGCGGAGCTTGACGATATCCGAAAAGCCGACCTGCTCGAGTCGCGAAGCAAGACGCAGAACCGTTGGCGAGGTTGTCACTGTTTGGATTCGTTTCCTTCCGACTTTGTGCGTGGGAAGGCGAATTATAGCTTGCGCGTTTGGGCTTAGTCCAATTTGAGTCTTGGTGCTTCGATCTTTGTTCTTTGTGCGTAGCTTCTCTTCCGAAATGCGCCATTTATTTAGGAAGACTGAATTTCGATTTTTGCGGTAAAGCCAGCACAAAGAACAAAGTACAAAGCGCCAAAGATCCTCAGGCGATACCTTTAAGAAAAAGTTTTAAGTCAGAGCCGCTAAGTGTAAGTATTGACACGCGAAAGCGCGCGCGGGTAACATGCAGGCTGTTCGAACGAACATTGGCAACTCGCCAAAGACTTTCCAAACTTTCTAGGCCCGATAAAGAGAGTGTCAAGCTCTGAGGAATCTGGTCGAGGCTTAATCCAAATGAGTCGTCCTGCAGTAGCCATTCCCGAGAAGTTGTTCTTCAAGATCGGGGAAGTTTGCGAACTCGCCGGTGTGCAGGCGCACGTCCTGCGGTATTGGGAATCGGAGTTCCCGATGCTGGCGCCGCAAAAGAATCGCGCCGGGCAACGTGTCTATCGCAAACGGGACGTGGAAATGGCGTTGCGGATCAAGGAACTGCTTTACGAGGATCAGTACACCATCGCAGGCGCGAAGAAACGGCTTACTAACGAGCTTCGTGGTGGTGGAAAATTGAAAGTTGTCGGGGTTGACGACGACGGGCAGGCCGGGAGCCCGCCGGTCGGATATAACGAGGGCGAGTTGTTTCCAGCCGAGACACCCACCTACACGAGCGCAGTTGCACCGCGTACTGCTGAGGAGCGACAAGGGTTAAAGCAGCTTGCGGCAGAATTGCGCGAGCTATTGTCGTTGCTCGAACAGGAAACCAGCCGTAAATCGTGATTTGACATTTGCTCTTTGGCAGGATACTAAGTCAGGGAGACGGGACGTGGCGCAGCCTGGTAGCGCGCACGCTTGGGGTGCGTGAGGTCGCTGGTTCGAATCCAGTCGTCCCGACCATTTCTAACATCTATTAACGGCTGCCAACTTTGGCAGCCGTTTTTGCATTGGTGCGCCCGGCAGGGCGCACTCACTGTTCTCCATCGCCCAAGGCTTGTAGATCTCTTTGACGAACTTTTTGAAATCCTTGTTTTCGTTTGTTCTTGAAGGGCATAACGCCTCTAACCAAAAGCTAAAGTTCACTTGATATTCCGTAGTTAGTGGTATATCTAACTAGTGCTCACAACAGTCCTTGATGTTCGTCTTGATTTGTATGCTCACACATAGGAAACCAAAGCTTTTTAAGTACGGACATCAGGGTCTAACTCTGGTGAAGATGACTCTGTGCTCGGTTTAGACGGGTGAGCAAGAAGTGCTATGAGAATTTACGGGAGCGTTTTCACACTCACAATATTCTTTGCATCTATCACTCTTGTGCTCACCTCAGTGTCTTGGAGTGGGCGACCCCGTTATGCAAGCTAAGTTAGCTTGATGTTTCATGTGGTGATATATCAAGCCATTTGACTCGAAACGAATTAGTAGAAGTGAGGAAGACAACTATGCAACTCATATCACGAAAGCAACTGCTGGGACTGATGATTGTATTTACGGTGACCGGAATGGCTTTCATTTTCGGGAAAGGTGCTGCTACGCAATCGTTATCAGCTCAAAAGCCCGAAGGCCCTGATCAAGTAGTTACTGCGGTTCGAAAAGGCGGGTTAAGAGAAGGCGCGAGAATCAAGAAACGATTCGTCAGCTCAGAGTCAACGACGGGTTGGGCGAAATACGATCTTGAATCTCTTACGAGTCATAGTTCTGTGGTGATTATGGGAACGCCACAAGATGGCTCTTCGAGCTTAACAGCAAACGGTGAACGAATAATCACAGAATATAAGGTAAAGGTGAGTCGAATCTTTAAGGGGCAGCTACAAGAAAATGGCTTGATACGGTTAATCGTTCCGGGTGGAAAAGTCGTTTTTGAGGACGGCACTTCCGCTGAGATATTGACACCGGATTTAGGGCCTATAACGAAAAATCAGACCTACATCTTATTTCTTCATCAGTCTGCTGACGGCAGCGACATCTATCAGTTGACCGGAGGCGGACAAGGGTTATTCGAAGTGCCATCGTCGGCTTGGGGAATTAAGCCGCTGGGTGACAAAAAGGACTTGGTCCAACGACATAAGGACCAAACCATAAATGATTTTATCGAGGAAATCCAAAGAGCGGTTCAAAAATATCCCGAAACAAAAGCGTGCTGTAATTAGAAATCAATAGGTCCCTGTGGTTCCTATTCCCATTCCTTACCTTACTCAAAGGGAGAGCCAAAATGTTCACTCTTCGACAGTTCCTCCAACTCACTAGTATTTCATTACTATTGTTGGTAACAAGTGCATTAATTGCGAATTCCATTATCGGCCAGCAATGCATACCGGCATCAAATTTCAGAAATCCTGCGTATTAGAGCGCCAAATCCCACTGATGGGAAGATCCACATTACATATAGTTTTAGTGAATCCAACCTTTCGACTACATCAAAATCAGCATTTGATAATGCGATTGGACAATGGAACAGCAAATCGGGTTCAACGGGTGTCTTTTTCGATCCTGCTCCTGCGGGTAGCTCTGGAGATGTGGAGTTTAAACGTAGTACTGATCCTGCTGATACCGGAGGATGTGCTGCTTACCGACCTGCTACAACTCGCGTGTATTACGGTGCTGAGTGGGAGATGCGAGCGGCCAATGTGGTCGATGGCGCGACTGTAATCGCACATGAGCTTGGTCATTTTCTTGGTTTGGACGAGGCCGGTGTGAATCCTGCTAATCCGACCATTATGAATAATCCAGTAGTTCCACCAGGCGGCAATCCCTGTTTAGATGGGACTGTAACGATGAAAACTTTACAAGCATCGGATGCAACGAAGTCAGGGTCATGCATCGCTGCTGCAAGACCAACTCCGACGGCAACTCCGACACCGTCACCGACTCCAGATAATACTGGGGGCAATGGTATTTGTACCAATACGTGCCCGCAGAAGATGGGTTGGTGGCAGCACCTCTGGTCAGACTGCCAGTGCGAGTACGACGGGGGAGGCACGGCTCTCGGCGATAGTCCTATCCTCATTGACATTTTAGGTAACGGTTTCGATCTTACAGATAGAGCCTCGGGTGTCAGTTTTGATCTTGACAACGACGGAGTACGCGAGACGACGGCGTGGACAGGGTTGAGATCGGATGAGAACTTCCTTGTGCTGGACCGAAACGCCAACGGCACAATCGATAACGGTGGTGAACTGTTCGGCAATTTCACAGCGCAACCAGCGCCGCCGATTGGTGTCTTTCGCAACGGCTTTCTTGCTCTTGCGGAACACGATAAACCGCAAACTGGTGGAAATGGTGACGGATTTATTGACCAACACGATGCGATCTATTCATCCCTGCGACTGTGGCAAGACACAAACCACAACGGGATTTCTGAGTCGTGGGAAATGCACACGCTGCTGGATCTGCATGTGGATTCAATATCGCTGGATTTCAAAGAGTCGATGCGAACAGATCAGTATGGGAATCAGTTCCGCTATCGAGCGAGAGTTAACGGGACTCGCTGGGCTTGGGACGTGTTTTTCGTAGCGCCGTGAGGTTTTGACTGGCGCTGTTTGATCGCGATCAATTATGCTGCCAAAACCTCGAATCATTATCTTACTCCGGGTGCTCTCGTCCCTCTTTATGACAGGAGCGCTATGTACGACCATACTCATTGAAAGTCATGGCCAAGTGCGGCCGGAAGCAAACATGAAAAGAACGGAGTTGGCCCAAGCGGCCGCTGTGTTGAAGGCATTAACAGAAGGCTGGGCCTTGGTCGATAACGATCCCGAAATTGATTTCCTGGTCTTCGTGAGTGAAGACCGCGACGAGTTGGACTTTTACCCGAAGAAGTCCTTTGTTTGGAAGATGGAGACTTCAGGGTTGATTGAGAACACTGATAAACAAGGCTCTTCCGTGCGTCAACCTTATATTCATTACGAGGGCGGCTCTTCAGTATGGAAAGAGGTGACTGTGGCCGGGCCCATCGTATTCCAATATCGGGTCATGCAAAAGGGGCGGCAGTTACTGCGTGACGCACCCAGGCTGATCGGTAGACCAGTTCGAGCGCTGAGACCAGCAACTTCGCCCGTCGATACGCAGAGCAAGCCTTTGAGGGTAGTGACTTATGATCGGCCGGCAATACAGAAGTTAGTAGACGCCTTCGACCAGAAGGCAACGAGGCTAATCGAGGCCGCGTTCTCCCCCAGGAATGATCTTGATCGAGCTGCCTCTTCCAGTCGCGGTATTGTGTGTGGACCAAGGCTATGGAGGACGCTTGAGCCACACGCGCGGCGCAACGGTCTGCAACCGTCAGGCTCTCTTCTTAGCGTCACTTACGATCTCGCAGGCAATGGTGTCGAGGAGAAAGAAATCTCGAGGAAACTCGAAGACCAGCTGATTTTGCCTTCGGTTGAAGCTCGTCTATTTTGGCAGACTCTCCGTGAGGCGTTCAAGATTGATGGGCCATTAGCAATCAAGCGCGCCGCGAGTGCTGAACAATCGGCTTATACATACGATGAAGAGATTGAAGACAATGATTTTCCGCCGCCCAATCTTGCGGATCTTACAGTCTTATTCATAGTCGAGGGGAACAAGTCGAGATTTATGGTTCTCGTTAAGAATGTGCCGGAGGACAACATGGAACACTTTGAACCCGAAGTGAGATGGGTTGAGATCATGCCGGAAAAGTGACGTGCGAAAATGCTATGACACGACCTACGATCTCCGGCATCTCACCGTTCTTTATCGTCGCTGACGTCCCTGCGGCGCTCTCGTTCTATCGCGATATGCTGGGTTTTGAAGTTACGTTTCGAGGCCCAACCCCTGAGGACGAGTTTTTCGGGATTGTCCGCCGCGATGGGGCGATGATCATGTTCAAGTCGCTGGGCGTGATCTGCGACGGCAAAGAGATCATCGTTGAACCGGTCCCGAACTACAACCGTGAACCGGCACTTAGTTGGGATGCTTATGTTGAGGTCCCTGATCCGGACGCGTTGGTGGAGGAGTTCGCGTCGCGTGGCGTTCGTTTCTCCGTGCCTCTAACGGACAGCGATGATGGTCTCAGGGGCTTCGTGATCAAGGATATTGATGGCTATGGTTTGTTTTTTGGCCATCTTCTAGCGTGAGCACTGTGTGCATTAGAATCGCTACCTTATGAAACTCTTTGGAGCAGCTTTAATTCTTTGTGCCGCGTTTGCTTATGTCCGAGGGCAGACCTTCGATTTCAAATTTCAAGTTGGCGTAGTTGATGTGAATGAGCGAGGCAATACATGCCTCATTATTTCGAATGGCGGACTCAGCAACGGCATTCCTGTAAACATAATAGTCCTTTCAAAACGTCAGTCGATCGTCAGAGCAAGGATTAAAGAAAAACTCAGTCAGAGTTGTTCAGCTAATCCTGATGTCCCAGATGCCTCATTCTATTCGTTAGAGTTTAGCGCGAGTGATAGTGCGGTTACGATGAGAGAGAGACAGGCAGCAGGAATCGCTGTGGTGTCTTCGAAGCAGATTGTCGTACAGCATGGCAGAGCCAGCGTTGATCTAGATAACGATGGCCGTCGCGAATTCTTCCGAGACTGCACAAGCAATGAGGGAGTTCACTTCACCGTGTGGACTGGTTTGCCTTTTCGTGGAAAGCGGCGATGGCATTTCTACTATTATCTTGGGTACGACGTTGTTCCGTCCTGCAAAAGGAAAGATTATATGTAGCGACCGGCATAACACGCGCTCGGAGCGGATTCGTTGTGAACATGAAGAAGCGTACACCCCAGGAAAAGAAAAAGCTCAGCTACGACCGCGATCGTCGCAATGTCTACGGCGAAGCTCCTCACGCCGCACGAAAGAACATCCCGCTTAGGAAAGCATTACGTAACCGGGCCAATCGGCACCATGCCAATCAGCAACTTGCTTATGATGGTATAGGATTCGATGAGGAGCTTGCTGATCAGATTGAATCGCGAATCAAACACAAGCCGGCTCAGGAATGGGAAAAGTATCCGGATGCGCCACTTGGTCAAGTGATCGCTGAGAAATCTCGAAAGAGAGCAATCATGCGGCAGCATGGAGGCCGCGAAGCCTTGATTACTCTTACGGTACGCAAATCAAACGCAAATCAAACGACTGATGAGTGAACTTCCTGGAGGAGCTGCCTGCGCAGCGTTGGCAACTTCGGTTGGTATTAAGCTGACGGTTCGTTACACTCCCTGCAATTAGTTTAGGAGATCCTCATGATGAGTAACGAAGAAATCGAAAGAAGGATGGCCTTTATCGTGGAGCAGCAAGCGCAGTTTGCCTCCGACATTCAGCGATTAGAGGAATCACAAGCTCGAACTGATCAAACAGTCGCCCAAACTGGGGAGATCGTCGCGCGCCTCGCCACCGTGACGCATGCCGGATTCAATGATGTCAATGCCAAAATCAATTCGCTAGTCGATTCTCAGATTCGCACCGAAGAGAATCTGAGAAACCTAGTCGGCGTCGTCGATCGCTATTTTAGCGAAGGACGTAATGGCAAGAGCATTTAGAATCTACCCGCTTAATCGAACAAGTGCTTGAAGCGAACTCGCGCGTGTGAGTAGCCTTTACTTGTAGTGCGCGCGCAACCGCTCAAACGCAGCGTGGATTCGCTAAACGGTCGAACAACATTACCTACATATGGTAAACGACAGCGGCGGCTCTACGAAACGGTGCCTTGAACGTGTGGCGCGCGGTTGTCTTTGCTTGCCTGAAGACCGGAGAACTCAGGATCATCGTCCACACCGGTGTTGGCCTCGCTGAACACTAGGCTCAGGGATCATCTAATTCCTTTGTTTGCAATTGCTGTGTGGTTAGTTATAGGCGCTATTATGTGGGTGGCTGTTGGTTCTTGAGGCGCAATTCCAACCAACTCGCCGAGCCATTAAACTGCTGGAGGATTCATGAGGCGCACGTGGACGATCATTGGGGTTGGTGATGTGGCTGGCAGCTGCAAATGGTACCAGTCGCTGCTTGGCCTGCCGCAGACGGCTCCCGCCCATGACTACTTCGGGCAAATCCTAGACACGGATGGAACGGTCCTGCTCTGCCTCCACGCGTGGGGTGAACATGAGCATCCCTCCCTTGCGAGTCCTGAGCACGCTCAACCTGGCAACGGTCTACTCTTGTTCTTTCGTGTCGATGATTTCGACATCGCCCTGCAAAGCGCACGGGCTCTCGTAACTCGGCTCGAAGAGGAGCCCAACATGAATCCGAGCCCTGGAACTTTGGAGTTCTCACTCAGAGATCCGGACGGGTATTACGTCACGATCAGTGCGCTGTCTGCAGCTTAACAAGTCGCGTTGTCCGCACGATTGAGGCAAAGCCTCTCTTCGCGGTTTTCGCTATTCGGAAAGTCGAGGCACTAGAGCCGGAGGTTTTGCCTAAGTTCAGGCACCTGGGGCGACCGAGCATTCGTCTTCGACCTAAATGGTGATCACCAACCTGAATACTTTGTGCCTCTTGATTGTGGAGGGACCGGCAATTGTGTCTGGGGAGTCTTCGGCTTAAACCCCGCCAGAGAACTGGGACTTATTTCGGGGCAATATATTTATCTGCATCGAATCAAAGGTCAATGGCCTGAACTTGTAAGTTATGCCCATCTAACTGCGGTCGAGGGATCGTTAGCGACTTACCGCTTCAGCAAACAGCGCTACTTGCAAATTGGCGTTCGTTATCCAATCAACCATGGTGAGTTTGCTTTATACATTCAAGGCGGCCAGGGTAATAAGATGCCGGCGTTTTTGGAGAGGGCGAAAGCAGGTTGCACGCCCGCCACCGAACCTTGAAACGCAAATCAGGCCCCTATGAACCATAAAGTAATACTTGGACTGGTCTGCTGTTCGTTTGTTTCTGCTTGTTTTTTGTTGGGTGCGAGAACGGTTAAGTTTCAAGGCACGTCGATGCTGCCCTCGATCAAAGATGGCGATCTGCTGAGAGTAGTTGGCTTGAATTCAGAATCGCGCCGGCAACTCAGCCGGGGAGATATCGTCGTGTTTAAGTATCCGCCTGATCCAACCAAGAGCTATATCAAGCGATTGATTGGTCTTCCCGGAGATCGAATCGAGATTATAAACGGTAAAGTTTGGCTCAACGATTCAAAATTAACAGAGTCTTATCTTGATCGCCGATTCAATCTATCTGCCAGATCTCAACCGCCGATCACTGTCCCAGCGCGCGCGTACTTTGTGATGGGCGACAATCGCGACAACTCGAGCGATTCACGATTCTGGGGCACAGTGCCGGAAGATTTGATTTACGCAAAGGTTGTAGGCAAGTAAGCCATTTCCACCCGTTCGTCTGTCTGGAATTGTGGGGCATTGTCATCAAGTTGTAATAAGTGGCGCCGTGATGGGAATGAGAGTTCTGTTCTTATCGTTGCTAGTTTGCGTTTTTAGTACCGCTGCACCTGGCCAAGCGAGAAACACGCCGGCAAGTGGTCTCGGTTCGATTTGTATTGCGCCACCAGATCGACCAACGGCAGGCGAAAAGAGTTTGGCTAATCCAGCGGGTGGGAACCGCATCACAACCTACTCCGTTCAGATTGATAAGCTGGCGCCGGTGGTAGCGTCCAACACACGGCCGACGCGAATTTCGTCTTTAGCGACAAATCGAAAACATCTGGTGAAGATTTTCGGCGACGGAAAACTTGTGACGTCCTTCCGAATGGACTTCACTCAGTACAAAACGAAGGATCTCTGTCTCTTTTTCAAATCTCTTTATGAAACGTGGTCACTGTGGGGTGGCAAAGAGGGGCGCGCAATCTGCAGCTGCAAGTGATCTCCTCGAGAGTTGGATCGACTCGCCCTGACAACTTTTCTTATGACCGATTCATATGACACAGAAGGTAAATTGTTTTCGGTTGGCGGTCAGGTAGAGCGCGTTACAGTCTCGCTTCGCATTTTTGGAGACGAACTCGATCCGGATGAGATTTCTGTTTTGCTGAACTGTGAACCTACCAGCAAAGCAAGAAAAGGAGACGTAGTTGCTGCCGCAGAAGGACGGCAAAGAGTATCTCCATTTGGGAGTTGGTTATTAAAATCCGTAGAACCTGAAGATGTTGATCTGGAAGAACAGGTGTTGAAATTACTTGCTCGTGTGAGTGCGGATCGAAGCGTTTGGCAGCGGTTGACGCAGCAATACAAAGTCGATTTGTTCTGCGGTCTGTTTATGGATATGAGAAGCTGGAACCGAGGATTTTTGCTGACGCCGAAAGTCCTGAGGGAATTGTCGGAGAGGAATTTGGAAATCGACTTTGATATTTACGCAGTCTAGCGGACCGGGTCACTTGATTTTCGCAATGAGACGAAAAAACTTGTATCGAATTGTTGGTCTGGCGGCATTCTTCTCACTATTCCAGAAAGGCGCGGTTGAGAATGCGACGGATGTGGACCAGCTCGAATCCGAGGACGAAACCTCGTCCAGACGCATTCGCTGCCCAGCATGCGGATGGCAGCCCAACAAATGGGATCTTTGGTATTGCGGCGACTGTCCATACCCGGAAGGATTCTTTGACGGGTGTGGCATGGAATGGAACACGTTCGACACGGCCGGACTATGCCCAGCATGCCGATATCAATGGCGCTGGACCTCGTGCTTGCGCTGTGCGGTTTGGTCTCTGCATACGGACTGGTACACAAATCACGAAGAATGAAGAGCATAGCCGGCGGTTGAGTCAAGTTATGTTCGCCCTCAAATCTCTATGGAAAGCGCTCAAGAGCAGTTAATAAAGGCAGTCGTGGAAAACGATGTCAATGAACTCAAGCGGTTGATTGCGGCTGGAGTTGATCTAAACGCTCGTTGTGATCAGGGTGCGTCATTGTTGTTTGCTGCCGTCTTAGGTAGTCATCCGGAGCTGGTCCGATTGATGCTTGAAAATGGCGCAGACCCGAATCTAATTGCGGATGAGCCAGCCGCCACTATCTATACGGACAAGCCACTGGAGTTGGCGCGCCAGGCTCGTTTCCTGATGGACTGGGACAAGTATGATCTGATGGTTAAATTGCTTGTAGAGTTTGGCGCAACAGACTCGGACGGCCGTACCGAATTATCTGGAGATTTAACAGAAATCGAAATGCGCGCGCGCAATTGGCAAGCGACAAAACAGACAAGATGATCGTTAGAACAAGAAAATCACTATCCATCTCGCTCGCATTGCTCGTCTTCCTGCTTGCGGTGCCGTTCGCGAAGGGCCTTTCCGCAGCCGAGGCGACGCCGTCTGATCAGGAGAACTTTCTGATTCGCGCGGTTTTTGCCGACGGCGAACTATGGGTACTTTCTGACGCCGGACAGATATTCAGAATCAAAGAGGGTAGGAATGAGCCTCTGGCCTGATCCACTTTTCACCGCATGGGCGCCTGGTGGAAGTGTGTGGCAATCGGATACGAAGATTGGGTAGTGGTTCAGTTTGAAAACGCCGAAGGCGTTGGCGAATTTCAGCCCATCTATGAAGCGGTCTCCGCTGTCAAGAGATTTTTAGGCACACTCTGACCACGACGCCGCAGCGTCTGCGTTTGCTCTATTGCTGTTTTGCTCTTTGACATGAGACTGCTAATTTAATTTTACCGCCGTTAGCGGT
>DASYSD010000064.1:0-56809 GCA_036003745.1 Pyrinomonadaceae bacterium
GGTTTGACCGCTCGCATCCACCACGTACCATTTTCGTCTTCCAGCGAGTTCCTTACCGCTGGGGAAGTATGTCGACATAGTTAACTATCTCTGTTTTCAGCGAATAAAACGCGAACGGCTAGAATACAGAACGGCCCAAAACGTTGTCAACCCGAGGCGACGTTTAACGCCTTTCGGCGTATTAGAAGAACGCCTTCTGCGTATTTCTCGACAGCAAAAGGCCCTTCGGGGATCCCGAAGGGCCTCGCGTATTTAAGTTACCACAGATTGCTATGGCTTGTCGGGAGTTTTGGTTGGCTCCGGATCTTTCTTTAGTTTCGGGGCCTCTTTCTGCTGCTGTTCACCATCGGGCGTCGTCGTGCTGTCGTCCGGGGTTGGCTGGCGACGTTTCAAAGTCGGCCTGCCTGGTGCTCCGTTGTCATCACCGGCGGCAATTGCTCCGGCCGTCGATGCGCGTGCATTTGAAAGCCTCAGAAGCCGGTTCTTCACGCGCTGAAACTCGGAACTGCTGATCACATATTCCTCGTGTTCCGGGAATCTTGCCGCGAGAGCGAGGGCAGAGGCTCTGCGGTCCGGTGGTGCCGGGTGAGTCGCAAAGGCGCGCGAGATGAAGCCGGGTTTCTTTTTGTTCTTGGCTTCCAGCTTCTCAAACATTGTCGCCATCGCGCCCGGGTCGTAACCCGCTGCATACATGTATTGAACACCAAGCCGATCCGCTTCTTCTTCGGCGCCCCGGCTAAATTTCATGAAAATTCCGAGCAATCCGATGCCGGCCGTGTTCTGATAAATCAATCCCGGAATGCCGCCCAGGAAGATTGAACCACCGAGAGCAGCATACTCAAGCAAGCTCATTTTGGCCTGGTTCTCAACCGCGTGACGGGCCGCAACGTGCGCAATCTCGTGTGCCATCACGCCTGCCAGTTCCGCTTCGTTGTCGGCGGCCAGGATCAGGCCCTTGTTTACGTAGAAGAAGCCACCGGGCAGTGCAAATGCGTTCACTTCATCCGAGTCGATAACCTTGATGGTGAAGGGAACTTTGGCGTCCGAATGGAGCACGATATTCTGACCAACTCGATTCACATACTCGGTGATGACCGGGTCGTCCACGAACTTCGCCTGCCGGTCAACTTCAGCCGCCGCTTCGCGGCCCATGCGGACTTCCTTTTCCGTCGAACCACTCATCTTGGCAATCAGCCCGGAATTGATTTGCCGCTTGCCGATCATGTTCGGATCTTCGTTAGTCGAAAGCGGCTTATTCGATTTGACGACAGCAGCAGCCGGAGCGTCTTTCGGATCCGCCGCTTTCTGGTCGGCCTTCTGTTCCGTCTGAGTCTGCTTCTGTTCGGTTTGGGTTGGGCTGGTTTTTTGAGCCGGGTCAGCCTGCTTGTTGGCTGGCGTTTGCGCTACCGCAGCCACTGAGCTCGCCAGTAAGGACGCAGTTAAAACGAAAGCACTCGTGGCACGGGAGAAGTTGTTCATCTCAAAAAACCTCCAAAGATATCGATGACCTGAGGGTAGGGGATCAGACGTACGTTTTCGCTAAATCCTGACGCGCAGTCTATGATGCACAGGCTCGGTGACTTGGTTGTGTGACCGAGTATAACTTCCTGGCCCGGAGGAATAGACTTTCGCTTCTCAAAATCCACTTCTCGTTAATGCCTTCAATATACCTATGACCGACCGGAAAAGGAAGCAAAAGCCGGAAGTTTCGATTATCGGGAGTGGCCGTCTCGGAACCACTCTGGCCGTTGTGCTGGCGCGCCGAGGTTACCCGATCCAGTCGCTGGTTGGGCGAACTCTCCAGAGTGCGCGAAAAGCCGCCCGGTTTTTAGACGCGGAAGTGCAGGTGTTGGCCGCAGGAAGGCTGCATTCGTTACGGCCTGCCAGCATATTTCTGATCACCGTTCCTGACGACCAAATTGCCGGCGTCGCGGAGGAACTAAGCCGTGTGGATTTCAATAGCGGCCGTGGTCCGACAGCATTTCACACCAGCGGAGCGCTCTCGTCGGACCTGCTCGAGCCGCTGCGAAAAAAAGGCTGGCACACTGGTTCAATCCATCCACTGGTCTCAGTCAGCCATGCCGGCGCGCCACTCGAAGGTGGATTCTGGAGTGTTGAAGGTGACAATTCCGCCGTGCGTACCGGAAAAGCGATGGTTCGAGACCTCGGCGGCAAAAGCTTTTCCATCCGAACGGAGGACAAGCCTCTCTATCACGCGGCGGCAGTGATGGTCTCCGGAAACGTGGTTGCGCTGTTTGATGTCGCTTTGGAAATGCTCGCCGACTGTGGTCTAAAACGCCAAACAGCACAAGAGATACTGTTGCCTTTGATTACGAGTACAGTCAGGAATCTCGAAACCAAAGATCCGGCCCACGCGCTGACGGGAACCTTTTCACGCGGCGATCTGGAAACGGTAAAACGGCATCTCGCAGCGCTCAACGGCAATCAAGAGGCTCTTGAGCTCTATCGCCTTCTTGGCAAGAGGTCCTTGAGGCTGACAAAAAAGCATCCGCAGATTACACAGATGCTTGATTCAGTGTAATCTGCGTAATCTGTGGTTCGAACAAACTGACTTATGCAACCAACACCCAGCGCGAGTTACAGTTTGACCTTGCGTGTCAGGCTTTCTTCACGTGCCGGCTCGCTTGGTGAATTGACGATGGCGATCGGTCACGCCGGCGGCGACATCGGCGCCATTGACATCGTCACAGTCGGAAACGACTACATCATCCGCGATATCACCGTCAGCTCAATCTCGAGCAAACACGGTGAACAGATAGTCGAGGCAGTGAAAGACGTGGATGGCGTCGAGTTGCTTCAGGTTTCTGACCCGACTTTCCTGATGCACCTCGGTGGCAAGATTGAAGTCGTTTCCAAAGTGCCTCTGAAAACTCGCGCCGATCTTTCAATGGCGTATACACCGGGTGTCGCGCGGATATGCGAGGCGATTCACAAGGATCCGGAAAAGGTTTTCAATCTCACGATCAAGAAAAACACAGTCGCAATCGTGACCGATGGAACAGCCGTACTTGGCCTTGGCGATATTGGTCCGGCGGCGGCTCTGCCGGTGATGGAAGGAAAGGCGATGCTGTTTAAGGAGTTCGCCGGTGTAGATGCGTTTCCGATCTGTCTGAACACGAAAGATCCCGACGAGATCGTGCGCACTGTGAAGGCGATCTCGACCGTCTTTGGAGGCATTAACCTCGAGGATATTTCCGCGCCGCGCTGCTTCCAGATCGAGGAGAGACTGAGGGAGGAACTCGACATTCCGGTATTCCACGACGATCAGCACGGAACTGCCGTCGTAGTGCTGGCCGCGCTTATCAACGCACTCAAGTTGGTCGGCAAGAAAATGGAAGAGATCAAAGTCGTGGTAAACGGTGTGGGCGCGGCCGGTGTTGCGTGCACAAAGATCATCATGGCCGCGGGTGTGCGAAACATTGTCGGTTGCGATCAAACGGGTGCGCTCTATCGTGGTCGCAAAGAACACATGAACTGGATGAAAGACTGGTACGCCCAGAACACCAACCCGAACGATGAGCACGGAACAGTTCATGACGTCATCAAGGGCGCCGATGTATTTCTGGGTTTGTCAGTGCCCGGTGTGATTAATGCGGAAGACGTGCAACGAATGGCTGACAAGCCGATCGTGTTCGCGATGGCGAATCCGGTTCCGGAGATCATGCCTGAGGACGCTGCTCCATATGTTGCGGTGATGGCGACAGGACGATCGGATTATCCGAACCAAATCAATAACGTTTTGAGTTTTCCCGGCATCTTCCGTGGAGCGCTTGCCTGTCGCGCAGCGCGGATAAATGAGGAAATGAAGCTTGCGGCTGCGAATGCGATTGCAAGTATCATTTCTGACTCGGAGTTACATCCGGAATACATCGTTCCATCGGTTTTCGATAAACGGGTTGCCGAGGCTGTTGCACGCGAGGTTGAGGTTGCGGCACAGAAAAGCGGAGTTGCACGCCGCAAGAGCGACGTAGGCGAGTCAACATGAAACGTCTGCCACGGATTTACACGGATGACACGGATAAATCAGTCGTGCTGATCTGTGAAAATCCGTGTTAATCCGTGGCTAATCAACTCTGGTTAACTTCGTAACTCTCGCGCGATGTGCGGAACTATCCGACGCGGCACGTCGATCGCCGCCTTGATATGGCGAGCGTGCGTGAAGTGCCCTGCGACATAGATTCCACGCACATTCGTCTCGAAAGTTTCAGGATCGTAGACCGGTACTTCAGCAAGTTTGCCACGCTCGGTTTGCACCCCGAGCTGTTTTAGCAACGTGAGATCTGCATCACTACCGACCAGCACAAAAACCACGTCGTTCGGAACTGTCAGCGATTCGCCCGTCTCAGTCGTTAACGTCACGTCGCTGTCACGTATTTCGTCGACCTGTTTGTAGAGCACGACTCTGAGCCGGCCCGCTTTGATCTCGGCTTCGAGCGGCGTGCGCACCCAGTGTTTCATCGCGCCTGCCTTCGGATCGCGATTCTCCCAATCTTCCCGCCAGATAGCCATCGTCGTGCGCGCGCCTTCTTCAGAGAGAAACAACGCCGCTTCAGCCGCACTGTTCCCGCCGCCGACTACGAGCGCGTCCTTCCGCACGTATGCGTAAGGCTCGACAAACAGATGATGAACTTTCGGTAAGTCTTCGCCGGGCACGTTCAACCGTCGCGGTATGTCCATCGCACCGATCGCAAACAGCACACGCCGGCCCCTGTATTCATTCGCGTCTGTTTTGACAACGAATCCGTCGTTTATGTTTCCGGTTAGAGCGAGAACTTTTTCTGCGGTGTTGATTCGCAGATCGAGGTCGAGTGCGAAATGAATGTAGTGCGACAGCATTTCCTCGCGCGTGGGTTTCTCGCGCACGGGTTTCAAAGTACCTTCATGCATCTCCACTTCGTTGGGCGTGGAGAACATCGCGCGACCCACCGGATATTGCCGGATCGTATTGGCGATCGTGCCTTTTTCGATAACGAGATAATCAAGCCCAGCCTGTGCCGCCGCTTCAGCAGCAGACAATCCCGCGGGACCCGCCCCGATAATGATGAGATCTAACATGTTTTGGAATCGGATTAACAGGTCCTATAGGACCTATTTAACCAATACTTCGCCCCGCGCGACGAGCACCGCCGGCCCACCGACCTTCACCTCTTCAACGCGGCCCGGTTTCCCTTTGACGTTCAGATTGATCCGGCTGGGCCGGTGGATGAAATCGCCCTGCTCAATGACAAATTTATACCGGCCGTCTTGCGGCTCCAGAGTCAGCCCATCGTGATGGACGAGGTAAGCGCCAAGTGCCCCACAGGCACTGCCGGTCGCTGGGTCTTCGGGAATATTGTCTGCCGGAGCGAAGAAACGTGCGTGCGCTCGAGATGCGCCAACTTCCAATGTCTCGCGCGTGAATGCATGACACCCAGTGCCGCCGTGCCGAGTGTAAATGTCAGCCAGAAGGGTTGCGTCAACACGAATATCACGCAAGTCAGCGAGTGAACGAATCGGCACTGCCAAACACGACAACCCGGTTGTGATTACCTGGATCGGAAGACTCTCATCGAGATCTTCTCGAGCAAGTCCCAACGAACGCGCGACCTCAGCCTGTTCGTGGGCGTCGTCAATCTCACGGATAATCTCGAACGTTCCCTGCGTCATCTCCACCTGCACCGGCTTCCCGTCTCTAAACTCGATATCCACGGGCAGGACTCCGATGCCAACCTCGTGAAAGATGCGCTGCCAGCCGTTGCCACCGTCCGGAAGGGGGACCACGCCTTCCTGAGCGAGTGCGGTCCAGGTGCCAACAATTGGATGACCCGCAAATGGAATCTCGCGTACCGGCGTGAAGATGCGGAGTCGTCGGAGTATCTCATCAGACTCCGGTTTGAGCACAAACACCGTCTCCGACAAATTCATCTCACGCGCGATCTTCATCATTTGATCGTCGGTGAGTCCCTCCGATTCTGGAAAGACCGCCAGTGGATTACCGCAAAACGGCTGTTCAGTGAAGACGTCGAACTGTAGAAATTGATATGCAGGCATGCTTAGAAGTTAAAACAGTCGTACGCAAAGGCGCAACATCCTCCAAAGTTATTGAACAAATGAGTCAAATCTAATATCGTAGCCGCGTCAGTCGCAGTTTGACCTTTCAGTCCATTTCACCTCGCTCAACAGCTTTACCTTGTCTTGAGCTGCTTCGAATTATCGAGTGCAACTTCCCCCAAAAGGAGCTCTTATGGATCTGGGTATCCTCAACACCGTTATCGCCCTCGTGATTGTGCTGCTGGTTCTGAGTTTGTTGGTGCAAGCGATTCAGACTCTTCTGAAAAAACTCCTCAAACTAAAGTCGCGCCAGATCGAAGATTCGCTAAAGGATCTTTACGAGCAGGTCGTCGGCGCGCAAACCACAACGACATCTGGATTCCTCTTGCCCAGATTCTGGTTGAAACTAAAAAGCTGGCTCGGGATGAAGTCAGCGATCGTTACCTCGCCTGCAGATGTATTCACGGACAAAGTCCTGGATCAGTTTAAAAGTATCGGCAGACAAACTCTGTTTGGAAACGCCGTGCTTGAATCGCTGTCCAAAGGGGATCTGTTCAAGGTGATGGGAAAACTCGAGTCGGAAGATTTCTTCCCCGACTATGTGCCGAAGTTTCAGCTTCTTTGCGATCGCATTAAAGATCTGCGAGAAGCGATCGACGCTATCACCAACGATCCGATGTTACGTGGTGCGGCGAGCACAAAAATCGCGGAGATTCGCTCAATCCTCGCACCGATTTTTAATAACGTCTCGTCGATTCTCGAAGGCACTCAAGTTAAGCCAAAGGTGCTGTTTGCCGATCTGCTGCGACTCGGAAAGCTCGACGTTCATGGACTGCTCGACCTGCTTGACGAAGCGCAAGAGGCAATCACGCGGGAAACAGAGCTCGCGAGCAGCGCTGGCAATGCTGGTGAAGTCGCTGCGTTTCAGAAGTTGTCTGCCGAGCTCGCTCAAGTCGCGAAACTCATCGGCGATTTGAGCCAGAAATTTGTGGATGCGATTTCACCGCTACGCAACAAGATCGAGCAGGTCGAGCTCTGGTTTGACACGGTTACGCAGAGTTTCGACGAACGCTACTCGCGGAACATGCGCACGATTTCGCTCGTGATCAGCATACTCGTCGTTATTCTGCTGAACGCAAACTTCTTTCAGGTTTATAGGAGTCTCTCGAAGAATGAGATTCAGCGGAATATGGTCGCCGATGCCGGCGCTGACTTGCTGAAGCAGTTGCAGAACGCTCAGGCAAGCGAAACTCCAAAGCCGCAACCGTCTCGATCGCCAACACCAAACGACAACGCCACGCCATCTACGACGCCCGAACCAGACACAGTCGTGGAGTTGAAAAAAGACTTTCAGGCGATTGATTCGTTCGTGGGAACATATGAGGGGTTTGGTTTCAAACCTCTCAGCATCGAACAACTGCAGGGTTTTATCTGGAGCACTGGCATTTGGACCAGGCCGTGGTCCGACGATTACGGTAACTATGGTTGGGGCGGCTTCAAGCTCAACAAAGAATTGATCGACGGCAACGAGATTTCTCACTGGCAGGTCCAGAATGGCGCCGAGTGGTGGGAGAGTCGCAAAAGTAACGGCCAAACAATCGTTGGTTGGGCCATCATGATCATGCTATTAAGTGTCGGCGCGCCCTTCTGGCAGGACGCTTTGGAGTCGCTCTTCGGCATCAAGAATCTACTCCGGCAGAAGAGCGGAACTCAAAATATCGAGGCACAGAGTGGAACGGGGCAACCGAAGGAGTGATGTTTTATAGCAACATTTCACTATCCTTTGGACATAGACGTACAGCCTATGTGGAAGAGCGTTCAGAACAACGGAGAGAAATAAAAAAGGAAAACTACAATGCCGATCAAAGCCGTACCAGTAACTGACTCAACGCCCGAACTATGCAAAGGCTTCACCCTTGAAATAAAGGTCGTTCCTAAAAAGGACTTGAGGCTTCACGTCATAATTGACAAGACCTGCGTGAACAACCAGGCAGTTTGGGGACTTATCTTCGAACTTGACAGGAAGATCGATGGCCAATGGACCCAGGTAGTATTTGTGAGTTACAAGCCAAAGATTGAAGACCTCCAGGCTCAGCAAGGCATTCAGAAGATGCTTGCCGACAAGAAAGTCACAAAGAACCAACAACAGCTTATTAAGGACGAGGTAATTCCGCCCACTGCGGAACTGGAAGGCACTTCCGGTCCAACGCAAGCCCAGGCGAAGCGGATCGAAGCTGGTGCTCGCAAGGTTGTTGTCGCGGAAATCGGCGGCTGATATATCCGGTCGACTGTCTGAGCAAGACAGAGTTTCCTGCAAGACGCGAGGCTAAGAAGCAGCTTGCGTCTTTGCAGGATCGTTTTCTAAGTGAATTTAGCGATCATGATTGGGAGCAAATTTCAGATCACCAGGTTTTTGGTGACAGCCGTATGGATTTTAATGAGCGCCGGCGCCAGCTTGTCGCAAACTGGAGAATGTCGGGACGAATGGCCAGGGCATAAAGTCCGATCAGTTAAAGTGAAGGCGCGCTGGTTGCCATCGGCGCTAAATCTGCCGCTCAAGAAAGGAGACGATTTCACACCTGCAAAACTCAGCGAGACCAGAGCGGCGGTTATTAAAGCAATCAATGACGAGCGAGATAAATTCGCGATCGAGTTTGTGAAGCTCGAGCGACTACAACTCGTAGACATCAATTTCGTGCGTGCGTGTGGTCGCAAGGTCGCTGCTGCGACTTGTCAGGCTGAGGGCCTGGGCACGGACTGTGTCGATCTCGAAGTGAAGCCGCTGGCATTAAGTACAAACCCTATCTTCATGGGTGCCACGCTACTGCCGCTTCCACGTTCAAACTCGCAGACGTTTCTCAGCGGCGTTCCCCGACTGCTCCGGATATTCGATCCGAAGTTTGGAGTGGGTGCAGATGGAGAGCTTGGCGCTACTCCGGATTTTGCAATCTCGACAGATCTGCTTTCGCTTGGCGAGGTTGCGCAGGGAAAACCTGCTGAAGGTAGACCGGTGGAGTTATTGCTGAAAGCCCGTGGTAGTAAATCACTTTCTGAGCCGTTCTACACCTCCGAAATAAATCTTTCACTGGTATTAAAACAACCTACTTCGTTGGTTGAGAGTCTCGGAGTTGAAGCGAGTTTTACGGCTGATCGTCAGCCCCAACTCGATGCGTCGTATCTGAGAAATTCGCTTCGTGTTAACGGATATGCCGCCTTCAATCCAGCTACTGGAATCGTTAACAGGGTGGCCCTGAACGGTGGTTACAGGCGTTCGAGCAATCGATTGAGTGGCGTCAATCGACAATTCGCGACTGAGAATTCTTACCAGGGCAGCGCAATCTTTGACGGTCGAATTTTCGATGGATTTACTCGGGCTGGGCTTTGGCTCGACGGCGGGAAACCGCAAACCCAGGAAAGCTATCATCGCATTGCTGCATTGATCGGTTATGAAAAGGAATTGCCGATTGGCGAGCAGACCATTGGAATTGAGGCTCAGTTCGGAGCCGGCAAGGCATCGAAACATGCACCCGAGTACAGTCTTTTCTACGGCGGAAACACGCTTGCCAACTTCATTTACAGTGAAATAATTGACCCTGAGACGCTCACCTTTCTTCCGGCGGGGCCAGTCTTGCGAGGCTATGGACGTAATCAGGTGGGTTTTAGATTGCCGAGCGGGGAAACACGCGGCGCCCACAGTTACCATCATTTCAATCTTTCCCTTGCGATTCCGATTTCCTCTCTCTCTGCAGCGCTTATTCCAGACGAAGTGGTGAACTCGAATCCAAGAACGACTCTCAGAGATCTGGTTGAATTCGCCGTCAATACGGGCGAAGAAGCACTCAGTTCGAGTTTCGAGGACGAAGGGCTTTCCAGTGATGAAGCCGATAAGAAAGCAGCTAAGGTCTTTTCACAGATAAAGCCTGGTGTTAGATATCTGACGCACTACGCCAAGCTCTACTCGTTGAAGCCGTTAGTGATGTTTGACGAGGCGCGAATGGCTCGAAATGACAGCAGTAATCCTCAGTCCCGTTACTCTGTTGGCGGTGGCGTAGAGCTCACGGTTGTGCTCGCGAAGTTTCAAGCGGCATACATGCATGCCATCAATCGCTTCGAAGTAGAAAAGCGCGGCAACCTTGTGTTTCGTTTGGTTTTTACAAACCTCTTCTGAAGCGTTTTGATCTCTGTACCTTTGCGGGCTAACCTTCGCAATGCATGAAGAATCTAAAGGGCATTCTCTTACCTGTTCCCACTCCGTTTACATCGGATAGCTATCTTGCACTCGATGCATTGAGCTCGAATCTATCGAAGTGGACCAGCAAGGGCGTCGTTGGTTACGTGCTGCTTGGTTCTACCGGCGAGAGAGTGCACCTCGACGATCGCGAATACATGCAGACCCTTGAGGCTGCGCGTGCTTCAGTCTCTGAAGAGTTGGCGTTTATTGCAGGTGCAGGTCAACAAAGTACCATTGGCACAATCAGGGAAATAAAAAACGCGGCGCGGGGCGGCGCTGATGCCGTACTCGTGATTACTCCATATTTTTATCGCTCCGCGATCACGCAGGAAACGCTCATTAACTTCTACACAGCGGTTGCGGATCAAGCGCCGTTGCCGGTGTTGCTTTACAGCATGCCGCCGCTGACGGGAATCAAGATCGAACCCGAAACAGTAGCGCGTCTGAGTGAACACGCAAACATCATTGGTGTGAAGGATAGTTCAAACGACGTTGCCGGATTTTCCAAAACGGTCAGTCTTTGTCCAGGCGACTTTGCAGTGATGACAGGCAATGGAACTGTCTTACTCGATGCTTTACGCGCCGGCGCAACGGGTGGAATTCTGGCGGTGGGATGTGTGGTGCCGGAGGTTTGTGTCGAGATCTTCCAGGCGTTCAAAGCCGGCAAAGACGAACGCGCGGCGACGCTCCAATCAAAACTGACACCGCTCGCAGCGGCGGTGACGACGCGTTTCGGGATTGGTGGTTTGAAAGCCGCGCTCGACCTCGCTGGATACCGCGGTGGCGGCGTAAGGGCGCCTTTGCGAGGTCCCGACGAAAGCGCCCGAAATGAAATTGCCCGGTTACTCGAAGAAGTCCGAGCCGCGAGATAGATGGACGCGGATGTTTTGCGGGTTTGCGGGAGACCTGTAGAATGAGCGGCAGGAGCCTAAACCACTTTGAGTACAGCCGAACCCGCTTGTTACAGCACCCCCGAAGAGTCAGGACTACGCGTCGAGACGATTCCTTTTGATCAAATCCCGCACCAGTCGCGCCTGTTTCTCGATTACCTGAAAGACCCGGTAGCCCTACGCCGTTTTTATCCATCAGCCGTTCGCTTTCATCACGAGCTACCGTTACGTTCGTCCGAAGTGCTCGCAGCTTATCGGGTCGATCGAAGCGCGGTCTGTAACGCTCTCGCGGCGATGAATCAACGCTGGGGCGCGGCGGAAGCGACGCTCAGCAATATCGAGCTGTTGCGCGAACCAGACAGTATCGCCGTTGTTTCGGGTCAACAGGCAGGTCTGTTTACTGGTCCACTCTACACAATCTACAAAGCACTATCGGCGGTCAAACTCGCGGGTTGCCTGCGCCAGCGCGGGACAAAAGCAGTGCCTGTTTTTTGGATTGCCTCAGAGGATCACGATTTTGCGGAAGTAGCGAAAGCGGAGTTTATCGGTCGTGACTGCCAGCTAAAGAATGTCGAAGTTTCCACTGCGGTGCATCGTGAAGGACAGCCCGTCGGACAAGTCGTCACCGATGATTCGATTGACGCAGTTGTCAATCAGCTTTTCGAATTGTTACCGAATTCAGAGTTTGCGGACGACATCAAGGCCTTAGTGAGGAACGCCTGGCAACCTGGTCGCGGATACGCTCAGAGTTTCGCGATGATGATGACATCGTTGCTCGGTCGTTACGGCTTGATCTTCCTGGACCCACTCGATTCTGAGCTAAAGCGACTAGCGGCGCCCCTTTATTCCGAAGCAGCGTGGCGCGCACCGGAAATTGCCGCCGCGCTTGAACAGCGGAGCAGCGAACTCGAGAGCGCCGGGTATCACGCGCAAGTGCTCGCCACCGCGAATTCTTTTCCATTGTTTATGCACGACGAGCAGGGCGGGCGACACGCTGTCGTGCGCGTCGAGAACGGTCAGTACAAAGCCAAAGACATCGAAGAGGAATACACCGCCGCCGATCTCGCCACCATGGCCCAGGAAAAACCGGAGCGGTTCAGTCCGAACGTAACGTTGCGTGCCGTGGTCCAGGATTACCTGCTGCCGACCATTGCTTACTATGGCGGGGCCGCGGAGATTGCTTACTTTGCCCAAACGGCTGAGGTTTATCGCGTGCTCGAACGCCCCGCGACGCCGATCCTGCCGCGTTCCAGTCTAACGATGATCGAACATCACACCGGACGCCTGTTGGAAAGGTATAACCTGACGCTCGCGAATTTCTTTGAGGGACTCGATCCGGTCATCAAACAAGTTGTCGAAGAGCATCTCGGAGCCGATACTGCAAGACTCTTCGCGAACGCTGAACAGAACGTCAACCATGAACTCGATCGACTGCGTCAGGAGCTCGAATCACTCGATCCGACGTTGGCGAGTGCGCTTGATACGGGAAGAAAGAAGATTAATTATCAGCTCGATGGACTGAAGACGCGTTTCGTGCATGCCCAGATGAAGCGCGACGAGGCGGCGCATCGTCAGTTGCAGAGAGCTTTCGATCAGCTTTATCCAAACAAAGATCTACAGGAACGTCACATCAATATCACTTCGCTGCTGGCTCGCCACGGCACTTATGTGATGGAGTGGATCTTTAATGCGATCAATATCGGGTCGAATGACCATCAGGTGGTTTACCTATAGGTCCAATAGGACTGATAGGATCTATTAAGATTAATGTCCAAAATTCGCGTCCTCGCAGATCATGTCGCCAATCAAATAGCCGCGGGTGAGGTTGTTGAGCGCCCGGCTTCAGTTGCTAAAGAGCTGGTGGAGAATTCGATCGATGCCGGTGCTAGACGCATCACAATCGAAATCGAAGCCGGTGGCCGCCGCTTGTTGAAAGTCTCCGACGACGGTGAAGGCATGGTGCGCGACGACGCTGTGCTGGCCTTTGAAAGACACGCTACCTCCAAGATTCGTGAGACCGGCGATCTCGCTGCGATCGGCACCCTTGGTTTTCGTGGTGAAGCACTCGCGTCAATTGCGTCAGTTGCAAAAGTTGAGCTGACAACCTGTATCGAAGGCGCCAGCGCCGCGACGCGCGTAACGATCGATGGCGGACGTATGCGCGACGTTAAAGACGCAGCGCATCCACGCGGAACGACGATCGCCGTGCGGGACCTTTTTTTCAATATCCCAGCACGCCGAAAGTTTTTGCGATCAGAAGCGACTGAGACTTATCACCTTACCAATCTCGTGACCCATTATGCCCTCGCCCATCCGGAAATTGCTTTCACGTTTATTAACAACGGCAGGGAAGTGGTCCGTGCGGCGCCGGCGAAGGATCTGCAAGAGCGGGCTTATCAAATCTTTGGCGAAGAGTTCCTGGAGAACCTCCTTGAGGTGAACAGCGGCGATCGTCTGGTCGCACGCGTGACGGGATATGTTTCCGCGCCGCGCGATCGGCGCACTTCGCGCGACTCGCAGTACTTGTTTGTTAACCGCAGGTTCGTTCGGGATCGAATGATTGGACGTTCGCTTTCAGAGGGATATCGATCGATCCTCCCGCATGGTGTTTATCCGGCGGCGTTGTTGTTTATTGAAACGCCGCTCGAGGAGGTGGATGTAAACGTGCATCCGGCGAAGACGGAGGTCCGTTTCCGGCGTCAGGCCGCTGTTGCTGATGTTGTTCGTGAAGCGGTGAGAGCAGCGCTTGCGAGTGCCAGTTACGTGCAGCCACACGAGCCGCCACAGATTCCTGAACCAATAATGACGGCGACGGCGTCTGTAAGTTCATTTACTCCTCAACCGAGAATCGAATTTGTTCCTCCGCCTCCTCCACTACAGCTCGAGACGCCAGTTGAGCCTTCCGGCGACGAGATCGCACGCGACATTGACGTGATGATCCAATCTGCGATGATCCAGTCTTCGCAATCCGTTAAGTCTGAGGCTCTTCCTCCTTTGAATTCTGCGGAGAAACTTGCTCGCGAGGTGACACCTGAGTCCCTTTCGACAAACATTCGTCCGTTGGGCCAACTCGAAGAGAGTTTCATCATCGCGACTGACGATGAAGGCTTGCTCCTGATCGATCAGCACGTTGCGCACGAGCGCGTGCTCTTTGATAAGTACCGGGCTCTGGAGGCGGAGCGACGCACCGACTCGCAGCAGTTACTCGTACCCGAGACTTTCGATCTAACACCGGCACAGGCGGCCGTGTTCGACGATCTTGCGCCTGAGTTGGAGAAGTATGGATTTGAGTTGATGCGGCTTTCGGGTAGGACAGTGGCGGTAAAGGCGATCCCGGCAGATTTGCCGAGCGGCGAAGCGCGTAACATGCTCTTCGAGTTGCTTGATACGGTTGACGCGGAGAAGAAGAGTTCCGCGCGGGAAACGATGCGTGATGAAATTGCGGCTTCGCTGGCGTGTCACGCAGCCATCAAAGTGAACATGCCGCTCGCACCGGAGAAGATGCGCTGGTTGATCGATCGGCTCCTGCAGACTTCTTCACCCACAACTTGCCCGCACGGCCGGCCGGTGATTCTGCGTCTAAAGACGCGCGACATCCTCAAGGGCTTTCACCGAATTTAGACAGGATTTGCAGGATGTTTCAAGATTTACAGGATGAATCTTGTCCATCCTGAAAACATCCTGTAAATCCTGTCTAAAGTTCGTTCAGTGTTCTGATCACAAGCTCGGTGTCGGAAAGGTCAGGCAACAGCGCGTCGGGCTCACAGGCCATTATCTCTTCACGCGAATAGAATCTTCCCGTACCGACGGCGACCGCACGAGCACCAAAGTGTCGTGCGCAGTCGATGTCGTTTGGCGTGTCGCCGATGACGATGAAATGTTCCGGCGCCAGATCCATTTGCAGATACTCTCTAATGCGCTCAGCCGCTCTGGCGGGCAGATCGCGACGATTGTGCGACTCATCACCGAACGCGCCCGGCAGCGTGAAGAATTTATCCAGCCTTACCAGTTCCATTTTCAAATGCGCCATCGGTTTGATGTTGCCGGTCACAAGCGCCGACTCGTATCGCGGATGGGCCGCCAGAGCTTCCAACGTCTCGCGCACACCCGGAAGCACTTCAAAAAACTTCACCCCATTGCCGGTGACTCTTCTCGCTTCTTCCGTCAAACGTGAGACCAAGACTTCAGCGCGCGCCAGGATCGCTTCCTGACTGATGCCTTCGTCGCTCAACGCCTCGTAAACAATCTGTAAGTCGGTCATTCCCGAAACTCGCATTTCGCCGAGGCGTCCAGCGGTGCCAAAAATCTCCTCGAGCACAGGAATCGTGTAGTCCTTGTACCCACCCGTTTTTACGGAACGAATCAACGTGCCATCGATGTCCCAGAGCAGTATCCGCATTACTCGACCACCGCCAGCACATCACCGGCATTTACGGTGTCGCCAGGCTTCACTTTTATCGACACCACGACGCCCGCTCGCGGCGACTTCATCTCGTTTTGCATTTTCATCGCTTCCACAACCACCACGCCTGCGCCTTTCTCTACCGTCGCGCCCGTTTCGAGTTGTATACGCACGACCTTGCCCGGCATCGGCGCGAGGATCTCCGTTACACCGTGATGATGCCGGTCAGAATTCTGTCCACTGCGCAATCGTTTCGGATCGACGATCGTTACTGCGTAACTCCGGCCGCGAATGCTGACGTCAAAAGTACCTTTCGGAGCAGTGCGCCTACTCACGCGACACTGGTGCACATTCTTATCCAGAAGAAATAGATAACTGTCCGGTTCTGTCTGACGAACCTCGAGACTGTAAGCACGATCGCCAATCTCAGCGGTCACTCGCCCGGCTTCGATATTCAGCAGCAACTCCTCTTCGCGTTCGCCGATGACAGCTTTGAGTTTCATGACTTCCTCCATTTCGAAGAAGTCAATTGAGACGATCGGAGACCCGCGTTCCTGCCTGCCAACTTCCAGCGACTCTTAACTGCGGGTGTCGTCGTTTGCGTTTTTCGTCGTTGCAGCGCGTAACTGAACGCGGCGGCAATGGCTGCCAGATCGCTCTCGATCTGATTAGTCTCTGTCTCTACTTGCTGCTTCGCGCGTCGCTCGTTGAAACGAGTGATGAAACCCGTATCGAGATGACCGGAAACAAACTCCTCATCCCGCACGACGTCGCGAAAGAAGGGAAGCGTAGTTGTGATCCCTGACACCTCGTATTCATTGAGCGCGCGTTTCAATCGATCGATAGCTTCAGCGCGCGTTCGTCCCCAGACGGCGAGTTTGGCAATCATCGGATCGTAGTGAATCGAAACTTCCGAAAGACGGGCGACACCGCTGTCGATTCTTACGCCTGGTCCGGCAGGTTCCCGCAGATGGGTGATTGTGCCTGGACTCGGAAAGAAGTTATTGGCCGGATCTTCTGCGTAGATGCGACATTCGATCGCGTGGCCCTGCCAGTCAATGTCATCCTGCGTGAATGAGAGTTGTTTGCCGGTTGCAACTAAAAACTGCTCGCGAACGAGGTCGCGTCCGGTGACAAGCTCGGTCACTGGATGTTCGACCTGCAGACGCGTGTTCATTTCGAGAAAATAGAATTCGCGAGTCGCGTCTGAAAGAAGGAATTCGACCGTACCGGCGCCCGTGTAGTTCACGGCGCGTCCGATCTTCACCGCCGCTTCACCCATGCGGCGGCGCAGGTCCGCATCATTTATTGGTGACGGACATTCTTCGATCACTTTTTGATGTCGACGTTGTATGGAGCATTCACGCTCACCGAGGTGGACCACGTTGCCATGCGCGTCGCCAAATAGCTGAATTTCAATATGCCGCGGTCGTTCGACTGCCTTTTCGAGATAGAGTGAAGAGTCGCCAAAGGCAGCAGCCGCTTCAGTTCGAGCGGTTTCAAATGCAGAACGCAGCTCATTGCATTCCGCAACCAAACGCATGCCCTTGCCACCGCCGCCTGCGGCCGCTTTGAGCATGACCGGATAGCCAAACTTTTCTGCAGTGGCGCTTGCTTCGGCGAATGAAGCGAGTGGCTCAACTGTTCCCGGTACGATCGAAACGCCTGCTGCGACTGCAGCGCGGCGTGCACTTGTTTTCGATCCCATGACCTCCATCGCTTCGGCAGATGGGCCAATGAAGATTAGACCTGCTGCATTCACTGCGCGAGCAAACTCTGCACTCTCGGCAAGGAAGCCATAGCCCGGATGAATGGCCTCAGCGTTTACTTCTTTTGCCGCCGCAACGATGGTATCGATCTTTAGATAACTCTGGCTTGACGCCGCTGGCCCAACGCAAACGGCCTCATCGGCCATTCGCACATGCAGACTCTCAGCGTCTGCTTCCGAATAGATCGCCACCGGCTGAATACCCAACTCGCGGCAGGTGCGAATGATGCGGATGGCGATTTCGCCTCGATTGGCGATCAGGACTTTGCGGAACATTTGTTGTGATGTTTGGTGCTTAGTGCCCTTGTTCTTTGGTTGGTTTCGTGTAAACGAGCTCTAGTGTAACTGTCAAATCAATCAAAGAACAAAGTACGAAGAAGAAAGAACTAAGCTCAAATCACAATCGAGTTCGCCGGCCGGCGCGGATCGTAACGAATGACGATTTGTTTTCCGGGAGCGTAGTCGCTCTGGCGCTGCTGCTGCAACTCGCTGAGAGCCTGCGAGGATTCGTAAAGAACTCCCTGGAGCATGTAAGAGTAGGTTACGTGAGTGATGCGACCGTCGTTGTCGGAGACGGCGTCAATGATACGACCGTCGGCCATCCGGCCGGTCTTGGATAGACGCGCGATTCGTGAGGCTTCGTCTTCTGGCTTTTTACGGAAACGGTCGAGAAACGACATCGAAGTCGCTATGGCTGCAAGGCGCTCGCCGACACGGAGCGTCCGACCACTCCTTGAGCGATGTCGGAGCGTTTTCGCACCATGCCGTCATGAACAACCCAATCGTCCTCATTACCGGTGATATTATCTTCACCTGGAAGGCTGAGTACGTAAGTGGTAAACGCGAGCCCGCCGGCGGGCGCATCATCCGTCGCAGACGACAGCGATGCCTTCCGGATAGCAGCGCCACGTAGCCTTCCGGGTTTTTCCACGGAATTAGCGGCTACGTCTGCGCTGGGGTGATATGCCAGGGGATCAATGTTTGCGAGTGCGGCTGCGAGAGTGCCGTCAGGATCAGGAATACGCTCGAGCAAATCTTTCGTGTCGGCTGGATATGTCTGATACTTGAGTTTGTACTGGGCCAGGGCGTACTCGATCGCGTATCCCTGCGCGCGAATGGCGGCCTCTTTCGAGAGCTTGCGCTGTTCGAGACGCGCAGGCACAGTGATACCGATTAACAACGCGATTAGCATCGCGACAGTTGCTGAGGTGAGCAGTCCGCGGCGAGCGTATTTGAGTCCGCAGAATCTTTCAGGTTGAACCAGGATGGATTTGTGGAGCTTACGTCCAAACCAGAGGACCACGAAGAGAATCGGAACGGCAATCCATTTCAAACGCCATGCGGCAGTTTCTCCAGCCGCGACCCAGGTCCAGAGTCCAAAGGAGCCAGCGTAGTTTTGGACGAACGCGGATATCGTCTGGACCACAAAGACCAGGGCCACTAGCGAACCGCTGACTGCCAGAACTAAAGCGCGGCCATAAGAGGGGAGTTCGTGAGCTGGTCTGGGAAGTGGCTCACCAACGGCGCGAGCCCCACACTGTTTGCACCCACTGGTCAAAGCGCCGTGGAATTTAAAACCGCAGCACGGACAGGTAGTCAAGCAATTACCTCAAAGAATCAAGAATAAGGTCGTAAAGACAACTTATTAAATCGGAACTTCAGCCTGCTTCGGACGCTCTTTGCTTCCACTGGCCTGTGAATACGAAGCTTTGTCGTCCACGTTCGGTGTTTTTTCATCTGCCTTGGTCACCTCGCGCCACGTGTGATACATGCGATGGGCGAAGGTCCAATAAGAGCCAATCGCAAGCACCCACAAAACTGCCGGCATGCGATTGGCAAAGAAATTATTCGAGCCTGGATAAGTACTTAGCGCCCCGATAATAAATAGTACAACCCGTTCTGGGCGCCGGAGAAAGCCCACGTCACACTTGGGAATCAGGCTCTCTGCCCGGGCGCTGGCGTAGCTTACCATAACCGAGCCCATTAGTCCGGCTCCCGCAAGAAAAACGTTAAGAGTTGAGTGAAACGCAGTGTCGCGGGCGTAAAAGACCATCAGGCCCACAAATACCACCATATCTGAGAGCCGGTCCAACGAAGAATCGAGAAAACCGCCGAATCGCGTCACACGGCCAGAGAGCCGGGCCACCTGACCGTCCAGCATGTCGAACAAGTTGGCGACAATAAGGGTAATTCCGGCCGAGAAAAACCGGCCCATCCCGAAAAGAAGACCGCAACCGACGTTCAAAGCAACGCCGATAACTGTCAGAATATTTGGATTAATGTGACCGTGGGCGAGCCAGCGAACTATCGCGTCGATAATCCGCTGTGCTGCACGTCCGATGCTGGCCCCGAACATGTGTTAGGTTCGTTTCTCCTCGCGTACAATATTGTCCAGAGATTACGCAGATTACACAGATCTCCGTGTAATCTATGGATAAAACTAGCGATCTGACTCCAGCTCGTCGTGTAGCGTACGCAACTTCCGGATTTCGAAGTTCCGTGCGCCGGCTGGAGTCCGCACCACCACCTCGTCGCCTTCCTGTTTCCCCATTAAACTTCTGCCGACGGGCGAGGTCGTAGAAATCAGTCCCTGGGCCGGATCACTCTCTTCCGGTGTTACCAGACGGTACGTTACTTCTTCATCTTTCTCACTATCAAAAAGAACTAGAGTCGATCCGTACGAAGCCTTATCGCGCGGCACCTTATTCGGATCTATCGACGCTATCTCACTGATTCGCTGCCGCAATTCCACGATGCGTGCCTTGACTACATTCTGACGGTCAAGCGCGGCGCGGTATTCGGAATTCTCACGAAGATCGCCAAATTCGAGTGCCCGCTTGATCTCTTTTGGCAGGTGAATGCGCAACTCCGTTTCCAGTTCGTCGAGTTCGCCCTGCAGTTTCTCTTTGATTGCCTGTGACAACGCTCACATCCTTATCCGGCAAGCCTTTTTGGCCAAAGCCTAAGCTGTTTGGCAACTTGAGTGCCAACTCTGCGCAAAACTACTGGGGTTTATGATAACTGGCCTCGTCAGGAGCACCAAAACAAATACCTGTATCACGAGCCGTTCGGACCAATTGTCCGTTAGGAGGTACAGTTTTGATGCCTTTAATCGCCTCTGTCAACGGAACGGTAACGACGTCTCCTGCCTGCAAAGCCACCATCACGCCGCTCTCGCCCTTCGAAAGTGCCCGGACCGCAGCAGAGCCGTAATTAGTTGCCAGCATCCGGTCGAAAGCGTTGGGCCGGCCGCCTCTCTGCAGGTGACCGAGCACGACGCAGCGAGTTTCGCGACCGGTTACTTTCTCCAGATCATGCTGCAAGTGCACGCCGATGCCACCTAGTCGAGGTGCACGATTTCCATCACCTTTGTCTTGATAAATCAAGTCGTGGCCGATCTCCAAAGCTCCCTCAGCGACGACGATAATACTAAAATTCGATCCACTGATATCGCGCGCGCGAATCTTTTCGGCGACTGCTTCGAGAGAGAAGGGAATCTCCGGAATCAGGATCACGTCAGCGCCACCCGCAATTCCGGAGTGAAGCGCGATCCATCCTGCGTGCCGTCCCATCACTTCAAGAATCATCACGCGATCGTGCGACTCAGCAGTTGTGTGCAAACGATCGAGTGCTTCGGTAGCGATATCGAGGGCGGTTACAAAACCAAACGTCAGTTCGGTGCAGGCGAGGTCGTTGTCGATCGTCTTCGGCACGCCGCAAACCGGAATACCGCGTTTATCAAACTCGTGGGCGATTGTGAGTGTGCCTTCGCCGCCGAGCACCACAAGAGCGTCGATGCCGACGATCTTCATGTTGGAGATCGCTTCCTGGTAGACGCTTTCGACGTCTCTCGTTGTGCCCTCAGTAGCGCGTTCTACAAAGCGCCCGCGATTCCGAGTCCCGAGAATAGTGCCACCGCGAGGCAACAGTCCGCGCACGTCGCTCGGTGACAAGAGTCGAGTTCGGGTAGCACCAAGCAAACCCTCGAAACCGTCTTCGACGCCGATCACGCGCATGCCGTGCTCGCAGGTCGCGGTTTTCACAACGGCACGGATAACGGCGTTGAGTCCGGGTGCATCTCCGCCGCCTGTCAGGATGCCGATCGTTCCAAACATAGCCCAAGTCTAATTGCTGCAATTGACAATTGGCAATCTTCTAAAACTGTCGTAGCATACCAACAAAATGGAAATCGATGACGACGCAAAAGAGATAGTTCGCGAGATAGGGACTGCGATAAACGAATCGGTAGAAAACTCTACCAAGGTCGCAGAAGCAATTGAACGTCTGCGCGAAGCCGGTTATGAAATGGAATTAACACTGCGGCTCGAGATCGGGTTGAGGCCTCACGCCGGCGACGGAGAAAGCTCGACTGATGGCGCCGACCTCGACCTGACTGAGGAAGACTTGCAAGTGCTGCAGCGAATGAAAATCAGGATCGATCCTGAGCAGTAATCGGGGGAATAGGACAAAAACAAATAGGTCCTATAGGACATATAGGACCTATTATTTTGTTTCGAGCTGAGCTACTCCGGAACCTCATCGCTTCCCGTCAGTGTTTGCTGTCGCAAGGCAGCGGCACCAAGCAAGCCACCCATTCCCATCGACTCCACCGCACTGCTTGGCACCAGCATCAGAGCGCCCTTCTCCTTCAAGCCTTCATACAACATGTTCATCGCACGCAAATGCAACGCTGTCGGATTGTCGCGATACGATCGCGCCGCAGTCTCAAAGGAGTGTGCAATCTCGACTTCAGCCTGACCGAGGATAATGCGCGCCTGTTTCTCTCGCGCGGCCTGTGCCTCGCGCGACATCGCATCCTGCAAAGCGGCAGGAATGATCACGTCGCGCATTTCCACCGATTGCACCGTCACGCCCCAGGGATTTGAGCGCTCATCAATAAGTTGCTGTAACTCTTCTTCAATTCTTTCGCGACCACGCAGCAGATCAGTCAATGACGTTCTGCCGATGATGTCGCGTAGTGCCGTTTGCGCAGCCCAGCTAACAGCTTGCGGATAGCTCTGAACCTCGAGGGCCGCCTTCTCGGGATCGTAGACCATCCAGAACAGCACCGCATCGACGTTTACCGGCACCGTATCTGACGTCAACGTCTCTTCGGCAGCGAAACTCGTGGTGATCACGCGCTGGTCCACCCACGCCGAGATCGTATCGACAAACGGGATAATCCAGAACAAACCTGGACCACGCAATCCAACGTATCTTCCCAGTCGCAAAACAACCGCACGTTCCCATTGCCGAGCAATCTTTGGCGCCTGCGATAGCAGAAAACCCAACAGCAAACCGACAATGATGCCGGCGGGGTTCAGCGTTAACCAGGTCGCGAGCCCGCCGATAAGAACGGGTACGAGCAAAACCACCGCAGACACCACGTTGACGCGCGGCGTCTCTGTGGCAGGTAAGTTACTGCGGGTTTGAGTCAAACTTGTTGTAGGGCTAGACATTTCGGAGCTCCTTCTTGCGCCGACTCTGAAGTTGATCCAGCAGATCATCGACCGAAAAGCCCATCGCACCTGCTTCTTCCAGGAAACGATCGACCAACTCTTTCAAATGCTTCTCATGCTCGTCGCGATGAACTGGAGTGAGATGGCGGGCGCTGACAAACGTTCCCACGCCTCTTCGTGTTTCGAGGATCCCTGAGCGTTCCAACTCTGCATAAACCTTGGCGACTGTGTTGGCATTCACGCGCAAATCTACCGCCAACTGACGCACCGTTGGCAGTTGTTCCCCGACCCGTAGCCGTCCTGTTGCAATCGCAAAGCGAATTGCCCGCGTCAACTGCGCGTAAAGCGGCATGGGGTGCGAAGGGCTCAATGAGAAAATCTGGCTCATCTCGGATTGTACTACGACAGTAGTACAAGCAGGGTTTCAAGAAAAATCAGCCACAGATCCGCGCTGATCTGTGGCTGATTTTGCTCGGATTAGGGCGCTGTGTTATGTTATCCGGCTTTTAATCCTGCCAGTTTTCTTCGCCTTTATAGGTGGAAAGGGAGTTCATAGACAGTATGGCTACGCCTAATGGAAACGTGACCGACGGTCATCAAGTCGGTAAAGTCGTGCAGATTATCGGCCCTGTGCTCGACGTCGAGTTTCAGGGGGGCTACCTGCCACCGATTTACCAGGCTTTGAGAGTCACCTCGGACGGGTTCGATGTGCCGGCTCCGATCGACGTCATTGCCGAAGTTCAGCAGCACCTGGGTGAAGGCCGCGTGCGAACTGTTTCGATGTTACCGACCGATGGCATGGTGCGAGGCATGAAGGCGATCGACACCGGCGGTCCAATCACGATGCCGGTAGGCGAAGGAACACTCGGTCGCGTGCTCAACGTCATCGGCGAGCCGGTCGATACGCTCGGCCCGGTGAAACACCAGGAGCGTTACCCAATCCATCGTCACGCACCAACGTTTGAAGAACAGTCGACTGAACTTCAGATGTTTGAAACCGGCATCAAGGTCATCGACCTGATCCAGCCGTTTTTGCGCGGTGGAAAGATTGGTTTGTTCGGCGGCGCCGGCGTCGGCAAGACGGTTATCGTGATGGAGTTGATCAACAACATCGCGAAGGCGCGTTCCGGCTTTTCGGTTTTTGCGGGCGTCGGCGAGCGCACGCGCGAAGGAAACGACCTGCTGCGAGAAATGGTGGAATCGCAGGTTATCCAATTTGGCGACGCGTTTAATAAACATTTCCACGATACCGGATTGTTCGACCTCACAAAGGTCGACATGAACGCCATCGGACAATCAAAGGTCGCCCTTATTTACGGACAAATGACGGAGCCGCCCGGGGCGCGTCTGCGAGTTGCTCTTTCAGGACTGACTGTCGCCGAGTATTTCCGCGATCAGGGAATGGACGTACTGCTCTTTATCGACAACATCTTCCGCTTTACGCAGGCAGGTTCCGAAGTGTCGGCACTGCTGGGACGAATGCCGTCCGCAGTGGGTTATCAACCAAACCTCGCCACCGAGATGGGCGAAATGCAGGAGCGCATTACTTCGACCAAGACCGGTTCAGTCACGTCGATTCAAGCGGTTTACGTGCCCGCCGACGACTACACCGATCCGGCTCCGGCCACGACCTTCGCGCACCTCGACGCGGTCACGGCTCTTTCGCGACAGATTGTGGAACTGGGAATTTATCCCGCGGTCGATCCTCTGGCTTCATCGTCGCGCATTCTCGATCCGCGCGTCATCGGTCGAGAACATTACGACACCGCGCAGGATGTGAAGCGCGTGCTGCAGCGTTACAAGGATCTTCAGGACATCATCGCCATACTGGGTCTCGATGAATTGTCTGACGAAGATAAGCTGACCGTTTCGCGCGCGCGCAAGATTCAGAGGTTCTTCTCGCAACCGTTCTTCGTCGCGGCGCAGTTCACCGGTCTCGAAGGCAAGTACGTCAAACTCGAAGACACGGTCCGTGGTTTCCGTGAAGTTGTTGACGGCAAACACGATGATCTGCCGGAGCAGGCGTTCTACATGGTCGGCACGATCGAGGAAGCAATCGAGAAGGCGAAGACGATCGCTCAGTAGGAGCTATGGCAGAAAAGATTCAACTCGAAGTTGTAACCCCGGAGCGACGCGTCCTTGCTGAGCCGGTTGATATGGTGACGGTACCGGGCCTTGGAGGTGAGTTGGGAATCCTTCCGGGCCACACGCCGTTGATCTCACAACTTCAAACCGGTGTGCTGACCTACGTTCAGGACGGAAAAAGCGTTCCGATGCACGTTTCGGGCGGGTTTGTGGAAGTGAGAGACGATCACGTTTCCGTGCTGGCTGAAGTGGCCGAACGACCTGACGAGATCGACGCCGCACGCGCAAAGGTTTCGCGCGACAAACTCGAGAAACAATTGAATGCGTGGAGCGGATCGGAAGAGGACTTCGAGATCGCAAAGGCGAAGCTCGATCGTTCGCTCGTCCGCCTTCAGCTCGCCTCACGATAGAGGAAATATTTAGCCACGGATAACACGGAAATAAATCCGGATTCTATCCGTGTTTATCCGTGGCCTATGGCCCTGCGCATTTCACGAACCGCATTATCCAATCCAACGAAGATCGCGCGCGCAATGATGTTGTGCCCGATATTGAACTCGGTGATCTGTTTAATCCCGGCGACAGCCACAACGTTTCGGTAAGTAAGTCCGTGGCCGGCCGCGACATTCAATCCATACTGAGTTGCGAGTTCAGCGGCTTCTCTCAATCTTCGTACCTCGTGCGCAGCGTGAGCGGCTCCCTCGCCGTGAATCCCGCGCGCTCCCAGCGTCGCTTCAGCATACGCTGCCGTGCACAATTCTACCTGTTGGGCGCCGACATCATGTGCTACTTCGATCTGTTCCGGATCGGGATCGATGAACAAGCTGGCCAGAATCTTTCCCATTCGCAACTTCGATACTGTTGCGCGCACGATTGCAACGTTTGCTTTGGCGTCAAGACCACCTTCAGTGGTTATCTCGTTAGGTTTTTCCGCCACGAGTGTGACCGCATCCGGATTGGACTCGAGTGCGATTGTCAACATCTCCTCGGTCGCAGCCATCTCCAGATTGAGATAAGTGGTGACTGATTTGCGGAGCAGACTGATATCGAGATCCTGTATATGGCGGCGGTCTCCGCGCAGGTGGACCGTGATGCCGTCAGCTCCAGCCTGTTCACACGCCATCGCCGCCGCGACGACGCTCGGTTCCGGCGCACGCCGCGCCTGGCGCACGGTTGCGACGTGATCGATATTAACGTTGAGTCGAGCGGTCATGATTTCAATTATGTCCTATAGGACCTTGTTTCTTAAGCTCGTGAACCGTGCGAATCGCGGTGTCGTAAACTCCGCGGCGTGCCTGCTGCCGGATCAAGCCCACTTCGTTCACCATCTTAAAACTGTCAGTGAACAAGGTTATCTTGCTGCCCTCATTGTGGTCCCAACGTACCGGAATTTCTTTCAGATTTAAACCGGCGCGAAACGCGAGATACAGCAGCTCGACGTCAAACCCAAACCGATCGATCGTGGCGGCTTCGATCAGCGGCCGGCACACGCTCATGCGAAAGGCCTTGAAACCGCACTGCGTATCCCAGAACGGCAGTCCGGTGGCCAGCCGAACAACCAGATTAAAAACGCGTCCACCCTGTTCGCGACGCCACGATTGATGCACTCCGATCAGACTGCGGTCCAAAGCTCGCGATCCAAAAGTGACATCAAACTCTCCATTAACAATCGGCTCAACGAGTTTCGACTCTTCTGTAATCGGTGTCGAAAGATCGGCATCTGAAAAGAGCGCAACGTCACCACGTGCGGCCAACAGACCCAATCTAACTGCTCGCCCTTTGCCGAGATTTGATTTGTAAGTAATGACCGAAGTGCGCAAGTCTCCGGAATGCCGGAAAACTTGTCGCGCAATTTCGGCAGTTTGATCAGACGAACCGTCGTCTACGACGATCACTTCTGCTTCGGGCCGGTTCTGGCGCAGGTAATCCACAACAGCCCGCAACGTTTTTTCGAGCCGGGCCGCCTCATTGTATGCGGGAATAATGACCGAAAGAGACGCAGTCATCCTCAATCGCAATATAACACAAGAGAGCGCGGCGTCTCTTTGGAGTGCGGCGGCCTGGCGGCGCTTTGGCATCGATGAAGACTGATCAATAACAAAGAGGCGCCAGGCCGCCGCACTCCAAGGAGGGGTTCGCTCTGTGCTATATTTTGGCAATGGAAGTTGCGCGCCAATTAAAGGAATCCCCATCAGCGTCATACAGCGAGAGCTGGATGAGTAAGAAGTTCGCGGTTACCGCTGCGGCGTTGATTTTAGTGGCGGCAATATTTGGCGGCACGATCGGAAGCGGTCGAAAGTTCAGTGGCTTTACCTCCAGCAATACCAAGAACTCCTACCGCGTCGGCGACGAGATTGAGAAGGATTACAACGAAGCCGTCTCCACCATCACCAGCAATTATTCCGGCGATATCGATTACGAAAGAGCGACGCAGGCAGCCATTCAGGGAATGTTGTCAACGCTCGATCCGCATTCCGCTTACTTTCCGTACAGCGAGTTTAAGAAACTAAAAGAAGATCAGGACTCTCGTTTCTACGGTATTGGTGTCACGATCGTGCAGCATCGCGATGGCGTCTACGTCCAGTCGACCATGGAGGGAACACCAGCCGCGAAACTGGGTCTCAAATACGGCGATCGCATTATCGAGGTTGATGGGAAAAACGCGCGCGAATGGTCCAGCGAACAGGTTTCAAAGAATGTACGTGGGGGCCTCGGTGAACCGGTGACAATCAAGGTCGAGCGCGCGGGTTCCGAGGCGCCTTTATATTTCACGATAGTGCGCGACGCCGTGCCGCTACCGACTATTCGTAACTCGTACATGATTCGTTCGGGCACCGGCTACATCGGCTTGACCGGAGGCTTTCAGAGATCGAGTGATGAAGAATTGGCCAAGGCGATGAAACGGCTCTCGGAGCAGGGAATGCGCCAGCTTATTCTCGATCTGCGCGGCAATCCCGGCGGGCTTCTCGATCAGGCAATCGATGTCGCGAGTGAATTTCTACCGCGTGGGAAAGTTGTCGTTTCGGTTAAAGGTCGCACTGAATACAGCGAACCGATCGTCTACAAGTCCACCGGTTCGGATCCAGCGACCGTTCCACTCGTGGTTCTCATTAATCGAAACAGCGCCTCAGCTTCAGAGATCGTTGCCGGAGCGATTCAGGATCACGGTCGTGGTCTGATCGTTGGTGAGACCAGTTTCGGCAAAGGACTCGTGCAGCGCATATTCCAGTTGCCCTTTAACACCGGACTCACGCTCACGACCGCGCGTTACTACACGCCTTACGGTCGTTCATTGCAACGTGACTATTCGAGTGGCTCACTGTACGACTACTACACGCGACACGAGCCGACCGAAAACCAGACTACACCTGTGACAAGTGGACCACACAATATCGAAACACCACTCCCGGTCGCGTCGCCGACTCCGCATTTGCACACGGGACCGCCGGTGCAAACAGCGGCGGGCCGTGTTTTCTATGGCGGTGGTGGGATAACTCCGGACATCGAGGTTAAGGAAACCGCCAACACGCCAACTCGCGGACGGATCGCTGAAGCTGCATTCCAATTCACGCGGCAGTTAGTTGCGGGAATCGTTCCGGGTTTGGAGTCGTATCGAGTCGACAAGGTTCAATACGGCAAGAATGCCAAAGCCACTGATTTCCCGATCACCGATCGGGTGCTCGAAGCTTTTCGAAATTATCTTCGCTCACAACCAGACTTCCAGGTGCAACCAGCGCAGGTTGATGAGGAACTGGAGTTTGCAAAATTGCGATTGAGGCAGGAGATCGTGACCGCCGCGTTTTCGAACGACGCCGGCGCGCGCATCCTGCTCGACAGCGATCCGCAGGTGCTGCGCGCTCTCGACGCCCTGCCGGACGCAAAGCGTCTCGCCGATACAACTCACAGCACCGTCTTTCAAGGCTAGGATTACTATAGGTCCTATAGGACCTATACGACTTATTGGATCTCTTCGGCGTTTTAGTTTATATTCCGCACGTTTACCTAGCCTATTTCTGACAGCAATCGTTCTATCCCGCGTAGTTTAGGAAAACATTTGATGTTGAAAGGACACTTTCGCATGAAAGACCGGTCGCGCTCCGTGTACGATCTTGGCTTGCTGATTGTGATCGTCAGTGCTGTGGCCTTTGCCACGATAACAGCTCATTCACAAAACCAAACTACAACTCAAACCCCAGCGCCCGAGGCAGCACAAAGCCCGCGGCCAACTCCAAGTCCGAGTCCGACACCAACGCCAATCAACTGGTCCACCGATCCGGTGTTGAAGCGCTTCGTCTGGCGCAGTATCGGACCAGCAAGCATGGGTGGACGCATCGACGACATCGCCGCTGTTGAGCAGAACCCCTACATCATCTACGTTGCGTTCGCGACTAACGGCGTTTGGAAATCAACCAACAACGGCACGACCTTTCAACCGATCTTCGATACTTACGGCACTCATTCCGTCGGCGACGTTGCGATCGCTCCCTCCGATCCAAACATCGTCTGGGTCGGCACCGGTGAAGCCAACAATCGTCAGAGCTCCAGTTTCGGTAATGGCATCTACAAGTCAACTGATGCCGGCAAGACTTTCACTAAAATGGGTCTCGAAGATTCACAGACGATTGCACGCATCGTTATCGATCCGAAGGATGCAAACGTCGTCTACGTTGCTGTGTTGGGCCATCTCTTTGGGCCAAACAAAGAACGGGGCGTCTACAAAACTACGGACGGCGCTAAGACGTGGGCCAACGTGAAGTTCATCGACGAAGACACCGGATTTACTGACATCGCGATGGACGCTTCCGACAACAAGATTCTCTACGCCGCATCGTACCAGCGACGCCGTACGAACTTCGGGTTCAACGGCGGCGGCCCGGGAAGCGGAATCTGGAAGACAATCGACGCCGGCAAGACCTGGAAGAAGCTCGAAGGCGGTGGCTTGCCTGAAGGACTCCTTGGTCGCATCGGTCTCGATGTTTCGCGCTCGAATCCCAATATTCTTTATGCGCAGATGGAAGTCGGAGCGAGTGTTGGTACGGGCGGTGAAGAACCGACCTTTGGCGGTCCGGCTCCAAGCCCGAGTCCTTCGCCTTCGGCCTCGCCGTCCGCCACTCCGGCTGCGTCTCCGACGCCCACGCCTCTCGATCCCAAGAAACCCGGTGTGTGGCGGTCCGACGATAAGGGGAAGACGTGGCGCATCGTCAGCAACGAAAACAACCGTCCGATGTACTACAGCCAGATTCGTGTCGATCCGAAGAATCCGGAAAACGTGTACGTTGGCGGCTTGAACTTCAGCAAATCGACCGACGGTGGCAAGACATTCAAATCGCTACAACCGGGCATCGCGCACAGCGATAATCACGCGATCTGGATCAATCCTGCGAACGGCGATCAGATCATGGTCGGCAACGACGGCGGTCTGAACGTCAGTTACGATCAAGGTGCGACGTGGGAGTTCGTCAACACGATTCCGGCAGCGCAGTTTTATGCCATCGGAGTCGATATGCGTAAACCGTACTACGTCTACGGCGGTTTGCAGGATAACGGCTCGTGGGGTGGTCCAAGTCAGACGCGAAGTCTGCAAAACGGAATCACGAATGCTGACTGGTATCGCGTGGGCGGTGGTGACGGTTTCTATACGCAGGTAGATCCAACTGACTACAACACCGTCTACGCAGAGTCTCAAGGCGGCGCCATGCAGCGTTTGGATTTACGAACTGGTCGCAGCGTCAGCATTCGTCCGCGTGGAGTGCCGCAGCGAAGAGGTGGCGGACGGCAGGGTGGTGGTGCGCCAACAGCGAGTCCATCCCCGGGCGCTTCACCAACACCCGACACCGCTGCACAACTCGCCGCGTTTGCCGCAGCACAGGGATTCGGTGGCTTTGGGGCCGCAAACCTGCAATCGAATGTGGTACCGACACCGCCTCCAACCGAGGTCTTTCGGTTCTACTGGAACACACCGATTCATCTTTCGCCGCACAATCCGCGACTTGTTTACGCGGGCGGCAACAAACTTTTCAAATCGTTGGACCGCGGCGATACCTGGACCGCAACGATCGATCTCAGCAAACAGATTGATCGCAGCACATTGCCGATCATGGGCGTGGCCGGTAAGGATCCGATGGCCTCGAAGCATGACGGCTACACAGGATACGGCTACGTCGTCACGGTCGCTGAGTCGCCGAAACTGCCCGGAATTCTCTGGGTGGGAACTGACGACGGGAACATTCAGGTCAGTAAGGACGGCGGCGCAACGTGGACCAACGTCTCGAAGAATGTACCTGGTATCGGCGACACCTATCACATCTCGCGCGTCGAGCCTTCACATTTTGATGCGGGCACCTGTTATCTCGCAGTCGATGGACATCGTTTGGACGATCTAAAGCCTTACCTGTTCGTCACGCGAGATTACGGCGCAACCTGGACTTCACTTGTCAACAATCTTCCGAAGTGGGGCACAGTAAATGTTGTTCGCGAAGATGCGAAGAGCAAAGACCTGCTTTTTGTCGGTACCGAGTATGGTCTATACGTTTCGCTCAATGGGGGCGCTGAGTGGAAGCCGATGATGTCAGGCATGCCGACCCTGCGTATTGACGACATCCTGATCCATCCGCGCGATAACGATCTGATCGTGGGCACTCACGGCCGCGGTATTTTCATCATTGACGACATCAGCGCGTTGCAACAGATGTCGCAGAAGGTACTCGACTCGGATACAACTCTGTTTGAAGTAAGACCCGGAACGATCTGGCAGAACGACCCGCGGCTTGGCCGCTACTGGGGTGGTGCGAAGCTCTTCCGAGGCACGAATCCGGCGCCGGGCACGGCGATCAGTTACTACTTGAAGTCTGCCCCGTCGGGCGAAGTAAAACTGACGATCATGGATTACACCGGGAAGGTGGTACGGAATCTTGTCGGGACCAATGAAGCTGGTCTGAACCGCGTTCAGTGGAACCTGCGCGGCGATCCGCCTCCACGTCCGCCCGGTGGTTTCCCTGGCGGCGGTGGAGGCGGTGGCGGCGGTGGTGGCGGTGGTGGTGGTGGTGGTTTCGGCGCCGCCTTCAACCAGGGCTTGCCACTCGAAGCCGGCACCTACAACCTCAAGCTGACTGTCGGCGGGAAGGACTATACGACCAAGATCGTCGTTGAAAACGATCCCGGTCTTTGATCAGAATAAGCCACGGAAAACACGGATTTTATCCGTATTATCCGTGGCTAAATCACTCTTGCAATCACGCATTTCAGGTAGTAGGTCTCCGGCATTCCCAACAGCACTGGATGATCTGTCGCCTGCATTCGCTTCTCCATCACCTGCAGGCGTCTGTGCGCATCGATCGCAGCCTGGGCCAGGATTTCGAGAAACAGCCCTTCGGAAACATGGTAAGAACACGTGCAGGTGATCAGCACACCGCCGGGATTTAATAACTTCAGCGCGCGCAGATTGATCTCTTTGTAACCACGAATCGCTGCCTTCAGACTTGCACGATTCTTCGCAAACGCAGGCGGGTCGAGGACGATCACGTCGAAACGCTCACCGGCAGTCTCAGTTTCCCTTAACACGTCGAAAACGTTCGCTTCGCGAAACTCGACATTGGTCATTCCGTTGAGCTCTGCATTTCGCTGCGCGGATGCCACAGCCTCGCCGGAAATATCAATTCCAATCACACTTTCACACGCCTGTGCGAGATGCAGGGCAAACGCACCGCTGAAGGTGAAGCAGTCGAGAGCGCGACGTTTGCCTGTTGTTAGCGCTGCGGTGCGTGCTGCAAGTCGATTCTCGCGCTGGTCCAAAAACGATCCGGTCTTCTGTCCGCCCAGAGGTTCGACGCGAAAACGCAGTCCGTGTTGCAGGATTTCGAGTTCCCCTGGAGCTTCGCCGTAAACTGTTCCGGCGATTAGCGGCAGTCCTTCCAGTGCGCGCACACGTACGTCATTGCGTTCAATGACGGCGCGTGGTTTGAACTCCTCCGCGAGTATCTCGATCAGCAGCGGCTTAACCGCATCTGTTCCTTGTGACAACGTTTGCAACACGAACACGTCCGCATAACGATCGACGATCAATGACGGCAGCAGATCGCCTTCGGAATAGATCACTCGATAAGCATTCGTGCCCGGCGAGACGTTCCTTCTGGTCGCTGCTTGCCGGATCCGGCGTCGCCACCACTCGCGATCGATTTCTTCATGTGTCTGCGTCAGAAACCGAAGCGCTATCTGCGATGAGTCGCTAAAAAGCGCCTGTCCCACAAAGTTACCACGCTCGTCTTTGACTGTGACCACAGACCCGCCAACCGCGTCCACGTCCACCACATCGCTGCGGTAAATCCAGAGATGCCCTTGCCTTGTGCGGTCTGCGCCTTTTTTGTTTACTCTGACAGTATTCATGTTGAATCCTGCTAAATCATGTAAAGCCTGTAACTAAATCTGTCAATTGCGCTATGCTAGGCTCTGAACATGGTTACGAAAACGAAAGAGCTTCCGGTCGACTTTAACCCTTACAACACGCGCGAGGTTGATTACGAAAAAGATCTCGGCGCGCCCGGCCAGTTTCCCTACACGCGCGGCATCTACTCGAGTATGTATCGCGGGCGTCTCTGGACCATGCGGCAGTATGCCGGCTACGCCACAGCAGAAGAGTCGAACGCTCGTTATAAGTATCTCCTCGCGCAGGGCACGACCGGGCTCTCGGTCGCTTTTGATCTGCCAACGCAGATCGGTCTCGACTCAGACGATCCACTTGCACTGGGTGAAGTTGGAAAGGTCGGAGTCGCCATCGATTCGCTCGAAGACATGGAGCGGCTCTTTGCCGGCATTCCGCTCGACGAAGTCTCGACGTCGATGACTATCAATGCAACGGCTGCGATACTGCTGTCGCTATATCTCGCAGTCGCGCGCAAGCAAGACGTTCCATTCGCAAAAGTTCGCGGAACGCTGCAAAACGACATTTTGAAAGAGTACATCGCACGCGGCACTTACATTTATCCCCCCGCGCCGTCGCTGCGTTTGGTTACTGACATCTTTGCTTACTGTGCTCGAGAAGTGCCTAACTGGAACACGATCTCGATCAGCGGTTATCACATTCGCGAGGCCGGTTCGACCGCGGTGCAGGAAGTTGCCTTTACACTGGCAGACGGTATTACGTACGTCGAAGCAGCGCTTGCGGCCGGTCTCGAAGTCGACGACTTCGCTCCACGTATCTCATTCTTCTTCAACGCTCACAACAATCTGCTTGAGGAGATCGCGAAGTATCGTGCGGCCCGACGCTTGTGGGCGCGCATCATGCGCGACCGTTTCCAGGCCCGCGATCCGCGTTCGTTGATGTTGAGATTTCACACGCAGACGGCCGGCTCATCATTGACGGCGCAACAGCCTGAAGTGAATGTCGTCCGGACGACGATTCAAGCACTCGCGGCGGTCCTCGGTGGCACGCAATCGTTGCACACAAACTCGATGGATGAAGCACTCGCATTGCCGACCGAAGCTGCCGCGCGTCTCGCATTGCGAACTCAGCAAGTGATTGCGTACGAATCGGGCGTTGCTGAAACGGCCGATCCGCTGGCCGGTTCTTACGCGATTGAGCAATTGACGAATGAAGTGGAAGAGGATGCTCTCGAGTATTTGAAAAAGATTGAGACCATGGGCGGGATGTTGCGCGCAATCGAAACTGGATACGTGCAGCGTGAGATTCAGGAGTCGGCGTATCGTTATCAGAAGGCGATTGAATCACAGGAGCAGGTGGTTGTTGGCGTCAATCACTTCCAACTCGAAGAGGAACTGCCTGTGACTGTGTTGCGGATCGATCCGGCGCTCGAACAAGCTCAGGTTGAACGGGTAAGAGCGTTGCGCGCGCGACGTGATGCGAAGGCGGTGACTGCCGCGCTGGAGAAACTCGAGCAAGCAGCGGGAACGAATGAGAATCTGTTGCCGCGAATTCTCGAAAGCGTCGAAGTGTACGCAACCGTGGGAGAGATCAGTAACACGTTGCGGCGTGTTTGGGGTGAGTATCGCGAGACGTCGGTCGTTTGAAGAATTTCGATAAGACCTATTTCGGTCGTGGTTCAGTACCCCATATCCAGCAATGAAAAGATCGTTTCTCTTATTTGCTCTGCTGATCCTGGTTGCGCCCGGCGTGATGGCTCAGGCGGCAGTTAAGGACGGAAAGTTTATTTCAACATGGATGCAACTCGAATATGGCTTTAATCTCGATTAAACTCGGGATCATTGATGGCTCATCTGCTCGAAGTTCGAAATCTTCAAACACATTTTCCCACCAGCGCCGGCCTCGTGCGTGCAGTTGATGGTGTCAGTTTTCATCTCGATCGCGGTGAACTGCTCGGGTTGGTTGGTGAATCAGGTTGTGGGAAGTCGATGACGGCCCTTTCCGTGATGCGTCTGATCTCACCCCCGGGAAAGATCGTCAACGGCGAAATACTCTTCGACGGAAAAGATCTGCTCAAACTTTCCGACTCAGAAATGCGGGAGATGCGGGGCGACGATATCGCGATGATCTTTCAGGATCCGATGACCTCTCTCAACCCTGTGTTTACAGTCGGCGAACAGATCGCCGAAGCACTGCGACTGCATCGCAAGATCTCGCGCACCCAGGCGCGGCAGGCCACAATCGAAGCGATGCGTGAAGTCGCGATTCCAGATCCCGCTCGTCGCGTCAACGATTACCCGCATCAACTATCCGGCGGTATGCGACAGCGCGTGATGATCGCAATGGCGCTTGCCTGCAATCCGAAACTCCTGATTGCCGACGAACCGACGACCGCGCTCGACGTCACTATCCAGGCCCAGATACTCGAGTTGCTTGACGAATTGAGAAAGCAGCGGGAGCTTGGCGTACTGTTAATCACTCACGACCTCGGCGTTGTTGCCGAAGTCGCTGATCGTGTTGCAGTGATGTACACGGGACGAATAGTAGAAGAGTCGCCGGTCGATGAATTGTTTGCCCGGCCTAAGCATCCATACACTGAAGGCTTGTTGCGTTCTGTTCCGAAACTCACCAGCACGCAGGTGATTCAACAAGAGCGCCTCGAAACTATTGAAGGCGTGGTGCCAAGGCCGACTGATTTGCCACCGGGTTGTCACTTCGCGCCGCGATGCCGTCATCGTATGCCTCGGTGCACGGCAGAAGAGATTCCGCTTTACCAGCTCGAAGGCAAAGTCGAAGTTCGTTGTGTGCTTTACGATCTCGCGGCAGCGGTAGCAGCGGACCATGAAGGTGTTCATGAGCGCCCAAGTTGAAACTAACAACCAGCCGAATCTGCCACCGCAAGCGTCGGAAATGCGCGACACGCTGATCAGCGTTCTTGGATTGATGAAACATTTCCCAGTTGAAGGTTCGGATGACGTCGTGCGTGCGGTCGATGGCGTTTCGTTTGAGATATTTGCCGGTGAGACGTTGGGTTTGGTGGGCGAGTCAGGCTGCGGCAAATCGACAGTGGGCCGTTGTCTACTGCGTTTGATTGAACCGACTGCGGGCTCCGTTAACTTTCAGGGACGTGACGTGCTCTCGCTCAACAAAAAAGAGCTGCGCGAGATCCGGCGCGAGATGCAGATCATTTTTCAGGATCCATATGCGTCGCTAAATCCGCGGATGAAGATTGGCGACATCGTTGCCGAGCCGCTCGTGATTCACAAACAGGGCAGCAAAAGCGAGCGGCGCGATCGCGTTGCCGGACTTTTGAAACGTGTCGGCCTCGACCCTGATTACATGAATCGCTACGCGCACGAGTTTTCAGGCGGCCAACGACAGCGAATCGGGGTGGCGAGATCGCTGGCGCTCAATCCGAAGTTGATCGTCGCGGACGAGCCGGTTTCGGCATTGGACGTTTCTGTGCAGGCGCAAGTGGTTAATCTGCTCCAGGAACTGCAGGAAGAGTTTGAGCTCACTTATTTGTTTATCTCGCATGGACTGGCAGTTGTTGAGCATATCTCGACGCGTGTTGCAGTGATGTACCTGGGCCGCATCGTCGAAATCGCCGGCGCGGCTGAACTCTACGCACAACCACTTCATCCGTACACACAGGCATTGCTCTCGGCAATTCCGATTCCCGATCCGAAACAAAAGCGCAAGCGGATCATCTTGCAAGGTGATGTTCCGACTCCGATTAATCCGCCGTCAGGTTGTCGCTTTCGGACGCGTTGTCCGATTCCGATCGAGGCTTGTGCGCACATCGATCCCGAACTGCGCGAGGTCTCGCCGGGTCATCACGTTGCCTGTATCCGCGTGCCTGGCTGGGGCCACGAAGAGGCAAAAGAAAGATGAGCCACAAAAAGGCACAAAAAGCACAAAAGGAATTTATGGAGGTTTACAGCTGGGGTTTCAGTCGAGATCACTGGCCCTCATCTCAAAACATTTTTGTGTTTTTTGTGCCTTTTGTGCTTTTTGTGGCTGAAACCTTGGGTTTTAATGGCCCGTATCACGACAAGTCATTTCACGTGTCTTCCCACAGGAGGTTGAGCCGATGAGTGCTTCGAGCGAGAGTTTTCAGGCACCGCCACCACCACTACAAGCAACGCCGCGTGCACCCAGACCAACGCAACTACGACCGTTCGGTATCGCCATTTTTGTGCTTGGTTTACTTCTTGTGGGTGCGGCAGCGGCAAAAGTGCTTGCTTTTTCTACCGGCATAGTAGTGGCGCTTGGCGGCATTATTGTGTTCGTCTTCAGTTTTATTCCGCTGCCGGTTATTTCTGACGCGGAGCCGCCTTTGTCTTTCTTCGCAAAAGTAACAGGCATCTTTTTCGAGCCGTCGCGCGTGTTTCGGAATCTCAGGGTTCATCCACACTGGGTTGGCGCTTACGTTATTGTGGTTGTGCTCTCTCTGATCTACACGTTCGTGTTTGTGCAGCGAATCACGCCCGAACGCATCGCTGATCACATGACAGAGAAAATCTCCGAGATGGGAGCATTGGCCCCGCCTCCGGACCGGATCGAGGCGATCCGAGAGGCTCAGTTAACGCAACTGAAGAAGCCTGCCGAACGTGCTGGGACTGCGGCCAAATCCGCGGTCGGTCTTTTCGTGATCGGTGCTATCACGGCAGCACTTTGCCTTTTGGGCATTCTTGCTTTTGGTGGGCGGATTAACTATTGGCAGGCACTCTCGGTTGTCTTCTTCTCCTGGCTTCCGATCACAGTAATTCAGAAGGTGCTTGGTCTGGCGATAATGTTCCTTAAAACTCCTGAAGACCTGCATCCGATTCGCAACCAGGAGACGACGCTTCAGGACAACCTGGGTCTTCTCATGTCAGCAACGGACCATCCGGTCCTGTTTGTGTTGCTGAGTTTTATTGGACTCACATGGTTCTATTTGATCTGGCTGCGAGCGAAGGGACTGAATTTAGGAGGGACGAAGGTCGGCAGCGGAGCCGCCTGGGGTGTTTCAATCATGATCTACATCCTGCTGTTGCTCTTCGCCGTTATCTCGACATCCCTATTCCCCGGCTTCGTCTCTTAGGCACAAAAAAGCACAAAAAGCACAAAGATGAATAAAACATCTCTTGTGCTTTTGTGGCTCTATTCGTATCTGAGTGATTCGATTGGATCGAGTCGAGCTGCTTTCCATGCGGGCCAGAGGCCGAAGATGAGACCAATGCCGACGCTTGCCAACAGCCCACCGACGGGCGCCCAGATTGGTACATAAGACGGAAGGAACAAGCGTAACAAGAGCGTCAGGCCCCATCCGACCGACAGACCGACAATTCCGCCCAGACCAGTTAGCGTTGCAGCCTCAATCAAAAACTGCCACAGGATGTCGCTCTTCTTCGCTCCGATGGCCTTACGCACGCCGATTTCGCGTGTACGTTCTGTCACTGACACGAGCATGATGTTCATCACGCCGATGCCGCCCACCATCAGGCCGACCGAAGAAATGGCCACCATCGCAATCGCCAAACCGGCAGTGATCGACCGGAAATTGTCGAGAATGCTTTCCGAGGTCTCCATTCCAAAGTTATCGTTGGCCGCAAATGGCACCTGACGACGCACGCGAAGCATATCGCGCACCTGATCCTTCGCCTCGTCCATCATGCCGGGTCGTCCGACTGCAAGAATGTAGATGTCGTCGGCGTTGGGTTTGAGTTTTTGCGCCACAGTGAAGGGAACGTAGATAACGTTGTTCTGATCATCGCTACCGCCGCCAATCAGAAACTGTTCTCGTTTTTCCAGCACGCCGACAACACGAAACTCCTGTGTGCCGATCTTGATTGTTTGCCCAACGGGTGAGCCGATTTTGAAGAAGTCGTCTGCTACTTTGGAACCGACGACACAGACTTCCTGGTTGGTATCATTTTCAGTTTGTGTGAAGAAGCGGCCTTCTGAGATTACTTGCGTGCCTGCTTTTTCAAACTCTGGCAACGTACCTTGAAGCGCGACCTGCGCCGACGTTTTGCCACCGCCTGAGACCATCAGTTTGCCGCCAAACCAGTTGTTAGTGATATCGAGGAAGGGAACTGAGAGCTCCACTGCCGGTAGCGACTGGAGCGCGATCGCATCGTCGTAGGTCAGCTCTTTGCGCATGCGTTCTTCACGAGACATGCGACCGATGTGAATACCGGGATTGTACTTGCTGATATAGATCGAGCGCGTACCAAACGATTCGACTTCCCGCTTTACTGAGACGTCGATGCCGCTGATGATCGATGCGATCAGCATGACTGTGATAATGCCGATAACGACGCCGACGACAGTCAAGAACGAGCGCAGTTTGTTGCCACGCAACGTCGCGAGAGCCATCATAAGGTTTTCGTAGATGTCGCTTCTTAGAATTCGCATAATCTGCAAATAGGACCAATAAGTCCTGTAGGACCTATTTTAATCTGCTCTGAGAGCCTCGATTGGATCCAGCCGCGCTGCTCTCCACGCGGGAAAAATTCCGGACACCACACCGGCGATGCCTGAAGCCGCAAGCGCACCTGCGATCGCCCAGATTGATAAATAGGTGGGAAAGACCCACGCTGTTACCAGAAGGCCCACAACCCACGCGAGAAAAATTCCGACCGCGCCGCCGATACTTGCCAGTGTCACGGCTTCGACAAGAAACTGCTTCAGGATATCGACCTGTCGCGCGCCTAAGGATTTTCTGATGCCAATCTCCTTTGTGCGCTCAGTTACTGATACCAGCATGATGTTCATGATTACGATTGCGCCCACCACCATTGCGATTGCGGGAACAAAGATCGCGACGAGAAAGATAGTTCCGAACAACCGATCGCGCAGCCCGGTAATCGCATCTGGCGTGACGATGCCGAAGTTATCTTTCTCGCTCGGTCCGAGCTTGCGTCTCACACGCATCAGGAAACGGGATTCTTCAACGGCATCGTTGAAGAGTTCATCCGTTTTCGAAGTGGCGACGAAATAAAGCGAGCGCTGGCGTATCAATCCGCCATAGTTCACCGAGTAGGTCTTCAAGGGAAGGATGATGAAGGTGTCCTGCGGAATACCAAAAACTGTTCCTTTCGCCGTTTCGATGCCGATTATTCGATATGGCAAGCCACGCACGCTGATCTCAGAACCAACAGCATTGCCGGCTGGAAAGAGTTTCGTCGCCACATCTGCGCCTACGTAAGCGACACGCGCCGCATTTTCATTCTCCGGTTCGGCGATGAAGCGTCCTTCGGCGACATCGCGATTCTCGATGTCTACGCAGTTGGCCGTGGCGCCTGAAACAAAAACATCTTCGAGCACTTCGTCGCCACGCTTAACTTCGGACGGAGTTCCGCGCGCGCGGGCGCCGATCTTGCCGACGAGCGTGGCGCGCTCCTTCAGATATTCATAGTCCCCCATGGTTATCTCTTTGTTGCGTCGCTGAGCTGCTGCGATAGTGTCGGTGTCTTTGAAGTCTTCCAGTGGATTGAAGCGCTGGACTGTAAACGACTTGGCGCCGATGCCTGCGATTTTTTCGTCGACGTAACGATTGAAGCCTGCGATCAGTGAGACGACCACCACAAATGCGGTGACGCCCACGATCATGCCGAGCAGCGTCAAGGCAGAGCGCAGCTTGTGCGCCCAGATCGCTGCCACAGCAAGTTTGAGAGTTTCGATGAATTTCACAGCGTTACTACGGGAAAGCCACAAATATGGTTGCATTAAGCCGCAAAGGGGCACGAAAGTAAAGCCACAGATGAACAAGGATGAACGCGGATAATTCTTTAACAAAACCCGTGTTAATCCGCGTTCATCTGTGGCTGAATTATTCCCAGCGGAGGGCGTCGATGGGGTTCAGACGCGCTGCTTTCCAGGCGGGCCAGAGGCCGAAGATGATACCGACGGCGGCCGAGATTCCCACGCCAATGCCGATGGCCCATAAAGGAACGTAGGCAGGTAACGGCGAGTATTTGTTCATCAGCAGACTTGCGACTTCGCCAACGGCAAGTCCGGCAAAGCCTCCGATCGCCGTCAAAACCACCGCCTCGATCAAAAACTGCGAAAGAATGTTCAGCCGTGTAGCGCCGACAGCTTTACGCACGCCGATCTCCTTCGTGCGCTCCGTCACAGACACCAGCATGATATTCATCACACCTATGCCGCCAATCATCAACGCCACAAATGAAATTGACGTCAGCACTAGCGCTGTGGCTCCGGTTAACTGGTTGTAGACGTCGAGCAGCGAATCCTGTGAAGAGATACCAAAGTTGTTTGGCGCACCCGGTGGTACGCGCCGCCGGCGCCGCAGGATGTCAGTAATCTCGTCAATCGCAGGTTTTACGAAAGCGCGCGAGCGCGGCCGGACGATCACAAAGAAAACAACCTCCGGAAAGGGCCGGTCAGGGTAGTACTTGTCGAAGGTTGTAATCGGAATAAATATCGAATTGTCACGCGATTGTCCGAAGAAGTTGCCCAGCGGTTCCATCACGCCAACGATTCGAAACGGATTACCGTTGATTCTCACGTCCTTGTCGACCGGATCTTCATACGGAAACAGAGCCTGCTTCACGTCAACACCGATGATGACGATGTTTGATCGATCCTGCATGTCGATGTCGTTGACGAAGCGTCCACTTGCCACATATTGCGTGTGAACAAACTCATAGTAAGGCGTGACGCCGAAGAGAATTGGCGTGTCACTCTGTTTGTCCTGGTATCTGACGGTCGATGCGATCATGCGATGGATAGGCGAAACACCGACGATCGACGGCGCTTCAGTACGCAGTGCTTCAGCATCGTCCATCGTTAGATCTTTACGATGTATCTCGTCTGGTCCAGGCGGGCGTCCAAAGCTGGGTTGAAACTTCGAGACGAAGATGGTGTTGGAACCGAGCGATTCGATCTGATCCGCGAATGCCTTGTTTAATCCCTGAATGATCGACACCATGAAAATCACGGTGACGACGCCGACACTGACGCCGAGAATCGTCAACGTCGAGCGCAGCTTGTTAGCGCGCAACGTATCGAGAGCCATGATCGCGGATTCTTTGATGTCTTCAAATCGCATTTGAATCATTCAGCCCTGAGCGCCTCAATTGGGTCCAATTTCGCAGCGCGCCATGCGGGCCAAAGGCCGCTGATAATTCCAACCACGGACGAAACACCCACGCCCAGAACCGCGGACGCCACACTCACGAGCAACGGAAATCCAATCAGCGCTGAAATGACGTATGCCAGTCCAAAACCAGTTCCAACGCCGATCGCGCCTCCAATCGCAGTCACCGTCACCGCCTCGATCAAAAACTGCGTCAGTATATCCTTGCGGCGCGCGCCAATTGCCTTGCGAATGCCGATTTCTTTGGTCCGCTCAGTTACAGACACAAGCATGATGTTCATCACTACGATCCCACCGACCACGAGCGAAATCGCCGCTACGCCGATCGTGACTATGTAAATGTTCGACGTCGCCGAGCCGTAGAGATTGAGAAATACGTCCTGCGTCTCCAGTGCGAAGCCTTCATCGTCAGTGTCGCCAGTCAGGTGGCCGCGACGGTTGCGCATCACCGTTCGTACCTGATCTTCCGCCGCTTCGAGCTGCTCCGCTGTGTGCACCTGAATAAACACCACCAGCGAGCGCCTGCCACCGTATGCCTTCTGATAAGTTGAATAAGGGATGTAGACGACGTTGTCGCGCGAGAAGCCAAAGATTGATCCCAGAGACTCGAGCACACCGAGCACCATGTACGGCCTGCCATCGATGCGAATCTCCTGACCAATCGCTCTGTCCGGCGGTGCATCGTTGAAGAGGTTCTTCAGCATGTCGGTCCCGATCACGCAGATCTCACGTCCTGAAGATCCTTCGCTTTCGGTCCAGATGCGTCCGACATTGATCGAAACACCATCGACGTCAAACATCGATATCGGATCGATACCGCGTATCCGCACGTTTTCTGCTTTCTGATCGGCGTATTTCACGGTTTCAATCGCATTCGCAGCGACGCCGACACGCCAGCACGACGTACACAAGCGCGCAATCGCTTCCGCATCTTCATGAGTCACGTCTTTACGGCGGTTGGATTTAATGAACTCCTCGCGCGATTTGATGATCTGCGGATTCTTCGAAATGGTGAAGACCGTGGAGCCCTGTGAAGAGAAAGTTTGCGCGACTGTTTGATCGAGACCTTTGATGATCGTGACCACAGCGATCACGGCGGTGACGCCGACGACGATGCCCATCAACGTGAGCGCCGTGCGTAGTTTGTTAGCGCGAAGACTGGCGGTGGCGACGCGAAACGCTTCCCAGATCGCCGTGAGACGAAAGAGAGAGGATGATTTATGGCCACGAAAAAGCACAAAAACCAGAAACCTTTAGTTCTTTGTTCTTTGTGCTTTGATCTTCGTACTTTGCCGTCTCGTGCAAATCAAAGAACAAAGCACAAAGTACTAAGCACAAAGATCCGCTACTTAATCCGCTCGTCTTTCTCGATAAGGCCATCGCGAATCGAGATAACGCGGTGAGCACGGGCGGCGATGTCGTGTTCGTGCGTGACGACGATAATCGTGTTGCCTTCTGAGTGCAGGCGCTCGAAGAGATCCATAATCTCCATACTGGTGTGCGAGTCGAGTGCGCCCGTCGGTTCGTCAGCCAGAAGAATTGACGGGTGGTTGACAAGTGCTCGTGCAATCGCAACACGCTGGCGCTGGCCGCCTGACAGTTCGTTGGGCTTGTGTGTCATGCGTTCGGTTAGGTCGACTGACTGAAGCGCCTTTTTCGCCATCTCATGTCGCTGCGAGGACCCGACACCACCGTAAATCAACGGCAACTCGACATTATGAAGCGCAGTTGCACGTGCCAGAAGATTGAACGTCTGAAAAACAAAACCTACTTCCTGATTGCGAATCCGAGCGAGTTCGTCGTCGTCCATTTCAGAGACGTTCTTGCCGTTCAGCCAGTATTCACCCTGACTTGCGGTGTCGAGACAGCCGATCAGATTCATCAACGTCGATTTGCCGGAGCCTGATGGACCAATGATCGCGATGTACTCGCCCCGAGGGATGTCAAACGAGACTCCGTGCAGCGCGTGCACTGCCTCAGTTCCCATCTGATACGTCTTCCAGATGTTTCGCATCGAGATAAGCATCTTCGGGTCATGCCCGTTGACCTCGGCGCGCGGCGTGATGACACTCTCCGGAGGAGTAAGCGTAACGGTAGCGTCACTCATCTAGCTGGCCTCATTTCCATTTGCGTTGCCCGGTTTCTTCGTTTGACGTTTGACAGTCATGCCATCCTTCAACGTCTTCAAAACGCGACTGGGCCCACGTACAATCTCCATCTTTTCCTGAACACCACTCGTGATTTCGATGTCGGCCTCACCGGTGATGCCAGTGGTCACTTCGATAAATCTGACTTTGTTGCCTTCGATAATATAAACACCCTTTTGTGCCTTCGGCTTCTCACCAACGGGCGAGGCAGATGGAACACTGCCTGACACAGTGGCTGAAGGTGAAGCTGTTGGAGTCGCCGCTTTTTCAACGATTGCTTCGAGTGGCACTGCCAACACGTTGTGCTTCGTGTCAGTGGTAATCGTGGTCGTCGAACTCATGCCCGGACGAAGCGCGTTCTGAACGTCTTCGGGCAGATCCTTCAGTTCCAGTGTAACCTTGAACTCTTTCGCTTCCTGAACGTTGACCCGGTTCGACAAGCCTCCGGTGGTGTCGGATTTCGAGACCGCCAAAGGATTCTTTTGGGTGACGACAGCTTTGATTTCCTTGTCACCCAGAGCGTCGACCTTGACCTTGGCCTCCTGGCCTACCTGTACATGGTTGATTTCCGTCTCGTCGACGTTCACTTCGACGTTGATCTGAGACATGTCGGCGATAGTCATCAACGGCGTCGATGATAGAGCGGATACGGCATACTCCCCAACGCGCGTCGGAATGTCGGCGATGACACCGTTGAGAGGCGACAACTGGGTTGCCTTAGAGCGCTGGCTCTGCTGACCACGCAGCATGGCCGCTTGTTGGCTGGCGCGCATCTCTGACGACTTGATGCTCGTTTGGGCTTCTTTCACTGCGATGCGCTGCTGATTCGCGCGCTCCTGGGCCTCTTTGACGGCAATGTTTTGCGCTTCAAGATTGGCCCTGGCTGTTTCAAGAGCGATCTTGGCGGTTTCATAACGGTCGCGAGCAGTGTCGTACTCAAGTCTCGAGGCAACGCCGGCCTCGATGAGCTCTGTGTACCGTTTGAGCTCACGCTGCGCCGTGTTGAGATCAACCTGAGCCCGGTCAACACTGGTCTTCAAGGCCACAGCCTGTTGCCGGGCAGAAGCGACCGAAGCCTCTGCGACGATCAGTGACTGCTGGGCAGAAGTCACGGCGTTACGGGCATTTTGCACATCATTGAGTGAGGCTTGAGTGGCTGCCCATTGCGCCTCCTGACTTGACTGTAACTGCGTGGGATCGAGTCGGACCAGTGGCTTACCCTTGGTTACCATATCGCCCGGCTGGACGTAAATCTCCTCGATCCGTCCGGCCACTTCACTGGTCAATTTGATATAGCGAATCGGTCGGACTTCGCCGGATGCGGTAACGGTCTGCTTCAATTCGGGCCTGGTTTCCAGCTTTACCGTCACTACTTCGGGTTCTTCTTTGCGGGTGGCGATTACGCTGACGACGACGACGATGGCGAGGACAGCGGCCACTGAGGCGCCGATAATAATCTTCTTTTTCCGACTCAATGCCATTCTTCAATTTTCCTTCTAAATTGGGGCCTTTAGTTCCGAAGTAGCTTCTACGTGGAAACTTATCAAACAGTTTCATCTTAGAGCAAACCGCTCCGAAGCCATACTCCTTACGCTAAACCCAGCGATTTATTAACAGTTATAACGCCGAAGGCGTTCGCTAATTTAAGCCCAAATTAGCGAACTCCTTCGGCGTTATTAAGATGCGTTGGCGCAGCGGACGCGTTCGCGCTAAAATGGTTTGCTTTTTTGACCGCTATGATTACCTGCGACAGGTGCAAAACCGAAAATCTCGATGGCTCGCAGTATTGCGATGAATGTGGCGCGCCTTTGAGACCAAACGGCCATCCGAGTCCGGTCCAGCGCAGACCTGTGAACGGAAACAACGGCAATCATGCTCCATCACCAGAAGCGCCTGAGTTCGCCGGTCGCGTCTCCGCCAGCCTGAGTTATTCGGCGCTACGCACAGCGGCCAAACCGCATGCCCGCCTTGTTATCGAAAAGGGCCGCTCGACCGGAAAGCAGTTTATGTTGAGTGATGTGGAGTCACAGATCGGACGCTGGGATGCTGATGGAGGCATTTTCCCCGATGTCGATCTCGACACAGACGATCCCGAAGCGAAGGTTTCGCGGCGTCACGCGCGAATCACTCTTAGCAACGGCCAATATTTTCTTGAGGATCTCGGTTCGACCAACGGGACGTTTATCAATCGCGGCAAGAGGTTACCCCCGGGCCAACGTCAGGCTCTCTGTGATGGCGACGAAATCATCGTTGGCAAAACTTTTCTGCGCTTTCACATTATGAAGTAACTGCCTGCTCGTACTGGTTTGCTCTGGTAGTCGCATTCAATTTAGCTGGTATTCGTTAACATGTCTGAGTGTACTTCATGCGGCGCGCGCGTATCGCCTGGTGAGCACTTCTGCGGCAATTGCGGAGCGCAATTGACTCCCAGTTCGGCGGAGTTGGGAACTGTGTCTGCCGTTCTCGACGACGAGGTGAGTCTCCCTGAACATGAAGGCCGCGAATGGGCGACCACGCTCGAGCCTACTGATGAAGTACCGATCGCTGCTGATCTTTCTATCCACGAAACTTCCTCGGAAGGAGCGGCTGTAGCCGAAGCGCGTGAGCCATCCGGAAGTCTTGAAACCACGTTCGTAGCTCCGGAGAGTGAATCTTCCGCACCGATCTCTTCCAATTCACTGGGCGGTTCGTTTACTGACAACGTCGAGGTTCCCGGAACTCCGAAAGAGAGTACGACGGGTGGTCATCGTCCAACGGTAAAGCAACTCGCGGCGAACACCGTTTTGAATGGTCGTTATGAGATCGTTCGCCGCATCGGTGGCGGCGGCATGGGTGCAGTTTATCTCGCGAAAGATCGAAACCTCGGCGATGCTCCGCGAGCTGTCAAAGAGATGGTCGAGTCGCATCTCGATCCGGCACAGCATGAAAAGGCGATCGGCGATTTCAAACGCGAGTCGCTGCTGTTGACGTCACTGGAGCATCCGTCGATTCCAACGATCTATGACTACTTCTACGACGAGACGCTGGGTCGCTTCTATCTCGTGATGAAGTACATCTCGGGCGGCGATCTCGCCTCACGGATGCGTGCGGCAATCGGCGGCAGGATTGACGAAAAGACAGTTACCGACTGGGCCATGCAGGTGGCCGATGTGCTCGACTATCTGCACTCGCGACCGAAGCAAATCATCTATCGCGATCTCAAACCCGCAAATCTGATGATCGACGGCAACACGGGTCGAGTGATGCTGATCGATTTTGGCATTGCGCGGTGGGTGACACAGCAGGAGAAGGGCGTCACGGCTGTCGGAACGATGGGTTATGCGCCGCCCGAACTTTTCAGTGGACGAGTACAGCCGGCATCAGACGTCTACAGTCTTGGCGCCACGATGTTCCATTTGTTGACCGGTTCGGACCCGCAGGATAATCCGCTTCTGATATTTGACTTCTCGAAGAATCCGCGGCCACGACAAATCACGCCGTCGCTCTCAAGTGAGATGGAGCACATCCTGATGCGCACGGTGGAATACAAGCCTGAGGATCGTTTCCGCACCGCTGGCGATTTGCGCAACGAGCTCGCGATTCACCTCGAGAAGTTAATGTCGGGCCGAGTTAGTTACGGACTACCCGCGCCTGTCCTGGGCAGCGAGACGGTCCAGGTGCAGACGGTCTACTGTGGTTTCTGCGGCGGTCGCATTGCTGCGGACGATGTGTTTTGTGCTCACTGCGGCGCGCGACAACCGCTCGCAGGCGTTGGCTCGAGTGCGATGCTGCATGCCGTGAGACCGACGGCAAAACTCGTTGTTGCCGGAACTACTGAACTCGATGCCTCGTTCATTTTGCAGAAAGATAGTAATTTACTGGGTCGCACCGATCCGCATTCAAACATCTTTCCCGAGATCGATCTTTCGCGGTTCGATCCGGAAACAAAAGTTTCCCGACGACATGCACGCATTTGGCTCGAGGGAGAAACATTCCTTGTAGAGGATCTTGGTTCAGTGAACGGCACCGTGATTAACGACTCGGTGCGGCTGGCACCCCGGCAACCCCGCGTACTCGACAGTGGCGATAAACTGCGGGTTGGAGAAACAACGTTGCACTTTTTGGTGGGCTAACAAATAGGTCGTATAGGACCTATAGGACCTATTATTTTTCTGATGACTGCTGCCCAAGGTTTGCCGCACTCCCAGGCAAAAAGCCGCGCCGCAAGGCATGGTGGAAACCGACTCAGAGCCCCTTTCCCTCTCCGGTGTGGCGCTCTGCTGATCGACTACATCGCTCTCGTTTCCCTGGTTGTATTAGGCACTCTGGTTTCGCGCATGCTCGGTGGCGGTGCACGTGCGGCTGGTAATTCCGCTGAAACTGCCGGAATCATGCTGGCCATTTTCATGGCGCTTTTGAACCTGGTTGTGTTACCTGGGTTTACCGGATTGACGCTCGGGAAATGGGCAACCGGGCTGCGCATCGAACGCGCCAGTGGTGGAAAGGTCGGCATTGGACGCGCGTTATTGCGTCACTTCGTTGGTTATCCCCTCTCATTCGCTCTTCTGGGACTCGGTTTTTTAATAGCTGCGGTGTCCGTGCACGGCAGAGGTTTGCACGATATCATAGCCGGCACTGTTGTCGTTCGTGAGGGTTCAATCTAGTTGATGCTTCCGCAACGCCGCCTAAACGTCTTTTAAAATGTCAGAGCTAATAGTTAAATACCCCGACCGCACCCCCGACCATTTTCCACTCGGCCGGCTTCGTATAACTATCGGGCGTTCCGCACGAAACGATCTCTGTATTCCTGATCCGTTCGCGTCGCGCGTTCACGCTGAAGTGCGTCGTGAAGGTGACGAGTACGTGTTGCAGGATCTCGGGTCGGCTAATGGAACACTCTACAACGGCGCCACTGTCGAAGGCGCGGTCCATCTGACCCCCGGCGGGCGCATTCAGATTGGCGAAACAGAGATCGTCTTTGACGACGGCACGTTCAACTCTGGCATGGGCGCGACGATGATCACAGACAACTCGTCGCAGTCGCTTCCGGAGGCCACCATTGCTCTCGCCTCTGGCGACAGGACTACTTCGGGTCTGCTCGAAGCCATCGAAGGTGCGCGGACGCAACCGGAAGAGATCGCGTCAACCGTCACCACTGTCACGCCGAAAGCGAAACAGGGCGACTTGCTCGCACTGATCAGCAAGGTTGGAATCACCCTTCTTGCTTCGGCCACGCTGAATGAAACACTCGAACAGATAGTTTCCCTCGTGTTTGAAGCCGTTCCTGCCGATCGCTGCCTGATAATGATGCGCGACGAGGGCAGTGAAGACTTGCGGGTAGCTGTGGCACGACTGCGTGACCGAGTAGGCGAAGTGGGTGAGATTCGCGTCAGTCGCAACGTGCTCGACGAAGTTGTGATTCGTGGCAAGTCAGTGTTGACGTCTGATGCGCAACACGATCCGCGCTTTGCGAGTGGCACGATGGTGCTTCAGGGCGTGAGATCGGTGCTGGCGGTGCCACTCGGCGTTTCAGAAAAAGTTTTTGGAATCATTTACGCCGACTCGCCAATCGCTGAAGGTCGTTTTACTGAAGATCACCTGAAGGTGTTAACCACACTCGCTTCGGTCGCTGCGATCCGTGTCGAGAATGCGCGCCTCGTAGAAGCCCGACTCGAGCGCGAGCGTTTGGAGCGCGAACTCGCGCTGGCCAGCGAGATTCAGCAACGCTTCCAACCGACTGCGCCGCCACATGTAAACGGTTACGAGCTGCAGGGAATCAGTTTTCCGTGTTACGAAATCGGCGGCGACTACTACGACTTCATTGAGCGTGAAGACGGGCGCCTGGTGATTGCGCTCGGTGATGTTTCAGGTAAGGGAACCGCGGCAGCGTTGTTGATGTCGTCACTGCACGCGGCGATTCACGCGCAGTCAGCGTCACACGATTCTCTGGTTGCGACGATCTCCGCGGTTAATCGTTATCTCGCCGACAACATTCCTTCGAATCGTTTTGTGACTCTCTTTTACGCGGAGCTCGATCCTGAGTCCGGAACGCTCGCGTTTTTGAATGCGGGTCACAATCCCCCGTTGATTGTGCATTCGGCCGGAACGGTTGAACAACTAGCCTCAGGTGGTTTGCCGCTCGGAATCAAACGTGATGCGGATTACCGCGAAGGTCGTACGCAACTGCAGCCGGGCGATGTGCTCGTCATCTATTCGGATGGTGTCACCGAGGCGGTTAGTCCGACTGGTGAAGAGTTTGGCGCGACGCGGCTTTACGAAGTTGTCTCCCGTAACATCGAGGCGTCTGCTGCGGGGATACGCGATCGCATCGAGTCGTCGCTGACGAAATTCGCGCAGGGAACCAGCGCTGCGGACGATATCACGCTCGTGATTGTTAAGCGGCAGTTGTAGACTGCCAAACATAGGTCCTGTATGTCCTATAGGACTTATGTTACGTCTTCTTTCACTCCACTCACCACGTGCAGCAAAGCACCCACTGCCATCATGATTATTCCGCGTTTCGAGAGTGGGGCGTAAAGACCTTGCAGGTTTGGTTCGTAAAAGAATCCGATGGTAAAAGCACCGGCGCGATCGTGATCAGATGAAATCTTTTCATGAGGTTTATGGATCCAGATACTGACATCGGCGGTTCGCTTCACAAGTTTCCGGTAACGAACCATTCCGCTATCGTTAACGCACGCAGTAATGATGAGATTGCCCGGCAGCGTGCTTTAGAGATCATTCTCACCAGTTACTGGAAGCCAGTCTATAAATATATTCGCCTCAAATGGCAGGCAACTAACGAGGACGCAAAAGACCTGACCCAGGGGTTCTTTGCCAACGCTTTCGAGAAGAACCATTTTGCCCGTTACGATGCCACAAAGGCCAGCTTTCAAACGTTTCTCCGCACCTGTCTCGACGGCTTTATTGCAAACGAGCACAAGGCCGGCAGCCGTCTCAAACGTGGCGGCGACATGGACCACTACCAACTCGATTTCGCAGCCGCTGAAGATGAGCTTGCCGCGCATGCGGTGACGTCGACGCTAAACCCGGAAGACTACTTTCATCGGGAATGGGTGCGCTGGATGTTCACTCTCGCCCTCGACTCGTTTCGCCGGCACTACGAGGAATCAGGGCGCAAGGTTCACTTTCAACTCTTCGAACTTTACGACCTGACCGAAGACAATCGCGACATATCTTACGCTTCACTCGGGAAAGAATTCGGGCTTGAACCGGCGAAGGTAAATAATTATCTGGCGGCCGCGCGTCGTGACTTCCGTCGGATTGTTTTAGAGAAACTGCGCGAGATTACCGCGACTGACGAAGAGTTTCGCACTGAAGCTCGTTCATTGCTGGGAGTCGATGTGAAATGAAGTGGCTCTCGGACGGCAAGTTGAATCACCTGCGCACGATCGTCAACGATCCGGATTTCAGCTCGACCAAGTACACATTTATAAAAGAGCTCGGACGCGGCGGAATGGGCACGGTTTATCTCGCTGAAGATCGTGAACTCAACCGGCTCGTCGCAGTCAAAGTTCTTAACGCACCTGAGGTTACTGAAGACGTGCGACGCCGCATGATACGCGAAGCGCAGATCATTGCCGGCCTCGAACATCCGGGAATTGTTCCGGTTCACGACGTCGGCACGCTACCAGATGGCCAGGTGTTTTATGCGATGAAGTTTGTACGTGGCAGCCGGCTTGATGAGTATGCGGCTCAGGGCGCTTCGCTGCGGGATCGAATGCGGAAGTTCCAGGCTGTTTGTGATGCGGTGGCCTTCGCCCACGCGCACGGAGTGATTCATCGCGATCTGAAGCCGCAAAACATCATGATCGGATCGTTTGGGGAAGTGCTCGTTCTCGATTGGGGCGTCGCCAAGGTAAGGCCACAGATGAACGCGGATGAACACAGATCGATCCGTGTTCATGCGCGTCAATCCGCGTCTAACCAGACGATGGACGGTACAGTGATTGGCACTCGCGATTACATGTCGCCCGAACAAGCCAGAGGCGAGGTTGATCGAATCGACGAACGAGCCGACGTCTATTCACTGGGTGCAGTGCTTCATTTTCTTCTTGCCGGGCAAGGCAGCAAAACGGCGAAAGCGATATGTTTGAAAGCAATGGCACAGGTAACAGAAAGTCGTTATGCCAGTGCATCGGAGCTATCCGCAGACATTGGTCGCCTGCTGGACGCGGAGCCGGTATTGGCGTATCGCGAGAACACGTTCGAGAGAGTCAGCCGTTGGGTCGGTAAGAATCGTTTTCTGGTGTTGTTGATCCTCGCTTACCTGCTGATGCGAATTTTTTTGATTTTCACCTCTCGGCCTTAAAGATTTCTCGGCAGACGTTTAATAGAACAGTAACAGCAGTAGAAAAGGAGACATCCAAATGTCCAAGCCCCTGATTGGAGTGATTCTCGGCGCCGTCCTGGGCGCCATCGATGGTCTGACAGCTTGGTTTACGCCAGCCGTTAGAGATCAACTTGGCGGAATCGTCGTCGGTTCCACCATCAAGGGAATAATCGCCGGAATCGCGATCGGATTCTTTGCGAAGAAGTTTCATTCGCTGCCGATCGGGATCTTGTTCGGCGTAATCATCGGCGCTTTTTTGGCGTTTCTGGTGGCGCTGATGCAAGGCGGGTACTACCTCGAAATCGTCCTGCCCGGCACGATTGTCGGACTGATCGTCGGCTTTGCTACACAGAAGTATGGCAAGTCGCCGGCGCCGGCCAACAGTTAACCTTAAGGAGAATACATAATGCCGAGAGTTGTTCATTTTGAGATTCATGCGGGCGATCCGGATCGCGCCGTCAATTTTTACAGAAGCTTGTTTGGATGGACCTTTCAGAAGTGGGAAGGGCCGATGGAGTACTGGATGGTCATCACTGGTCCAGACGATCAACCAGGAATCAATGGCGGCCTGCTGAGACGCCAGGGAGAAATTGATGGCCAGGCTGTGATTGCTTACGTCTGCACCGTGGATGTCGCTGATGTCGACGCTTCGCTGCAAACCGCGTTGGCTAACGGTGCGCAGGTAGCGCTGCCGAAGATGTCAATCCCGGGAGTTGGCTGGTTGGTCTACTGCAAAGATACCGAAGGAAATATTTTCGGGATGATGCAGAACGATCCGAAGGCTCAATAAGAATTAGCCACGGATTCACACGGATGACACGGATAAGTAAACCATTTCTATCTGTGAAAATCCGTGGAATCCGTGGCTTTTAATCGCTTGGTTTGCCTTGCAGCAATGGCTCGGACTTGAGCGTCTGTGGACCGTTCTCGTTGCAGAGGGCGAACGAAGCGCCTTCATACATTGTTACTCCTGCATATTCTCCCTTAGCATTGAGGATGTAGAAGTTGATGCCGAAGTTTGGCAGACCTCTGCTGTTTAGCAGTCGCTTCTCGATTGTGTTGCTCTTGATTCGGTTCAAGACCTCCATGCCGGCATCCTTCGGATGCGCGCCGCGCCGCATCTCCTCGACGATCACAAACGAACATAGATTGAAGAGGTTCGCTTCTCCGCGTCCGGTTGAACCAGCAGCGCCCACCGCGCCATCGACATAAAGACCAGCGCCAAGAATCGGTGAATCACCCAAACGGCCCGGGATCTTCCATGCCAGTCCGCTTGTGGTTGTGACACCACAGATTTCGCCTCTCGAGTTAATCCCATCGCAGTTGATCGTGCCGTGCAGGTTTTCTTCGCGAAGCTTTCCTTCCGCGAGCATTTCAAGAGCGACGCGATGTCCGGCAGCGGCACGCTTCTTCGGGTCAAGATAGTGACCTGGATCCGTGCGACGCTTCCACTCCAACCACTGCTTGCGCGAGTTTTCCGTGTTCAGATCGTCTTCGATCTTGAATCCCATGTTGTGTGCAAACTCCTGTGCACCTTTGCCGACGATGAGATGGTGATCGGTGTTCTCCATCACGGCCCTGGCGACCAGGGACGGCGTGCGCACACCTTCCAGCGCGCCCACGGCGCCAGCCTGTTTCTTTGGACCATGCATAACAGAGGAGTCGAGTTGGACCACACCTTCAGCGTTGGGCAAACCGCCGTAGCCTACGCTGTCGTCAAGTGGGTCAAGTTCAACGATATTCACACCCGCAATCACGGCGTCGAGCACGTCGGAGCCACTGGTCATCATTTGAAAAGCTTTTTGTACCGCCGTCACATTGCCGCCGTTCTTGAAGCGATTGCCATTGGCAGACGCGATAACCAAAGGCTTGACGGTGCTCTGTTTCACAATCATCGGAAAGGCAATACCCGCAGCAGCACCGGTAACAATGAAATCGCGACGTTTCATCTTTGTCATGTTGTCCTCAGCCTTATTGAGTTGTGGGAGCCACAGATTAACGCGGATCCGTGGCTAATTCAAAGCTTCTTTAATCCGCTCGGCGGTTTTAGGGCCGATGCCGTCGACCATGTCGAGACCGCCGGAGGCGACAAACACTTTGAGGTCAGGTAGTGATGAGACTTTAAAGCGTTGGTGTAGTAGCGCGGCAGTCTTTGGTCCAATCCCGGGAATCTCCAACAGATCGAGTACGGTTTCCGGAGTCTCAGCAGTGAGACGGTCCCACGCGTCGAACGAACCCTTCTGCAGCAGATCGATCACTTTACCCGCGATTGCCTTACCGACCCCGGGAATTTCCTGAAGACCAGCCAGCCCTTCTTTGTCGGCGATCTCTTTCAGAGGTGTGGGCCATACCTCGATCGCCTCTGCTGCGTTACGATACGAGCGTAGTCGAAACGGATCGTCGCCACGCACCTCCATCAATGCGGAGAGGCGATAGAATCGGCGTGCGATTGCTTCGTTATCCATTCCGTTACAATCGATAGTTGGATGTGCTTAGTCTAACTGCGACAACGGAGTAATATCAAAGGGTTTGAGATCGAATTACCGAGGAGGCTTCAAGTGGACGAAAAAAGACGAGCGGTTCTGGCAGGTCTTTCGATTGCCGGCGCAGGAGTTTTGGTTAGCGCCTGCCGCAACACACCTAATCGAACGGGCGCTGCGACTAATGATGAAGACAAGAAAGAAGGGCCAGCTCCCGGGGAAGCGGAAACCGTCGAGGTAACGGCAACTGAAGATCTGATGCGCGAGCATGGAATTCTGCGACGGGCGTTGTTGGTTTATCAGGAGTCGGCAACGCGACTGCGTCAGGATCCGGCGTCGGTGCCGCCTGATGCTTTGGAAAAAACTGCCAATCTATTTCGAGTTTTTGGCGAGGATTACCACGAGAAAAAGCTGGAAGAGGTCTTTATCTTTCCTACTGTGAAAAAGGCGCCCGGAGCTGCGCCCACCTACGTAGACATATTGCTTGCACAGCACATCCGTGGACGCGAGATCACTGATTACTTATTGTCGATCTCAAAGGCAGATCGTTTTCCTTCAAACAGCGTCGAATCGCTCGCGAAGACGTTGGAATCTTTTGTACGCATGTACGAACACCATGCTGCGATTGAAGATACAGTTGTGTTTCCGGCATGGAAGGCTGCGGCCGGTCAGTCGGAGCTTGATGAGCTCGGGGCGAAGTTTGAAGACATCGAGCACGAGCAGTTTGGTGATGACGGTTTTGAAGTGGCGTTAAAGCGAATGGAAGAGATTGAGACGAGTCTTGGAATGTCGAATCTCGAGATGTTCACAGCTCCTGCGCCTCCTTCGACGAAATAAAAGCCGATGGCCTTTACATTTCCCTTCACAGGTATGAAAATGCTCTCACCCACTAACAATGCGTGAATGTACGGAGGGCCTCACAGCTTCCAGGCACCTCAAACCTTAACCTCTAACCTTAAGGAGCCAAACATGACGTTCATACAATTTGCCGACGAACCCAGCCAGGAAGAGCGCATCGCAAAACTTCGTGCCGAGTTGGAGAAACTTGGTGGCAGCACTACGTCGCTGGAGTCGATGCCGGCCGACATGGAAGAAGAGTTTCTGCGGCATGTACTCGAATATGAAACTGCAGAACCGATCAGTCTGATGCGTTTACTCGAAAATTCCGGACTGGAAGTTCAGGCGCCGGACCAGCTCGACAAAGACGGGATCAGGATCAAGTTGAAAGAGATAATCGAGCGGATGGCGTCACTTGGAGCTTACCTGCTACACACGAATCATCTGTCGGATCGCGAGCTCTACGAATACCTTTATCATGATGGTTTGCGTGAAGAGGTGGTCCTGTTTCCTGAGAATCCGAGTTACGCTTACATGATCGATCTGACGGGAAGTGGTAGTGACGAGGACAATCAGACTTATCTGAAATATTACGCGGACGAGGAACATCGCAGGCAGTGGGCCCACGATTGGCCCGACGA
>DASYSD010000065.1:0-7351 GCA_036003745.1 Pyrinomonadaceae bacterium
TGCCAAGAAAGACATAGTGATGTTTCCTTCGTCTGCGTGATCGTCTTAAGCCACGTCATTCTACAGACAAAAGATCCGTCGCTGTGTCTTTTCTTATTTCTCAAATAGCTTTTCCATTAACGACTTTTGCAAGAGGCTCTAAAGCATATCGAACATCATATGTGCGGACGATTCACACTGCGCTCAGTTGATCGAATCAGACTGGCATTAGGCGATCGTATCAATCTTGAGTACATCCCTCCGCGTTACAACATCGCCCCCACTCAACCTGTTATAGCGCTCACTAGTTTAGACCACGCGGAAGAGCTTGTTTGGGGACTGAGACCCAACTGGAGCAAGGAGCCCAAAGCAGTCATCAATGCGCGCGCGGAAACTCTCGACGATAAGGCCAGCTTTAGTGATTCGTTTCAAAAGAGAAGGTGTCTGATTCTCGCTGACGGTTTCTACGAATGGAGAAGGGTAGGAAAGGCAAAGCAGGCATTCTTTTTTCAGATGAAAGACGAGCGAGCCTTTGCATTTGCTGGCCTCTGGGATAGGTGGAAGAGCGGTGGGGAAACCATCAAGTCATGTGCGATCGTTACAACTGCCGCAAACAAACTCTTGCTACCAGTCCACGATCGAATGCCTGTAATTCTGCCAGAACAAGCTTATAGACTCTGGCTCGATATTGAAGTGAACCCAAATGAACTTAAGAAGCTGTTGGAACCTTTTCCCAGCGAAGAGATGAAGAGTTATCCGGTCAGCAGCAAAGTAAACTTTACTGATAATGATGGCGAGGAACTGGTTGAGCGTGTTGACGTGGAAGTAGGAGCGACACCCAGTTTGTTCTAAAAAAAAGGGCGCCAATGAAGGCGCCCTCGAAGCATGTTGCCGAAACTCTAATTCCTAGAGGTTCTGGCTTGAGCAATATTGGAATACGCCGAATCCCCTACTGCATTATGGGCGCGCACCCGATATCGATATCTCGTGCTTGGGTTTAGTCCTGTGTTTGGGAAACTGGTCACATTAGCTCCCACAGTTGCAATCTGAGCAAAGTTACTGCAGCCATTCCCTTGACATCGCTCAATCAGAAAATCAGTCTCGTTGTCCGAATTATCAGTCCACGCCAGGTTGATTTGAGTCGAAGAGACCGCGTTAGCCGTCAAATTACTCGGAGCATTCGGCAAAGGATTCGGTGTTGGAGTCGGAGTGGGTGTTGGAGTCGGAGTGGGTGTTGGACCACCAGGGCACGACGGGAATTTAAATGAGCCGATTCTAGTTCGCCAATTAAACTGACTAGTTGTCGAGTAATACTCGCTCGTGAACCAGAACGTGCAATCATCGTTTGGATCCACAGTCAATGCGCTGTAGTCTCCCCACCGACTACTCGTTCCAACCTGACTACCTGTGCCCGCAAAGAGAGTTGCTTCACCTTGTGCGAGAACACCAAGCGGATCGGTCGCTAGCCGACCTGCGTATCGAAGTTGCGGGAATATCGATGTGTTGGAGGCGCTGTAGCCAATCGCGATATTTCCGTCTTGATCCATGGCAGCACTACCCATCCAACGCCAGGTAGTGTCCGGTTGGTAAGTGCTTTCTTGCGACACCGAAACCGGCCCCGCAGTGACATTCCTTAGTTCAAACCAGCGAACGCCAGCGACACCACCAGAACTCACCGTGTAGTTCCCGACAACCGATTCATGCGTGCCGAAGTTGCGATAAGCGAGTCTAAACATCAAACGATCAGCAATTGCATCAAGCCGTGACGTGGTCCCGGATTGAGGTACGCAACTTCGGGTACCCGCGCAGAGCTCGCTAAATCCTGCGGCGGGCGTACTAGCGAACAACGTGAAAGTCGAATTAGCTGGCGTCGCAAAGTCGGCATGGAAATGGAAGACTCTGTATCGGCTGTTGGAGTTGCCTCCTGGCCATTCCACGAATGTGGCTGGCGCTCCGGGCGGTGGCAGACTAGATCCGTCGAGGTCGGCTGGTAAGTAGGTTTCTTCCAAAGCGCCACCGGTAATTCCAGGAGTGATGAAGGTAGCTGGTAACCCTGCAAGCATCTTCACTCTGTCAAAGACAAAAGGTTGAGGCCCCAAAAAAGCCGTACCTGTCGAGTTGAAAACGTTCATGCTCATGTAGTAGCCGTCGGGCCATACACCTAGGTGGGGATAGTCGAAGAAGTTTGAACCAAGATGGAAGTCGTAGCGATGGTATGAGCCAGTGGCATCACCTGTCGTTGAGACGGCAACACATTCATCCGTCGGAACAGACACACCAGCAAATTGGCTGATGATCCACCGATCCGCGAACTGGTCATAAAGTACGACCGGGTCTCCACTGCCATTGTTCTGGCAAACGCCACCAAACCCAGTCCATACCGTTTGTATTCCTGAGGGTCCCAGCAACGAATTCCCAGTGGCTTTATCGAAGACCTGATACCCTTCGTTGACGATTTGTACGTATTGGGTAGCACCGACTTCTCCATTGGTGTCAGGAGGCGCACAGTTGCAAGAAACGCCTGGAAACGGAATACCGTCGAAGTTTCGCACCGTGCCCGGCATATTGGCCGTAGGGAAATCTGGACCCGTGATTGAGGTTTGGACAACCGGATCCGGTCTGTCTTGATGCACGTGTCGAACCTTGGGATTCCTATTAGCTTCGCGCTCTCCGCGGAGATCGATTGGTTGCTGCTTCATCTCACGTAGAGGAATTGATGTGTCGTTACGCACAGAGGCACCGACAAAGACAGGGCTCTTTTCCTGAGCGACGGTGTTCTGCGCAACCGGAGCAACGCTCGTCGGACTTGCGTTCGCGTTGAGGCGTTTTGCCTCGATGATTTGTGGAAGAATCACCACAATACTAAGACCCAATGCAATGGCGATTACAGGAATGAGCTTAGAGCGCATCTTCATTTTCGTCCTCCCAGATCCGTTCAAACGATCTGCGGTAGTATTTTTGTGTTAATCAAATGTCGATTTCGAGGCAGAATCAGCAAGCTTATAGTTAGGGCGCAACCGCACTGTCAGGGGGCAACCGAACTGAGTGCTGCAAACGCTATCATAAGCCAAAGTTAGCCGGCAAGAACTTTTGCTTATAACCTACCGGGCTCGGAAGAAGTGTTGGCGGCAGGGAGCTCGCATCTTAGAATGGGCGCCTCCGGAACCTGGGACCGAGAATCGAATGAAACGACGAGATTTCCTCAAACAAAGTGCAATTGCCGCAATCGCTACTCTTCCCGTCTGGACCCCAAATAAACTTCTCCATGGCGCTCTTCAGCGGCGTGGGACCCCAAAGAGAGTGATCATCATTGGTGCCGGACTGGCGGGGCTCTCGGCAGGTTATGAACTCACGCAGGCTGGTCATGAAGTGGTAATTCTTGAAGCGCGCCCGCGTGCAGGTGGCCGGGTGCTCACGCTACGTGAACCGTTCTCGGATGGCTTGTACGCCGAAGCCGGGGCTATGAACGTCTACGACAACCACACCTGGACGTTGAAGTACATCAAACTCTTCAATCTCACGTTAGATCCAATGCAGCCTTCAAACCTCGGTTCTGTGCTGTTACTTCGTGGTCGACGGATTGAGACAAAGCCTGGCCAGCACGTTTCATATCCCCTGGCATTGAGCGCCAACGAACGGAACGCTTTAAGAAGACAAGCCCGGTCAAATGACTTCGTTGCTGCCTCACGTTGCGCGACCCGAAGGTCGCATACATTTTGCCGGTGAACATGCTTCTTCCTTGTTTGGTTGGATGCAGGGAGCGCTGGAATCTGGCAACCGCGCAGCAAACGAGGTGAACGAAGCGGACTGAACCAATCCGAGATCGCTGCTTGCTGGTTACTGCTTGTCTAACTCGTTGCACTTACGGCAAAGTATCAATTCTTCTCCCTAACTTTCCGAACCACTATTTTTAAGGAGCTTTTAGTGATGAAACTAGTTCGCATGGTCTCAATTACTTTCATAGTCTCGGTCGTGATGGTGAGTGTTCATGCGCAAGCACGGCTCATGAGTAGTCCCACAAAGAGTCAACCGGCTGTCGCTGCCGCACCAGTCGCCATCATTGACTCGGGCGTGTTCACCGATGACAAGACTGGAATTACTCGAGTCATAGTTGCTTTGAAACAATTGAATTCGAAGTTTGATCCGGTAAACAATGAGCTCAAGGGTATGCAGACCCGACTCAATACACTGCGAACTGATATTCAGACCAAGCAAGCAACGCAGTCTCCAAACTTGACCCAACAGCAAGCAGATCAAGCAAGTCAACTCGAACTACAGATTAAACGTAAGTCTGAGGACGCTAGGTCCGATTACCAAAAGCAGATGGCTGCCGTACTCGAACCTCTACAAAAGGACATCGCCAATGCCCTAACTGCTTATGCCCAATCTCATGCGATCCTACTCATCATAGATGTCAACCGTGTGCCCGTGATTTATGTTCATGACAGCATCGACATCACGAAGGACTTTGTCACGGAGTACAACCGAACACATCCCGCAGGGACGCCAGCTGCACCAGCACGGCCGTAGCTGGTTTGTGTCTTCTGAGGCGGGCTTGTGCTTTAAGAGCAACCTGATGCATAGGTTTCGCTGTACCAAAGCGGTAGTCCCGACTGGTCGGGACACTCCAAAGAGAGGCGAGTACGAAAAAGTAAATCCATGCTGAAGAAGGTGCTGATGCTGTCCGCCTCCGCTGGTGCCGGCCATGTTCGGGCAGCCCAGGCAATCGAAAAAGCATTTAACGAAATCGAGCCGTTGAGTGAAGTTCGGCATTTGGACGTACTCGACTTCACCAACAAAGTCTTCCGCCACTTCTACTCAAAAGCCTACATCGACCTCGTCAACAAAATGCCCGCGGTTCCAGGTTGGATGTATGACAAACTGGATACTCCCTGGAAAAATGAGCGCCGGCGTCTGGCGTTAGACAAACTTAATACCCGCCCGCTGGTTAAACTCCTGCGTGAGTATCAGCCGGACATGATTGTCAGCACGCATTTTCTACCCGCAGAAATTGTGTCCTGGTTGAAAGCAAAGGAGCGGCTTACTAGTCGACAAGCGATCGTCGTTACCGATTTCGATGTTCACGCGATGTGGCTAGTTCATCATTACGAACACTACTTCGTTGCAATAGATGAGGCACGTGCCTACCTCGAAGCTTTGGGAATTCCTTCGCATAAAATCACGGTGAGCGGAATTCCAATTGACCCGGTCTTCACTCAAAAGAAAAATAGGACGGAGATGCGAATGAAACACGGGCTGGACGTTGAGAGAACGACCATACTCTTGTCGGCCGGAGGCTTCGGTGTAGGTTCAGTTGAGCCGTTGATTGCCGCAGTCAAGCAGCTACTGCAACGGGCCCAGATCATCGCTATCTGCGGCCGAAATGAAGAGCTCAGGAAACGACTGCAAAAGACAGCATCGCGCGCCAATCAAGATGCGAATGTATTGGTAAAGCCCGTCGGCTACACTCAGGAGATGGATGAATACATGGCCGCCGCCGATCTTATACTCGGCAAACCGGGCGGGCTCACAACGTCCGAAGGACTCGCGAAAGGACTCGCGTTTGTGATTGTGGATCCGATCCCCGGTCAGGAAGAACGAAACTCGGATCACTTGTTGGAGGCCGGCGTGGCGATCCGCTGCAATAACTTGCCAACTCTCGCTTACAAACTCGATCGACTTCTTAGTGAAAGTGGCCGACTTGCACGAATGCAAGCCAGTTCGAAGAAGATGGGAAGGCCAAACGCGGCGCGCGAGATTGTGAAACAAGTCAGCGCATTGCAGTGACTCTCAGGACGATTCGACGTGGGTTTGTTTACGGAGCCGCCACTGAATGTATTGTCCGAATTGCGGTAAAGAAAACTCAGAAGCACAGCGATTCTGTCGCGCATGCGGTTTCAGCCTGGAGTTGTTTTCCCAAGTCATGGATCAGGGACTGGACCGCGCAGACAGGGATGCTATTTCGAGTGATGAATCTCGCCCCCGGACTACCGTCTGGCAAAACCCACTGGTCTACGCGCTTTTTCTAATCGTATTTGGCGTGATTATCACTGCGATTGGGAAACGGGTCATTGGTGCGCAAGCGGTGATTGACGTCGGCACCGTGATTTCGATGATAGGTGTCGTGTTCCTTGTAATCAGAGGACTCTTCCTATTACACATTTTGCGACCTTTATTTCACAGCTTACGATTTGGTGCGCCGCCGGACTTGCCTAAAGCCGATACCACGACAAAACTGACTCCGTTGTTAGAAGCAAAGGACCAACCGGAACTCTCGGAAACTCCTGTTCGTGATTTCGATCCGGCATACGCAGAACGTCATGAGAAAGAAGCTAGCAGTGAATGACAAGCGGGCGTTACTCAAACATTTTTTGGCGGCGTTGGCGTATCGAACACAAAAAGCCCTGCGTGACGCTCCGCCTGACTTCGGTTCATTCTGTCCACCGGCTCAGCTTCGTTCGCCCAAAGAGCTCATCCGTCATATGACCAGTGTCCTCGGTTATGCTCGCACATCTTTCATCGGAGGACATTATTGGCCGGAACCTTTGGATTCTTTAATCGCTGAGGTTGATCGTTTCCATCAGGTCCTTGATGACCTCGGCCAGCACCTTGCTAATGAAACACCGCTGCGTGACGACATGACTGAAGAACGATTGCTACAGGGACCGTTTGCAGATGCAATGACTCACGTGGGCCAACTTGCGATGCTCCGACGTTTGGCCGGATCCCCTGTCGCTCCAGAAAACTTCATCGTGGCTGACATCAAAAGCAATAGGCTAGGACCTGATCAGCCAGAACCTGTCTCGCCGGATGAAGCCTGGCCAGAAGCACCAACAAACTGGACGCCACCATCAAGACGATAACTTCAGCTGCCAATGCGAATCAGAAGCCTTCACCGGATTTTTGGCATCATTCTCCTGCTACCGTTTTTGGGCTGGGCCATCACTGGCCTCGTATTCTTCTTCAAGCCTGGTTACACGGGCGCGTACGAGGTTCTTGCGCCGAAGACATATTTGATAAACACCCAACTTCCAATTAACCCGGCGCCTGGCTGGCAGGAACTTAGATACATGCGGACTACCTTGGGTGATCATCTTCTGGTCCGGACTAGGGCAGGCTGGGTACACCTAGACCCTGCCACCAACCAGCCTCGGGAGCCTCCCAAGGAGACTGATCTGCGAAGGTTGCTCGAGGACGCGTTCACAAGCAATCCTGCGCGCTACGGCAAAATCACCAGTGTGAACGACAACACAGCCAAGACGAGTACCGGTGTGGAAGTGACCCTTGATTGGAATCGGATGTCTCTGCAGCAAAAGGGAAGGGATACAGATTGGATCGATTCCTTGTATCGAATTCATTATCTGCAGTGGAC
>DASYSD010000066.1:0-39692 GCA_036003745.1 Pyrinomonadaceae bacterium
ACGGAGGGCCGCCCCTACAGTACGTTCGATCGCATTAAGTCGACTCCGCGGGCACGGGTTCGGGGTTTGGCTGCTTCGAAGTCGGGTCAAGAAGTCGCGCAAGCAACGGGATGAGAATAAAAGCAATCGGCGCGATCCATATACTAACGAATGCGAGACCGATCGCCAGAGCACACGCAAGCGGCACAGCCAGCGAACGCCGTCCGATACGCCGTTCCAGCGTGGCGCTGACATCTTTCTTCAACAAATTCGCCTTAACGGCATGACGCCAAATCAAGAGCTTCGCCGTTGCAACACCACCAAAGCTTGCTGTGTACAAAATGAACGCGGTGCGGCTCCAGAAGTTCTCGCTGAAAAGCGCTGTGGGAAACGGAACAAATGAAACACAGAGCAACAGAAACAGATTTCGCCAGAGTAAACCGCCGTCGTAATCTTCGATATAGCGAAAAATGCGATGATGCTCGATCCACATTAGACCAATGATCAGGAAGCTGATCACAAATCCGATCACTCGCGGAAGAAGTTCGATTAGCGCGTGGCGCAGAGCCGATTCACTGTGTTCAGTTAAATGCGGAACTTTGAGTTCGAGCACCAGCAGCGTGATCACGATCGCAAAGACTGCATCGCTGAAAAACACAACTCGCTCAAAACTCAAACCGGTCTCGGGTTCATGTTTGTCCATGGGGAGCCTCTAAAAGGTTTAGCACGAGAGAGCCGGCCGATGCGACGATCTCCGTTCAGCATCAACTCACAGGCTTTAAAGGCATACTCTTCGAAGTACTCAAGCCGCGACGCGAGCACCAACCAGGCCTTATCGCGTGAGCGCCAGAGATTGCGGCGCGGCAAGTCTGGAAACTCGCGCGCAAGACTATCAATGTGCTCTACGGTGGTAAACAACCAGATGCCATTCGTGTCAGGCTTTTTTTCGCTATTGCGCAAGCAGCATAACAAAGTGTCGTCGAGATAGACGTAAGTAAAACCAAACGCACGCTTCACTGTCGGCCGGAGTGGTTGCAACTCGTCTAGCACAAATGGAAAAGGATCGCGCATATCTGCTAAATCGATGGCCTTTTGTGGCGCCGCGCTCATCTGCGTTACTCTTGCATACGAATGCCAAGCGAAAGGAACCGAAATGGCGCCCACACTCTACCGGATCATTCTGCAAGTGGACAATCTCGACAGGGCTGAGGAGTTTTATAGCAAGCTGCTCGACGATCGCGGGCGGCGCATTCCGCGCGGTTCGCGCCATTATATTGATTGTGGTTCAGTGATTCTGGCCCTCGTCGACGTGACCGGCGAAAACACCTCGGATCTGAAACCGCAGCCGTTGCCCGATTACATCTATTTCGCTGTCAAAGATGTCGATGCGGTCCACAAACGCGCGCGCAAGTTGCAATGTCTTTCCACTGAAGACGTACACGGCGAAAGCGCCGGTGATGTAGTCAAACGGCCCTGGGGCGAACGATCGTTTTACGTCCACGATCCATGGGGCAATGGCCTTTGCTTCGTCGATGAGAATACACTCTTCACGGGCAAATAGATTTATGAACAGTAATCCAACTTATCAAGCGGCAACCACGGTCGCACCTGTAGTCGAGGCACATTTCGCACGCCATCTTGCCGAAGCACGCAAAATGGGTGAGGACGATCTGGCGTCTCAACCGGACGCAGAATCAATCGCAGCAATCATCGATGCTACTTTCTGGGCTAGTTTTCGACCGGAAGAAGGACGTTTCCCAAAAATCTCCATAGCCTATCTCTCACCGGAACAAGCCAAACAACCGATGGTCTTTGAACATCCGCTGCCACTGACCGCCGGCGTGCTTACCAAACTCGCGCCAGCCGTGGAGCGACCGGAAATTCATCTCGGCGTGTGGAACCACGGCGAGGAACTGAGGGTTTGGGGAACGACGCGATCCATTCCCAGCTTCTGTTTTGTCCTCGAAGACATCGAGCCGGGTCTGCTCGTCGTCAAACATCGTCGTCTCGACGGCATTGGTAAATATGCGAACGTTGCCGTTCTCAAAGGCGAACAGGTCAAAGTCATAGACGAGAAAGGCACGAGCCTGCCCGACTGTCCTGCGTTATTGAAAGCATTACTTGCATTCACCGCCGCGGCAACGAATGGACCACAGCATTCGTTGAACGTACTGGTCCAACTAAGTGCCTCGATGCGCGCGCAGGGACATGGAGGCTCACTACTGGTCGTCCCTTCCGGACCCGATCGCTGGCGAGATTCGATCGCGCAACCGATTCTTTACTCGGTCACCCCGGCCTTTTCAGCACTATCGGAACTCTTGCGTCATAAAGTCGGGGAGGAGGAAGAAGGTCGCAGACAATGGCAAAGCGCGCTTCGCAGAGCAGTCGATACGATTGGCGGTCTAACTGCGGTTGATGGCGCAACCGTCATCAACGATCAATACGAAGTACTTGCGTTCGGCGCCAAGATTCGCCGGCATGAAGGAAGTCCGCCGGTGGACAGGTGGGTGATCACCGAGCCGATTGTCGGCAATCTTCCGATCGTCGTACAACCGACCGAACACGGCGGCACTCGTCATCTTTCGGCAGCGCAGTTTGTTTACGATCAGCGTGACGCACTCGCGTTGGTGGCATCGCAGGACGGAAAGTTTACAGTCTTCGCGTGGTCGCCATGTGAGGAGATGGTCCACGCGCATAGAGTTGAGTCGCTGTTGATGTGATGGGCGTTTTGCTATGGCGTAAACACGCGCCGGAAGATAATCCCTGAGTAGTTAAGCCGCATCGCGCGTCCATCGACCACCGACTCGAAACTGACCCAATCCGGTGCCTCCGGATCGCCAATTCCAAACTTTCCATCACCACGCGGCACGAGCGGCTGAACACCATCAATAAAGAGTTGACCTTTGCGCATCACGACGCGCGTGTCGCCATACCACGCGCTGTCGTTATTGTAATGACCAACAAAGGCGTCCCATTCTTTTTTCACTTCAAAAGTCTTCGAGCCTGTGTATTTCTCACTCAGATACCAGTCGGGTCCGTAAACCGCTTGTGTAACCTGCTGATTGTCACGCACAAAGCCGAGTAGATAAGTATCGAAGTCCGGATGCTTCACCAGGAAACGATCGCCGGAACCCACGCGCTCGAGAACGATTCGTCGATTAGCGTGCACGAGAATGAGTTTGTTTCCTTCCGCTGCAAGCTCCAGTTTTTTTCCATCAGGCGAGGTGAAAGTTCCAGCATAATCAATTGCATTCTTCACTTCATCCGAAGCGGGCGGTGGGGCTGGTGGCTCGGGCAGTGGTTTTCCTGCGGCTGACGCGTTGAACAGTTCGATCGCGTATTTTGTTACCGCCACCGGACGATAGCCGCGCAGGTTAGCGTTGACCGATGCAAAGGCGCCGATGTTTCCTGTCAGATCAACATCGATCGACGAACTGAAAGCCACCATGCCGCCGGTGTGACGCAAACGCGTGTGACCTTCGATATCGCTCACCCAGATTCCGTATCCATATGACGCCGGTTCACCACGATAAGGCGAGTTGATTGCAGACTTTGTGAACAGCGCAAAACTTTCTTCCGAAAGCAGGCGACCCTTCGGCAACGCGCCACGATTGAGAAGCATGCGCATGTATTTCGCCATGTCGGCAGGAGTGGAGGCAATACTTCCCGCAGCGATATCAACCTCGAGCCACTGTGCTTCCGCCAATGGTCCGTTCAGCGGAAAAGGCTTGCCTTCGTTAAGTGGTTCATAGCCGATTGCCATGAGCTTGCGCAGATCGTTTGTGATGATCGGCGAACTGGCAGTCATCCCAAGCGGGACGAGCATTCGCGTTCGCATTGATTCGGCAAACGGTCGCTTATCAATCGTTTCGATCAGAAAACCGAGGATGTTGTAACCGGTGTTTGAATAGAGAAAACGTTTACCTGGCTCGTACGCGGTCCAGAGTTCGCCAAGCAGCGCATCAAGCAGGAGTGGTGCACCCGGAAGACCGCCGGTGTGGCTCAGGATGTGGTGTGTCGTGATCGCCTGGAATTTCGAATTGATCTTGATCCAGGGCAGATATTCGGCAATCGGTTTATTAAGATCGAGTTTTCCTTCGTCGCGTAACTGCAAAAGCAGCAAGCCAACAAACGACTTCGAGATGGAGCCGATCTCAAACATCGTTTCTGGCGCGACCTTCGACCCCGCCTTCGTGTCGGCGTAGCCGTACGTGGAAACGCGGATCAAACCATTGCGGTTTGCGAGCGCGAGTGTCAATCCGGGTGCGCCCGTCTCCCGCATGTGTCGCACAATAAACTCATCGAGCTTCGCAAATAAAGGCTGTACCGCCGCGGCCTGGGCAAACGCGCCCGGTACCGAGCGCAAAAGAGTTACAGCCACCGTGGTCTTCGCGGTGCTCGCTAAGAAACTACGACGCGAAATATCCGTGATCATTGTTTTTTTATCCGTTTCATCCAGGCCTAAGGTAAACCTAAGCTTCTCGCTAGTTCGATAAATCGTGGTTCCGAACGCAGATTCTTCAACACTGGATCGACCTTAATAAATGGTAGCCAGTTGAACCGCTCATCGCGCGCCTTCTCCAACCAGTCGAGCGCCTGCTTGCGTTCGTCCAACCCCGCATAAACAACTGCAGTTTGAAATGGTGAAACGTACTGCTGTTTCGAAAGCTCCTGAAGCCTGGAGATCATTTTCTCCGCCTCGGCCTTCTTACCTGCGCGCGCCTGCGCGTGGCCCAACGCTGTCAACGCGGTCACATTGTCAGGCAAATACTTTAATCCGAGTTTGAATTCAGCGATCGCTTCCTCGAGCTTCCCTTGTTCTTCGAGCACGAGTCCCAATTCATAATGAGCGCGCGCGAAGCGGGGATCCATCTCGACGAGTTTTAACGATTCCCTGTGCGCCTCGTCAAGACGGCCGGCATAATAAAGCCCGCGGATGTAATCGCTGTAAATCGTGAATGAGAATGGCTCGAGATCGTGAGCCATCTTCGCTTCCACAACTGCTTCATCATGTCGTCCCAGTGCCGCAAGGTAACTGGCGTACCACTGATGTGCCGTCGCATAGTTTGGATTGAGCGCGATTGCTTTCTTGAAATGTTCCTCTGCTTCGGCCCATTTCAGGCGGTAACGATAAGTGACAAACGCCAGCGACGTATGCGCTTCGGCTAGACTCTCATTGATCGATAACGCCTTGCGCGACGCAGCTTCGGCTTTCGGATACGACTCGTCAGCGGACGTGACGTTGTAGACGTTCAGCAGCAGATAGCAATCAGCAAGTCCGGCGTAGGCGAGTGCGTAATCCTGGTCTCTCAGGATCGCCTGGCCGAAATAATCAATGCCGCTCTTAAAACCTTCGACGGTTCTCTTGTTCCAATTGTAACGGCCTTGCAGGTAGAGCCGATACGCTTCGGAATCTGGTGAATAGTTTCTGGTCAATTGCGCGTGGTCCATGTTATCCGCACGCGAGCGCAATCGCTGCGACACATCACGCGAAATCTGCTGCGGCAAGGCAACGACCTCTGAAACTTTGCGACCGTAACGCTCGCCCCAGATGTGACTGTCATCGCGCACGTCGATCAATTCAACACTCACCGACAGATCGTCGCCAACCTGCGACACACTGCCGGAAAGCAATGCATGAACACCCAGCTCACGGCCTATTTTCTTCGGATCAGTTTCGCGGCCTTTGTAGTGAAATACGGTGCTGCTTGATTTCACTTTCAGGTTTGGCACTCTCGAGAGACTGTCGATCAAGCTCTCGGTTATCCCGTCGGAAAGGTATTCGCTGTTGGGATCCGTGTTCGTGAACGGCAGGACGGCCAGTGAATTAATCCCCGAATCAGTTTCGACGGAAGTGCGATTTGCTCGAAAAGCAATAAACGAGAGCGCGAGGATCAACGCTAAACCGAGACCAGCCGCAGTGAGCTTGCGCGGCGTGGTCCAATACCGCTGGCTGACGCTCCAGCGCGCCGCAGCCGTGAATGAGGCATCAGTCAGCGTGTTGCCAATACTTGTGTCGACGTCGATCTCGCGCAGCACTTCCTGGAGATCGCTCCGCATGTCTTCGATTTTCTGATAGCGATCTTCGGGAGCTTTTGCGAGTGCTTTTTCAAGAATCTCCTGGATGCGACGCATTGAAGGTGAGTCGTCATTTCTCGCCTCAATGATTGGTTTTGGCTGGTGATAGACGACCGCGTATCGCACGTCCAAGGCTGTTTTGCCACGGAACGGCCAGGTACCTGCCAACATCTCGTAAAGCAACACACCGGTGGAGAAAATATCGGCCCGATGATCGGCCCTTAACCCCTGAGCCTGTTCGGGCGCGGCGTAAGTCGACGTTCCGTAAGGCACACCGACTTCGGTAAGTTGCGGATCGCTCGAGCCAGTGTGCGGGCTTTCGATCAACTTCGCGAGACCAAAGTCCAGTATCTTTACTGTTCCCGAGCGCTTGACCATCACGTTGCGCGCTTTGATGTCTCTATGCACGATGCCGCGGCTGTGGGCCGCCGCGAGAGCGTCAGTGACTTGAATCGCAATCGCCAGCGCCTGGCGCAGATCGAGTGGTTGTCCGCCGACTAACTGTCGCACGTTGCGCCCTTCGACGTACTGCATCGCGATGAACTGAATATCGCCGACTTTGTGCAGCCCGAAGATCGTGCAGATGTTTGGGTGGTCTAACGAAGAGGCCAGCTTGGCTTCGCGTTCGAACCGAGCAAGATTGGAAGCACTGTCAGTCAGAGCGGGTGGGAGGACCTTGATCACAGCCGGGCGATCGAGCGTCGTATCGATGACCTTATAAACAGTGCCCTGGCCACCTTCACCGATTTTTTCGACGACACGATAATGGAGGAGGAGTTGCCCGATCATAGGAGAATGGCGATCGAACCGACTTTTCCGTGCGCCGCGTATTCTACAAGATTGACGGCAGATTTACGCGGCTAAACCTGCAGCCAGCCAGCTCTGGTGTTGATAGGTCGATCGCTTATTGCTTCGCGAACTGCATATTTCGCGAGCAATCGAGTTGAATCGAACGTTGGCAGGGCAGAATTTTCTGGAGTGACGATCAGTGGGATTCCGTGCAGCCCAGAATCACGCACTCGGCATCTTTGGACTTCAGATCCTCGATCGCTTTCAGGAAGAGATCAGTTGTGTTTGCGTTGAAGATTCCCAGGCAAAGCTCGTCAAAGATCGCGGCATTGAGTAGCTCTCTGGTTGACTGTTCCGGAACCAGCAGTTCCAGCCTCGTTTTTCGCATGCCGTCTTATAGACTGGTCCAGTCATGGTAAAACGTGTGCCTAATAGTCCAATCTGTTTATATCCATGCTTACTAACTTCATGACAAACTACCCCTGCGATGTGCAGACCGGGCAGTGGCAGATCACAAGCAATCTGTTCAAGCCCGATATGTGCGGTATTGTCAGGGCAAACAAAAAAATCTGCGCCGGCGTCAGCGACTTGCTGCACACCCTCTGACAAGAATCTTCCAACCACTGAGTGATCGTCTGCGTCCCAACCCGGCAGACTCAGAGCCATCGGCACCGCGCTCATGACGATGTTCGGATGCATATGTGGACCAAGTAGCGTCGATCCTTCGTGGCAGGCAGTAAGAAAACAAAGTGCAGCACCTTCGGCGCCATGTGCAACGATTCCAATTTTTTTCATGCGGTCGATAGTAGCTCTAAAGAGAGGGGCCGCCCCTACAAAAAATTTCCCAAGACGAAATATTTTCGTCGCGTTTTTGTAGTGGGTGGCATTCCGTGGCCACCCCTCTTCAGCTCTGTTAAAATCTCAGTCCTACCGTGCATAACTAAGATGAAACTACCCAGACTGCTAACCAAAGTCTTGCCCACACTGAACCGCGCCCAACAATGTCCTGCGTGTGGTCAAGCGTTCGCGTGTGAAATTAAGTTGAGTGGTTGCTGGTGCAGCGAAGTCAAACTCAGCGCAGAGACGCTGGGGGCACTACGAGATAAATACAAAGACTGCTTGTGTCGCTCGTGCCTGGAGACCGCCGAAGCCGGGACGCGGCTGAACGAAGAACTTCACAATTAAACGCCTGTGCAAGGTAGGTCGACACAACCATCACGAATAACGGGGTTCGCATACTTGATGGGTGGACCATCCGGCGTGGGGCACCAAAACTCTTTAGGCTCACGATCGATGGCTACGGAAAATTAGTTGTGGATAATCGTCAGAGAGTCTCAAGAACTGTTCCTTTGTAAAACTTCGGTTCCAAGAATCTCCAAATCCTGTGGCTACGCTGGACCATGAATCAAGCGGCCACGCCACTACGACATCCAGCGTTGCGCGGAGTAAATCGGACATTCGCAATGCGTCCAAAACCAGAATCTCCGACTGTTGTTTTCTTGTAAACCTCTTGCCTTCATCATAACTATCGAGCCACCAGTATCCGGAAATACTTATCTCATTTTGCCCTTCCCTAAAAACTTCTATGTACGATAATCCTCCTTTGGGATGCTTAAAACTAAACCGCCAGCATGGTAAACCGTGCCAATACTTTTCCACTCTGAGATTATGGTCTGCCGCGAAGTTCAGAAAATCCCATGCAAATTGTGAGAAGAATTGGTCCCAGTCTTCGGTGCTGCTGGGCTGTAATACGTTATCGGACATTGCATTAACCCCACATCTTCAACTTTTACTCGTTTCGTCCTCGATTGGATAACAACACAACCTAACGTCAATTACGGCTTCTTGAAAGATGGTACGGGTACTGGAACCCCAACCGTTCCTGGTGAAGTTCCCGCTGGGAAATAGTACTCGGTTAACCCTCCCGCACCATATCTGTTAGGGGGAACAACACGCATAATATATCTGGTCGTTTGCCGATCGAAGGTGACAGGATAAACCAGCGTTGGAGGCGGTATTCCCAAACCGACCGAAGCAGACTCAGCTGTGAGCCAAGGATGATCGGTGGCAGAGCTGCCAGGCCAGAGCCCACTCGCAAAGGATTGCGCCCCAACTGTTGTGTAATGGTAAACAGTAATTTTGTCGTTAGTGCGCGGTGAAGGAATTGGGGTGACATCGTCGATCGATGTAGTAAGATCAATTAAGAGAGCGGTTGTAATAGCTCCAAAGGCAACAGCCGCCCCAACGAGAGGAGGCACGCCGCCCAGTGAGGGGGCTGCCACCGTGATTCCCATCATCCCGCCGGAACCATCTAATCCGTCCGCCATAGCATCGAGAAGCTTTGCTTGAGCTCCTCTCTGGGGAATCGGGTTCGCTTGACCGGTCATTACTTGGAGTTCGGTGATCGGCTGTACATCAGTTGTAGTAATTGGTTCTTGGCTAATGGGTACATTTACTGTAGCGCGTTCGGCAAGAGGAACGGCGCTCCGCCAACGAGATTCAGGTATTTGCCCATAACAAGGATTTTTTGGAGTGCAATCGACCAAACCGCTAGGATCTATAAGCCTAAGCGGCTTGTTCAACACGTATGCATATCGATTCCAGCTCTGAGGCTGAAGAACTCTGCCGCTCGTCAATAAAGAATCAGGCGAAACAAAGCGACCCTGAGCGCTCGCGTAGAATCGTGCGTTGAAATAATCTAACCCTGTCTCGTTGTCGCGGTCATGTGCGGTGAACTGTTGGCGCACGCCATCGTCGCCCATGTAACCAAGAGACGAGCTTCGGCCGCCGACGCCGGCGAAGAGTTCTTCCCCGAATGGCAAATAATCATGTCGCTTCACACTCGCAAGTATGCCTGTCTGATCAACGATCATACGCGGCGTGCCGAGATGATCCGTGACCAGCCACTGAATCAATCCCTCCCGTTTGTCATACGCCTCAATCTCGACTACCTGGCTGTGATTGTCACCGGCGACGCCCGCAATCTGCACTTGAATCTTGGTCGTCGTCACTGGGGCGAAACTGAATTTACGCCATACCTTGTCATTGCCCGTAACACTTCCGCCCGGCACCGTGGCCCACACACCGTCTTTCCAGTACTGCACTTGAAAGTTAGTGAGCGCGTAGCTCGATGTCATCGTTAGCGTCGGCTCTACAGGACTACTGTAATTCTGCTGTAGGCCGAAGACATCAATTTCACTAATGGTCTTCGACCCAGAGAAATCCACTTGCAGCGAATCGGGATAAGCGGAATCTGTGTTATCTGCCCACCAGCCAGAACTGCCTACATGGTCGCCATTGATGGTATTACCAGGCGTGACTGAAGGGTATGTTGAAGACGCTGAAGCTACTGCTCCATTGCTGGCCGCCGCAACATTCACAGGGCCATAAGCCTCAATCTCGACTACCTGGCTGTGATTGTCACCAGCGACATTCGTCACCTGCACTTGAATCTTGGTCGTCGTCACTGGGGCGAACTTAAATCTGCGCCACACCTTGTCATTACCCGTAACACTTCCGCCCGGCACCGTGGCCCACGCACCGTCTTTCCAGTACTGCACTTGAAAGTTAGTGAGGGCGTAGCTAGATGTCATCGTTAGCGTCGGCTCAACGGGGCTGCCATAATTCTGCTGTACGCCGAAGACATCAATTTCATTAATCGTCTTCGACCCAGAGAAATCCACTTGCAGCAAATCGGGATAAGCGGAATCTGTGTTATCGGCCCACCAGCCGGAACTACCTACATGGTCGCCATTGATGGTATTACCAGGCGTAACTGAAGGGTATGTTGAAGACGCTGACGCTACCGCTCCGTTACTGGAAGCTGCAAAATTAGGACCCAAGGACGACGAAGGCGGCGCAGGTTCTGCGGTAATCAGCAACTGACCATTGCGATAGCCATATTCCTTCTGCGGACTTGCCGCTGGTCCATTTGCGGAATACTCGGCGAGCAACTCACCATCCATGCCGTAGATCTGCCACATTTCCTGACCATCAACTTTGCGTCGCATGCGCTGACCATCGGCGTTGTAAGTGTACTCCTGCCATTGATTATTGCCACCCCACGCGCGTGTCATCCTGTTCTCGGCGTCGTACTCGCGAGAACCAGCGCCGGTGTATGTATCATTGATTAGGTTGCCAGCTGCGTCGTAGCTCATCGTGCCGTTTTGCCCATTGGGCACACCAAGCCTATTGGTAGCTGTATCCACTGCGAACTGCTTGTTATTGATTCCCGTACCCCAAGTCTGGGCGGCATTAATGGTCCGATTCCCGTACCTGTCGTAATCGTATTGCTGTCTGCCGGTATTAGTGAGGCCATTCTGCCATTCGCTAATGTCCGCTAGGCGATTCAATGCATCGTAGCTGTAGCGATCCTCCATGTAGTAACTGTTGACGATGGTCTGGCTCATCAGCACGTTGCCGTTGTTATCCGGGCCACTGCCGCCTTGTGACGCGGGAGTACTGTAATAATTAACCAGCGCACCGAGTTCGCCGCCCCATTCGTCAATCGCGTCACTCACGTTCGAGACACGCACGTCAAAGAGCTGCCCACGCACGTTGTAATGCAGCTTGTTGTAAACCGCAGTGTTGGTTCCGAATTGTTCTTTGGTGAGGCCACCAAAGGGTGAATAAGTGATGTTGTTTGAGTAAGTGCGGCTTGTGCCATCTCCGAGGTTGCCGGTAAAACTGCTGGTGCGACCCGCCGAATCATACGAGTAAGTGACTGTATGTCCTGACGGATAAGTCTGCGAAGTGACGGCGCCCGCTCGATTGTACGCCCGCGAGATTTGATAGGTTGGGCTCCAAGTCCCACTGACTTTCGACAGTTGTCGTTGCACCAGCGGTCTGCCGAGCGCGTCATAACTGTCTATTGCTGTGTGCTCCACGTTATCACCAACGGAGAGGTTTCCCGCTTTGTAGCTATACCAGAATCGACCCTTGCCGTTCGTCGCGCCATCGTAGAATCTCGTAATGTCAGGCACATCAGGATTGCCAATCGTAGTGTTCGAATAATTGACTGACGTATTGCGGTTGAGCGCGTCATAGACGTAAGTTGATTCCACGCCGCGAGCATCAGTCTTCATTGTCAGGTTACCGTTTGTATCGTACTCGAACGCAGTGGACCAGGCAGAGTTTCCCGTGGTCGGATCTGAAAGAGCCAAACTGCCGAGAGTGCTCTGCTCCGGATTGCGTGCGCGAATCAGACGCCTCAATGAATCGTACATAAAGAAGCGCTGCTGTGAACCCTGACTCACCTTTACCAGATTGCTCACCGCATCATACTGATAGCTGGTCCGATAACCCGCTGAGACTTCGGGATGAGATGGAAACGAGATCGCCTCAGTAGCGCCGTCGGCCACGGTGACTTCCCATACATCTCTCAACTGACCAATCGCGTCGACTCTGTTCATGCGTTGCTTTCCCGCTTGATCTGTAATCAAAAATCGGTCACCTGCATAGGCAGTTCGAACGGCTGCGCCATCCGGTGTGGTAACGGAGATCGCACGGCTGAACAGATCGTACTCCGTGATGGTCCAGGCGATGTCTTCCCCAAAGCGGTAAGGGTTTGAACTCTTATAGGTACGGCCCAGAATATCGTATTCAGTCTTAACGGTGACGTAGTCAGTGGCAGTCTCGTACTGACGCTGTTCGACGACCCGGCCCAACCCATCAAACAAGCTCTGGTTCTTGATGACGTTATCGTTATAGGTGTTCTGATCCCGGGTAACCGTTATCGTCCGATTTGTGTCGTCGTAGATATAGGTAGTCTGCGTTTTGGCAACCTCATCGGTTGAGGCTTGGACGACTTGTTTGAGTCGATTGAGCGGATCATTATATGCGAAAGTAGTTCTTTGATTGTTCGCATCGATCGTTGCAGTTGTACGACCAGTTGTGAAGTCATATTCGGTCGTAGCGACCAGAGCGACCGATGGACCGGCTCCGTCAGGATCGGCGGAAGTGGTTTGGGTCGGATATGCAAATGCATAAGCACTTGAATAGTTTGCCTGTGTCAGGTTCTGTCTTGCGTCCCAACTATTCCTCAAATTCCCGAACTGGTCATATTGAGTGTGCGTTTGTAGAAACGTGCCGCTCGTATTGAGCCAGAATGCTGTCGTAGTTAGGTTGCCCCGTACCGACGTCTCCGGATCAGTCCAGCCGGTGTAAGGCGGACTGCCAACGTTGATGAGTGGATAGCTAGCCTCATCATAGGAGTATGTTGTTTGCGACATTAGCACGTCGCTGCCGTCATAGACACTGACGGAGGTCGGCAGACCTAAAAGATTACGATCGCGATAGTTCTGGTCACCCGTCAAATAATTAGTAGAGGTTCGCCTGAGAAGCGTTCCGTTTGGTATTGAGTTTAGGGAAGTTATGGCAAGAGTCTGAGCGGTCGTCAGATCTACATCAACGAAGTCATAAACACTGATGGACGAAAGCTCGACACCCACAGTGAATTGATAAGTCGTGTCGTAAGCAAACGTAGTGGTTTTCGCGAGGGCGTTGCCTCCTGTGTCAAGCAGAAATTCTACTTCTCTTATGGGCCGCGCGTGTCGATTAGCCAGTTCAGTGCCTGGAAGAGAGCTACTTGAAGAGCCGGTCATGGCCCAGTCCGTCATTTTACGACTCAGCATCTGGCCCGCTGCGTTGTAGGTGCGTTCATCATAGACTCTGCCTGCGCGAGCCCCATTTGGGCTGTAACCCCAACTACCGTTTTGATCCGTCCAAAACGATAGTTCTACACGTTTGCTTTCCGGCGCTGGTCCGACAATTGTTGCGGTACCGAATCCACCTGAATAGGTCCAGACTGCTTCGTCCGTTCCAAGACCGCTCGGGCTGATGATCCGAGTCATGACGCCGCGATTTCCCTGAGGATAAACGCCCGTCGTAAAAGTAAGAGGACTGACCTGACCGTACTCATACCGCTCGTAACCGCCAGTTGGCAACGCCACCTTATCGATCTCGCCGTACACGTTGTAAGTAAACGTGTAGGTTTGACCCGTAGGCAACACAACTTGATGAAGAACGACTGGATTGAAGAGCACCCCGGCGTTGCCGATGCAGGTGCGAGTGACTGAATCCCATCCAAATAAGGCCGGAGTATAGGGACCACTGATTTCAGGCGGGCAGCCAGTGCTGCCAACGTAACGAAGACTCTGAGGCGTGGTCAGTACATCTGAAAGATTCCGCCACTTCAAAACATAGTTGATAGATGGACCGCCAACTCCGGGTAAGGGAACGTTTTGGTCTCCCACGGCCGGCGAAGTACCCGGAGTGTAAGGCAAAGGGTTTAGAATCTGGCGGCCCAGCGTGTCAGTCCACGCGCCGTTGCTATAGGTTAGTTTGTTGCCATTGCGATCAATATACTGGCTGCTGTTCAGGAGATATCTGGATCCGTCAGGCAGAAAGAGTGTCCCCGTCGACACCTGGTAGCGCATTCGGCTTTCATCAACGGAATAGAAATTATCGGCAGGGGGATCTTGCGCGAATAGGCGAGGCTGATCCGTAGCACGTACTTCGTGTCCTGAGCCATCGGGCATCCAAATCGTGTTGCGCTCGACGGTCCAGCATTGCAAAAGGCACGTGTTGCCGATCTTGGGGTCCCCAATTTGGTTATAGAGATGCTGGTGGTTGGGACCGTTATCCACGATAGGCATGCCGATGCTGCTGGTCCAGCCAGCGACGGAATGCTTTGCGAACCGCGCAACGACTATCGTGAACGGTTGCGGACCGCCAGTGCCGGCGCTGTCGTTATAGCCCTCAAACTCGACGTTCCAAACCTTCGACGTGTAGGACAAGGTGACGGGAACGTTCAAACCGGCGCGACCAGGATAACTTCCAAGAGGAATCTCAAAGTTGAGGCCTCGTGTGGTCGGATCGACGCGGACTGCGCTGCGTGATCCAAGATCGAGCGCCTTATCATCGTACTGGACATTTTGCGCCCGGGCTTTTGAAGCAAAAGCGAGGCAAATAGCGGCGAAACCAACTGCAATCGAAAAATGCAATCGGCGCGAATTACGCGTAGGTTGATGAATCAATGAAAACGGATTTGTCGATTGGTTTGGTGAAGTCGAGTCGTGAGACATTTTATACACTCCTGATTTGGGCGTCTCAGGCCTTGTGGTTTGACTAGATTGTCTGAACAGGTATGTCTATTGGGCCAATGCGAGGTGCGAGATCGCACGAACTTCTAAGTGAAACGGATTTGCGAGGTCCTGGGGAGTGGGGGCACTGTATAACGAAATGGGACCACTGTCAACAAAAACGAATCGTTAACAGAAATTTAAGAATACGTTAGATTAGAATCATTGAGAAAAGATGAGGTGAATGATTGAAGATTCTTGTAATTGCATTCTTGCTGATGACTCTTGCAGGGCCGCGTTGGACCAAGCAGACGAGTGGCGTCACGGCGCGCCTGCGCGGCGTGAGTGCTGTAAATGAGCAGGTGGCGTGGGCCAGCGGGTCAGGAGCGACTGTGCTGCGCACGGTTGATGGTGGCGCTGCCTGGCAGAAACTCAACGTGACCGATGAGAAACTCGACTTCCGCGACGTCGATGCAGTCGATGCACAAACCGCGTACATCCTCAGCATCGGTAATGGTCCAACGTCGCGAATCTACAAGACCACTGATGCCGGCCAGACCTGGAAACTGCAGTTCAAGAATGATGACGAGAAAGCATTTCTGGATGCGATGTCGTTCTGGGACGCAAACCACGGCATCGCATTCGGTGATTCAGTCGATCTGAAGTTTTATATATTGACTACCGCAGATGGCGGAAACACCTGGTCTCGCGTGCCAACCGAGTCACTGCCGCCGGCACAAGCAAACGAAGGAGCGTTTGCCGCGAGCGGCACCAACGTCGCTTTATATGGCAAATCACACGCGTGGATCGGCACGGGCGCCGCAGCTAAATCTCGCGTGCTGCACACTGCAGACGGCGGCCGTACATGGCAAGTCGCCGACACACCCCTCGCTTCAGGACCGTCTTCAGGAATCTTCTCGATCGCCTTCCGCGATGCAAAGCATGGCGTCGTTGCCGGTGGAGATTACAGAAAGGAGAGTGAGACAGTCGATAACCTCGCCGTCACAGACGACGGCGGAGTCACATGGAGACTCGTCAAAGGTTTGTCAGGCTTTCGGTCCGTCGTTGCTTACGTCCCCCTACAAAAGACACTGGTAGCTATCGGTCCATCAGGCGGTGACTATTCGCTTGACGACGGGCGTACCTGGACCAAAATCAACGGTCCAGGGTTCGACACGTTCAGCTTTGTTCCTGGTAAGCAGATCGGCTGGGGAGCCGGCGCCAACGGCGCCATCGGCAAGCTTAGACTGACGAACTGAATCAGTTTTCCAATCTGCGCGAATCCGTGGCTTACCTTGCTTCCTGACTGCGAGCTACAACCTTCACGTACTTTTTAATCGCATCGTCGAGGTTGGCAGAGCGCAGCCAACTGAAGCCCACACTCTGAAATCGCACGATTCCTTCGTGATCGATAATGATGTACGTGGGAAATGCACGTATGTTGAAAGCGCTCAGAATCTTCCGATCCTTGTCGCGATACTGCGGCCAGACCATCCGGTTTTTTTCCGTGAACTCGCGCCACGCCTGCTCGTCGCCATCCGAACTGATCCCGATCAGAACAAACGAAGGTTCTTTCGAATATCGTTTATGCAGATTGCGCAATTCGGGGACTGATTCAACGCACGGCGGACACCACGTGCCCCAGAAATCAAGGACCACCACTTTGCCCTTCAGGTCCTCGAGTGCGATGTACTCGCCCTGCTGCGAAGTGAATGCAAAATCAGGAGCGTAGTTCTCGCGGGCACGGCGTGGATTCTCCGCCAACTTTCGCGCCATGTCGCTGAAGCCGCCTCTCGGTTGTGACTTGAGATACTCCTTTATCTCCGCGATACCTTCCGGATCGCGATTCAATTGCATCAGGACCACTCCGAGGTTGTAGTGCAAGACTGGCGACACACCCGTAATCGCCAATCCCTGCCGAAATACGGCTTCGGCGGCAGCCAACTTCTTTTGATCCTTCTTCTCTGCCGACGCTTGCAGTGCGAGGCCTTTGTTGTTGTACGCCTTTAGCAGTAACTGGTTGTCGCCCCCAGCAAACTCGATCATCTTGTCGGCGGAGTCGATCACATTCTTGTAAGCTTCCAGCGCCAGATATGTTTCCGACATCCAGCCGTAACACTGACCGCATTTCTTGTCGCGCATCTCATTGGCGCGCTTAAAACTCTTCAGGGCATCGTCGTATTTCCGCTGCCGGAATAGCAGCCTGCCGTGTTCCAGTTCATCCTCAAAGTCAGCATCCTGGGCCGATGTGCGCGGCGAGCCGAGCAGCGAAAACGAAACGGCAACCGCGACTAAAACGAGGAATATTGTGAGACGGCCAGATTGGGTAGTCAGCATGGTCCGGTCCTCCAGGTGACGCGCATCATATCACCAGTTTTTGGTCTGCGTAATCTGCAAAATCTGTGTAAGCTGTGGTCATGACTGAAAATAATGAAACCTGTCCCTGTGGTTCCGGCAGGCCGTTTTCTGATTGCTGCGAGCCGATCATCAGCGGCACACGCGAAAGTGAGACCGCCGAAGAGTTGATGCGCGCACGTTACTCGGCGTTTGTTACCGGCGCGATCGATTTCATTGTCTCCTCCACTCATTCACGCACACGTAAAGAGATCGATCTTCCGTTTATTCGCGAGTGGTCGGAAACATCAACGTGGCGCGGATTGGAAATCTTTGAAACCAAGGTCGTCAATGAGAATAAGGCATTTGTTTCGTTTGAGGCCCGGTTTACTCAAAAAGGTGAAGACCTTGAGCATAGGGAGAAGAGTCTGTTTGAGCGTGAAGAGGGGCAATGGCGGTTTGTGACAGGTGACGAGTTGAAAAATCCGACGGTCAGGTATGAGACGCCCAAGCCCGGCCGCAATGATCCGTGTCCGTGCGGGTCCGGGAAGAAGTACAAGAAATGCCACGGGAATTAAGCCACAAAAAGGCACAAAGGGCACAAAAAGAAAGAGAGAGCGGGGGCGCTTGACAGAAAGTCGTATGATCGTATTACCCCAGACAGACAATTAATCAGGAGATAGAAATGAAGTACGCAGTGGCAAGGGAAATTAATAATGAAGGAGAGGTGATTGAAACGCGTGCAGCCGTGCAACCGCCGCAACCCGCCGATGAAGGGTTGCTCGACGCCTATTCACGCGCGGTTATTGAAGCTGCGGAGAAAGTGAGTCCCTCCGTTGTTTATATTCAAGTTACGGGACGCGCGCGCGGTCGTCAGGGCCGCCCGAGTCCAAATGAAGTGACAGGTAGCGGATCGGGATTCGTTTTCACACCAGATGGTTTCATTCTCACTAATAGTCACGTGGTGCACGACGCGTCGAAAATCGACGTGACGCTCATGGACGGTCGCCGGTTCCAGGCACAGTTGATTGGTGACGATCCAGACACTGATCTCGCGGTCATTCGTATCACAGCGCCAAACCTCGTACCGGCTCAACTCGGCGATTCGCAATCGATTCGCGTTGGCCAACTGGTAATCGCGATTGGAAACCCGTACGGCTTCCAGTACTCGGTAACCGCAGGCGTGGTCAGCGCGCTGGGTCGCTCTTTGCGAGCCCAATCGGGACGGCTGATGGATGGCGTTATTCAAACTGATGCCGCTTTGAATCCGGGCAACTCAGGCGGTCCACTCGTCAACTCTCGTGGCGAAGTGATTGGTGTCAACACCGCGACCATTCTTCCGGCACAGGGGATCTGTTTTGCGACGTCGATCGATACTGCAAAGTTCGTGGCCGGACGACTGATTCGCGACGGCAAGATCAGCCGGAGTTACATCGGAGTGGCGGGACAGAACGTGCCGATCCCGCGTCGCATCGTGCGCTTCTATCAATTGCCGGTCGAAACGGGCGTGCTGATCGTCTCATTTGAAACAAATGGTGAGACGAGTGCGGCGAGTGAAGCGGGGTTGCTGGCGGGCGATCTGGTCGTCGAGTTTGACGGCAATCCGATTCGCGGCATTGACGATCTGCATAAGCTGCTGACGGATGAGCGCATCGGAAAGAAAACGGCGGTGACCGTGATTCGCGGCGTGCAGAAGTTGATGTTTGAGGTAATTCCGAAAGAAGCGAAGCGAGAGTAAATTTTTAGCCACGGATGAACACGGATTCATCTGTGGCTAATTTAATTTCTAAATTCCTGGCTCACCATCAGTCCTCGCATCCCACCATCCATCACGCCAATCCCAACGCGCCCAAATTCACGACGCAGGATATTTGCGCGATGGCCGGGGGAATTCATTAGACCAGTGTGGGCCACCGGGATCGTGGGTGCGAGTGCAAGATTCTCGCCGGCGGTGATGAAGCGAACGTTTGCTTCACGCATGCGATCGAATGGCGAGAGTCCTTCCGGAGTGTCGTGCGCGAAGTAGCCACGAGCAAACATGTCCGCCGAATGCTTTCGCGCCACTTCCGTTAACTCGGGATCAGGTTGCAACGGAGCGAGCCCTGCGGCTTGTCGTTCCTTGTTGACGAGGTCCAACATTTGCTTTTCCAGATCCGGACGAGGCCGCGTCTTTTCGACTTTGAACGGAAGCGTGACGCGTTCATTCGAATCAGGACGAATTGTCAGCAGATTCAGTGTGCGCGCAATCGCCTCACCGAAGACGGGCCGCAGCTGGCCCTCCAGTTGCTCGGCGTAAACAGCCAGACGATTAACCAGCGCGCTGTCGCGGGTGCGCTCGCTCAATCCTTCACTCAACGGAATTGCGAGAAGCAGTGCAGAGAGGATCGCAACAATAATCATTCCATTTACAAAACCCGGAATGATGCCAAACAGTTGATTGACCCGCCGCTCGTGAATATCTTCGGGCAAACGTCTCAGCAGCCAGTAGCCGATAACTTGAACGACAACTCCGACAAATACAGCTACGACAATAAAAGCAATCGGCTGATCCCAGACTTCGGACCAGAGATCGAAGCGTGGTCCAAGCCACCGAGCGACTGGCTGGTAATAACGCAAACCGGCGAGCAAGCTCAACACCCAACCCGCAAGATCGAGCACACCATGAACAAAGCCACGCCGATACCCGTTGAGCACACTCAACAGAACCACGATCACAAGCAGAATATCTATCGGGTTGATGGCCACGTCGATGTAAAGATACTGTAATCAGTTGCAGGAGCAGTAGTCCGGAGCTGGAGTTTCCTGACTGCACCTGTGCGCTGCTCCTGCTCCTTAACAACGCGATCCACACTGCCGTATTCAAACTCCAAAGTTTCGCAGTTCAAAATCGGCAACGGCATTGAGTTTTTGGACTTGTTCTGTGGATAGAGCCTTTTCGCGAATTACTATTTACCCGATTTTCCTGACTAAAAACTCCGCAAGTCGAATTGGAACAATAACTGCATCCTCACAATCGCGCATTGTCTCCCCCGAATGCTCCTTCAGCATTCCAATAAGCTAAACAGAAATCCAACAAACCGTTGACGCATTCTGAGAAGAATTCTCAACGACTGAAGGCCCGACCCGAGAGTAGAAATCAGGGAGATTTTCTTTATGACCAAACTTAGAATTGGAAGTCTTTCTCTAGCTTCGTTTCTAGTTTTAACGCTCTTCGCGGTGACCAGTTTTGCTCAGGCAGGCGGCACGACTGTTCGCGGCACGGTGAAAGATCCGCAGGGCAATCTGGTGAGCGGTGCTACGGTTACGCTCACTGATCCCGAACGCAACTTCACTCGTACCCAACAAACTAATCAGGACGGCGCTTACGTCTTTAATGCCATCCCGCCTGGCACCTACAGGCTCGACGTAACCGCACCGGGTTTCAAAACAGCTTCCGCTTCAGGGCTCGTCGCACTCGTCGACACACCGACAGTGAGAGATGTGCAACTGGAAATCGGGGCTGTTTCTGAAACCGTCGACGTAACCTCGACCTCAGAGGCCGCTATCAACACGAGCGACGCGACTCTTGGTAATTCATTCGAACGCAAGCGCATTGTTGAATTACCACTGAACGCCAATAACGTTGTTGGTCTGCTGTCCCTCCAACCCGGTGTCAGCCGTTCCGGGTTCGTAAACGGCGGCCGTGCGGACCAGTCAAACATCACAATTGATGGCGTGGACGTAAACGAGCAACAGGACGGCCTCGACGTAGTTACTGACGAAGCATTTGCGAGTGTGTTGAGAGTGACCCGCGACTCGTTGCAGGAGTTTCGCGTAACAACGACGAATCCAAATGCGGAACAGGGTCGTTCATCCGGCGCACAGGTGTCACTCGTGACGCGCTCCGGATCAAATCAGTGGCACGGCTCGCTGTTTGAGACACATCGCAACACCGTTACGACTGCAAACGACTTTTTCAATAACGCCGCCGGTGTCGAACGACCGCAGTTGTTGAGAAACATCTTTGGTGGTTCGGTCGGTGGTCCAGTCAAGAAAGATCGCGCTTTCTTCTTCTTTAATTATGAAGGTTTTCGCGAAGCGACTGCTACATCGGTCGTGCGCGAAGTTCCTTTGCCGACCCTGGGTCAGGGCATCGTTCGCTTCCGCACTGAAAACGGCGTCAGCGATCCGGGTTGTCCCGCGGGTACTCCGGCCGGTGTGAACTGTCTTACGCCCGCCGAGATCCAAAGCGCTTACCAGTCGTTCAACGGTGATAACGGTCCTGGCATAAACCCCCAGGGACTCGCAGTGCTCGCGGCAGCTGCTCAGCGCTATCCGGCGAACGACACGACTGTCGGCGACGGATTGAATACCGGCGGCTTTCGCTTCAACGCGCGCACGCCGACAGAGTTGAACACCTACATCGCTCGCTTCGACTTCAATCTCACCAGCAGCCAGACGTTGTTCGTTCGTGGCAACTACCAGAGCGACCTCGTCACGCGTGCTGTGTATTTCGCATCGGATTGCAGCACGCCGGGCGACAATATTCAGTGCTTCCCCGACACACCGCCGCTAACCACTTGGAACCATCCGAAAGGGCTCGCGTTGGGTCACATCTGGACGCTGAACAACGCGGTCGTCAACCGTTTCAACTACGGCCTGACTCGCGCCGCATTTACGCAGAATGGTGATTCAGAGGATAACCGGGTTAACTTCCGTTTCATCTTTTCACCAGCATCATTCCAACGCACGTTAAGCCGCACCACTCCGGTTCATAACTTTGTGGACGACCTGTCGTGGGTGCGCGGGAATCACACTTTCGGATTCGGCGCTAACATTCGTCTGATACGCAACAACCGCAATTCGCTTGGCGCATCATTCGACGAAGCGATCATCAATCCGTCGTTCTACAACGCGTCCGGTGCAGTGTTGACTGATCCGTTCACCAACTTTGAGAGTCAGACCGATCTTCGTGATGCGCTGGCGTCAGTGATTGGCCGGTATTCGCAGTACAGTGCGAACCTCGTTTACGACGCAAGCGGGCAACTGCAATCCGTCGGCACTGCGACGGATCGTTCATTCGCCACCGAAGAATATGAAGGCTACTTCCAGGATTCGTGGCGCATGCGTCCGAACTTGACTCTGAACTACGGCATCCGCTGGTCGACTTCAACTCCGGTCTACGAACGAAACGGTCTTCAGGTCGTACCGAACGTAAACCTGACTGACTACTTCAACCAGCGAGTTGCAAGTTCAAACAACGGCGTGCCCTTCACGGATCCAATCACGTTTATTCTCGGAGGCAAAGCCAATAACGCTCCCGGTTATTACAAACAGGATTGGAACAACTGGGCGCCCTCGGTTTCGGTCGCATGGTCACCCGATTTTGGGGATAACACCTTTGGCAAGATCTTCGGGCGCAACGGAAAGAGCGTTATTCGTGGTGGTTTCCGGATGACGTACGATCGCATTGGCAGCGCTCTCGCTGTCAATTTCGATCTCAACAATCTCGCCGGATTCACTTCCGCGCGTAACATCAACGCAAACACGTTCGACGTGATTGACGGCACGCTTGGGCCGGAATTTGGCGGCTTCAATCCGAATGTTCGCGCGCTCGATTTTCCAGCCGCCACTGGTCCAATCCCGACTACCCTCGCATTCCCACTGACTGTTCCGTCAGACGAGGAAACACGGATCGAGACTTCGTTGGACCAGGGTATAACCACGCCCTACAACTACAGCTTTAACTTCTCCTACGGTCGTGAAATCGGCAAAGGATTGTCGTTTGAGGCCAGTTATGTAGGACGTTTCGCACGCAAGCTGCTCGCTGCGCGCGATATCATGCAGCTCAACAACATCCGCGATCCGCAATCGGGGCTAACGTTCTATCAGGCAATGAATATGCTGGTTGATTTCCGGTATCAAAACCGTGAAATCAATTCCATTCCCGATATCGCGTTCTTCAACAACCTCTTCCCATTCATGCCACAGTGGTTTGGCGACCCGAATCTGACGGCCACACAGGCCGCTTACGCGTTCATCGCGACTCAGGACCCTGGCTTTGGGATTAACGACTACACATTCCTGCAATTGATCTGGGACGACAGTCCTAACTGCACGACGTGTCCCGAAGGTGGTGGCCCGGCGAAGTTCAACAACATGTTCTATCAACCGCAGTTTGGAGCGCTCTCAGCGTTCTCTACTCTGGCAAGATCGAACTATAACTCGTTGCAGCTCAGTTTGCGGCAGCGGCTGAGTGACGACGTGACGTTTGACTTCAACTACACCTACGGGCATTCGCTCGACAGTGTTTCCGGATTGCAGAATTCGACTAGTTACGGCACAGCGTTTATTGTCAACGCGCTGGACCCGAATCAAAACTATTCGAGCTCGGATTTCGATGCTCGTCACATCATCAATGCGAACTGGGTGGTCGGACTTCCGTTTGGTCGCGGCAAACGTTTCCTGACCAACTCCAACAGTTTGGTTGACAAAGTACTGGGCGGTTGGACCACAACAGGAATCTTTCGTTGGAACAGTGGACTCGCGTTCCAGACACCGTTTGATTGTTGCGTTTGGGCCACGAACTGGAACGTTCAATCTAACGGCACTCGGGTTCAGCCCATTCAAGCAACTCCGACTGGGAATGGGTTCGGCGGAGAGCCAAACGCCTTTACTGACAGAGTTGCTGCTTACCGGAGCTTTAGATCGGCTCGACCGGGTGAAGTGGGCGACAGAAATGTTCTTCGTGCTCCGGGCTACATCGCTCTGGACATGGGACTTTACAAGTCGTTCAAGATGCCCTGGGAAGGTCATTCACTACAGTTCCGTTGGGAAGTTTTCAACGTCACCAACACGCAAAGGTTTGATGGTCTAACCATCGCGGACCTGAGTCTGGGCGCTGATCCTTTCCTCGGCGGCAACCCGAGCCAGGAATTTGGCAAATTCACCTCAACTCAAACCCCTCTGAATGAGACCAAAGCCGGCCGCGTTATGCAGTTCGCGCTGCGGTACACGTTCTGAGAAAGAATCGGCCACGGATTTTCACGGATATCCGCGGATTGCATAATCTGGATAATCTGCGAAAATCTGTGGCCGATGCTTCAGTTCCTGAACATCTCCAACATAGCTCTAATCGATGATATGCAGGTTGAGTTTGAGAGTGGGCTCAATCTGTTGACGGGAGAGACTGGATCCGGGAAGTCGATTATTGTCGATGCGCTGGGCGTGCTGATCGGTGGAAGGTTCACGAGTGAACTACTCAAGTCTGGCGCGGAACGCGGATCGATTGAAGGTTTGTTCTCTGTCACTCCGAATCCGGAGCTCGAAGTTCTGCTTGAGAATTCAGGACTCGGGCAGATCAACGAGCTGATAATCCGTCGCGAGATCTCTTCAGCGGGACGAAACAAGATCTTCATCAACAATCAGCTCGCCACGCAATCACTGTTGCGTGATCTGCGACCATATCTGGTCGACATTCACGGGCAAGGCGATCAACAGACGCTCTTCAATCCGGAAACGCATCTCGAAATACTCGACGCTTTTGCAGGCAACAGCGCTTTGCGCACCCAGGTTGCTGAAGCGTATCAACACTGGAATTCCGTGCGGCGAGAACTGGATTCCCTTCGTCACGACGAAGCGGAGAAGTTTCAACTCGTCGATACGTTGAAGTTTCAGATCGCGGAGCTTGAACGGGCACAGTTGTCACCCAGTGAAGATGAGAAATTGGAAGAAGAGCGACGCCGGCTGGCGAATGTTGAAAAGCTGACCACGCTGTGCCAGTCAAGTTACAGCCGCATTTATGAGGATGATGACGCGGCAGTGACACGGTTGCGACAGACTCTGAAAGACGTCGAAGAACTCGCCGAATTTGAATCCACGTTCCGCGATTATCTGGAAGGGTTGGAGAGTGCACGCGCCGTGCTCGAAGATCTTTCGTTCTCACTGCGCGATTTCGCCGATCGACTCGAGTTTTCACCGTCACGTCTGGCTGAGATTGAAGACCGGCTCGCAGAGCTTTCCCGACTCAAACGCAAATACGGTGGATCGATCGCGGCTTCACTCGAACATCTGGCACGTTCGGAAGATCGTCTGCGACAGATCGAGACTTCCGATGAGCGTGAAAAAGAGTTGAATGCAGAGCTCGGCGCGGCTCGCGAACGTTATCTGGATCTCGCGCGCAAGCTGCACAAAGAGCGTGTGCGAGCGGCGAAGAAGTTTGAGCAGGCAGTAGAAAAAGGAATTGCGGAAGTGGCGATCGACAACGCGCGTTTTCAAGTGCAGGTGAATGACAGTGTCGATTCGGCAGGACAGAAAGGAATCGACCACACTGAGTTTTACTTTTCGGCGAATATCGGCGAGGAAGTGAAACCACTTGCGCGCGTCGCATCCGGTGGTGAAGCATCGCGACTGATGCTGGTGCTGAAGACTGTGGCAAACGGATCGCAGTTTCCACGCACGATCGTGTTCGACGAGATCGATACAGGTATTGGCGGACGCGTCAGCGAAGCAGTTGGCATCAAACTCAAGAAGCTAGCGCAAACGAATCAGGTGTTGTGCGTAACGCACCAGCCACAAATCGCGCGGTTTGCCGATAGTCATCTGGTCGTGCAGAAGGAAGCGCTGAAGGGCCGCACGCAAGTTAGTGTCGGACGGTTGGACAAGGCTGGTCGTGTAGAAGAACTGGCGCGCATGCTCACAGGCGCAGAGATCACAGATAGTGCCCGTAGACACGCGAAAGAGTTGTTGAAATAGGTCCTATATGTCCTATTGGACCTATATGACGTTTAAACCCATGAGTACAGAACCAAACAAAGTCATCTATTCAATGGTCGGCGTCAGCAAGTTTTACGACAAGAAGCCGGTCCTCAAAGATATTTACCTCTCTTACTTCTACGGCGCGAAGATCGGTGTCATCGGTCTGAACGGCTCCGGCAAGTCTTCCCTGCTCCGCATTCTTGCCGGCGTTGACAAAGACTTCAACGGCGAAACAGTTATCTCGCCAGGCTTCACAGTCGGTTATCTCGAACAAGAGCCATTGATCGACGACACGCGGACAGTACGTGAAGTTGTTGAAGAAGCAGTTCAGGAGACAGTAAATCTGCTGAAAGAGTTTGACGACATCAACGCAAAGTTCGGTGAAGAGATATCTGACGACGAGATGTCGGCACTCCTCGATCGACAGGGCGAGGTGCAGGAAAAACTCGATGCGCTCGACGCATGGGATCTCGACTCGCGACTGGAAATGGCAATGGACGCGCTGCGCTGTCCGCCACCTGATACACCGGTGAAAATTCTTTCGGGCGGCGAACGCCGCCGCGTTGCGTTGTGCCGCTTGCTATTGCAGAAACCCGATATTCTCCTACTCGACGAACCCACAAACCACCTCGACGCTGAATCAGTCGCGTGGCTCGAGCATCACTTGCAGGGCTATGCGGGAACAATCATCGCGGTCACTCACGATCGCTACTTTCTCGACAACGTTGCCGGCTGGATTCTCGAGCTCGATCGCGGCGAAGGCATTCCCTGGAAAGGTAACTACAGCTCATGGCTGGAACAAAAACAGGAGCGTTTGCGACGCGAAGAGAAATCAGAAACTGAACGACAGAAAACTTTGCAGCGCGAGCTCGAATGGATTCGCATGTCACCCAAAGCGCGCCACGCCAAAGGTAAAGCCAGAATCAATTCCTATGAAGATCTGCTGCGACAGGAGAATGAGAAACGCCGCGAAGATCTGGAGATTCACATCCCAGCCGGTCCACGTCTGGGTAATGTCGTTATCGAAGCCGAACACGTAAACAAAGCTTACGGACAGAATCTCCTCGTAGACGACATGAACTTCGCGCTGCCGCCGGGCGGCCTCGTCGGCGTCATTGGTCCAAATGGCGCCGGCAAAACGACTTTGTTCCGAATGATCACCGGACAGGAATCTCCAGACGCGGGAACTATTCGCAAAGGTGAGACTGTCGTGCTCGCGTACGTCGATCAGAGCCGGACGCTTGATGCGAACAAGAGTATCTGGGAAGAGATCAGCGGCGGCGAAGACACACTCAAACTCGGAAATCGCGAAGTAAACTCGCGTGCTTACGTCGCGCGTTTCAACTTCTCAGGCTCAGACCAGCAGAAGAAGGTAGGAATGTTGTCAGGCGGCGAACGCAACCGCGTTCATCTGGCGAAGATGTTGAAAGAAGGCGCAAACGTTTTGCTGCTTGACGAGCCGACAAACGATCTCGACGTCAACACGTTGCGCGCGCTGGAAGAAGCCTTGGAGAACTTTGCCGGATGTGCGGTGGTTATTTCGCACGATCGGTGGTTTCTCGATCGCATCGCGACGCATATTCTCGCGTTCGAAGGCGACAGCAAAGTGGTTTGGTTTGAGGGGAACTATTCAGATTATGAGGCTGATAGGAAAGCAAGGCTTGGATCAGCCGCTGAGACACCACACAGAATCAAGTATCGCCAGTTGACGAGGTAAAGCATAGGTCCTATATGTCCTATAGGACCTATATCTCTTTTACGCGGCGGCGTACTTCGCCGGATCTTCCTTCGCCTTCTCCACACACTCATCACAACAGACCGTGATCTCCTTGCCGGCCACGGTCACTTTGATGCCGCCATCATTGATCGCCCAATCACAGACCGGACATTTGCTCGTGTTCATGAGTTTCTCTCCCTTGTGTAAATGAATCTCAACCAACGCCGAGAGGGTAGCGCGTACGAGCGATGCCGACTTCCAGAATCTTGCTTATTTGCGACGCATCTCCGACGGCGATTTGCCAAACTCCCTTCTAAACGCGTCGGTGAAATGACTATGACTGGAGAAACCCAGCTCGAGCGCTAGCTCGGTTAGATCACTCGTGCCTTCGGCGAGCCGCTCGAGTGAGGCGCGCAAACGGAGTTGTGTCAGATATCGATGAACAGGAACACCGGTCTGTTGCTGAAACAGGCGTGCAAGGTGAAAAGGCGAAGCATGAACGGCACGCGCGACGTCGTCGAGCGTGACCCGTTCGCTCATCCGCGACGCAAGATAAGTCTTCGCCGCTTCAGCCCGTTCAGCGTGATCGGCGTCCGTACCTTCTCTCTTCGGCTTGCGCGCGATGCCTCGATGCTCGTACGCCGACTCCAGCACATCAGCGACAAGCTGCAATGCCGTAACATCGGCCCACAAAGGCTCAAGCGGATCTGTTTCCGCCGATTCGAGACGCTGTACGAGTTCGCGATGACGCCAGAACACGCTGCTGTGGCACGGACCCGTGACGAACTTGAACGGCTGATCCGGATGATCGTCAATCGAGGGATCGAGTTCGCGGACAATGTCGTTGAGCACGCGCGGAGAAACTGTGAAAACGGTCCCGCGATCGCCGCAATCCGACGGGTGACTCACGCGATAGGTCGACTCGCGCGTGAAAAAGGCAACCTGGTTAACGTCCGCAGTGAAGCTGCGTCGTCCAAAGTGTCGCGAGAACGCGCCGTGTCGCATCAGGACGATATTGTTAGCGTCCGCTTCTTCTTCACCGCCAGGCCCGCCGCAAACCATATGGCAGCGGTAATCGTGGACGCTGACAATTGGACTGTCATGCAACGCCCGAAAAACTATTTCTGTATCGCGCTCCTCAGCCACAAGTGTTATAAAAGCACAGGTGTAAATCCGTCATCAATCCGTGAAAATCCGTGGCTAATTCTTTCCGAGGTTTCACATGAAAACTAGTCTAATTGCAGTGTTCCTGCTATTTGCTATGGTTCAGGATCCGGGCGAGATCCGCAACTTCCTGCGCGTCAATAAAGACTTTTGTACCGGCGGCCAGCCAAAACTCGAACATCTCGAAAAGCTGAAAGCCGAAGGCGTTAAGGCAATCATCAATTTGCGCCAACCCAGCGAACACCGCGCCGCCGAAGAAGAAGCAAAAGCCAAAGAGCTCGGTCTCCGTTATTTCAACATCCCAGTCGCTTACGGTAATCCAAACGAAGAACAAGTCGCTGAGTTCCTCAAGATCACAGATGATCCGGAAAATCGTCCTGCGTTTATTCATTGCACGGCAGCGATTCGTGTCGGCGCGTTCTGGATGATCAGACGAGTGCTGCGCGATGGGTGGAAGGTTGAAGACGCAGAAGCTGAAGCGGTGAAAGTGGGACTCCGTGAGAGCCCCCACTGGGTCGAGTTCGCACGCAAGTACATCGAAACGCATCGCAAAGCGTCGCTACCCACGCACCCGCTAAAGTTCGGCGTTTTTGTGGCGCGCTTTGATCCGGCTGGGACATTCACAATCGAAGGTGATCGTTGGCCGAAACTCAACGGAAGCTGGAAAAACCTCGACACAGACCAGGTTGAGCTTGCAATGACTGGTGGCCCGGGCGGTTGTGATGCTCCGGGAAAGTATCGCTTCAACAGCGACGGCAATCGCGTTTCGTTTGATCTTGTCGCCGATGAATGCGTGCCACGCAGAATGATTGTCGATCGCAGCACGTGGATCCCGGCTAGCGAGACTGTTGCCAAAGTGGCGCGGAACATCACAAGAAGCTCGTCTGCACATCGATCTTCTCGATCGAAGCCGGCGCCGGCCAAAGGCAGTTGGCCTTCGTTTCGTGGACCGCAAGCGTCCGGTGTTGCAGATGGACAGAATCTGCCGGACCAGTGGAATGGAAAAACTGGCGAGAACATCCTGTGGCGCACACCGATTCCCGGTCTGGCCCACTCGAGCCCGATCGTTTGGGGAAATCAAATCTTTGTTACCAGTGCCGTCAGCAGCGATCCAAAAGCATCCTTTCGTCCCGGTCTTTATGGTGACGGCGACGCTTCGAAGGATCGTTCGCGTCATCGCTGGATGCTATACGCCCTGGACAAACAGAGCGGAAAAATTCTCTGGGAGCGAGTCGCTTACGAAGGAGAACCACGCGAGAAACGTCACATCAAAGCGACTTACGCTAACTCAAGCCCCGCAACAGACGGTCGCATCGTGGTCGCATGGTTTGGATCGCAGGGCCTTTACGCCTACGACGTAAGTGGACGACCGTTGTGGAAAGTGGACCTCGGCCGCGTCGATATGGGCGCGTACGACATTCCCACTTACGAATGGGGTCCGGCGAGCTCGCCGATCATCTGGAAGGACCTGGTCATCCTGCAATGCGACACTCAAACTGACTCATTCATCCTTGCGCTCAACGCCAACACCGGTGAGACCGTCTGGAAAACTGATCGTGACGAGATTCCTTCGTGGGGCACACCTACAATTGCGACAACGTCAAAAGGCGAAGAGCTGATTGCCAATGCATCAAACTTCATTCGTGGTTACGATCCGCGCACGGGCAAGGAGTTGTGGCGGCTCGGACGCAGTTCGAAAATCACCGCTCCCACCCCGATCTTTTCCGATGACATCCTCGTGGTCGTCAGTGGTCGTGGACCAGAGCGACCGATCTTCGTGGTCAAAGCAGGCGCTCACGGTGATCTCACTTTGCCGGAAGGAAAAACCAGCAGCGACACAGTCATCTGGAGTCGCACCGGTCGCGGTTCTTACATGCCGACGCCGTTGATCTACAACGGCATTCTTTATGTGCTCGCCAACAACGGTACCTTCGACGCGTACAATCTCAAGACCGGCGATGAGATATACCGGCAACGTCTGCCTCTCGTAGGGAGCGGCTTCAGCGCTTCGCCGATCGCGTCTGACGGCAAGATTTACCTGTCAAATGAAGATGGGGAAATCCTCGTTGTTGCAGCCGGCGAAAAGTTCAATCACATCGCGACAAACACGATGGGCGAGCTGCTGATGGCAACTCCCGCGCTGTCGAATGGCGTGATGTACGTGCGTTCTGCCGGAAGTCTCTTCGCTGTTGGTCGTAAAAAATAAAAATCAGGGATCACAAAATTTGACTACCGGACGAATGGAAGCATTCAGTGATGGCGTGATCGCTATCATTATCACCATTATGGTGCTCGAACTGCGGCCGCCGCATGACACGAGTCTGACTGGCCTGCGACCACTACTTCCGGTGATGGGAAGCTATGTGATGAGTTTTGTCTATCTTGGGATCTATTGGAACAATCATCACCACCTGCTCCACATCACCGAACACATTGACGGGCGTGCGTTGTGGGCCAACCTGCACCTGTTGTTCTGGTTGTCGTTGGTTCCCTTTGTCACGGCGTGGATGGGTGAGAATCACTTTTCGCAGTGGCCAGTCGCGCTGTATGGCACGGTGTTGTTGATGGCCGCGATCGCTTATACGATTCTCGTGACTGCGCTGCTGGCAGCCCCGGGAAATGAACTATTGGCTTCAGCGTTGGGATCCGATTTCAAAGGGAAGATCTCAATGGTGATCTACGTGGTGGGGATTTTGTTGTCGTTTGTGAGCCCGTGGCTCGGGTTGGCGATTTATGTTGCGGTGGCGGTTATGTGGTTGATTCCTGATCGGCGCATTGAGCGGAAAATTCAATAGGTCCTATGTCCTATAGGACCTATTGATCCTGTCAAACGGTGATTTGTCTTCCCTACTGTTTACTCACCTGGAGATCGCCACCGGCGGTTTTGATCTCCGGAAACTCGTATGAGCCAAGCGGGAAGCTCTTGCACGTTACGACCTTGCTGAGGTCGGAAGGAATTCCAACGTCATCGCTTCGCTCGAAATCAGTCGCGATCCACGTCAGGCCCGCACCTTTATCATCCTCCAGCTCGGCGTCTGTCGGGACCCAACCTTTAGCAGGCTGCGGGTAAATGCCCCACGTAAGCTGGTCTTTTTCGAGCCCATTGTCTTCAATGACAAGCAACACGCGCTGACCAATGTTGCTCAAGACATTTGAATCATAAATCTCTCCGCCGATCACCGCCCTGTTCTCGTTAACCTGCATGCAATCAAATTTGGCTTTTACCAAAACGCCTTCCGTCTTGGTGCCCTCCGGATTGTCGGGATCTTCCACTGGAGCCGCTGCCGGATCGCTGAATGTCATCTCACCGGTTGCTTGCCCTTCGGTACCTTCCTGGGCTTTAAACTCAACGAACCTTGTTTCTCCGTCTTCCAGCTCAAACTTGAAACTACCTGTGGCCGTTGCTCCCTCACTGCATGCTAAAACAAGGCCTGGCAAAGCAAGACACACCACAAACAATGTCAGAACGAAAGCGCCTATAATGCTCTTCATGAGAGGTCTCCTCAGATTAGAAAAGGTTTTCTGGTAGGTCGGTGTATGAGGACTTTGATGGCATCAAAGCCAATTCGCACCACACGACAATGAACAAAAATTAGCACTATCACATAACGCGTATTTTTATTCCGCTTTGGTCACAATTTTTTTGGAATATTTTAGGCACGGATTTTCACTGGTTTTTCTTTTTCTTACCGTGTAATCCGTGTAATCTGTGGCTAAATCTTCCTCGAGGTTACATATGAAACCCCTGCTTGTATTTGTTGTCTTACTACTCGTCTGCCACGTCGGTATCGCGCAGAGCGAGACACCATCAAAATTCGAACCAACAAACGATGGTTTCAACTACGTCCGTCGCACCGTGATGATTCCGATGCGCGATGGCGTGAAACTCCACACCGTCATCCTGGTTCCAAAAGGAGCGCGCAATGCGCCGATCCTGCTCACGCGTACTCCATACAATGCCGATGAGCTGACTAGCCATGCCAACAGCTCAGACCTCGGATCGATTCTGACCGGCTACGACAACGCAACCGACGTGATTGTCGAAGGCGGATATATTCGCGTGGTCCAGGATATTCGCGGCAAGTATGGCTCTGAAGGCGAGTACGTCATGAACCGGCCGCTGCAGGGGCCGCAGAATCCGACGAAGGTTGACCACGCAACCGATACTTACGACACGATCGATTGGCTCGTGAAGAACATTCCCGAAACGAATGGCCGAGTGGGCGTCCTCGGTATTTCGTACGATGGTTTTCTGCCTTTGATGGCGTTGATCAATCCCCATCCAGCGTTGAAGGTTTCCGTGCCGATGAATCCGATGGTGGATGGGTGGATCGGTGACGACTGGTTTCACAACGGCGCGTTTCGCCAGCAAGGCATGAGCTACATCTACGATCAGGAGGCAACGCGCGGCAACGAGATCAAGTGGTGGACCAGTCACTTTGATGATTACGACATGTTTATGGAAGCCGGCTCCGCAGGCGAACTCGGGCGCCGTCGTGGGCTCGAACAGGTCGGCTTCTGGCGCAAGATTCTCGAGCATCCGAATTACGATGCTTACTGGCAGGACCAGGCGGTCGACAAGATCCTGGCGAAGGAACCGCTCAAGGTCCCGGTAATGCTCGTGCACAGCTTATGGGACCAGGAGGACATCTACGGTGACATCGCAGTCTACAAAGCGATCGAACCGAAGGATACGAATAACGACAAAGTGTTTCTGGTGCTTGGTCCATGGCATCACGGACAGATGATTCGTGACGGCAGCGCGCTCGGTGCGATCAAGTTCAACGGTGACACGTCGTTAACCTTTCGCCGCGAAATCCTGCGCCCGTTTCTCGATCAGTATTTGAAAGAGGGCGCGCCCAAAGCGAACATTGCACCCGTGGTCGCTTTCGAAACCGGTACCAACACGTGGCATCGTATGTCATCATGGCCCAAAGGCTGTGAAAGTGGTTGCACGGTCAAACCAACGCCGCTCTATCTCAACGCGGATTTGAAGGCCGGCTTCAACGCAAAGTCTGCCGCGCCGGGTTATGAGGAATACGTTTCTGACCCGGCGAAGCCGGTGCCGTTTCGGGCGCGTCCGATTGATGGTGCGAGCTGGTCCCGGTGGCTGGTTGACGATCAACGCGAGATGGCAGGACGTCCTGATGTGCTGACGTTTACATCGGAGGTTTTGACCGCGCCAGTGAAGATCAGCGGTGAGCCGATCGTAAATCTGATTGCATCAACCAGCGGTACTGACTCGGATTGGGTGGTGAAGCTGATCGATCTCTATCCGCCGCAGGTTGCCGGACAACCGAACATGGGTGGTTATCAGTTGATGATCTCGGCTGACGTGTTACGCGGCCGTTATCGTGAGGGTTTTGAATTTCCCAAAGCAATCGAGGCAAATAAGCCTTTGCGTTATCGCTTTGCATTGCCAACGGCCAACCACGTTTTTCTGCCGGGTCATCGCATCATGGTCCAGATTCAGTCCAGTTGGTTCCCACTTTACGATCGAAACCCGCAAACGTTTGTGAGGAGCATCTTCTGGGCCAAGCCGGAGGATTACAAGAAGGCGACCCAAAGGATCTACAACACCACCGGCAACGCGAGCTTTATCGAGCTGCCGCTGGTTACGAAACCCTGAAGGAAAAGATGTTTCCACGGAGAGACAAATGAGACTTCTCACATTCATACTCCTGCTCGCCGCCTGCTCGTCTGTCTTCGCAAAAGACGACGTCACGAAGGAACTGATCACCTCGAGCGGCAAGACGCGTGCTTACTATCTCTACCTGCCGTCGACCGTCAAAACACCGGCGCCGTTGATCGTCATGTTGCACGGCTCCAACCGCACTGGTGTAACACTCGTCGAGAAGTGGAAAGACTTTGCCAGGAAAGAAGGAATTATTCTAGCCGGGCCGGATGCCACGAATCTGCGCGGCTGGGCAGCGCCGCAGGATGGACCAGACTTCTTGCGCGATCTGGTGGAAGAGCTCAAAAGCAAGTATCCGGTCAATCCGCGTCGTGTCTATCTTTTTGGTCACTCGGCAGGTGCGTCGTTTGCGCTTCAGATATCTCTGATGGAGTCTCAATATTTTGCCGCCACGGCTGTTCATGCCGGAGCTTTGCCGGAAGACGCAGCGCAACTGATCGCGCTGGCCAAACGAAAGATACCGATGTCGATCCAGGTCGGTGATAGCGACGAGTTCTTTCCGCTGAAGATCGTGCGAGAGACAAGAGATGTTTTGAAAAACGCCGGCATCCCTGTAGAACTAGTCGAGATCAAGAATCACGACCACTGGTATTACGATCAGGCATCGAAGTTCAACCAAACCGCGTGGGAGTTTCTCAAGAAATACGAACTTGACGCCGAACCTTTCTATCAAAAGTACAAGTGGGATCAGTAGTCAGTTCTTAAATCATATCGGCTTCATCTCATTCTCACCGGGCTTTAGCCCGGTGTAAGTAATTGGCACCGGGCTGAAGCCCGGTGAGAATGAGATAGATTGAACGCCGCCACCGGGAGCCCCTTATGACTAAACCACTCTTCCGATTAGTTGCGATCGTGCTTTGCCTGACTGCGCTGCTGGCCGGTTCCCAGCCGCATCACGCCTTAAGCTCGTCGCCTGCCAATGATTACAAAGCACAAGTCGCCGCAGACGTGGCGGCGATGGCGAAGCAATCACAAGTGATGGTTGACATGGTTTTCAGTTTTGGTGAGCTCGGCTTTCAGGAGGTTGAGACCTCGAAGTACCTCACGGGCATTCTCAAAAAAGAAGGCTTCAAGATCGAACAGGGCATTGCCGGCATTCCGACCGCGTGGATCGCTTCGTGGGGCTCCGGCAAACCGGTCATCGCGTTGGGCTCAGACGTCGACTGTATTCCACAAGCCTCACAGAAACCCGGTGTTGCTTATCACGATCCACTGATCGAAGGGGCTCCTGGTCATGGCGAAGGTCACAACTCCGGCGTGCCGCTGAATATCACTGCCGCGATCGCAGTGAAACGCTTGATGGAACGAAACAAACTTCCGGGCACTATCAAGGTCTGGCCCGGCGTCGCAGAAGAGCTCGTCGCGGGCAAGGCCTACTTCGTGCGTGCCGGAGTTTTTAAAGACGTTGATGTAGTGTTGTTTACCCACGTCGGTAACAATCTCAACACGTCGTGGGGCCAGTCATCCGCTACCGGGCTTGTTTCTGTCGAGTACACATTCAGAGGCGAGAGCGCACACGCGGCAGGCGCGCCCTGGCAGGGACGTAGCGCGCTGGATGCAGTCGAGTTGATGGACATCGGTTGGAACTTCCGGCGCGAACACCTGCGTCTCCAACAACGATCTCATTACGTCATCACAAATGGTGGTGACCAGCCCAACGTCGTGCCGAGGCTTGCGAGTGTTTGGTACTACTTCCGCGAGCTCGATTACGAACACATCAAACAGATGCGCGAGATCGGCGACTCCATGGCCCAGGGTGCGGCGATGATGACCAACACCACTGTGACGTCGCGCGTGCTCGGCTCAGCATGGCCACAGCACTTCAATCGACCTGTGGCTGAAGCGATGTATGAAAACATCAAGCAGATCGGTTTACCGCAATGGAGCGACGCCGATCAAACACTTGCCAAGGCGCTGCAGAAGGAGTTGAAGGCACGTGAACAGGGACTGGCAACGCAACTAATGCCGCTCGCTGGTCCAGTGACGCCCGAACAACAAACGCGTGGCGGGTCGGATGATATCGGCGACGTGTCCTGGAACGTTCCGACAGTGTCGCTTCGATACCCGTCGAACATTCCCGGCTTGCCCGGTCACAATTGGACCGATGCCATCGCGATGGCTACGCCGATTGCGCATAAAGGGGTAACGGCGGGCGCAAAAGTGGTGGCAATGACGGTGGTCGATCTGTTGACGAAGCCGGAGCTCGTATCCGAAGCGTGGAAGTATTTTCTTGAAGTGCAAACCAAGGATACGAAGTATCAACCGTTGATTGGACCGGATGATAAGCCGCAGGCGTGGTTGAACCAGCGCACGATGGACACATATCGCGAACGAATGCGGAAGTATTATTACGACCCGTCGAAGTACGACACATATCTCGAGCAGTTGGGGATCAAATATCCGACCACACGTTAGGAGTCATCGATGGCCGAACCGAAAACCAAACCGACAAACGAAAGCGTCAAAGATTTTCTAAACCGCATTCCGGAAGCCGAAAGGCGCGAAGATTGTTTTGCGGTAGTGAAAATAATGGAAGAGATAACGGGTGAGAAGCCGAAGATGTGGGGACCGAGCATAGTCGGTTTTGGGACATATCACTACAAGTATGCGAGCGGCCATGAAGGCGATTGGCCCATCACCGGGTTCTCACCGCGCAAGAAGGATTTGACCTTGTACCTCATGATGGGATTCGAGAAGCATCGTGATTTGATGGAGAAACTGGGCAAGCACAGTGGCGGGAAGTCGTGCCTCTATATCAAACGACTCTCCGATATACACGTGCCGACGCTCAAGAAGTTAATCAAAACGTCGGTGAAGGAATTGAAGGAGTACACAAAAGCTCAGAGCGCAAAAAACGCCGAAGGCGTAATTTAAAAACTGGACGAGCACTAATCCTGTCTCACATTACCATCGGCCGTACTGATCTCAACTCTATTAATCATCACAAACTCACCCTCAATCACAGGCGCCTCAAGATCTTTACCATCAATCTCGGTGATCCATCTCGCTTTCCTTTTGGTCTGCTCTATACGCACGAGGTAAGCCCACTGCGATGAAGCGTTGTGCACTTCGTACAGTAAAAACAGATCGCGCTGATACTCGACAAAATAAACCCGATCGATGCGCGCCTTCGCTCCGACCTTCAACATAAAAACGCGTCGCAGGCCTGCCGGCGAAGTGTACTCACCCATACCATCGTGCCGGATGACATACCCACCAACCGAAGTCGACAACGTGAAAAAACTACGCTCGTTACCTTCGCCAACACGCTCTGCGAGAGTAAAAGGCTCAAACGGAGGCGACGCTCCCAAACCCACCGACCACAAAACCGCTACGCCCAGGCAGACTACGACAAACTTTCTCATAATTTTCTCCTTTGGCGGGGCGGTGAGGTATAGCCAGTTTACTACAATTCAGCGCATAATCTGTCGAAATCGATCCCCCAAATTTACGTCACTGGGGTGAAACGATGGACAAACGGCGGTTAGAGCAAATCGAGCGATACGTAGTCAGCTTCTTCCAGCAACAACAACAAACACGGATCCTGGCGAAGGAACTCTTTGAAAGCACAAGTGCTTACGCGAATGCCGATATCGTCAGAGCACTGGAAGATCTGGAAAAGAAGGAGCGTCTACTGGTGCGCCATACGAGCGCAGGCAACGATTATATTTCCCTGACGGCCCAGGGAATCGCACGCCTCGGTCTCGCACAAGCAGACGTCGAAGACGTAGCCGCGATACCTCATCCTCCAAAGAGCGCCACGAAAGCTGTGTGATAAGAAGTTTAGGAAGTATGAAAGTATTAACCCCCTCTCTCCTCCTATTCATCCTCTCTTTCTCTGTGGTGGCTCAGACGCCCGTTGCTGACACCAATTCGTTAGCCGAGGTGCGCGACAAGCACACCGCACTGCTGGTCGTGTTTAAGTCGCGCGTTATCGACGCGTCTGATCGTGAACGTGCAATCATCGACGACGTTTTGAAGGCTGATCCGAATCCAAAGGGTCGATACCGTTGGGTCTACGGTCAACTCGCCAAAAAGCTGAACAACTACATCCAAAAGTACAAAAGTCTGAGCGCTGCCAAAGAGTTGTCAGATGCCGATTATGTAATCTTTTTCAACGTCGTAGAGTTTCGCAGAATTCTCAATACGCCGTATCCGTATGGCGAGCTGTTTGTGATCATGAAAGGTTCACCCGAGACGCTGAAACCACCGCATGTGGTCTGGAGAGCGCGGAAAATACTGTATTCCGAAGACGCCATCAGCGATTTGATAAAAGACCTCAAAGCCATTCGCGGTGAGGGCTAAGTCAAACTTTGCAACTCTCATTCAGTCTTAACGTGTAAGCCCCGTGCAACTTTTTGGTTGTTTCATTCACTAACGTGGATGAATTGGATCTTTTAGCCGCAGACTAAGGCGGTAGCTTTCCCACCTACTTAGATATAAAGGGATCGTCCCGATGCTCATCAGGATCCTGTTTGGAGCAGTTCTATTTTGCAGTGTTGCTTTGTCTGTACTCAGGCAGCAGAGCACCGGTGCGTTAAAGGTCACCGTTACTGACCAGCTTGGCAGCCTCGTTGTGGGGGCCAAGGTCACGCTGCGCAACGCGCGCGGACTGAGCACGACTGCGAACACGAATTCAGCGGGCGTTTATGAGTTTCGCAGGCTGGAACCTGGAACCTATGAGTTGAGAATCGACTCACCGGGATTCAGCGTCTTCGAACAAAATTCCATTGAGATTCGTCAGCGCGAGCTCAAAATGCTGGATGCACAGCTCGAAGTCGCTCTCGAAGACCAACAGGTCACTGTTGACGATCGCAACATGAGCACCGACTCTGACAACAACGCCAATGCACTCGTGCTGCGTGGAAAAGAGCTCGAAGCGCTCCCAAACGATCCTCAGGCACTTGCAGCAGCGTTGCAGGCCATGGCTGGTCCAACCGATCCAGAGGCGGGCGGCAATGCGCAGATCAAAGTTGATGGTTTTTCAAACGGGCAGATTCCTCCGAAGGAAGCGATTCGCGAAGTTCGCATCAACAATAATCCATTCTCAGCCGAGAATGAGTTTCCCGGGTGGAACGGCATCGAGATCTTCACTCAACCCGGCGCAGACAAGTGGCAC
>DASYSD010000067.1:0-8773 GCA_036003745.1 Pyrinomonadaceae bacterium
TCGTTTATCGTCGCTCAATACGTTGCTCATGGCGCTGAAGGCTACCTTGCCTCCCGGCGCCGTCAACGTCCCTGCGCGACTACTTCTCTATGGCCGGTTTTGAGGTGTTCATGAATGGCCGCTTTTGGGTGTTCACCGAGGACTTTGCAGCAACTGCTCGGTGGCGCACACCTACTCTGTCCGTCTTTCACAGATTTATTGGCTTTTTGCTGAGGCTTGGCAATTGCCGAGCAATTCAACGTGAGAAGTGTATCGTATCGTTCTTCACTGGATGGTGTTCGAGGTATAGCTGTGCTCAGCGTCGTGATGGGACACGCGCAAGGGCTGATCTTTGCTCACTCGATTGGCCCGCTTGACTTCTCAGGTGGCTTTATCGGGGTGGACATCTTTTTTGTTCTCAGTGGCTTCCTCATCACAAGTCTACTGCTCAACGAATACCAAACCTCATCGGGCAACATCAGTCTAAAAAACTTTTACATACGTCGTAGCCTGCGCCTCTTGCCGGGGCTGCTTGTGTTTCTGCTCGCAATGCTCGCTTATTCGCGCTTTGCACTTTCTCCCAAGGTTGCGCGAGACACTCTCAAATTCACCGGCGTCGTGATTCTTTACGTCACGAATTGGGTCCGGGCGTTTGAATGGCTTCCTGGTTCTGACCTGCTAGGTCATCTCTGGAGTCTCGCGGTCGAGGAGCAATTCTATCTAATCTGGCCGCCACTGCTCTTGGTTCTCTTAAGGCTTCGAATACCTCGACACTCACTGACGATCCTTGTAGGTGGTCTTATTGTTCTGGCGGTGCTCCATCGCGTCAACCTACTAATTCGCGGTGGCTTTTGGGAAGGAAGAATTTATCTTGGCTCTGACACTCGCGCTGATTCTTTATTGATGGGTTGCTTGGTGGCGATGGTTCACCAATGGCGGATGCTGCCCGATGGCAAAGTTTTTAACCGGGTTATGCGGGCAGTAACCGTCGCGGCCCATTTCACGCTCTTCGTCTACTTCGTGGATGCATTTGGCATCCGAACTCAAACGTTTTTCACCTTCGGGTTAACGGGTGTAGCATTCGCCGTTGGTATCGTGATACTCCAGGCCATGCGTTCCACCGCAAATCCGCTGTTGTCTGTGCTTGAGAACAGATTCTTGGTTTACGTGGGCAAGATTTCTTATGGACTTTATCTTTGGCACTTCTTTGCCATTGAGATCACGCTTCGACTGCCTGTTGGAAACCCGATTAAGTTGGTGTTATCCCTGTTAGCGTTGTTCGCAATATCAGGGGCCTCGTTTTATTGCGTTGAGCGTCCATTCCTCAAATTAAAGAACCGCTTTGCGGCTGGCGCACAAAGGACTGCGAGTGAGCCGATACTCATTGAATCCAAACTTGCAACCGCTGAATGTTCTTAAGTCAACGCGTCATCGTCCGCTCTCGCTGCGCAGATTCACTACGTAAAGCTTGTATTTTCCAACCTGCTCTACAGGTCCTCTCTCATACCAATGGTCGATCCGTGACAAATCGCCTTCACTATCCGCACGAGTGATGAGATAGGTGTAACGAGTCCGCTTGGCTTCTTCGAGCGAGAAGGCTCTTGTGTAATCCTCAAATTCATTAATCGCCTGTTGGATTTCGTTTGGCTCTATGGGCCGAAAGTTCTGACTAAGGCTAGGCAACGCACGCTCGTGACCAAAAATCGCACTACGCACATAGTATTTCAAAAAGGAATCATCTGTTTTTCCATCGAAGAGTTCATGCAAGCCTTTGGCGTCAACATTCGAGAAGTATAGATAGCTGTAAAACAATTCCCTTCTTTCAGCCTGAGAGATTGAGCCAAAATCTAAAGAACCGATGGCTAGCAGAGTTCCCTGCGGTGCCCAAGTCGGAAGAGTTAACATGATCTCCGATCGCGGAGAAAAGACTATCGTTTGCCTAAGAACGCCGGATTGTTTACCGAGTTCGTTCAAGCGCCGCAAAGCAGGGACGGCCTCATCCTTAACGATATCCGCAGCAGAGTAGGCGCGTATTGGCAAGTCGACCTCGATTAGTCCCCACAGAAAACACAGACCTGCGATCCATACCAATGCCCTTTTGGGGATGGGTGTCCAAATAATAGTAACAAGGATGAAGACTCCTACCAGTGCTGCATAATTCGCAATAAAGCCTTCAAAGTGATAAGGCTGCATTGATCGTCCAGTAATGATCTGCTGGTTAAAAACAACTAATGGCAATAACGCGAAAGCAGCGCAAAACAACACTGTCGGACTACCCAACTCAACTTTTCCCTTTCGCCAAGCCAATAACAGTCCAACGACGACGACGAGCCCAACGATTTCGGGTATGCGAAAGAGATCCGGTTGGTGCGTATTGATCAAAGTTTGCGCACTGTCGAGAGTGTGAGATCGATGGGAAACAAGGTAGCCATACAGAACGAGAGCAGTCGCGGCCATCACTCCTATGGTGATGAAAACTCTAATGCTGCGTACTCGGGTTGTTGGAGAGCCGATGAGAATAGATAGGACTGCTAGGCACACAAGCCACGCGAGAGCAGCTGTCCAGAGATAGAGGTAGGAAAAGATCAATAACACTAACGCTAGACCAGCCAACGCTCGTTGAAGCCAAGCAAACCGATTGCTTTCAGTTGTGAGAGCCCGCCAGACCAGCGTAACAAAAACGAAGAATAAGAAAAATGATGCCGCTGGTTGATAACGTCTAAGGAAGGGCAAGCCAAAAATCAATAAGTCTCGGTCCAACAAAAGTCCGAGCAATCCCTGTTTCGCTGCTATAGTTCCCAGACAAAGAACGAAAAGAACACCCGTACCCGCGAGAAGACTATTGCGCGTCATCGAGAGAAGCAGCCAAAACAGCGAGATTGCCGCAAGCCAGCCTGAGATGACCGTTAGTGCGACGAAAGTCTTTGAAGATGACAAGCGTAAGAGGCGGGCAACAGAAGAAAGAGCAACTGCTGGTACTAGCTGAATCGAAAACGTGGTTTCCGGCAACGGTCTGTTTGCAAGATCAGTCCCCATAAAGGGATCGTTTCGGCGCGGCCGATTGTCTATGAGCGCGTTAAGATAAGCCGAGTATAGGAATTCATCTCCGTGTAAAGTGGCATAAGCTCCATTCCATTGCACACCCCGTTTAATCCAAAGATTCAATTGAGGCAATACAGATATCAACGTGACTGCTATAAGCGGCAGGATAAGAAACTTCCATTTAACGGAAGGTGATTTTTCGATATTCATGAAGGCGAGAAATTTTCAATGACGAACAAACACAACGGCGACGTTGTCCTCGTAAACAGAAACAAAGCGGCTGTCAAGTCGCAGCAGTTGCGTTAAAGGCTTATCTCGCGGCGCGACAACGAGTCTGGCAGTTGAGAGTTCGGGATCGGAGCTCCAATCGTGTGCTCCTTCCCAAGTCCTTACCATGCTTCTGATACGGTCCGCATCATGGATGTTACTTCGTCCGTCAATTGAAACGGGCAAATTCGGCAATTTCCAAATCAGATATCCTCCCCAATCAAAACTATTGTAAAGAGGTCCATCAAAATTGTGATCACGGATGAATTGCACCGCACCAACGGGAAAATTTGCTGAAACTTCTCGCGCTAAAGCTTCATTCGATCCGCGAGCAATCACAAACGCCGAACCGGAGGTCAATATGATTGCGATACTAACTAGAAGGAGATCTCCTCGCAACAGAGGGTTAGCTCGCGACTCACTCACAGCGGCGAAAGACCTCGAGATAATAATAATGGCCACAATAGCAACAAACCAAGCGTCACGCTTCGAACGAAACGACAGAAAAATGCCAAGCATCAGAAGCAAACTCATCAGAATATCTATTCTTCTGCGTCTTCCCGTTACAAACACAGCACCGAGCGTGAGGGATAATAGGAGCCAATCAGGAAAACTTCGAAATCCAAGCGCTTGAAGCTCGGTAATTTGGTCGTACAACCCAGTGAGCCGGACAGTGTCTAGTAACACCGAGTAGATGCGGATGTGATAGGGATTAATGAAGGTTGCAACGATGCTCGCGACCGTGATAACTCCTAACCTAGACATTGGCAAAGGCGGACCGTCGATTTCCACCTGCACAAATCTGCCGATAAGCCGCGTCAGAGGGCCTTCGAGCGTGGCCAAGAAAAGCACGAAAAGTCCGTAAATAAATTGAATATGAACATTTGCCCATAATCCAAAGATTAACGGCAGCAAGAACAGCACTCGGTAGTTCCTAGAACGCTTCGCTTCTACGATTACCGTAAGTTCGACCGTAAAAAGTAGGATTGTGAAAAGCCAAGGACGAGGGCTTACCATTGGCGACAATGCAAGAATTACAATGGCTGTTAACGCTACTGCCAACGCGAGTCGACAGTCACACTTTCTAACCAACAGAAACACAGCAGTAGTAATACTCACCATAAGTACAAAGACGTACAGCAGCACTCCCGCCAGATCGAACTGACTGAAGAAATCAGCGAGTACGACTTCAAAAAGCCAGCTATAAGCCGCCCAAAACTTACCCATTCCATAGGATGAGAACCAGTCGTGATAAGGCACCCACTTGTGCGCCTGAATCCATTGACCGGTTCGGAGGTGCCACCACATATCATGCTGGACAATGGTTGACGGAATCAGAGACAGGCGTGTCGGAATGGCATAAAGCGCAATTAGAAGCAACCCGCCGCGAAACTGCGGTTCGAATCTAGACCAGATTTCCTGGCGCCTGTGATCTGTTGTAGGCTGCTTCAATTGGCACAAAACTAACTACAAAAGTCCCTACTGTCCAGCACTTTCCAAGTGGAAAACGCCTGGTGTGCACGAAGGCTCCCACCACATGCTAGGTGACTCCTGGCGCACTTTGTGAACGGTTGATTGGTGCTACTACAACTGCTCGCAAGCGAGCAGTGTTCAACGCGAACAACACAGCTATACAATTCTTGATCCTACTTTGCGTAAAGGCAAATACGCCAAATAGTTTGCATCTAGGCGGGTTTTAACCGCGCTTCAAGCTTGGGCTCTTGAGAATTCTTATCTTAGCCCATCGTGGCACGTTCGTTGCTCCTCACAAGCTGCACCGAAAATGTTGCCGTGATCGGCAGGGATGCGATCACTCAGGTCTCCTGAGATGACGCCTTCAGTTTTGGTGCCCTCGCCCGGACCAAGCTATTGAAATCGGGCCTGTAAATCTGCAAATCAATCCAAGGAGAATGTTAATGAAGAGAATTATGACCTTTATCAATGACGAGTCCGGCATGGAGACCCTCGAGTACGCACTCATTGCCGGTTTGATCGCGATCGTCGCGATCTTCGTCTACAACAGCGGCTGGAAGACCACGCTGCAAAACAGACTAACAACCGCAAGCAGCACCAGCTGAGGACGGTTATCAGGAAAAGGGCCTGACACCCATAGCACTTTAGGGTCAGGCCCCTACCTTTAGGAGATTCGAAATGAACCGAATTAAGAGTTTCATTCAAGATGAAACCGGCATGGAAACGCTCGAGTACGCGCTAATAGCAGGACTGATCGCGATTGTCGCAATCTTTGTTTACAACAGCGGTTGGAAAACCACACTGCAGAATAGACTTACTGACGCAAGCAGTACTAGCTAGCCAGCATCCGACGACGAGGCGAGCACGCCATGAGTATGCTCGCCTAGATCGTTACATGCCATAAGCACAATTACTCACGGGAGACTCCGTAGATGTTTAGCCAACAGAATGTTGCAATCGCCTCGATTTTCTTTCCGGTGGCAATTGCAATCGCTTACATGGACGTGCGTTATCGCCGCATTCCAAACAGGTTGGTCCTAGTGATTCTGATAGGCGGTGTCACTCTGAATTCGTTTTTCGGAGGCTGGCAGGGACTAGCAGCAAGTTTAGGCGGACTGGCAGTGGCCTTTGGCGCGATGTTCTTTCTTCACCTGTTCGGAACCATGGGAGCGGGCGACGTTAAGTTCTTTGCCGCTATCGGTTCAGTGATTGGGATATCACTTGTGCCGAAGACTTTTCTAATGGTGGCCATCAGCGGCGGGCTGCTCGCACTTTGCAAAATGATTTATGCCCGGCGTGTAAGCACCACCATTTTCGGTGTCGTGCGATTTTTTTACGGTCTTCTGCCAGGACAAACGGTGCCGCGTTTCGAGGTGCCAACTGATCGGAATTATACGTTGCCCTACGCACTTCCTATTTGCATCGGTAGCGTTCTGTCTTTCTTTCTTTTCCGCGCATAAGCGCTTTTTGGTTTGAAGGAGAATTAACGTATGCGAAACAAGCGTCTGATTATTGCTCTAACCGGTGCCGTGCTTTGCGGCATGTTGGGTGTGACTTTGGTTACCCGTTATCTGGCGAGCGTTCAGGAATACACAAAAGATCTGAATAACATTGTAGTCGCCAAAGTCGAGATCCCCCTTGGCGCCAAAGTTACCGTAGAGCACTTGACACTTGCTCCTATTCCGAATGGTTCGGCGCCAGAAGGCGCATTTCGCAAGCTCGAAGAGGTTGTGGGACGAGTCGTAATTACCCCGATTGGAGTAAGGGAACCTCTCACATCTCTGAAATTAGCTCCGGAAGGAGTTGGTGCAGGTCTCACAGCCGTCATTCCCGAAGGCTATCGCGCGATGACCATCAAAGTTGATGACATTGTCGGAGTTTCCGGTTTCATAATGCCGGGCTCATATGTCGACATCGTCGCAGTGATAGTGCCTCTGGGTCAAAACGGCGCGGGCGGGCCAATCTCTAAGATCGTTTTACAAAACATTAAAGTGCTCGCAAGCGGAGCCAAGATCGATTCACCACAGGATCAGCGTCAGCCAAACGAGGCCAAGGCCGTGACCGTGCAGGTAACACCCAAGCAAGCTGAGAAACTTGTTCTCGCTGCAAATGAAGGAAAGTTGCAGCTCGTTATGCGCAACTATGGTGACCAAGAGGACGCTCAAACTTCTGGCGCAAATAAAGCTTCGCTACTCAACGGCGAACAGGTAATTCCAGATCCCGGTCCGACAACCGAGAAGGCCGTGGAAACCAAGACCGCTGTCGCCAGACCGAGAGTCCGACGTACAAGCATAGTCATACCAAACCAGGAAAAGCCTGTCGCAGCTGCTCAAACAGTTCCGCGAAAGTCGGTCGAATTAATAGAAGGTTCAAAACGACGAGAAGTCGACATTCCGTAGAGGTGGAGTTCGCCGCTCGGTCCTGTTGCCGAACGCTGCTACCGCTAAGACAAAAGGATTTCCAAAAAGCAAGGAGCTAATAACCATGCAGTCGCGTTCTTCCCTTAAATTTGTCGCCATCGTCGCGACCCTGTTGCTTTGCGTAGCCCCCTTAGTAGCGCAAGAGCAAGCCACGAATGCAACGTTCGGAATTAAGGAAGTAATTCCGGTAAACGTGCTTGTGGGCCAATCGAAATTAATTACCTTTGATCACCCGCTCGAGCGTTTTTCGGTTTCAAATCCGGAAATCGCCGAAGGCGTGCTCGTAGCCAGCAACCAGGTTGTTGTAAACGGCAAGAGCTTTGGTCAGATCAATTTCATCGCCTGGGAAAAAGGTACCCAGCGCTTCCTGGTCTTCGACGTTTACGTGCGAACCAATCTCTCGTTGATCGACTCGCAGATCCATGCACTGTTTCCAAAAGATGACATTCGGTTGAGCCAGGCAAATGGTTCGGTGGTCCTATCAGGTTCGGTAACCGATCCCAAGATTGCCGCTTCAGCTGAGGCTGTGGTCCAGGCGGCCGGATTCAAAACCGTTAACTTGCTTGAGTCGCCGGTTAAGGATTCTACGCAAGTGCAGCTGATGGTGCGTGTGGCTGAAGTCAGCCGCAATCGGATGCGTGAACTCGGAGCGTCCTATGGTTATCAGAGTTCACCAGGTTCGGGTGGATATGTAAACAGTGGTGGGGGTCCAAGCGCGCTGGGTGATGTCGCTGGAGGCCTTTTAAGCGGCACAATCTCTAGCGGATTGAACCTATTCCTCATGGGTGGCAACACTCTTTCCTTCATTCGCGCACTTCAACAACAGGGTGCGCTGCGCGCCTTGGCTGAGCCGAACCTCATTGCAATGAATGGTCAGGAAGCGAGCTTCTTGGCGGGTGGTGAGTATCCGGTGCCTGTAGTTCAAGGTGGAGGGGGCAGTGGTGGTCCAACAGTAAGCATAATTTTCAAAGAATATGGCGTGCGCCTGAATTTCAAACCAACCATTATTGACGAAGATCACATTCGTCTGGAGCTAGAGCCGGAAGTTTCGACACTGGACTTCGCGAATGGCGTCAGATTCAGTGGCTTTGTCATCCCTGGCCTTCGAACACGCCGTGCGAAGACTGGCATCGAGTTACGCGATGGTCAGAGCTTCGCTTTAGCTGGATTGCTCGATAACAACGAGACGCAATCTCTCTCGAAGGTTCCCGGTCTCGGAGATATCCCGATTCTCGGAAATCTCTTCAAATCGAAGCAGTTTCAAAGGAACGAGAGTGAACTGATGTTCATTGTGACTGCGCAGATGGTTAAGCCTGTAAATCGCGATGACCTGCCGAGAATTCCGGCCGTCGAAAACCTTAAGAACGGATCGTTGCTCGGCGTTGAACCAAAGACTAGCGGTCAATTGACAGGACCTTCGGGATTCATCATCAACAGCACCTCAAGTCCAACAGCGTCTCCCAATCAATCCGCGGAGCCGAGCACTTCAGCTCCGGTACCAGCTGCGGGCGCGCCAAAGGTTGTGCGACCCGAAGGTCCAAGTCAACCTGTAAAAGGAACTCCGACGCCTTAGCTGTTACTCGGAGTTATTG
>DASYSD010000068.1:0-30290 GCA_036003745.1 Pyrinomonadaceae bacterium
TAGTTGGGATTGCTGCGCTGTCACCGCACAACTCTCAACCTTCAACGTGGGCTTACGAAAAGAGAATCGCCTGGTGTTCAGCTTCCGTTTGAATGGTATTGGGACGTTTGGAACTGAGCAAATAGGACAGCACGCAAAGTAGGGGAGATTGAACGACAGTCTTTGATGAGAACCATAACCGCAACAAATTACCAAAAGGAACCTTGATCAAGTGTCTTCGACGCGTAGCGTCGGGATGAGTTTAGCCCAGCGTTTCAACGCTGGGATTCCGTGAAAACCTAATCTCGTCGTAGCGACGATTGAATGTAGCGAGCGGATTTCAGACGTCGCTACGCGACGAGGAACCATACCTGACGTCTCCCCGGCGTTGAAACGCCGGTCTAAATTCAAGCCGACGCTATGCGTCGAAGAGTCTTGATGATAAGTTCCAAAAGTTTCGTTGGGGCAACCTCCTCAGACGTTTCCTAATTGCTCAACTTCGAACGTTTCCCCTACAATCAAGGTTAGGTAGAGGCAACCTGACCCAGCCTCCTCTACCTCTTAGAAGCGCTTCATAACGATGCCCAGTTTGAAGTGGTCAGCTGCAACTTGAAGATTTGTTCGGTTATTCAGAGGCTTTGCCTCAAAAGTCGATTTTGGTGTAAGGAGTTTCGTGTTTAGTTCGTGTGACTTCGTGGATTGCTCTTTTTGTCTAGAAAAACTAAGAACGATCCGCGAAATCACACTAACCAACACGAACAAAAACAATCCGGCCTCGAGCTAGATCCGACTTTTGAGGCAAACGTTTTTCAATAGTAAAGTTTGCTCTAGCGACACCCAAGTGCCCTTCCATCACAAGCCAGAACGGTCAGCAGCAGACAAAGAAGGAAAAATAATGAAGAACCAGAAGAGAACCAAGAAAACCAGTTCTGCCAAGACGTCGAAGCGTTTATCGCTGAGCGTCATCATGGCCGTCTCTCTTCTCACTATCGGCGCAATCACGGTGGTTTCCAGACAATTGGTCGCAGGCAAGGAATCGACGGTTCCGGCTGCGAAGACTGCAAACAGTAATCCAGTCAGTAAGAAGTACGTGACGGTGAAGGTTGCTGGCAGAGACGTTCAAGTCGATCCGCAGACCGGTCAGATCAAACCGCTGACAAAACAGGAGGCGCAACAATTGGCTGACGGACTAAAAGACATGCTCAAACCCAACGCCGATGGACTGGTTGCTGTGCAGAATGCGGACGGATCAGTTTCGATGGATTTGGAAGACCACTATAAAAACGTGGCAGTTGCGCGCATTAACGAGGATGGCAGTGTTGCGCAGTCGTGTGTTGATAATCCGGCCGCGGCTGCGTCGTTCTTCGGAATCGATCCGCAACTACTTGGAGCACCAGCTACCAAAGACCAACCTGCCACGCAACGCCCGACGGTGACGCCAGCTAAGAACCAGAATCAATGATCAAAGGGTTACTCAACAAGCTTCCCTTTCTTTGGCTTATTTTGTTTCTAAGCCTCGTTGCCTCGTCGACTGCGCTCGGGTCGGCAACTATAGTGATTCAGAATATCGACGATCAGCCTAACGTCGGCTTCAATGATCCAACTCCCGTCTCACCGATCGGAGGCAACGGAGGCACTACGTTGGGTCAGCAACGATTGAATGCGTTTCAATTTGCTGCAGACATCTGGGGAGCAACCCTAACAAGCGGTCCCACGATTACGGTTCGGGCAAAGTGGTTAACAAACATGACCTGTACGGCGACCACGGCGGCGCTGGGGTCTGCAACCGCAACTTCAAGCCGTAGCAATTTTGCCAACGCGCCTTTTCCCAACACATGGTATGGAATTGCCCTGGCGAATAAGTTAGCGAGCACCGACTTCAACGGTGCCGTTGCCGAGATCGACGCACAATTCAACTTGCGGATAGGACAATCTGGGTGTCTCCAGAATTCATTTTGGTATTTAGGACTGGATGGCAATCATGGTAACGGCGTTGACCTGGTGGCGGTTGTGCTACACGAATTTTCACATGGGTTAGGCTTTCAGACGTTTACTAGAAAGGACACTGGGGTTCAGCCTAGTGGTCTTCCCACCATTTACGACCGCTTTTTGTTTGATAACACCACGGGGAAGTCTTGGATTCAGATGACCGACGGCGAGCGCGTCGCGTCCGCCATCAACGACAATCTTGTTTGGACTGGTTCTCAGGTGACGAGCGATGTACCTGGCGTCCTGGGTACTCCGCGTCTTCGCGTGAACACCCCAGCATCCATAGCGGGAAACTACCTTGTTGGTACTGCGACCTTTGGTCCGCCACTATCATCACCAGGTATCACGAATAATGTAGTCCTTGCGTCTCCGGTCGACGCTTGCAGTGCCATTACAAATGGCGGAGCTATATCGGGAAGAATCGCGCTCGTTGATCGGGGCACTTGCACTTTCATTGACAAGGTAAGAAACGTCCAGAACGCAGGTGGCCTGGCAGTCATCATTGCCGACAACGTTGCAGGAACTCCGCCACCGGATCTGGGAGGGGGCACCGATCCGACAATCACGATTCCGTCGGTCCGAATCACACTGGATGATGGGAATACAATCAAAGCTCAGTTGGGGGCTGGTGTTAACGCTACGCTGCATCTAGATCCCTTGTCTTTGGCCGGCGCAGACTCGTCGGGACGCATCAAGATGTACGCGCCAAATCCAGTCTCACTGGGATCATCAGTTTCCCACTTCGACACATCGGCGTTTCCCAACCAGCTAATGGAGCCCAACATCAGCGGTGACTTAACTCACAATGTGACTCCTCCCAGCGATCTAACCTTCTCTTTATTTACTGACATCGGTTGGACCCTTGCTGGTGGTCCGCCGCCATCGCCGACGCCCACACCTTCGCCTCCAGCAAATGATAACTTCGCCAACGCGCAAGTTGTCAGTGGTTGTTCGGGCAGCGTCAATGGTTCCAATGTTGGGGCAACTGCTGAGGCTGGTGAACCCAATCACTCACCAGACAATGGCGGGGGCACTCGTTCTGTTTGGTATCAGTGGCAGTCTGCAAGTTCTGGAAGCGTGACGGTGACGACAGCTGGCAGCAATTTCGATACAGTCCTCGCTGTGTACACGGGTACTGCAGTTAACTCGCTTACGTCACTGGGAAAGAATGATGACGTCGTCCCGGGTACTGAAGTCACGAGCACGGTTACGTTCCCGGCAACCGCAGGAACGATCTATCGAATAGCTGTCGACGGCTACAACAACAGTGGTTCGGGTGGTGATGTTGGGTCGATTACACTGAATTGGAGTGCTTGTTCAGTGAGATTCGATTTCGCGAACTACCCAGTCGGTGAGGGCGCAGGTGCCTCGAGCGTGAGTGTAAGCCGAACCGGCGACACTTCAGCACCAGCGACAGTGAACTACGCGACGAGCGACACTGCTGGTCTGACGAACTGTACGGTGTTCAATGGCACGGCTTCAGAGCGCTGCGACTATGGCACGACGGTGGGCACGCTGCGATTCGCAGCTGGAGAGACGAGCAAGACGTTTCTCATTCCGATTGTGGATGATGGCTTCGTGGAGGGGAACGAGACGTTTACGGTGACGTTGAGTGCACCTATCGGGGCGATGCTGGGTTCACCGCAAACGGCGACGGTAACGATCAACGAAAATGATACCGTGCCCGCAAGTCAGAACCCGATAGATGGAGTGCAGTTTTTTGTGACCCAGCAGTACATCGACTTTTTGGGGCGCTTGCCAGACAGCATCGGATTAGCCAACTGGGTGGCGACGTTGAATGGCTGTCCGAATGGCGGCTTCGGAGAGTTTGACAATCCGAACTGCGATCGAGTGCACGTGTCGGCGGGGTTCTTTCTCTCGGAGGAGTTTCAGGGACGAGGGTACTGGGCGTATCGCTTCTATGAGGTGGGGCTGGATCGACGGGCTACCTATGCGGAGTTTGTGCCAGACATGGCGCAAGTGGGAGGGCCACAGTCGCCGGAGTCGGAGGTGTTGAGCAAAGCAGCTTATACGGACGCGTTTGTGCAGCGGGCTGAGTTCAAAGCGCACTATGATGCGTTATCAAATGCGGCGTATGTAAATGCACTGGAAGCGAATGCGGAAGTGACGGTGGGGAACAAAGCAGCGTTGATAGCGGCGCTCGACGGGGCGCAGATGACGCGAGGTCAGGTGTTGCGAGATATCGTGGAGAGTCAAGCGGTAGCCGATCGGTTCTTCAATCGGGCGTTTGTGTCAATGCAGTATTTTGGTTACCTGCGGCGTGACCCGGACACAGTCGGGTTTCAGAACTGGTTGACAACACTGAATACCGACCCGAGCAATTTCCGTCACATGATCTTCGGGTTTCTCTTCTCGACTGAGTATCGCCAAAGATTCGGACCATAGGTGTGACCATCGCTCTATATGGCCGAATTCCTGACGCAGAGTCGTTCGAATTTTGGGAGAGCTACTGAACTGATGCTTAGACCAGTTTTGGACAGGAAACTATTCCGCCTCCGAATCTTACTAACCTTCTCGACCTGCCTTGGATTAATCATCCTTGCCAGCGTGATTTTCTCCGTGCGGACGGGCGCGGGCGCCAGGCCACAGTGGTCACAGGAATCTGCAAGCCCAGCCAAGCGCTTGGGACGTGCCTTTGTTCCGGGCGAAGTGTTGGTGCGTTTCCGAAGTGAATCTCAGGCAAGAAACAGAGCCCTGTCGAGGCAGATTGTTACCAGCAAAGGAATATCACTGCCAATAGACGTCCGGCGATTTGAGGGATCTGAGTTGGTGGAAGGACTCCGCCTCGCGCGAGTTGCACCCGAAGACACCTTGACGGCCGTTGGTGCCCTGAAGAACGAGCCGGATGTGCTTTACGCGGAGCCAAACTATATTCTGCATGCTTTAGCGACTCCGAACGATACACACTTTGCAACGCAGTATGGTCTTAGCAAGATTGGAGCTCCGCAGGCATGGGACACGATACCCGGAAGTACTGGCAGCGGCAGAGTTGTAATCGGTGTGATCGATCAGGGAATCGACATTAATCACGAGGATTTGCAGTCCAATATCTGGGTCAATCCCGCCGAGATTCCCGGAAACCTGGTTGACGATGATGCAAATGGGTTCGTCGATGATGTTAACGGATTCAACTTCGCTAATAACAACGGCGTTATTTTCAGCGGCCACGACACAGAGAATCATGCGACTCACGTTGCCGGAATTGCTGGAGCGGTCGGTAACAACAACAAAGGGGTCTCGGGCGTCAACTGGTCTGTGGGCTTAATGTCTTTGAAGTTTCTTGATCCTGACGATCTTAGTGGTGATACCGCCGATGCGATCGCGGCTTGCCAGTACGCCAAGCAAATGCGCAACCTTTGGGAAACAACAGCCCATGCGAGAGGCGCAAATGTACGCGTCCTGAATGCCAGCTTTGGCGGCGACAAGTTTACCCAGTCATTCCTCGATGCGCTTGAGCAACTGAACACCGCCGGTATTCTTTTTGTGGCCGCCGCTGGAAATCGTGCCAATGGAGCCAGAGAACTCAACAACGATCTGGTTCCAGGTTTTCCGTCGAGCTTCAATACTCCGAACGTTGTTGCTGTTGCCTCCACCAGTCAAGTCGATGCGTTGTCGTCGTTTTCGCATTTTGGTGCAACCAGTGTGGACCTGGGCGCTCCTGGTGAGGGCATTCTCAGCACCACGCCTCCTTGCAGCAGTCCAGGACCTTTGACTTGCCAACCTGATTTTCCGCTAAACTTTGGTCCCACCGACGATACTTATACTTTTTCCGATGGCACTTCCATGTCGACGCCGCACGTAGCCGGAGCCGCCGCGCTCCTTTGGGCGCTAAACCCGAACCTGACAGTGCAGCAAGTGAAGAGCCTCCTGCTCTTAAATGGAGACGTGGTATCGGCGCTGGTTAACAAAACCTTGACGGGACGTCGGTTAAATGTCGGCAAGAGTCTTCAGACACTACTCGCCTCCGACGCTACTCCACCAGGAACCGTCGGAAGTTTTCACATCAATTCACAGAATGGCCGGACCATTAATCTGGGTTGGACCGCTTCCGGCAACGATGGGGCTATTGGCGACGCAGCGCTTTATCAAGCGAGCTTCACCGATGTGAGTGGAGAGGTAATTCCGCTGAAGGGTGTTTTGCCAAGGAGTCCGGGTGCATTGCAGGCGGTGGATGTCAGAATACCTTTTAGGCACACTGCGGGAACCCTGAGTCTGCGCGAGTTTGATAATGCGGGCAATGAAGGCGTGCCGGTCAGTTTACCCGTAGCTGTGCCTCCATCTGCCGGTGATCCATACACGATCAGCGAAGGTGGTGCCGTTGGGCTATCGACGGGTGGTTTTCTCCAGAATATCGATGCCGACGACCGTTATATTGATTTCCTGTTGCCATTTAATTTTCCCTTTTTTGGATCGAATTTCAGCACTCTATTAATCTCAAGCAATGGCGCCTTATACTTTTCAACCCCGCCTCGGCGCTGTCCGGCAATAAATCCCAATTGCGATAATGCAGACGCCGACGACCCGCCTGGTTCACCAAGATCGTTGGGCGGCTACCAGATGATTGCCGGACTTTGGGAAGATCTCGACTTGCGCACTTCCCAACGTTCCGATGCAGGCGTCTATGTAGTGCAGCCCAGCGCCAATCAGATCATCTTTCGGTGGCAGGGAGTGCCCTGCAATTTTAATGGGAACGTGTGCCAGGGCGGCGCTCCCGTCAATTTCGAGGTTGAATTGCGTGCAGATGGGACCATCAAGAGCCGCTACGGAAGCAATGCATCATTGGGTCCGACTGTAGGCATAGGCGGTGGCGAACAGGACGGCTACGCGGTCGCTTCACATACCTCAGAAGCATCGCCGCTTAATCTCACTAACGCTCCGGAGATCACTTACACGCCGCGCGCTCAATCGGTGAGCACGATTCAATTGTTGCAACCGGCTATCAACGTAGGGGAGGGCGATCAGTTAGGCACCGTCACGGTGACGAGAACTGGCGACCTCGCAAGTTTCGCCACTGTTAACTACACGACCAGCGACACCGCGGGCCTGACAAATTGTAGTGTGGTTAACGGCAAAGCCTCAGAGAGATGTGACTATGAAACCGCGGTCGGCACATTGCGGTTTGCCACCGGAGAAATGACCAAAACCTTCATTGTTCCCATCGTCAACGATGTACTGGTGGAAGGCAACGAGACCTTTAATGTGACGCTAAGCGGCGTAACCGGAGCGAGCCTGAGTACTGCGTCGGGCACTCTAACGATCGTAGACAATGACACGACGCCAGCCACCCAGAATCCGATTGACGACGTACAGTTTTTCGTCACTCAGCAGTACATCGATTTCCTGGGCCGTTTGCCTGACTCTACCGGTTTGGCAAATTGGATGGCGACGCTCAATGGCTGTCCGAACGGCGGTTTCGGAGAGTTTGATAATCCCAACTGTGATCGCGTGCATGTTTCGGCAGGATTCTTCCTATCGACCGAATTTCAAGGTCGCGGTTACTTCGCCTACCTCTTCTATGAAGTAGCTCTGGATCGTCGCCCAACCTATGCGGAGTTTGTACCTGACATGACTCTGGTGGGAGGTCCGCAGTCGCCCGAATCTGAGGTGCTGAGCAAGGCGGCCTACACTGAAGCTTGGACACAGCGGCCGGAGTTTAAGAGTCGGTACGATGGATTATCGAATTCGGCCTACGTAAACGCCGTCGAGACAAATGCGGAAGTCACTCTGCCAAACAAGGCGACGTTGATAGCGGCGCTGGACAGTGGTCAAAAGAATCGAGGCGAGGTCCTGCGAGAGATCATCGAGACCAATGCCGTAGCCAATAAGTTCTTCAACCGCGCGTTTGTGTCGATGCAGTACTTTGGTTATTTGCGCCGCGACCCTGACACGATTGGTTTCAACAACTGGCTGGCGACGCTGAATGCCGACCCGAGCAATTTCCGCCACATGATCTTCGGCTTTCTCTTTTCGACGGAGTATCGCCAAAGATTCGGACCGTAACGTTTTAGTTCGTCCTCCGCTTCAGGCCCGGCGTCTAACTTTTTTGACCGGTGAGAAAACTAAGGTTTGACACGGCCCGCTTCGTAGTGCTGCCATCTCTGCTAGCGGCAGTCTTCGGCCTGCTCCTTTCCAGTAATAACACCATTCAGCTCGTACATGCCTTTTCGGCTGGTCCACCTGCAGGGTATACCGGCGCTCCTGGGGAGGAGCCGGAAGCCTGTGCCGAGTGTCATGTTCCATCTGATGCGGGCACGGGTAAGATTTCAATCACCGCGCCTCAGACCTATGTTCCGGGTCAAACCTATCCAATAACTGTCACTCATATGAATGCCGATCCCACCAGACTGCGGTGGGGCTTTGAATTAACCGTGCTCGACACTTCAGACGAGAAGGCAGGTGAGTTGCAGAACACCGGAGGTCTTACGCAGGTATTGAACAACCAGGGTCCAGGGGGCGCTCGACAATATATCGAGCACACTTCCGTAGGAACGTTTGTCGGACAGCAAAACGGCGCCAGTTGGACGTTCAACTGGACAGCGCCGGCCACCGATGTCGGACCTGTTACGTTCTACACGGCCGGCAATCAGGCGAACAACGACGGCAACACATCAGGTGACTATATATACAAGACCTTCGTAGCGGCTGCGCCGGCGTCCACTACTCCCGATTTTTCCGTTGCCGTTTCACCATCGTCAAGAAACGTAGTACCTGGCGCGTCAGCCCAGTACACGATTACTGTAACGCCACTCGCTGGTTTCACGGGAGCCGTAAATCTGACAGCGTCGTCGCTACCCGCGGGTGCGAGTGCCGTATTCAGTCCCTCGACGGTGAACATTACCGACGCTTCTTCAAAGACCTCGACGTTGACACTGTCGACAACTGCGGGGACCCCACTTGGCAACCACACCATCAACGTCAACGGCCAAACGGGCCCCACAATGCACGCAGCAGTGTTGATGCTTAACGTCGTCAGTCCGGCAAGTGCCGATCTCTCAGTTAACAAGACTGCCTCGCCCAATCCGGGACAGGTAGGTGTGAATCTCTCCTATCACATCGTTGTTACCAACAACGGACCGGCAGCGGCTACCAATGTCAACTCGACGGATACGTTACCTGCGGGTCTTACATTCGTCTCGTCGTCTGCGACACAAGGCGGATGCAGCGGAACAAGTACGGTAAGCTGTGGTTTGGGAAGTCTTGCAGTCGGCGCCAGCGCTGTCGTGACCATCGTTGTAACGCCGTCGGCATCGGGCCAAATTGTAAATACCGCGACGGCGAGTGGCAGCGAAAGCGACTTTGACTCGAGCAACAATTCGTCTTCCATCACTACTTTGATTCAACCAGCCGCTTCGTCGCCCTCCATGCTCGATCCGAATCTAACAGTAAGCACCGTCGTTGCAGGACTGAACCAGCCAACGAGCATGGCGTTCATTGGTCCAAATGACTTCTTTGTACTCGAGAGGACGACCGGCAAAGTGCAGCGCATTGTCAGCGGTGCTGTGAGCGGCACGCCACTCGATCTCGCCGTTAATGGTGCTTCGGAGCGAGGATTGCTCGGCATAGCTTTGCATCCGAAGTTTGCGCTCAATGGATTTGTTTATCTCTTTTGGACCGAAAGCAGCACCGGCGTTGATACCTCAAACATCGACGAGATCACGCAACTGGGAAACCGTGTCGACCGCTACATCTGGAACGGCACCACGCTCGTCTTCGACCGCAATCTCATCAAGCTGCGCGCGTTGCAACAGGACGCCGGTCAGACAGCACGCGGCAATCACAATGGCGGAGTCATACGATTTGGCGCGGACCAGAAGCTTTACATTATCTTCGGCGACAATGGCAGACGCGGGTTTTTGCAAAACATCACTAACGGTCAAGTTCCTGACGATCAATTTGGTGGGCCAGAGCCAGACAATGCGCACCTTACCGGGGTAATACTGCGGCTGAATGACGACGGATCTACACCCATCGACAATCCTTTCTTCAATGCTTCTACCGGTCTGACGGGTGAAGCGGCTGCAAACGTCAAGAAGGTTTTCGCCTACGGTGTGCGCAATAGTTTTGGAATGGCTATTGATCCACTCAGCGGAAATCTTTGGACAGAGGAAAACGGCGACGACGCCTTCGACGAAATTAATCGTGTGATCCCGGGGTTCAACGGTGGCTGGATCCAAGTCATCGGACCCTTGAACAGGATCGGCGAATTCAAATCAATCGAGTCGACTTATGGGGCAGGGAATCTTCAACAACTCCGCTGGCCGCCGGCCAATATCGCTTCAACTCCCCAGGAAGCGTTGGCGCGTCTCTATATGTTACCCGGTGCACAGTATGTTGATCCGGAATTCAGTTGGAAGTACGCGGTTGCGCCTTCTCCTATTGGGTTCATCAACGGGCGTGGATTGGGCCCGGAGTTTGAGGGTGACCTTCTTGTGGGTGCGTCGCGTACCACTTTGCTCAACGGCTTCCTCTTGCGGTTCAGGTTTACCGCTGATCGGCAGCACTTTACTTTCACGGATCCGCGGCTGGCTGATCGTGTCGCCGATAACAACGACAAGTTTGATCAGACGGAAAGTGAGAGCCTGGTAATTGGCCAGGATTTTGGCGTTACGACGGATATTGGTACGGGTCCAAATGGCAACGTCTTTGTGGTCTCGCTTTCGAATGGGGCCGTTTATGAGATTAAGTCGAAGCCCAGCCTGTTGTTTGTTGCAAATCTAAACGGTGCTCAAGAAGTGCCGCCAACAATCTCCAACGCCAGCGGGACCGCTACTCTGTTGCTGAGCCCAGATGAAAAAACCGCTCGCGTCTCGCTCAACTTCACCGGGTTATCAAGCCCGCAGACAGCGGCTCATATTCACGGACCGGCCGCGCCGGGAGTTAGTGGGCTAGTCCTGTTTCCCCTACCAAACGGACAGGTGAGTGATTGGGAAATCTCGCTTCTCTCAGGCCAGGCCCAGGATCTGAAGAATGGTCTTTGGTATGTGAACGTCCACAGCAATAACTTCCCGAACGGGGAGATTCGAGGACAATTCCAATCCGTTTCGTTGGCCAACAGCGTTGGACTCAATGCAACGAAATATGTGGTTAATGAAGGTGAAGGCAAGTTGGAAATAATGGTGAGGCGGCAGGGAGACAGCTCGGGAGCAGCGACAGTGAACTACGCGACGAGCGACACGGCCGGGCTGACGAACTGTACGGTAATCAATGGCACGGCTTCAGAGCGTTGTGATTACGGTACCACGGTGGGCACGCTGCGATTCGCAGCTGGAGAGACGAGCAAGACGTTTCTCATTCCGATTGTGGATGATGGCTTCGTGGAGGGGAACGAGACATTTACAGTGACGTTGAGTGCACCTATCGGGGCGACGCTGGGTTCACCGCAAACGGCGACGGTAACGATCAACGAAAATGATACCGTGCCCGCAAGTCAGAACCCGATAGACGGAGTGCAGTTTTTTGTGACACAGCAGTACATCGACTTTTTAGGGCGCTTGCCAGACACCATCGGATTCGCCAACTGGGTGGCGACGTTGAATGGCTGTCCGAATGGCGGCTTCGGAGAGTTTGACAATCCGAACTGCGATCGAGTGCACGTGTCGGCGGGGTTCTTTCTCTCGGAGGAGTTTCAAGGGCGAGGGTACTGGGCGTATCGGTTCTATGAGGTGGGGCTGGATCGACGGGCTACATATGCGGAGTTTGTGCCGGACATGGCGCAAGTGGGCGGGGCGCAGTCACCAGAGTCGGAGGCGTTGAGCAAAGCAGCTTATACGGACGCGTTTGTGCAGCGGGCGGAGTTCAAAGCGCGTTACGATGCGTTATCAAATGCGGCGTATGTAAATGCGCTGGAAGTGAATGCGGAAGTGACGGTGGAGAACAAAGCAGCGTTGATAGCGGCGCTGGACGGGGCACAGATGACGCGGGGGCAGGTGCTGCGAGATATTGTGGAGAGTCAAGCGGTAGCCAACCGGTTCTTCAATCGAGCGTTTGTGGCGATGCAGTATTTTGGTTACCTGCGGCGCGACCCGGACACGATAGGGTTTCAGAACTGGCTGACAACACTGAATGCCGACCCGAGCAATTTCCGTCACATGATCTTCGGGTTTATTTACTCCACCGAGTATCGCCAAAGATTCGGACCGTAAAGTTCGTGAGATGAACGTCGCACTCGACGGAATGCCGCTCGCGGCACAACTGACCGGTGTTGGACATTACACGTTTGAGCTGGCGCGAAGTTTGGCGCTGGTTGCTCCAAACGATGACTTCACACTCGTCTCACCTTTACCTGCTACGCCGGAAACTCTCGATGTAATCGAAGCGCGATCACCCGCCAATCTTTCACACTCAAACCTGAAGCGGGGCTTGCTGAATCGGCGCTGGTGGAGTCTAGGGTTGCCGGTCCACTTGAGACGCACGTCCTTCGATCTTTTTCACGGCACCAATTATGAGGTTCCTCTTTGGTCCAGCGTGCCTTCAGTGATGACAATTCACGATCTGTCGATGCTGATGCATCCTGAAGCCCACGAACCTTACTTAGTGCGGAGAGCGCGGCGGCGACTGCCGTTGATGGCGCGAGCAGCTTCCGTGATTGTCACGCCGACTGAGAGCGTGAAGAACGAGGTTTGCGAAAGACTGGGAATCAAATCTGAAAAGGTTGTGGTGACGCCTGAAGCGCCGCGTTCGGTGTTTAAAAAGCAAGAAATTGAAGCATCCAGGAAATTACGGAAGCGGCTCGACATTCGCGATGATTTCATTCTTTTCGTCGGCACAATCGAGCCACGTAAGAATTTGGAAAGACTTGTTCAGGCGTTCGACCAGGTGCTGCGAACGACGTCGTTATCGCCCCAGTTGGTAATTGCCGGTGCAAAAGGTTGGTTGATGGATGACTTCTGCTCGTTCATCCGGGGCAGGGGACTAGAAGACCGCATCTGTTTTACCGGGTACCTTCACGACGCGGATCTTTGCAGTCTGTACTCTTCATGCAGGGTCTTTGTTTACCCGTCACTCTACGAAGGCTTTGGACTACCGCCGCTGGAGGCGATGGCCTGCGGCGCTCCGGTGATTGCGAGCAGAATTCCTTCCATAATGGAGACGGTTGAAAAGGCCGCTCGCTTAATCGATCCGTACAGTGTGGAAGACTTGGCTGGTGGCCTGGTTGAAATGCTAAGCAATGAAGAGATGCGGGAGCACTTTTCCCAGGCAGGAATCCGAAGAGTCAAGGGCTTTACTTGGGAACGAACTGCGATGGCGACTATAGAGATTTACCGCGGGCTCATAGGCAGGTAAAGTTGGCCCAGCAAAAAAGACCGGCTTTTTGAGCCGGCCTTTATCGCAAATGAAGAAGCGCGTTAAGTCCTTAGAACCTTGTCAGATACTCGGTTGAGTAAATGAAACCAAAGATCATATGCCGGAAATTGCTTGGGTCGGCATTCAGGGTATTGACCCAGTTTTGGAAGCCGATCGTGTCCGGGTCGCGCCGTAGGTAGCCGAAATACTGCATCGAGACAAATCCGCGATTGAAGAACTTGTCAAAGACCACCTGACTTTCAATTACGTCTCTGAGGACTTCTGCCCTGGTCTTTTGATTACCGTCGAGCGCGCTGATCAGGGCGGCTTTGTTGGTCAGTGTGACTCCAGCAGTTTGCTCCAGCTTATCAACATACTGGGAATTGTTGAGAGCATCATACAGACTCTTGAATTCCGGCTTCTGAACGAAGTCGTTGATGTACACGATCTTGCTTGCAGCTTCTTGATCTGGCGATTGTGAACCGCCGATCCGAATCATGTCGGGAACAAATTCGGCGTACAGAGGCCGGCGTCCCAACGCTGCATCATAGAAACGATAAGCCCAGTAGCCGCGCCCCTGGAACTCGTAGGATTGATAGAAGCCAGCTGACACATGGACGCGATCGCAGCCTGGGTTGTCAAATTCACCATAACCACCGTTCGGGCAACCGTTCAAAGTCGCGTTCCAGTTGGCAAATCCCGTGCTATCTGGAAAGCGCCCTAAAAAGTCGATATATTGCTGCGCCACAAAGAAATCTATATCGTTAATGGTAATGACCTGATTTGTCCCCGGACGCAACCGCAAAGGCTTAACTTTAATGTTTCCGTAATAGAGTTCTGAAGGGAGCCCCGGGGTCTCGGTGACGATCCGAAGAGTAGGAGGGCTCTGAGCCAGAGCAGTGACACTCAATAGTGCGATTGCCAGAAAACTAATCCCGATCTTCATCATTTCTCCTAGGTTTCGAATGATCTTGTTCGTTCAGGTTGAGGCCGGATGGGGTCTGGTCCGCAAGCGCCCTTCGCGCTACTATAGGCGAGTATAGCGATCTGGGCTAGACGCGTCAATAAATTGGTTTGCTCGGTATTGGGACAATTTGCAAACGGCAGGAATTTCGTCTTTGATCACAGGCATAATCGGTTGGACTCGTTAAATGCTGTACGGTCCGGATGTGCTCATCGAGGGACTAGAGAAAGGCCGTATCATGGGCGCATCAGATTTATCAGCAGATTCCGGGGCTGACCATCTTTATCGTTCCGCTAATCTCGATCGTGCCCGCATTGTTGTGTATCAAGAGGCTTCAACTCGGTGGTGAAGCACTGAGCACTACGCTGACCGGAAAAGGCGAAGACACCAGAAGATAGCGTCTCGCAAACAAGCATGGGCACCCGCCTCAGCCAACGAACCACTACAGGTTAAGCAACCCGCATGGGATCAATTGGCAAACAAGTAAAGGCGCTTATTCGTGGCGACCGTCGTGAGGCGAGCGCGTCTTTCTTCCCGGGCTTAGGTCGTGATGCAGTATTGTGGGCTTATCGTCTGTTCCTCGATCGCGAAGCTGAGAACAAGGAAGTAGTGGACGAACACTTACGCAAGTGCTCAACGACTCAAGAGCTGCGCGCGAATTTTATCTACTCAACTGAATTCAGAGAGAAGAACCCGGCGTTTCATGTACCGGTGCTGCTCGGCGACGAACCTGGAATGTTGATCGAGGATACGTGCACGCAGCACGATCTCGAAAAGTTGTTCGATCATGTTCAGCGTACCTGGCAGGAACTTGGCAAGACAGAGCCTCATTGGTCAGTTGTCGTCTCCGAAGAATATCGGCAAGCCACCATAGAAAGTAACAAAGACGCATTTTATCGAACCGGCGAACAGCACGTGGCGCAGTTGTTTGGCAGCCTTGAGAGAAATCAGGTGCAGCACTGCGGATTCAAAACTTGTCTTGATTACGGTTGCGGAGTCGGCCGCATCACGCGTCATTTAGCAAAACGATTCGAGCAGGTGTTTGCTTACGACATTTCGTTGTCTCATTTACGATGCGCTGATGACCATCTGACGGAAGAGAGCGTTTCCAATGTGGTCCTGAACCGAATCAAGCGCGTACGTGATATTGAATCACTGCCCAAAGTGGACCTGGCTTACTCGATGCTAGTGTTGCAACACAATCCACCACCTGTAATGGCGTTCATCATCAAGGGATTAATTCGATCGCTAAATCCTGGAGGCATAGCGTTCTTCCAGGCGCCGACTTATCGTCTGGGCTACACCTTCTCGGTCGCTGATTACTTCGCTACGGGAGCCACGAGACATGAGATGGAGATGCACGTGTTGTCACAAAGCCGAATCTTTGAAATCGTGCAGCGAGCCGGCGCACGCGTGCTGGAAGTGATAGACGACGGCTGGACCGGAATTCGATTCAAAGAGGTGTCGAATACTTTTGTTATTCAGAAGACGGCCTCAAGGCCGTTTTAAAATTGTACCTCTACCGTTTGCTGAAAAGTCACTAACAATGCTTGGGGAAGTCCAAACTATACCTGCCGAGATCAGAATCGATGGGGATGGAATCGAACTGTCGATTCTGATGCCCTGTCTTAATGAAGCCGAGACGCTCGCGACCTGTATAGAAAAGTCGAAAAAGGCGCTCTCTTTGCTCTGCGTCGACGGCGAAATAGTCATCGCTGATAATGGCAGCCAGGATGGATCGCCGGAGATCGCCACCGCTCTCGGCGCGCGTGTGATTCATGTGCCCGAAAAAGGTTATGGCAGCGCACTCCTGGCGGGTATAAAAGCCGCCCGTGGCAAGTACATCATTATGGGAGACGCCGACGACAGTTACGACTTCTCGAATTTGGGACCATTTCTCGAAAAGCTCCGGGCTGGTTACGATCTGGTCATGGGGAATCGATTCAAAGGAGGTATTGCGCCCAACGCGATGCCTCCACTTCACAGATATTTGGGTAATCCGGTACTGACCGGAATCGGGCGACTCTTTTTCAACAGTCCCTGTGGCGATTTTCACTGCGGCCTCCGTGGGTTTAGCAAGGCGGCGATCCAGCGCCTTGATTTGTGCACAACGGGGATGGAGTTTGCCAGTGAAACAGTAGTCAAAGCCTCTTTACATGGCTTACGCATCACGGAAGTACCGACGACGCTTTCCGTTGATGGTCGAAGTCGACCGCCACATCTGCGGAGCTGGCGCGATGGATGGCGTCATCTGAGGTTTCTGCTGCTTTATAGTCCTCGCTGGTTGTTTCTGTATCCGGGTTTGTTGCTGATGCTGCTAGGTGCTGTGGTCAGTGGATGGTTGCTGCTTGGGCCAAGGGTTGTTGATGGAGTGACGCTCGACATCCACACATTTCTTTACGGGGTGATGGCGATCATCATCGGCTATCAAACAGTAATCTTCGCAGTCTTTACGAAAGTCTTTGCAATTACCGAAGGGTTACTGCCGGAGGACCCGAGACTAACGACGATGTTTCGTTACATCCAACTCGAGACCGGTATTGTCGCAGGCAGCCTGATGCTCCTTGGGGGGATAGGATTGTCTGTGTACGCGCTAACTTTCTGGGGTGCGACCTCATTTGGCCCGCTGGATCCATCACGGACGTTGCGTCTTGTAATCCCGGCCGTCACGATGATTGCTCTCGGGCTGCAAACCGTCTTGTCGAGTTTCTTTCTCAGCATACTCGGAATGAAACGACACTCACGCTGAAAGGTACTTCGCAAACTTGCCCAAGCTCGGAACACAAATCCTCTGTTATCTCTGGGTCACAGTACTCGCTTTTTCCTTTTACGTGTCAGTACGCACCTCTTATCGACGATCGCTGTCAACCGAAGAGTTTGCCTACGCCTGCGATTCATTCGGCTACTTACGGATGGCAAAGCAGATCCGTGGAGCGTTCGCGAGCGGCGTGTGGCCCGAGTTCAAACTCGAATCGAGGCAAACACGGCTGCTGATTGATTTCATGAAGCAGAAGAATCTTCCAGTGTCGAACTGGGAAGAGGTTGTAGCGCCTCACGCACATCACTACTTCGCACAATCCGACGCTGTTGGCGTGCAATACCCACCAGGAACCGGTTTGGCGCTTGCTATGTTTCCGCAGGGAGAAGCAGTTTATCGGTTGAATCGCATGGTCGTGTTTGGCTTTGCCGTGATCGGCGTAGCAGTGTTTGTGATTGCTGTGTTGAAGCGGGCCTGGGCCTCGATTGGTGTCGTGGCGCTACCCCTCAGTCTTGGACTAATGGTACTGGCGCGACTCGGGGCTCTCACCTTTTCGATGAATACTGTGTTGGTACCGATCTTGTTGACGTGTTTGTTTTGTCTTTTTGCTTTACGGTTCAAGACGGCAAACCATGATCGTCTGGCCTTACTGTTTGCACTACTTGCTGGTATATGCCTGGGAGCCGCTACGCTGATTCGTTTGCCGTCGTTCTTGTTGGCGCCGGGGTTCCTGATTTTGCTCTGGCCCCGCTTCCGCGATTTCCGAGTTAGTCTTCCAGTCGCTTTCGCACTAGGAGCCACCATCGCCGGCATCATCCCAGTGCTCATAAACCAGCATGACGTTGCCGGCGCATGGTATCTCTCAACATACGCAAGTATTGACGCGGCACCTCCCACTCTCGATCGTTTGGGTTTTAATCTTGCGTACTTTCTAGGCGATGGACCTGGTTCCGTCGATAACTGGGCACTCGTTACCTCGGTCGTCGGATTCATCGGTTTCCTGATGCTTTACTTGCGCCGTGACTTGGAAAGGTTCAATGGTCTTGGTCTAAGTTTGCAGCGACTCGCGCTAGCAGTGTTTCTTCTCTGGATAATACCGATTTGTTACTTTCTCACTCATCGGATTGTAGGCGCGCACTACATGATCTCCTCGATCTTTGCGACCGCTGCTCTGATTGGGTTTGGCGCGTTTGGTATCGAACTCACCAGTACTCTGGACCAGCGATTTAAGCCGCGGAGAATCCTCTCCTGGGTGGCACTGGTTTTGATACTTTGGCCCGGCGTGATGCCACTCAAGCGAGTCTGGACCGATCGCTCACTCGGACCAGCGCCGGAAAGGGCAAGCACGCATCCACCAATTCTGCTTCCCTCGGAGCTAGTGGACGACAAAGCGTGGATCTGGGCGGACCTGCTCACGGGTTCGCTCTGGTATTACGCGACCAAGCCTGCCTTCAAGATTCAATTCACCGACGCAGAAACTCGCGCCATGATCTTTAAGTTTGTGTTCGATCGAGGCGAGCGACAGTACTTGATCCAGGACAGCGAACAGATGAAGAAGTACATCGAGGAGATTGAGCAACTGGGCGCCAAACTCGAGCCGCGCGGCAAGGTTGACGGCCAGCCGTATTTCCTGGTGGTCTGGCCCAGCAGCGGACCTTCGACGACGCAAGCGAAGCGATGAAGAATGTGAAACTGAGTCTCCCGGGATACAAGGCTCTATAGCATGCAGCACAAACAGCGTACTGCGGTTTTGACAGCTATTCTTCTTGGTGTTGCAGGTACGATTCAGTACCACTCAACCCAATTCCTCTCCACCTTCGACACGTTTTTTGGCGATCGCGGTGACGCGCGCGGATTCGTTTACTTCTGCGAACACTGGTATCAATCGATACTCGGCAAAGCCTCGCTGCTCTCACCTGGAATTTTCTATCCCACCAAACGAACGCTTGCCTACTCCGACCTTCTGCTCGGCTTCGTTGCGCCTTTCTCGTTCTTACGCGCTCTCGGCTTCAACATGTTCACGTCCGTCGAAATCGTGATCGTCTTGCTGACGTTTTTGAGTTTCTGCGTTGCGTTCGTCCTTTTGTATCGAACGTTGGGCCTGGGTGTCGTCCCATCCTGCGCGGGTGCGATGTTCTTTGCCTTTAACAGCGCGAAATTCAACCAGCTCACGCACCTTCAGTTGCAGTACGTGCTGTTGCTGCCGCTGATCTTTGCGCTCGTGATCACGTTTGCCAAACAGGCGGAAACGATCGATCAGAAACGAGCGGCAGTGCTTTTGTCGTTAGTTGCTGTTTGTTTGATCCTGCAACTTGCCACCACGTTTTACTACGGGTGGTTTTTAGCCTTCTGGAGTATTCTTTTTTTCTTACTCGCACTCGCCTTTCGCCGTTCGCGCGACTTCATCAACGCCAGCGTGAGAAAACTCTGGCCCGCACTCTTAGTGAGCGCCGCAGTCTTTCTGATTGGCTTCATTCCTTTCGTGTTGATCTATCTGCCGACACTGCGCGTCGGGACTTGGTACCGCTATGACTTCATCAGCGAGATGATTCCCGATTGGCGCGCGATGTTGTCGATGGGTGACGGCAACTACATTTGGGGATGGTTTTATCGAGCGCTGATGCCTGACACAAGACCGGCCACATGGGGCGAGCTGATGGTCGGCGTCGGCTTAGTTCCTTTGCTCGCCTGGTTTACTCTCATTGTTTGTTCCGTCTGGTTTATCAAGATGCGTCGCAACGTCGCGAAAGCTGTGCCGTCTCCGAATGAGGTTGGCCCACTTTTTCTCGGCATCACGATTCTCGCTACTACGATCTGTTTGCTGATCGGCTTCAAATATGGCGGCCACTCGCCATGGAAATACATCTACCAGTTCTTTCCCGGCGCGGGCGCGATTCGCGCCGTCTCCCGCTACGTGATCTTTCTCACGCTGCCGATGTCGATAGCACTTTCTTATGGACTGCACCGGGCGCTCGAGTTTGCCGCCGCGCGGCGCAAACGAATGTTAACAGTCGCGATTTTGTTGCTGACGGCCTTCGGGGTGATGGAGCAATTCGGTGTGCCGAAGATCAACGGTACAGGTTTCTCGACCCGCGTTGAAGACGCTTACCTGAAGGCTATGGCGGCCAAGTTGGCAAACGACTGCACCGCCTTCTACATCGCGCCGGGTGCTTACGCGAATCACTCCACCGCTGAATACCAGTACGATGCAATGCTGATCTCGGTGATGTCGCGCGTTAAGACTTTGAATGCGTCCAGCAGCCAGTTTCCGCCCGACTGGAACCTGTACTTTGTGAAGAACCCCGACTATGAAGCGAACGTGAAGCAGTGGATTGACTCACGAAGAATCTCCGGAAAAGTTTGTCGGTTGGAGATAGGCCCACAAGTTGAGGTCTTCGATCCAAAGATCCCGAGTCTGATAGACGAACCGGAATTCTTTGTGCGCCAACTTTATCGCGACTTCGCCGCCACTGAGCCGGACGCGACCGTGATCGCTTCGCAGGTGGGAAAGATCAGGAATTGCCGAATCGATGACGAGACGTGCGACCGCGCGCACGTGGCGCTGAACATTTTCCTCTCGACAGGCTTCCACGAACGAGGGTTTTTGATACTGCGGATGTACGAAGCAGGTTTGGGACGCACGCCGAGTTATGAAGAGTTTACGGATGTGATGCGCCGGTTCAGCGACAGAGACAGAATGGTCGCAGAGTTTGCGCAGCGCTATAACCGCGACGGGCAACTGCTTCGCCAGCAAATCGACAACGACGAGCTGGTGCGCAGACTTGGCAACCGCAGCTTTGTCATCCTGCACTACTTTAGCTACCTGCGTCGCGATCCCGATCCGTCTGGTGTGGCTGCATGGCAGGAACTGTTGGATCGCAGTGGCGTCGCGACGAAGGTAACGGAGGGCTTCATCACTTCCGTCGAATATCGCCAGCGCTTTCGAAATTGAGTCACAGAGGACGCGATTTAGCCCGTGATTCGACAGCAGCGATCAGCGACTGCCTGATGGTCTCCGTTTGATAGCGTGCGAGGACGTAGTCTCTTCCCCGAGTCCCCATTTTCGCGAGCATCGCCTCGTCCGACGCCAGTTCATGCAACGCGTGCGCGAAGCTTTGATAATCGCCGTAAACTTTTCCGGCACCGCTGGTTTGAATGTGATCCGCCAGGACTGTCGAAGCGTTGTTTGCCAGCACCGGTGTGTTTTGCGCCATCGCTTCGAGCGTTACGATGCTGAAACTCTCATTTGGTGATGGAGTCACAAACAGCATCGCCCCGGCCATGAGTCTGAACTTCTCTTCTGCGCTGACGAAGCCTCTGAACTCAATGTCCTCACGATGCGGAACGCCCATGTCGTCCTTGCCGGTGATTACCAAACGTAGCTTGCATGGGTGCGTTTTCTTGAACGTCAGGAAGTAATCAAAAAGCTCGCGACAACCTTTGTTTGGATCGACGCGGCCACAGTAGAGCAGATAAGGCGCCGGCATCCACTGCGGCTCTCGAATTTCTGTTTCGATCGCCATCGACACAACTCTGCCTGGCAGGTCGCCCCAGAGTTTCTGGCCTACGCGCTGTTCGGCTTCCGTCAACCAGATCAATTCACGTGCTCGGTGCGCGGCGTGTTTGTAGGTCGGAAGATAAGCCGGCAGTTCGTCGTGCAGGGTTGGTGCAAAGAGAGCGCGGCCGGCGGGAAGCTGTTGCAAGCCAAAGTACGTGGTCGGGTAGAGATAGGTAATGAAGATCACGGCGGTGTAGTCGCGCCAGTTTTCGTTGATGAAGCGCAGCAACGGTTCGGAGTAAGGACCCTGATGGCGAATGAAGTCTTCCTGAAGCGCTATGGACCAACGAAGCCGCGGCACGGGAGCGTCGGGGCTGTTGCCCGGTGCGAACGGTTGGAAAGCCTCGAGCAAACGCCGGTGCAGACCTGACCAGTAGTGACTGCGCCCGATCGTTACCGAAAACCTGCGGACGCGCACGCCTTCTTTAGTTTCCGATCCTTCCGGCAAGGTGTTGGCCCACACTGAGGTATCGATCGCAGTGGTCGTCAGGAGCTCGACGTTGTACGAGTCTTTCAGGAGTTGAGCGTAATGCCAGGCGAGAGTCTCCGAGCCCCCGACGATGTCTTTGTGACATCTTTGTACGACGATCGCGACCTTGTTCATTGTAGTGTTGCCAACGCCTCTAAGAAGCAGCGCTCGACACGGTCGTTGCAGAACATCTCCCGATAGCGACGCAGCCCGCGTTGACGCAAAGCATTTCTCACGGAGCGATTTCTGACAAGCAGATCGATAGACTCGGCAATCAGCAAAGGATTGCGCTCAGGCCACACCATACTCGCATCGCCTAACGTTTCCGGAATCGCGCTCGACGCGAAAGCGACGATGGGCAGCTTCATCGACATCGACTCCACCAGCGGCACGCAAAAACCTTCGTGTTCGCTGACAGTGACGAAGACGCTGGCTGAGAGATAGTAGGCCTTTAGCTCCTCGTCTGAAACTCCACCTGCGAAGACCACAGCTTTCGTCAGGCCGAGCTTGTCCACGAAGCGATGCAGCAACTTCGAGTATTTGCTGAGTCCTTCGCCGCCTTTGCCGACGATGAGCAGTCGAGACGCGCTGTTACAGCCGTAATGATAATGAGCAAAGACTTCGATCAACTGATGCACATTCTTGTGTGGCACCACGCGACCGACAAACAGAATGTTCGTAATTTCGTCAGAATGCTTCTCCAGCGTTTTCTTATCTGCGCTGATCCTGCTGAGTCGATCGATGTGATGAAACGGAGGTACGACGCGGGACCTCGATTCGTCGGCTCCGGCCGAGATCAGTTCCTGCATGCTGAAGGTCGAAGCGGAAAGATAAAGATCGCACCTAGCCGCAGCGAGCTCTGACAACTGCTGTCGACCGATCTCGGATTGCTCCCGTTCATACTCGCTGAAATCATCAAAGAACTTGGCGGGGGTAACGTTGTGATACCTGATGGCGCGACGGCGGCGCAGCCCTTTGACGAGCTCGACGCCGCGCGCCCAACCGCGCGAATGGTGATAGATGAGAATATCTTCCGGACTCTTTAGAAACTTCTCGACTCGCTCAACATTCGAGATGCTCGAGTGGCGCAGTGAATGACTCTCGCAGAAGAGCCGCACCTCGTAACCGTGCCGCGCCAACACGTCAAACATTCCCAGCGCATCGTTACTAACACCGTCGCCAGTCGTCAAACTCGGACTCAAGATAGCAACTCGTGTCATCTATTCTGATCTATATTAATCCGCGTCTTCTCAAGTCCCACGCAAATCCGCAGCTCAGAAAGTGAACCCCGCCTGGCGTGTCACATCCAAAAACTGCTTCTCGATAGCGCGTCTTGAGAAACTCTGCTCGTAGCGTTGCGAACCTCTCATCAGCAGCGTCAAGCGGGTCGCTTCGTTAGTGATGAGGAAGTCGATCGACTGAGCCATCAGATGTGGATCGCGCTCCTCCCAAATCAGCGCAGTGTCTTTCGCAGTTTCCGGAATGGCAGTCGAAGCATACGCGACGATCGGGACCTTCATGGCCATCGCTTCGACCAGCGGCACACAGAATCCTTCATGCTCGCTCGTGATTAACAATGCGGAAGCGAGCAGGTAATAAGTCTTCAGCTCTCCTTCCGAAACCTCGCCGGTGAAGACTATGCGTGAGTCGATGGACCATGATTGGACGAGTTGCCGCAGGTTCGCTGCGTACGACGTGAAAGCGTTGTTCTCCGCGCCCACGATGAACAGGCGCGCCTGTAGGTTGAAGTGATAGAGGTAAGTCGCAAAAGCTTCGATGAGCGCCGCGTGTCCTTTGTTTGGGCGCACGCCTCCGACTGCCAATAGATTAACGCTGCCATCGTTGTAGCGATCGAGAAGTTCCAGATCTGCCTCGTCGGCTTGCAACTGGTCCGCCTGATTGAAAGGCGGGACGACTGCCGTTTTATGATCCTCACTGCCCGCGGCAATGAGATCGCCGCGATTGAAACCCGACGCTGCCATGTAGAGATCGGGACAGCATGCAACAATGTCTCTGAGTTGTGAGCGCCCTTTTTCGCAGAGACTGCGATGCGATTCGCTGACGCCTTTGAAGAATTCCGGCGGCGTTACGTTGTGATACTTGATGATCTTCCGGCACGACGTTGTTTTCAGCGCGTCGATGCCGCCGTCCCAGCCGATCGAATGGTGATAGATCAGAACATCATCGTTGTCACGCATGTACGACAGCGCGGCGCGCGGCGGTTGTATGTTTCTGCCGGCGAGGTTTGAGTTTTCGGCGAAGATGTTGATGCTGTGACCGCGCTGGCTCAAGAGACGTTCCATCGCGAGAACGTCGTTACTCACTGCGTCGGCGGAGCTGAGTGTGGGTGTGAGAATAGCGATGCGCGTCATGGTGTTTCAATGCAGGGCTTGCGCGCAACGACGGCGTAGTTCATTGGACCATAAAGAAAATGGTTCAGGTGGCTGGTCAGTTGATCCTTTACCTCAATCCTTGCCGAAGCCACTGGGTGGAGTTTCATCACTTCCTGACACAGGAACCCTCGCGCTTCCAGCAGCAGTTGCATGGTCGGGATCGGGATGGGGTTTTTGTGCGTTGGGTCGAGATAAAAGTTGCAACTGCCGACCAGCAGGTTCTCAGGGTTTGGCGTTTCGAGAATCAACAGGCCGCCTGGTTTCAGCGTGCGGCCGGCTTCGTCAAAGAACCACACCAGTCTTTCAAGCGGCAGATGTTCGGCAAAGTGAAACGCAGTGACGGCATTCAAACTGCCGTCCCCCAGCGAGGTGAGATACGTGAGCGCCTCGCTCTCCTCGACGTCGAGCTCTAATTCTCGGCAGCGTTGGACCACGATGCGATTCTGATCGATTCCGCGCGCTTGGAGCCCCGCTTCCTTGAGCACTGTGAGCCATTCACCACGCCCGCAACCAACGTCGAGTATGTCAGCCGTGATCCCGGCATTGTGCAAAACCGGAAGATAAACTTTGACTTCTTCTTTGATCTCGGTGGGTGTTCCCCGGAGTGTATCCTCAAGTGAGAAATAAAGTGAATCGAGTAGATGATCCTCTTCGCTCGTCAACACAGGCGTCATGGCAGACGCGGATTTAGCGGCGCCATCGAGGAGATTAAGGAGGCGCGTTTCCTGTTGCGCGAGGTCCATCCGGGAATTTTGCAGCCGCTCGATAAGGCCTTCAGCCTCTTTTTCAAGCCGCGCTTTTAACGCCTGCAACTCGGCGGCGTGAGCTGCCTGAAGATCGCGCAGCTCTTTCGTGTGTGCATTTGTTTCGTCTAGCTTCGTGTAGAGATCCGCTTGGAGAGAGTTCTGAGTTTGAACGATTTTTCCTTGCTCGCTGATGAGTGAGTCGATCTGTAAACGCAGCGTGCTCTTCAGATCGTTGAGTTGTTCCTGAATCGCATAAAACCCGCGATTTACCTCCACCTGTTTGCGGCTCGCTTCCGAGAAGTGATGTGCCACGTCATTGACGTGATTGGCGACGCGTTCGAGCTGCGCCATCGTGTGTGATTCCAGCTGGCGGTGATTGGCGATCAGTACCGGCAGGCGAACGATCGCTGCTATAAGTCGCAGCAGATACCCTGCGACCGGCACGCGATAGAGTTTGCGAAAGTACGTGAGCCGGCCCAGGCCGTTGACATTGACGTTTGCGTTGCGTCCTTCCGGTGAAAACTTCAGGCTCCGCAGAATATCGATCTTACTGTAACGGCCACTGCGCAGGTTCTCCAGGCATTTGACAAAACCGGAATCGTCAGGCTCGCGCTTGAGGATTACTTTGTAAGCATTTCTGATGAACGCCTCATCGTGAAAGCCGAGCAGATAGCTCAACTGGTATTGCTCGCGTTTTTCAAGTGCGGGCTGAAGCTTGAGATCCGGCAGAGGCGGGTCTCCTTGCGACAGCAGGCCGTCAAAGCCTTGCGTCAACAGTCGTGGGTAGAAGGGCGGCGCGCCGTTCTGGAGAGAATCGCGCTTGCGTTGCTCGGCGTCTTTACGGATCTGGTTCATCAGTTTTGTCAGGTCCAATCCATCCGTGGCGCTATCGTTCTTTTCAATCTCAATATTCATTAAGGCGTTACCGATTCCTTACCGACAATTCCCGCGAGACGCTTGCTCGTCGCGGTCGCGTTTAGATTTGTCACGCCTTCCATGGGAGTGGCGGACATCACCCTGAAGAACAAACAACCATCCAGCCAGTCAAAGCTCACGCCTGCCCTGCTATGCACTGCAACGCACAACGAAAACAGATCCGGCGCGATCCAGCAGTTGAACTCAAATGTTACCTCGGTTAACTCGCCACGTTTTACTCGTTCAAGCGGTAGTTCCTGAAGTTCGGTATTTGTTCCATAAATGTGAATACAGTGACGATTTCTGATCAAAAATCCGCAGATAACGTCGTCGAGATCTTCATGGGCCACGTAAACGATTCGAACTATAAGCGGCTCACCGGTCTCGACAAGGTTAGTCGGATGCAGCGCAGTGTTAAGCAGGTCGACTTGCAACACTTCTGCGCTGCGATCACCGTGACGATACGTATAACTCAGTGGGGTAGGTGTGTATTCCAAATCATCGTTCGCAGTTGGAGATTGGTCAATCGGTTGACGGTTGGCTTCGTAGGCTTGCTGGCGAGCCATGATTGTCTTCCGATAGCGATTAAGTACTTCCGACGGCGTTCCCTCAGCCGCCATCCGCCCATGATTTAGAAGGATCGCATGATTGCAGAGGGCGCGAATTGCCGACGGATCGTGAGAGACAAACAGGATTGTGGCGCCGTTCTCCTGCATCTCCTTGATGCGACGCATGCAGCGATGCTGGAAAACGGCGTCCCCGACAGCGAGAGCTTCGTCGATGATCAGTATTTGAGGCGAGGCAGCAATCGCCGTGGCAAAGGCCAGCCTGACGTACATACCGCTCGAATATGTCTTAACCGGTTGATAGATGAAATCGCCGATCTCGGCGAAGCTGGCAATCTCCGGAAGCAAGCGCTCAGTTTTAGCTGTTGAAAGCCCCATCAAGGTCGCATTCATGAAGACGTTCTCGATCCCGGTGAACTCTGCGTTGAAACCAGCACCGAGTTCAAGAAGCGCCGCGATTCGTCCTTCATACCACACAGCACCGTGAGTCGGCTCCAACGTGCCCGTAATGATCTGCAATAAAGTCGATTTGCCGGACCCGTTTGGGCCAATAATGCCGGTAGTGGTTCCCGACTCCACCTCGAAACTGATGTTATTGAGTGCCCAGAATTCGCGATGAGTTTTCCAGCGCCCTCGAGTCAACGACTCTTTTAGTCGATCGACGGGCCGATCATAGATTCGGTACTGCTTAGATACGGATTCAACCCGAATTGCAGGAGGCATGGATAGGATTGTAGAGGCAGGCTCAACCTGCTGGCAATTAAGTCCAATTGAGAAAAAAGCCTAACCACACATATACAAAGGGACGAAACGTTCAGATTTTTTTCGTGGTCTTAGCGACTTTGTGTTGTGACTTTGTAGTTAAGGTTTTTCTCCGCTTTCAAGTCAGACGACACCATCTCCTTAATAAGTTCGCGGAATGTATAAGTCGGTTCCCACCCCAAGACCCGGCGCGCTTTTGATGCATCACCTATCAGCAAGTCGACTTCGGCGGGTCGATAGTATCTTTCATCAACTTTGACAAACTCGTGGTAATCGAGATCGACTTCCGCAAAGGCGATCTCGCAAAGGTCGCGAACGCTATGCGTTTGCCCGGTGGCAACGACGAAGTCATCTGGGGCAGGTAGCTGTAGCATAGAATGCATGGCGCGCACATAGTCCACGGCGTGTCCCCAGTCGCGTTTGGCGTCGAGGTTGCCAATTCTTAGCTCTGAGGCCAGCCCGAGTTTTATTCGGGCGACGGTGCTGGTGATCTTCCGTGATACAAATTCAAAACCGCGTCGTGGGCTTTCATGATTGAAGAGGATTCCGCTGACGCAATATAGTCCATACGCGTCGCGATAATTTCTTGCCAAATGAAAGCCTGCCACTTTGCTGATTCCATATGGACTGCGCGGTTGGAACGAAGTTGTCTCAGTCTGCGGCACCTCATCAACGTTCCCGAACATTTCGCTCGAGCCCGCGAAATAGAAGCGGCAACGGGGCCGCAGCTCGCGCAGAGCGGCCAGCACATAATGGGTGCCGTTGATATTCGTGTTCATGGTGGAAAAACCATCAGCAAAGCTCTCCGCCACGAAGCTTTGTGCCGCCAGGTGGTAACACTCATCAAAGTCGTGCTGGCTAACCACGTGGAAGATACTCGGATAACTCTCGAGGCTGGCTGGATGCAACGTGACGCGGTCGAGTAGGTGAGTGATCCGGCTGAATCTCGTATCGGGCGCTTCAAGGGCGACTCGTCGCACCAAGCCGTGCACTTCGTAACCCAAACTCAGAAGATACTCGGCCAGATAACTGCCATCCTGGCCTGTAATTCCAGTAATCAGCGCTCTCTTCGTCACAAAGGTTCCCTGGATGAGATTTTTAGCTGCACGTAAGATCATCCGCGCGGCTTTAGGGTTGTGATTAGACAGCATCCGGAGAAAAAAGCGAAGCAAGGTAGTGGTTCCACTAAACCCTAAGAGGTCAAATGGGATCGGGATAGCAATATCTGTCAGATCCGTTGCTTGCGGGATTAAGGGCCTTCTGCTTAAAATGGCCGTTCTTTAATCGCTGGTGTTCAGCAATAAATATTTCACCTGCGTACGGCGCTGCTCAGCTCCCCGAGGGCATCTAATCCGCCAGTATCTGCGTCTTTAATTCGTTCGGAGGATTTTGTGAAGCAAGTTTTCTGGTTTTTGTGCGCTCTTGTCGTGCCTGCGCTGGCTAGCGGCGCACTCTGTTCCGTTCAGGCTCAAGCTTCCAGCCCTACGCCGGATCCATTTATCGCCCAACTCACTTCGTCACCAAGCGCCGCATTCGGTACCTTCGCGAGCGATATGACGGCTAACGGCCGATTCGTGGTTTTCACGTCCAATGGTGACGTGGCTACAGAGAAAACGCCCAGCAGAAATAACGCTGACGGTAATCGCGAGATCTTTATTGCCGACTACGCACAGCGAAGAATCTTCCAAATTACGAATACCAAGAATGTAGCGAATCCAGCGGCCTCACCAAGTCCGACACCGACTCCATCTCCGACGCCGACTCCAAGTCCGACGCCGACGCCGTCGGCGACACCAGCGGACCTGAGCCTGGTCAAGATTCAGATCGAGAACCGCGGACCGATGATTTCGTTGTCGCCTCCGTTAGAAAGCGGACAGCGCGTTTACAGAATTGTCTTTAGCTCAAACGCTCCAAATCCTGGAAACTTTGATGGAACAGAAGGAACCCTGGCCAGCGACGCCAACACTGAGATCTGGATTTATACTTTGCCCGCCGTTCCAGATGTGGATTTAACTCTGGGTGCTGAGCTACCACTAACACCCCTCGACGGCGGAACGTTTACCCAAATAAGAGAAACTCCTGCAAGTAGACTTCCCACGGCGGGTTCAGCGACAGTGTTCCCCTTCTTTGCCGACGATAATCGTGAGGCAACGATTGATGACCAAGGAAATATCATCGCTTTTATTTCGACCCGTAATTTGGTTCCGGGCGTGGGCAACGCAGACGGCAATCCGGAGCTCTTCCTTTTTAACAGGCTTACGGGCACCCTTGTCCAGGGAACAAACACACAAGATGCTGTGCAAGGAGTGGGGTTGGTTTTTCAATCAAATCCTTCTCTGTCGTCCGATGGCTCTATAGTAGCTTTCATGTCGAGTGCAAACCTCGCCAGCAATAATAACGACAGCAATGGAACCGGCAATGGAGAGGTCTTTTGGGCGAACTTCAGCGGTACGGCGTTGACCAATGTGCATCAGGCAACGCGCACGAGGGTGAATCCTTCGCAACCCAATAATGTGAACGTCTTAAGTCCGGGCAGACGCTTGAGTAGAGATGGTGCATACATAGCGCTCGAATCGACAGCTATTGATCCAAAAGCCAATACAACCGATAACAGCGGTACCCTCGGCATTTTTGTTTACACTGTGGCCACCGATTCTTTCGTTCTGGTATTACCGAGGTCAACCACCTTTACCGATATCGGACATTTCCCAACGTTTACTGACTACGCTGCGAGTACGTTGGCGCCAAGTAGTCTCGTATTTGCATCCGCACTGAACTTTAAGCCGGACGGTACGGTTCCTGCGGACGCCCAGGCCTCGGAAGGTCTGAATCCTCAATTTGCTCCGCAGATCTTTCTTACTCAGCTTCCCGCCACAACGTCGAATAC
>DASYSD010000069.1:0-14787 GCA_036003745.1 Pyrinomonadaceae bacterium
GGTGCCACGCTATTCGATAGTCAAGGAGAAGTTGGTGTGTCCGTCTGATAAGTTGGCCGCAATAACGAAGATGCTGCGACGTGAGTATGCGAGCTATAACATCGATTCTCGCGATGGCACTAAAGTGATACTTCCCAATGGTTGGTTTCTGGTACGAGGATCAAATACTGAGCCGGTGATAAGGGTGGTGGCAGAGGCAAAGAGTGAAAGCGAAGCAAGCGAAATCGTTAGCAAGGTCCGGGGAGAAGTAGAGCGATGTATTCAAGCTTGAATCTTTTCAGGCGACATATTTATTTTTGGAACACAAGGTTGTCGACCACAACAGTTCCGTGTTGCGGTGTGCACTGATTGCAGTAGGCACTAATGCTTATCGCCGTTAGTTTTCTTAAGACTTCTTTCGAATCAACTCTTTGCTCAACCCAGGAAGGCTGTTGTAGACCTTTGAGCGGGATCAAGTAAGTATTTAAGCCGGGCTTTAATTTGACCGGGAGCTGTGGAAATCCGAACTCGAGCTTTATGCCTTGCCCGTGACTGATGAATTCAATCCGCAGGTAATCCACGCCGGTCGCATACATCTGAACCGATAGGTTTTTGTAACCGCTTACATCATCAGCCACCGTTTGGCGGTCTTTGTTTGGATGTCCTTGAATTTCCAACGTTACGTTGGCCCATTGATTCGGACCAGTTAACGAATAATCGAACGCGGCCAGGTGATTTTTTTCATCCTGTTTATTCCTAACAAGTTCAGGAGCTCCTGGTGACGCATTCGCTAAACCTTTGAACGTAACAGGAGTTGAATCCTGTCCAGTAAAGATTTGCACCAGGCCACCACCGTTGCTAACCGTTCGACCATTTTCCTGCCTCTCGAAGTCGGCATAGACGAATTTGTTTTCATCAGAACCAGCCGCTTGAGATGAAGTGGAGGCCCACTCTTTAGCCATCGATGCAGGCAATACGATGGATAACGCAGTCAGGACGAAACCAATTGCTACAACTCTCATGGTCGTTTCTCCAACAGTTTCGAAGATTTCAAATTATAACTTTGCCTGCTCAGTTGCTGAAGGCAGGCTATTGAAACTGGTTCACTGCTATTTTGCCCTACTTGTCAATCAAGGGAAACGGCTTTCTACGGATCCGGCTGAATGGCGTTGCTTCAGGAAGGGGAATTTGCTTCGTGCGAAATTACTCAGCTTGACGGGTTCATTCCCAAGGCTTTACCCTTCGGGTTCTGAAGGCATTGGTCACAGCTGGACACAGCGAATGTGCTGTCGAGTTTTCTGCAACGCCATCCCAGACTTACCTGAATTAAATTCGCTTGCGACCAAGTAACTGGTCGTCGTTTGGTCCGATTGGATTAAAACTTTGCGACGGATAAATCTAAAGAAGGCAAATGTCGCACGTTCTGACACGATCCGTTACATTAACCGTCAGATTGTTCTTAATTACGTCAGAGAAAAAGAGCCCATCTCGCGCGCCGAAATATCTCACGAAACCGCCCTTCAGCGTTCAACTGTTTCTCTCATCGTTGAGGAACTTAAGAACCAGGGCCTAATCTACGAAATCGAAGGCGAATCTACTGGAGGGAGACCTCCCAATTTACTGAAGTTGCGCGCTGCTGGCTGTATCGCCATAGGTGTTGATCTTGGTACCGCACAGACTACCGTGGCAACGGGCGATTTGGTTGGGCGTGTTCTGCGCAGAGAAACGTTTGCTACAGACGCCGACCGCGAAGTTACCTTCGGACGAATAGCCAGTTGCATTCAGGATTTCATTAGGATCGAACCGGCGATCGAAGGAATCGGAATCAGTCTGCCTGGTCTCGTGGACTCGGAGACCGGAACTGCGCTGTTCATTCCTCATTTCAAGTGGCGAGACTGGTCTATTGCAGATGAATTGAGAGCGGTTACGGGGATGCCTGTTACCGTTGACAATGACGCAAACGCTGCTGCGCTCGCCGAGTTGTGGCTTGGTCGTCCTGAGATCCGTGATGTGCGCGACTTCATCCTTGTGCTAGTGGAAGAAGGACTCGGCACCGGTATTATCTTTGACGGCCAGGTTTATCACGGGATGGTCGGCGGTGCCGGAGAATTCGGCCACATGACGATTGGCAAAGGAGGCCCGGTAGCTTGCGCGGCAGGCAGTGACGAATGTTGGGAGGCTTTCGCATCCGAACGAGCAGCACTTGCACGTTACCGTGAGAAGACTTCTGGAGCGCAATGTAAGAACATCACGTTCTACCAATTGGTTGACTACGCATTCAGCGGAGATCAGGCAGCGAAAGATGCGCTAGTCGAAACTGCATATTACCTGGGTCTTGGAATTTCAAATCTTACAAAAGGCCTAAGTCCTGAAGCGGTTATTTTGGGCGGACAAATATCGCGAGCGTGGCCGTTGATAGCAGATGAACTGCATAATGCAATAACACAGAATAGTATCTGTCGGGGCTTACCATCCTCGGTAGCGTTCGCCTCAACCCTCGGCGAGGACACGCGCTTGATGGGTGCTTTAAGTTTGGTGTTGGCTGGCAAGTTCGCTTCAGTTGTACCGGCATAAGCATCCAGAAATTAGGAGACCCACCCAAATTCTCCAATAAAAGGTGTCTGACCCCATTAACCAACACTTTGGACGAAATCAGACAAATCCTAAATGTTACCGTTAACATGGGCCCTTCGAGCGTGGGTGATGCGCGCTCGGCATTCGCATTGCTTCATGAAAAATTGTCGAACTGCAACGACATCGAACTACTCGGTGACTCAGATAAATCTTAAGTCGTAAAGAAAAAAGTCTTGACAAAGAGTTTCGCTGATAGTACTAAGGCTTTTGTCCGGTCTTGCAACAAACCCTCTAAGTTCTATTTTTGACGGAATTCTATTTTAAACCGAATCGTTTTTGACGATTTTAGACGCTCTCGTTATCAGTCAATTGCAGGTTTTGTGAATCAGTTCGCACGATCTGTTCCTACTGAGTTAGCTGCTTGAGTTCTTTCCCCCGTCCAGGGAGAAGGCAAGGGAGGTCATGAAGCACATGTATCGTCGCAACCTTACACATCTGATTCTTCGCACTTTGGTGGCGGTTATTTGCGTGGCGATGTTTGCCACCGTCTTTTCTGCGATGGCTCAAACCAGTGGCAGTGGCACGCTGCGTGGAACCGTTAAGGATCCACAAGGCGCAATCGTTAGGGGAGCAACAGTCACGCTCACCAATGCGGGTACGAAGGACGAACGACAAACAACCACTAATGACGATGGTGGCTACGTGTTTGCCGCCATTACGCCTGGCGAATACGTGTTGAAGGTTGAGGCTCAAGGCTTCAAGACAACGGAAAAAACCAAACTCGCGATCGAGACGGCCACAACTCGCTCGACGGATGTTCAGCTCGAAATAGGCCAACCTTCAGAAACCGTAACAATCACGGCAGGACTGGATCAGGTTCAAACCGAAACGGGTGCGAAAGAAAACGTAATCAGCGCTTCCCAAATTGACAATCTCTCAATTATTAGCCGTAGTTCTCTTGAGCTTTTACGAATTCTCCCGGGTGTAGTTGCTCCCGATAACACATCACTCGAACAGGTTTCCTTTGGCGGCGGTGCTAATTCCAACGCCGCATACCACGTCAATGGTCTCCGAGGAGAACAAAACAACGTGCAGATTGACGGCGCGCGCATGATTGACTTTGGTTCAAATAACGGAACCGTCATCACCGCAAACCCAGATATGGTCCAGGAAGTGAAGGTCCAGACCAGCAATTATGCCGCCGAGCACGGTACCAGCGCCGTACAGATTAGCGCTACGACAAAAGGTGGAAGTCAAGACTTTCACGGATCGATCTACGACTATATGAGGAATTATCGTTTTCAAGCGAGTGACCGCTCGAATAACTACAAGTTCCCAATTGTCGAGCGCCCGAAGAGTCAGTACAACTATCCAGGTGGCAACATTGGGGGACCGGTGCTGCTTCCCTGGACCAAGTTCAACCGAAATCGAGACAAACTCTTTTTCTTCTTCGGCTATGAATACTATTACCAGCGAGTTGATGAAGGCTCGTTAAATCCGAGCATCGTTCCTACAGCAAAGCAGCGGGCGGGTGATTTCAGCGGTACATCTGGTATCCATCTTCCGGCGGGTTGCAGTGTGCCGGGGTTCTCTGGAAACCTCGTACCTTGCAAGGATCCTCTGGGTGCAGCGCTGCTTAATCTCTACCCGCAGCCCAACTACAGCGACGCGGCGGGAAATAACTACGTGTACAGCGTCCTTAGGCCGAATGATCGAAACCAAACTACTGCGCGTTTCGACTACAACATCAGCGACAAGACGAAACTCTACGTGAAGCTTGCTCGCGAGTACGAACAGCAGGGATTCCCGCGTGGACTATGGTGGGATTCTTCAACTTACGAGGTTCCAGGCAAGCTCACCAGCTACAACCTTGGTCGTTCGGTGGTGGTTAATCTGACCAACATCATTAACCCGACAATGACTAATGAAGTGCTCTTTAGCGGCAGCAAGTTGAAGCTCTATTACGATTATTCTGACCCCGACAAAGTATCCTTCTCTTCGTTAGGGTTACAGAAGACGGTTGGTTTCAGCGGCGCTAAAGTTGACTTCATCGGGAAGAATCCGTACGTTCCGGTTAGCATCATTGATAGTTGGTCCAGAGAGCTGTTTACGGCGTATGGCTATCCGATCCAATCACCTTACAGCAGCTTCTCAGTGACGGATAATTTGTCCAAAGTCTACAACACCCATACGCTAAAGTTCGGTGCCTTCGTCGAGCAAGGCAACAAGAATCAGCAGTCGAACCACGACACTGACATAGTGCTGGCCCAGTGGGGGCAAGCGAATGGTACAGGCAACAACTTTGGCGACTTGTACGTTGGACGACCAATTGAATTCACACAAGCCTCAGATCGACCCTTCGATAACTTCCGCTTCTACAATTACGAGTTTTACGGTCAGGACAGTTGGAAGATGCGGTCGAACGTTACTCTGGAATTTGGATTACGAGCCGCATATCTGCCAAACAACTACGAGAGGAATGGCCTTGGTGTGTTGTTCGATCCTTCAGCGTATAACAGGAGCCAGGGACTTTTCATCAATGGAGACATTACGAAGCCGAATGGATTCAAGCTGGCCTCTCGAGGGGAGATTCCCAAAGGGGTGCTTCCTAACAATGGTATGGTGCTGATGCCACGCCTAAATGCCGCATGGGATATTGGCGGCAAGGGCGACTGGGTAATTCGTGCAGGCGCTGGGATCTTCTACAATCGAGTGCAGGGCAATTATGATTACTACTCAAGTGGTCAGATGCCTAACACGTACAGCGCCACAATTGACACGCCGTGGAACTCTGTGAACGGCTCGGATGGTCTCAGCTTCAGCAACCTGAAATCTGTCGATCCTTTTTCGGCTATTGCCAACGTCAATGTGAGTTCACGGGACGTTGATTCGAACGACCTCCCGCGCGTTGCGAACTTTAGTTTGACGGTTGAGAAGAGACTCCCCGGAAGCAATGTTCTCTCCGTTGCATATGTGGGCACGCAGGGAAGGCACCTGCCGCAGCAAAGGTCAATCAACATCATACCCTTGGGGACCCTCACGAAGGGGATACTTGCTGCCGGAAGCGCTAATCCGGCTGACCTCTCCATACCGCTAGTGCGTGCCTCGGTTGCACAGGACACTGCGATACTCAAGAGCTTCCGACCTTTCCAGGCGTACAACACGGTCGGTGTGTATCAGTTCACCGGAACGTCAACTTATCATTCACTCCAGGCGACACTGAGCCATCAGTCTGGGAAGAACCTTCAGTACTTTGCTACCTATACCTTTAGCAAGGCGCTCGGTACAGTGGCTGTCAACGAGAGTGACGGCGCCGCATGGGCTGACCCGATTGATACGCGCGGGAGAAGCTGGGGTATCCTGCCTTTTGACCGCACGCATGTCTTCAATCTGTCATACAACTACACACTACCTAAATTGGCACGAGGGTCTTTGGACAATACGCTCACTCGCGGAGTATTCAATGGCTGGCAGATGTCAGGCATCACGACCTTCCAGAGTGGCATTCCGATTCGGTTGCGATTCAGTGGGGATATTTCAGGTGGCGGGGCTGCGGTCGCTTGGTATGGTTCGGATGCGTTCAATGCCCAGGGACAGAGCGTGGGTGCGATTACTCCCGTCTACTTAAAGAATCCTTCACTAAGCGGTTCGAAGCTTGGTGAGAAGACCCTGGATATCAGTGCGCTGAAGGTGCCATCCTTTGGCCAGTCAGGGCCTTCTCAACCACCATTCTATCTGCGCACTCCGTCGAGGAGCAATTTTGATGTTTCTTTCTTCAAGAACTTCAACTTCAACGAGACGAAGAAGCTTCAGTTCCGAGCCGGATTCTTCAACATCTTTAACCAGGCGTACCCCAACAGATACGATATTACCAATCCAGACAACAGCGACATCAATCTGACGCTAAACACGTACTCACTTGATCGACATGTTAATGGCAACGATCCAAATAGCCCGATAAGTGAGAGTGGAACTTGTGTAAGCAGTGCTCCAAATGGGAGCGGCGGTATACGAGCGAACATATGCGATCCCGCTAAAGGTTATGCGTTCACACAGGGCACGCTCAGTAACTTTGGCACAATCACTAACAAGCACGGTCACCGAATAGTTGAGTTCGCGCTTAAGTTCTACTTCTAAGTCGCCAGCTCAGAAGGGGGACCAAGTACCGGCGCGAGTGGCGACGATCGCTACTCGCGCCGTTTTATTTTTTACTCAGATGGGGATATAAAGTTACAGTTGCAACCTTGCGGTGGAGTGTTGGGAAAGAGTGATGCTTGCAGGTAAACTTGAGAAGCTGGCATCACAAACGGAGGTTCTTGAGTGAAGGAAATTAGAATCACTGAATGGTGTCTTGCGGCGTTGCTGCTAATTGCCCTGTCTGCGCTCGCGTCTGCTCAAAGCATCGATATTGACACGCGTTATAAGACGGCAGACACGAACAATGCAGTGATTGAAGGTCGAGTTGCGTTGCCCTCCGGATTCTCCGCTGAGCAACACGTAAAGATAACCCTTAGGACGCTTCAGATGATCATTTCCACCCGATACACCGACACACACGGAGAGTTCCGTTTCGACAATCTGAGTGAGGGCGTGTACTACGTACAAGCCGAGATCCAAAGGGAAGAGCTCGAATCTTCATCAAAGAGGATCGAACTCGGACGCGGCATAGTTTCCGAGGTGACGCTCCAATTGCGTGAGAAGACATTGCTGCGGTCCTTCAATGCCTCGAGAGTAGTTTCGGTGGCTGAGCTGCGACAGTCCGTTCCCGCTGCGGCCAGAAAGGAATACGAACTTGGATTGAAGTTTGTCGCCAAAGCCGATTTGGCAAGTGCTGCCAACCATTTTCAGCAAGCTGTTTCAATCTATCCTGAGTATCTTGCGGCGCGTAACGATCTCGGCGCTCAATTTCTCAAACTTAAGCGCATTGACGAGGCAGAAAAAAACTTTCAAATCGTGATCGAGAAAGATCCCAAGAACTTCAATGCGAAATTCAACCTCGGACTCGTTCGCGTTGAGCGGAAGGATTATGTGGATGCGATCGCTGAGTTGAATCAGGCTATCGTTATCGACAGTACGCGCCCGGTGGCGCGCTTGTGGCTTGGCGTCGCTCTGCTGGAAACAGGCGACCTGTCTTCAGCGGAGAAGGAGTTAACCAAAGCTTTGGTGATGGGTGGCGCCGAGTGTATTGCCGCACATTATCATCTGGCTCGCATCTATCTGGGCCGAGGAGACACGGCAGATGCCTCGCGTGCCGTCCGAGCCTATCTAGATGAGGCGCCCAAGGGCGAGTATGTGATCGAGGCCACGCAACTTGAGAAGAAGCTCAAGGAACACTCCAGGCGGTAATCTATCACTCGTCCCCAGTACGGTTGTAAGGTCCGCCTATGCTTCTATGAGACTCGCGCCCTTCCTCACGGTCGAGCTAAGACGCTTCCACCTGCACACTCGATAGCACTCAACAAAACGGTGAACTTCAAAAACGGGGATCGCGCGCTCTCTTGCCCTCGCTTGAATATGATTCTCAAAGTTGCGGTCGGCTATGGTGCTACGGTGAAGTTCGTTGAGCGGCTGACGCTACTCTTGTCATCACCAATGGTCACCTTCAGCTCATAGGCTCCAGGTTGGAATTTATCGAGCGGGAAGGAACTCGCATATTTAATCTGTCCCAATTCGTCTGCGGCTGGGAGTTGACCAGACGTCTTTCCCAGGGAACGATTGTTTTGCAGAATCTCCAGGGTTAGATGTGGGGCAGCTGTAGATCCATTGACGGGCCATGCCGTGAAAAAGAATGCCAGTTGCTTTGCGAGGGATTTGAGAATGGGTTCACCCAAGTTTGGATAAACCAGTAGTTCACCAAAATGAAACGGTTCGTTACGTTTCTGTTCCTCCGGTGTCAACCGTTCTGCACTCCTTAGAACAGCCACACTACTGAGCCGGGGCTTCGTTTCATCAATGCTTGGGATTTCCAGTGCAGTCTTTCGAAGACTCACCTTTCCCGTTGATCCGTCGTAAGCAATCAGTTCAACCGTGTATTTGCCAGGGGAAAGTTGCGTTTCGCGGTAAAAGAGCACCTGTCCCTTCTTTGCCTCGTCAATCTGATCAAGCGGACCACTTAGCGGATAGTGTTGGCTCAGCTTTTGGACAACCTGGTCTGCTTGATCCCTCACTAATGCGACAACCGAAAAGTCCGCACTGTAGCTCTTATTGTCACTGGTTGGCGCAAATGAGAACGCTGAAAGGGGGGCCTCGGCAAGTATCAGTGACAACCCCGACCGATTCGGCGCAGGAAAACTTAAAGCGGAACCCATAAATGAAAACGGATTCGAATTTGACTTCACATTCCGCGCGGCCGCAATAGCGGGGGCTTCGTAATCGAGCACGGGAAGCTGACCCACTGACTCAACAGCATAATATCCTTTGCGCGTTTGTACCTCGAGACTCGGCCGACTGAGCTTCACGCTGATTTGCCGGAAGCGGCCGTTATAATCTTCATTCTTTGGGACGTACCTGACCATGTAATATCCGTGCATGTCATCGTTGATGCGTCGCAGACCATTAGCGAGATCATTGGTGTCGTGAATCAGGAAGCCCCCGGTTTGGTCGGCGAGTTGGCCGAGGCCGCTACGAGGATCAAAACGCAGCAGTTCTTCGTTGCGTTCCAGAGACTTCATATAAGGACCATTTACACCACGGTCAGTACCTCGCCCCTGTTGCGCTAAGCGTTGCGATGCTATTGAGTTGAGCTCACGGGCTGACTCGGCGGTTCCGCTCTCCGTGCGCAGACCTGCTGAATCAATTGTATAAATGCTGACATTCGCGCGATTGGCAGCGCTGATCACGGCAGGAAACTTGGTCTGCACAGACGTCGGAAGCGCTATGCCTTCTGAGAAGAAGATGATTGTTTTCCGTCCTGGAAGATTTCGCATAGGATTGATCACAGCGAGCAGTCCGTTGATTGTGGCAAAGCCTTGCTGGTCTCGTTCCAGTGCTTCAAACTGTTGGAGGATGTTTGACTCCATCTGAATGAGTGCCTGCTCGGCAGCTGCCGCTCCGGCGGCCTGACCTGCCGCGGAGGCGCCGGCACTGTCACGACTTCCCCCCGCACTCGTTGCGGCTGCCTGTGACGAGTCGGTTTGCCGGTCCAGGGCAGCACTCCGATCGGCGATGTCACGTGTTCGTTGGGCGCTGGATGCATAAGTTGAACCGGTGGCGCTGGTCGCGCTATCGATCGCCGCCTTCACCAACTCCGTGTTGTCGGTGAACGGCTGCAGAGTATTCAAAGCCTGATCAATTCGAAACACTCCCGTGAAGTCACCGCCGGCCATGCCTTCCTGCGCATAGGCGATGCCCGCCTTTTTTGCCAACGACCGAGCCTCCGGCGAGAGGCGATCAAATACAAGCGCAGTGATTCCTGGAGTCGTGCGAATCGGGGTTAGTGCCGGCGTGGTCGCCGATGGCTGAGTCCTAATCTCTTTTCGGTCCGGACTGCTGGTAACGGCAGTCTCAGCTGGACCTTCGCGATTCACGAAGCGAAATGACTCGATTTTCTGAGTGACGCCATCTTCCAAAACTTCAAAATCGGCGGCAGTCAGATCTTTCACAGTGCGGCCCTTTTTGTCCTTGACGACTATGTCGAGTATGACTTCATTCGTACGAAACCGAATTACCTCATCCTGACTCAGCGGCGTTTGTCCGCCGATGCGATTGAGGGCTGAAAGACTCAACCCAATCGCTAGAAGCAGGCTCACAAATTGTTTCATTGCATCGTCTCCTTAATCTCGACAAGTGCCTCCACCTAGGTAGCTATCAGATGGACCAGTTATTGATTTCGGCGGTAAATCATGGCCAGCTGCAAAGCGGCTCGATGACGAAGTTGGGGTGAACGAAGTATAGTTGCGTTTATACACAAAACCAAGTCAGAACTCCGCTAACGTAGGCGGTTATGACTTGCTTTGAGACTGGCTACTTTGGAAAACAAAGACACGGGTGATGTATACTTCTCGCAACTGTTGTCGTCCCATCTGACGGAAGTGGTAAATGATAAAAAACAAATGCCTGCAGCTAGCGATGCTCCTTGCTTGCGCGATGTGCGCGCTTGCAGACCCAGTAGTTGCGCAAAGCGGGTCGGAGGAGGTTGAGCAAGCCTTTGCTCGGGCGACGCAGTTGCACCAATCTGGAGATATTGAAGCCGCAATTCGCGGCTATCTGTCGATTCTCACCAAACACCCCGAAAGAGTTGACGTGCGGTCTAATCTCGGCGCCGCATACTCCCGGCTCGGCCGTTTTGAAGAAGCGATTGCTCAATACAAACAAGCCCTAAGGCTCGATAGTCGCAATGAGATGATTCGTTTCAACCTCGCGCTTGCTTATTACAAAGGTGCATTATTTGTAGAGGCAACCGATGAGTTGACAACATTCCTCGCCGTTGCTGCTTCAGATCTACCACAACGTCCCAACGCTGTGTTGCTCCTCGCTGACTGCCAGGTTCGAATAGGCAATTATAAGAAGGTCATCGAGTCACTATCGCCGCTTGCGGAAGCTGATCCGAATAATCGGACCGTTGCCTTCTTGTTGGGCAGCGCGCTCATTGGTGACGGTCAATTGAACCGTGGCCAGCTATTAATCGATAGAGTATTTCACGACGACGATTCCGCTGAGGCTCATCTATTGCTCGGATCGATTCTACTTCTGGCCGATGATGGGCATGGCGCGCTCAGGGAGTTTGAGCGCGCGATCCAATTAGATCCCAAGCTGCCAACGCTGCATGCGTGGTACGGACGGGCGCTTATGCGGATGGGGGATTCAGCCAAGGCCAAGACCGCTTTCAGGGGCGAGTTGGCTGAAAACCAAAATGATTTCAATGCCAATCTCTTCCTGGGCGTATTGCTGCGACAGGACAAGCAGTTTGATGAAGCTTTTCAGTATTTGTCTCGCGCAGTTCGCCTGCGGCCGCGCGACCAGTATACCCGTTACCATCTGGCTGCGGTTTACGGTGCTCTGGCCAAACCAAAAGATGCATTGCCCTTGCTCGAAGACGTGGTAAGGGAATTCCCTGATTTCTCTGAGGCGCGTGTGCTGCTGGCGTCTGTTTACTACCGGCTCAATCGAAAAGAGGATGGCGATCGTGAGAAAGCCGCTGTTCAAAAGTTGAATGCGGAGCAGCAGGCCAAACAACCAGGCGCGCAGAAGAACAATGATGAGGGAGCCTCAGTCAAGCCACCTGACAATTTCGAGAATCATCACAATTAATTGAGAGGCGTAGATTACCTTGATTGCCTCAATGAAGAATGCACGAATTCTGACGTCGCTAATGTTGGCCCTATTAATGGGCTACACGATGACGGCACGCGGGCAATCAACCTCGAGAGCAAAGCGAGCCCCCGCAAAGGCGCAAGCAACCCCGCAACTGAATGCCGAGTTCGACAAAGCCGTAAAGTTTGCCGAAGAAGCTCGCACTACAGGTCGACTGGACGAGGCGGCTGAGTTGTACACCAATGTAGTACGCATTCGCCCCAAGTGGCCCGATGGCTGGTGGTATCTGGGGGCAATCTTTTATGAAAAGGATCACTACCCGCAGGCGCGCGATGCCTTCCGAAATTTGGTTGTACTTGATCCCAAGCGAGGATCGGCGTGGGGAATGTTGGGTTTGTGTGAGTTTCAAACCCGCGATTACGAACGGGCAGTAATCTCTTTGCAACGTGGTCGTTCACTTGGCTTCAATGGTAATCAGGAGCTGGAGTCGGTGGTTCGATATCACACCGCATTGCTCTACATTCGCTTTGAGCAATTTGAGATTGGATATGAGATTCTGAAAGAGTTTCTGCGTGTTGGTAATGATAATCCGAAAATAGCCCAGGCTTTTGGGTTAACGATACTTCGAATGCCGACTCTCCCTGCGGAAATCCCAACAGATAAGCGCGAAGAAGTATTGCTTGCCGGCCAAGCGGGCCTCAGCATGGGGGCTCGACGTTTGGACGAAGCACGCAAGGCGTTTGACTCGCTCCTTACTCAGTATCCTAATGATCCGAATGTTCATTATTCATTCGCAGTCTTTCAATTATCTCAGGACGCAGACGCAGCTCTCAAAGAATTCCAGCGGGCGCTTGAGCTCGAGCCTTTGCATCAGCCAGCAATGGTGCAAATGGCCTTCGAGTATTTGAAGCGTGACCAATACAACGACGCGCTTCCCCTGGCGGAGCGAGCAGTGCAACTTGCACCAAAGATGTATCCGGCTCGAAATGTTCTGGGCCGGGTGCTCCTTGAACTCGGTCAGATCGATCGTGCGGTTAAGGAGTTGGAAGAAGGTATTCGAATAGCTCCTTCGAGTCCGGAGATGCACTTCGCACTGGCACGAGCGTACACGCGTGCGGGTCGCAAGCAGGAAGCAGATCGCGAGCGCGAGATTTTTAAGCAACTGCAGGACAAATACGACCAGCAAAACAATCCTGCGCAAACGGGCAGTACTCCCAGCACGAACGCAGCAAAACCAAATCCTAGATAAAAACGAACTAACCTGAACCGGTAATGACTCCACGCTTTAAAAGCTTCACACTAATCCTGTGTGCAAGCACCCTGTGTGTGTTAGTGGTGTTGATACCTAGTTTTTGCCGCTTGATCGTTTGCGGCCAAACGATGTCACGCCAAATATGGAATCCTCGTCGCGCTCCGGCAGGTACGGAGTTTCTTGGTGATCAAGCTTGTGGCGAGTGTCACAGGAGAGCGTTTACTCCGTTCGCGAAGACTGGAATGGCGCTCGCAATGGAGCCAATTCCTGACTCGAAAGTTCTGTCAGAGAACCCAAAGCTATCAGTAAGAATCGGCCCTTACTCGTACGAGATTATCCGCGATGGCGAGCAGAGTCTTTACACGGTGACCGATGGCAAAGAAAAAATTTCTGTTCCGATTGAGTACGCAATGGGTCAAGGCCGAATGGGTCAGACCTATGTTCTCCTGCGTGATGGAAAGTTCTACGAAAGTCGCGTGAGCTTCTACAATGAGTTAAAGGGGCTTGACTTTACAATTGGCTCGACTCGTGGAATTCCAACGTCGTTGGACGAGGCGTTCGGTCGTTTGCTGCCGGCAAGTGAAGTAATTAGTTGTTTCGGTTGCCATTCAAATGGGGCAACCACCGGGCAAAAACTTCAACTCGAAAAGCTTACTCATGGGGTTCGTTGCGAGAGCTGTCATGGACCTGGCGCTCCACACCTTGCAGCAGTAAAGTCAGGCGAACCAGGATATAAATCAGTATTCAATCCTGGCCGGCTAAGTGGAGATGAGCAAACTCAACGGTTTTGTGCGTCCTGTCACAGAGGCAATGCGGAATTATCTTTGATGCAGAACGCCGAGGTTATCAGCGTACGCTTCCAGCCATATCGGATCTTTAACAGTAAATGTTATTCGGATGATAGGAACATTCGCTGCACAGCATGCCATAATCCACATGAGCCGTTACGAGAGGACCCGAAATACTACGATGCGCGATGTCTTGCTTGCCATGCGCTCAAGGGGCAGCCGGTGGTCAAAGACAAGTCGTCAAGTTGTCCGGTCGCAACGAACAATTGTGTGTCCTGTCATATGCCCAAAGTCGAAGTGAAAGAGGCGCACTTTAGCTTTACTGATCACTATATTCGGATAGTTAAATCTGATGAAAAGTCTCCTGATTAAGCCAGTATGATGCGACCTCTTTTACTAACCGGCCTCTTAATTCTTACCACCGTCGTTGCTGAGATTACGCGGTACACGCCCCATTCTGAAGCGAAACAGAATTCAGGTGCGCAGTCACCTTCGAAACCGGTGTTCGTCGAGGCGCCCTCCTCAGAATCGAAGATCACCTGGGTACACGACAACGGACACTCTGAGATGCGTCATCTTCCCGAGACCTGCGGCGGCGGTGGGCTGTTTTTTGATTACGATAACGACGGCTGGATGGATATCTATCTGGTCAACAGCGGACCGTCTGATTTCTTTACTCCGAAAACTCCGATCAGAAACGCGCTGTATCGTAACAATCATGATGGGACATTCACTGATGTCACGGCGAAAGCTGGCGTAGCTTGCGGAAAGATGGGGCACTTCGGCATGGGCGCGGCTGCGAGCGATTACGACTGAGATGGCCGGCAGGATTTGTATGTGACGAACTACGGCCGCAACGTGTTGTTCCACAACAATGGTAACGGGACGTTCACCGATGTGACTGATAAAGCGGGCGTCGCAGCTCCAAACTGGTCCACGTGC
>DASYSD010000070.1:0-112561 GCA_036003745.1 Pyrinomonadaceae bacterium
CGCGCGTCGAACGTCTGGCCAACTCCATTTCCTTTCTACCCAAGCATCGTCTTTTCGTCAGTAATGACTTTCTGCCTGCTGTCGTCGAGCTTGACGATGGTGTTTGGCGTATCAGCCTCGAGTAAAGGCGACAAGGCAAAGGCGAGGAAGTGGATCCTGGCAACGATCTTTTTCGGCACCGCGTTCATCGTGCTGCACTTGATCGAATGGAGTCACCTCATTCACGACGGACTGCGGCCGTTTTACCTGCCCGAACACTGGGTCCGGGTATTCACCACGACTGACGGCGTGCCACCGTCGCCGCTCTTTGGCGCAACGTTCTTCACCATTACCGGACTGCACATGTTCCACGTCGCTTCGGGCGCGGTTTACCTGGCCATAGTCGCAGCGCGTGTGAACAAACTCAAACATGAAGACGTCGAGATTAGCGGCCTTTACTGGCACTTCGTTGACCTCGTCTGGATGTTTGTGTTCCCGCTGATCTACATCATGTCAGTTGATGTTGGCCATCACACCGGTTTGTAAAGGCGGAGGAGAACCGAAATGACTGCACACGCACACGTTGAAGAACATTTCGCCGGCAGTAACAAACTGTTCATCTCGATCTGGGTTTGGCTGGTAGCGCTGACGCTCGTTGAAATCTTTCTGGCTTACAAGCCGATGCCGATCCACCTCATGCTGATAGTGCTGCTGGGACTTTCAATCATCAAAGCGGCGCTGATCGTGGCGTATTTCATGCACTTGAAGTTTGAACGACTGAGCTTGATCCTCACGATTATACCTATGCTGGTCGTCTGTATTATGCTGTTGTTCGTCTTTTTCCCCGATAGTTTTCGCTCGGCAGGCCTGCGGTATAAGTTCAAGGAGACCCCGCCCGTCGCGCCGGCGCAGGTGGAGGAGCCGTAATGAAATCGAATTGGCGGCGAGTTTTGGTTTTGGTCGTTGTGGCAGTCGCAGTTGTGTTGTTGGCTAATGGTTATGCCGACGCACAGTGCTCGATGTGCCGCTCTGCCTTAACCAGTGCCAGCAACTCCAAATTTATTCGCAACTTCAATATCGGGGTGCTGGTGTTGTTGACACCTCCAGTCGCGATCTTCTGTTCGATCTTTATTGTCTTGCGGAAGTACAGAGGCCACTGATAAACACGGATGAGTGACGATAACCCTCTGGCCCTGGATGTTGAGAAACGCACGACGAGGGGGCGCGTTTGTCCGCGGTGCGGCGGAAAGATCATTCCCTCGAATCGCGCGGTGTATCAGTCGGGCGCAGATCCTGCCGGGTCATTTCCTTTATGGACGTGCGAAAGATGCGGGTATGAGGAAGTAGGCGAGCGCCGCAAGCCTGCCGGAAAGGCGAAACATTAAGAGACTAGTTAACCTGATGCGCAAAGAACTCGGACTCCTGAACATAATTTGCATCCTCGTCGCACTTGGTTTTCTGTTGATGGCAGTCGTTAGCGTCATCTCGTCGGGCGACTTTCTCACCACTGACAATCTCTTCATCATCACTGTTAGCCTTGTGATGGCTCTGATGTTCGCCGTCAACCCGCTGCTTTATCTTAAGTCTGAAGGCCGTTTGCCTTTGCCGGGTTCGAAGAAATCCATCGCAGCTCCTGCCGGGGGCGAGTGGGGCCAGATTAAATCGCACGCGCCGCCGTTGCTCGACGCCAAGGGACGGGCTATGCCACCAGATGTCCGCGCCATCGTCGCACAGATGGATAGCCACAAAGAGGCACAAAAGACACAAAATGTGGTTTAGCTGTACGAGTCAAGTTGTCTCTTCGTGATGTCTGAATACATCTCCTATCTGCCACACCTGAATGCCTGTCTGAATGGGACCAGCGCGATCTTATTGTTTTCGGGTTACCGGTTTATCAAAGCCCACAATGTAACCGCTCATCGCGCTTGTCAGACAGCAGCACTGATAGTTTCCACACTTTTTCTGGTTTCCTATCTCACCTATCACTATAACCACGGCACCACGCGTTTTCAGGGCACCGGCCTCGCTCGCCCGATCTATTTCACGATCCTGACAAGTCACACAATTCTGGCAATCGTGATTGTTCCGCTCGTTGTGCTTACCTTTTACCGCGCGCTGCGAAAGGACTTTGTGCGCCACCGCCGTATCGCACGGATCACGCTGCCGCTCTGGTTGTACGTGTCGATTACGGGCGTGATCGTTTATCTTATGCTTTACCAGATCTATCCTTCCTGAAACGTTTTCGTCGATGGCTGTTCCCGGTTCAAAACCGATTCTGTTTCTGGCGATTCTTTTTGTGGCCGCGACGTTTCTGGCCTGGTATTTCTCGTGGTTTGGTCGCGAGTTGTCGGATACCGACATCTCCAAGTATCTCGCCGACGAGAAGAACCCGCGCCACGTGCAACACGCGCTGCTGCAGGTTCAACAGCGAATGGAACGAGGAGATACCAGCGCGAAAACCTGGTATCCGCAGTTAGTAACACTGAGCACAAATCCTGAGACGGAGTTTCGATTGACAGTGGCCTGGTTGATGGGATTCGACAACCAGTCACAGGAGTTCCACAACGCGCTTTTGAAGTTGCTGCAGGATCAGGAACCAATCGTTCGACGCAATGCCGCCCTCGCGCTGGTAAGATTTGAAGACAGCAGTGGACGAGACGAACTCATTTCGATGCTCAAGCCATACGTGTTGAAAGCGCCTGCTGACGGAGTGGTTGCGAGCAGTATGCACGAGGGTTCGACGGTGGGACGCCGTACACCACTCGCCAGAATTCAACAGGCAGATGGAAAAGTAGTTGAGCTGCGGTCTCCATTGCCCGGCCGCGTCAACCAGATCCTGAAGCCGAATGGCTCGCAGGTCTCACGAGACGATGATTTGCTCAGTTTGAATTCAGATGAAGACAGTGTTTGGGAAGCTTTGCGCGCGTTCGCGATTGTGGGAACTGCGGACGATCTGCCATTGATCGAGAGCTACGCAAACTCGAACGAGGCTTCCGGACGCATCAAGGAACAAGCCGGCCTGACTACGAACGCTATCAACCACAGATTACACAGATAATTATGCCGGAGGTGCAGGTGGCGCATCGGGAAGTGTGATCCCATGAACTGCTTCCCAGTCGTCCGTCGGTACCATCTCGATCGCGTCCCACGGACAACCGTCAAGAAACGCACCGTCAGGACCTTTACTGGTGCACTTCTGACAACCGATACACAGGTAAGGATCAACTTCGATTCTGCCAAACGGAGGATGATCTTCGTCGGGAACCCAGAACATGCACGCCTCGATCGGGCAATACTCAACACATGCCGGTGACCCGGAGCAGCCAGTGCAACAATCAGTAGTAATCGCAAGTATGCGTGGCCGCTTCTTGCGAGTTGCCTTTCCGTCGCCCTCCGACATGGGCCAGTGTTTTTCTACGATGTCGAACATCCGCTAACCCTCGCGTTTTATTGTTGATCGCAGTTTGACTCTAACATAGCTTTGCGGAATTCCTCAACGATTTGTGTCGGCGGCGTTCTACGCTTGTTGCGGAATGCCACTAGCCTTAAGAAAGTGATCGGACAACAAGATCAGGAGGAATACACATGCAGGTAGTCACTGGAGTTTTCAGATCACAAGATAACGCGGAAAAAGCCGTCAATCAGTTAAGGAGTCTTGGTATACCGGAAAAGAGAATAGGAATCGTCAGGCCAGGAGGTCGTCCAGAACGACTTGAAGCAGGTGTACCGGTCACTGACACTGAAGATCCCGGCATGGGTCGCGCAATGGGCGCAGCAGTCGGTGGCGCAATGGGGGCCGCGGGCGGCGCTACCGCCGGACTGGCAGTCGCGAGTCTGGTAATTCCTGGAATCGGTCCGGTGATCGCTTTCGGAATGGTTGGCGCGGCGTTGCTGGGTCTCGTCGGGGCTGCGGCAGGTTCGGCTGTGGGTGACACTATCGAAGAAGAACTCGGTGAGGGAATCTCTCATGAAGATGTTTATCTCTATGAGGATGCGTTGAGGCACGGGCATTCTGTAGTTATTGCTTACGCAGACGAAGGAGATCAGGCAGATAGTGCTGTGGCTGCGATAAACGATGCGGGTGCTGAAGATCTCGACACACTACGCGAAAACTGGTGGCAGGAACTGCGCGAAGGTGAGCGCGCACACTATCAGAATGCAGGCAGAGACTTTGATCAGGACGAGCTGAGCTACCGTCGCGGTTATGAAGCCGCACTGCATCCGAAGCGTAGAGGCCGGGTGTATTCAGATGTCGAGGATGAGTTACGCACGGCTTATGCAAACACAGTGCTTGACAGACCGTTTCAGGACGGGTATGAACGCGGTTCAACTCATCGTTCCAGAGTGGAGACTCGTTAACGTTTGAAGGATTTTCTCCTGAACGCCGCCGTCTTGATCGCTATTCTTGGCGGCAGCGCCCTCATTACCAGTTGGTTTGCGCGAACGATGTACGTTCGTTGTTCAGCATGCGGCACTCTTAACGCCCGCCGGCGTTCGGAGTGCCGCTCGTGTAGCACTACACTTTAAGCGTCCTATTCGAAGAGTCTGCTTCACGGAAGGCAGATCGCAGACACCAATTATGAACACAACACCAGTCCCCGCTGAGTGGCGCACGCACGCCGAGAACACCGACTATCGCGAAACACCGAATTACTCAGACACCATCGCCTTTGCACGTCGTCTGGCGCATGCATCGTCAATCATCGAGTACGAAGGTTTCGGTTTCAGCGGGCAGGGCAGGGAACTGCCGCTGATAATCGCCTCCGAAACAGGCACGTTCACGCCAGAAGCCGCAAAATCAGAACGCAAAGCCGTGGTCCTGATTCAAGCCTGCATTCATTCCGGTGAGCCTGACGGCAAAGACGCGGGATTTGCGCTGCTGCGCGACATCGCGATCACGCAGACAGTCACGGGAATACTTAACAACGTCGTCCTGCTCTTTATTCCGATCTACAACACCGACGGTCATGAAAGATCGAGCCCGTATAATCGCATCAATCAGAACGGTCCAATCGACATGGGCTGGCGAACCACCAGCACGTATCAGAATCTCAATCGCGATTACATGAAAGCTGACACGCCCGAGACTCGTGCGTGGCTCAACCTGTGGAATCAATGGCGGCCGGATCTGTTTATCGATTGTCACGTGACTGACGGCGCCGACTATCGCTGCAATATCACTTATCACCACGAACATCACGACGGAGTTGACGGCGCCGTGCTTGAATGGGAACAAGATGTCTTCGACGACAAGGTCGCGTCGGCAACTGAAGCAGCGGGCAATTTGATCTCCTGGTATCTCGAGTTTATCGACAATCGCGATCTCGAACTGGGCACAAGAGACTTCAACGGCTCGCCGCGTTTCTCGACTGGTTACGTGCCACTGCGGAATCGTCCGGGGATTCTGATCGAGACGCACATGATCAAGGATTACCGATCGCGCGTCATCGGCACCTACGACTTTCTGAAAGCAGCGCTGACGGAAGTTAATCGCGAGCCTGAACGACTGCGACAAGTCGGCCGTGACGCGGACGCACGCACACTAGCCGTCGGAAAAGATTACGATCAGGACGCAAGTTTTCCACTTGATTTCGAATTGACTGACGAAGCGACGCCGTTTTCCTTAAAGGCCTTCACCTACGAAACGGAGCATAGTGACGTCTCTGGCGATCTCCGCGTGGTGTATGGACGCGAGCCGCTTGATTTGACGGTGCCGATGTTTCAAACGTTCAGAGTCAAAACAGCCGTGGCGCCTCCGCTTTGTTACATCGTGCCTGCACAGTGGAATGAAGTTATTGATGTGCTGAAAGCGCACGGCGTGGAGATGAAAACACTAGCAGCGTTTACCTCAATCGAAGTTGAGAGTTATAGATTTCATAAAGTACGCTGGCCTCACGAACCATTCGAAGGTCGTCACATGCCGCGGTTTGACGTTGAGCGGATTGTCGAGACGAGAATATTTCCACCAGGCTCCGCCGTGGTGCCTGTGGCCCAGATGTTGGGACGAGTAATCTTGAATCTGCTTGAGCCGCACGCGCCCGACTCTCTGGCACGTTGGGGCTTCTTCAATGCCATCTTTGAAGAGAAGGAATACGCTGAGCACTATGTTCTGGAGTCTCTTGCTCGAGAGATGATGGCAAACGATCCGGAACTCGAGCAGGAGTTTAGACAACTGCTCGCCAAGGACGCTGAGTTTGCTGCCAGTCCGTCAGCGCGCTTGCGGTTTTTCTACAAACGTTCGCCCTACTGGGATCCGCAAATGAATCTTTATCCAGTAGGGCGAATCATTCGTGTGCCTGATTTACCACTTGTCTGATTCCGTAGACGCCCGACGAGTGATCGCTGGTCCCGCAATTACTGTCGGGCGCCGAGCAGGGCAAACAGTGTGTCGTTTGCCTTTATACGACTGTACGGCGTCCACCGATAATGTTGATAAGCAGCACCACGAGCGCTAACACAAGCAACAGATGAATAAACCCACCAATCGTGTAGCTACTTACCACGCCGAGTAACCACAGGATCAAGAGAATTACAAAAATCGTCCAAAGCATTGTTCTTCCTCCTTTTGTCAACCACGCCCAAGTTTCGTTGGTACAAAAGCAATCGCCATCGATTGAGCAACGACCATGCCGCTAAGTTTTCGGGGTTTTCAGAGGAAATCGGGAGACTTAAGCGTATGGAAACGTAGCAGCCACAACGACGGCGACATAATTCAATCCAGAACTGGCCAAATCTCACAAATCTGTTCTGGACTTCATATATTGGTGACTGCTAAAGTGGCAACAGCGTTCGCAAAGGCGGGCGCGTCGGTGTTTTTAGAGCCTGTCTCGGTTTTCGCGTGCGGGTCCTTCCTTTGAAGTTCCGTCGCTTTTTCAACCCCGATTCTTTGGTTTTTTGTTTTATTCAACCTCCGGCCGGAGGCGCACCGTGCCGGATCTTTTTGGAGGTTTGTTTGTTATGCCCACCCCCAGTCCGCGGGTATCGGTTCGCACACGCAAGGCTGCCATCGTAGGCCTGTCAGTCATCATCCTTTCCGCAATAGTGGCGGCCACGGTGGCCATTTACCAATGGCAGCAGCCACCCGTGCAGACGATTAATTACTCGCAGCTCTATAGCCTCGCCCAGACGGGCGGCGCGGTAGCCCTCGCGGTCGAAGGTGAAACGCTCACAGTTACTAAGGCCGATGGCTCACTGGTGCAAGCTACGGTTACCGGCGAATCCACGCAGCATGAAGTGGTGCAGCTATTTTTGAAAAGCAATGTGCCTGTCGAATTTCGGCCACTGCAACCGGGACTTATTTCCAATGTGGTGAGTTGGCTTCTGCCTATCCTGACGCTTGGTTTGATCGGATTTGCCGGTTGGCGAGTCTACGCGAGCATGAGCGGCCGTGGGTCATTCGAGCTTGAAAACCACAACGGCAAGCAGGATGTCGGCTTTGCAGATGTTGCCGGAGTTGACGAAGCCCGTGCGGAGTTGACGGAGACGATCGAGTTTCTGCGCAGTCCGGAACGCTTCAGCCGGCTGGGAGGACGTGTTCCGCGGGGCATTTTGCTTTATGGACCTCCGGGAACCGGCAAGACGTTGCTTGCCAGAGCTGCGGCGAAAGAAGCCGGTGTGGCGTTTTTGTCGGCGTCAGGCTCGAGCTTCCAGGAGAAGTTTGCGGGCTTGGGTGCAGCGCGCGTGCGTCACCTATTTGCAAAGGGAAGAAAACTTTCTCCCTGCATTATCTTCATCGACGAGATCGATGCTCTGGGACGCCAGCGTGGTCGCGGTGGCGATTCGGCCTCAGCCGATCAGGATCAGACGTTGAACCAGTTGCTGGTTGAGATGGATGGGTTCGATCAGTCGAGTGCGGTTGTTGTGATCGCATCGACCAACCGTCCTGACATTCTCGACAAGGCTCTTACACGACCCGGACGTTTTGATCGAGAGATTGCAGTTAACCTCGCTGACGTTTCAGGTCGCGAGGCGATCCTGAAAGTCCATGCACGCAACCTCAAGCTTGAAGACGGGCTTGACCTGCAATGGATCGCGCGTGGAACTCCCGGCTTCTCGGGCGCTGAGCTTGCGAATCTCATGAACGAAGCCGCAATTGCAGCAACGCGCGACGACGCTTCTGCTATCGCTCGCCAGCACATCGAGATTGCGCGTGATCGCATCCTGATGGGCGCTGAACGCCAGGGTTTCATGATGGACGAGGACGAGCGTTATGCGACTGCAGTTCACGAGGCCGGTCACGTGGCCGTCGGATTAGCGGTTGAAAATGGCGATCCGATCCACAAGGTTTCAATCCTGCCGCGCGGTCGCGCACTCGGTGTGACGCAGTCACTGCCCGAGCGCGATCGGTTCATGAAGAAGCGTGAGTACCTGGAAGATCAGATTGCGTTGTTGCTTGGCGGCCGCGCCGCTGAGCAGGTACTGCTTTCGACCATGACAGCGGGGGCTTCGAACGACATTGAGCGTGCGGTTGAGATTGCGCGACGGATGGTGAGTGAGTTCGGTATGAGCCGTCTCGGACCGATTCACCTCGGTCAGGCTGATCAACAGCGCAGTCAGAGCTTGCTTGATAAAGTTGAAGAAGCGACGACTGAATTGATCAACGAGCAACTCGAGCGAGCGTGCAGGATCGTCACGGCGGAGCAGGAATCGATAGCGCGTTTGGTTGAGTTATTGATGGAACGCGACACGCTGGATGCGGATGAGATTGCGGGCTGCTTCGATCGACAAAGCGTACGTGCAGCTTAGATCACTTATAGACAGGATTTACAAGATTTGATCAGGATTGACAGGATTTCTATCCCGTTAATCTTGAGAAAATCCTGTCAATCCTGTCCCTCAATGCGCCAACGCATCAGGATGCTCGGATATCTCTCTTATCGCTCGACTGCGCCCGCGTCTGGTCACCACAGCAACCCCGGCAAAGATAAAGATCGCCGCAACACCCGTCCTCCAGTTCCACTGCTCACCCAACAATAACGGCGCGAATCCAAACGCAATCAGCGGCTGCAAATAGATGTAAACCGCGACCGTGCTCGGCGCGACCTTAGTAAGCGCCCAGGCGTTGAGATAGTAGGCGCCCACAGTCGGGAAGACAATAATTAAGGCGAGAATGAGCCATACGTCTGCGCCTATCGCACTCAGGTTCTCCTGCTGGATTGAATAGATCCCCACCGGCACAGTAATTATCGACCCAACCAGAAAAAGCCATGTGATCACATTCAGGGCGCCATAACGCTCGAAGAGATCTTTCGACAGCACGATGTAGACGGCGTAAAGCAGCGAGTTGCTGATGATCAGAAGATTGCCTGCGGTCGTGTATGGAGACAGATCTGCCCGCGCCGGGTTTACGAGATAGATAACCCCGACCGCAGCCAGCGTGATGCCGAGCAGCCGCCGAAACGACATACGGTCGTAGCCAAATAGAATGCTCACGAAAAGAGTGAATACGGGAATCGTTGTGCTGAGCAGCGTCGTGTTGATGACTGTCGTTAACGATAGACCTTTCACGTAGAGCAACTGGTTGCCCACAATCCCGATCATGCTGCAGAGCATTAATGAGCCGATGTCTTTGGCGGGCATCTTGAGTAGCGGCGTGACTCTGCGTTGCAGCAGAGCGAATGCCAACGCTGCTCCGGTGAGCCGGCAGGAAACCAGACTCGCAGAAGAGAGCGACCGCAAAACGATCTTGCCGAAGATAGGCCAGGTGCCAAAAAGGATCTGGACTGCCACGAGCGCAAGGTGAGGGGCAAGGGCGTACTGGGGTTCCTGAGTTCGTGTCATCCGCTTAAGTCAGTGGTTCACACTACGAGGTACAGCGGATTCTCCAGGATCTTCTTGAATGTCTGCAGGAATTTGGCTCCGGTTGCACCGTCGATGATGCGATGATCGCACGACATCGTTACGCGCATCATTTGCCTGATCACGATCTCATTGTCACGAACAACTGGCTTTGCTGTCATTGCACCGACTGCGAGTATTCCGCCTTCAGGAGGATTGATGACCGCGGTGAACTCGTCGATTCCAAACATGCCAAGGTTGCTAATCGAGAAGGTTGCACCGGTGTACTCTTCAGGCTTGAGCTTTCGCGAACGAGCCCGTTCGGCTAACTCACGTACTTCAGCAGCAATCTGGCTGAGCGATTTTTGATTCGCCGCACGAACCACAGGCGTGATCAATCCGTCTTCAATAGCAACTGCGACACCGATGTCAGCCTGTTCGTAATATCTGACAAACTTCTCCTGAAACGAAGCGTTAACTTCAGGATGTTGCATCAGAGCTGCTGCCGTGACCTTGATGATGATGTCGTTGACACTGATCTTGAGATCGGGATCGAGAGCGTTAATGCCACGACGCATCTCTGCTGCACGGTCCATTTCGATGTCCGTGGTAAGAAAGAAGTGCGGCACCGGCCCAATAGATGTGACGAGGCGCTTAGCAATCGTCTTTCGAATTTCACTGGCAGGTTCGTCTCGATAGGCTGAAGCCCCGGCTTGCTGGATTTGTCCCATCTCGACGGCACGCGGATACCGCAGCGTCGTCGCCCCTGCTTTCGGCTGGCTTATTGCTGCTTCAATGTCTTTCTTGATGATACGCCCGCCCGGTCCACTACCTTGAAGTGAACGTAAGTCGATCCCTGCTTCTGCAGCCATGCGGGCAGCGAGAGGAGATACGATTAGCCGGCCAGAGTCGGCGGCTACGGGCTGGGGCTGGCGGCCGTTGTCCACTGCGCGAGGTGCAGGAGCACTGCTGGCAGCTGCAGCTTTAGCTTGCGGCGCTGGTGCGGACGGTTCGGGAGCTTTTGCCTGTTCTTGTTTCTGCTCCGGCTTCTGTTCCTGTTTCGGTGCTGCCGGGGCTTCAGAGAGGACACCCGCGATATCTTCGTCGGGTTCGGCGATCACGGCGATCAACTGCCCCAACGGCGCCGACTGTCCTTCGTTAATGAGAATCTTGCGCAGGACGCCGTTTGCAAGCGCCTGCATTTCCATGGTGGCCTTGTCGGTATCGATTTCGGCGAGCGGCTCGCCCAAGGAGACCTTGTCTCCCTCTTTTTTCAACCAACGCGAGATCTGTCCCTCCTCCATCGTTGGGGAGAGCTTCGGCATGATTACCTTGGTTGCCATTCGGTTCCTTATCCGTGTGATCTGTGGCTACTAACTCTTAATCCAAATAAGCGACTTCGCGTACCGCGGCGATGATCCGGTTTACATCCGGTATCGCGAGGTCTTCCAGATTCTTCGCGTAAGGCATCGGCACATCAGCACCCGACACTCGCTTTACCGGTGCGTCGAGATAATCGAATGCGCGTTCCATGATCTGCGTAGTGATCTCAGCTGCAACGCCGCAGATCGGATGCGATTCTTCCGCCACGACGACGCGATTCGTCTTCTTCACTGAATCAATAATCGTGTTGATATCGAGCGGGCGGATGGTGCGCGGATCGATCACTTCGCATGAAACGCCTTGTTGCTCGAGTTGCTCTGCTGCTTTCAGCGCCAGCGGGACCATCAATGATCGCGCTACGATCGTCACATCAGTGCCTTCCCGTTTTACATGGGCAACGCCCAGAGGAATCGTGAAGTTCGGATCTTCAGGCACTTCGCCTTTGTTTCCGTACATCCGCTCCTGTTCGATGAAGACAACCGGATTATCATCGCGAATAGCAGACTTTAAGAGTCCTTTCGCGTCACCCGGAGTCGATGGCATGACGACCTTCAATCCGGGAAAGTATGCGTACCACGACTCGAGCGCCTGCGAGTGCTGTGATGAAACCTGAAACGCCGAGCCGCCTGGACCACGAAACACGATCGGGATATTGAATTGACCGCCGGACATGTAAAGCATCTTGGCGGCGGAGTTGATGATCTGATCGGTGGCAAGTATCGAGAAGTTAAAAGTCATAAACTCCACGATCGGTCTCAGCCCGGCCATGGCGGCGCCGACGCCTAGTCCGGCAAAGCCCAGCTCCGTGATCGGTGTATCGATAACTCTCTTGGCGCCAAACTCGTGAAGCAGGCCTTTGGTAACTTTGTACGCGCCGTCATACTGGGCAACTTCCTCACCCATTAGAAAAACTCTCTCATCGCGGGCCAACTCTTCACGGAGGGCCTGGTTAAGTGCTTCGCGGATTGTGATTGTCGACATGATAAGTGTTAAGCAGTTTTATTACCGGCGCTATTCGCTTGGGTTGGCGTAAATATCTGTGTAGAGCTCGGACGGATCCGGCTGCGGGCTCTCATCGGCAAAACGCAATGCGTCCTCGACCTCGTCGCGCACTTTGTGGTCGATATCGTCCAGCGTTTTTTGGTCTACGATCTTTTCTTCGAGCAGGCTGGCGGAAAACAGTTTGATTGGATCGCGTTCCTGATACTTCTCGATCTCGGCTCGCGTGCGATAGTTACCCGGGTCAGACATTGAGTGCCCCATGAAGCGGTAAGTGCGAATCTCGAGCAGTGTTGGCAGATAATCCTTGCGAGCACGTTCGACTGCACGCACCGTCGCTTCACGAACAGCAAGCACGTCCATGCCGTCGACAAACTCGGAAGCCATTTCGTAGGCGCAGGCTTTCTGAGCGATGTCACGCAAAGACATTGCGCGGGCGAGGGAAGTCCCCATGCCGTACTGATTGTTCTCGCAGATGTAGATGCAGGGAAGTTTCCAGAGTTGGGCCATGTTGAGCGACTCGTGAAACGCGCCCTGGTTCACAGCTGCTTCGCCAAAGTAGCAGAGCGTTACCTGGTCCGTGCCCTGATACTTCGTCGCAAAAGCTGTTCCGGTTGCAAGCGGGATCTGACCACCGACGATCGCGTGGCCGCCGAGAAAACCGAGGTCCTTGTCAAACATATGCATCGAGCCGCCTTTGCCTTTTGAGCAGCCCGTGGCTTTGCCAAAAAGCTCGGCCATAATCGACCTCGACGTCATGCCCTTCGCTAACGCCAGACCATGTTCGCGATAGCTCGCGAGCACGTAGTCGTCTTTTCGGATGGCGGAGATTGAACCGACGCCAACTGCTTCCTGACCGATGTACAGGTGACAGAAGCCGCCGATTTTACCGGCAACGTAAGCTTCTGCTGACTTCTCTTCAAAGCGGCGGATCAAAATCATCTGCCGGTAGAGTTCGATTAGCTGATCGACGCGAAGTTTGGTAAGACGATCCTTCTGGCGTTTCTTGGCTTCGTCTCTTTCCTGTTTAAGCTGTTTGGGATCCACGTCCGGGGGTGCGTCTATCACGCCGGTAGAGCTTTGCTGCTCTTCGGCTTTAACGGCTGAAGGTGGTGCGGCTGTTTGTTTGCTCATAAAAGGTCGGATTATAAGCGACAGAGGCCATGTGGGCAAAAGTGCAAAGAAAATAGGTCCTACAGGACGTATAGGACCTATATTCGAGCTGAATTGGCTCCCAGGCCTAGGTCATCATGTCGATCGAGCTGAGGCGTGCGCCGGCGACTGTAAGCACTGTTTTGCGTCCGTTCTTGTCGTGCTGCATCCGGCGGGCGGCTGCGCTCAGGAGTTCTTCAGAGGTCTCCCCATCATCCGGGAAACAGGCCACTCCGAGACTCACGCCTAATCCGACCATTGTGCCACTGCGCACTGAGAAGAGCTGTTCCTCGACCGCGTTTCTCATTCTTTCGCCGATCGACGCGGCCATCTTGCTGGATGCCATCGGCATGATGGCAACAAATTCATCTCCGGCATAGCGCGTCAGGATATCCATCTGTCTGAGCTCGCTGCGGACGACGCCTGCCACACTCGCCAGTAAACGATCACCAATCGAATGTCCGTACTGGTCGTTTACGACTTTGAAGTCGTCGATGTCCATACAGACGACTGCCAGCGGCTCTCTATTCATTCGCTGGCACTCAGCCAGCCGCTGTTCCAGCATCATGTAGAAACCGCGAGCATTCGGTAACTCGGTTAACGGATCGACGAGCGCACTCTCCCGCGTCTTCTCGTAAGTCAACGCATTATTCAGAGCGCTCGAGGCGTGCTGGCAAACTGATTCCAGCAGGCGAACGTGTTCAGTGCTGTAGGAGGTCCGGCTTTGCGAGTACAGCGAGATTGCGCCAAATGCACCATCCTCGCGCCGCAACGGGGACACCAGCACACCACGAAACCGTTTCACTATCGCATCCGGAACACCGACCATATCGAGATCCGGCGACGCGTTACACATTGAACGTTTATTCGCAATCACCCAACCGGTAATTCCGTCGCCGATATTGATGCGCCGGCGCTTGAATAGTTCGACTTCTTCACCGACGACATGGGCGGCGATCGCTTTGCCGGAAGGATCGTCGACCAGGTAAATCACGCACGTGTCAAAAGGCACAATTGCGCGTAACTTATTCGCGACGAGGGCCACTGTGTCGCTGAGATTGAGCGAAGAACCGATTGTCTGTGCAATCTCGTGCAGAGCAAAAACCTCTCGCTGTGCTTCACTAATGGATCTGAACGGTGAACTTTCTTCGGCAACGCCCAGAATATCAGGCGCCAAACCAGCGTCAGGTTTAGTGCTGGTCTGTGTATCCACCGCTGGAGCGGAAGCAACCTGTTCCTTGATATCCTGCGAGTCGATCATCCGATCAAACTCTTCGACATTCTCAATGAAAGTCTCGACAACCTTTGGATCAAACGCACTACCGACCATGCTGCGCAAAAGCGCCAGCGACTCCTCGCGTTTCATCCCTTTCCGGTAAGGACGATCGCAACGCGTGGCATCGTAGAAATCAACGACCGAGATAATGCGCGCCACCAGTGGAATTCCCTCACCCTTGAGACCCTTCGGATAACCACTCCCGTCCCACTTCTCGTGGTGATAACGGACGATGTCCTCGACCGGGTAAGGAAAGTTAACGCGTTTGAGAATGTCGCCACCGACCACCGGATGAATCTTCATCTTCGCGAATTCGGCTTCAGTGAGTTTGCCCGGTTTATTAAGGATGTATTCAGGGACCGCGAGTTTTCCGATGTCGTGAAGCAAAGCACCCGCGTGGAGTGCGCGCAGATCCGATTCAGAAACGTTGAAGAGACGTCCCATCTGTTGAGCGTAGATCTGTGTTCGGCGCACGTGGCCATGAGTCGTCTGATCTTTCGCATCGATCGCGATGGCTAACGACTCGATGGTGTTCATGTGAATGTTTGCCATCTCTTCCGCGTGATGACGTCGTTCAGCCTCGCCGTGGCGAATCTCTTCGAGCCGTCGCTCATTAAACCGATAGAGAAGATAAACGAGTGCAGAGATGAGCAAACCGAGTACTGCGTGTGCGAGGCTGCTGTTGAAGACCGCCGCGTAGAACAAGACCGCCGAAGCCGCACCGGCGAGCTTTGTCGTGAGCGTCCAAACAACTGTTTCCGGCGTTGGAAGGAGAGTGAACTTGCCGGCTTCAAAACTGATAAACCACGCAGTAGCGATCGTACTGAGTGCGTATTGAAGCGCTGCGAGAACAAGCAAAGGAATCAGAAAGACGTTCAGAGGGAGAGCTCCCTGTAACGGCACATCGTTCTGTCCTGCAAACAACTCAATCAGGGCGCCGTAGAAAGAAGCTGCAACGAAGGTAGAAACCACGGCCATGCCCGTCTTGAGCAGCACTTCACGATTGGTAGCGATTCGATAAGTCGAGACTAACGCCACCAGGGCTGCGAGTAATACTGCCGGCCCGGTCGCGTTGGAAGGAGGAACGGCGTAAAGCATCACGGCAAGCAGCACAAATGAGTCGGCAATCGACTCCCGACTTCTGAGAATGCCGTCATTGCTGGTTACGCGAACGGTGAGTGGGCTGGAAGCAATTGTTATGAGGATTAACAGCAGCCATGAACCGATTCCTACGTCCGTAAACAGGGCCAGGTCAACGGTGGTGATAACCGCTGCCAAAAGCAGAACAACACTCACGACAGCGATACCTGCCATGAGAGCGGTGCTCCTCCAGTTGGTTTTCAGCATTGCTGGGGCTCGATCCTCCCGAAAAAAGAAGACGACTAACGAGTGTTGTGGATGGGTTTAGCGCGCTTGGTATGGTGCCAACATTGTTTGGCACGAGGGTAAATATAGCGCTGGCAGTAGCTTGAGTCAAGCCGTGCTTTTCATCTTGGTTAATCCGGTAAATCCTGTGAGGCAGACCCTTCAGCTAGCGAGTTGTTGCGACAATGCGGACGCTTCGGTCACCGGTTGCTGGCAAGTAAAGTGCTCACAGACGTAGGCCGTAGCTAAACCATTGACCAGCGAGCGGTTAGACAGTAGTGGAGTCACTTGAGCCGCTTCAGAGTCGCACTCAAAACCAGGCGCAACTACTTTGTTAGGAATGTACCTGCTCCAAGTCTCGGCCAACAGAGGGTGAATATCCGAGAAATTCTTGCCGATAATTGCGACTTCCTTGGGCGTCGAAAGCAGAAAATCAGCCGCCGAGAGTGCATATCCAAACCCCGAGGGATACCGGCGCATCTGGTCACCGACTTCACGCAGCACTGCCGTCGCCAGGCTGCGATAGTTCTCGCGGCCGGTCAGCGTGGTTAACCTAAGGAGAACCATGGCGGCTACGGAGTTGCCGGAAGGCGTTGCATTATCAAAGTAATCCTTGGCACGCACGATCAGGCTCTCGTGACTCTTGCCGGTAAAGAAAAACCCGCCGCTCTCGTCGTCCCAGAACTCTTCAATCAAGCGATCAACCAGCGCCAGGGCTTCTTTTAGCCACCGCGATTCTCCAGTCGTTTCAAACAACGTGACTAAACCTTCGCTGAGAAAAGCATAGTCTTCAAGGTATGCGTTAAACTTTGCCCGCCCATCCTTCCAGGTGCGCAGCAGCCTCCCATTCTCACGGAGGTTTGAAAGAATAAATTCAGCATTTCGTCGCGCAGCTTCAGTGTAGTCAGGACGATTAAGGATCACGCCGGCCTCTGCGAAGCTCGCCAACATCAAGCCATTCCATGCGGTCAGGACTTTTTCGTCTCGATCAGGCTTGATGCGCGTTTCTCGAAGCTCAAACAACTTGCGGTTGCTTTGTTCAAGTGATGTCGCGAGCTCTGCCTCGGAGATGCCGAGTGAGTTGGCCACGTCTTCTCTGGACCGGGTGACGTTTGGAATGTTCTTACCCTCAAAATTCCCTGACTCGGTGATGTTGTAGTAAGAAGAGAAAACTGCCGCATCCTTTTCGCCTAATGTCTCCTGGATCTCTTTAAGATCCCAGACAAAAAACTTTCCTTCGTGTCCTTCAGAATCGGCATCCTGTGTCGAATAGAAGCCGCCGTCCGGATGAGTCATTTCACGAAGAACGTAATCGAGAATGCCTTCCACCGTCTCGCGTGCCGATTGTTCTCCGCTCACCTGAAAATGGTGAAGGTAGAGCCGTGAAAGCAGAGCGTTGTCGTAAAGCATCTTTTCGAAGTGCGGCACAAGCCATCTGGCATCCGTTGAATACCGATGAAAGCCGCCGCCGATCTGATCGTACATGCCGCCATTCGCCATCTTGTTACACGTGTATCTCACCATTTCGAGCGACTCGCGATTGCCGGTGCGGACGTAGGTGCGTAACAAGAATTCGAGCGTCATTGCGGGCGGGAATTTTGGCGCGCCGCCGAAGCCTCCATTGATTGAATCGTAATTTCGCACGATGCCGACGTAAGCTGCATCGAGCAATTCCGTCTCGATCGGATGATCCGATCCGCCAGTTTCACTCAGACGTCGAAGTTCATTGATTAAAGAAGCTCCAGTCTCACGAATGTCGTCCTGACGCTCGCGATAAGCTTCGGCCACACCGATCAAGATCCTGGGGAAACCAGGCATGTTGTATCGATCCTGAGGTGGAAAATATGTGCCGCCGTAAAAAGGAACTGCATCGGGTGTGAGGAAGACAGTCATCGGCCAACCACCGTGATGAGTCATCATCTGAACTGCGTTCATGTAGATCTGATCGAGGTCCGGGCGCTCTTCGCGATCGACTTTTATATTCACGAAATACTCGTTCATCAACTTCGCAATCTCTTCGTCTTCAAACGACTCATGCGCCATCACATGACACCAGTGACAGGCTGAGTAGCCGATGCTGAGCAGTACAGGCTTGTTCTCGCGCCGCGCCATTTCGAATGCTTCTTCACCCCACGGGTACCAATCAACCGGATTGTGTGCATGCTGAAGTAGATAAGGGCTCGTTTCGTTTATTAAATGGTTAGGCATACCAACAGATTACACAGATTACGTCGATTGCTCCAATCTGTGAGATCTGTGTAATCTGTGGACATGGAACGCGAAACTCTGGAGTTTGATGTTGTCTTCGTAGGTGCAGGCCCGGCCAATCTCAGCGGTGCGCTCCACCTCGCACGACTTGTCAAACAAGACAAATCCCTCGGCGATATCGAAATTGCGGTGATCGAAAAAGGATCCACCGTTGGCTCACACATACTCTCCGGCGCAGTAATGGACCCGAGAGCACTGAGCGAGCTAATCCCTGATTTTGCGGAACAAGGCGCGCCGCTCGAGTCTCCGGTTAACGAAGATCATTTCCTTTACCTCACGCCGAAATTCGCGCTGCGTTCACCAATTACGCCGCCTCCTTTGAAGAACCACGGCTATTACATTGTTTCTCTCAACCGTTTGACTGCCTGGCTGGGAGAGAAGTGTGAAGAGGCGGGTGTAAATATCTTTCCGGAATTTCCCGGCGCTGATTTGCTCTACGACGAAAACGATCGCGTGATGGGTGTGCGGACTGGAGATAAGGGTATCGATAAGGAAGGGAAGCGTAAAGCCAACTACGAGCCCGGTGTCGATTTACGCGCAAAGGTTACTGTCCTGGGCGAAGGACCGCGCGGCTCGCTCACCAAACAACTCGTCGAACGACTCGGATTGGATGAAGGGTGCGATCCGCAAGTCTACAGTCTCGGCGTGAAAGAGCTGTGGGAACTTCCCGACGATCGGTATCCAACCGGACGCGTTACACACACTCTCGGCTTTCCTTCTGACTCCGCCACTTATGGAGGCGGTTGGATCTACGGGATGCAGAACCGCGTGCTGAATATCGGCTACGTGACGGGCCTGGATTACAAAGATCCCCTGATCGATCCACACGCAGAGTTTCAACGTTTCAAGACTCATCCCTACATCGCGCGTCTGCTCGATGGTGGCAAGATGATTCGCTATGGCGCGAAGACCGTTACTGCGGGCGGTTATTTTGCCATGCCCCGCATGTACGCTGATGGCGTGCTTTTGGCAGGAGACTGCGCAGGCCTTCTCAATCCACAACGTTTAAAGGGAATTCACTCGGCAATCAAGAGCGGGATGCTTGCGGCGGAAGTGATTTTTGAAGCCCTGAAGGCGCAGGACTTCTCGGCAGACCAGTTAGAGCGCTACGAAGACCTGGTAAACGAGAGCTGGATCATTCCCGAGTTATACAAAGTTAGAAACTTTCACTCCGGCTTCAGACACGGTCGCTGGCTCGCACTGATCAATACCGGTCTCCAGTTCTTTACCGGCGGCCGAGCGTGGGGCCTTTTTGATCGGGATCATGGCTGCGCCGGTCACGAAGAAATGAGGAAGCTGTCTGCGTATGGATATCACAGCGATAAGCTGGAACAGCGCTACAGCGATCTGCGTTTCGACGGCAAACTCACTTTCAACAAGGTCACAGACGTCTACCATGCAGCAGTGGGCCATGATGAGGACCAGCCGGTCCATCTACACGTGCTCGACACGAATATCTGTTCGACACGTTGTGCCGAGGAGTACGGCAATCCATGCCAGCGTTTTTGTCCGGCGGCTGTCTATGAAATGGTTGACGACGGTGGAAACGGAAAGCGGCGCCTGCAGATAAATTTCTCCAACTGCGTGCACTGCAAGACCTGCGACATCATGGATCCATACCAGATCATCAACTGGGTAACACCAGAAGGCGGTGGTGGACCAGACTACAAGGGTATGTGAGGATCCTGATATAGGTCATATAAGTCCTATAGGACTTATTCTGCCGGGCTCTTTCCGTCTGGCTTGATATCGAAGTGCACGCGGCCGCGCATCACCTCTTCCAGGGCAATTCGCGTCGGCTTATGTTTCTGCGGATCGATCTCGATCCTTGGGTTTGCGCCGCGCTGCAGTTGTTTGCTGCGCTTGGCCGCGAGAATAATCAGACGGTACTTCGAATCAACTTCCTGGCCGTTCGTTCCTTCAACGTCGCTCTCAATTAACTCTGTCGGTGTAGGCACTCGATTCTCCTTCAGTGTATGAATCTATGATTGGCTGTCTTGAAACTGTTGAATCACTTCGCGCACGAGACCTTCCTGGCGCATGCAACGAGCACGCTCGGCGCAGATGATTGACGCGAGTTGGCCGGCGGCTCTTTCGATCTCGTCGTTAATTATCACGTAATCAAAAGCAGAGTACTGTTTTAACTCAAGGGGCGCATTGCGCAAGCGCACCTCGAGTTCTTCCGGCGAGTCGGTGCCTCTGGCAATTAAGCGCTGCCGGAGGATCTCGTATGACGGCGGTAGGATAAATATGCTCACTGAATCCATTAGCAACTGCCGCACACTGGCTGCGCCCTGTACATCGACTTCGAGAATGATGTCGACGCCAGCCCCCGTCTCCTCAATGATCTGCTGCTTTGAAGTACCGTAAAAATGTCCGTGCACGCAGGCCGATTCGAGAAACTCGCCCGCGGCTACCATCTCTTCGAAAGTCTGACGAGCCACAAAAAAATACTCGCGGCCATCGACCTCACTCAGACGTGGCGCACGAGTGGTGTACGAGACAGAATAGCTAAGATTTTCGACACAAGCCAGCACATGGCGGATGATTGTGCCCTTGCCACCGCCTGACGGTGAACTGACGACGAAGAGTGTTCCTCTCGGAGAACGATGGTTGATTGGCCCCGCCGGTTGCAATTCTTTCACTTTACTCGACATTCTGAACCTGTTCGCGAAGTTTCTCTATCTCTGCTTTGATTGCCAGTCCGGCTTCTTTGATGGCAAGGTCCGTGGATTTGGAAAGCGTTGTATTCGCCTCGCGGTTTAGCTCCTGGAGCAGGAAGTCGAGCATTTTTCCTGCGTCGCCCGGGGCATCAAGCGCTTCCTGAAACTGGGACAGGTGACTACGCAGTCGTACCATCTCTTCACTGACGTCACTGCGATCCGCGAGATAAGCAACTTCCTGGGCCAATCGCACCGGGTCTATTTCGACAACCTGGCCCGCGCGATTCAGCAATTCACCGATGCGCTTTTGCAATCGCAAACGATACGCATCCGCAAGTCCTGCAGCTGAAGCCTCGATGATTGGCACGAGTGCTTCGATCTTTTGTACTCGTACACGCAATTCATGCTTGAGAGCCTCACCTTCCTGCTCGCGCATTTTTTCCAGCTCGTCTAAAGCCTGGTCCAAAGCTCGTTCGAGTGCGGCGGTGATTCTTTCGTCGATGCCGTTGCGCGCTGGCTGCAATGCACCGGGAATTCGTGCGATTACGTTAATGTCGAGTTCTCCCCCGATATTAAAATCCTGCTGGAGCTGCTTCAACGCACTGACGTAACCAGCGATGAGTGGGCGATTGACTTCGTAGGCGATCTGCGCGACACGTTCCATGCTCACGGTCACATCGACACGGCCGCGTGATAACCGTGAGTTGATGCGCTTTTTTATGGAAGGCTCGAGTGAAGCGAGTTCAGAGCCCACGCGTAGGTGAATGTCGAGGAATCGATTGTTCACGGTTTTCAGGTCGACCGAGACGGAGAAATCGTCGCCCGCCACCATCGCCTTGCCGTATCCAGTCATTGATTTCATGGCTTTTAAGAATAGGTCCTATAGGTCCAATAGGACCTATTGCAGTGTCACCAGTTCTTCTTCCTCGTCGGCAAATTGAAGCTCGTAGAGCTTCTTATACTGCCCGCCGCGGGCAAGCAGTTCCGCGTGAGTTCCGGTTTCGATAATCCGTCCCGCTTCCATCACAACAATCAAATCTGCTCGGCGTACGGTCGATAAACGGTGAGCGATTACAATTGTCGTGCGATTGCGGACCAGATTGCTGATTGCTCTTTGAACCAGACGCTCCGATTCCGCGTCGAGTGCCGAGGTGGCCTCATCCAGGATCAGGACAGGCGCATTTACCAGAATTGCACGGGCGATCGCGAGTCTTTGGCGTTGGCCGCCGGAAAGAAAAATGCCGCGCTCGCCCACAATCGTATCGTAACCATTGGGTAATTCGCGAATAAAGTCGTGCGCAAACGCAATTAATGCGGCCTCTTCGATCTCCGTTTCGCTTGCTTCGGGTTTGCCGTAGGCGATGTTATGGCGAACGGTATCGTTGAACAGAACGGTCTCCTGCGTGACGAGAGCGATCTGTTTTCGGAGGCTCGAAATCGTAGCGTCCCGGATATCAATGCCATCCCAGACCACTGCTCCGGTACTCGGATCATGAAAACGAGGCAACAGCTTTGTGAGGGTAGACTTTCCACCGCCTGACTCACCCACTAACGCCACCATGGTCCCAGCAGGTATCTTCAGACTTACATCGCGCAAAACAGAACGCGATTCATTTGCATAGCCAAACGAAACATTACGCAGCTCGATCTCTTTCTTCAGTGTCGGGAGTGCGGTGGCGTCCGGTTTCTCCTGAATCGTCGCATGCTCGTCCATCACTTCCCACACGTGATGAGCTGCGGCCAGTGCCTGCTCCATGCTGTTCTGCAGGCGCGAAAGTTTGCGCATCGGATCGTAGCTGCGGAAAAGAAAAAACAGGAACGTGACGAACTGCGCCTTGTCCATGCGTCCGGCGATGATTTCGCGTTGACCAAAAAACAACAGCAACACGACAATGAGAATGCCGATCATCTCGATCGTTGGCGGCGAAATGCCGGCGATGCTGGCGCTCCGAAGATTTGCGCGCACAATTTTCTTTGCTACGTGAGTGAAGCGATCTGATTCGCGTTTTTCAGCGCGATACGCTTTCACGATCCCCTGATTCGCAAGTGCTTCCTGGGCAGTGTCTGTTAATTGCTTACTGCCTTCAAAACTCTCGCGGGCCAGATTGCGAAGGGCACGACCAAACTTCGCAGTCAGGACCGCGATCACCGGCGCGATTGCCAGCGAACCGAGCGTGAGTCGCCAACTGAAGTAAAACGACGCGGTAAGAAACGCGATCAATGTGAAACTTTCGCGCAGCATATCGCGAATCGTGCTGGTCACAGCTGTCTCAATCGCCGCCGCACTCGAGACAAGTCTCGACACGAGATAATTTGTTCGGTGTCGCTCGAAGAAGGTGGCTGACTGCGCCAGGAGATGGGTATACAGATCCTGTCGCAGCTTGAGCACTGCCGACTGTCCGATTCGCGCCATCAGGTAGGTCGAAAAGTACTCCGCGATCCCCTTGCCGAGCGTGAAAACAATTAGCAAAACGGATATCGCTTTCCATGCTCCGAACGGCGCCTCGGGAATTAAATGTTGCAGACCGAAAATCGTGGAGGTACGCTGACCTGCTCCCTGAACAAAAGCCTGATTTAAGATTGGTACAATCAAACCGCCGATGGCGCTTTCAAGGATCCCCACGAGCAGCATCGCCAAAGTAGCCACTGTGAAGATTGGCCAGTGAGGTCTCAAATACTTTAACAGGCGGCGAAGATCACGCATCTCTGGTTGCGAAAATCTCTGATCAGTTGCTATAAGGAAGGTAGTAGACGGTCCAAAGTCTTAAGGAAAGAACTATACTTACCCCCACTTATTTGCGTCAAGGCTGACTGATTTGCTCGATTTCATTTCTGGGCGTGAACGCATGCAAATCAATTCCCCGCATGAGTCTGCGCAAGTTTGGGTTATAATTCGTCGGCGATCTTAGGCGATAATAGATCCCTCCGACAGGATCAGGACATTTGGCACAGCAAGCAACACCAAACAGCAAGCACGCGGGTAAACGTCTTCTGATCGCAGATGACGATACCGATATGAGACTTCTTCTGGCCGAGTATTTCCGCCGGCTGGGATTTCAAGTCGACGAACGAGAGAGCGGTATGGCGGCACTGGAGGCCACCGTCTCCGGGAGATTCGATTGCTTCATCTTTGACGTCTCCATGCCGGGCATGTCAGGCATTGAACTGCTCAAACGCGTTCGAGATCGAGGCATTCAGACTCCGGCTCTTTTCCTAACCGCACACGATGCGCTTTCAGACAAGGTAGCGGGCTTTGAGGCAGGCGCGGACGATTATCTGGCAAAACCATTTAGTCCGCGCGAACTCGAGTATCGAGTCGACGCCCTCTTGCGTCGTGGCGGATCAACACCGCCCGAACCGGATGGCGAACGGATCGAAGTGGGCGATCTGGTGATCGACAAGCGGCGTCACGAAGTGATTCGCGATGGCTATCGCATAGATTTGACGCCGCTCGAGTTTCAGATTCTCGAACTGCTGGCGTCAGAACCAGGCCGCGCCTGGTCGAGAAATGCTCTGCTCGATCGAGTCTGGAGCACCGACTACGAGGGCTACCAGCGCAACATCGATCCACACATCAATCGTCTTCGTAAGAAGCTCGAGACCGATCCAAAGAACCCGCGTTATGTATTGACAGTGCGCGGCGTCGGCTACAAGCTCAACGAGATTCCCTGATCGCGATGCTGTGGTGGGTTGGATCAGGTTTAGTCGCTGCCTGGGTTTTCCTACAGGCGTTCCGCCCGCGCGGCTGGACACCCATGCTGCTAATCGCCGGCATTACCATACTCATCATCCAAATTGCGGCCTACAGAAAGACAAAAATCCACAGATTTCACAGATAATTGACCTAATCTGTGTAATCCGGGGATTAAATCGTCTTGACCTCATTATCTCCATCGGCAACAATGCGCCTGTTTGTGGCATCTTTTAACTGCTGCCAGTTGCTCCCAATTTCGCAGATCAGGAGTTGTTTCACCATGAGTTACAGCCGCATTGGTCGACACCTCGTTTTTGCGCTCAGTGCTTGTCTACTGTTTGTGTCTGTTGCAATTGCCCAGCAGGACGTTGAGCGCAAGACGGTCGCCATAACCTATCCGTTGGACGAAACGGTTACGGTGAAATTTCGTGGCACGACGCTTTTGCCACGACTAAAGGGCGAGGCGAAAGTTAGACGTGCCGGGCGGCGTGGAACTCGCGTTGAACTCAGCGTCGACGATTTACCGCGCGCTTCGGAGTTGGGGGGCATCTACACCACTTACATTCTCTGGGCCATCTCACCCGATGGACACGTCGACAGTCTCGGTGAAATCAAACGAAGCGGCAGCAGCTTCGTCAATTCAAAGCTCGATGTCACTACGCCACTTCAGTCGTTCGCGCTGATTCTTACGGCAGAGCCCCATTTCCTGATGAAAGTGCCGAGTCGGATGGTAGTGATGGAGAATCTTCCACCCCAACGACCAAATGGCAGTCAGGTGGAAACGGTCGATGTCAGATATATCGGCAACTCTAGCGATTACTTCCGCGACGCTCGCGTCCCGGAGCTGGCTGATCGTGATTATCGCCAGACGCCAGTATCGCTGCTCGGAGCGCGACAGGCGGTGAACCTCGCTAAGTATGCCGGAGCGTCACAGGATGCACCTGAGGAATTGCAGACTGCCGAAGATCAGTTACAGGCAGCAGAGAAGGCGTGGCGTTTGAATCAACCGCTGGCGGAAGTTGATATTGAAGCGAGGAAAGCCACTTCGTCTGGCGCACACGCCGAAGAAGTAGCGGTGGCGCGAAAAGCGGCTCGGATTCGTCGTGAAGAGATTCGACGGCGCGATGAGGCCGTTCGTAGTGCCGAGCAGAGTGCAGAAGCATCGCAAAGAGAAGTTGCACAACTTCGTGCGGCGCTCGAGAAGGAACAGCGTGCACGTGAACTGGTTGAACGTGACCTCGGCACAACCAACGATCAGTTGCGCGAAAAGCGTGTAGAAGTAGCTCAACTGCGGGACGAGATAGCCCAATTGCGTTCCGAAGGGGATGCTGCAAAACTGAAGCTGGCGCGACTCGAAGGTGAGAAACAGGCTGAAACCGCCCGTGTTGAAGCTGAAAGACGCGCCGCCGAGAGGCGCGCTGCGGAAGCGAATCTGAAAGAAACGCTTGCGAAGTACGGGACGCTTAAAGAGACTGCGACGGGCTTTCGTTTAGTATTACCGGAGACAATTTGGACCAGTGCCCGTGCCGCGACTTTGTCTGCCGCGTCCGCAGCCAAACTGGAACCACTGGCAGCGCTCGTGGCCAGCAATCCTGATTACCAGATCCTGATCGAGGCCTACACTGACAGCAAAGGTAACGAAGTTTCACTACAGCAGCTGACACAGGAGCGAGCACGGGTGCTTTCCGATCGCTTCCAGTCTGCCGGCGTCGATCCGATGCGCATACAGGCCAACGGTATGGGCGCCTCCAACCCGCTTGCTCCAAACACTACGGTTGCAGGCCAGAAAAAGAATCGCCGCGTGGAGATCACGTTTACATCACAGGTTCCGAAGAGTACTGCGGCGAATTAGGCTTTCAGAAATAGGTCCTATATGTCCTATGGGACCTATTGATTTTAATGTCCCCACTCGAGCCGCTCGAAATACTCCAGGTCATCGGTTACAGCATCGGCGCGTTACTGCCCCTCTGGATGCTGTTTCAACTCGTCACTCACCGCAGCAAATTAACAAATATCGAACGACTACTGGCCCTCCTCGCCCTCACAATGGGTGGCTGGCACACCAGCAATCTGGTTGTAACTCTGCACGGTCTCTTCGACCTTGGTCCCGATACATGGACCAACCTCTTACGATTTGCCGACACTGTCGCGGTCGTCAGTATCACTTTTGCTTATTCGTTTCTGCTGCATGTTCATCTTCACCTCTGGGCCAACGCACACAGTCGCTCGCTGACGCGCAGCGAGCACGTTCGAGTTTACCTTTCATATATACCGACGATCTTTCTGCTCATTGCAGTACCGCAGCTTTGGACCGGCGATTACGCGCCGATGTTCACGAAGCTTTCGTTTTTCGTAATTCCGTTCGCGTTCTGGATTGCATACGTGCTCGGTTTGATCGCCTTGACGGAACTGTTGATTGCACGACGGAGCCGAAATCGCAGCGAGAAGATAATCATGCGAACGCTGGCCTTCTCGTTCATGGGCGTTGGCGTGGTGATCTTTGCGGCACTCGCGGCTGGTGTCGGTGAAGGAACGATCGCCGGGCTCTATCTCAAGACGATTGCCAATCTCGGATCTCTGCTGCCTTCGGTCTTGTTGGCTTACTACATCTACCGTTATCGCTATCTGGAAATAATCATCGAAGAAAGTCTGATCGTGGTGACATTCGCCACGGTCGTTTTAACTGTCTACGTATTCGGCATTCGTACAATCGGCGATTGGATGACGCAGCGATACGGTGTTAGACCTGGGTTAGTAGAAGCCTTGCTGATCCTTGCGCTCGCGCTACTCGCTGCGCCGTTGCGAGGGTGGTTGGCCCAACGATTTCACAAGCTATTCGAGCGTGAAGCGGCGCTCTACAAAGAGATTGTCGCGCGCATCGGATCTTATGCCGGCCAGTACAAAGATTTATCGGATCTGTTGCAGTTCGTCGAAGAGCGAACTACCGATGTGCTCGGATTGCGGCAGCTCAAAATCTTTATGGAGGATCTCGAGAATCCATCAGAGTCCTGGATAAAAGAGGTCCTCGAAAAATCCAGAGACACTGGTTGGCAGACAGTTGAAGACGAGCCTGTCCTGACAGACCAGGGTTTTAAGATTGCATATCCATTGCGTCGTGAAGATAAAGTCGAAGGTTTGTTGGCAGTTGACGCCGCCTCGGCGAGTTTAACTTCAGACGGGCGTTCAATTATCGGACTGCTCGCGGATCAGGTTGCAATCGCGATCGACGACTCAAGACTGCTGGAAGAAAACCTGCGACTCGAACGAGAGCTGGCTGAACGCGAGCGTCTGGCGTCACTCGGTCGCATGGCAGCAACCGTCGCACATGAGATCAAGAATCCGCTCTCAGCAATCAAGTCTATCGCGCAGGTGATGCGCGAAGATGAGAACCTGCGGAACTTGTATGAACGAGATCTCGGTTTGATTGTTGGCGAAACTGATCGTCTGAGTCAGAGTGTGACTCAGTTGCTAAGCTTTGCTAGGAAGGAGAGTCCTGCGGGTCAGGCGTTGAGTGTCGATGAGTTGCTGAGATCGGTCGTCGATCTTTTTCGCGCCAGTGCAAGAGAACAAGGAATCGCGCTCGATTGCAAGGTGCAGGTTGAAGCAGAGCTTGGCGGGAAGTCAGTCTCAGCGCTGCGTGACGCTCTCTCAAACCTGTTGCTGAACGCACTTCAAGCAACACCACACGGTGGCAGGGTCGAGCTCGTAGCAGCAGCAAGCGACGGTGAATTGCTGGTCAGCATTCAAGACAGCGGGTCAGGAGTGCCTGCAGATCTGCGTGAACGGATCTGGGAGCCATTCTTTACAACCCGACAGCGTGGCACTGGATTAGGTTTAGCAATCGTTCGCAAACGCGTTCAGGAGGTCGGCGGCTCAGCCTCTCTCGATGTCACTCGCAACGGTCGCGGCGCACTCTTTCAACTGCGCGTTCCTCTCTAGCCTGTGTTCGATCTCACGCAAAGACGCGAAGAGGGCAAAGACGCAAAATCTAACTCTTAAACTTAGCGGTCTTTGCTCACTTGGCGCCTTTGCGTGGAACTTTTTTCTGAAGGATGCGTGATAGCTCTGACCTGGGGAACCGTTATCGATTGAAGGAGATGATAGTAATGAAGAAGCAGATTTTTCTCAGCGCGGTCTTGTTCGCATTCTGCCTGGTGTGCACTAGCCTGACAGTTCAGGCTCAGAATCCGGATCCTGATGAGCCCAATCTCGATACGCAGCTCTATCTGATCGTGGGCACTAATCAGGAAGTGGATGATGCAAAGCTTCCCGCGGTGCTCGACCCTGTGGTTAAGCAGTTACGTGCAACCTTGCCATTCAAGAACTACCGGCTCGCCGCTACGTTGATTAATCGCGTGAAGAATGAAGGCCGTTTAGACCTGAGCTGGATTGGTGGACCACTCGCAACGGTTTCGGGCGCGGCTGCGGGTTCGGCCTCGGCTGTGACCCCAAGCTTCAGCCAATTCAAGGTGCGACAAATCAAGCTCTTACGTAATAGCGAGAACCAGCCGGTAGTGCAGATGCTCGGTTTCAGCTTCGGCGCCCGTATTCCGATTCAAACAAGTGGCGCAATTGCAGCGAACGGTGCGGTGGCGCCGACTTTCAATTACGAAAACACAGGAGTAGCGACCGACATCAGCATGCGTGAATCAGAGCCGGTGATCGTTGGTACTCTCAATGTCGGCCCTTCCGGTGATGCGATCATTCTGGTCGTGTCGGCAAAGAGAACTCAAAGATAGGGCGCCGCACTCCAAATTGTGGCACGCGATGCGCTAGGAGTTTAGGGCCGCAGGGCCATAAACTACTCAGGAAGTGAGAAAAGACGCGTTGCGATTAATGATTGTTGACGACGAGGAAGCCGCGCGCTACGGCATGCGGCGAGCCCTCTCTACCCTTGGTTACAACATCACTGAAGCTGGTTCCGCCGAAGCCGCCCGCGCCCTACTGAAACAAACCGAACCTGATCTTCTGCTGCTCGATGTAAACCTCCCCGGAATGAGCGGGCTCGACTTTCTCCGCGAGATCAAGAGCTCAAACGGTAATGGACCACTCGTGATTATAGTCACGGCGCATGGCTCCGAACGGATGGCGGTCGAGGCTGTCAAAGCAGGTGCACACGACTACCTTTCGAAGCCATTTGAACTCGACGATCTGCGACTGGTCATAAAAAACGCAGCGGAAACAGTTCAACTAAGACGTGAAAACTATTCGCTGCGACGTCGCATCGAGGTCGAACGCTCACAACGTGGCGCACTCATCGGCAATTCAGAGGCAATGCAGAAAGTGCGCGCGATGATCGATAAAGTGGCAGAGACCGATGCGACGGTACTTGTGCGCGGGGAATCGGGCACGGGAAAGGAGCTGGTGGCTCGCGAACTTCACGAACGTAACAGCGTGAGACGCAACGCTTCCTTTGTCGCGGTCAACTGCGCCGCTTTACCCTCGGAGCTGATCGAATCGGAGCTTTTTGGCCACGAAAAGGGCGCTTTTACAGGCGCGGCAGCACGACGGGAAGGGAAGTTTGAACAGGCTGACGGCGGCACCTTGTTTCTCGATGAGATTGGCGACATGAGCTCCAACGTGCAGGCGAAGCTACTGCGCGCATTGGAAGAAAGACGAATTGAGCGGCTCGGCGCTAACGAATCGATTCCGGTTGATGTGCGCATCGTGAGTGCAACACACCGCCCGCTCGAACAGGAGATCACGAACGGTAACTTTCGAGCGGATCTTTTCTATCGTTTGCGTGTTGTCACCGTTGAGATCGCGCCACTGCGTGAACGTCGCGAAGACATTCCGCTTCTGGCGGAGACTTTCATTCGACTCGCAGCGGAACGATATGAACTGCCGCAGCGATCGCTAAGCCAGGCAGCGCTGCGACGGCTCGTTGAATACAACTGGCCCGGGAACGTTCGCGAGCTAAAAAATACCATCGACCGTGCCGTGATCATGGCTGACGGTGATGAAGTCGCACAGAAAGACCTCCCCGACGAGATTACCGCCGGAATGTCCAAAAACGGGATCGTTGAAAACGACGCGGAAACAGATGGTTTGCGAGTGCCATTTACGGCGGATTTTCGTGAAGATCGCCGCGAGTTTGAGCGCCGCTACATCACTCGGTGCCTCGAGTACACACAGGGAAATGTGACCCGGGCGGCCGAGATTCTGGACATGCACCGGCAATCGTTGCAACATAAGCTAAGACAACTTGGCCTCGGCCGCCGGTATGTTTCAGTGAACGGCGAGGCGCAGGATAATCCTGACAGTTGACGTAAAACCATGAAGGCAAAACTCGACGCGATTATTCAACCCGACCAGGCTGAGTACCTGGACCAACTCCTGACCCAAAACGATCCGTTGCTCACAGAGATGGAAGCTTATGCGGCCGAGCATCGTGTGCCGATTGCTGATCGCGAGGTCGCTCGCTTTATAGAGATCACTGCGCGCGTTACGGGTGCAAAGAAAGCTCTGGAAATCGGAATGGCGATTGGCTATTCGGTGGTCCATCTCGCGCGCGGCATGGGAAAGGTGTCAGTAGTCGTTACGATTGAGCCGAGTGATGAGATGATTGACGCCGCGACTGGTTATTTGAAACGCGCAGGGTTGCTGGATCGAGTTGAAATTAAACGAGGCAAAGCTTTGGAAGTGATGCCCAACCTCGAGCAGACTTTCGATCTGCTTTTCATCGACGCACTCAAGGAAGAGTATTCACAGTATCTTGATCTCGGTTTGGCGCTTCTGCGCACCGGCGGTGTTGTGATTGTCGACAATTTGCTTTGGGGCGGAAGAGTCGCGACAGGCGATACCGAAAGATCAACGGTGGCGTTGAGAGAATTCAATCGCTACTTCATGAGTCATCCCCAACTGCTCGCCGAAGTGTTGCCCGTCGGAGATGGACTCGGTTACGCGGTAAAATTGTAGGTGCGTGTTTTCCAGAAGTTTGCTTCACAGGATTAACAAGATGTTTCAGGATTTACAGGATGTATCTTGTAAATCTTGTTCTATCTTGTTAATCCTGTGAAGCAAACCATCGAGACCAATTCCGCCAGTCCCACTTTGAAGCCCCCACTAAAATCTTGATTAAAGTTTCTATCGCGTGCTAACTTCCACTCGTCTCTTCACTTGCGGGTTTCCTCTTAACTCGCGCTGAACTAAAGCAAACGGCATTGAGTTGCGGAGGTGCCTGATGAGCAGTGGCAAGTTTAAACAGATTGTCGGACTCGTCTTGCTGGCGTCGCTGGCATTTTCCACCTACTCATGTACCGTTGCTTCAAGTAAGGAAGAGTTCTTCGGTAGTACCACTCCTCCTCAGCGCAACATTTTCCGATACGTAAGCGGCGACGAACCGGAATCGCTGGATCCAGCGATCAGCAACGGGCAACCGGAAGCACGTCTGTACATGGCGTTGTTCGAAGGTTTGGTTGAATACAATCCAAAAACACTAGCTCCTGAACCAGCCCTTGCCGAACGCTGGCACACAAACAACGATTCATCAGAGTTTACTTTTCACCTGCGCAACACCGGTCGATGGTCCAACGGGGATCCGATCGATGCAAACGATTTTGTCTTCACATTCCGACGCAATCTCGCAAAAGAAACGGCATCGCGCAACGCTTATATGATGTCGTATCTCAAATACGCGCAGGCCTACAACCAGCAACAGGTTTTCGTGCGCGATCCAAAAACAGGAGAGTTCTTGCTGGCGCGAGATTTTGACGAGGGTCTCCCTCCCGAGCCGCTCAGCAGCAGCCCAATCGATACAGCAAACAGCGAGTATCGTCCCGATCCAAAAGAGACGACGCCAGATCCGGATACAGACTTTCATCGCCAGATGCACACGCCTACAAGATTGACTCTTCCTGGTGATGCGAAGGCACGAACCAAGCGTCTGGACGCTGATGCAAAGCTGAAAACGGCGGTGACAGGCAAAGAGCTTGTTCCGGTCAAAGCTGAGGACATCGGCGTCGAAGCGGTCGACAAGTACACTGTTCGGATCTCGCTGACCCAGCAGGCGCCATTTTTCCTGGGAATGCTCGCACACCAGGTTTTCCGCCTCGTGCCGCGCAAAGCGGTAGAGCAGTTTGGTGACAAGTGGGCCCAGGCCGAACACATTGTCAGTTGTGGTGCGTTCAAACTAAAGACATGGAAACCCTATGACCAGTTGGTGCTCGAGCGCGATCCGATGTACTGGGACGTGGCGAATGTGAAATTGGACGAGATCTATCTTTACCCCGTTATCGACAATTCCACTGTGATGAACATGTATAAGGTCGGGGAGCTTGATGCCGTTTACAACCATGCCGTGCCAAATGCCTGGCTGCACATCATGAGGTTCAAAAAGGACTATATGGATAAGGCAGAGGCGGCGATCGATTATCTGATCATCAACACCACCAAGCCTCCGTTGAATGATCCGAAAGTCAGAAAGGCATTCAACCTGTCGATTGACAAGCCGGCATATGCCGCCTGGCGACGCATTGTAAAGCCACTGACTGCATTTACTCCCGAAGGGATGTTTCCCGGATATCCACAACCAAAAGGAGCAGTCTTCAATCCGGCAGAAGCACGCCGGTTAATGGGTGAGGCTGGTTATCCAGTAGTTCAGAATTCGGATGGAAGTTTCTCGTGTCCAACCTTCCCTGTGGGCCAGGTCGAGTTTATCTACAACAGTCAGGCCGCAAACAAATCAGTGGTCGAATGGATGCAGGCACAATGGAGGCAGAATCTTGGCATCACCGTTGGGCTTCGCAACATGGAGTGGAAGACGTTTTTGGACCAAAAAGCCAAACTTGAGTACAAGGGATTTGCGCGCGGCGCATGGGGCGCTGACTACATGGACCCATTCACATTCCTGAGTCTTTTCTACACACAGGGCGAGAGTGGCACTGGTTGGCAGGATCCGAAATACATCAAGATGCTCGACGAAGCTAATCGGACGCTCGATCAGAAAAAACGGTACGAGCTGCTGGCGCAGGCAGAAGCGTACATGCTCGATCAGCAGCCTATCATTCCACTTGATTCGCCATCAGTGAACTGGTTGAAGAAGCCTTACGTGAAAGGCATGTATCCGAATCCCGGCTCATTGTTTCCCTGGAAATATATTTATATCGAACGCGATCAGGCGAAGTGGGATTACAGTACTCCTAGTCTGGACGCAGAATAGTGCAGACGAACGCGATCTCCGTTTAACGAATGCTTCGGTTCATTGTCAGACGTCTCCTCGTCACGATCCCCACGATCCTCGTAGTGATCTCAATTACGTGGGTTCTGATAAAACTCGCTCCCGGTAATTTCTATTCCGGTGAAAAACCACTGCCTCCTGCCATCGAGAAGAGCATTCGCGAAAAGTATGGACTCGATAAACCCTGGTACCAGCAGTATGGCAAGACGATGTGGGGGATTATCCGTCTCGATTTTGGTACCTCTCTGCGATATCAGGGGCAGCCGGTAAATACGATCATCAAGCGATCGTTCCCGGTTTCCGCAGCGGTTGGAATTCTTGCTTACTTACTCGCGCTGGTTGTTGGTGTAACTGCCGGTTCGATCGCGGCGCTCAAACAAAACTCAAAGTGGGATTACGCTTCGATGGCCGTGGCGATGCTCGGTATTTCTGTGCCCAACTTTGTTCTTGGTCCAATACTGGTCCTCATTTTCTCGCTTGGTCTTTACTGGTTACCGCCGTCGCGCTGGGAGGGCTTTCCGAGCCGAAATCTGATTCTGCCGGTGCTGACGCTTTCGGCAATCTACATGGCGTACATCGCGCGACTGACGCGAGCGGGTATGCTCGAAGTGCTTCGCTCTGATTACATTCGCACTGCCCGAGCGAAAGGATTGAGTGAGCGCGATATCGTTGTCCGGCATGCGTTGCGCGGCGGGCTGATGCCTGTAATCTCTTACACCGGACCAGCGTTGGCGTTCCTATTGACGGGAACAGTTGTAGTCGAGAGGATCTTTGCGCTGCCCGGACTGGGAAACTATTTTATCCAGGCATCGCTCAATCGCGACGAGCCATTGATCATTGGCATCGTCGCCTTTATTGCGATCACACTCTTGTTGATGAATTTACTCGTCGATATCGCATACGCGTATCTGGATCCGCGCGTGAGGTATCACTAAAACTGAGCTTAGTGCTTTGTATTTGGTTCTTCGTAAAACAATCAAAGAACAAAGTACAAAGCACTAAGTACAAACCACGATGGCAACGCAGAACAATCCAGATCACGAAGACCTGGTCCACATTGGCCCGGAAGCGGCAGTGGTTGAGGCTGACGTCCATCCGGACGAAGTCGGACCATTTGTTCGTGGCACGTCTCTCTGGCGTGACGCATGGCGCCGCCTGTTGAAGAACAAGCTCGCGGTCTTTGGTCTGGTGGTCGTCATTATTGTGACGATCTCATCGATCATTGGACCAACCGTGATCAAGGCGGTCTTCGGGTTTACTCCTGACTACATTCCCTCACAAGACATCAAGTTAACCCGATCATTTCCTCCTTTCACGGGCCCGGACGGTGAATTCACGTGGGCCCACCCGATGGGCACTGACAATTCCGGACGCGATCAGTTTGCGCGTGTGCTCCAGGGCGGACAGATCTCTTTGTTTGTCGGAATCCTTTCGACATTTGTGTCTCTCCTGATCGGTATCGCTTATGGCGCAATTGCAGGATACGTTAGTGGGCGGGTGGATAACGTGATGATGCGCATTGTCGACGTACTCTATTCACTGCCCTACGTGATCGTTGTCATCGTGCTGCTATCGATGTTTCGCAGCCAGACGCCGCGCGGCCAGTTGATCCTGTTATTCATTGCATTGGGCTCGGTATCGTGGCTCACGATGGCGCGTATCGTTCGTGGCCAGGTGCTGTCGTTAAAGAATCAGGAATTTGTACTCGCCGCGCGCGCGACCGGAGTATCGAACACACGGATCATCTTTCGTCATTTGATCCCGAATACGTTGGGTCCCGTGATCGTCTACGCAACGCTGACGATTCCACAGATCATGTTGACTGAGGCGTTTCTTTCGTTTCTGGGATTCGGCGTACAGGCGCCGCTGGCTTCGTGGGGTAGCCTCGCCTCAGACGGTATTCAGAATATCGCCATTTTCCCATGGCAACTGATCTTTCCCGGCGTGACAATGGCACTGACACTCTTCTCGCTAAACTTTCTCGGCGATGGATTGCGGGATGCGCTGGATCCGCAAATGAGGACGGTATAGGTCCTATAGGACCAATAGGACCTATTTAATTCTATGACTGCGACCACAGACGGCAACCTTCTCGAAGTAAAAAATCTTCGGACTTACTTCGAAACAGACGATGGGATCGTCAAAGCCGTCGACGGCATCTCCTTCCAACTAAAGCGTGGCGAGACGCTCGGGATCGTGGGTGAATCCGGCTCAGGAAAGTCAGTTACAAATCTCTCGATCATTCGACTTATCCCCGAACCACCGGGAAAAATCGTGTCCGGTGAGGTCATCTTTAACGACAATGATCTTTTACTACTGTCGAACGAAGCCATCCGTAAGATCAGAGGTCGCCGCATCGCCATGATCTTCCAGGACCCTATGACCTCGCTGAATCCGTTCATGAAGATCTCCAGACAACTAATGGAGATGACTGAACTCCACTTCGGACATACGAAGTCGCAGGCTCGCGCTCACGCCATTCGCATGTTGGAAACGGTCGGTATTCCCGATGCACATTCGCGCGCCGACAGTTATCCACACGAGTTTTCCGGCGGCATGCGACAGCGCGTAATGATAGCCATGGCACTCTCTTGCGAGCCAGAGCTCCTGATTGCCGATGAACCGACGACTGCTCTCGACGTCACGATTCAGGCACAGATCCTCGAGCTCATCAAGAAGCTCAAACGTGAAACGGGAACGAGCGTGATTCTAATTACGCATGATCTCGGCGTGGTGGCAGGTATGGCGGACCACGTCATTGTGATGTATGCCGGAAAGATCTTCGAGCAGGCACGCACGAGCGAGTTGTTCTCCCATCCAGGAAATCCATACACCAAGGGTTTGCTCCGTTCCGTACCGGACCCGACGGCTGAACAGGGCAAGCTGTACCAGATACCTGGTCTGCCTCCCGACGTCGCACATCTCAAACCTGGATGCCCGTTTGCGCCACGCTGCGATCGCGTGGAAGAAATATGCCGGCAAGAATTTCCGCCCTTCGTCCAGATCAACGCTGATCATTATTCGCTCTGTCACTTTGCGCGGGAAGTCTATGGCGAGTCAGGCGGTACACCGGCATGAGTGCGCAACAGTCAACACTGCTATCGATCAGAGATCTGAAAGTGCACTTCGATCTTGGTGGTGGTGGACCACTCGACAAATTGTTTGGCACAAACCCAGTGAAGCGGGTTGTGAAAGCAGTTGACGGAGTTTCAATCGACATTTATGAAAAGGAAACACTCGGACTGGTTGGTGAATCAGGCTGCGGCAAAACGACTCTCGGGCGCGCAATCCTGCGTCTCACTGAACCCACTAACGGGCAAGTGCTCTATCGCGATCGCGATCTTGCCCACTTGTCGCAAAGACAGTTGCGCGAACAACGCCGTCACCTCCAAATAATTTTTCAGGATCCTTACGCGTCGCTTAATCCGCGAATGACGATTGGCCAGATTGTTGGCGAACCGCTGGAAACATTTCATTTGGCACGAGGAAGGGAAGCGGAACAACGCGTTCAGGAACTACTCGAGACTGTTGGTCTGAGTAAACGGTTTATCAAAAGATACCCGCACGAGTTTTCCGGTGGTCAAAGACAACGGATTGGCATCGCCCGGGCACTGGCAGTTGATCCCGATTTCATTGTTGCTGATGAGCCAATTTCAGCGCTCGATGTTTCTATTCAAGCGCAGATCATGAATTTGCTCGAGAAGTTGCGTCGTGAAAAGAACCTTACATATCTGTTCATCTCGCACGACCTGCGTGCGATCAGACACGTTTCAGATCGCGTTGCTGTGATGTACCTCGGCAAGCTGGTCGAGATCGCTGACGCCCGCACGATCTACGACGAGCCTTTGATGCCGTATACGAAAGCGCTCATTTCTGCCGTGCCCGTACCCGATCCTGAGGTGGAGGCCACACGGCAGCGTATAATGCTGGAGGGCGACGTGCCGTCACCGATCAATCCCCCATCTGGCTGTCGCTTTCATACGCGGTGCCCGTACGCGATCAACGAATGCAAGGAGGTGGTTCCTCAGTTAGTGGAGATAAAGCCGGCGCATTTCGCAGCGTGCATCCGAATCAGTCCGGCACAACCTCATATTGAGGATGTCGCCCCGGGCGCCGCCCCCGGTCTGCCACAAAAAAGCCCAAACGGGTGAGTCACAAAGAGGCACAAGAGTCACAAAAAAGAAAACCCTTTTGACTGACCTGACGCTTTGTCTTATCGATGTTTGATCCTCCAGTTCTTTGTGTATTTTGTGCCTCTTTGTGGCTAACATCCTCTTCGTGGCACCCTTGAAAACCCCCGGTTATTAGACATTTAGCACTAAGGTAAACTCCCTCGTGTGCGGATGAAGGTAGCTCAGATTCTCGTGGCAGTCCGCTAAGTCGTTTTATGCCACACAGTTGAAGCCCAGATCCTGATGGTTAATAAATCCCCCATTGCCCTGAGTCCTCAGGAACATCGCGAAGACGCCCCGCCCTCCTGGCCAGAAATCCAGGATTCGCTCGCGGAATCGTCGGCGCTGGCCTTGTTGCTTGTCGACGGCTATCAGCCTCCCGCAGTGGTAGTCTCAAACAACAACTCGATATGCCATACCTTCCAGAGTTCCCCTGAACATCTAGGGCTTTGTGATCCCTTTTGCGGTGCTGCTCACTCACGAGCGGTTAAGGCAGGTGGGGCGGTTGAATACAAGTGTCACGCGGGACTCTCATGTATTGCGAAGCCAGTCGATTTCGGCGGCAAACGAAAGTTGGCCGTCATTGCCGGACGCACCTTTGTAAAGAGTTCGGATTATCAGCAATTGATGGAACGATTTCGCACAGGTGATTTGCAGGCTTTGGCATCGGAGAATGTCTTCGGAAATATTCTCTTCTCCGAGCCACAGCGCGTAAGTGAGTTGGTAGAACGAGTGGATCGCGCGGCCCACCAACTCAAAGCAGCTTCGTCAAACGGATCAGGTCTGAGTAAGGTGGCTGCGTCTGAACCAAAGACGGCGGCGGTCAAAGCGCAATCAGAAACTGTTTCGTCAGTCGCGAAAAAGGAGACCACGCATTCGCATCAGGATCTCGAACTCGAAGTTCAGCGTCTGCGAAATGAGTTGGAAAGTCGTTCGCGCTTTGCCGATTCGCTACAGCACTTCCTTGAAAGAATAAGCTGTGCCGATCCGGTTAAGACCTACAACTCGATCATTGCGAGCTCAAAGGAATTGCTGCAGTCAGAGCGCGCTTCATTGATGGTGCTGGACGAAGCCGCGAATAGTTTGGTGTTAAAGGCGGCCAGTGGACTGCCAACCGCGCCTGAATTGCTCCCACCAGTGCGCGTCGGTGAAGGGGTTTCGGGCGAAGTTATCGACACGGGTAAAGCCGTAATGGTTACGGATTTGCGCATGGCAGGTCGTAAACCGGCGCCGGCGGAACGTCAATACAAGACCAACTCATTTATTAGTTATCCGATCATCATCGGCGGGCGAAAGGTCGGTGTGCTGAATGTGACAGACAAATCGGGGGGCGGGGTTTATGACGAAATCGATCTGTCGTTGCTGGAAATCATTGGACCACAGGTCGCGCTTGCGCTCGAGCGCGCCGAATGGCAGGAGCGCGCGACTGAGTTCCAGCTCATGTCGATCACTGATTCACTTACCGCGCTACCGAACCGTCGCTATCTTGAAGAACGACTGTCGGAAGAATTGAATCGTTCGAAGCGTTACGACTATCCGATGAGTTTTTTGATGATCGACATCGACGATTTCAAAGCTTACAACGATAAGAACGGGCACCAGGCAGGTGACCTCGCGCTGCAGATCACGGCGCATTGCCTGAAGGGTGCGTTAAGAGCGGTTGATGTGGCTTCGCGGTATGGCGGTGAAGAGTTCTGCATTTTGTTGCCGCAGACGAGCATCTCGGAAGCCGGTGTGATTGCAGATCGCATCAGGCAGCGTGTTTCCACGACACACTTTCCGCATGGAAAGTCGCAGCCGCTGGGCCGTGTAACGATTAGCGTGGGTGTTTCGGCAATTACGAAGAACATCAATACAGCCGAAAACATCATCGCCGCCGCGGATAGGGCACTGTACCAGGCAAAGAGTTTGGGGAAAGATCGAGTTGAGTTTTACGGAGAGAGGACAGTGGACTTGCATGAGTAGTCGCAGCGAAAATTTCCGCCGTGTTCTGGGGCGCGTGATCCAACAGGATTTTGTTGGTCGCGCCGCGGAACTCGATCGGATTATGGCGCAGGCCGAATCTGCTAACGCAGGTCGAGGTCTGCTGCTGCTCATGGAGCCGTCTGCGGGTGTCTCCGAACTCCTGCGCCAGGCTTACGATCGGATCTTCAACCGGCGCACCGACGTGATCCCGATCTATTTCGCTATTACCCGAAACGAAACCACCGCGGTAAGCGCCGCGATTGAGTTTCTTAACACATTCCTTCAGCAATACATCGCCTATCGCCGCGACGAACCAGTCGTCTCGGAAGCGCCGCTGACGTTGCACGATCTCGTCGAACTGGCACCCGCAGCCGATCTTGAGTGGATCGAACAACTCGTCGAGTCGTACAACCGCTTACGGTTCAGTAACGACGACAAAGCATTAGTGCGTTTCTGTCTCGGAGCACCACAGCGTATTCCCGCAGTTCGGGGGCGCCCGTTCGTCATGCTCGATGGTTCGCAGCTGGCGGAGTATCTTAATGGCGCGGTCGTGCTTGGCACGGAGATTCTCAGAGTCTTCGCACGTGGAGGTTTCTCGTTTGTTCTTGCCGGACTGCGACGCCAGATTCTCGAGTCGGCGCATGACGCGAAGTGCAACTTTGAACTGCTCGACATGTTGCGTCTCGAACAACTCGATGTCACAGAAGCAGCCAAACTCGTCGAGCACGTAGCGCGGCGTCAGCAGGTTGCGACGAGTGAGGCCGCGCGCGATCTGATCGTGCAACAGTTTGCGGGCAGTCCATTTTTCATCAACATCTTCCTGCAGGCGGCGCGCGAGAAACACGCACCGTTGCTTTCGTACCTGGATTGTGAACGTCTCTACGTCGATGAGCTCTTCGGCGGTCACATTCATCGTCACTTTGCGGATCTACTGGAAGAGATCTCGCCAAGGCTCGACACAAGACACCTGCTGATCCGTCTACTCTGGGAAGCAGCCGCCGGTGAAGAGCAGATTTCGTCTTTTGAGATCTGGCGAAAACGTCTGCACATGGCAGCTACCGAGCTCGAAGACGTTCTGCACCGACTGCACGTCCAGGAGTTTGTGAATTGGGACGAAACCACAGTTGAAGCCGGCAGTGGCCCGCAAGCGTGGAAAGACTATTTGAAGATTCGGTATCGGCTTGACGTTATTAGTGAGCCGAGGGCGTTAGTGGTTGCCGACATGCTGGCGGACTCTCTTAAACGTGCACCGCACACGATGGCGCGTCATTACAAACAGATCGCAAACGCTGGCTTGCGCGAACTGATTTCTAAATTCAACTGCCAGCAAGTGCCCGCCGTGCTTTTCGATTACAAGTCGTTCAGTGACAAGTACAAGGGCGCCGAGGGAGAAACTATTGTTTCAGGTTTGGCAGCTGAAACAGAGTTTTCCAAACTTCCGCAGACGATTCATCTTGCGACCTGCTCGGCGTTCATGAGCGATATGCGACAGCTTTGCGAAGAAGAGCACTGCCTGGTTGCACACACCTTCGAAGAAGCGTCCTATTCGGATGCGCAGGAAATTATCTGGCTCGCAGCAGACATTGAATCAAAGCTCGAGGTCGACGTTGCTGTCGCGCGCGCCTGGTGCGACAGATTTGAAACCCTGGCCGATAGGCTCGGCTTCAGTCGCTTTCAGATCTGGCTAATTTCAAACGAAGGCTTTTCTGAAGAGGCCAGCAAACTGCTCGAGCGGCGAAAAGCTTTTGGCTCAAGCCGGCAGCAGTTGGAGTTGCTGGCGTCCCGGGTGCGCGATACCGTACAGAGCACGGTTGTAGAGACAGAGGGACCGGATGAATTCATGATGGTAGTGCCGATGGGAGAGGATAACGAGTTGATTGCTGCCAGCACTGCTGAGCAGATTGCCAAGCGATTAACTTTTCGTCCCGAGGCCATTAATCAGATAAAAACAGCTATTGTGGAGGCCTGTATCAATGCCTCTGAGCACAGTTTCAGCCCGGATAGAAAAATTTATCAGCGTTTTCGCGTCGAAAGTGATAGATTAGTCATCACTATTTCGAGTCGCGGCATCGTGCCAGCCAATCTCAATGGCGCGCACACCGGAGCAGAAGCCAAAGAGGTGGCAGAAGAGAGACGCGGTTGGGGACTTAAGCTCATTCGGACACTCATGGATGAGGTAGAGTTTGAACGGGTCGACGATGGCACCAGTTTGCGCATGACAAAATATCTGCGGCCATAAAAAGGGGAAAAGCCGCAAACGAGTAACAAAACATTTTCGGTATTTGTACTTTGTCCTTAGTGCTTTGGTGGTTTGTAATAAGGCACTAAGTTCTAAATACCAAGTGCTGCGGTTTCGTGGCTACATTCGAAGCAGGAGGGAGCTATCGAGTGGATACACCAAGTGGAGGGCTAGTACGCTCGCACTGTGTTGGCACCACCGCTGTTGTTTACGCTAGCGATTACCTTAACAAGCTAACCGGTGAAAAAATCGAGCGCGAGTGTCGCCGGCAACTGAAATGCGGTTGCCGCGCGCTGGTCATCGATTTCAGCGACACTAAACTCGTCAACAGCATTGGGATTTCAATACTGCTCGGAATTATCGACGTTGCTGAAAAGAGCGGCGCGCAGATTGTCTTTTCGGAGGTCAACAATCAAACAGTCCAGTTGTTTGAAATGCTCGGACTGACCCGCCATGTTGTGCTCGCGAAGGACGAACGAGAAGCACTTAATAATCTTTCGCGTTTTGAGACTACTCCCATAGTCCATTGAACACATGGAGCCTTCAACCCAGAAACTAATTCATACATTTGGAGCTTTAGCCGACTTAGGACAGGAGATTGCCGGCACCGGTGATTTCAACGAGATGGTGCGGACATCGATGCACCTGCTCCTCGGCACTCTCGCGCTACGTCGTGGCGCGGTTGTCGAGTGCGATGGACCTGGCCCACTCCGTTGTGTCTCGATTTGGGGTCTGGGTGACCAACTGTTCAATGGAGCTGATATTAAAGAGGCCGAGATGAAGGCGTTTCTCGCCGGCGACGTTTCTGACTCGCTCGTTAACAATATCTCGAGTTCCAACCCGTTTCTGAATCGATATCGCTCGACCCTTGCGGCGGAAGGAATCGAGCTGGTACTGCCAATGATCGTGCGCGGGGAAGTTACCGGCTTGATACTCCTCGGCGGTAAAGCGAGTGGCGAAGAGTTTTCGAATGACGACTTCGAGACTATTCACGCGATGGTTCGTCATATCGGCGTCGGTATTCACACTCATCGATTACTCGAGCAGGTGGCCCAACGCGCCGAAGAGAATCGACGGCTATACGAGGAGTTGCGTGCAATCTATCGCGACACTGTCCGAGCCTTCGCCGCCGCGATCGATATCAAAGACAAGTACACTCAAGGTCATTCGGAACGCGTCGGCAAGTATAGCGAGATCATTGCCCGCGAGATGGGCTGGAGTGAAGAAGAGGTGGAAGGGATTCAGATTGCCGGCTACCTGCATGACATCGGCAAGCTGATCGTTGATCGCGACATCATCAACGCTCCTTACCATATCGATGCGAAGAATTCGAGTGAGCTGAATCGCCATCCTGCGGCCGGTTACGAAATTCTCGCGCCGATCAGACACCCGTATGCCGATATCCCCTTGATGGCGAAATACCATCATGAGCGGCTCGACGGGCGTGGTTATCCGGATGGTCTCACCGATGAACAGATTCCTCTTGGTGCGAAGATCGTGTCGCTCGCGGATTCATTCGATGCGATGACAACGGATCGTCCTTACCGGCGGCGTCGCTCATTCGAAGATGTCGTGCGCGATCTACGGGAGAGTAGCGGCAAGCAGTTTGACGGCAAGGTCGTCGCGGCGTTTGCGAGAGCGATCTTGAAAGAGGTGACGGGTGAGACGAAGGAACGCCGGATCACGAAGATGCTCGGCAAGACTTACCTGGAGGGCGACCACTTCGCGGCATTGCTCACAGACCTGATCGCGGACCTCGAGAAAGAAGTCTCCCGCAAAGGCGCAACGGCGCAAAGTCTGTAGATTTCATTTCGGCTGGATGCGAATTGTGAAATTGCAGATCGCGATCTTCTGATCCGGCGCGACTTCGGTTGGCTCTTCCCGCGTTAATTCTTTTCCATTGACGAGCGTCGGGTTCCGGCCCTTCGCCACCAGCCAGTATCGTCCCTCGTTATCTCGCGACAGCACTGCGTGAACGCGACTGACTTCCGGATCACCCTTGATCGGTAAATCCACTGAGATACTCCGCGAACCACGTCCGATCGTTATCTCATTCTTCGTGATGGGCACTACTGCTTCACGCACTCCGTTGTGCCAGATCTCAACCTGATAGAGCGCCATCGCTTTCGGCCGGACAACTGTTTGTTCGCTTTCACTGACGTCGGACGCACGCTCGACCACCGTGTCATTAAGACTAAAAGCAGGAGCTGTTCGCGCAGGATCCATCCGCGGCGTCACCATCGTATGCCCACTCTCGGTTTCATCCCAAACTGCCTGTACGCGAAACTCGCCTTTATTCAGTGTGCCATCAACGCGGAGCTCAACTGCAAACGATTTGACTGCCAGTTGTGTTTGTCCACTTAACTCGCGCGCTCGCTCCGACAGAACGTGAAAGAGTCCCTGCTCGAGACCGCGACGCTTATCGCCCTGCCAGTCTTTGTCGTCGTCAGCACTGAGATAAACGATGTACTCGCGTGGAATGTATGTTGGACCACCGGGCGGCGTGAACATTTCCCGCTGCATTGCCGCTTCCACTTCCCGCGCGATCTTCACCAGAAACTCTTCCCAAACGCGTCGCGGTTTTGCATGCTCGTCGGCGGCTTCGAGTAGATCCTCCCCGGTTTCACCGTCTATCCATTTTCTGATCGATTCCAACAGGCCCAAACTATCGCTCCTTCTCAGCACTCAGCTCAATCAAACCTGATGTAACGTTTATTGACCCAGCCACGGTCCGACGAATATGGATCGATCTTCGGCCTTCCGTGTTCCACGACTTGAACTTCAAACCAGTTATTGTCGGCGCTTAAGACTTTCACTTTAGACCCTGATTCAGCAAGTCCGATCGGCAAGTTCGTGCTGCTCGCCACGGGTCGCAGATTGACGTCTGTAGTCGTCACGCCTTCACGACCGATTATCACGGGCTCGACTGTTTGCGCAATCGGCGCCAGCGGATTCCAGCGCGTAGTTACATACTTATGTGTTGCGAGAAGCATTCCCGAAAAGGCCAGTATCAGTCCGAGAGCGACAAGCGCACGGCGCTTTTTGCTAACCGGCAATACTGAGTCAAGTGATGGCGTGATCCTCTCAGCACGCCGCTCTCCTTTGTTTGCCTCGAGTTCCTGGCGTGCGCGCAGTTCCATCTGCCGTTCTACTTCACGATTGATTGGAACTACGATACGCGGCCGCCTGGCTGTGTCGAGGTTCGGCACCGCTTCGCGCTGGTCCAAAACTTCGAAATGTGGCCGTGGTGGAGCAGCCTCAGTGAAATCTTCTTCCGGGTCAACAGACAGATCCTCGCTGGGCTTGCGTCTCATCTCCTGGACGTCCGCCGGAACCATCTGCAACGGACGAGTGGGAGGCAAGCTTGCGTCCGCAATATCGTCCCAGAACTCTTCAACGGTTTGATAGCGTGCGTCCGGACGATTCTGAGTTGCCTTCTCAAGCACGCGTGTTACAGCCCTCGCCCATGGAGTTTCGCGAATGTGTAACGGCAACTCGGTCAACGCATGTTGCGCAAAACGTCGCGGTGATTCACCGGCGAGCAGCGTGTAGGTCGTTTTCGCGAGCGAATAGATATCTGCGGCAGGCGTTAGGTGATCATGAGGCAATCGTAACCCACCCGTATCGAGCTGGCCGGTTTGCATCAATGGATTATGTTCCGGCGCCGAATAGATGTTCGTGCCGACTCGCGTGATTGCACCTTCGGTCGCATCAATCCGAGCTACACCGAAATCAGCAATCTTTACGATCTCTTTGTCGGCGGTGAGCAGTAAGTTTTGCGGCTTTATGTCTCGATGAATCACACCACACTTATGTGCGTGGGCCAGACCAGAGCAGACTTGCTCCAGATAAAAGAGAGCTTTTTGCAGCGATAAAGGTCGCGTTTTTGTCAGCGCGAAGAGATCTCCGCCTGGCAGGTATTCGAGCACAATGTAGTGAAAAGTCGTGCCTGCCAGATCGATTGCAGTGCCGTGTCCGAGGCGGTTTATTACATTTGGATGACGAACGCGATCCAGAGCAACAGCCTCGTTTTGAAAATTTGAGACGAGCGTACGTTCCAGCTCGGCATCCGGTGCGTCCTGTAGATACAGGTTCAGCGCTTTGACAACAATCGTACGTGGCGCATCTTCGACTGCAGCATTGTCGTTGGCGACGTAGATCTCTGCGTAGCTACCGCGCCCGAGACACTCAACGATGTCGTACCGGCCATCGAGTCTGCTGTTTTGAAGTTTCAGTTCTGACATTTCTCATCGCCACAAAAAGGCACAAAAAGCACAAAGATTAATTCAGAAAACGTTCTGTGCCTTTTGTGGCTATTTCTCTTCTGTGCCTCTTCGTGGCTCATTTCGCACCTTAGATGCTGTTAAGGAGCGTTGCTGTTGGTGGCAGGCTTTGTGAGCTCTTCGTAATGGTTGAGCACCTTCCATCTATCCCTCTGCGTCTTCACACTGATCATGCTCATACCGAGAATCGCGTCCTTCTTAATCGTGGCATTAGCTGGAGAAGGATTGAGGTCCGACTTACTGACGGCCGCATCAAACGCTTTTGTCGCCTCGTCGGTATTTCCCGTCAGAAGATTTGCGCGACCATAAAGATACAAAAACTCAGCATTCGGCGAATCGAGCGGGCTTTGTACTCCTGCCGCCACTAATTCCTTGCCAACATCATTCGCCAACCAGGCGCGCGGGTCGGTATCGACCTGGCGGCGCGCTCTTTCAAATTTCACAAAAGGCTCTTCTGGCGGGGCCGTATTTTGAGGCGTAGCCGCCGGCGCCGGTTGAGCTTTGCTGGCGAGAAAGGGGATTCGTTCCTTGAAACGTGCGCCGGCATAAAATGCCGCGCCCATGAGCAACAACACCAACACGAAACCAAAAACGCGCGCTGCGCCACCGCCGCCACCAGCCGTTTTCGACTCGCGCAGGTTGAGGGGTTTGTTAGCTAGTGGAGTTACCTGACTTGGTTCAGTTGCCGGTGCAGGGAAGGCAATTCGAGACGCCGGCATGAATGTCGTATCGCCAGGTTCAGAGCCGTTGCCCGATTGCGCAGCGTAAGCGCGTTCTGTTTCTGGTGAGATCGTCGGTTCAAGATCCGCCGATCGCTCGCTAGCTCTAAGATGTTCGCCAACACGCACCGCAACAACCGTCAGATTGTCTTCAGCGCCTCGATCGTAGCAACGTTGTTTAAGGTCATCGCAGAGTTCGTCAAGGTTGTTGCTGACGACCATCAGTTGCCTGATCTCATTGTCAGAGACGTGGCGTGTTATCCCATCTGTGCACAGCAAGAACTCCGTGCCGTCCTCGACCTCCATCGTCTTCATATCGACTTCGACGCCCTGTTCTGCACCGAGCGCACGACTGATCACGTTCTTACTCGGATGATTAGCAGCCTGCTCAGGTGTCATGCGTCCGGCCCGCACTTCTTCTTCGACGATCGAATGGTCTTCAGTTTCGCGATGTAGTTGCCCATCGGGTGTAAGCCGGTACAGTCTGGAATCACCAACGTGGCCAAAAGTAGCAACGTTACCTTTGATATGAAGGGCGACAATCGTCGTCGCCATCATTGAAAACTTCGCGTGCTCCTGGGCCATCTGGTGAATTGAGGCATTGGCGCGCTGGATCGCGAGTTCCATCAGGTCTTCAATATCAGCGCCATCGGTTTGATGACGAAAGGCCTCGTCAAGCACTTCAATCGCGGTCTGCGAGGCGACTTCGCCAGCCTCGGCGCCACCAACTCCGTCGGCCACCGCGAAGATCGAGCGTTCGCCGTCGTGCAACAGGGCGTCCTCGTTTAATGGTCGCCGTTCGTTCAGTCCGCGGTCCGTCAGTGCGGCGGAGTGAACCTGGAAGGTTTTTGTCTCTTCGCTCATTGCACAGCCTCCAGCTTAAGGGGAGAAGAACTCTTGGCCACCGGCCTATCCGCTATGACACGATCGCGGGCATTTCGGCTTGAAAATGCCATCAGCATCCCCAACATTGCAAAGCTCGTAATCAAACTGAAACCGCCATGGCTGACGAAAGGCAGCGTGATTCCAGTCATCGGCAAAGCTCTCAAAATACCGCCAATATTCACTAAAGCCTGAAAACCAACAAACGCCGTCAATCCTGCTGCGCACAACTTCGTAAACATATCACGCGCCTCCAGCGAAGTGCGAACTCCAGCGACCACGAAAATTATGATCGCGAGGATAATTACTGCGCCTCCTGCGAGTCCCGTTTCTTCAGCAATCGCAGCGTAAACATAGTCAGAGTCGGCAATCGGAATCACTTCCGGAAAACCCAAACCGAAACCTCGACCGCTGCTCTTGCCCGAAGAAATACCCCACTGCGCCTGCGCTGGCTGGAATGCCAGCTTGTCAAACCAGATATCGATGTTGACAGTCTTCTGCATCGCGGGGCTTTGGTCTGCGAGTTCCTTTAGTTTCGGGTCTTTGCTGAGTGATTCGTCATATTCTTTCTTCCACCAGGAAGTTTCTGGTGAGGGAGGATCGAATCCGTCGAGCCAGAGGTGAAAGCGCTGCTGGATTCTGGCGGGAAGTGCTGCACTAATTGGCCTCGCAATCGTCGGCAACAGAGGCACCTTCTCCTGAATATCGCGCGGCAGTGCGCCAACAACCAGAATTCCGATGACTATTATGACCGAGCCGACAAACAGCAGGAGCTGTGGCCAGCGGCGCACAGCAACCAGATAAAGCGTTGTATAAGCGCCACTGAAGATCAGCATCTGGCCGAAGTCTTTCAAGGCAAAAAACGGAATGAAGGGCAGCACCGCCATAACAAGCAGCGGCACGATATCGCGCGCACGCGGGATGCCCCAGTACGTTTCAGCCAGGTCTTTATATCGTGCCGTCAGAATGCCGGCGAAGCCGATTAGAAATGGGATCTTTGAAGGTTCCCACGGCGTCATGTTTCCGAGTGCTTTACCGGCACTGGATGTGACGACTGCCATGGCCAGTGGCACAAGTGTGAAAAGGACGATGATAAAGCTGTTGCGCTGCAGCCATAAGAGAAACCCGTCGCGCGCACACAGCGAATAAGCAATCGCAAATGCAAAGAAGGAAAAGACAGGAATCCAGGTGTAGCTCGAAGTCAGTGCGTTCCAGAGTGAGTAATTCGACTCTTTCTTCGGGAGCTGACTGATCTCGATCGGTTGCGCGGGCGTCGGCGGAAGTCCCATCAACTGCTTCTTAACCGGATCGTAATTCTCCATGATGTAGCGAGTGCGAAGGGCTTGCATCTTCTCTTCACGCGCCTGTGCTTTGTTGCGGGCGTTGTATTCGGGATCGCTGTAGAGGCGATACTGAATCAACATGCCGAACGAGAAGAGAAGGATTGCCGTGGTGTAGAGAACCCAGTTACCGGCGAACTTCTTGTTACGCGAGAGCCAGAGCGCGATGATGATCAAAGGTATAAACATCATCAGATCGCGGACGGCGCCGATGATCGACGTCTCGTAGCCACGCAGCAGCCCAGCGCGATGCACCGCAAAGTAGCCCGCGATCTCGAGGCCAAGGATCAATAAGATAATGAGTAAATGTGACGACGCCCGATTCTTCATATCATTGAGCCACGGATTTCACGGATGAACACGGATAAAACTAATCAGTGTTATCCGTGAAAATCCGTGGCGAAAACTCTTCTACTTGAAGTAGCCAAGATCTTTAGCTTTTAGTACCAGTGCTGCGGCGATTGGCGCCGCCGATCTCGATCCGTAACCTCCGCCCTCAACGATCACCGCCATCGCAAGCTGTGGCTTTTCAAGTGGTGCGATGCAGAGGAACCAACCGTCAATCCGGGGATTGTCGTTGTCCATGATCACTTCGTCGTACTCACGAATGATGTTGCCTTTGTTGTCCTTTTCGACTTTGTGTCTCGTCTTTGGCTCACCGGTTTTGGGATCGTAGAGCGGTACTATTTTCTGAGCTGTTCCCGTTTTGCCGCCCGTGTTGATTCCGGCAGCTTTCACTGGACCAAACACACCTCGCGCCGTACCACTCGGACCACCAGTGACAAGCCCCATGATCGAACGTAGCCGCGCGGCAGTTTGCGGCGTCAGCACTTGATTGAACACCTCCGGCTTCACGTTGTACTCAATCCGCGGTTTCATCAACTTGCCTTCCAGGTTGCCGATCGTCGCTGCCGCGAGCGCCATCTGAAGCGGTGTCATCTGACCGGCATAACCCTGTCCATATCCCATCAACGCCAGGTCGTATCTGGTTACCTGCTTACCGGTGACAATCGTGGCCTCTCGGGGCGCCAGCGCCCGTTTTACGGCATCAGTGCTGGCGTCCCAGATCTGTGGCAGTTTGCGGCCACGCAACGCTTCTGACGGCGTGTCGTAAGCACCGATTCCGAGTAACTGAGCCGCGCGTTTTAACCGTTCCGCGCCGAGCTTCACACCCATCTGCGCGAAGTACTGATTACACGAAACCTCGTAAGCTTGATCGATCTTGATGCGACCATGCACTTCGCCTGGCCCACCATCGTCGAAGATCACATTTGCTCCGGGTGCCGCATAGTAGCCCCCACCACTGCAGGTAAATTCCGTGTCCTGCTCACCGGCGAGAAACGCTGCGATCATTGTTACGGTTTTGAATGTGGAGCCCGGAATGTAGTAAGCGCCCAGTGCCCGGCTCACCAGCGGCTTGTCACGCTCGTTTGCTTCAAGTCGAATCCATGTCGACTCGTCATCAACTTCAGCGAGGCTGTAGGAAGGCTCGCTGTAGAGTGCGAGCACATCGCCCGTCTGCGGATTGAGTATTGCGACAGCGCCGTGCTTTCCTTTGAGCTGATCTACTGCCGCCTGTTGCAGTGCGCGATCGATCGTGAGGCGTACGTCCTGATTGCCTCTAAACTCAATTTGTTGTCCTTTAACCACTTCGAGCGCCTCGGGCAGCGCGCCACTCTGAACTCCGAACAGCGCACGCTCAAGACCAGGATCACCGCGGTCCGAGCCAAAGATATGAGCGAACGCCTTGTCCATCGGATACTCGCGCCGAATATTGCCGCTGGAGTCACGTCTGTAAAACGCGAGTGGCTGGTCCACGCGCCCGCTACGGTCGAAGATCCAGCCGCGCAGTGTCGATTCGGAAAGGCGGCGCCCGCGAAGATCCTTGTAACTGAGCTCCTGAAACTTTTCATTTCGCTCTGCCGCGTAATGCGCCCAGTAAATGTGAAATGAAAACAGCCCGATTGAGAGCAGCACGAATAACCAGCGAAGCGCGCGCAGACCACGATTCGTCGACGTGGATCCAAGTCGCTTTCTGACTGCTTTGGGGAGATCTTCAGGAATGGGTGAAGTTGTTTGCCGGCGGCTGCGAACGAGGCCAAGCAACAACAACAGAATGACAAATCCAAATCCGAATACGTAGATCAGCGTCAGAAGCGCAGGCGTTCTTTCCAGCACATGAGGAGTTGGGAGAGGAGAAGGAGAGGGCGTTTGAAAGAGAAGTAGAAGTATTGTGACCAGGTTCATCCAGTTCGCTACTCACTTTTGCGCAATCGTACTTCCACATCTCCAAAGCCGACGACGTCGCCATCTTCAAGTAATCGCGACTCGCCATAAGTGATGCGCCGGCCGTTGATATAAGTTCCATTTGTCGAACCCGTGTCGGCGACGAGGAGTGTGCCTTCGGCAGTCATCAAAAGCGCTGCATGTATTTTCGAAACACTTGAGTCGTTCACAGTCAGGTCGTTATCAGAGGCTCTGCCAACATTGAGTCTCTTGCCACCCGGTTTGAAAATAAGCGGGATTTCACGAGTGCCCTTTGGAGTGGTGACGCGCGCAATCACCTGAATGTCAGGCATCGGCGGCGCGGCGCCGGGAATTGGCACACCGGTTTTGGCGGCACGCATTTCTTCGTCTTGTCGCCGGAGATCTTCTTCGAATTCACCGAAGTTAGGGTCGACTGAAATACCGGTCGTAAAAATATCGACTTCCGCTTCAACCGTTACTGCGCCGAGCGTTCGGTAACGATGATCGTTGATGTGATCGATCGCGGCGGCAAGGACTTCATTCTTCAGGTCGTGGAGAATTTCAGGCGGAGCTTCCGAGTGTGTGCCCCACTCAACTTTGAGAACCAGATGATGTGGCGCGATTCTGCCTTTTTTGCCTTCATCTCTGACGCGCTCATCGATTAGCTTCTTCATTCGTTCGATGAGCTTCGATGTGGTGAGTCCACTGCGTGGTTCGACTGTGCGGCCGAGTCGACGATCTACGACGCTGCCCATACCTTCGAGCACGCGACGCAGGATGCGTTCGGGTAAAGCCTCCTCGCGCTTCTTCTTAGCAGCTTGCTCTTCCTTGAGCTTGCCTGTCGGGTCTTCAGAGTCAGTCATGAATAGCCAATACGAGTTTTCTCGCGAGCGGTTCATGCTGCCCGCCAAAATCCACGATTACGGGGTGGTTCGTGGGTATTCTAGCCTAAACCGTGGCGGCGGGGTAAATTGAATGCAAAGAGGTTTTCTCACGCAAAGACGCAAAGAAACACGCAGAAGTAATCTAACCTGCCTTTGCGTCTTCCTTTGCGCCTTTGCGGGAAAACTAACTTTCAGAACAATAGCTTCACAGAGAATCTTAACGTACGCGGGCCGCCGACACTGTAGAAGGACGGAAATCCACCGCCCGAAAGACTGCGACCACTCATCGCTGTCGGCTGACCGAATGCCAGATTCCGACTAAACGAGCTTCCATCAGAAAATGTGCTTCCAATAACCAGGTCATTTCCAAACGGATCCTCAAAGTTCGGATGATTGAAGACGTTGAACGCGTCTGCCTGTATTTGCAATCCGATCGACTCAGAGAAGTTGAACTTCCTGCGCATTGCGAAATCAACCTGGTACAACGGAAAACCTCTCAAACTATTCCGCGCCAAATTGCCCTGTTCCAGATCGTCTGGAGCAACAAATGCCGCAGTATTGAGTCTGCGCCCACCGGCGACCAACGGATCGGAAACGAAGAATGAGTTTCCACTGACTACATCCGGCCGCAAGTACCCAACTCCAAACGAAGTCGGAAATAGATAGACCACGTTCAAGGGTCTTGCGGATCGGGTATTGAAGATCGAATCCAGCGCCCAGTTGCGGAAGAGTTTATGCCCGATTCCACGCGACACTGGCGCCGGTAACTCATACGAGACCAATCCAGTCAGTTGATGACGGATGTCGAAGTCGGACGGACCGCGATCGAAGGCGGGATTAAGACTTGTCATGACGACTCGCCTCACTGAGTCGTCATTCACGTTGTCGAGTGATTGAACCCACGTATACGACGCCAGTGCCGCAAGTCCATTTCGCGAGGGGCGCTCAAATTTGATCTGCAGTGCACGATAATCAGAGCTTCCGCGGTTAGTGGTTAAGCGGAGGAAGTTGAAATCGGGATTTTGATTCAAGATTGTTTCCGTGCGCAATAACCTTTTTCCTGATGAACCTAAATAGGTAGCAGAAAGCGCTTGCAGTGGTCCCAGGCTTCTTCGTAGTGATACGTTCCAGTTAATGACGTACGGTAGTTTGAGTTGCGGATCGAAGGCCAGCAACGGCAAAGCTCCTATTACAGGTGTCGACGAAAACGGAACATTGAAACCTGCAGCGCCTGAGACAAACGGGATGGAATTTGCAACAAGGTCAGCCGAGCGATCCTGGCCGAGGTCGTAAACGATACCCGCGCCCGCCCGCAGCACCATTTCACTGCCTGTGGTATCTGAAATTTCATAGGCAAATCCTGCCCGTGGTGAGAAGTTCAGGAAGGTTGTGTTCCAAAGCGAACTTCCCGGCCGCGCCAGGCTGAGCGTTGACGGATCATCAACCTGATCGACTGCCAAAGCGCCGTCGATTGATGGCGGCGGTGCGAGCTCCCAGCGCACGCCATAAGTCAGAGTCAATCGTGACGATCGTTTCCACTCATCCTGTGCAAAAAGCGCAAGAGTCTTGAAGACAGGATTCCGATTGCCAGTGAAGTTCAGGTGGTTAATCCGAGTTGCAACGCCTGCAGTCGCCTGGTCCAGGCCCTCGAAAAGCAGATTCGTTTCGGACGCACGCAAGTTGATCACAGGTGAGAGCCGACGAAAATCACCGCCAAACTTGAAGGAATGTTTTCCGTTAACGTGGACTACTGACCCCAGCAGGTTGAATTGACGCTGGAGATTCGTTTCAGCATCTCCAAACATCCAACCGGCATTCCGTGAATTGAGATCGAATCTAAACCCTGAGGGAGAGAACGGTGTCACGGCCACGGCTGGATCACCAAACTCGTCCAACCTATAAGCACTCTCAACGCGATCACGACTGTAGCTCGCGCGTAATTCCAGAACCGTCCTGGCTGAAATCGCTTGGTCCAGAGATCCTGCGATCGACTGCGAAAGGCGGTCGATGCGATTCGTGGTGTTAAGTGAAAACCCACCTGGTCCACGTTGCACCGCGTCTGAATCGGCGAAGTTGTAACGCACGCGCAGCATCGTCTTGTCGCTGATTGTGTGATTGATCTTGATACTGCCGACGTCATGCCCCGCTGGATTTGCAAAGCTCGCCGCAAACGCCGCTAAGCCATCCGACCGGCCAACTCCATTTGGGAGAGGAAATGCGTCAAGAAACGAACGAATCTCGGCGGGCGCCGCGGTCCGCACCGTTAATGAAGGCACGTCAGTAACACCAACCATGGGCTGGCGCAAACGTAGTCCTTCGTACGACGCAAAGAAAAATGTATGGTCGCGTCGGATTGGACCTCCCAGCGTGCCTCCGAAAGAGTTCAATCTCCTTGGTGGTTGTTTCAGCGAGAGACTGTTGGCAAACCAGTCGTTCGCGTCCAGTGAGTCATTACCGAAGAAGTGGAACAGAGTGCCGTGAAAAGCATTCGTTCCGGAGCGCGTGATCACATCAACCTGAGCGCTGGGGACACGGCCATATTCGGGTTGGAGTGCAACCGTCTTGATGTTCAGTTCCTGAATTGAATCGAATGACGCCAATGAGTTGGCTCCGCCACTCGCAGTGAGCGCCGGCGTGTTACCTGCGGCGGACACACCGGGTGATTCTCCACCTGGTGCGATGCCGAAATTGGCGTTCACTCCATCGATATTGAAGTTCGACATCGCGCGCTGACCATTCACGGAGAAGGTCTGATACCGTTCGATACTGGAATTCGGATTACTCGGAACTACGCCGGGCGTTAGTGTAAGGAGACCGGTAAAGCTTCTCCCCTGCAGTGGTAAATTCTGAATCTGAGCGGCTGTGAAGTTCGTACCGAGGCTGGCATCAGTGGACTGCAATACATATGCGTTCGCGGCTGTTACGGTCACGGTCGCTTGAACACTCGAAGCGACCGAGCCTGGCAGTGGGTTCATGTAACCGAGCTGATTCAACTTCTGGACACTGTAGGCTGGGACCTCGACCTTCTTCGGTTCTTCAGTTCCGGTAAAAGACCACCTCGTCGATCGCAACGAACGATGTGTACCGGGTCATGAGTTTGAAATTCAAACCGACCTCAGCAATTTCTTCTTGTTTCTTTACTCGTGCTGTTTGATCCTGGGAGCTATCCAGTTCTTCACGCACAAGATCATCGATCCGGCGCCGGCCCCAGAGAGTGGCCAACACGTCGTGATCGGTTTCGGTCTCAGGAAGTTCTACAGGAATCTCGCGTACAAAATCCTGGCCCGCGACTTTTCCGGTTAAACGAATGCTTCCTTTAGCAGCCTTTGAATAGCGACCGGACAAGATCAGCGGCTTAACTCCGAACAGATCCGGAATGCGTTTGGGATAAACATCACTAATTGGCAGGTTGGACCAATCAATAGCGATGTCAGTTAACAGCGGATTGCGTACCCGTTCGTTGAATCGTTGCGCAACGCCAGAGGCATCTCCGTTGTCTGAAACATAATCGACTTCACCGCGCGCCCGTATTCAGCCATCTTGTCGAGCAGGACACGATTTGGAGATGAACCGAAACCCATTGCAAAGACACGAGCATTCTTGTACTTCTGCACTTTCGCAAGAATCTCAAGATCGTTGCCGACTTGGCCGTCGGTCATGAAACAGGCGATGCGAAGATGGGCCTGCGAGTCAGATGGCTTTAACGCCGCTTTGATCGCCTTCATCATTTCCGTACCACCATCGCCCTTTTGACTTGCAAGAAACTTTTTCGCCTTCCGCAAATTCTCGGGCGTGGCGAGCACTGGTTCTGAAAACAGAATCTCAGTATCCCCTGAGAACGTGATCAGGTTGAAGGTATCGTGTGAGTAAAGATTGTTAAGAGCCAGGTCCATGGTCTGTTTGGCTTTCTCGATCGGAAAGCCTTCCATGGAGCCGGAAGTGTCGAGGACAAACACCAACTCTTTCGGCATCACATCTTCAGCGGTAACGCGCTGGGGTGGCTGTAGGATGAGAGTGAAGAAGCCACCCCTTTCGGAGCGATGGGTAAGGACGGCATCGTTGATGGATTCAGCGGCAACACGATAAGTGAGGAGAAAATCTTTGTTTGGAATAGTCGCGTGATCTTTCAATCGCACCACAGCATGCTTCTCGTTGAGTTGCTGCACTTCCGTTTCGTGAGTTTCGGAGTTGACCGCAACGATCGGCATACCTGCATCCAAATCGATTTCGAGCGAGATATCGTGACCGGCTCGCACTCCTGCGGTCGCGCTGGGAGGAGAAATCCGTGAGGTATCTTCCGGCTGATTGGACGGATCATTCGACTCCGGTTGTGGTTCCGCACCGGCAGGGATGTAACGTGGCCCAACCACCATCGGGAATGACCACTCGTAAGAACCGTTTTCGTATTTCAGAGTCTCAACATAACTAATAACGATACGAATACTTTGACCCGGCATGATGTTGGCAACCTGCTGGGTGAATACATTCGGGCGCTCCTGGTCCAGCAGACTTGCAACTTTTCCAACTTGCTTAGCGGCGGCGTAGGCGGCTTGTGCCTCTTCACGACGCATTATTTTTCCTTTAATAACGCGTTCTCCAATCAACATCGTCAGATCGTCCACGGTGGCTGCCTGTGGAAGGGGAAAGGTGTAAACCGCCTCGATCTTGTCGGGAAGACTGTTTTCGAAATCCTGTGTGACGGTTACGCGTGAGAGAAACCCACTGACCTGCGCTTTTACCTGAGTGTGTTTAAGCGGGCACTCACCGGCTTGCTTTCCATCTTGATCGAGTACCTGTAGCGCGCCTTGCGTCTGCGGGCGGTTGTTATCGATTGCGGCAGATGCGGAGTCGCGGTGCGCAATTGTGGAAAGCAGGAAGACGATCGTCAGGGAGATGGCAGTGAGTCCAATCCATTTGAGAACTGATCTGCGACGCATAGTTCGGTCCTTATCCGCGAACACACTTCGCCGTCTTGCTGGCGGAACGAAAGCGTGCCGCTGCCGGAGAAATCTCTGGTTGTGTTTGTGTTGAGACCGAGAAACGCGTGGTCTCAAGAAAAGTAAAATTAACTATGGACCATGCGGGGGAGACCGCGCGAGAACCTTCTATTTGGCTAACGCTATTGATGCAATTTTTCGTAGGGAGGTAGCCTGAGTTGGAAAAAGTTTTCGCCGAAATTCTTGCCGTGTGCGGTGCCGATCAATTACATTGTATTCACCGCCCCTTGACCTCACGTCAAGTCTGGACAAACGGAGGCCTGCGATGCTGCAGCAGCTATGGGATACATTCGTCATGATGGTCCCGGTGTTTTTCCTGCTCACGATGATCTTTGGAGCGGGATTTTATATTGGGCGCGTGAGTAAACGGGATAGTTGAGCCACGGATGAACACAGATGAATACGGATTGATCGTTTCTGCGTAAATCCTACATGCAAATCCGTGTCATCTGTGGCTAAATAATCGTTTTAGCCAGGGCAGATTGTTCTAATTTGAACACACCCTTTAATTTTCGCGGCGCTTTTGCTACTCTTTTTTCGACCCCCACTCAAATTTCGCCCCGACCTTAAGACGCTTGCTGGAATGCGCCGATGCATTCCCTTAATTGAGTATTGAAGGAGCAAAAAAACTATGAGTTTTAAGAGATTTCACCCATTTACCGTGGGCTGTGTTCTGGCCGTCTTGATGTCAGTGGCGCCCGCGGCTTTCGGGCAAGTGACGACAAATACAAATACAAACGCGACCCGGGAACGCAGCTTGAATGCACGCTCGGTTCCGAGTGGCGCGAAAATGAAGTTTAAAGGCGTGGTGATCAGCCGCGATGCTGATATTTTCACAATCCGTGACCGCAGCCGTGCAGACTACCAGGTTCTCATTACTGACAACACCAGCATTAAAACCAACGGCGGTTTCCTTCGTTCCGGCAAGAAATATCCGGTCACTGACATTCTGCGAGGGCTGATCGTTGAAGTTGAAGGACGTGGCGACGCGCAGGGTCAGCTGGTGGCCGACAAGATTCGTTTTAACGAGTCAGATATGCGGGCGGCAATCACTTCAGACACGCGCGTAAGTCCAGTCGAAGCCAACATGGAACGTGTTGCGGGTCAGATGGATGAACTCTACGCTGTGGCTGCTGAGGCCCGAGCGGAAGTAAAGGCCGTAAACGAACGTGTTTCATCGCTCGATGACTACGACGTGCAGGAGACGGTTGCTGTAACTTTCCGTGTTAATAGTGCAGTGCTATCACCGGAAGCAAAGCAGCAGCTCGATGACCTGGCAGCAAAAACAACGAGCGCCAAAGCGTTCATGATTGAAGTTGCCGGGCACACTGATTCTACTGGTAGCGAAGCGAAGAATTTCCGCCTCAGTCGTGCGCGCGCTGACGCGGTGGTCCAGTATCTAGCCGTTAACCACAAGATTCCACTGCGACGTTTTGTCACGCCGATGGGCTACGGCAAGACTGAAGCAGTTGCGGACAACACGACAGCGGCCGGTCGCCAGCAAAACCGCCGCGTTGAGGTGAAGATGATTATCAATCGCGGGTTGAATCAACCGTCGTCTTCGTCGTCGGCAGCTCCAGCCCGTCCATAAATCGAGCGGCGCGAAGCAGAAACAGGAGCAGGATCGGCCACAGGCCACCTGCTCCTGCGTCTCCGTTGCCTGCAAGGTAATGGCATCTTCGTTGTAGTTAGCTTGCGATTGTTTTGAGCCGGTTTTTGAGTTGCCCGCCCGTACACGGTTTCCGTATCTCAGACCCGCTTTCGTCGAAAAACTTCAAAAATCAAACAGCAATTTCGTGAAAGACCGCCCTTTTTGGTGGTTTTCCGTGGCCCCACGTTTGCTGAACAAAGGAACATGACTAACACGGAGGTCTTCCCAATACTGCACGGTGGCCTGGCGGCCACGAAGAAATCTGAACCCGCGCCAAATTCCGATCTCGCGCTGGCGATGGCGGCCGGGAGAGGGGACATGACGGCGTTTGAAAAACTTTACGAACGACATAATCGCCGGGTGTATTCGCTGTGCCTGCGGATGACGCAGAATGCCGCTGAGGCTGAAGATCTTGCTCAGGAGGCGTTCATACAGCTATTCCGAAAGATTGGCAGCTTCAGGGGCGACTCAGCGTTCACAACCTGGCTACACCGCCTGACTGTTAACCAATGTCTGATGCACTTCCGAAAACGGAGTGTGAAGCTCGAAAAGACGACCGAAGAAGGCGAGACACCGGTCCAGATCGTGAGTGGAACTGAGAATCCAAATTCGATGCCGGTGATGGATCGGATTGCGCTCGACAATGCATTGACGCAGCTGCCTCCGGGATATCGCACGGTGTTTGTGCTGCATGATGTTGAAGGGCACGAGCACGAGGAGATCGCAAGGATGCTCGGCGTGGCGGTTGGTACTTCGAAATCACAGTTACATAAGGCGCGAATGAAATTGCGCAAGATCCTTAAAGCGCGTAACGAACCCAGCAAGAACTAAGACGTAGGCATAAAGAAGCACATAAGGCACAAATGGTTTCGCTATCATTTGTGCCTTTTGTGTAGATCTGTGTAATCTGTGGATAAACGGAGACAACAATGAGCGAACGCAGCGTTACCTTTTATCGCTGGGGTGAAATCCCTCTCGAACAGCTTAGTGAAACCATCGATCGCAAGTTGATAACTGCTGATCGCATGATGCTGGCCCACGTCTATTTGAAAAAGGGCGCCATCGTACCGCGGCATTCACACGAGAACGAACAACTTACTTACATCCTCGAGGGAGGTTTGCGTTTCTGGATTGGCGAGGATGAATCACAGGTCATCGATGTGATGGCGGGTGAAGTTCTCCACATTCCTTCACTGGTCCAACACAAGGCCGAAGCACTGGCAGACACTCTCGACGTCGACATCTTTAGTCCGCCACGTCAAGACTGGCTCGACAAGACGGACGATTATCTAAGACAGAAGTAGGACCGCGATGGATCTGGGACTGAAGGATAAGGTGGCACTGGTTGCGGCAGGCAGTCGTGGGCTGGGTCGCGCAGTTGCCGAAGAACTCGCAGCAGAGGGCGCATCGCTGCTGCTGTGTGCGCGTGATGCGCAAACACTCACTGAAACTGCAGCTGCGATCGCAGACAGTACCGGTGCACACGTACTCGCCGTACCTGCTGATGTAACAGTGATTGGGGATATCAAGCGGCTGGTGGAGGCCGGAGTCGACAGATTCGGGCGCCTCGATATTCTCGTTACCAACGCAGGTGGGCCACCGGCGGGAAGATTTGACCAGCTAACCCGGGAGCAGTGGGACGACGCGATCAGATTGACGTTACTCAGCGCAGTTGAGCTGGCGCGGCAGGTGTTGCCGGGAATGAAAGAGAGAGGCTGGGGACGGATAATCAACATCACCTCGATCGCCGTCAAGCAACCGGTGGAAAACCTATTGTTGTCGAATAGTATGCGCGCCGGCCTGACTGGCTTTGCACGCACGCTCGCGAATGAAGTCGCTGTTGACGGCATTACAGTCAACAACGTGATGCCTGGTTACACGCGCACAGAGCGTTTGGAAGAGCTGGCTCAGATGATGGCTGAGAAGCAGGGAATCAGCCCGGGCGAATTTCGTGGGAAATGGGAGAAAGAGATCCCAATGGGCCGTCTCGGCGAGCCACGCGAGTTTGCAGCGCTGGTTGCGTTTCTCGCTTCTGAACGTGCAAGCTACATCACGGGCACGTCGATCCAGGTTGACGGCGGCTGGATTCGCTCCTTACTTTAATCTGCGCCAACTGTGTAATCTGTGGATTGGAAAGGGATTAAAAATGATCAAGGCGATTCGTGGTAGTACCATCTGATAACTTGATAAACACACCTTCGACGAACTCATTGGACCATACCGGCGAAGGAGTGATCATCGACATAGGGACGGGAGACGGGCGCTTTGTGTACCAGTCTGCGCGCCGGAACCCGAACAAGTTCCACATCGGGATCGATCCCAACACGCGTCCGCTCGAAAAGATCTCGGAGAAGATCCATCGCAAACCGGCGAAGGGCGGCGCTCCTAACCTACTCTTCATTCAATCTGCGCTTGAAGATCTGCCTGACGAACTCAACGGCGTAGCCAACGAAGTGCACGTGCATTTTCCGTGGGGCAGTTTATTGCGTGCCGTTGCAACTGGAGACGTCGAGTTGTTGCAAAACGTGCGGCGGATTTGTGCGGCGGATGCGCTCCTGGAAGTTGTGATCGGCTTGGATCCCGTGCGTGATAAATCGGAGATCGAGCGCCTCGGTCTGACGCCATTGACGCTGGATATTATCGACGCCGTCCTCGTTCCCAACTACGCTGTCGCGGGATTTAAAATTATCGAACGCGGAATAATCGCCGCTTCCGAATGGCCCAAACTCGACACATCTTGGGCCAAGCGCCTGCGAGGTAATGAGCAGCGGCCGATTAGCTATTTCATCGCGCGTGCGGCTTCGTATTAGACTCGCGTATCACACCAGAATCGTCTCCCGGAAATTAAACGCCGAAGGCGTTCGCTAATTTCAGCCCAGGGTTGGAGTGCAGCGACAACCCTGGGATCGCAGCGAAAAGGATCGAGACAACCCTGAAAGGGTTCGGCAATTGGCGAACCCTTTCAGGGTTTATTCTTTTTTTGGTTCGATCCCCAGGGTTGTCGCTGCGCTCCAACCCTGGGCTGAAATTATCCAACGCCTTCGGCGTTAGAAGCTCTGATCGTCTGCAGATGGTCCAAAGATCGCGGGAACTTTTGCGCCCATCAAGCGCAGGTAGACGGTCATCTGGCCGCGGTGATGCGACCAGTGACTGATTGTGTCCTGGATGATCTCGTGACGTGGTCCTTCCCAAACAACGTTGCCGCGCGCCAGTAACTTCCAGTTTGTCTTTAGAAAATCATCCGTGGTGTTTTCGAGCGTACTGCGTGCTTCGGCAGCGGCTTCATCCAGCGCTTTTAGCAACGCTCCACTCGTTTCCTTCGGCGGCTTCTTGGTGCCTTGACCTGCTGCGGGTGCTACGTCCAATTCGTCGCGATTAATTTCCATTGAGATCCACGTAGGCATCGTTGCGACCATATCCGCAAGATAGCCGAAGATCATCGATCTTTCATGCGGCTTCCAGTCGAACTTGCCATCAGGAACCTGCTCGAGCGCTTTGCGCGAACGCTCAACCTCGCGATTCAATTGTTCTCGCAAAAACTCCGTTAGTTTCATCGCTAAAACTCTCTCCCTCCAAAATATTGAACGCGTGCACAGAGGATACTGCCCACCTGTCACATCGCTATGACGAAACGATCATCGCAGTTGGTGTATTATGACTTCTCGATCGCAATTCGAAAATAACGTCTCGCCTTAATACATTGATGCTCTTACAGTCGAACTTCGCCCACGCATTTCAGTCGCCACTTGTCCGAATTTTCCTCGTACTTATCGTGATTGGATTGCTCTACGTTCTCGGACGCGAGGTGCGGAAAATTCCGGCGAAGTTACTCACATTGATGGCGACGGCTTTTATCGACATGGTCGGCGTGTTGATGATCTTTCCGCTCCTGCCGTTTTATGTGAAGTCACTCGGCGGTGCGGGAATAATTCTGCTTGGGTTTCACATCGGTATCGGCACAATCACAGCATTAATCATCTCGTCATTCACAGTTGCGCAGTTGTTGAGTGCACCTCTGTGGGGAAAATTCTCTGATCGCGTGGGCCGTAGACCAACATTGCTGATTGCTTTAACTGCGTCTGCGGTCGCCTATTTGATCTTCGGTTTTGCCGATTCGTTGTGGCTATTGTTGCTGTCCCGAATTGTGCAGGGTGCAGGTGGCGGAACTGTTGGTGTGATCCAGGCTTACGTTGCCGATTCAACCGCACCACAGGATCGCGCACGTGCACTCGGTTGGCTTTCAGCAACAACGAATCTCGGTGTGACACTTGGACCAGTGCTGGGTTCCTTTGCTATCACACTTGGTAAGTACGACTTACTTCCAGGATCAGCAACGCTGCAGATGGGTCACGCCGCTCCCGGAATCATTGCGGCTACACTCTGCATTCTCAACATTGCATTCGCTGCACGCTACTTAACAGAGTCCCGAGATCTGAGTGAACATGCGCCGGTGGAAGGCGAGAAGAATTTGACGTCTCGTCAGGCTATCTGGCAGGTCGTCTCTCACTCAGGCGAACCTTCGTCGCGCTTGATCTGGATCTACGCGATTGCGATGGGTGCCTACCAGGGAAGCTTCTCGGTACTGGCTCTGTTTCTCAATGCTCGCTTCCAGGTAACAGAACAGACTATCGGCTATTTCTTTATGTACGTCGGCTCAATCTCGGTGTTTACGCGGGTGCTGTTGTTAGGTCGAATGGTTGATTGGTTAGGTGAGTCAAAACTTTCCCGTTTGGGTCTGGTATTGCTCGCGGCAGGAGTCCTCGGGATGCCTTTATCGCACAATCTGTGGATGCTCGGTCTTACTGTTGCACTGATCCCGCTCGGCACAGCCTTCACATTTCCATGCGTAACGGCCCTCTTATCGCGCGTGATCAAACCAAAAGAGCGCGGGCTTTACATGGGAATGCAGCAGACGTATGGCGGTGTCTCAAGAGCCATCGCGCCATTCTTTTTCGGGTTATGTTTTGACCGACTGGGTATTTCCTCGCCTTACTTCTTCGCCTCAGCCTTCATCGTGGCCACGATCTTCCTGAGCCCGCAACTCACGTTGACAACAGAGAAGCCGGGGCTCGCTGAGCAGTCTGCAGAAAACGCATCGTAAATAGTGACCTCCATTCACGATTCGCTATTAACTATTGACTATTCACAATTCACAATTTCACTCGTTCAAATTGGTTTTCATAATGATACAATCCGCTCGCCAATACTAAAACGAAAGGTGCATTTTTGCGATGCTCAAAGGGTTCGTGACTGCTTTGATCTGTCTGACCGTAGCTCTCGCTCTGACCGGTTGCAAAAAGAAGAATGGCCCAACACAAAGTGCGGATGCGAATGCTCCGGTCGAGGGTGTCGAGAAGGTCAAGCCCGCGCCGGGCACTGGCAACGTGCAAGGCAAGGTGCTCTACAACAACGCTCCGGTTGAAAATATCGAGGTGAAGTTGTGCGAAACGTTTAGCCGGTTTCTCAGTGGCTGTGGCGGAAAGATCTACACTGCGAAGACTGATAAAGACGGCGATTTTGTGATCGCGAGCGTGCCACCGAAGGAGTATGAAGGACTAACAGTTCGGGTTTTTGACACCGACTCATACGTTTTTGCGACGACGGGCATTGCCGGTATCGCGGCGACAAAATACAACGTTGAAGCAGACAAGACACTATTCGTACGACCGACACATTTATTCAAAGGTGATTTGAAAGTTCTTAATCCAAAGGCTGGATCAACCGTGAGTGGGCAGGATCTTGAGTTGAAGTGGGAGTCTTATCCCGATGCAGCGTATTACAAGTTCACGCTTTATCCCGATAACCACCAGATTACTCCGCCGTACATGAACGAACGTGTCGAGGCGGCGGCGTTCAAGGTTAATAAGCAGTTGGAGAAGGGAACTTATCGCTACACGGTCGAGGCGTATAACAGCTCCGACAAAAAACTCTCCGAGACGCCTGACGACATCAGGTTCACGATCAACTAAACAGCAACTGAATATAGGTCCTATAGGACGTATAGGACCTATATCCTCTAGAAAACCTTACCGGTTTGGTGTCTTCACGTTCTCGGTATTCGAATAGGCCGAGTTGCCGGAGGCGTTGAAAGCCCGGACGCGGAAGCGATACCAGGTGTTTTTCGTCAACCCCGTACTCGGGAAAGTCGTAGCGTTTGGTCCCGTCTGCCCTATCTGCCCGAAGTTCGTGCAATTGTTGCCAGTGCAACGTTCAACAAAGAAGCCATCTTCGTTGTTCGAGTTATCACTCCAGCTCAGGTTTATCTGAGTCGTCGACACCGCGGTTCCAGTCAGATTCGATGGAGCGTTCGGCGCCGGATTTGGTGTCGGCGTCGGAGTCGGTGTTGGCGTAGGTGTGGGTGTCGGAGTTGGTGTAGGCGTTGGAGTTGGCGTCGGACTACCACCGCAGCCTGGGAATTTGAACGAACCGATGCGCGTACGCCAGTTGAAGCTAGTGATTGTCGTGTAGTACTCGGAGGTAAACCAGAAGGTACAATCGTCTACTGGATCAACCGTGAGCGCCGCGTAATCACCCCAGCGACTTCCGGTTCCAGTTTGACTTCCAGTGCCGGCGAAAAGGATCGCCTCTCCCTGACCAAGGACGTTCAAAGGATCGGTCGCAAGGCGGCCGGCATAACGCAACTGCGGGAATATGGTCGCGCTCGAAGCGCTGTAACCGAGCGCGATGTTTCCGTCTTTGTCCATCGCTGCACTGCCCAGCCAGCGCCACGTCGAATCAGGCTGGTAAGTGCTCTCCTGGACCACGGTAACCGGCCCATTCGTCACGTTACGCAGCTCAAACCAACGAATACCCGCGACACTGCCTGAGCTCACGGTGTAATTTCCGACTACAGCTTCGTGAGTGCCAAAGTTGCGATATGCAACCCTGAACATGAGGCGATCTGCAAGCGCATCCAAACGTGACGTGGTGCCGCTCTGCGGAACACACGATCGCGTCAGTGGACAGAGTTGTGAGAAGCCCGCAGCCGCGGGATTCGCAAAGACGGTGAAACTTGAATTCGCCGGTGCGGCAAAATCAGCGTGGAAGTGAAAGATCTTGTAACCACCCGGACCAGGCCATTCCACAAACGTCGCGGGTGCTCCAGCCGGTGGCAGTGCCGATCCGTCAAGATCTGCCGGCAGATAAGTCTCTTCCAGTGGTCCACCTGTGATACCCGTCGTTATGAACGTGGCTGGCTGACCGTTGAGCATCTTGGAGCGATCGAAAGCAAAAGGTTGCGGGCCAAGGAATGACGTCCCGGTTGAGTTGAAGACGTTCATACTCATGTAATAAGCATCCGGCCAGACGCTCAGGTGCGGGTAGTCGAAGAAGTTCGAGCCAAGATGGAAATCGTAACGATGATAAGAACCGGTGGCGTCGCTGGTGGTCGAAACTGCTACGCATTCATCGGTTGGAATTGAAGCACCGGCAAACTGCGAGATCACCCAGCGATCTGCTATCTGGTCGTACATCACAACCGGATCACCGCTGCCATTGAATTCGCAAACACCACCGAAGCCACTCCAGACAGTTTGAATGCCGGATGGTCCTAACAGCGATCCACCGGTTGTCTTATCAAAGACTTGAAATCCTTCGTTGACGATCTGAACGTACTGAGTTGATCCAACTTCGCCGTTCGTGTCGGGCGGAGCGCAGTTACATGCGACACCGGGAAACTGAATGCCATTGAAATTCAGGTCCGTCGTGGGCATGTTAGCGGCAGTAAATTCGTCAACAGCCACTGATTTCTGGACCACCCGGTCGGGAGCGTCTTTATGAAAATGCGGAATCTTGGGGTTCTCGTTCGCCTCTTTCCTGGGTTTGAAGACCGGTAGCTGTTTCATCTCACGGATTGGCTGTGATGTGTCGTTGCGGATTGACTCTCCGACGATTACATCCTGCCGCCGTCCCTGTAGCGGGTTGGCTACCACAGTGTTTGATTGGGCATTATCGCCGGATGACGATTTGGAAGCCTCGATAATCTGAGGAACTGTCATTACGGCACCGAATAGTAGAACCGCTGTTACGAGAACTATGATTCTGACGCGCATATGTCTCCTCCAGGTTCAAAAGTCCAACGACAAGCGAGGGCCGCCTCGGGTGAAACGAATTCCGGTAATACTTGGGCGACGGAGGCGTGGAAAAACTGGTTCAAACTACCATAATTCGTAGCAAAAGCCAAGAAAACTGGCCCGGCTGGGCTGGCCGTATTTTGCGGCTTTACTGGAAATTGTTTTAATACGGTTTATGACAAAACTTTGCGCGCTTCTCCTGTCATTGCTACTACTGGTGTCCGCGTGTTCCACGGCGCCGCAACAAATAACCAACACCGTCAAAGTGGGTGCTTTTCTGTCCTTAACTGGAGCCACATCGGCGTACGGAATCTCAGCATCCAACGCAATCAAGCTGGCCACTGATGAAACAAACAGCAGCGGCGGCATCGACGGTAAACAGATCGCACTTGAAATCGAGGACGATCAATCAAACACACAGGAAGTTCCTGGCATCGTCGAGCACTTGATCAAAGAACACAAGGTGCACGCACTCATCGCTGAACCGGTGAGCACGAGAGCCATGATGGCCGCGCCAATCGCACAGCAAAGTCAGACAGTGATGATCTCTTCGGCGTCAGTGAAACCCGAACTCACGATGCAGGGCGACTACATTTTTCGAGCCTGCTTCATCAGCTCAGCTGAAGGCGAGGCGATCGCAAAGTTCGCGACCGATCGACTCAAAGCGAAGAAGGTAGCGATTATTCTTGACGAAAAGAATGATTACGCAGTCGTGTTAGCCGGGTTCTTTGCTGACCATTTCAAACATCTCGGCGGCGAGGTCGTCAGTCAACAAAAGTACGAAGCAAGCGCGACCGACGTGAGTTCGCAAATGGACGCGATCAAGACTGCAGCGCCCGATATTGTTTTTGCACCCGGTTTCTACACGACCGCTCCACTCATAGCGCGCGAAGTAAAGCGATCAGGCATCAAAGCGACACTAATCGGAAGCGACGGCTGGGACTCACCGAATCTAATGACCGGCGGCAGCGAGCCTTTCGAAGGTGTGTATTTCGCAAATCATTTCTGGGCTGGTAGTGATAATCCACGGGTGAAGAAGTTTGTCGCAGACTATCGCGCCAAGTATGGTGTTGAGCCCGATGCCGGCGCAGCTACTGCATATGACGCGGCACGAATGCTCTTCGACGCCTTCAGGCGTGCAAAGTCAACGGATAGCTCGGCAGTGAGAAATGCGTTGGCCCAAACAAAGGACTTTCCTGGCGTGACGGGGAAGATCACACTCGATGCAAATCGAAATGCCCACGTACCGGTGTACATGCTACGAATCGAAAAGGGTGGTAAATTCTCGTTGCAAGAGTATTAACGAGTAAACTTCGCATTCATCCCCGACGTCGCAAATTATTTAAGGAGCCTGAAGAGATGAAAGTATTTCGCATCATTGTCGCCGCAGCAGCCTTCGCGGCGTTTACGATCCTCGCACAGACGCAGACACGGCCGGCGCCAACCCCGACCACTGTCGCCATTATCGATTCGTCTGCTTTCAGTGATGAGAAAGCCGGCATCGCGCGAGTGATGGTGGCAATGCAGCAAATTGAAACCAAATTTACACCACTGCGCACCGAGCTTCGTGGCATGCGTGAGCGTCTGAACACGATGAGATCTGATATTCAGAAGAAGCGTCTGGTTCAGGACGCAAAGATGACCGCACAGCAGACAGAAGAAGCAGATCGACTTGAGGTACAGATCAAGCGTAAAGCTGAAGATGCACAGAGCAGTTATCAAAGGGAGTCACTGGCGGTTCTCGATCCGTTACAGAAGGAGATTGGAACGTCGTTGGTAGCGTTTGCCAAGTCGAAGGGGATCACGCTGCTTATCGATGCCAATCGCGTGCCCGTTGTATACGCGGCAGACCAATTGGATATCACCAAAGACTTCATCGCCGATTACAACCGGACGCATCCGGCCGGAGCCGCTCCTGCCGCCGCGCCCGCACGACCAACGAGGCCGTAAGATCCCGTAATGCTCAGAAGAGTTCTCCTCCTTTCGGCCTCTGCTGGCGCGGGCCATGTGCGTGCGGCTGAGGCGGTCGAAAAAGCTTTCAAGCAAGCGAAGGGTGCCGGCGGCAGGGAAGTGCAGCACGTCGATGTGCTGAACTACACCAATAAGCTTTTCCGGCATCTCTATTCGAAAGCCTACATTGATCTCGTCAACAAGATGCCTGAGGTGCCGGGCTGGGTTTACGACAAGCTCGACAAGCCCTGGAAGAACGAGCGTCGCCGGCTGGCGTTAGACAAGCTCAACACGCGTCCATTCGTTAAACTGCTGCGTGATTATCAGCCGGATTTGATAGTGTGCACACACTTTCTGCCGGCTGAGATCGTCTCGTGGTTGAAAGCGAAAGAACGTCTCGCCAGTCGTCAGGTGATCATCGTCACTGATTTCGATGTGCACGCAATGTGGCTGGTCCACCATTATGAGCGTTACTTTGTCGCCATTGACGAAGCACGTGCTTATCTCGAGACATTGAGCATTCCGGCAGAAAAGATCACGGTTAGCGGAATCCCTATCGATCCAGTATTCGCTCTTAAGAAAGACAAACAGGAGATGCGAGCCAAACACGGACTCGCTCCCGATCGGACCACGATCCTGCTTTCGGCCGGTGGTTTTGGCGTCGGCTCGGTCGACGCTCTGGTGAACGCGATGCTTTCGCTGCAGCATCGTGCACAGATTGTCGCGATCTGTGGTCGCAATGAAGAGTTGAAGAAACGTTTGACGAGAGGAGCCGGGCGAATGAAGCACGACTCGGCTGTGCTCTTGAAGCCTTTTGGGTACACGAAGGAAATGGATGAATTGATGTCGGCGTCGGATCTGGTGCTCGGCAAGCCGGGTGGTCTCACAACTTCGGAGGCTCTCGCAAAGGGGTTGGTGTTTGTGATCGTGAATCCGATACCCGGTCAGGAAGAAAGGAACTCAGACCATTTGCTCGAGGGCGGAGTCGCAATTCGCTGCAACAATCTTCCCACCTTGCCATACAAACTCGATCGACTGCTGGGTGATCCGCAGCGATTTCAGTCGATGAAGACAAATGCGTTACGCATGGGTCATCCAAACGCCGCCAAAGAGATTGTGGAGGACCTTCTCACACCGGCTAAAGTCCGGTGAGAATGAAAGGTGCGAATAAGAGAAAGTTTGAAGTTATCTTTGTAGCCGACGAGAACAGGCGATGAAAATTAACAGACGAAAGTTTCTTGAGGCATCGGCCCTTACCGTTGCCGGCTCATTTGTGACGTCAGCGGGAATTCTTGAACCCCAGAGACGCAGCCGAGCCAGCAGTCTGACGGCAAATGATGCGAAAGTACACGCACTTTTGTCGCAGATGACGCTCGAAGAAAAAGTGGGCCAGATGATCCAGGCCAACCAGGCCAGTCTCAAAGATCCGAGCGACGTCGAAAAGTTATTTCTAGGATCATTACTGAGCGGCGGCAGTTCCGATCCAAAGACCGGCAACGGTTTGATCGACTGGACCGATCACTACGATAGTTTGCAGTCGCGCACGCAGAACACTCGGCTTCGTATTCCGCTTCTTTACGGGATTGATGCCGTTCACGGACACAGCAACGTTCTCAACGCCGTGCTCTTTCCACACAACATCGGTCTCGGCTGCACACGCAATCCTCAACTGGTCGAACGTGCTGCACGCATTACTGCAATCGAAACGAGGGCAACAGGCATCAACTGGACTTTCGCGCCCTGCGTAACCGTGCCGCGCGACGAGCGCTGGGGTCGAACCTACGAAGGTTTTGGTGAAGATCCAGAGCTGGCTCGACTACTCGGTGAAACCGCTGTGCGTGGCTATCAGGGTAACGACCTGAGCGATCCGTTGAGCGTGCTCGCTTGCGCGAAACACTTCATCGGCGACGGCGGTACAAAGTACGGCACAGGACGGAAACTCAGAGAGAATCTGCAGATTCTGGATCGCGGCGACGTAATACTCAGCGAAGACGAACTGCGACAGATTCACCTCGCCGGCTATATCAGTGCGATCAAAGCAGGCGTTGGCACCATCATGCCTTCATACAGCAGCTGGAATGGCGTCAAGTGTTCCGCCAGCAAACGTCTCTTAACCGAGATTCTGAAAGGCGAATTGAAGTTTGATGGTTTCCTGATCTCTGACTACGACGCCATTGACGAGATGCCAGGTGATTACAAGAGCCAGATCGAAACTTCAGTAAACGCGGGCATGGATATGTTCATGGTCTCGTTGAAGTATCGCGAGCTTTATGCATTGCTGCTCGAGCTCGTCCACGAAAATCGAGTGCCGATGGCGCGTATTGATGATGCAGTGACGCGCATTCTGCGAGTTAAGTTTGCCGTTGGGTTGATGGATGCCGGCCGGTCGCAACTTGCTGATCGAAAGCTGCATGCGCGATTTGGCTCAGCCGCTCATCGTCAGGTCGCGCGCGAATGCGTACGAGCCTCCCTGGTGTTGCTCAAAAACGAGAAACGCGTGTTGCCGGCTTCAAAGAAACTTAACCGCATTCACGTTGCCGGCAAGAGTGCCGATGACATTGGTAACCAGTGTGGCGGTTGGACCATCAGCTGGCAGGGGAAGAGCGGAGCAAATACCACCGGCGGTACGACAATCCTGAAAGCAATACAGGAAACTGTTTCTCCGAGTACGAAGATCACGTATTCCAAAGACGGATCTGATGCAGCCGGAGCGGATCTTGGAATTGTGGTTATCGGTGAAACCCCATATGCGGAGTGGATGGGCGACAGGCAAAACCTCGAGCTCTCTGAAGAAGACGTGGCGGTGGTCGAAAAGATGAAACAGGCCGGGATGCCGCTCGTTGTCGTGCTGATCTCGGGCCGTCCTATCATTATCGATAAGGTGATCGACAACGCAGACGCTTTAGTTGCGGCATGGTTACCCGGAACTGAAGGACGCGGTGTTACAGACGTATTGTTCGGCGATTTCAGATTCGTTGGAAAACTATCATTCTCCTGGCCGCGATCAATGGACCAGATTCCGATCAATGTTGGCGACAAGAGTTACGATCCGCTGTTCAAATACGGTTACGGATTGAGAACGTAGGTGATTATTCGTAAGGCCGCCATGGAGGAGCGTGAGGCGATCAGGCAGTTGATCGCCGACTCTGCACGCCATCTCAGTCGAGAACATTACAACAATCTTCAGATCGAGACCGCGATTGCGACCGTCTTTGGCGTCGACACCGATCTGATCGAGGATGGCACGTATTTAGTAGCCGAAAGCGATGGAGAACTGGTGGGCTGTGGTGGCTGGAGCAAGAGAAAGACTCTCTTCGGAGGCGATCAATACACTTCGAGGGACGCCGGGTATCTCGATCCGGAATCAGAGCCCGCAAAGATTCGAGCCTTCTTCATTCATCCGGCTCATGCGCGGAAAGGAATTGCACGCGCGATCCTTTCGCATTGTGAAACGGAAGCACGCGCCAATGGCTTTCGCGCCCTCGAGTTAATGGCAACTTTGCCCGGAATAGAGTTTTACAAATCGTGCGGTTTTAAAGAGACAGGGAATTTCGATCTCGAACTGACCAAAGGAGTAAAACTCGAACTCGTACCAATGCGTAAAGAACTCTAGCCGATCCGTATTCATCGGTGTAATCTTGGGCTCAAAACATGGAACCCAAACGAAAATTACTGAATCATTTTCTGGCCGCACTTGCTTATCGCACTCAGAAAGCGTTGCGAGATGCGCCGGAAGACTTCGGTTCGTTCCGTGTGATGGATGGTGTGCGCACCCCAGCGGAACTCGTGCGCCACATGACGAGCGTACTGGGTTACGCGCGCACGCATTTCGTTGGCGGTCGTTACTGGCCCGAGCCTTTGGAATCGCTCCAGGACGAGATCGAGCGTTTTCACGAGATGTTAGGGCTTCTCGCCCAACATCTTCGCAATGGCGATGCGTTTCTGGAGGGCATGTCTGAAGAGCGTCTGTTGCAGGGACCATTTTCAGACGCGATGACCCACGCGGGACAGCTCGCCTTGTTACGACGCCTGGCTGGCGCTCCCGTGCCACCGGAGAATTTTATCGTAGCTGAGATTGAGCCGAATCGACTCGGACCGGATCAGGCGCAGCCGGTCAGCCCCGACAAAGAGTGGCCTGAAGCACCACCGGGTTGGAAGTCTTAAGTTCGGCCACAAAAAGGCCCGATAAAGCACAAATAAGAATTGGCCTTTTCGCGGTAAGATTTGCGCGTTAGGGATTGTAGAATCTAATTTCGTGACAGCCATTTCCGGCATGGTTTGCCGGTGCAGGAGATTTCAACATGAGGCATTTGTTCTTTGCGATTCTGCTGCTCATTCCCGTCGTGGCACTCGGTCAACACAGCCACGGTTCAGCGAAAACCCCAACACCCGTAACACTCGAAGCAGGATTAGGTGATATCGACCATCCGGTTTCGACCAGTAACCCCGAAGCCCAGAAGTTTTTCAATCAGGGACTATCCTATATCTACGCCTTTAATCACGAAGAGGCGGTCAAGTCGTTCAAACAAGCGGCCCAACTCGATCCGCAGTTGGCCATGGCCTACTGGGGCATCGCACTTTCCCTCGGATCGAATTACAACGTACCTGCTGATGCCAATGCGCTTTTGGAGGCCTATGGCAATTTGCAGAAGGCCGTCGCGCTTGCTCCCAAAGCGTCGGAGCACGATCGCGCTTACATCAACGCACTCTCAAAACGTTATTCTGCCAATGTTCAGGCAGACAAACATCAGCTCGAAGTCGATTACAAGAATGCGATGGGCGAGCTGTCAAAAAATTACCCGGACGATCTCGATGCAGCCACGCTCTATGCCGAAAGCATGATGAATCTGCGTCCGTGGAAACTCTGGACGCTGGACGGTAAGCCGGCTGAAGGCACGCTGGAAATCGTCTCCGTGCTGGAAGAGGTGTTACGTCGCAATCCAAACCACTCGGGCGCGAATCACTACTACATTCACGCCGTCGAAGCTTCAACATCCGCAGAGCGAGGTCTTGCAAGTGCGGCGCGGCTGGGAAAGATCGCTCCCAAAGCGGGTCACCTGGTCCACATGCCGTCGCACATCTACATTCGCACGGGTGACTACTACCAGGCGGCACAAGCAAACGTCGACGCAATTGCGGTCGACAAGGAATACATCCAGAAGAGCGGTAACAACGGTCTCTATCCGGCGATGTATTACAACCACAACGTTCACTTTCTGGCGGCAGCAAGCGCACACAAAGGCCGCTATGCGGATTCCATCAAGTCTGCGCGCGACCTGGAAGCGAATGTGAAGCCCGTTGTTAAGGCAATGCCGATGCTTGAGATGTTCCTGCCGTACCCGAGCATGACACTCACGCGGTTCAATAAATGGGACGAAATCTTGAAAGAGCCGAAACCAGATCCGTCACTCAAGATCACGACCAGCTTCTGGCACTTTGCTCGTGGCAGTGCATACGCCGCTTCGAAACAGATTCCGAATGCTGAAGCGGAATTGGCTGCGCTGCGTGCTGTGATTAAGAGCATGCCGGCGGAACTGCGAATGTTCAGCAATGCAGCAGCCGACATAGGCAAAGTTGCTGAGCTCACCCTGGAAGGGAAGATCGCCCTGGCTCGTGGTGATAAACAAGCTGCCTTCGATTTACTAAACAAAGCCGTCGCTGCCGAAGACGCAACTGCATATGCCGAACCCGCGGATTGGGACTTGCCGGTACGTGAAGTGCTCGGTGGGGCTTTGCTTGCGAATGGTGATTACTCGGCCGCGGAAAAAGTTTTCCGTGCAGAGATTCAGCGGCATCAACGCAACGGGCGCGCACTGTTTGGCCTTGCTGAAAGTCTGAGAAAACAAGGTAAGGAATCAGCGGCTAAGAGTGTTCAGGTAGAGTTTGAAAAGGCATGGCAATATGCCGATACGAAACTCAGCGTTGCTTCACTTGCAGGTTTGAGTGAAGGCGCGTCGGCGACGAACGTGAAATCAAATTGATTCCTTCGCGTCTCCCCGTGGAGTGCGGTGTGATAAAATCGCCGCACTCTTTTTTTTCGGGTAGATGAATTATCAGAAAGCCGATTTGCCAAGCCTCATAGCCGCTGTCAACGAAGTCGCGGCTGAAACAAAGTCTACCTTCGGTCACTTGTCTCCATCACAACTGAACTGGAAGCCTTCAGCAGAACGCTGGAGTGTGGGCCAGTGCTTCGATCATCTGCTGACTACTAACAGTGGTTATTTTCCGGCTATTGAGGAAGTGCTTGCCGGACGGAAGCACACGTTCTGGCAAAGCATGCCGTTGCTTCCTGGACTTGCAGGGAAGTTATTGATCAAGTCTCTCGATCCGGCATCGACACGCAAGATAAAAGCGCCGAGGCGGTTTCAGCCGGCGCAGAGTGACGTCAGCTCTTCAGTACTTAACGATTTCATCGAGCAGCAGGCGCGGATCGCCGAAAAGATGCAGGCCACGCGACATCTCGACCTCGAGAAAATCGTTATCACTTCACCCGCGGCTTCTGCGATTACCTACAGTCTGATGGACGCTTATCGGATCATCGTGGTTCACGAGCACCGGCATTTCCAACAGGCAAAGCGCGTTACCGAAGAAACAGCCTTTCCGAAATAGCCATAAAAGGCACAAAATTCACAAAAACGTTTCTTGAGAGCCCATTTGTGTCTTTTGTGGTTTCTTGTACCGTGTTATCTTGCGGCACATGGAAATCAAGCGAATCAATACTCCGAATGCCCCGCAACCCGGCGGACATTACTCGCAGGCCACCGTTTACAACGGTCTCGTTTTCGTTGCCGGACAGCTTTCGATCGATCCCGCAACTGGTGGGCATAAGTTTGGCTCAATTGAGGAACAGACTGAATTGGCACTTAGCAACGTACACGCAATTCTCAAAGCTGCAGGGAGCGACTGGGATCGCGTTCTCAAGATGAACATATCGGTTGCGGATATCAACCTGTGGGAAGCGGTGAATAAAGTCTATTCGCGCGTGCTCGGCGAGAATCGTCCTGCTCGCGCGGTCATTCCGTGCGGTAAGCTTCATTATGAGTTTCTGATCGAGATTGAAGCAATCGCAGCAACTGATCTCTAAAATCTTTTTGGCGCGCTGAGCGCGTCCTGATATTAACTGCGGAACCAATTGATGAGTACCCCCAGCAAAGAAGCCAAACGCAATTCCCCCGACTCGCAAATCACACACGAAGCACCTGCCGACGGTGGTCGCATGATTGTGCTCACGGCCCCACTGACGGAAGCGATCGATCACGCCGGTTACTTTATTCAGATGGCGCTGGCGTCACTGCCGATCTGGATGGAGGGTGTAATTAACCGCAAGTATCCGAAGTGGCGTGAAGTTGAACACAATCCGGATGGTTCGGCGCGATTTATGCCCGCTGGTGTGAGACTAGTCGAGAAGTCTCTATCGCGCGTTTACCGCAGCGACGATGTCGTGGCGTGCTTTCCAGATGACCTCCACAAGTTTATTGGACCACGAACGCGCGTAGTTGCAGTTTCAACTCATAACCCGCTCGGCGTCACGTTTGCTGCCGGCGTTTACACGTCGATCTTTGGCTCATCGAGGATGCCGATCAATTCCCACTACGCGCGAGATCTGTTTGCCAAGGTAAAGGCCAGTCCGTATCGCGATAACTTCAAAGTGATCGTCGGCGGCTCTGGCGGTTGGCAGATTATTCAGACCGACACGTATGAAGAGTTGAGCGTCGACTGCGTCGTCGAAGGGCGCAGTGAGTCAACTGAGACTCTCGAACTTTTTAGAAAGGCAGTTCAAGGCGAAGAATTACCGCGGCGGGTTGAAGTCAAACACCCGTTGGATCGCGATGCGATCCTGTTTCCCGATACACGTACGACTTTCGGCGTCGTCGAGATGACCACGGGGTGCGGACGGCGTTGTAAGTTCTGCGTGCCTGATCTGAATCCACAGATCGACCTTCCCAAAGACAAGATCATGGACGCTGTTCGAGCGAACGTGAGGCACGAAAACAAGCAGATCTCTCTTGCCACGGAAGACATGTTCATCTGGGGGCAAGTGCACACTGACACACCTTTCTATTTTCCGAATCGTGAAGCGCTCGTCGATCTCTATTCGGATATCGTGAATACTCCCGGTGTCGAGCAGCATGTGCTTAGTCATTGCACGATCGCTCCGGCCGTTGTTGATCCGTTGCTGATTAAGCAACTCTCGGATCTCTTGCTGCCGAAGAGTCCGATCCATTTTCCGCTGTTGAGCAGTCACCCTCAGAAAAAGGCGCTGGCGCCGTTGATCGGACTTGAGACTGGATCGATTCGGATGGCCAAGCAAATCATGTCGAGCAAAGGTGTGCCGTTCTCAATCGAAGACTGGCCCAGCGTTGTGTTGGAAGGCCTGCGCGTGCTGAACGAGAACAATTGGTTTCCGGCAATGACCTTGATCGTCGGCAATCCAGGTGAGACCGATCAGGATGTGATGGAAACTATTGACCTCGTCTACGAGATAGAACGGCGCGGTTTGTTTGCTTTCCTTGTTCCATCAATCTTTACGCCACTTCACGACACGCGCATGGAGAAAGAAACCGGCGTGACGCAGACGCGACAACTGAGTAAGTTGCAGTGGCAACTGATGATGAAGTGCTGGAAGATGAACTTGCGACCGGGACAGTATAGTTGGTGGGGACCGATGGCCTGGCGCGTGGGCTCGCTTGGGATGTGGCTTTACAAACTGCGACGATTGAACGGTCCAAACTTCACCTGGCCATTGCTGATGTTCTCGGGCGCTGTGTCTGAAAAAAATCTACAGCGGATGGGCAAGATCTACCGCGGCAAACCACTGAAAGTGAAAACGCGGAAGGAACTGATCGCGTCGCTCAAACCGAAGGATTGGCGTTATCTCCGCGCAGACAACGGCGACCTGCCGGTGGAATACACCGCACCCATCGCGGCACACGCAATGGTAGCTTCGTAATTCGCCACAAAAAGGCACAAAAAGCACATTTTGACTTGTGCCTTTTGTGCATTTTTGTGGCTAAAATCATGTCCCAAACCCGCGTGGAAAAGACGAATTGAATAATCGCAAACTATGAAGGATCTAAAACAACTCCTCGATCAGAACAGAGTCTGGGCTGAAAAGATCAAAGCAAGCGACCCGGAGTTTTTTCCAAACTTAGCCAAGCAACAGTCACCACGCTATTTGTGGATCGGATGTTCCGACAGTCGCGTTCCCGCGACGCAGCTCGTCGGCATGGTGCCTGGTGAAATGTTTGTACACCGCAATGTCGCGAATGTCGTGGACCATACCGACTTTAATTGCTTGTCGGTGATGCAATATGCGGTCGATGTGCTGAAGGTGGACCACGTCATCGTCTGTGGACATCATAGCTGTGGCGGTGTTAAGGCTGCCCTGGACAATCTACAACTTGGATTGATCGACAATTGGTTGCGGCACGTCCAGGACGTGCTACACGAGCACGAAGAGCTGCTCGCTGAAGTCAGCGATGAAAACAAGCGTCTCGATCGCTTGTGTGAATTAAATGTGATCGAACAGGTTCTGAATGTCGGTCGCACGACCATCGTCCAGAGCGCCTGGCAACGTGGTCAGGAACTCGTCATACACGGCTGGATCTACGGACTCGAAGACGGACTCCTGCGTGATCTCGGCATGTCGATCGATAACCCGGAAGAAATGACTGCACCTTATCGAAGCGCAATCAGCAACGTGATTCGAAGTTGACGCATGAAAGTCTATCGACGCGACTTTCTTCAGTCCGCGGGTACCGCTTTGGGCGTCACGTTACTCGACCGTATTTCCTCACCCGACGATCTGGAAAAGACAATCAAAGAGATTCGCGGGAATATCCTCGATATGATTAACGAGGAACGGGAGGTTGAGAAGGCTCCGCCCGTAAAGCTGGATGAATTTGCCACCGAAGTCGCGACGAAGCACGCCTGGGACATGGTCAGAGGCGAGTTTACCAGTCACTGGGGGCGCGACGGTCTCAAGCCGTATCACCGCTACTCTTTTGCCGGTGGAACAGACGCAACTGCAGAGAACGTCTCATCCGCAGATAAAACGTGGTCCACGAAGGAAAAGGATTTGAAGTTGGACACGGCCTACTTGCACCTAAGGCTCTATCAGGAAAAGCCTCCGAACGATGGACATCGCAAGACGGTCCTGAGAGCTCAGCACACGCATGTGGGCCTTGGAATCGTAGTGCATGAACTTCGTTTGCGAATGGTGGAACTCTTCGTTTCGAGATATGTGGAAGTGAGGCCAGTAGTTCGGGAGTCGAGGCCTGGTGCTAATGTGTTATTCACCGGAAAGATTCGGAGTGGTTACCGCTTGAACTCAGTCCAGATTCATTACGAACCTTTGCCTGAAATACCGGATCTTGACTGGCTGCGAGTATCGGGGTGGTATTCATTGCCGAAGGATCCGCAAGTCCTCCGTCCCAGACTGAAGTTGCCTTATGTTTATGCTGATGGAGGTAAGGGAGTAGTTGACATTGCAGAGGACGGAAGTTTTTCAGTCCCGGTGAAGCTGTACAGGAATGGGCCTGGAATTTACACCATTGTCACATGGATCCGAGCGGGTTCAGAACCGGCTTTTCCGGCAACCGAAGTTTGCGTGAAAGCTTTGTAGAATTTTTTACCGCTGTCGTTGGCGGGCTGCTTCGAACAGGAAGATACCGGCGGCGACAGAGACATTCAGACTTTCGGCGCTGCCTTGCATCGGTATTGTGACTGCGTGATCGGCTTCCATCAATTCCTCGAGAGTGAAGCCAGTGGACTCTGGTCCAAGAAACAATGCTCGGGCTCCGGTCCAATCTAGAGCGGTATAAGCCACCGTCCCTCCAACATCAGCACAGACAGTTACGATTCCGCGAGCCCGACACCAATCGATCGCCGTCTTAAACGAGGGCCCGCGCCAAATTGGCAATCGGAATGCGGATCCCATCGCGCCGCGTAGAGACTTGGGCGAGAATGGATCGCTCGTGTTCTCCGTCGTAATAACTCCGGCCGCGCCGGCAGCTTCGGACGTGCGCAGAATTGCGCCAACATTAACCGGATTGTTGATCTGATGAAGTACTACGAGGAGCGAATTCGGCTTGAGGCTTTCAGCCAGCCGCTTCTCCGAAGACACAGGTCTGCGTGCGAGAACAACGATGCCTTGCGGTGTTTTCGTGTAAGAGACCGATGCGAGCAGCTTTTCAGTGACCGAAGCACTACGTTTTGCGATGTGTGATAATTCAGCGATTGCGATCGCGGCTCGATCCTTTCGCAGAAGCTCGTCGGATGTGATCACCACCTCGATTTCCAGCTTCGAGCGGTACGCTTCTTCACACAGCCGCAGCCCTTCGACAAAGATCAGATGATCGATCTTTCCGTCGCGAACGGCGCGGGCCTCGCGGAGAAGAGAATTGTCGCGACTGGTGATCTGGAGCATGTTGCGATGCTTTGTGCTTAGTACTTTATGCCTGGTAGAGACCTCAAAGTACAAAGTTCCAGGCACAAAGTTCAAAGTTCTATTTCCGCCCAGATGGGCCAATGGTCGGAGACGTTCAGAGGCCTCGCGACACCCCAACGCTCAATCTTAACTCCGCGACTAAAAATCCAATCGGCGTGCATTCGTAAACCGCCGCCACGCCATGTAGCAGTGCCCGTCGGAATCGGCGTTGTATAACCACGCGCTTCGAGAAACGAGCGCGTGTCGATACATTTTTGCTTCGAGAGCGTGTTGAAGTCACCGAGAATGATTGTCGGCATGGTTGCCGCCTCAGCCTGTGCGGCAATTACTTCAAGCTGGGCCAACTGTCCGTCAATCGCAGCGTGTGGATCAACGTGGGCGTTGAAGAGCCGTATTTGATGTGGTCCGACGGAAATCGTCGCGGCCATTGCGAGTCGTGGTCGCCACGGACACTCGTGCCAGGGCAAGTCGATGCGAATCACGTCGCTCAGCGGGACACGACTCAAAAGTGCCACTCCGGTGTCACCAGGGTCGTGCAGGTCGATCGGTTCTTCGAAGTCGAGCCACCATTGTCGTTTGACCGGAACCACGCCACGCGGAATCCCAGCGGGAGCGTGTGCCCAGTGCATCCCCAGTCGTTCTGCAAGCTCTTTTGCGACGTGATGACCGCCAGTGCGCAAAGTACGTTTGTCGGCCTCCTGCAAGGCAAGGACATCAACGCGTGGCAATAGCCTGTTATCGGAAAAGGCGCTGGCTGCGCCAGTGATTAAATTGGCAACGTGTTCCGGGCGTCCGATCAAACTCATCAATCCGATCTTGCGCCGCAGGCCGCCGGAGATCAGATAAGGACCGCGCGCATAACGGATGTTGTATGATGCGATGACAAGCTTATTGCCGAAGTGTGGTTCTGGCTGGTGATTTGAGTTTTTTCCCAGCTCGATCTTTTCGGCATCGGTCAGAGGGGGAATAATCATGAGCGGCGTGATTATAGCAGTTGTGGACGATATGTTTTTTGCGTCGAAGATCCGGGCGGTGGCGGAGGCAGTGGGGGCTGAGATCCTTTTTCCGCGCAGCCAGGAGGCATTGATTCAGAAAGCGCGCGACGCAAAGCCACGATTGATTATTGTCGATTTACACAACCAAAAAATCGAGCCTGCGACATTGGCCACCGAGTTGAAGGCTGATAATGAACTGCGCGCGGTTCCTTTGCTGGGTTTCTTCTCTCACGTCCAGACTGAATTACAAAGAAATGCGTTGGCTGCCGGATTCGATCAGGTTATTCCGCGATCCGTGTTCGCCCGAGATCTATCGAAAATACTATCCGTGTAATCAGTGGCTTATTTATCCTACGGTCGCAGGCGCGATCACCTCGTAAATCGACCTTACCTCACTCACCATCTGCTCGTACTGATCCAACGTTAACGCCTGCGCGCCATCCGAGAGCGCATGTTCGGGCTGGTCATGCACTTCGATGATCAATCCATCGGCGCCGACAGCAACACCGGCACGGGCCAGCGGCGTCACCATGAAGTTCTTTCCTGTTCCATGCGACGGATCGACAATCACCGGCAGATGTGAAATACGCCGCACCGCCGGGATCGCAGCGAGGTCCATCGTGTTGCGCGTGTGTTGGGCAAAAGTGCGAATGCCGCGTTCGCAAAGAACAACCTGATAATTGCCTTCAGCCATCACATACTCTGCCGCGAGCAACCATTCGTCGAGTGTAGCTGAGAGTCCACGTTTCAGCAGCACGGGAATTTTAGCCTTGCCGGCGCGTCGCAGTAGAGAAAAGTTCTGCATGTTCCGTGCACCGATCTGGATTACATCGCCGTAGCGCTCCACGAGATCCACGCCTGCCTCATCCAGTGCTTCCGTGACGATCTTTAGACCATAAGCCTCACGAATGTCTGCGAGTATCTTCAAACCTTCTTCGCCAAGTCCCTGAAATGCGTAAGGTGATGTGCGCGGCTTATAAGCACCACCGCGGAAAAAACGTGCACCACTTCGGCGAACGGCTTCGGCGATCGCAAAGGCCTGCGCGCGACTCTCGATGGCGCATGGACCAGCGATGATTGCCAGTTCATCACCGCCAATGGTCGCATCGCCAACGCGAACGACTGTTTTTTCGGGTCGCAGATCGAGAGTGATCAGTTTGTAAGGCTTGCTAACGCGAATCGCTTCCGCGACGCCCGCAAGGTTTTCGAAGTGCGACGGATCGACAGCCCCCTGGTTTCCGGTGATGCCGATGGCGGTGCGAGTCGCGCCCGGCATCGGATGCCCTTTGAAACCCAATTGCTCGATGACGCGGAGCACTGCATCGATCTGGCTGTCAGTCGCGTCGTGTTTCATTACGATTAGCATGGTGGTTATTCCTTCACAAAGATTCCTCCCGCAACGGCACAACGACGCAACGCCAAGATGAGACGCACAATTCTCTTTCGTTGCGCCGTCGCGCCGTTGCGGGAGAAATCATCTTACATCTGCTGCGGTACATTGATTCCCAGGATTCCCAATGCGGTCGTCAACTGAGTTCTGATGATTTTTGTCACCGCGATCAGTACACCTCTTCGAACTTCGTCCTGCTCGGTAAGAATTCGATGATCGTGATAGAAACGGCTAAAAGCCCGGGCAAGCGAGAAAGTGTACTTTGCAAGATTAGCAGGCTCCGCGGAATTTCGACACTGCACGACGACCTCATCGAGCTGTTGAGACAGCATCACCAACGACCAGATTTCCGTGCCGCCTTCACCTGAGAACACCTCCGCAACTCGCGCCTGCAAGGCCGCGTCTCCGGCTATCTGTTCTATTAACGTATCTGACGCAGCGACAGTTTCGTCGGGAAGCTTGCGAAAGATGGAGTTGGTTCGCACGGCCGCATACTGGCAGTATGGTCCAGTTTCACCTTCGAATGAGAGCGCCTCTTTGAAGTCGAAGGCAATCACCGTGTTGCGCGTGAACTTAAGCAGAAAATAGCGCAACGCAGCGACAGCAACCTCGTGCGCCGTGGCTTTCTTTTCTACTTCCGAAAGCTCGGGGTTTCTTTTCTCAACCTCAGTCAGCGCACCGGCTTCGAGTTGATTAATCAAGTCGTCGGCTTTGACGCCGAGACCTTTGCGGCCGCTCATTTCGATGTAAGGCCGCGCCCGGTCTTCTTCGCTTAACTCGATGCCCAGTTCTTCACACGCCGCAGGCGATAGTGCCACCATCTCATAACTGAAGTGGATGCTCGCATCCTCACCGATTTCCGGCACTACGGCAGCGACTCCGCGCGCAACGATCTCCTGTGGATACGATTGCCTCGAGTCGATAACGTTATAAACAGTCACGCCGCCGCCGAAGTGCGGTCGTTCAGGTCCTGGCTCTTCGGTTTCAGTTTTGGTAACCCAGAGAACGTGACCATCATCGTAGTTTCGAAAGACTTTATAATGAAAGTCCAGGCCGAGCTTTCCGAGTTTCCAGAGCTGATAGGCGATGTCTTTGCCGGTGTAAGTTACGGTGCCATTGGAACGCACTATGATCTTGTCTGACTCGTGCTCGTCAGTGCCTGTGTACGATTCAAATGGCATTACCCAGCAGCCTGCGTGACGGCCTTCCGTTTCGTAGCGAATCACGCCCGTATTTTTCATTAACTCGAACGCGCGCTCCCAAAAGTGCAGGTGCAGAATGTCTGACTCGCGAGCGAGCAGATCGTAACGAATGCCAAGTCGCTCCATCGTGTCGAGAATGCATTCCACATTGCGAGTAGCGACATAGTCAGCGAGTTCCGCGATGGAGTTTCCGCCTTCCTCGAGGGCGTGCAGCACCTCGTTGCGCAGCTTGATCTTGTCCGGATTCATCTGGCCGCCGGGACTTTCATCGCGGTAAAAGAGACCGACTTTCGTGTAGAGATTCCAACAGTAGTAATCAAACGGATAATCTTTGGTGAGCGACGTGTCGAGGGCCTTGATCTGGTCAAGGTCCATCTTTTCGAGATGTAGAAAACCGACGACCACGTCAGCTACCTGAACGCCGGTGTTGTCGATGTAGTTTTGGACTTCGATGCGATCGCCGGCAGCTTTCAGGATTCGCACAAACGTGTCGCCGAGGACGGCGTTGCGGACGTGACCGATGTGAGCTGCCTTGTTCGGGTTGATACTGGTGTGCTCAACCATCTTCTTCGGTCGATCCAGACGCTCTTGTTCATCGCGCAGTGTTGGACCAGCAAATATGCCGAGCAGCATCGCGCGATCGTAAAAGATGTTGATATAACCGGCGCCTGCGATTTCAACGCGCGCCACCTCTTCAATGTCTTCGAGCTGAGTTTTAAGCTTTTCCGCAATCGCGCGTGGATTTTGTTTTTCGCCGGTCGCCTGTTTGATCAGTTTTGCGAGCTCAAAGGAAACGGGGAAGGCCAGATCGCCGAGCTCAGCGCGCGGCGGTGTTTCGGCGTTAACCTGTTGCAGTTCGACACCAAAGGTCTCCCGCGCGGCGGTGCGTATTTGCTCTCGTAGCTTTTGTTGCAGTTCAGTTAGGGTCATAGGACAAAAGGCGAGAGTATAGCAAAAATGATTCTATGGTGGCCCTTGCCTGGAGAGATTGGCTTCACAGGATTTACAGGATTAGGCAGGATTTACATGTAAATCTTGTTCAATCCTGTAAATCCTGTGAAGCCGATCCCCTTGTCAATTTGTCCGACAAGACCTATCTGTTACCATCCGTTCGCATGCCAGTCTCAGCGAAATTGCGGCAGCGCTTTGCCGAAGCGCGGCGTGTACTTGTGCTAACCGGAGCCGGTGTTTCCGGAGAGTCGGGTGTGCCAACGTTTCGCGGTGGCGGTAACGCTGCTGTCTGGAAGGGAATTCCCTTCGACGTCATCTCATCGGCTGAGATGCTTGAACGTAACCTCCCGGCAGTTTGGGAGTGGTTCGACTACCGCCGCGATTTCATGGAAGGATTGATGCCGAACGCGGCGCATTACGAGATTGCTCGATGGCAGGATCGCTTTCCTGAATTCACAGTGGTCACGCAAAATATTGACGGTCTCCATCAGAAGGCCGGCTCGCGTGAGGTTATCGAACTTCACGGAAACATCTGGCGGGCGCGCTGCGTTACCTGCCGTTCAGCTCATGACATGTTGTCGGGAGTAAAGCGACCCGATGCGTGTTGGGAGTGTGGAGATCCTTTGCGTCCGGATGTGGTTCTGTTTGGCGAACTGTTGCCGCCCGGAACATTTGAACTCGCGGTCGAACGCGCGGCAGACTGTGAATTGTGTTTTGTGATTGGGACGTCTGGTCTCGTATACCCAGCAGCTGGTTTGCCCGAAATAGCGAGGTCTGCAGGCGCCTACGTTTGTGAGGTGAATCCGGAGCGCACTCCGTTGTCGAATCTCTGCAATGAAGTGCTGATGGGGAAGGCGGGCGAGGTGTTGCCACTATTTCAGTCATGAAGACTCTTTACTTCGATTGTTTTGCCGGCGCGAGCGGCGACATGATACTCGGCGCGATGGTAGCCGCTGGCGTAGATCCGAACTATCTGCGCACGCAATTATCAACGCTTCCGGTCCGCGGCTTCGGCATCAACTTCGAGACCGTCAACCGTTCCGGTCTGAGCGCTACGTATGCTCGCGTAGAAACGGCACACGAACATAAGCACCGGCATCTTTCTGACATCAAACAGATCATCGAAGGCTCCGGGCTTGCCAGTTCAGTAAAACAACGCGCTATTCAGATCTTCACGCGTCTCGCCGAAGCTGAAGCCCGCGTTCACAACGAACCCGTAGATCACGTTCACTTTCACGAAGTTGGCGCGCTCGACGCGATCGTCGATGTGGTGGGTGCTGCGATCTGTTTTGACGCATTGAAGATCGACCGTTTTGTCTGTTCGCCACTGCACGTGGGCAGCGGAATGGTCAAGATGGCCCATGGTCAGTTTCCCATTCCACCACCGGCCGTTGCTGAGTTGCTCAATGGCGTGCCGTTCTATGCCACAGACATCAAAGGCGAACTGCTTACACCGACGGGCGCAGCGATCATTACAACAGTCTGCAGCGAGTATGGACCAATTCCGAAAATGACGACTGAGGTCACAGGCTACGGCGCCGGCACGCGCGAGTATCACGATTTTCCGAATGTGCTGCGCGTTATGCTTGGCGAAACAGAAGCCGGCGATGCAAAGGACGAACGATTGTGGATGCTGGAAACAAATCTCGATGATGCGTCGCCACAGATAGTCGGATACGTGATGGATCGAGTGCTCGAACTGGGCGCGCTTGACTGCTTCTTTACTCCTGTGCAAATGAAGAAGAATCGTCCGGGGGTTCTTTTGTCAGTGCTGTGTGGTCGTGAAGAGAAGGAAGCGGTGATGAAGTTGTTGTTTATGGAGACAACAACGCTCGGCGTCCGCAGCTATGAGGTTTCACGGCGAGCGCTTGAACGAAGCGTTATCCGGGTGGAAACGCAGTATGGACCGATCGATGTTAAAGTAGCTCATCTTGAGGGACGAGTTGTAAACGAGATGCCGGAATTTGAGCAGTGCCGCGCGGCTGCTGCAAGGGCGAGCGTGCCTTTGAAGGTGGTAGAGGAAGCAGCGCGCCTTGCTCTCGCGAAAAATCGCCACGGATAACACGGATGACAAAACAACCGGATTTAGAACAGATTAAGCAGGGTGTGCGTCTGATTCTTGAAGGAATCGGCGAAGATCCGGAACGAGCGGGTCTACAGGAAACGCCACGGCGCGTAGCCGAAATGTATGTCGAGCTGACTTCGGGTATGCGCGAAGATCCGACGCAGCATGTCGTACCTTTGCCTGGCGATAAGCACGACGAAATGGTGATCGTGAAAGACATCAGCATTGCTTCATTATGCGAGCATCACCTGGCGCCGTTTGTGGGTCGTTGTCATATCGCCTACATCCCGAAAGGCGGTCGCATTCTCGGCCTTTCAAAGCTGGCGCGACTGGCCGAAACCTTCGCTCGGCGTTTGCAGCTGCAGGAACGCTTGACGACCGACATCGCAAACACCTTGTTTGAAGGTCTCAAACCTCTCGGTGTGATGGTCGTGATCGAAGCTGAGCACACTTGCATGACGTTGCGCGGAGTGAGAAAGGCTGATGCAAAGACTGTGACCTCGGCCGTGCTTGGTGGTTTCCGTTCTGACCCGCGCACGCGCGCTGAAGCCATGGCTCTCATTAAAGGAAAGGATTAAGAGATTTACATGTCGCGAATCATTCTCGCCATCGTCATTACCGCGCTTCTGCTGGGTAACGCAGTTTCACAGCAGAAGATCGGGTCGTCAGGAATTAACGAGGCGACACTCAAGGCGCACATCAAGTTTTTGGCCGATGACATGCTCGAAGGACGAGGCACCGGCGCGCGTGGTGGCGAGCTCGCAGCGAAATATATCGCGGCACAACTCGAGGCTGTCGGGGCAAAAGGCGCAGGCGAGAATGGCAGTTTCTTTCAACCCGTTTCACTGGTTGGCGTAAAAGCAGATCCCGCGACGACGCTAACGATTTCCGGCGCGAGCGGAAGTGAGAGTTTCAAGTTTGCTGACGATTTCGTTGCCTTTACCGGCGCACAAACAGAGCTGGTTGACGTCGATGCCGATCTCGTGTTCGTCGGCTATGGCATCAATGCTCCCGAGCAAAAATGGAACGACTACAAAGGCGCTGATACTGATTACCGCGGCAAGATCCTCGTGATGCTGGTGAACGATCCGCCAGCGACGACTGCTGAACCCAATCTTTTCAGCGGTAAGACGCTCACGTACTACGGTCGCTGGACTTACAAATATGAAGAGGCTGCACGTCGCGGCGCGGCTGGCGCGATTCTCTTGCACACAGACCAATCCGCTGGTTATCCGTGGAGCGTCGTGCGTACTTCAAACGGGTCGTGGCGCTTTGATATTGCGCGTGGACAAAATGATTCGACGCCGTTTCTGCAGTTTCGTTCGTGGGTTACAGACGACGCCGCGCGGCGGTTGATGAAGCTTGCGGGCCAGGATCTCGACGCGTTGCGAGCTAAAGCTGCCACTCGCGAATTTCAACCCGTCAAGCTCGGCTTGAAAGGCAAGTTGAATCTCAAAAGCGAAGTTAAACGAGTGGCGGCGCCAAATGTCGTCGGCATACTCGAAGGCAGCGATCCGCAGCTGCGTAATGAGTATGTCGTGTATTCAGCTCACTGGGATCACCTGGGCGTCGGTGCGCCAAACAAGGATGGCGACACGATCTACAATGGCGCGCTCGACAACGCTTCCGGTGTTGCGGTCGTCCTGGCTATTGCTGAGACAATCGCCAAAATGCCGCCTGCTCAGCAACCAAAGCGCTCCAGTCTCTTTCTGTTTCCGACGGCGGAAGAGCAGGGACTGCTTGGGGCCGAATGGTACGCGAAGCACCCGGTTGTTCCACTCGATAAGACGGCAGCAAACGTGAATCTCGATTCGATGAATGTGCTTGGACCAACACAGGATTTCATCCCGCTCGGCGCTGAACGATCGACGCTGAAGGCCGTGGTGGATTCAGTTGCGAAGAATATGGGACTGCGTGTTTCGCCCGATGCGCGACCCGAGCAGGGATCGTTTTATCGTTCCGATCATTTTCCATTTGCGAAAGCAGGTGTGCCGTCGATCAGCCTGAAAGAAGGAAATGATTACGTGGGACGATCGAAGGAGTGGGGCGAGGAACAGTTTCGCGCCTACAACACGGCGCACTATCACCAGCCTTCCGACGAGATACGCGACACGTGGGATTACCGTGGCATGATCCAGGAGGGCGAGATTGCACTCGCGATCGGGCGCATGATCGCGGACGCGCCCGAGAAACCGCGGTTTAATCCTGGAGACGAGTTCGCCAGAAAACCATAGCGTTTGTTCAAGCAAAGGCGCAAAGGTGGCAAAGTGATTTCGACTGCGCCTTTGCCATCTTTGCGCCTTTGCGAGAAAAATTGTCGTTAACCAATGAACACTTTCTACGTCACTACACCCATTTACTACGCCAACAGTCTTCCGCACCTCGGTCATCTGTACACGATGATCGTGGGTGATACGATCGCGCGTGCAAAGCGTCAACGCGGCATCGAGACTTATTTCCTGACCGGCACCGACGAACACGGCATCAACATTGAACGCGCCGCACAGAAAGCCGGACGCACTCCAAAAGAACAGGCAGATTACGTCGTCAATTATTTCAGGAAGATGACGAGCGAGTTCGGTTTGGATACCGAACACGGTGGCTATGACATCTTCATGCGCACCACGGAGAGGTTTCACTACGAGGGTGTGAGTGAGCTCTGGCGCCGAATCGCGAAAGCAAAGACACCGAAAGGTAACGACGCGATCTACAAGGGCCATTACGAAGGCTGGTTCTGTGCGCCTTGCGCCGAGTACAAAACTGAAGACGAGTATCAGAAACCAAAGAACGAAGGCGATCCACCAACCTGTCTGATTCACGACACTCCCCTCGATCGCGTGTCGGAGGAAAGCTATTTCTTTCGACTCTCAGACTACGATGAAGCGTTGTTATCAGTCTTTGAGACTCGGCCCGACTTTGTCAGGCCTGAGGCAAGACGAAATGAAGTAATGAGTTTCGTGCGCGGCGGGCTTCAGGATCTTTCGGTGAGTCGTTTGAAGTCGTCGGTTAGTTGGGGCGTGCCGGTTCCGGATGATCCGGAGCATACGATGTATGTATGGTTTGACGCGCTCATCAACTACATCACAGCGATTGGCTTCGGAAATGAAGAGCGACAGAAAGCCGTCGGGTTCGAGAAGTTTTGGCCCGCGCTGCACCTGGTCGGGAAGGACATTCTACGATTTCACGCTGTTTACTGGCCTGCGTTTTTGCTCGCCGCTGGAGTCGAACTACCACGAGCGATCGTAGCGCACGGAATGTGGCTGGATCCGAATGGTCGCAAGATGTCGAAGACGCTCGGCAACGTGATCGAACTGGACGTTTTGCAAAAATACTTTTCGATTGATGCGATTCGCTACTTTGTCTTGCGCGAGATGGTGTTCGGACAGGACGGTCGTTTCGGTTATGAGGCGCTGATCGATCGAGCCAACAGCGATCTGGCGAGTGGCCTGGGAAACCTTTCCAGTCGCACACTAACAATGATCCAGAGATATTGTGATTCGATCGTTCCTTCAGGACGATTTTCTGAAGACAAGTTGCTACTTGCAAAACGCACCGGCATCGATACTGATGAAACAACAATCGCTGGGTTTATCGAAACGGCGCGCAATCAGTTTGTGCTCCATTTCGATAACCTTGCCTTCAGCAAGGCGCTCGAATCAGCGTGGTCAGTCGTCGCTCGTGTCGACAAGATGATCACTGACGCGAAGCCCTGGGACCTCGCGAAAGACGAGAACCAGAAACAGACGCTCGGAGTCGTTTTATATCGTGCTGCTGAGTCGTTGCGTTGGTTGAGCGTGCTGCTGTATCCGGTAATGCCGGAGGCAAGTCGAGCAATCTGGAGCCAGTTGGGACTGGACGGTTCGCCGGCGCAAATCAATCCGAAGGAATTGAAGTGGGGAGAACTTAAGGAAGGCGCGCGAATTGCTGAGGTAGAACCAGTGTTTCCACGTCTCGATAAAGGGAAAATCATGGCTGAAATCAACGCGGGCGGCGTTCCGACGAGTGGTCCGGAGACACAGCCTGAGCCGCCAATGAAGCACGCTACTGAAGCAGATGCAGTTGGTATCACCAGCTACATCGAGATCGACGACTTCGCAAAGGTTGATCTGCGTGTAGGCCAGGTGTTATCTGCTGAACGTGTACCGAAGGCCGATAAGCTATTGCTGCTCAAAGTTGATCTGGGCGAGGAACAGCCACGGCAAATACTGGCAGGGATTGCACAATACTACGAACCCGAGAAACTGATCGGCTGCAAAGTCGTTATCGTTGCGAACCTCAAACCACGAAAGCTTCGCGGTTACGAATCGCAGGGAATGGTCGTGGCCGCATCCTATGGTGAAGAGGGGCGTCCGGTCATTGCCACCTTCACCGAAGACGTTCCCAACGGAGCGAAACTAAAATAAGGGTCGCCCTACAGTACGTTCCGCATTTCGTTTTTTGCCTAATGTTCATCGATTCCCATGCGCATATTGATGGTCCGGAGTTTGACGCCGATCGCGAGGACGTTATCGAGCGCGCTCGCACCGCCGGCGGTGCAGCGATTCTGAACGTGGGAACCGGCGATCCGCATAGCGGCGCGTTTGAGCGTGCGGTTAAATTCAGCCAGAATCACGAGCACATCTTCACCGCAATCGGCACGCATCCCCACGATGCACGCTTCTACGACGCTAAAGCTGAAACGAAGATCAAAACACTCCTAAAGTCGGAACGCGTGATCGCCTGGGGTGAAATCGGCCTGGATTTTCACTACGATAATTCACCACGCGACGTTCAGCTCTCGGTCTTCAAACAACAGCTTCACGCTGCATATGAGTGCGAAGTCCCGGTTGTGATTCATACACGTGAAGCAGAGCTTGAGACGATTGAGATTCTCAAAACTGAATACGGTGAAGCGACGAGACGTGGTGCGTTTCACTGCTTCAGCGGGAGCATGGACCTCGCGCAAAGCGCCATCGAACTGGGATTTATGATCTCATTTTCCGGCATCGTCACCTTCAAGAAAGCAGACGAACTGCGCGCCATCGCCAGGGAAGTTCCTCTCGATCGCCTGCTGATCGAGACCGATTGTCCTTATCTCACCCCGATTCCTTACCGCGGCAAACGAAATGAGCCGTCATACGTGATTGAAGTGGCTCGTTGTCTCGCCGCTCTTCATGATCTCGAGATCGAAGAAATGGCTCGTATCACCAGCGAGAATTTTAGCAACCTCTTCCGTTTGTAATTCTCCTCAATTTCACAAAGTAATTTGTGCTTTTTGAGCCTTTTGTGCCTCTTGTGGCAACTTTCACATGCTGCCCTTTGATGGTATTCTCCAGTCAAATGGCTCAGCAGAACTCCTTTGATATTGTTTCCCAGGTCGACTCAGCCGAGATAACAAACGCTCTCAATCAAACTATCAAAGAAGTCCGACAGCGGTTCGATTTCAAAGGGAGCTCGGCGAACGTCGTCATGGAGAAGAACGAGCTTGTGCTGAGCGCCGAAGATGAGACAAAGCTGCGCAACATGAACGACATCCTGCAGCAGAAACTTGTGCGACGCGGAGTCCCGCTGAAAGCATTCAATTATGGCAAGATCGAGCCGGCTGCAGGCGGCACAGTGCGGCAACGTGCACAGATTCAGGAAGGCATTCCGCAAGAGAAGGCCAAAGAGGTCGTGAAGTTCATCAAAGACAGTAAGGCAAAGGTCCAGGCTTCGATTCAGGGTGACATCGTGCGCGTGTCAGGTCGCGACCGCGACACGCTTCAGGACATTATCGCGAAGCTGAAAGATAAAGACTTCGGCATTCACATGCAGTTTACAAACTATCGTTCCAACTAGAGCGACTCCCGTTTGTCATGACTACGTCAGGCCACATCATCGCGCTCGACGAAGAAGCAAAAATTTCAGCGCTCCGGATCTTCAGCGTGATTGCAAACGACCTCGTGCAGGTCGAGCTGGAGTTTGAGCGTCAGGCGCGCTCGAACGTGCAGGTGATCGATTACCTCGGCGAGTACCTGCGTGTGTCTGGTGGCAAACGTGTGCGTCCGGCACTGACGATTCTGTCGAACTATGCAGTTGGCGGCGATGGCGCTCGTTACAATTCGATTCGCATGGCAACCGTGATGGAGTTTTTGCACACAGCGACACTGGTCCATGACGACATCATCGACAAAGCAGACACGCGCCGTAAACGACCGACTGTAAATGCGCTTTATGGAAACGAAACGGCCGTGCTGATGGGCGACTGGCTGTACATGTCGGCTTTCGAGACCAGTCTCGCTGAAAGGTCCTTGCCGATACTGGATATTCTCACGCGAGTCACGCGAAAAATGACTGAGGGAGAGCTGCTCCAGTTGACCTTGCTGAGCGAATCGAGCGTCACTGAAGCTCAATACTTCGATGTGCTCAAACGAAAGACTGCATATCTCTTCAGTGCGAGTTGTGAGATCGGCGCCATCCTCGGTGGCGCAACCGAGCAGCAGCGAGCGGCGCTTCGGGACTACGGGCTCAGTCTCGGTACAGCGTTTCAGTTGATTGACGATGTGCTTGACTTCACATCGAGTGAAGAGGCCTTGGGCAAGGCGGCCGGTGCGGATCTACTGGGCGGGAAGGTTACTTTACCGCTGATCTATCTGAGGGAAGCCGAACCTGAAGCTCGCGAGATGATCAAGACCGTGCTGCGCGAAGGTAGGTACGACACCGTTCGACAGCAGGATCTGCTGGAAGCGATCACGCGCACTGGTGCCTTGGAACAAGCACGGGCAAAGGCAAATGAGTACGCCGAAGATGCGTGTTCGGCACTCGATATTCTGCCTGATTCTGATTACAGCGACTCTCTACGCGCCCTTCCAACCTACATCCTGGACCGCGATCGTTAAGTTTTAGCCACAGGTAAACGCGGATTTATTGTAGAATGCCCGCCGATGAGCGAGAACCTTCTGTCACGCCTTGAACAGAGCCTGCGCCAGTCGCGTGCAGCGCGCATGCACCTCGCTGCGCGGCTGCGGGAACTGGAAGCAGAGGCTGATAGTGTTCGGGCCGAGCTGGCGGAAATGGATACTCTGGCCAGCCAGACCGAGGCCGCGATTTACAGGCTGCTGTCGTCTGTTCTCGCTTCGGGAAACATCAATCTCGGGCTGCCCTCGGATGCCGAATTAGAAGCCGCTATGCGCCAGTCGCAACCGCAGTCGCCGCTGCGAGCGCCGGTTCCTCCCGTCGAACGCAGGCAACAAATCCCGACAGTTCGCAATAACGTCGAAGTGCTGAGCGATCGGTTTATCGATCGGACCATTCCTCAGGCAGTCACGCTCCTTCTTCGTGAAGAGGGTGGAGCACTACACGTCAACGAGCTCTACAACCGCCTGCTCGAAGGCGGCTTCAAGTTCACTGGTCAGAATCCGACCATCAGTGTCGCAGTCTCACTCAACCGCAATTCCCGATTTCGCAAAGTTGCCCCCGGAACATTCGATCTCGTCATGCGCGATGCCTCAAAGGCTTCCTGAGCGGGACGGCTGATGCGCGCGATCGTTCTCTCTGCCGGTTACGGCACACGCCTTTGGCCACTCACTGAAGACCGCACCAAACCGGCCATTCCCATCCTCGGAAAACCACTCGTCGGTTACGTCGCTGAATATCTCGCTGGCTACGGAATTGATGAGATCGTAGTTAATCTGCATCATCGTCCGGAGTCAGTGCGCCGAGCGCTTGGGGATGGCAGTCGTTTTGGTGTGAAACTCCATTACGTGGAAGAGCCGGAGATACTCGGCACCAGTGGCGCACTCGATAACACCCGCGCATTCTTCGAACGCGAGACGTTTGTTGTCGTTAATGGAAAGATCATCACTGACATCGATCTGAATGCGGCACTCGCGACTCATCGAAATTCTAAGGCAATCGCAACGCTGGTTTTGCTTCCAAACGCGCGTCGGGAACGTTTTAGTGTGGTGGAAACGGAAGGGGGGCAAATCAAGGGGTTCGGCGGCATGCCTGTCGACAGCGGCGCTGGTCCTGTCCCTTTGATGTTCACCGGCATACATATCCTTGAGCCGCGGATTCTGGAATACGTTCCGCGGGGAGTCTTTTCTGACTCAGTTGTTCACGTCTACCCAAAGGCGATTGCCCACGGCGAGATTGTCGCGGCGCACGTCGCTTCGGGAAAGTGGCGCGAGCTCTCTACTCTGAAGAGGTATCTCGAGATCAGTGTTGAACTGCTGAAAGAAGCAGGGAAGACTTTCGTGGCTGGAGCGAATAACTCCATCGCCGGCTCAGCGACTGTTGCTGACGCGATCCTTTGGGACAACGTGGAAATCGGTGCCAGAGCGCACGTAAGTCGAGCGGTGCTCGCTGATAACGTAAAGATCAGCGCCGGGGATTCGATTGAAAACGCGGTGGTCGTACCACGCAATCTGGTCGAAGGCAAAAAGCGCCCGGAAAAGGCCGTTCCCGGCCATTTTCAGGGTGAAAACTTTATTGTGGCCCTGTGATACAATCGCGCCCGCATCTCGGCATTGCCAATTTTCAACCAATTAGCTAATGAGTGCTCCAAAACCTGTGATTTCCAACGCATTTGAGTCCTCCGCATCAGATCGACTTGCGAGATTCATCACAGAGCAAGGAATCGCAAGTAAGGAAGTCATCCCGCTCACTCCCGACGCGTCGACGCGCAAGTATTACCGGATCGGCTGGAAGAAGCGAACAGCCATAGCGGCGGTCTACGCCGAACCGTTTGATCCTGAGTTTCATCCGTACCTGGATGTAACTCGTTTATTTCTCGACTGCGATATTCCAGTCCCCGAGATCTACGCGGTCGACGGCGCCGCAGGGATTATCGTTCAGGAGGATCTCGGCGATCGCCAGTTGTTTCAGGTCTATGAAGATGAGCCGGAAGAGCAGTGCGACCAGTACAAGGAAGAGGCAATCGCACTGATTGCGAAGATTCAAAAGGCGACTGCGCGCGCTTACGAAACGCATTCGATCACAAGCCGCCTTGCGTTTGACGAACCAAAGCTCTCCTGGGAGCTCGATTTCTTCTTCGATCACTATTTCGGCAGTCTGCGCGGCGAAAAACTGCGTCATGCTGAAGTCGCTGAATTAAAGGCTGAGCTTAACGACATCGCCGCCGAGCTGGCAGCGGCGCCACGCGTACTGTGTCATCGTGATTACCACGCTTCAAATCTGATGATCGACAAACGCAACCAGATTCGAATCGTCGACCACCAGGACGCCCGGATGGGCCCGGCGAGTTATGACCTTGTTTCGTTTCTGTTGGATCGGCAACCGTGCCCGCCGTCGCTGGCTGAACTGCGTGACCACCGGCTGTTCCTTCTCGAAGAACGGCGGCTACTTGGTCTCGGTGCGATCGACCCGGATGATTTCGCACTCGAGTTTAGACTGATGACGATTCAGCGCGGCTTGAAAGCAACCGGAACCTTCTCATACCAGACGGCAGTCGCCGGAAGGGCCACGGTCTATCAGCAGTTCATTCAGCCCACGCTCGAGATTGTTTTGCAGGCCGCTGAATGGCTGGAAAGATTCCCCACACTTCGCCGGATGTTAAAGGAACGGATCAACTAATTGCTTACACGCTCGGTTTCTCAATGACAACGCAATCAAACGCAATCGCAGCAGATAACCACACCTACATCAACCAACTTTCAAAGCACGCCGACGCTGAAGTAATCCTTAAAGGATGGCTATATAACATGCGCTCGAGCGGCAAGATATTGTTTCCGCAACTTCGCGACGGCACCGGTGTCGTCCAGTGCGTTGTGCTGAAGAACGCGATCTCGCCGGAGCTTTGGGAACAGTTGAAGACACTCGGGCAGGAATCAGCGCTGACGATTAAGGGAACTGTACGCGCTGACACTCGTGCGCCAGGCGGCTACGAGATCGACGTTATCGACGCGGAGGTCTTGCAGCAGGTACACGATTATCCGATTACGCCGAAGGAGCACGGGACAGAGTTCCTGATGGACCACAGGCACCTGTGGTTGCGCTCGCGCCGCCAGCATGCTGTGTTGAAAGTTCGGCACACGGTGGTTCAGGCAGTGAGGAATTTCCTCGATAACGACGGATTCACGCTCTGTGACTCGCCGATCTTTACGCCCGCGGCTTGTGAAGGAACGACGACGCTGTTCGAAGTTGATTACTTCGATGGTGAGAAGGCGTATCTGACCCAGTCAGGTCAACTTTACAATGAAGCGACAGCAGCTGCCTTCGGTAAGGTTTACTGTTTTGGACCAACCTTCAGGGCTGAAAAGTCAAAAACACGACGCCACCTGACAGAGTTCTGGATGGTTGAACCGGAGATGGCGTATGCAACTCTCGACGACGTGATGAATTTGTCGGAACGAATGCTTTCCTACATCGCGGCTCGTGTGCTCGACCAGAGAAGTGAAGAGTTGAAGGTCCTGGAACGTGACATTTCGAAACTCGAAGCAATCGTACCGCCGTTTCCACGAGTTCATTATGACGATGCAGTGAAGACGCTGCAGGAAGGATTTGAAAAAGGCGCGCTGGAAACCAGGTTTGAATGGGGTGGAGATTTTGGCGCACCTGATGAGACGTACATCTCGAGTCAGTTTGATAAGCCGGTGATGGTCCATCACTATCCAGCCGCTGTGAAGGCGTTTTACATGGCGCGAGATCCTGAGCGTCCGGAGTTGGCGCTTGGAGTCGATGTGTTGGCGCCGGAAGGATATGGTGAAGTGATTGGTGGTGGTGAACGCGCCACCTCACTCGAGTTTCTTAAAGAGCAGATCGCTTTGCACGAGCTTCCGGAGGAAGCGTTTCAGTGGTATCTCGATCTAAGGCGTTACGGCAGTGTGCCGCATGGCGGCTTCGGGATGGGGGTCGAGCGATGCACGGCGTGGATGTGCGGGATTGAGCATATCCGTGAGACGATTCCGTTTCCGAGGATGTTGTACCGGATTAGACCGTGAGATGGTAGGAGTGCAGTATGACTTGTCCAAAGTGCGGAGCTCAGTTACTAGAAGGCTCGACCTTCTGCGGAGCGTGCGGTAATCGTATTACTCCGGCCACAACACAACCGATAAACCAACGTGGCGCTCCCGGAATTCAGATCGATGAGGACTCGCGTGGTCGTGGCCGAGGTTACGACTATGAAGTATTACATCAACCTTCTTTCTCTCTCGCAGTGCTTCGACTACAGGCCGAACAGTCGATCCAGGCGGAATCCGGCGCCATGGTCTCGATGTCGGCTAACGTAGAACTTCAATCACAAATGAAGGGTGGCTTATTTGGCGCGATCAAACGCGCCGCGGGTGGTGAGTCGGCGTTTATCTCAACGTTCACGGCGCGCGGTGGTCCAGGTGAAGTAACACTTGCACCGGGTGCTCCGGGCGACATCGCTGCCATCGAGTTAAGCGGCAATCCGTTCTTCGTCCAGTCGAGCTCCTACCTCGCTGGTGATGCCAGCCTGACGGTGGACACAAAGTGGGGCGGCGCTAAATCGTTCTTTTCCGGCGAAGGTCTTTTTGTATTGATGGTCCAGGGGCAGGGACTGTTGTTAGTGTCGTCGTTCGGTGCGATTCATCGAAAACGACTGCAGGTTGGTGAGCGATACGTGGTCGACACAGGCCACCTCGTTGCGTGGGAAGGGACCACTCAATATACGCTTCGCAAGGCCGCGTCGGGTTTCTTCCGCAGTATGATGAGCGGTGAAGGTATCGTCGCAGAGTTTACCGGACCAGGAGAGTTACTCATTCAGACGAGAAATCTTGCCGCACTCGCAGGTCTCCTGAAACCATTCTTCCCGACTCAAGGTGGCGGCGGAGGTTTTAACTTAGACCTCGGCGGGTAAGTATTTTTTGGAGTCGTTCTATTTCTATGATTTCGGATTCCAAAAGATCGGTCAGTATTCTCGGTGTACCGCTCGGCTACGGCGCGAGTATGGCTGGAGTTGATATTGGTCCGGCCGCATTGCGCGTCGCGCGTTTGAATCAACGTATTGCGCGGTTAGGTTACTCCGTACACGATCTCGGCGACTTGCGACTTGAACGTCCGCAATCGTTACCGGAAGTAGACGAAAAGCTCAAGTACGTGCGCGAGATCAGCAACGCCTGCGAACAGCTAGCAGTTGAAGTCGAAGCAATTCTCAACTCAAGTCAACTGCCACTCATTCTCGGCGGCGATCACTCAATCGCGATCGGCTCGTTTGCCGGTGTGGCGTCGTACTACAAGAAGCAGCAACAGCCACTCGGTCTGATCTGGTTTGACGCACATGCAGATATGAACACGCCCGACACCACTCCGTCAGGCAACATCCATGGAATGCCTCTCGCGGCTTTACTCGGATACGGCACTCCTGAACTCACCCACGTTGCCGGCTTTGCGCCAAAGCTCGATCCGAAGCTGTGCGCACATGTGGGTGCGCGCGATATCGACGCCGGCGAAAGAGAACTGATCAAGAAACTCGGAATGCGTTTCTTCACGATGAGGGAGATCGACGAACGCGGGATGAACGCTTGCATGGAAGACGCGATTAAGATCGCTTCCCGTGGTACCGCCGGCTATGCAGTTACCTTTGACGTCGACGCTCTCGATCCCGGCGATGCACCCGGATCGGGAACACTCGTTCGCGGTGGACTGACTTATCGTGAAGCACACCTCGGCATGGAAAAGATCGCCGAGGCAGGCGGTATGTGTTCACTTGAAATCGTCGAGATCAATACGGCGCTGGACGTGAACAACAAAACGGCTGAGTTGGGTGTAGAGCTGATTCTGTCGGCGTTGGGTAAGACAATTCTGTAAAGGCTGGTGACCTACAAGAGTGCCTAAGAAGCTTCGGGTGGGAGTGATTTTTGGCGGGAGATCTGGTGAACACGAGGTTTCAATCCGGTCGGCACGTGCGATCGTCGAAGCCATCGATCGAAAAAAGTTTGATGTAGTTCCGATCGCCATTACGAAAGAAGGGAAGTGGCTCGCGCCGGCGCACTCTGCACAGCTTCTGCCCGCTTCAGTGCATTCGTTATTGCCTTCAAAAACTCATGAAGCAACTGCAGACGTCGCGCTGTTAGGTGACCCTTCACGAAAAGGACTGCTCGCACTCGAAGGTGACGCCCAGGCACTCTCAGGCGAGAAGCTTGATGTGGTCTTTCCGGCACTGCATGGACCATTCGGTGAAGACGGTACACTTCAAGGATTACTTGAGATGGCTGACGTGCCTTATGTAGGCTGCGGCGTGCTTGCTTCGTCTTGCGGCATGGACAAAGTGGCGATGAAGTCGTTGTTTGTTCAGGCCGGGCTGCCTATCTGCAAATACCTCTGGGTTCTGAGATCTCAGTGGCGAAAGGATCCGGCTAAAGTAATACGTAAAGTCATGAGTGACATTGGTCTGCCGTGTTTTGTGAAGCCGGCGAATCTGGGTTCATCAGTTGGTGTGTCGCGCGCCACGGACAAGAAGTCGTTGACTGACGCGATCGATCTGGCGGCTGAATACGATCGAAAGATCATCGTTGAAGAGGAGCTCCTGGCGCGTGAAATTGAATGCGCTGTACTCGGCAATGATGAACCGAAGGCGAGTTTGCCGGGTGAATATGTTGTCTATGACGAGGCGGCCAGGTTTCTCGATTACACTGAGAAGTACACCAATACCGGTCGCGTGAGTTTTGTTGTTCCGGCGCCGTTGTCGAAATCGATAACAACGAAGATTCAGCGGATGGCTATTCGTGCTTTTCAGTCGATCGATGGAGCAGGATTGGCACGCGTTGATTTCTTCTTGCCGCGTAACGGTGGGGAACTGGTGATCAATGAATTGAACACAATGCCGGGACTGACTGAGGTGTCGGGTTATCCGAAGATGTGGGAAGCTTCGGGGCTATCGTTCCCGAAATTGCTTGAGGTCCTCATCGAACTCGCGTTCGAACGGCACCAAGAAAAATCGCTGACGAAAACTTCGAGGTAAATGTTAGACCCTCATACTCTTCATCACTTGGGCCCACGATATCCCTTGCGCGTCCTAACCATCAGATCTTCACGTTGTACTTTAACTTCAAGCGTGCGCCACTTCCCATCGCGTTTCTGATTCAAAGGATGATAGGAGATTGTGTACTGGTGCCCGAGTTCTTCCGCGATTCCGGTGAACGCGTCACGCATTGCTTGTCCGCCTGGCGTAGCGATAAAGCGTCCGCCAGTCTTCTCCGCAAATCCTTTCAGCGACATCGCACTCTCTCTCTTCCCGGATCCTGCAACTTCCAAACTGGACATATCAACGGCGTAAATGCTCGCTCCTACCGCGAGCGCACTTTCCACCGCCTTATCACTTGAAGCTTTGCTGAACGTGTCCATCCCGTCAGACAAAACAATGATCGCTTTGCGTGCCTCCGGTCGATCAGCGAGCGTCTTAGCGGCTTCGACAATCGCATCATTAAGCGTCGTCATTCCTTTCGCGCGAATGGCATAAGCTGTCGGCGCAAGGTCCCTGCCACCAGAAAACTCCTGCACACGTTCCACTTTTGAATCGAACCGATAGACTGCTGCGACATCTTCAGGCCTCAGTCCATCAAGAAATCTGATCGCAGCGGATCGTGCGAGAGAGAAGCGTGCTTCCATACTCCCCGAACTGTCCAAAAGTACCACTGCTGCATAAGGCGATTCCTGCAGGGAGAAGCCCGCAATCATGTCTTTCTTAACTTCAACTCCGTCTTCATAGACTTTGAAGTCAGCGGCCTTCAATGCTTTCACATACTGACCTGCTTTATCTGTGACAGTGACGTTGAGTACAACCAGATCGGTGTTGGTGCGAATCACGTCGTCATCCTGCGCAACGACCACGACGACGTTTGTTAACAGTAGCGCAACGAGGAAGAGAATGGTCCTGAACATAACTATGGTTGAAGGCGACTAAAAGTTCGAGCGAGTTTTATCAGCTCAAGTAAAACATTAGCGTTACTGATCACGGAAGCGGACACGACTTGTCTTGGCGTGTTCTGGACTTCCTTCGAGAGCGACTCAGCGGTTTCGGCAATACGGCTGCTGGTAGACACAAGATCTTTGGGCGGATCAGTAATCGTCGGGTCTTCATCATCACCGCCGGCTTCGCCGCGCACCTTCTTCGTTAGCTTTTCCAATCGTTCGATCTTTTTTAGACAGTCGCGATCGAGCATGGTTTTACCCTTAACACTTTCCTTAAATTCTTTTCCGATTTGCTGGATTTCACGCGCGCGACTCAGATTTTCTTCATGGTCCTTTTCCGCCATCTTTATAGCGCGCTTGGCACGAAGCTCTTCTTCGAAGGTTGTAAGCGGACTCTGGTCATCGTCGGCTCCTTGCTTGGGTCGATCACCAGTGATAGGCGTTGGACTTGAGGCTTTAGGAGGAGACGTTTGACCGAAGGCAACACTGATACTGAAAAAGATCAAGATCGATGCTGCAAGGATGCAAGCTGTGGACGAGAACTTCTTTATTCGACTCTGAGAGTTCACCTTAACAATCGGCACGCCGACCCCTAAACAATCACTTCAAACGCGAATAGCGTGGGAGACTACGGAATGCGGCCCGGGTTGTCCGGCGAGTTGATAAACTCCCCCGGCTTACCGCTACGCTTCACCACGATCGTTTTTGGTTCGAGTCGTTCGGGTGTTCGCTTCTTTCCCTGTGACGAGGTGTAAGCGATCAGCGCTGGCTGCTGATCGGTCTTCAATCCCGCAAGTCGTATTGAAGCGAAATCCTGAGCCGATACTTTCATCGCATATGAACCTTCCTGCTCCGGATTCAGTTGAGCAGGCGTCACTGGCAGCGAATTTTGTTCGAGCCCACCATCTTTTCGCCGGCGTAGTTCAAGAAGTACTGAAAGACCGCTTAATTCCTGCTTGGAGATATTCCGCACCACGCCACCAATAGTCGTCATTCCTTTTTCCAGTGTCGGCTCGTCCACAACTATATGAGCGAGCGCTGGACCTTTAGGACCAGAATCAGCAACTGGTGGAGGGGTGTTTTCGGCGATTACCTTTTCCGCGTGGTACTTGCGAATGTAGCCATAACCAACCAGGAGAATGGCCGTAAGGCCCACGGCGCAAACCACGGCGAGTAGTTTTCGTTTATTTGACTCTTGCTCTCGGGCGAGGGCTTCTTCAGGGTGCAATGGGTCGTTGATCATTGAATGCTCTGGCTTACGTAATACCTTAACTCAGGGCTGCGGATTTCGACCCGCTGGAGCTGCGCCCGTGACAGCTACGACTAATGCTTCAAGAAACTGATCTTCAGCCAGGCCGCTGCTGCGCAACGTGGTCCACTCGGCTCCGGTGGCGCCGTCGGTGCGACCTTCAACTTTTGCATTAACTGCAATGTTTGCTGAGTTGCCATCGATCGGCTGAACTTCAACGGTCAGCGTATAGCGACCACGCGTCCACGCTCTCGCACTCTCCGAAGTAACGTCCGCATACCTGCTTAAATCGGCCTGCGCAACCACCGCGCCTTTTGTAAAAGTAAAAGGCTGGCTGACGATGATCCCTTCTGCCATTCTTGAAGCGGATTCATCAACGACGAGCTTTCGATCACGCATCAGATCCTGGACCGCAGTGAGAATCACGTCGCGACGACCGGTTAAGCGATAGGGATTCGGCAGTGGTTGCGCTTCAGTCGTCTTACCCCTGCCAAAGTCGATGCCGCGACCAGCCCCGACGTCAGTCTTATTGCCATTGTTTGCAGGCGTCCGATCCGAACCAGTATCGCGGACGCGCTCGTTTTGCTTGTCGACACCTTTTGCAGCCTGTGCAAATGCTGGAGCTGAACAGACAATCAACACTAGTAGACCAGTAATTATGCGCAACATAGCGACACCTTTTGTTTCACCGCACGTCAAACTTCACTGGGGACTCGTAAACTGAGAATAGAGTAACGGTCAATCAAAGACAAGCAAGACTTTGACTGATAGAACTGACGATCTGTTGCCTGCGGAAATCTTTGTAGGGGCGACACTCCGTGGCCGCCCTTCGCGCGGGAAACAGACGTCCTCGAAAGAGCAGTCACCTCTCAGGGCGGCAGAGACCACCTCGTAAAATTTGAATGCTTATGCAAGGGGCGGCCACGGAGTGCCGCCCCTACAAAAACATTCACCGGGCTGGTGTTCCGTTTTCGCGTTTCTTTCGTGCTTCTTCCGCGTCCCGTTCGCGTTCCCACTTACGCAATGCTTGAACACCGGTCTCAAACTCGGCGCCGTTGCTGTAGAAGTTGTGTGCGCCATCGTCCCGATCGGGATTGCGAACATAGTAGAGATAGTCTGAAGTGGCGGGATTCAACGCGGCTTTCAAGGAACTTTCTCCAGGCGAGGCAACTGGTCCGGGCGGGAGCCCGGCAAAGATCCGGGTGTTGTAAGGCGAACGTCGCTGAATATCACTCAGATAGACGCGTCCATCGTAGCGCCATTTGCCTTCCAGTTTCGACGCATAGATGACGCTCGAGTCCACCGCCAACGGAATGTCTTTCTTGAGCCGGTTGTAAATGACCGACGCGACGAGTGGGCGCTCAGTCGCGAGCTTGGCTTCAGTCTCGATGATTGATGCGGTGGTGACGATCTGGCGGGGAGTGAAGCTCAGACTTCTCGCGCTTTCAGTCCAATCGGGTTTCCAAACGTTCCGAAATCGCTTGACCATCATCTCGATCAATTCCGCCGGCGTTGTCTCCGGAGAAAACTCGTAGGTGTCCGGGAACAAGTAGCCTTCAAGATTTTTAGCGACCGGATCGAGGTCGCTGACCAGGCTAACGTTATTCATTAACTCTAAGGCCTGAGCATCGTTTTCAAGCTTAAATTCAGGCACCTGCACCATTGCGCGAGCAATGTCCCAACGGGTCCAGCCTTCGATGATTGTTACCCGGTTTAGTCGACGCTCGCCCTGTTGAAGTTTAGCCAGGACTCCGAGCGGAGAAATCGGAGAGGGAAAGTCGTATTCGCCCGCTTTTAGCGTCGATCCTTTGCCAGTGAGCTTTAAGTAAAGCTTTAAGGGCCACTCGTTTTGAATTACTCCCTCAGAAGCGAGTTTTCTAACGATCGCGCTGGGCGACATGCCCTTGGGGATGTCGATGTATTGTCCAGTCTTTGAGTGGGTGATTGGTTTTTGGAGGTCGGAGTAGGTCCAGGCTCCGAGGCCGGCCGCCGCCAGCACAAAACCCGTAACTGTCAAAAGTATAAGCCGCTTCATTCGTGTCTTTAGATTCGATGTCTGTTAAGGGTCAATGCGGATTCTGTTCTGGTTAGTCGACAAAAAGTCCCGAAGGATCAATGCCGCGGCTTCGCCATCTACCAGTGCCGGGATTTCGTCGGCCGTTAGACCCTCTGCCTTTAAATTCTCTATCGCCGCCAGGGAAGTCAAGCGCTCATCCTGTAAATAAACCGGCTGCTGGACTGACCTGGCGAGGTTCAGAGCAAGCCGGCGGACGTTCGCAGCGGCCTCGCCTTCAGTTCCATCCATCCTTAACGGCAAACCAACTACTATTGTTTGGGCGTCAAAGCGTTCCAGCAGGTGCCGTACATCCTGAAGCAGCTTTTTCCAATTCGAGCGTTTGATTGGTGGTAACCGTTTGGTTGTAACCAGTCTTTCGTCCGACACCGCGGCTCCGACGAGTTTCTCGCCGAGATCGAGGGCGAGAACTGGCCCTGTGAACTGATCTTTGGATGATGTCATATTCAATCGCACTTCTTCTCTGTGCCACCTCTGTGTTCTCTGTGTCTCTGTGGTTAATTGGTTCTCAGCTCCAGCTCACCACAGAGGCACAGAGAACACAGAGGTGCCACAGAGAAAAGCTTTAGCTTGCGCCCCTTAAATGCCGCCTGTATCATACGTTTCGATTCGCAAAATGTGCGATCTTTAATGGTTCGGGCTTTAACGTAATCCATGAGGTAGGTAAATGTCATTTCGTACCAAGTTCATTCTGACTCTGCTGTCTGCAACGCTGACTCTCTATACCGCTGTTGGCGGCTGGATATCTACTCGCGCACAACAGCCGGCAAACGATCCAAACGCACAATTAAGAATTTTTGAGAGTGTGCTGCAGCACATTCAGAACGACTACGTCGATGAACCAAACATGGATAAGGTTCGGGCAGGCGCCTTGCGCGGCCTGGCGTATGGCCTCGATCCGTATTCCACCTATCTGACACCCGAACAGGTCCGTGAATACAACGCCGGCAATAAAGACAATCTGGTCGGCATTGGCGCTGAGCTGTCGCAAGTTGCATCGTATCTTTACGTGATTGCCCCGATGAAGGGCTCACCGGCTGATCAGGCTGGAATCAAAGCGGGTGACATTATCGAGTACATCGACAACAAAGCCACTCGCGATATCTCACTTTACGATGCCAAACAACTCCTGAACGGCGCGGCCGGCACGGAAGTTAAGCTCAGAGTTTTGAGAGCGAATTCGAGTCCGCTGACAGTGAATGTTAAGCGTGGAAGTGCACGCGCTGCGGCTGCCGAAGCTCGCCTGGACGCAGGCAAAGTGGGCATTCTGAGAATCAACAGTCTCGCTGATGGCGAAGCGAACGAAGCAAAGGCTAAGCTTCAAGACCTTCTCAAACAGGGCGCGCAGAAGATCGTCCTTGATCTGCGTGACACTGCCGGCGGATCGCTTAATGAAGCGGTTTCAGTCGCAAATCTCTTCATCAAAGAAGGAGTCATTGCTCAAACTATCGGCCGTGAAGGAAAAGCGCTGAAGACGTTCACAGCCGATCCCAAAGCGAATCTGTTTGCGGGTCCGGTCGTCGCGATGATCGATACCGGTACTGCCGGCGCAGCGGAAGTCGTTGCCTCAGCATTGATCGAACGAAATCGTGGTCAGGTAGTCGGCGAGAAGAGTTTTGGTGCTGGCACCGAGCAGCAACTCTTTTCGCTCCGCGGTGGTGACGGTCTCCTGCTTACAACCGTGAAGTGGGCAAGCTCAAATGGCAAGACCTTCCTCGGTGAAGATCGTGCTCATTCAGGCGTCGCTCCGAGTGTTGAAGTTAAAGGCCAGGAAGTTTCGGAGAGCGTCGATCCTGACGATTTAACCGGCAACGACGACGACTCGATCAAACAGCCAGAGCAGGGAAATGAGAAGCGAGAGGTCTCGCCGGCTCCGGCTACTAAACCAGCTCCGGCCGAAGATCTTCAACTCAAGAAAGCGCTTGAACTCTTAAAGGACAAGCCAGCACAGCGCGCAGCAGCGTAAGATCTGTTTCACAGGCGAACGCGGATGAGGACGGATTTGTTCTCATCCGCGTTTTTTCGTGGCCGATATCGGATATTGTGACTCCATATCGGGTATTGCTCCGCCACCCGATCAGACCGAATCATTGGGTTTCACTTGTGAATTTCTTGCGACCCACATTTTTTCGGCGTTGATTGCTAGAATTACGGCCCGTAACCCTTCTTCTTCAAGTTCCCCGACACTGAAGGAATACCTGTTGCAACATGCCCAACCTGATTGGGAAGTACTGGATCTTTTGCAAGGAGAAGCAGAGCGATGATTTTCACAAACAAATTACTTCCAGTGGCGTTGATCGCGGCCCTCATCGGTGGTTCCGTCGGCGCATTGGTTATGCATAAGAGTCAGCCAGCGACGGCTGAGACGACCACGGCAGCGCAGCCAACAACAACCGCTGCTTCGACTGCTGAACCGGTTTCGAACAGTGAAATCGTTCCGGCAGAATTCAACACTGCAGGTGAGCAGACAGCTTACAAGACGGGATTTGCGGATGGATATGCTGCAGCCAGCGAACAGAGGACTGGTGCGACCACTCTGAGACGCGGTTCAACTCGAGTCGTTTATCGCAACTCAGGCCGCGCATCGAATCGCGTTTACTACAACTATGAACCACGTAGGCGCAGTTTCTGGGATAAGCACCGCGACAAACTGACCGTCGCGATTGGTACTGGCGCCGGTGCGGCGGTGGGCGGCTTGATCGGCGGCAAGAAGGGCGCAGCGATTGGTGCGTTGTCAGGTGCCGGCGGTTCAGCCCTGTGGACGTACAAGCTGCGCAACCGAAGCCGGAACTACTAATCAGTTACTTAGAGGTCCGGAGTAGTGAGCAAAGCTAAACTTGCTATCGCTCTAAGTACTCTCAGTGTTGCAATAGTTGCATGGGCGGTTCCTATCAAGGGAATCGCCCATCAACATGTTGAGCCGCTGAGAGCCGCGGACGTAGTCGCGCCGATTCGTTTGCGTGACCAACGTGACCGCGGTTTGATAGCGCAGGGATGGATCAACGGTTCAGGTCCGTTCGTCTTCGTGATTGACACGGGCGCCGGTGTCTCGCTGATTAACCGTAGCGTGGTCGATCGTGCACGACTCTCGGTCGCCAAATCGCGTCGATCATTAGTCGGCGGATTCAGCACATCCCCGATATCTTCAGATCAGGAATCGCGGATCTCAGGCATTGCCCTGGGCAGACCTGGAAACAATGTTCCCGGCAGCTTTACGGCAGCGGTCGTAAGCAATTTGCCGGGAGCCATTGATGGGGTGTTGGATCCCACGGATGTCTTTAGTCCTTATGGATATTCGGTGGATTTGCCGAATCAGGAGTTGCGGGTCTTTGACACAACAGCATATCGACTGCGAATGACAGACGTGCCGAGGGACGGTGCTGTTGTACGTTGGGTGCGCGAGTCGGGCAGTAATCGGCCGTTTGTCACACTCAGCGACGGTCGGCTGGCATTACTCGATACTGGCTCCGCGTTGGGACTTGCTCTTAATCAAAGTGGCCGTCCGTCCAATCACGGACGAAGGGAAGATACGACTCACGATCTTGGTGGCGGATCATTTCAATCCAGACGAATCGCACCACAGACTGTGAGCATCGGTGCATTGGTTCTCAACCGTGTGCCGACAGACATGTTGACCGGGGTTGCCCCCGGTACACCCATCATCCTCGGCCGCGGTGCTCTTTTCCCGTTCAAAATCACCTTCGATCCCGCCTCAAAGCTGATCGCGTTCGAGCCTACAGAGAAGTAAGCCACATAAGGCACGAAATCAGAAATCCCACCGACGGCAGTCGGTGGGATTTTCTAACTGTTTGTCAAGGCCCGCTACAGCGGAATGTTGCCGTGCTTGCGCGGCGGGTTGGTGTCGCGCTTGTTTTCCAGCAGTGAAAGGGCACGGATGAGTTTCGGTCGCGTGTGAGCAGGCTCAATGACCTCATCGACAAATCCACGCTCCGCAGCGATGTAGGGATTAGCAAACTTTTCCTGCAACTCGGCAATTTTTGTGCTGCGTGCAGACTCTTTGTTCTGCGCTTCGTTCAGCTCGCGCCGATAAAGAATGCCCACTGCTCCTTCGGCTCCCATCACTGCGATCTCCGCTGACGGCCATGCGAAGTTCACATCTGTGCGAATGTGTTTTGAAGCCATCACGCAATAAGCACCGCCGTATGCTTTGCGCGTGATCACAGTAACCTTCGGCACCGTCGCTTCGGCGAACGCATAAAGGAGTTTTGCGCCGTGAGTGATTATGCCGCCATGTTCCTGCGACACACCCGGCAGAAAACCGGGCACATCTTCAAACGTAATCAGTGGGATATTGAAGCAATCGCAGAAGCGAACGAATCGCGCGCCTTTCACTGAAGCTCCGATATCCAGAACGCCAGCAAGAAAGGCCGGCTGATTTGCGACAATCCCGACCGAGCGGCCACCAAGTCGCGCAAAGCCGACGCAGATATTCGGCGCAAACATCTGCTGCACTTCAAAGAAATAACCATCATCAACGACTGCATTAATAACGTCGCGAATGTCGTAGGGCTGATTCGAGGCTTCCGGAACAATCTCATTCAACTTCGGCTCAACTCGATCGATCGGGTCGCTTGCCTCAAGACGGGGCGCATCCTCCAGATTGTTCGATGGGATAAATGAGAAAAGCTCGCGCACGATTCGCAGCGCATGCTCGTCAGAATCAGCGGCGAAATGCGCGACACCGGAAACACTGTTGTGAGTAACAGCTCCTCCCAACGCTTCTTTCGTGACTTCCTCATGGGTCACAGTCTTGATCACGTCCGGTCCGGTAATGAACATGTAAGACGTGTCTTTGACCATGATATTGAAATCAGTAATTGCAGGACTGTAGACAGCACCACCGGCGCACGGCCCCATAATGCAGCTAATCTGTGGCACCACACCGCTCGCGAGTGTGTTGCGCAGAAAAATGTCTGCATAGCCGCCGAGACTGACAACGCCTTCCTGAATTCGCGCTCCTCCGGAATCGTTCAGACCGATAATCGGAGCGCCGACTTTCATCGCCAGATCCATCACCTTGCAGATCTTTTCGGCATGCGTTTCGGAAAGGGAACCGCCAAAGACCGTGAAGTCCTGGGCAAAGACAAATACACTTCGGCCGTCGATCAAACCGTGGCCAGTAACAACGCCGTCGCCCGGGTAAAGCTGTTTGTCCAGTCCGAAGTCTTTGGAACGATGGACCACCAGCTTGTCAAACTCTTCAAACGAACCTTCATCGAGGAGGAATTCGATCCGCTCGCGAGCAGTCATCTTTCCTGCTTCGTGCTGTTTTTCAACACGAGCCGCGCCCCCACCCTGCTCAGCCTTCAGGCTTCGCTCGCGAAGTGTTTCCAGCCTGGATTTCGTTTGTTTCGGTTGTTGCTTTGAGGCCATATTTATTCGTTGAATGGAAACGCGCACGTTTCGATCAACTCAATAACTTCGGTCAGCGCCCGCCGCGCATTTGTTTGGACATCCTGCGGATAACCATAGCGCACGGCGTTCTCTTCAAAGTCTTCGACGTCTAGAATCTTGTAGGAGAGGTCAGGCGCAACCAGCACGTCAATATCGAGATCGATATAACTCAACACGCGCCCATCAAAAGCCGGCGGCTGATTAACGTTGCAGTAAAAGTTCTTCAACCCCCGTTCTGCATCGGTGAACCGAAAGACGTTGTACCAACGATCCAACCAGTAATACTCGGTGCTGATAGTTCCCGATGAAATCGTACCCAGCAGATCGTGTTCAATCTCCTCTTCAAAGACTGCATCGAGCACCAGGAGCGGTCCGTCGATCCTCGCTATGCGTGCCGGCCAGCGACGATGTTCGAGGCCATCGTATTTCCGCACACTGACAACAATTGACTCGGCGGTCGAGATCGATCACTTCCTCCCACGCTATTTTCTACCACTCTTCGCCCAGTCTGCCAGAAACTGCGACTGTCCCTTGTCAGTCAGCGGATGATTGAAGAGTTGGTCGATCACCTTGAAAGGCATGGTGGCGATGTCTGCGCCTATGCGTGCGGCCTCGATTACGTGAATGGGATTGCGCAAACTCGCCGCGAGCACTTCAGTCTTCCAACTGTAGTTCTGGTAAATCTCAACAATGTTCTGCAGCAGGATCAGTCCGTTTTCGCCGATGTCGTCGAGACGCCCAAGGAACGGGCTGATAAAAGACGCGCCTGCCTTTGCTGCCAGGATTGACTGCGCCGCAGAGAAACAAAGAGTGACGTTCACTTTGATGCCTTCGTCCGACAGTTGGCGAGTAGCTTTGAGACCATCACGCGTCAGCGGGCATTTGATAACGACATTGGGCGCGATCTTCGAATACTCACGTCCTTCGCGAACCATGCCATCTTTGTCCTGACTCGTTACTTCCGCCGAGACTGGCCCTTGAACAATCTCACAAATCGCAGCGATGTGTTGCTTGAAATCAACATCGCCTTCCTTCGCGATGAGTGATGGATTAGTCGTTACTCCGTCAGCAAGTCCCAGGGCTGCTCCTTCGCGAATCTCGTTGAGATTAGCGGTATCAAGAAAGAATTTCATAACAAGACTCCTATTCTATGAGACACGATTTACGAGCGTGCCGATTCCGCTCACTTCTACTTCAACGGTATCGCCGTGATTCATCCGCGAGACGCCTGCCGGCGTTCCAGTCGCGATGAGGTCTCCGGGATACAGTGTCATGATCTCAGAGATGTACCTTATAAGAAAGGACACAGGAAACGCCATGTCAGCCGTATTGCCTTTTTGTTTCACTTCGCCGTTGACGCGGGTTTGAACTGCTACGTTAGTGGGATCGATTTCAGTCTCAATCCACGGACCGACGGGACAAAACTTGTCAAACGACTTGCCGCGAGTGAACTGAACGTCTTTGCGCTGAAGATCACGCGCAGTGACGTCGTTCACACATGTATAACCAAAAACGTAACTCAGCGGATCATCACTCTCAGAGATATCGTGTGCGAGACGCCCAATCACGACTCCCAGTTCGCCTTCATGTTCCACCTGCTGGGAAGCACGAGGCAAATTGATCTCATCGCCTGAAGCGATCACGGCCGATGGGGCCTTCAAAAAGAGCAAAGGCTCATCCGGCATCTTGTTACCCAGCTCCGCCGCATGCTCACGGTAGTTTCTCCCGACACAGACGATCTTCGAAGGCGCCACCGGCGCGATCAGCTTCACGTCAGCTAAAT
>DASYSD010000071.1:0-15040 GCA_036003745.1 Pyrinomonadaceae bacterium
CGCGCCTCGTAACTCTCAACCTCAGCGGCCTGCTTGAGTACTTCCGTATCCCATGTTTCTCCTAGACCAATTCCCTGTGGAAAAGTCGTAGTCGGAATTGTCTTGGGACGTCCCCACTTTCCTGGCCCACCTTGTGCCAGCCCGTGAATGCCTTCGACATGACCAGATGCCGTGATTCCAAGCCGCGGCACACTTGGGTTCGTGCCAAGACAAGCGATCTTCTCATCGAGCGTCATTAACGAGAGGAGATTGCTGATTCGATCCTCGACTGGCAGATCAGGATTTTGGAATTGATATTTAATCGTTTGGGTACTCCGCACATAAGCGGAAGTCGACCGGAACTGCCACGTGGTAGCGCAGAGCGAGAATAAGAATACAGCTGCAAGGTAATACGACCTGCGCATCTAGCCTGCGTCCGTTCTCACGCGAATTAGGGTGAAGAGATGCTTGAGAGATTCAGCAAATCGAACGACTCAATCAAGGTTTCAGCTTCCAGCGAATCGGAAACAGTGCTCCTGCTTCCTTCGGCTCGAGCTTCACACCCGCAAGTGAGGCCGCAAATGAAAGCACTGGATCGGATTCAGCACGCAAATCAGCGCCCGTAGGCAACATCACTTTATCCGGCGTCACTCCAGTATGTTCCAGGCTCCTGCCATCGGTCATTACAAGGTCAGCATCCGTAACGCTGACGCCGTAATAAATCCTGCTGCTTTCACCCAGCGCCAGTGAATGCCCCCGACTCCGCATTACTGCGCCCGCGCTTTGATCACCAATTACAGTTCCACGTTTCTCGAGTTGAACGACACGCGACAGCAACTCTGCAGCTGAACCTGATCCTTTATCAACTAACAAAATCAATTGTCCCTTGAAAATATCATGACCTCGAGTCTGGGCAATCAACTGTTTAGTCTCATTGCGTCGCTTTATATCCCCTACTTTGACGTCGTGCTCAAACAAATCACCAATAAGTCGCAGCAAAGTGTCTTCATAGCCACCAGGGTTGCGCCGAAGATCGATGATGAGGGTCTTGCATTTGTTTGTTCGCTCCATGAATTCGTTGACCTGCTGTGGAGACAAGTCGAACTGCGGCATCTTCCAGATGTATAAGTCATCACCATAACTCTTGAAGCGGTGTTCATAAATCTTGTCGTATTCCTGCTCTTGTCTTAACAAGTCGTAGAAATCGAAGGCGCCACTTGAGACGTCATTAAGTAACTTTTTGCCTTGCCGGGAGCTCGCATTGAATTCGATTTTGCGAGGTTGTTCCCCAGGACTTTGTACCACCACGCTCAGCGACGTTTTGGGCTGTAAGACATTGTAAAGGTAGTTGAAATCGTCAAAGTTTTCCCGGATGATTTTGTAACCATCGACTACATGAAGAATATCACCGGGCTTTAATCCCTTCGCCTCAGCATCAGTGCCCGGTTTTACTGCAAGGATGTAGCACTGATCTCCGATCATTTGTATTTGCCAATCGTAGCTAACCTTGAGGGCCCTGGGCGGTGGTAGGAAATAGGAGTGTGTGTCGTTCAATTGCCGTACGGCCTGGGCAATAATGCCAAAGAGCTGACCATTTGAGGTTGCCTGATTGATCTTTTCGTCTGCGGCCTTGAAGGTTGCCTCTATATCCACGCCATGAAAAGCTGGATCATAATAGTTCTTCTTAATTGTATCTTTGACATTGCGCAGCATTATACGCCCAGACTCCCGATCGTTTTTGCTAAGAGTCTGGGCACTTGCCTGGAACGAGTAAAGATTTAGAAGAGATGCTAGCAGTAAAGAAGATGTGAGCCAGTTACGCTGTGAGACCATCATAGAATCCTCCTATTAGCCTCTCGGTGGGAATTCACACGTTCAAATGAGAAGATCAGTGTCAGCCGGATAGCTGCGTTTCGAATGCAAGGTTACTTCGACGAGCTGGACACCTGGAAAGTTCGTGCACCTTCGACGACTTTAATATACTGATTCAGCGGCAGATCAGTAAGGGTATCAATCTGGCCGCTGGGCCATTTAATCTGGAGACTGGTGACCTTCGCTTGGCCAATGCCAAGAACCTCACGCGGATCATGCGATGAAAGATAACTACCGCCGCTAGTCTTCAGGCGCGTCCGCTTTACTCCTCCCGCTTCCCACGTAATCAACGCCCCTACAGCCCCTGGATTGCTCTTTGTCGCTACCAGCTGCAGACCCAACCAACTATTGCGATTGCCACCTTCGTTTCTAAGCAAAACCGGCGCTTCTCCATTGTTTATTATCAGCACATCCAGATCACCATCGTTATCGTAATCGCCCACGGATAATCCACGTGCCGGCCAATCTCGTGTAAAAGCCTCTCCTGAAGTGCTGCTAACGTTCTTGTACTTGCCATTCACATTCTCAAACATCACAAGTGGCTCTTTGTATTTCACTTTCAACGACTGAATCTCAACCATGTCATCGGGATGTCCGTTTGCGAGTATGAGATCAGGATCGCCATCGTTGTCGTAATCAAAAAACTTCAAACCCCACCCACTCAAGAGTCGCGTCGCTTGTCCAATCTCGCCCGGCTTATCGACGAAGGTTAGGTCTTTCTGGTTTTGGTAAAGACTGAATAGCTCCTGATCGATGTTTGCCACAAACAGGTCCTGCCACCCATCACCGTCGTAGTCTTCAGCATCAACACCCATTCCCGATCGCGGCGCACCAGAATCACTGTAGGCGACTCCGGCCAACAAGCCTACTTCTTCAAACTTGCCTTTGCCTTTATTGACGAAGAGGAAGTTTGGCATAGTGTCGTTTGCCACAAATAGATCAGTTAATCCGTCGTTGTTAACATCAGTCGCGACGACCCCAAAGGATTTCCCCTGCGGTGCAGCGACGCCCGAAGCCTGACTTACATCCGAGAACTTTCCAGCACCGTCATTATGAAACAGGAAGCTAGATCGCGGTTTGAATACACGAGGTACGCAGTAGTACCTCTTTCCAATGCGATTGTCGCCGCAGAAGATCGTTCCAGTACCGCTGTACTGCACGAAGCTCGAGACGAAGAGATCAAGCTTTGAGTCATTATCATAATCAAACCAGACCGCGCACGTGGACCAGTTTGGAGCTGCGACGCCCGCTTTATCAGTCACATCGGTGAACGTCCCGTTACCATTGTTGTGGAACAACACGTTGCGGCCGTAGTTCGTCACATACAAATCCTGCCGGCCATCTCCGTCGTAATCGCTCGCAGCCGCGCCCATGCCGAAGTGCCCCATCTTTCCGCAAGCTACTCCGGCTTTGTCCGTCACATCCGTGAATGTGCCATCATGATTATTTCGATAGAGGGCATTTCTGATCGGACTTTTGGGAGTAAAAAAATCTGACGGGCCGCTGTTGACCAGATAGATATCCATCCAGCCGTCGTTATCAAAATCAAAAAACAGGCCACCACCGCCGCAGGTCTCGGGAAGATGACGCATCTCAGAGTGTCCATTGTCATGTGCCCAAGTGATTTTCGATTCTGAAGGGAACACTTCAACGAAAAGAGGTTTAGGCGACGACTGTGAAGGTGTATTTTGTTTAGCGGCAGAGATAGGAGCGTACCGTGTTATTTCAGCAACGACGGCCGCAACCATTAGTAGTGCGATTCCAGGCAATGATCGCATGATATGCTTCCTAATTCGGATACTTCTCACCTGACTTAACTACGCCATTCCCGTCTTTGCAAAAAGTGCAAAACGGCGTCTTGTGACATTCTCAGCACGCCTGATCACCTATGAAATCGGTTCCTGCGGGCACACTACGCGGATTCCGATGCCGGCGCATGTTTGACTGACCCGTAACTGTCGAGGGCCAAAAAACAGTTAGAACAAGTACTAATGCAGATAGTGTAGTGGCACACAGTATTAGAACACAGACTTTCGTGCGAGGACTTATCACGAGGGTTCCTATTAATTCTTTTGTTCAGGATTGGGTTTTTCGGTTTTCGTTGTGGCAGCACCTTCTGTTTGCGCAGCGCCCGGCTGTTGGCGGTACTTTTCCTGCAACTTCTTGAAAATTTCGTTTTCACGCTCAGCATCTTCTTTGCGGCCCGCACGGTTATAGGCTCGAGCTAGTGCAAAGTGCATCTCGGGACTTTCGGGTGCCAATCGAATCCCCTCCTCCAACTCTTTGATGGCGCGTGCCGTCTGTCCCACCTCAAGCAATACTCGGCCCAATACATTGCGAGCAGGGTACATCCTCGGTGCTAACTCGACGGACTTTTCCGCCAGTGGTAAGGCTGTGTCGTATTCGCGGCGCTTTAGAAATTCGAATGCCATTTGCACCATGGCCGCCTGATGGTTCGGATTTAGCTCCAACGCACGCCGAAACTCTTGGAGAGCTCTTTCTACATCCTGGGGTATCATAAAGACGCCAAACGAATAATGCGCGTTCGGTTCGTTTGGGTAGCGGGTTAGCAACTCCTCGAAGGCTCGTCGACCGTCGTCTAAACGTCGAGCAGCCATGCTGGCGCCGGCTCGGCCGGCCAACAAAACCTCTTCGCGTTTGTCTGCCGGAATTTCACTGGGAAGAATTGGCATACGTAGCATGATTAGCCCAAACGCTTCGACAATTTTTTGACTGTCATAGCCTCCCTCATACCGCTTCAAAATGTCATAGGCAATTTCAAATTGCTCGAAGCGCGCGTACAGCAGTGCCGAGTGATATATAACAACCGAACCGAGTTCCTTATTACCATCGAGCCCAAAAGCATAGCCACGTTCCAAAGAATTAAAGGCGCTTTCATACTCGCGGGTTTGAAACTGACACAAGCCTAACATTGCCCATGCAGGTCCGCGCTTGGGCTCAAGAGCGACTAGATTGTTGAAGGCATCGCGTGCCTGGGTGTAAAGATCTTTTTGATAGAAGAGCGCTCCCAGATACCACCAACCATCCGGCCACTTGGGCTGGATGCGAACCGCGTTGGTATATGACTGAATTGCGTCGTCCAATCGACTAGCAATACGAGCTTCGTCGCCGGCCTTGACGGCGTTTTCAAACTCCGCATTCGATTGAGTTGCTGTTTTTGCGGCTGCCGGTGGTCGCTTTGCTCTCGAGTGAGATTGCGCGCGTATCGTACAAGCGCAGCCCATCACTAGCGCCAATAATATCGACAGTGAAACTCGTACGTTGCTCATGGGGCACGCAAGGATTTATCTGCGCTCTTTGAATTGATAGTGCTGGTTCTCGAAATTATCAGGTGGTTTGATTGGAGCGGGATGATCGCCGTCATTCGTAGCTCCGGGCTGCTTCGCCTGCTTTTCTGCTGTCAATCTTTGAACAGCAGCCTTTTCCCGATCACCATCATCTTTTCGATTAAGCCGGTAATAAACAGACGCCAGCAACACGCGAGCTTCGGAAAACTCCGGAAACTCCTTTGCCACGCCCTCAAGCAATGGCAATGCATCTTTTGGTCTGGCCAAGGCAGCATAAACTGCCGCTATGTGGTAGCGAACGTACTGGTCGCGTGGCCTCAAGCGAACTGCTCGAGACAAGTATTGAAGGGCCTCATCATACTCTTTGTCCTGTCGGAGCAAGACACCCAGGAATAGATTGGCGTCGAAATCAGTTTGGTTATGCTCCAACTCAACATGGAAAGCACTCTTCGCTCTCGCAGCGTCTCCCATCCGCATTAGCGCACGTCCATACCATGCGTGTAAGGTTGGAAGCTTGGGATCAAGTTGAATCGCACGCTCAAACTCTTTGATTGCGCCGTGACCGTCATCGGCGAGCAGGAGAGTCGATCCCAGCAACAGATGAGCCTCAGCCGAATCCTCATCGTGAAATACCTTGTCTATTAATGACTGCCCACGATTTAGTTGACCGTCGCTGAGAAGCGCACTTCCTAACAAAAAAGCCACCGTGCGATTATTCGGATCGGCTTCTGCGAGCGGTGATAGCGACTCGATAACCTTCTTATAACTTCCCAATCGCACTTGACAATCGGCAAGAAGCAGGACCGCATTGGAACGGTGTGAGTGATCTGCAGGAACAGCGGCCAGCAATTGCGTCAACTCGGCCGCTGCCTCTGTAAACATTGCCGCTTTGTAATACGCCAGCGCGAGATTGAAACGAATTGTTTCGTTTTTAGTATCGAGCTTCAGTGCTTGTGTGTATTGATTAATCGCTTCTTCATAACGCCCTAGTTTTGAGTATGCAGCTCCGAGATTAGACCGCACGTCAACTCTGTCGGGATGTTTAGTCAGGATCGACTGGTAGCTGCGGACTGCGCCCTCAATATCTCCGGATTGATGCAGTTCCGTAGCCCGAGCAAAGGCTGCGTCGACCGAGTCGGGGCCGCTTTGCCCAACAGCCACCGCGAGAGCACACGTGACACACGCGAGGAGTATTACAAACCGCAAGCATTTGTCTTTTGCCATTTAATACTTCCAGCAGACGGGAACTTAGTTGCGAAAAGTATACAACAGCGATGTCTTTGATTTCCAAAGGAGTTAACCTCAACCAGACCAGTGGCATTAGCGGCCGATTCCGCTTTGGTTCTACGTATGAACGCGCCTATACTTCGGTAACCGCAGGGATCATTCGTCGAGCTTGAGGAGACGCAGCAATGAAACACTCTGTAACCGTGCTTCTAGCGATCGCGTTGGGGCTTTCTGTTCTCAGTCCCATCGGTGGGCAAACGCCGCAGAATCAGGATGACGTAATTCGGATTCGTTCTAATGAAGTCAAACTCGACATAGTCGTTAAGGACAAAAAGGGCCGCTCCGTCAAGGATCTAACTGCTGCGGATTTTGAAGTCTTGGAAGACGGCGTCAGTCAGAGAATAGCCTCATTTCGCTTTGTGAATCGCGAAGGGCCTCGTGAGACGGCGACCCCCAGCAGTCCCGATCGAAAGGACACAAACGTCCAGTCGTTGCCAGTTCCATCAGCCGTTCTGCCGAACCGCACAACCCCTGGAGTCATTGCACTCGTGTTCGATCGACTCTCCCCGGAAGCCAGGACACTCGCGAAAAAGGCGGGCATCGCTTATGCCCTGGAAGGGATGGCGGGCGGTGATTTCACGGGTGTCTTCCGGATCGATTTGTCTCTGAATACTGTGCAGCACTTCACTGACAATTCGGAGTTAGTGAAGGCAGCAATAGATACAGCAACAAGCGCCAGTGGGTCCACTTTTGCATCCAGCGCCCAACGAACACGCGATCTTGCGGATCGCAGTTCCGCTCTTGACCGCCAGATAGATTCGTCTCAAGCGGCCGCTGTTAGTGCGGGCGCAAGTGGTGACGGAGGGGGAGCCGCCGCCGCGGGACAAGCTGCGGGGCAAGCTGCTGCCGCACAAAAACTCGTTGAGATGGAATCGAATATTCTCCAGCAGTTCGAAGCGCTTGAGAGAGATCAGCAAGGATTTGCCACAATTAATGGTCTGCTGGCCGTGATCAATCCGATGAGGAACCTGCCTGGTAGAAAGACAATTATTTTCTTTTCTGAAGGCCTGTCGCTGCCGACGTCTGTTCAGACGAAGTTTCCTGCCGTGATCAGCGCTGCCAATCGTGCCAATGTCAGCATTTATACGATTGATGCGGCTGGTCTCCGGACAGAGAGCGGAACTGCCGAGTCAGCTCGTGAACTCAACTCGATAGTGGCCCAACGCATAGGTCAACAAGGACGGGGTTCTGATCGCGGCTCAAGCGGGCCTTACATGAAGTCCCTCGAAAGGAACGAGGAACTGTTACGTTTTGATCCGCGCAGCGGTCTGGGCCAGCTGGCAGACCAGACAGGCGGCTTCCTGATTCACGACACCAATGACCTTGCGAATGGTGTGCGTCGTATCAACGATGACATGCATGGATATTACATGGTCACATACGTTCCAAAAAATGAGGATTATAACGGCCAATTCCGTCAAATCAGCGTCAAACTGAATCGCCCGAGCCTCGAAATTCAAGCGCGGAAAGGCTATTACGCGGTTGAGTCGGTGGGTCAGCTTCCGATTCTTGACTACGAAGCCCCAGCTATTGCCGCGGCGAGAAATGCAGATCCAAATTCAAAGGTATCTCAATTTAAGGGCTCCGCGTTAAGTTTTCCAGAGCCCAATCGATCCGGTTTGTCGCTGGTAGTCGCAGAGGCACCACTGTCCGCCTTTTCATTTGTGCCAAGTAGTGACAATAAGACTTACAATGCGAACTTTGCAATTGTTGCCCTAGTGCGAGATCAAGCAGGTCAAGTGATCCAAAAAGTGAGCCAGCACTATCCGCTAAGTGGTCCTTTAGAAACGCTTGCCGACGCGAAAAAGGGAGTAGTGCTCTTCTACCGTGAAACACTACTTTCACCGGGCAGCTACACTGTGGAATTGATTGCTTATGATGGATCAAACGGACAGACTAGCGTTCGAAAGACAGGTCTTAAAATCCCAAACTATGATGACACTCAGCCTCGATTGAGTAGTGTCGCTGTTTTAAGGCGGGCTGAGCGACTGACTCCGGAGGAACAAAAACGTAACCAACCGTTTCATTTCGGTGAGCTGCTGGTTTATCCGAACTTGGGTGAACCCATTCTTAAATCAGTCACTCAGCAACTGGCATTCTTCTTCACCGCATGGCCCGCTAAAGGCTCGACGACGACGCTACAGCTCAGTCTGGAGATTTTGCAAAACAATCGGTCCCTGGCACAGACATCTGGCCAACTACCAAACGCGGACGAATTGGGTCAGATTAAGTATGCGAGTTCCTTTCCGCTCGACAAATTCCAACCTGGAAGCTATGAGCTGAAAGTAACGGTTGGTGATGGTAAGAATAGTGTTAACCGTTCTACGAACTTCACGATTGCCCCTTGAGGTACTTTTGTAACCCCCGAACACGATTATGTTAAGCCGGAGGTCGATCAGTGCGGATCAGAAAAACCTGATTCGTAAGTTCTCAGCGGGTCACTTTTGGGAATGGCTGATGAGGAACTACCGCTTTGACTGTTCCTTGAGTCGCTTTTCAAGTTCTTTGGCCTCTGCGAAATACTCACCCTTGGGAGCTTCAACCAGATAGGCTCGAACGGCGCGAGAGGCTTCCGCCGTCTCCCCGCGGCTCAAAAAAATTCGCGCTAGATGATAATGAGCGGCAACACATTCGTTGCCCCCCATCACTAAGGCTTTCGTTAGCTCCTTTTCGGCTGAAATCAGGTCGCCCATTTCGAGCGAAGCAACGCCAAGCCACAAGCGCGCCACCGGGCGAGTGCTGTCGATAACTATCGCCTGATTCAGCTGAGCGATTGCATCAATGTAATCTTTCCGCTCTACACGAACGAGTCCCAGATTGAATTTCGCATTGAAGTTCTTCGGATCGTTCGTGATCACAATTTGAAAATGCTTCTCCGCCTCATCAATGCGCTTGAGCTTGAGAAATTGAGCGCCAAGATCGTTACGCGCGGCGAGATATTCCGGATAAATCGAAATAGCATTCTGAAAATGAGTTGAGGCACCGGTAACATCACCTTTGGCGACAAACTTCAATCCAAGCTCGTATTCCTTCCGCGCTGCTGCAGGAACCGACTGCCTGAGTTCGGCAACTGAAACGACTCGGGAAGTATTGAACAACCGTGGCAATTTCTTCTCGCTCAAGTGGAGAGTAACTTCGCCCACTATGCCACGACCCAGCGCAACCTTTTGGACCACCGGCTCAAACTCTTCTCCTTCGACTTCGGCCTGTATGAAGTAGACGCCTTCGCCCAAATTGTCGAATCGAAATTCACCGTGTTTGTTGGTGTATCGATTAGACAAGGTCATTAATTGTGTCTTCAGGGTAATCCGAATATGTCGCTCCGCAGAGAAGCCCGAAGGCAACGCTACACGTCCTTCAATGACAGCGTTGTTCGTGTCGGCGGTCTTATACTTGGAATCAACATCGACTTGGTCTTGTGGATACACAATAACCAGCGGCATGAGCAACATCGCCAAGACAACAACCAACCGAAAATTACCGTTCATAGCGTCCTCGATTATCGGGTAGGGTTGGATTAAGTTAGAGCGAAAGGAACATCCCTTTCCGCTTGCCTGTCTCTTTTGACGTCAATGATAGCGCTGTAATGCTGTCACGCCAACCTCAAAGACACCAAAGCGACTGTCACAACGCTTATCAAAATGCGAACCACGTTTAGATCCGAGTTTTAAATTCGTTGCAATGCAAATAGAAGCGGCGCGAGCGGCAAACTGAAGCCACTCGCGCCGAGTAAGAAGTTCACTTCTAGGAGTTTCGCCTAGAAGTAGAACTTGAACGCGAACTCTACGATTCGTCGTCCATGTTTATTTGTGACCTTGCCAAAGTTGTCTAGCGTGCTTTGATCAAATGAATAACCTTGAGTCGGATCGCAGACGCTTGTCGTACCTCCCGTACCGTTTGGAACTGTGATGCTCTGATTGCAAGTCGTGTTGAGCGTCAGATAGATATCGCTGGCGCCGAAACCACCGGCAGTCGCAATCTGACTCGGGTATGCCTGGTTGAAGACGTTGAAAAATCCGGCGCGGAACTGAAGCTTCTTGGTCTCGTCGAAGTTAAAATTCTTAAAGACTGAGACATCAAAGTTGCTCCTGCTGGGAGCCCTCAAGTAAAAGGGTGGTTGTGCCGGACCTGTGTTCGGGAACTTGGGAATTGCAAGGGCGCTCAAGTCAAAATATTTATCACCAAGTTTGCTGCCTCCTGATGATGGATTGCGTAGATAGACCGGCGCGACAGCCCCTACGCTTTGGCCTTGAATATTGAATGCGTCGGTCCCGAACCATGCCAACCCAGACTGACCAGAATTTATAGCGCCGCTAAACCTCAGCCGAATGGGTATACCGGTCTGGAATGTCGTAATACCGGATAACTGCCAACCGTTGAACACTCCTCGAGTAAACTTGTTCTCCCAGGAGCCTCGCGCCAGTTTAGGCAAGGTGTAGTTATATGACAAGTTAAAGACATGTGTGCGGTCGAAAGGAAGAATTCCCCAGCTTCTTCCACGTGTGTCAATTGGATCGGCCCATGCCGATCCATCCGTCTCGTTAGTAGCGACCGTTCCGAGGGCCTTGGCGAAAGTATAAGTGGCAAAGTACTGGAGGTTCTTGCCAGACTGATGGCTTAGCGTCGCCTGTAAGGAATGATAAGAGGAGGTTCCAGTGAACTGGTAGAAGCCCACGGTGTTGTAGGCAGGAAACGGCCTGAATTGGCTCAGTACAGAACTGGCCAAGCCGGATCGGTTTGCTGGAATCGAGAGATCAACACCATTCACAGTTCCGCTGCTCAGTCTTCCCAGCGGAATTATGTTTACCGACCTCTGCTGCGGCAGATGCCTACCCTGAGTTCCTACGTAAGCAACCGAGAAAATATTGCTTCCCGGTAGTCTCTTCTCAATCGTCAGGCTAAAGTTCGCCGTGCGCGGCAAGTCATTTGATTGGACGTCACGTGAACTGACGTTCACATTAGCAAACTTGAACGGGTCGATAGTGTTCAAATTACTCAAGGTCATTATGCCGGGGAAGTCGGCCCGATTAATTGAGGCGCTGTACGTATTTGGCATCTGGCCGCTTGAGTAGTAATCGTAGTTGCCCTGAACGCGATTGAAGAACATTCCGGCGCCGGCACGAATCACCAGGTCGCCCTTGCCGCCAATGTCCCAGGCCACATTGACTCGCGGCATCAAAGCCAGGCTCGGATTCGGGAGCACTCCCTTCGGAATCTCTCCTCGAGACGCGAGCTTAAATCCATTGGGTTTCGTCCTGTCTTTACCGATGAAGATTCCTTGGCTCCGATCGTAAGAAGCGGGATCAAACAAGACGCCTAAACCGTGTTGCTCGTAGTTCTGCGGGAAGTAGCCAAATCGCAATCCGGTTTCCAAGGTCACGTTCGGCCGCACTTTCCAACTGTCCTGCGCATAGAACTCGTAGTTGTACAAACGGAAGGCGTCGGCTGGGCGATCTGTTGCCTGCGTGAATGAAGAAGGTCGCCCAGTATACAAATCGCCAAAGTTGTGTGCCGTACCGTTTGGGTTAGCACAAAAACCCCAAGGATTTTCAGCGGTACGACCACCACAGTCAAATCCACCCACGAGAATGTTGGTGTCATGATTCGACTGCTGATTCTTATTAGCTTGCTCGATGTACGCCCCAAACTTAAGCGTATGAGGGCCCTTAACCATAGACAAATTATCTGTGGCCGAGAAGCTGCTATATGGCGAATAGATCGGGAATCCATATGCATTAATAAACACCCCACTCCACCAGTCGTTCGTAACACCGATAGGCACGAAGGGGTTAGCGCCTACGAAATCAACCCCCGAACAGTTGTTGCACACCGTTGAGCTTGCTTGCCCCTTGAAGCCAGCTCTATCCGCTGCCGCTAAACCTAATCCCTGGTAGGATACCTTGTCCGGATCGGCGTAAGTGTAATAAAGATTTAGCTTGCTGGCGGCGAACAACACTTCGTTCGTCATTGTTGGACTCACAATGCTCGTCAGATTGGCAACGAAGGATTTTCCGGTGTTGTAGCTGGTGAGTTTTCCCGGAACTTCAAAGTTTGACGAATCCCACCAGAGGCCGCGCGGGAATCCCTGCTCCTCATATTCGCGTGCGAACTTGACGTAGAGCTTAGTTTTATCGCTGATGTTGTAGTCCACTCGCACGTTGTACTGGTCGCGATTATTTGGCCTCAGCACGCTGTAGACATAGTTTTGGCCGCCAGTGCGGTTTGGCACCGGATAGAGATTTAGCAGCGCCGCACCAAGATTACTCTTGCAAGCAGTCAAGCTGTTCGTTGGCTGTCCACCGACGTCGATACCATTAATAATGCAACCTTTTGGATAGACTACATTGTCTCCAGTGAAGTCCCCGGCTCTCTCTTTCAATGTCGGAACTGTAAATAATGAGGACCCTTCGTCTACTTGCTGATAGTATTTTTCGTAGCCGAAGAAGAAGAACAATTTATCCCGATTACGATTAAGCTTGGTCCCTGGAAACAGAATAGGACCGCCAATGTTGCCGCCAGGATAGTTGTACTTGCTTAGTGGTCGCACTATCCCGTTTATGGTGTTAGAGCGATCATTCGCCTGGAACTTATTATGCCGAATATAGTCGTACACTGATCCATGAAAATCATGACTTCCACCTTTTGTGGTTGCGCTGATTTGCACCGCACTCGTGCCATGCTCAGCGGCATAATTGCTTGTCTGGACCCTCACTTCCTGGATCATATCCGGGTTTGCGGTGATCGCGCTTCCGTTGTTCGCGCCAAAATCTATCATGCGCGCGCCGTCAATCTGCACGTTGTTCTGTTCGCCCCGCAAACCGTTCACGTGGTACTGACTAGTGGAGTTAGCACCGCTGACGAAACCTACCTGCTCAAGAGTGCTAGCATCAGGCGCCACCACACCCGGCAAAATCCGTAACAACTCAACCGCACTGCGGCTAACTATTGACAGGTTATCTATTTGTGAAGCGGTGATCGTATTTTCTTTCGCACCCGTTTCGGTTTGAACCTGGTCCAGCCCTGCCGTGACTGTGACGATTTCCGTAGGTTGACCTACTTCGAGCTGAACATCCGCTGAGCGCGTTGCGGCCGTCTCGATCGCGAGTTTGGTTTTTTCCGTTGTCTTGAAGCCTTGAGCCTCAACCTTCAACACGTATTCGCCAGGCGTAATGGCGGCAAACACGTAGCCACCATCATCATTAGTGGTTGTTTGTCGTTCGTCCTTCGTACCCGCATTGGTGAGCGTGACTGTTGCTCCCCTAACGATTGCGCCTTGAGGATCCTTAACGGTTCCACGCAGCGTGCCACTGCCACTGGTTTGAGCCATCGCTGAAAAGACGGTGGCAAACATCGCCACGCAAATAACCGCCACCAAAGTGCGAAGAATAAGATGTGTAAGGGTGCGACGATACATGTGCTTCATGACCTCCCTTTCCTTCTCCCTGGACGGAGGGAAAGAACTCAAGCAGCTAACTCAGTAGGAAACAGATCGTGCGAAGTGACTCACAAAACCTGCAATTGAGTGATAACGATAGCGTCTAAAAATCGCCAGAAAAACGATTCGCTTTAATTGAATTCCGTCAAAAAATAGAGCTTAGTGGGTTTGTTGCAAGACCAGACAAAAGCCTTAGTACTACCAGCCAAACTCTTTGTCAAGTTTTTTTTCTTTACGACTTAAGATTTATCTGGGTCACCGAGTAGTTCGATGTCGTTGCAGTTCGACAATTTTTGGTCAAGCAATGCGAGTGCCGAGCACGCACGATCCACGCTCGGAGAGCCATGTTAACGGTAACACCTAGGATTTGTCCGATTTCGTCCAATGTGCTGGTTAAAGGACTCAGACACCTTTATTGGAGAATTTGGGTAGGCCTCCTAATTTCTGGATGCTTATGCGGGTACAACTGAAGCGAACTTACCGGCCAAGACCAGACTTAGAGCACCCATCAGGCGCGTGTCCTCGCCGAGTGTTGACGCGAAGGCTACGGAGGATGGCAGACCCCTGCAGATACTATTTCGGGTGATTGCGTTATGTAGTTCATCTGCGATCATTGGCCAGGCTCGAGCTATCTCGCCGCCCAAAATAACAGCTTCAGGACTTAGCCCTTTTGTCAGATTAGAGATTCCAAGACCCAGGTAATATGCAGTTTCAATTAGAGCAACTTTCGCTGCCTGATCGCCGCTAAAGGCGTAGTCAATCAATTGCTTGAACGTGATGTTGTTATTATGCGCTCCGGAAGTCTTCTGAGAGTAACGCGCAAGGGCGGCGCGTTCGGATGCGAAAGCCTCCCAACATTCGTCACTGCCTGCCGCGCAAGCTACGGGGCCACCTTTGCCAATCGTCATGTGGCCGAATTCCCCGGCACCTCCGACCATCCCGTGATAAACCTGACCATCAAAGATGATTCCCGTGCCGAGTCCTTCTTCCACCAGCACTAGGATAAAGTCGCGAACATCGCGGATCTCAGGGCGACCAAGCCACAGCTCGGCGAGCGCAGCAGCGTTTGCGTCATTGTCAACGGTAACAGGCATCCCCGTAACCGCTCTCAATTCATCTGCAATAGACCAGTCTCGCCACTTGAAATGAGGAATGAACA
>DASYSD010000072.1:0-26036 GCA_036003745.1 Pyrinomonadaceae bacterium
TGTCTAACTGAAACCAACTCGGCGTGAATACCAAACAGCACGACCCATAATTCACAAAACACTCGCCAGATAATATTTCCGACAACTACGAGCGCGACACCTGCCGCTACGTAACGCCACCCGAGCGCACGATCGATTCGGGCGTCGTTCAATTGCATTCCCGCCCAGACGGCGAGCGCAACGCCCGCGGCTGTAATCACAAGGAACCCCAAAAAGTAGACCACCTTCACGAAGCTGGTCGTGATCATTCTTTCGAATGAGAAATAAGCTCCCATCGGATCTCCTCCAGAAAAAGCTGACAATATAAGGTTTTCGAGGACGATTAGACCAAAGCAATCGTGAGTTTTCGTATCGCTTTGCAGATATTTTGATTGTAATTACTGGAAATCGTTAACGGATAGGGCCAGCATTACGCGTTCCTGCTCACGCATGACGCGATCTCCGAGCTCGGTGGTTGAGATCGTTGGATATGCGCCACCCTTTACTTTTAAACAACGAGCGGCGACGAGTGCGTCGATGTAGTTCTGGAGTTCGTCGTTGGCCATGTCTTTCAACAGTCCATAGGTGGACAACTCATTGAGCTGCGCCGTCAGTACTTGTTTCGCCGCGGAGCCTCGCAGCGTCGCAACCAGGATTTTCTTGCCGAAGCGTCCATTCATCCGCTTGGCACACGCCAGTATCTTCCGCACACGAAGTAACTCATCATCTGTAAGCGGGCGAGGCGCTGAATCGACTGCCGCAGAAATGGTTTGGTTGCGTTCTTCGAGATCCGGTTGATAGGAGTGTGCGGCATCCACCGGTCTACAGTTACCACAGGTGCCACACTCGCGTTGATGATGACGATCTCCGAAGTAGTTAAGAATATGCGCGCGGTAACAATACTCGGTGTAGCAGAAGTCGATCATTGCGCGTAGCTTCCGCCGCTCCAGCTCTCCTCGACGTGACACTTCTGCCGGATCAACCCGCAGCTTTGTTGCCGGCACACTGTCGAGCATGAGAATACTGCGTCCCTGTTGTGCGCCGCGTCCCCCGCGGTTGAGTGCGGAAGCAGTGCGCTGGATGTGACCGGCGCGTTCCAGGATGTAGAGAGCGGATTGAACTGCCATCTCGTTGCTCTCGCCTGTGCGTCGTGCGATCTCTGCTGTAGAGAGCTCGATTCTTCTCAGCTCAGTTGAGGCGAGCGAATCGTAAACCTGCTTAATAACACTGGCGTCCGGATAAGATCCTTCGATAAAGAAATCGTGCGTGTTCTTATCAGCATAGTTGAAGAGCAGGACGCAGGTTGATGGGAGTCCGTCGCGGCCGGCGCGACCAATCTCCTGGTAGTACGCTTCGATTGAACCCGGCATCTGATAGTGGACCACGAAACGAATGTCAGGCTTGTCGATTCCCATCCCGAACGCATTGGTGGCGACGATCATTTGCGTGCGGCCGCTCATGAAATCGTCCTGGGCACGGACGCGCATGGCATCGGTCATGCCGGCGTGATAGACCGAAACTTTGAGATCGGCAGCTTTGAGTTTGTTGCCAACCTGTTCCACTGCTTTACGCGTTGAGGCGTAGATAATTCCGGATCCGCGGATCTGCTGCGCAAGACTGCGAATGCGAGCGATCTTCTCTCGCTCCTTCTCGGTGTGGATTACCTCAATCGAAAGATTGGGTCTGTCGAAACCGCTGACAAACGTTTGCGGCCGATCGAGACCCAGCTGCTGAATGATATCCGAGCGAACGTAAGGTGTGGCGGTGGCTGTGAGCGCGAGAGTTTGGACGTGGCCCAGGGATTTAATAACGCTTCTTAGCCGCAAATAGTCTGGACGAAAATCGTGACCCCAGGTTGAGATGCAGTGAGCTTCGTCGACTGCAAAGAGTGAAATCGGAATCTGTTGCAGTGTGGAGGTGAAGCGACTGCTGCGAAATCGCTCGGGAGCAATGTAGACGAGCTTATGCTCACGACGCCTCAATGCTTCGATGCGTGTGTGCTGTTCCGATTCCGAAATCGAGCTGTTGATAAACGTTGCGGGCAACCCGCGAGAAAGGAGCGCGTCAACTTGATCCTTCATCAGGGCGATCAGCGGCGACACGACGAGAGTGACGCCGTCGAGAATCATTGCCGGCAGTTGGTAGCAGAGAGACTTGCCGCTGCCAGTCGGCATCACGACGACAGCATCTTTTCCTTCCAGGATCGAGCTAATTACTTCGCGTTGGCCTTCGCGAAAATCTTCGAAGCCAAAGTGTTTCTGAAGCGAAGCAATTGCATCCGTGAGCGAGTGCATGCGCGAGTCTATAACACGGATCTCACGGATCCGTGCAAATCCGTGGCAAAAAACTTGTGTTTCTCGGATTCGGGGCGCCGAGAACGAAGTCTGTGGCGTTGTTTCGAGTGTCTGTGCAACCAGCCAATGCGCGCAGGATTGCGTTCGTGTTGCTTGCAGCAGGAGCGGGTTTTGATCCTTCGAAGCAATTGGCTGTGCTGCCGTAGCCGGCGAGGTCGACGATATTCGAATCGTTTGGACAAGCACCTGTTAACGGAGTCGGGTTCCTAACGAGTGCGACTTTTCCTGAGCCCGCGGCCATCGCGATCGTCCCGGTAGCGTCCGGCGCCGGAAGTAAAACACCATTGGTTCCTCCTGAACTTTCCTGAATGAGATAATACTGACCGGATGCGAGGGTTAGTGACGTAAGTGGTGTCACCGACCACGTTGAGGCTGTCGCACTTGCATACTGTACTGACCAGCCGTTTAGATTAACTGGTGAACTTCCGGCGTTAAATATTTCTATGAAGTCGTTTCGAAACGGTGCGCCTGAATTACCTCCACCACCAAAGATCTGACTGACAACAATGCGCGGCGATGAGTCAGGCGATGGACTGGGCGTGGGAGAAGGACTGGGAGTTGGTGTTGGTGTCGGAGTTATCGATGGAGTTGGGCTAGGTGACGGTGTGGGCGTCGGACTGGGACTCGGCGATGGTGACGGACTGGGACTCGGCGTGGGCGTCGGCGTTGGGGTCGGCGCTATGCCACCAAGAACGATCGATACCGGATTACTCTGTAAACCATCAGTAGTAACAACTAACGTGCACGTCCCGACCCCGCGCAACTCCGCCGGAACAAGCACATGAATCTCCTCTAACCCAATCAAACGAGCCGGTGCAACTGCGTCGACCGGCGCGGATCGCCCATTGATCGTCACCGAAACGTTGTTAGCCGCCGCGATGCCGGTCGCAAAGATCGAAAGTCGCAAGGCCCCATTCGAAGGATCGAATGGTCCAGCGACCAGCGTATCCGAATTCAGCGCGACAGCCTGACCACGACCGTCCCCAGCGACGGTGAATATGCCTGGCGCGGCGGCAGAAATATTTGCCTCTGCCACCGACGACAATCCTTCTGCATTCGTAACCAGCAATTTTGTTGGCCCATTTGCCAATCCGTTCGGAACCACAAACACAACCTCGTCAGACGAGGCATAAAAGATGCGCGTAAGTTGGTCGTTTACCGAAACGGTCGTGCCGGCAAGTGCGAACGGCAGTTGATCGCTCATTAAACTCGCGGCTTCCGTTTTCAACGCGAGCTTGCTACCACGAATACGAGCAATGCTTCCTGGGGCAATGTTTGAGGGTTGCGGTTCGTTTCCCTGTGCGGCAGCGTTGACAACGGTGGCAACTCCGATTGGCCGCGGCGCAATCGACGCAACATAGATCTCGCTATTATTTCTCAGGTCATCGTCGGCAACCGGTCCTGAAAGAATTCGTGGAAAGCTGAAGGATACGAGACTTCCATCAAAATTCAGCGACGAGATAACTTCCGCAGTTGCCGCTGCAGGCGCGTTTGTGATCTGTTGCACCTGTCCAGACGGAAGATCGAGGACATAAAGCTCAACTCCGCCATCACTCGTGTTGAGCACTCGGCGACGAGTCGCAAAAGCAACCCGTCTTCCATCACCGCTGATGGTTGGTTGCAGCTTAACGTCAACGACTCTCGATCCCAGTTGAGTTAATTGCCGGATGGAATCATCACGCGCGTCATACATAAAAACCTGGCTCTGATTTGGCGCAATCAAGGCCGAATAAACCAGACGCATTCCATCGTTACTGACCGCGCGACCTTCTGTTAGCCACAATTCGGGTACATCCGCAGCCACGACTTGAGCGGTGAGCGTCTTCGTGTCGATCTTTATCAACTCCGACGATTCCGGTTTGCTCGCGCTCGTTCGCTTGTAATAGACGCGTGACCCGTCCCTATTGATCTTCGGATTTACCGCCGCTTGTTCAACGCCCGCATTCGTCAACTGCGTGTATTTGCCTTGCTGCGCGTCGTAAAGAAAGATTTCGTAACCGAGGTCAGCATTTGATCCGGTAAAGTCTCGATTTGATGAGAAAACAATCAGTTGTCCATCGCTCGTGATCGAAGGCTGAAAGTTACCATCACTGAATCGTGAGACAGTTGCTGTAGCCTTAGTTTCTGTCAATTGTTTCAGTGTCGACCCGTCAAAGCGAAAGATCTCCGAATTGCGATCGGCGTTGTTTCCGGCGAGATCCTCAGTCGATGCAAAGACGACAATTTTTCCATCCAGCGAAACGGCCGGACACACAGCGCGAGTATTTCCCAGGTTACGAAACGAGGGCACATCACGAGCGAGATCGGCACTCAACGCATGAAACGAAGAACCCTCTCCAGTGCCGGCCACATCAGCAGTTGATTCAAAGACAACCGTCTGGCCGTCGTCACTTATCGTCGGATTCAGATTGATTGCGTGTTCGGGCGTGTTTGTGAGCCGGATGATTGTCGCAAACGACTTCGCTCGAGGCGGTCCAGAGATTAAAATGATGGTGAAAAGTGAAACGGCGATGAGGAAACAGACCGTGAGACGAAGCATAGTGAGGTTGCTCCTTGCTTAAATTTTGTTGGGCATTCTACACCCCGGGAGAAAAATTTCAAGCAGAATCTGGTGGTGGTGATATTCTCTGCGCCAACGGTGACGCAAACATGAAGATCCTCGTAAGCGGTTCACATGGTCTTGTCGGCAAAGCTCTCATCAACTCGCTCACGACCGATGGACAAGAAGTGGTGCGAATGGTGCGCCGAACACGTTCGTTTGGCGCGCCGGAGGTCGAATGGCATCCAAACCAGGGACAAATCGATGCCGAACACCTGGAAGGTTTCGACGTGGTGGTTCACCTGGCCGGCGAGAGCATCGCTTCTGGCCGTTGGACCGAAAGCAAGAAACGCGCGATTCGTGAAAGTCGTGTAAGGGGAACCTCGTTGCTCAGCGAAACACTCGTACGTCTTTCGCGACCGCCGTCAGTTTTTCTCTGCGCCTCGGCGATTGGTTATTACGGCAATCGTGGTGACGAGCTGTTGACGGAAGAAAGCGCGCCGGGAAACGACTTCCTGGCGAGTGTCTGCGTTGAGTGGGAAAATGCTGCAAAGCCTGCGGCAGAGAAGGGAATACGGACCATTCTCACGCGCTTCGGAATTATTCTTGACGCAAATGGAGGTGCGCTAGGGCAGATGCTGACGCCTTTTCGCATTGGAATCGGTGGGCGCGTTGGAGACGGGAAACAGTGGATGAGTTGGATCGCGCTCGAGGATGTTGTGAATGGGCTGAAGTTTTTGATTGCGGATAAGTTCGTACAGGGAGCGGTAAATCTTGTCGCGCCAAATCCGGTGACGAATGCAGAGTTTACGAAAACTCTCGGGCGCGTTCTTTCACGGCCGACGTTCTTTGCGGTGCCCGCGTTCGCGGCGCGTCTCGCATTCGGGGAGCTGGCGGATGCGCTTTTGCTATCGAGTCTAAAAGTGGAGCCGAGTGTGTTGGAGGAAAAAGGGTTTCTGTTTAGTTGGCCCACACTCGAACCGGCGTTACGGCATGTACTTGATAAACATTGAGTGCATGGATTCGACGGCAAAAGTTAGACAGGATTTGCAAGATTATTAAGGATTGACAAGTTTAAATCCTGTCTAAATCCTGTCCAACCTTACATCATCCGTGGCTAAACTCAGGCAGCGCCTTAAAAACCTCAAGCGCATACTTCACATTCCCAAACGGCGCTGAAACCTGAACGCCCTGAATCTCATCACGTACTTCGAGCAACGACTCGCGCGCGATCCTCAAACCTTCTTCGCGACCCGCTTCCTTGCTGACACTTGAAGCTGCTCTCATCCGATCCATGATCGACGGTGTCACGCGCACGCCCGGCACCTCGTTGTGCAGAAACTCCGCATTTCGATATGAGACCAGCGGCCAGATACCCGCAATGATCGGAATGCGAACGTGCTCAATGCGTTTAAGAAAATCGCGTAGTTGACCAGTATCAAACACGGGCTGGGTGATTGCGTATTGCGCGCCCGCTTCAACCTTCCACTCGAAACGTTTGATCTCCTCGTCAAGATTAATCGCGCCCGGATTGACGCCAACGCCGATACAAAACGCGGTAGGCTCCCCGATCGGATTATTTCCGAGATCCAAACCATGGTTCAGCTTGTTCACCATGTTCGTCAGCCCGATCGCGTCGATATCAAAAACAGCGGTTGCATCCGGATACGGTCCCATCTTCGGAGGATCGCCGGTGATGACCAGAATGTTGCGCAGTCCGAGTGCCGCAGCACCAAGCAGGTCTGACATCATGCCGAGGAGATTTCGATCGCGACAACAATAGTGAAGGACTGACTCGATACCGATCTGTTGTTCCACGAGGACAGCGGTCGCAATCGCGCTCATACGTGACTGCGCTCTTGCGCCATCGGGAATGTTGACTCCGTCGACACCGGCTTCCTTCAACAAGCGAATTGAGTCGAGCGTCTTCTTTGCGTCGACACCCTTTGGCGGAAGTACTTCGACGGAAGTAACAAACTCACCCAGCGCGATCTTTCGTCCCCAGGCGGAACGTTCTTCAGGGGGGACGACTTGAATGTCAGGCGCCGTGTCTTCCACGGTTACCGTTGCGCTGCCGCTGAACACAGAGCGCTGTGCCCGTGGTGACGCCGCGCGCACCGAATCGGCAATCAGTTTGATATGAGCCGGAGTCGTACCACAACAGCCGCCGATAAATTTCGCGCCCGACTGGATAAAACGCTTCGCAAACTTCGACATGTACTCAGGCGAGCACATGTAAAACTGTCGCCCCTGTACATCGCGCGGCAGTCCGGCGTTTGGTTGTGCCGAGAGCTTTTTCTTTGTGACCTCGCGCATTTTCTCGAGCGCCGCGAGAATTATTGCTGGACCAACGCCGCAATTGAGCCCGATAACGTCTGCGCCCCACTCATCGAGTCGTTCGGTAAACAATTCCGGAGTAGTGCCAAACATGGTGTTGCCATCAGTCATGATGGTCATCTGCGCAATGATCGGCAGGTCGCAAACTTCACGTACGGCCGCGATTGCCTGGCGGATTTCCGACACGTCAGAAAAGGTTTCCAGACAGAAGAGATCGACACCACCTTCAGCGAGCGCAAGAACCTGTGCTTTGAACAGATCTCGCGCTTCGTCAAACGAGGTTGGTCCATATGGCTCGATACGCAGGCCAAGTGGTCCAATTGCGCCGGCGACGTAAGCGCGATCGCCGGCGGCTTCGCGGGCCACCTTTGCCGCAAGGGCGTTGATCTCGTGAAGACTTCCCTCGAGTCCGTATTGCTGCAGCTTGTAGGCAGTGGCGCCGACCGTGTTGGTCTCGATGATGTCGGCGCCGGCGCGGATGTATTCTGTGTGAATCTCACGTACCAGATCGGGGTTGCTGAGATTCAACTCGTCATAACAACGATTAATGTAGACGCCCTTGGCATAGAGCATCGTGCCCATCGCGCCGTCGACGACGAGAATTCGATCAGTGGAGAGAAGTTCTCGAAATGGTTGCATCGGCAATAAGAAAGTCCCGCGCTAAACAACGCGGGACTTCAAAATTCGTTTGAAGTTTTTCGGGTTTCTGCCAGGCGCCCGAGCTGTTTAGCTGGTTATTTTACGTGGCCGCAAGTCGCCTTAACTCACCACGCTTTTCATCGCTGCTTATACGCCCCGCGGCCAGTGGCTGTCAAGTTTCGATAATGGGATGGCTGAACCCGTGAGTGTCTTCTTTTTTCTGTCATGATGACATTGCCCTTCATATAGACCGATTGTTGTGAAACGAATAAGTACAACATTTTCTACAACTTACAGACATAAAAAATTGAACGAAAAGGCAACCGCCTGCGTAAGTTAGTGAATCAGAAACGTGGTCCTTCAATTACAGCGTTGCTGTTGGAAGTCGTGACTGTTGCTCGTCGCAGCCCCTTAATGTCTGCGCAAAATCGGATTGCTGGTGCCTTTATGGTCATCGTTGCCCTGGAGAATTTACTGAATGAAGTTTCCCCGGAAGTTACCCCATTTTCGCTCGATCAAGTTTGCACCCTTTGCACTGATTTCACTTTTCTTTTTTAGTAACATCACTGGCATTCTGTTCAGTCGCGTGTTGGCGCCGGATGTAGTTGCCAGTACTGAAGCGTTTCAGATTCCAGCAGACATTCCTACTTCAGGGGACCGGGATCTCGATCGAATCATCTTTGAAGTCGGCGAGAATCAGGGTGTCGATCCGCGGTTCATACATGCGGTTATCTGGCAGGAGTCAAAGTACGACAACCACGCGCGATCACATGCGGGCGCGCAGGGGTTGATGCAGTTGATGCCGGCCACGGCGAAGCGGTTTGGATGCGAGCATCCGGACGACCCGGAGGAAAACATCACTGCGGGTACGAAGTATCTGAGCTGGCTGCTCAAGCGATTCTCCGGAAATGTGGAACTGGCACTCGCGGGTTACAACGCGGGAGAGGGTTCCGTTGATAAGTACGACGGGATTCCGCCTTACGACGAGACGCAGAACTACGTGAAGATCATCACCGAGCGCTACGGCAAGACTTACCACCCAATTCCGACCAATTAACCAATGATGAAACGGATCTGTGTAAATCGGACTTCCACAGATCCATTTCATCCGCGGCCTTGACAGCTTTCCTCACATTTGGCTGAATGCTCACGGTCTTTCCCAAGCTCCGCATTACTGAACAAAGGAATCAGCCTATGAGCACATCGCAAGATGCGGCTACTTCCGTCCGAAGTGGTGAATTTCTGGGACATCCAAGAGGTCTCTCCACACTCTTCTTCACCGAGATGTGGGAACGTTTCTCCTACTACGGCATGCGAGCAATCCTGACGCTCTATATGACCAAGTCGTTTGCTGAGGGAGGACTCGGTTTCGATGAGAAATACGCCAGCATCATTTATGCGACCTACGTTTCCTCGGTTTGGTATTTGCCATTGCCAGGTGGGTGGTTGGCTGATCAGATATTCGGTGCACGCCGCGCGGTTCTGATCGGTGGGATCATAATCGCCTGTGGTCACTATTCAATGGCGATCAATTCGAAGATCACATTCTTCGCAGGTCTTATCCTCATTGCCTGCGGCACAGGACTATTAAAGCCCAATATCAGCGCGATGGTGGGTCAGTTGTATTCCGAAGGGGACAAGCGACGGGATGCTGGGTTCTCAATCTTTTACATGGGAATCAATCTTGGAGCCTTTCTATCCCCAATCGTCGTAGGGTTCCTGGCGCAAGGACGGTGGTTCCGCAGTTTGATTACGGGTTGGGGGTTAGATCCCAACTCCGCCTGGCACTGGGGATTTGGCGCAGCAGGAGTTGGAATGACGCTGGGTATCCTGCAGTACCTGATTGGGCATAAGCAATTGAGCGAAATCGGCGACAAACCGAATCCGATTACGCGTGCTGTTGAAACAGAGTCCAAGGAAGGCGTGGATTATGTGACGTTATTCCTCGCGGTCGCTGGCGGAGTAGCAGGTGCCGTTGCGGGTCTGTTTTATGGTGAAGCGGGCATCTTATCAGCGCTGTTTCCGACTGTGGTCTTCTTCTTCGGTGGTTATCTGATCGGCATCATGCGTCATTTGAATAGTGACGAGCTCAAACGGGTGCTGGTGATCTTCGTCCTGTTTCTTTTCTCAATACTCTTTTGGATGACGTATGAGCAGGCGGGCTCCAGCTTAACGCTCTTTGCCGATCGACTGACCAGCACCACTGTGTTCGGGTGGGCCTATCCTTCAAGTTGGTTCCAATCGGTGCCGGCAATTTTCGTAATCATCCTCGCTCCAATCATTGGTTTTATCTGGCAGATACTTGGAGGTCGACAGCCTTCGAGTCCGGGGAAGTTCACCGTCGGGCTATTTTTTGCCGGAATTGCTTTCGTTGTTATCGCCTTCGCCTCATCTCTGGCGGCAGGCGGACGCGTTAGTCCGATGTGGCTCGTGGTTGTCTACTTCCTGCAAACGATCGGCGAGCTGTGTTTGAGTCCGGTTGGTCTCAGCACGGTGACCAAGTTATCTCCTGGACGAATGGTCGGCCTAATGTTGGGCGTTTGGTTCCTTTCGATTTCAATCGGAAGTTATATCGCTGGCTTAACGACCAGACTGTTTGCGGGCAACGACACGGCCGTACTAGTGCGAGGCTTCGGAATATTTGCCGGCATTACACTCGTGGCAGCAGTTATCCTTTTAGTATTGACCCCTCTCATTAAGAGAATGACGCCAAGATCAATATGAAGAATATGACTCGCTTCAAAGCATTCTTGCTGGCAACTGTTTTTCTGGCGCTAGCCACGCAACCTTTAAAAGCCCAAAACAAGCTTCTTACCATCGACGACATTTTTGATCCGGTCAAGCGAGTCAACTTCAACGGCTCAACACCAACAATTCGCTGGCTCAAAGACGGCAATCACTATCTCCTCACAAACGAAGCCGGCCGCGATCTGCCGCGATTGCAAAAGGTGAATGCGGCAACAGGCGAAGCGGTTCCGTTTTTCGATGCTGCGAAAATGCAGGCTGCATTTGCGGCCCTGCCGGGTGTCAGCACACAGGATGCGAGACAGCTCGCGAACCGCAGTAACTACAATCTCAATCCCGCGGAAACTGCCGTCCTGATCAACTGGTCCAACGATCTGTTCTACTATGAATTTGGCACAGACCGCGCGATTCGTCTCACCAGCAATCCAGAAGAAGAAGTCGGTGAAGCTTTCAGTCCCGACGGCAAAATGGTTAGCTTCGTGCGCGAGAGCAACCTCTATGTCGAAGATCTCAGCATGCAGCGTCGCGAGCGTGCGCTCACGCGAGACGGCAGCGCGAAGACTCTCAACGGTCGCCTTGACTGGGTTTATCAGGAAGAGTTGTATGGACGCGGAAACTTCGGCGCGTACTGGTGGAGTCCTGATTCAACCACCATTGCATTCCTGCAGTTTGATGAGACTCCGGTTCCGGAATTCACCGTAGTCGATCACATTCCTTATCACCAGAATGTCGAGCTCACGCCGTATCCAAAGGCGGGCGATCCGAATCCACTCGTGAAGCTCGCTGTCGTCAACGCGGCCGGCGGCGACATCCGCTGGATCGACACATTCAAGTATCAACCGGCCGATCTTCTGATCTCTCGCGTCGCCTGGACGCCCGACAGTAAAAAAGTTGTGTACCAGGCGCAGAATCGCGAACAAACGTTTCTGGACGTCAACTTTGCCGACGCACGCGATGGCAAGTCGGCAAATATCATTCATGAAACGTCAAAAGCCTGGGTCGCAATCAACGAGAATCCAATCTGGTTGAAAGATGGTTCATTTATCTGGGCCAGCGAACGGAGTGGGTGGGAACATCTCTTTCACTATTCGGCCGAAGGCAAACTTCTGCGACAGATTACTGATGGCAAGTGGGAAGTGCGGTCGATTGAAGGTGTAGACGAAGCGAATGGTTTTATCTACTTCACCGCAACCGAGCATAGTCACATCGCGGCACACGGTTATCGCATTAAGCTCGATGGAAGTGGTCTAACCCGGCTCACTCAGTCAGAAGGTTCGCACCGTGTCGATCTGAGCCCGGCTAACAACTACTTCGTCGATGTTTGGAGCGATCTGAACACTCCGTCACAGGTTCGCCTTCACGACGCCTCAGGAAAACTGGTGCGCGTTATCGCCGAAAATAAAGTTGACGCACTCAAGCAATACAAACTCGGAAGCGCTGATCTCCTGCAGGTAAAGACACGCGACGGCTTTTTGATGGAAGCGATGATGATTAAACCGCCCGATTTCGACGCGCGGAAGAAGTATCCAGTGATGAGTTTCACTTACAGTGGACCACATGCCCCACAGGTGCGAGACGGCTGGGGCTCGACCACCTACATGTTTCATCAGTTGCTGGCCCAGAAGGGTTACATCATCTGGGTTTGCGACAATCGGACGGCGAGTGGCAAAGGTCTCGAATCAACCTGGCCGGTGTACAAGAATTTTGGCGAACTCGAACTGCGTGATCTTGAAGATGGTCTAACGTGGTTGAAGGGCCAGCCTTACATCGATGGGACGCGGATCGGTATCTGGGGTTGGAGCTACGGCGGATTCATGACCAGCTATGCGCTAACACACAGCAAGTCGTTCAAGATAGGCATTGCGGGCGGCACCGTAGCAGATTGGCGCAACTACGACAGCATTTACACCGAGCGTTACATGCAGACACCGCAAAACAATCCTGAGGGTTATAAGAAGAGCTCGCCGGTCCATGCAGCGAAGGATCTGCACGGGAAGTTGTTGCTGATTCACGGTGCGATTGACGACAACGTGCACATGCAGAACACGATGCAGTTTATTTTTGAGTTGCAAAAGGCAGGGAAACAGTTTGAGTTGATGCTGTATCCGAAGTCGAGGCATGGCGTGACCGATCCGCTGTTGTTGAAGCACATGCGGCAGATGATGCTCGACTTTATCGTGGCGAACCTCTAGTCGGTGGTCCATTTAGACAAGATGAACAGGATTTAGCAGGATGGGCAGGATTTATCCTGTAAATCATGCCCCATCCTGTCTAATAACTGGCACGGACCTTGCACTTCCGGGGAAGTGGAGGTCCTTATGGCCACATCCCTCGCTTACCTTACTTATGAACCAGAGCCTCAGTTGCAGTTACTCAGCGACGCGGTACCCGCCGACCCTCAAACTCAGAGCCAGAAAGAAGTCCAGGCAAATCTCAACTCCGAAATCGACTCAGTCATTGGCAGTATTACCAACCCTGAACTGCGGGAAATCTCACAAACCATCCTCAAAGAGATGCTGCGCTTCTTCGATTGGCTCGCACGCATAGAGAACAATCTGCAGAAGCTCGACACGCTCCTGGAGAGCCTTTCTCTCCTTGAAGTCCTCGAATTCGAGGCCCGCTCGCTAACCGATTACATCGAAACTCGCGCCATCAGCCTGGCGAAAGGAAACGAGCGTCTGCGCGAGGTTCTGGACGGGATTACCTATGGAATTAATCACGATTTGCGAAGAATTTTTGAACGCGAACTGGTCCGTGGCGTAACCGAACAATCCATTCCCATCGTCTACGGTAAGATCCTGCATGCACACGGTTTATTGACCAATTGCTTCCAGCAATCTACCATCACTTTGCTGCAGGTTTTCAAGCCCAGTGTCGATGGAGCCAAGCTCTTCAATGACGTCGAACTGCGACTCCAACAGTCGCTCACCCTGTGCAAAGATCTTTCATCTCTCATGCGGTTTGTACGTTTGGCCCAGGCCAATAGCGATCCCGATGTATTGCGTTCCGTCACCGCCCGAATCCTCGAATTTAGAGACGGCAGTATGCATTATCTGATGTACAAAGACTGGCGCGGCTACGAAAGCCTGGCGCTGGAAGTCATCACTGCCGTTGAGAACAACCTCGACCTCAAGGACCTGCTTCACCGCTTCATCTGTTATCTGGAACTGCTCTATGGCCACGTGAAGATGCGTGCCGTTCTGGCAGACGAGTTTCCATATTCAGGCAAGGAAGAAGAATCGTAAGCTTGCGGTAGAGTGCCGCAAACTGCCGCAAACTGCCGCAAACTGTTAGCCGTTTAGTAACATAAATTGTTACCAGGCGGGGCAATCCGCCGCAAATCCGTGTCAGTTCTTCTGACATTTAGGGCAGTAGTAGGTCGACCTGCCGCCCTGGACTATGCGACTGATCCTGACGCCGCATCTCACGCAGGGTTCGCCTGCACGTTCGTAAACACGCCAGAAGCGTTCGGGCGCCTCGAAGTAACTTCCGTTTCCATCGGCCACGTCGATCTTCAGAGTCGATCCGGCATCGATCGCCTCCTGCAAAACGTCACGAATCGCCTGATATAACTTGCGCGCACGCGGTTTAGATAACTTGTTGGCGGCTTTCCTCGGATTCACGCCTGCAAGGAAGAGGGCTTCGACAGCGTAGATATTTCCGAGACCGAGCACGCGAGTCTGGTCCAGGAGCAAATGCTTTAGCGGACGGCGCGAGCGTGAAAGCGTGTCGAGGAAATATTCTTCAGTGAACTCGTCCGAAAGTGGTTCAGGTGCGAGTGCCTGCAACTCTTTCGGCGGACGCAAAGGGTCTTTGAAGATCTGCATGCGTCCGAACTGGCGCATGTCGCAGAACACAAGACGACGGTCATCGTCGAGATAGAAGATAACGTGCGCGTATGGTGGTAGTGATTGATCTGTTGTGAGTGAGACAAACTTGCCGGTCATACGGAGATGTGTCGTCAGCACCTGACCGGATTCGAGTTTGAAGAGAATGTACTTGCCGCGCCGGCCGACGTCGGTGATGAGTAAGTTACGAAGGTGACGATCAAATGCGGGACGCGAGATACCGGGGGCGATGCGTTTCAGGTTTAGTTCAGCGGCGAGAATCCGTCGGCCGATGACGAGCGGAGAAAGCGCTCGGACGACGTGTTCAACTTCAGGTAGCTCAGGCATAGAGAAAACAGTTACAGGATTTACAGGATTTTTTCAGGATTGACAGGATAAATCTTGTTCATCCTGAAACATCCCGTAAATCCTGTCCAACAAATACTTAGTTAGTTAGCCCCTTCGATTATCTGCTCGATTTCTTGCCTTATCTGCTCGACGAGACCGTCTTTGCGGGCCTCGATGTTAAGACGCAGGAGCGGTTCGGTGTTTGACCCGCGAATATTAAACCGCCACTCAGCGGTCTCAAGTGAAAACCCGTCGGTGTAATCTTCCTGCCCCTCGCCGCGATACCGTTCTTTCACTTTCTCGATCACCGCTTTGATGTCTTTGACGTGGTAATTCAATTCTCCGGACATGTAGTGACCAGCCATGTACTGGCTCATGATTTCGGAGAACGGTTTGTCCTGCGTGGAGAGATGTTCAAGTATCAGGAGGAACGGGATCACGCCATTGTCAGCATAAAAATTCTCACGAAAATAGTAGTGGCCACTTAACTCGCCCGCAAACAATCCGTTCTCATGTCGCATGCGATCTTTCATAAACGCGTGACCACCCTTCGAGATGATCGGCTTTCCGCCCTTTCGACGCACAGTATCGAGCGTCGGCCAGATCACGCGTGGATCAAAGATGATTGTGTTGTCGCTGCCGTACTTCGTCAGCAGGATATCTGCGAGCAGCGCCGTGATATAAGCCCCCGAGATGAACTCTCCTTTTTCGTCAAAAAACATTGCGCGGTCGGCATCTGCATCCCACGCCACTCCGAAGGTTGCGTGATTCTGGCGCACCAGTTCTTCAGTTTCGGTTCGATTGCCGGGCAACATCGGATCGGGTGGCCCTTTTGGAAACGACCCATCCGGCTCGAAGTTCAAAGGAATCAAATTCAATCCGAGTTGTTCTGCAAGCCTGGCGGCGGGTCGACATACGAAACCGAAGTTGGCATTCCCAACGAAGGTGAACTTCTTGATTACGCTTGTGTCAATCGACTTCAAAACGTGTTTGAGGTAATCGTCAAGTATGTCGCGATCGCTTTGTGTTCCTTTTTCGCCTGCTTTGACTTCTGCATCTTTACCCGCTTTGAGCACGTCGCGTATCTCGAACAAACCGGTATCGGAAGAGATGGCAGTGGCTTTCTCACGCACCATCTTCATGCCGTTATATTCCTTTGGATTGTGTGAAGCAGAGACGACCACACCACCTGAGTAATCAGATGATGCTCCAACAGCATAGTAGAGCATGTCAGTCGTGATGCTGCCGATATCTATAACGTCTACGCCGGAATCGAGGAAGCCCTTAATCAAACTCGCTTTCAATGGTGGTGACGAGAGGCGGGCATCCATGCCCACAACCATCCGCGCCGGCTTGAAGATGTAAACGTAACCCTTTGCGATCCTGTAGTACGCCTCCTCATCGATGTCACCAGGATAGATGCCACGAATGTCGTAAGCGCGAAAAACGTCCCAATTCACGATGCCCTCCAATAAACCAAAAAGATTCTCGCGCAAAGGCGCAAAGAAAGTCCGCAAAGAGAGTGCGCTTAGCAACCGGCAGGCTTTGCGCCTTTGCGCCTTTGCGCGAGAAATCCTGCCAATGCTAAGTGAACGTATAATCAGTCAACGATGTCTTATCTCCAAGCACCGTTCCTGGTCCAATTACGGCTGAGCGCCCGATATGACAACCTCGACCAGCAATCGCGCCCGTCAAGTGCGCTGTCGTTCCGATTCGCGTGTGCGGCCAGATAACACAGTTTTCAACACGTGCACGCTCTTCGACAAAACATCCCTGGCCCAACACCGAGTTGATGATCTGCGCCCCAGGCTTGATCTGGCAGTCGTCTCCGATCATCGATAAGTCGTCAATCTCCGCGACCGTTGCTGCATCAAACTGTCCGCGTCGTTCTTTGATATGAATCCGACCGACGCGATTCGCTAACAGATCCGCATGCACTTGCAAGTATCTTTCGGGTGTGCCGATATCGATCCAGTAAGTGCGCGTCGGAATATGAGCATAGAACGGCTCGCCGCGTTTCAGAAGATCCGGAAATAGTCCGTACTCAAACGAGTAGTTCTCACCGGCGGGCAAGAAGTCGAGCACTTTCGGGTCGAGGATGTAGATGCCGGCGTTGATCGTGTTACAGGTGATCTCAGCGGCCTTCGGCTTTTCGACAAAGCGGCGAATTCGTCCATCCTTTTCCGTTTCGACCAAACCGTAGCTCTGCGGATTCTCAACGGGTGCCAGGAAAATCGTGGCTGTCGCTTTGTGGTCGTTGTGTTCGCGTATGAGCGTCTTGAGATCGAGATCCGTAAGAATGTCGCCGTTGAAAACCACGGTTGGTTCGCGAATAAGATCTTCGGCAAATTTGTAAGCGCCGGCCGTTCCCATCGGCTGTGGCTCAACCGTATACTTCAACTTCACGCCGTAATCAGACCCATCGCCCAACAATTGTTCGATCTTATTTGGCTGATACGATAGCGAGAGTGTGATATCTGTAATGCCTGCGCGACGCAGCGTATCGATTTGATAAAGCAGAAAAGGTCGATTACAAATCGGGACGATTGGCTTCGGAGTGTAAACCGTTAAGGGTCGAAGGCGCGTGCCTTTGCCACCTGCAAGAATGAGTGCCTGCATGCTTTAAGAATAACAAAATAAAGTCTAATATCGTTGCAAGTCTAACATAAGGGAGTTTGAAATGTCGGAATTGAACGAAGCAGTAATCATCAGCGCCGCGCGTACGCCGGTGGGAAAGTTCCTCGGCTCGCTGAAGGGATTCAAAGCTACTGAGCTGGGCGCGATCGTAGTGCGTGAAAGCGTGAAGCGCGCGGGAATCAGGCCTGAAGATGTTGACGAAGTGATCATGGGTTGTGTGATTCAGGCTGGCCTGGGCCAGAACCCTGCACGACAGGCAGCGCTGAATGGCGGGTTGTCCTCGACTGTTGCTGCTGTGACTGTGAACAAGGTCTGTGGTTCCGGCTTAAAAGCGGTGATGATGGCCGCGCAGGGAGTTCAACTCGGCGACTCTGAGATGGTGGTTGCGGGCGGCATGGAGTCGATGAGCAACGCGCCTTCTCTGATACCAAAAGCGAGAGAAGGTTATCGTCTTGGAAACGGTGAGCTCGTCGATTCGATGATCAACGACGGACTCTGGTGCGCGTTTGAGAATTATCACATGGGCTGCACGGGAGAAGTGGTGGCTGACGAGTATTCGATCAGCAGAAGCCAGCAGGACGAGTTTGCCGTCAACTCGCATCGCAAAGCGGCAGCAGCGATCAAAGCCGGCAAGTTTAAGGATGAGATAGTTCCAGTTGAGATTCCACAGAGAAAAGGTGCTGCGATCGTTTTCGATACTGATGAAACGGTTCGTGAAGACACGTCGATGGAGGGACTCGGGAAATTAAAGCCGGCATTCAAGAGCGAAGGGACGGTGACGGCCGGAAACGCGCCTGGCGTTAACGATGGTGCGTCGGCTGTGGTTGTGACCTCGTTACGGCGTGCACGCGAATTGGGCGTTGAACCGATGGCACGAATTGTTGCTCAGGCAGTGTCAGGCGTGGACCCGCGACTCGTTATGATGGCGCCGGTTGAGGCAGTCCGGAAGTTGTTTAAGAAAACTGGGTGGTCGCCGAGTGAAGTTGATCTGGTGGAGTTGAATGAAGCGTTTTCAGTGGCTGCGCTGGCAGTGACTCGCGAACTCGGACTCGATCCGGAGAAGGTGAATGTGAATGGTGGCGCGGTCGCGTTGGGCCATGCGATCGGGCAATCAGGATCGAGGTTGTTGACGAGTATTTTGTATGAGCTGAAGCGAAGGGATGCGAAGCGCGGTATTGTTTCACTGTGTCTTGGTGGTGGCAATGCGGTCGCGATGGCGATCGAAAGATAAGACAAGACCCGAATGAGCACAGAAACTATCATTGGAGTTATAGGCGCGGGGACGATGGGAAATGGCATCGCCCAGGTTGCTGCGCGTGCGGGTTACAACGTGATCGTGCACGACGTGAACGAAGAGTTTCTCAGTCGCGGGCTTAATGCCGTTGATAAGAGTCTGCAACGTGATGTTGATAAAGAACGGCTCGATGCCGAAGGCAAGCGATCAATCATCGGCAGGATCAGGACCACCACTGATTTTGCATCGTTCAAAGACGCGAGTTTTGTCATTGAAGCCGTAACTGAAAACCTGGCTGTGAAGATCGAAGTGTTTAAGACACTCGATCAAATCACACCCGCGCACGCGATTCTCGCTTCAAACACATCATCGATATCAATCACCAAATTAGGCGCCGCGACAAAACGTCCGGACAAAGTCATCGGCATGCACTTCATGAATCCAGTGCCGGTGATGAAGCTGGTAGAAGTGATTCGCGGTATAGCAACTTCCGACGAAACATACGAGAAAGTCAGAACACTCTCTGAACAGTTGGGCAAAACCGCACTCGACTGTCAGGACTCACCTGGCTTCGTCTCAAATCGCGTGTTGATGCCGATGATCAACGAAGCGATTTTTACTCTCTACGAAGGCGTAGCAAGTCGCGAAAGCATCGACGGCATCATGAAACTCGGCATGAACCATCCGATGGGTCCGCTAACACTCGCCGACTTTATCGGTCTCGACGTATGCCTTGCCATCATGAATGTGTTATATGAGGGGCTCGGAGACCCTAAATACCGACCGTGCCCGTTGCTGAAGCGTTATGTCGACGCTGGCTGGTTGGGTCGAAAGAGCGGTCGCGGTTTTTACGAATACTAGGTCGAGTAATGCGCCCCGGCGTCTCTCACTACTGTCAAAAATGTCTTGCAGCGAATCCGCTGGGCCAGGAATTCTGCGCTCGCTGCGGCACGCGCCTGATGATCGTTGTCGAACACAGCGCCTCACGCTTCGAGGCTGGGCCAGCAAGTCTTTCGACTGACGAACATCTTCTCGAACGTATCTCTGCTGCTGAAAACAGAGTCGCACGACTGGCAGAACGGCTTGAGAAAAGTTTGGATCTGCTGCTTCGCTACGCACAAAACTCCTACTTTGATCGCTCGCTGATACGAGCGCTCGTTAGCCTGTTGACTGAGGACGGGGTCGTCGAAACGGAACGACTCGAGCGGATGTGGAGTGAGCGTTGCCAGCGTGACACGGTCGAGCAGGAAGAAAACGTTCAGCGCGATGAGTTACGTCTGCGAATTCTTGCCGCTGCGACTGGTGGGAACAAGCAGGCCTTTGAGGAGCTCGTGAATGAAGGTTTTCTGCTGATTGAAGACAAGCAGATTCCGCAAGGCATCGCGAAACTTCAGGCAGCGGCCGAGCTTGCCGAAGAAAACACTCCGTTGAATTTATTTATCGGCGAACATTTCTTTCGCCGCGGAAAAACAAAACGGGCACGGACATACCTGACGAAGGCTCATGCAGCATTACCCGACGATCTGCGCGTCTCGCTGTTGTTGGGATTGAGCTGTGCTGACGACGGCGAGGTCACCCTCGCGAAGGATCTGTTGAGCAATGCGACTGCTCAGGGGAGTTCGTCTTTCGCGGGTCATTACGGACTAGGTTGGGTCTTCGTGGCGGAAAAGAACTGGCGGCGCGCGCTCGGTGAGTTTAAGCGTGCACTGAATGTACGGCCGTCACCGGAAGCCCATTACGTGCTCGGCTGCGTCTATTTCGAACTCCATCGCGATGAGCTGGCCGTGCGACACTTGCGCAAAGCGACGAAGATGGATGCAGGGTACGCCGAGGCATTTCATTTACTTGCACAAGTTTATGAACGAACCGGCCGTAAAGAACTGGCCCGGCAAGCTTTAGAAAAAGCAGGTGGTAAAGGAACAAGCCTCTTTCAACCTGCAGCTCGGTTGATTGCGGGCGCCGACAAGCGCCTTGCCAGTGTGTTGCGGGAAGATGCGTTAACACGGATCCGCAGAGATCAGGAAAAAGATCAGCACTGATCTGCCTCCCCCGTGCGTTGACAGTGCGTTCCGGGCCGCTATAATGGCCGTTTTGCATGCGGATTGAGTTAGAGAACCTGGAGGGTGGTAAGGGCGATTTCGCTCATGCTTATAAGCCTGAGGATCTCAATCCAGTAGACGAGCGAATAAGTTTGACTGAACCAGCAACCATAACCGGCAAGATTCGACTGGCCGGTAAAGAGGTCTTTGTAAACGGACACTTCGAGACGCGAGCACAGGTTGAATGTGATCGCTGTTTGCAGCCCGTTGAGACGCCGGTAAACACCGATTTCGCGCTCGAGTACATCCCTGGCTCGGAATACGAATCCGGCAGCCCCGCAGAACTGACGGATGCCGAAATGTCGGTTTCGGTGTTTGACGGTGAGGCGATCGACGTCGACGAGATCGTAAAAGAACAGATTTTGCTGGCTGTACCGACTCGCATGCTGTGTCGCGAGGATTGCAAAGGCATCTGTCCGGAATGCGGCACCAACAGGAATACGGGCGATTGCAATTGCACTACAGAAGATATCGATCCGCGTTGGGCGGCTCTTAAAAATTTAACGTAACCACAAAGAAGCACAAACGGCGCAAAACCAATAAGAAAAACTTTTGTGCTTTTTGTGCCTCTTTGTGGCGCCATTTTTCAAACGGAGTAATTATGCCAAATCCAAAACGACGACACTCAAAGGCTCGTACCGCTAAACGACGCGCGCACGATGCCTTGCGCGTCCCCCAGACCACGCTTTGCCCGAACTGTCGTGAGCCCCGCATGCCACACCGCGTTTGCCCCAAATGCGGCTTTTATAAAGGTCGCGAAGTGGTGCAAGTAGATCAAAGCTAATTCAGAATCTGTGCGAAGTCAGTCGCAGCATCAGCCCCAATTGACGGGCAAGGTCGTTCTCGACGCCATGGGAAGTGACCACGCGCCGCACGTGGAGATCGATGGCGCCCTGGCTGCAACGCGTGACCTCGAAATCGGAGTTATTCTTGTGGGCCAGGCCCACAAGGTTGAACCTGAACTGCGTAAATGCGGTTGGCGAGGTGATGGTGATCGCGGCATTGAGTTAGTCGAAGCGGCTGAAGTTATCGCGATGGATGATCCCGTCGCCACTTCCGTCAGACGGAAGAAGAAGAGTTCTTTGAGGATCGGTACGAAGCTCGTCATGGAAGGTCGGGCGGACGGTTTTGTTTCCGCCGGCAACACAGGCGCTGCAATGGCAACGGCAAAGATGGTGATCGGTACCTTGCCTGGCGTTGACAGGCCTGCGCTGGCTGCGATGATTCCGACAAAGGCCGCTAAACCAACGCTGCTGCTGGATGTCGGCGCCAACTCGGAGTGCAAACCACATCACCTCGCACAGTTTGCGATCATGGGTGATGCTTACTCGCGTTCGGTGCTCGGCACCGTCAAACCTTCCGTCGGTTTGATGAGCATCGGTGAGGAAGAGGCGAAGGGAAACGAACTGACGAAGGAAGCGTTTCCACTTTTGCGAGAGTTGAGCAACATCAACTTTGTCGGCAATGTTGAAGGTCGAGACGTTTTCTCCGGCATGGTCGATGTGATCGTTACTGACGGCTTTACCGGGAACGTGATGTTGAAGCTGTCAGAGGGACTGACTGAAGCAATGCTCGCGATGTTAAAGCGTGAGCTGATGGCAACGGCAGTGACAAAAGCCGGCGCAATGCTGGCGAAGCCCGCCTTTCGAAGTATTAAGAAGCGGCTCGACTACACGGAGTATGGTGGTGCGCCGTTGCTGGGTGTGAGTCGCATCGTAGTGATTGGCCACGGTCGCTCAAATGCACGCGCCATTCGAAATGCAATCAGGAGCGTGAAAGAATTTTCAGAGCACCGCACGGCTGAGCGAATTGAAAAGGGAATCGCGGAATCAAACAAAAACGAGCCACAGATTACGCGCATAAATACTGATAATCTGCGTGTATCTGTGTAATCTGTGGATGATTGTAGTAATCTGAGGACTTAATGGTGAATCAACGCGCTGGAATTCTGGGTACAGGTCACTCTTATCCGGAAGGCATTCTCACGAATGCAGATCTCGCTAAGATTGTCGAGACTTCCGACGATTGGATTACGACGCGGACCGGAATCAAACAGCGTCGCAAGGCTGCGCCGGGTGAGTACACGTCGCTGTTTGCAGTTCGTGCTGCACGGCAGGCAATAGAGCGCGCCCGTCTGGATCCTGCGGACATCGATCTGCTTCTGTGTGCCACGGTCACGCCGGATCAGATACTGCCTTCTACCGGCTGTATCGTTCAGGCAGAACTGGGTGCAAACAATGCTGCCGCGATGGACGTCGTTGCTGCGTGCTCCGGTTTTTTGTACGGGCTTTCGCTTGCGGATTCGATGATTAGGACCGGTCAGGTACGACATGCGGTAGTGGTCGGCGCTGAAATTTTGACGCAGTACGTTGACTATACCGATCGACAAACTTGTGTTTTGTTTGGGGATGGCGCTGGAGCTGCGGTGCTCGGACCAGTCGAGAATGGTCGCGGCATACTCGCTTCGAGGATCAGGTCTGACGGGCGCTACGAGGAACAGCTTTATTCACCCGGCGGCGGAACGCGCAGAAAACCGACGGCCGAAACACTCGCCGCAGGCGATCACTTCTTCAAGATGAAAGGCAACGAACTGTTCAAGGTTGCCGTTCGTTCAATGGCTGAGATATCTCGTGATGTGCTCGAGCAGGCAGGTGTGAAGTCGGACGACATCAGTCTATTTATCCCGCATCAGGCAAACCAACGTATCACTGAAGCGGTGGCTGATCGGTTGAACGTCGACTTGGCTAAAGTTTATTCAAACATCGCGGTCCACGGAAATACCTCTTCGGCGTCGATTCCGATTGCGCTCGATGAATGTGTTGAAGCGGGAAGAATCAAACCGGGAGACCTGGTGTTGATGGCTTCGTTTGGTGGCGGCGTCACGTGGGGCGCAGTGTTGATGAGATGGTGAGCCACGGATGAACACAGATAGATCCGTGTCATCGGTGGCAATGATTTTTCCGGGACAGGGTTCACAAAGTCCCGGAATGGGAAAAGAGCTGGCGGAGAACTCTCCGGCCGCACGCCAGGTCTTTGAAGAAGCTGATGATGCGTTAGGTTTTGCGATCTCGCGACTGTGCTTCGATGGACCAGCGGAAGATTTGCAGCTAACGGAGAACACGCAACCTGCGATTCTGACTGTTTCCGTAGCCGCGTTCCGCGCGATGAGGGAAGCGGGAATCAGCGCTCCGGCATTTGTCGCGGGACACAGTTTGGGTGAATACTCCGCACTTGTTGCGGCTGGCGCAATGAGTTTGTCGGATGCAGTACGCACGGTGCGCGCCAGGGGAAGATACATGCAGGAAGCTGTTCCTGTAGGCTCCGGAGCGATGGCGGCGGTGATCGGCGGGAAACTTGGCGAGATTCAGCGCATCTGTGCAGAAGTAAGTGAAGATCAATGCTGTTCAGTCGCGAATTTAAACGCGCCGAATCAGGCTGTGATTGCGGGTAACACCGAGGCTGTGGATCGTGCCGTTGAACGTCTGAGCGGTGTTGCGAAGCGAGTTATCAAGTTGAAAGTGAGTGCGCCTTTTCATTGCGGACTCATGAAGCCGGCCCAGGAGAGGCTGGCAGCAGATCTTGAGCGGCTTAATCTTAGTACGCCGGCGATGCCGGTTGTGACTAACGTCGATGCTCGCGCCACGACGGCGCCAGATGAATTGCGCGACGCTTTGGTAAGACAGGTTTCAGCCCCCGTTCGTTGGGTCGACTCGATGCAGTTGCTCATTGAGCAGTCTGTCAGTACGTTTGTTGAAGTGGGGCCAGGAAAGGTTTTGTCAGGTCTGATGCGTCAAATCAGTCGCGACGTTGAGACACTGAACGTGGAAGACGCAGCGAGTTTGGAAGCAACAAAAGCGGCACTTGCTGCGAGAGATTGAGTAGTCTAATAAACTCACAGAGGAGCAAACACGATGCCCGATCAAGAGATCGAGAATAAGGTAAAACAGATTATCGTCGACGAACTTGGTGTCGATGAAAACGAGGTCACGCCCAATGCGAGATTCATCGACGACCTCGGCGCCGACTCGCTGGACACGGTCGAACTCGTGATGCGTTTTGAAGAAGAGTTTGGCATTGAGATTCCGGATGAAGATGCTGAAAAGATCCAGAGTGTGCGGGACGCGTACAACTATATCGACCAGCACAAGAAATAATGAATCGTAAATCGTGAATTACATAGGTCCTATAAGTCTTATAGGACCTATATTTCGCGGCATTACAATTCCCAAGGAGTTTTAATTTGACACGTCGTGTCGTGATTACGGGCCTCGGCCTCGTTACACCGGTTGGCAACACTGTCGAAGACACGTGGACTGCCCTGATGAGCGGGCGCAGCGGCGCCGACTACATCAAGAAGTTTGACGCCGAGAAGTTTTCAGTAAAGTTTGCCTGCGAAGTAAAAAACTTCGACCCGCTAACATTCATCGCTAAGAAAGAGGCGCGCAAGATGGGCTCCTTTATTCATTACGCGATTGCGGCGTCGATCGAAGCTATCGCCGATAGCGGCATTAAACTCACGCCCGAGGGCAAGTTTCCTGACGACATCGCCGAAGACGCCGGCACGTACATCAGCAGCGGCATCGGCGATTTCTGGGCCATCGAACGCGAGCACTCGAAGCTGCTCGACGAAGGACCCGATCGCGTGTCGCCGTTCTTCATTGTTTCCGCAATCGTGAATCTTGCCGCCGGACAGGTTTCGATTCGCTTCGGCGCCAAGGGACCAAACTCGGCTACCGCGACCGCCTGTGCTGCGGGAGCGCACGCCATTGGCGACAGTTTCAAGATCATTCAACGCGGCGACGCCGATGTGATGATCTGCGGCGGTGCGGAGTCGGCGATCACGCCGATGAGTGTGGCGGGCTTTGCTTCAATGCGGGCGTTGTCAACCAACAACGACGATCCGTTGCACGCGTCGCGCCCGTTCGAAAGAGATCGCGACGGGTTTGTGATCGGTGAAGGCGCCGGCATCTTGATTCTTGAAGAGCTCGAGTCGGCCAAGCGCAGAGGCGCGAAGATCTACGCTGAGGTCGTGGGTTACGGCGCCGCGGCGGATGCGTTTCATCTGACGATGCCAGACGAAACAGGATCGGGCGCCAGACGAGTGATGCAAAGAACTCTGAAGGATGCGGGCATCAGGCCGGAGCAGGTCGGCTACATCAACGCCCACGGAACGTCTACGCCGTACAACGACAAGTTTGAAACTTTGGCGATCAAAAAGACTTTTGGCGAACACGCTTACAAGCTGGCGGTTAGTTCGACGAAGTCGATGACCGGGCATCTGCTCGGCGCGGCGGGCGG
>DASYSD010000073.1:0-2472 GCA_036003745.1 Pyrinomonadaceae bacterium
GAAAGGCGATTGCGGTCCAGGGCGATGTCGCGAAGAAGAAAGACGTCGAACGTCTTTTCGTTGAAACAAAGAAAGCGTTTGGTCGTCTCGATGTTCTGGTTAACAATGCCGGCGTTTACCAGTTCGCGCCGCTGGAAGAGGCTACAGAAGATCAATTTCAACGAATGTTCGGTATCAATGTTTTTGGTTTGATTTTGGCAACGCGTGAGGCGTTAAAATATTTTGGCCCAGAGGGTGGCAGCGTTATCAACATTGGTTCGACGGCAAGTTCGCTAACGCCTCCCACGACAGTAGTCTATACGGCAACCAAAGGTGCTGTTGATGCAATTACGCGTGTGCTGGCAAAGGAGCTTGGACCAAAGAAGATTCGCGTCAATTCGATCAATCCGGGAATGGTTGAGACTGAAGGCGTTCATACACTGGGAGTTCTGGGCAGCGATTTTGAGAAGGATGCGGTCGCACAGACGCCGCTGGGTCGCATCGGCCAACCGGGCGACATCGCTCCTACCGTCGCATTTCTTGCATCGCCAGAGAGCGGTTGGATCACTGGTGAAACACTGCGAGTCGCCGGCGGCCTCCGGTAAGTTTTTGTATCCGCAGATTACGCAGACTTTCTCAACAACGGCATTCAGTCTGCGTAATCTGTGTAATCTATTGATATCTAGGGTTTCGGAATTGGCTCGAGTTCGTAATAACCGCCGGCTTCCATCCCCGATAAAAACAGATGGCCATCTTTGATAGAGAACTTTTGCGGGTTTGCGCCCTCGTTGACGATCTGGTCGTGGAGCGATTGCGGACCACACTTCGCATTTGTTCTATCCCACGATCCAAACTGTAGTTCACCGTTCGCATTCTTTTTCCATGTGCTGGTAGCACGATTGCAATCGACTCGCGCGGTTACCTTGCCGTTTCTACCAAAGGTGATCGTGTACTTCGATCTGTCGTCGGGCGAAAAGTTTCTCTCGTCAGGCCCTTGAAACTTTATTAACTGCCACGATGTGCCCGTGAGCGGGTTTCCACCACCCGACTTCTGAACACCTGCAAGCGGAAGAGCGGAAAAAGTGATACTCGCCAATGCCAGTATGATTCGGACGGTATTCGTTTTCATGTGCTATTCCCTGTTTGCTGCTTGTCGAAGCAGCTCATGCGGAAGGTTGGATCCGGTGACCAGCAACACAACCCTGCGACCTGCGTAGGCCATTTCGTTCTGAAGTAGCGCTGCAAGTGAAGCAGCGCCTGCGGGTTCCGCCACCACATGCTCCTCAAACAAAAGCATGCGGATAGCGCGAAGCAATTCGTCTTCTGACAGTAAACATACATCGTCAACCAGCTCACGGATTGCGCGAACATTAGCCGCGAGTGGGACACATGTTGCTAACCCATCTGCAATCGTGTTGCAGGTAGCCGTCGTGACTACACGGTTTTCCTGCCAAGATCGAACATACGACGGCGCTTGGGCAGCCTGAACACCGACAATTCTGACAGCCGGATGACGACGCTTTGCTTCCGCCGCCACACCTCTAATCAAAGCGGTGTCACCCATCGGAACGATCACAACGTCAGGGTTGGAAAGCTCATCGAATATTTCAGCGGCGATCGTTGCCGTACCGACTGGAACTAACTCATCGCTCGCATCATCCAGAAAATATGAATTATGTTTTTCGGCGAATGCTGCGGCCGCATCTGCAAGAGACTCCCCTTTCCACTCAATCTCCTCCACTCTCGCGCCGAGTGCAACGATTCGCGCACGCTTGATCGGGTTGGGAGATTTTGGAAGGAAGATTGTGGCCGGAAGTTTTGCGAGACGCGCGGCGTAAGCGACAGCTGCACCATGATTGCCAGTACTTGCAGCAACAACGCCCTTTATGGCTCGCCGCTCGAGATTCTTCATTAGCGCATAGATCGCGCCACGTGGCTTGAACGATCCGGTCGGCAGATCGGTCTCAAGCTTTAGGTGGATTTGAATACCTGAATCCCGCCCCAATCGTTCTGCTTGCACCAACCTCGTAGGTCGCAGAAACCGCCGCAACAACCCGCGCGCGTCGTTAACTTGTTCGGCAGTGGGCATCATCGCATTAGCTCATAGAGGATATTCGCATGTGTCCGAGCCAAATCAAAATCTTAAGGCGTATACTATGGCGTGACTGGGCTTTGCCTCAAAAGTCGTCTCATTCACACCGGGCTTTAGCCCGGTGTTAGAGGGAGACATCACCAGAAAACCGTTTCAACGGTTTCGGCTGCTTTTCTATGGAAACCGTTAAAACGTTGCTCAACAATATGCGTCTTTTCCACCGGGCTGAAGCCCGGTGTGAATGAGAAGGACTTTTGAGGCAAAGCCGCGCGACTGACCGAGATCGATAGACCTCAAGACTGATATTAACGGCTAAAGAAAGGTGATTGCTATGTGCAATTCATTGCCGGCCCGACTTAGTCTCGCCTGCGCAGCTCTGGCTTGCTTTGTTGGAACTCTTT
>DASYSD010000074.1:0-167134 GCA_036003745.1 Pyrinomonadaceae bacterium
CAGACCCAAGATTAGACCTGCCAGTGAGACTCCTTGTAGACCACAAGGTTGATAGGGTGGATATGTAAGTGCAGTAATGTGCTCAGTTGACCACTACTAATCAGTCCCTTGGCTTGACCATAAAATTTACTCAAGCAACAAGCAATCGCGCTTGCGCGTGAAGCTTGCCTGACAGTCGCTATTCGATTTTTGAGCTTTGTGCTTTGAACTTTGTGCTTTGTTCGTGAGTTCCACGTACTGGATACAAAGACCAAAGCTCAAAGTACAAAGCTCTGACAAGTTTTCCGGTGATTTTGTCGGCAGGGTCACACCCGTTCCCATCCCGAACACGGAAGTTAAGCCTGCTGGAGCCGATGGTACTGCGCGGGAAACTGCGTGGGAGAGTAGGAAGTCGCCGGGATTAATTAAGAAGCCCGCGAGAGCAATTTGTTCTCGCGGGCTTTGTCTTGTCTAAAGCGATCATCCGGATCGAGAATCTATGCAGCCGGTATCATCTTCGGCTACCCTCCGAACTCATGAGAAGACTTGTTTGTGCCATGGTGTCTCTAGTCGCGATTCACGCTCTCACAATGCCTGCTTCAGGAGACTCGGCTGTCGGTGGTTGTCAGGAGATGATTGGCCAGGCACGAAGCGCATATTACAACCCGAGGAGAGAGGGCTTTGGCGGATTCAAAGCATCGATCAGGCCTAATTGGAAATTGATACTCGGGCACACCTCGACACGGCAAAACCTAAAAGTCTTTCGGTCGATTCGCTTCTCGATGGACCTGGATGCTAATGGCGGCGTCACAGTTAAGCATGAGATGGCCGCGAGTGAAGAAGCAAGAGTCGAAGCCTATGTCAAAGAGATTCATGAGAACGTGCAGCGGTTGGTGTCTGGCTTTTTCGGTATTTGGACCGTGTTTATGATTACCTCGCCTTTTCCGGAGAATGGGAGTCCGCTTAGAGTTGATAACCAAGCTAAAGAATGTCGCCTGTTCTTTACCACCGAGACTGCTGATGTTGTGCTTGCGATGACAAATGACTTGCTGATAACGGAATTGAAGCTGAGTAGCCCGAGATCATCACGGACTATCAAGCCCGTCTTCCAGAAAACCTCCGAGGGTCTGCTCTTAAAAGGCTATAGGTCACTTTTTGAACCGGTTGCTGAGGGTGTCAAAACCGAATTGGAGGCCACTATCGAATATCAGGCCGTTGATGGCATGAAACTTCCTCACAAGCTTGAAATTCGAGGACTGCTTGGCACTGAGCCCATCGCGGCTGAACTCAGATTTGACCAGTACGTGCTGAATCCGCGTGTTACTCGTCCTGTGGTTGAACTCCGGTATTCTCCGTCAGCAAGAAAATCCTTCGCTGCTCTCTGCCAGCCGTTATAGTATTCGCCCCGTGAAACTGACGCGCCGAACGTTCATGACGAGCCTGGCATCCGGCGCAAGTCTGTTTCTCGCGCGGCGCAAAACTGCCGCGGATTGGAATTCAGTTTCACCATCCTCTCACAAACTAAAAAACACGCGCCCAAATGTAGTCTTTATTCTTGCTGACGATCTCGGCTGGGGAGATCTTAGTTGCTACGGCCGGCCTGACTATAAAACTCCAAATCTCGATCGGCTTGCTGCGCAGGGCGTGAGGTTCACCGATGCTTATTCAGCTTCAGCGGTCTGCACTCCCACGCGCTGCGGATTCATCACCGGCAGATATCCAGCGCGACTAAAGATCGGTTTGGTTGAGCCGTTGCCCGCAACTAACCACAACGTTGGTTTGGATCCACAACACCCAACCATCGCTTCCCTCCTCAAAGGCAGTGGATACGAAACAGCGCTGATCGGAAAGTGGCATCTCGGGTTTCGTCCGGAGTGGGGACCAAACGCACACGGTTTTGATGAGTTCTTCGGAGTACTCGCCGGCGCCGTCGACTATCACATGCATAAAAACGGATTGGGCGAACCCGATCTCTATGAGAATCTCACTCCGGTCGAAAAAAATGGCTACTTGACTGATCTCCTGACTGAGCGTGCGGTTAGTTTCATAAAGCGACGACGCACCGCACCCTTCTACCTCAGTCTTCACTACACAGCTCCACATTGGCCCTGGCAGGATCGCAAAGGTGGCGAGCGAGTTATTTTCACCAGGAAGACGATCGAACCAGTAACAATGGGCGGCGGCGGCTCACTTAAGCTTTACGCTGAAATGATGCGCAGTTTGGACGAAGGTGTGGGCCAGGTAATGAGAGCTTTAAAGACCGCGGGCCTTGAGAGAAATACTCTCGTGATCTTCACGAGTGATAATGGGGGTGAGCGATTCTCGTATCAGTGGCCTTTCTCCGGCGAGAAAGGTGATCTTCTTGAAGGCGGCATTCGTGTACCGGCAATCGTTAGCTGGCCCACCGTCGTTCCATCAAGACGAGTGAGTAACCAGATGGCGATCACAATGGATGGGACGGCCACGATTCTCGCCGCAGCCGAAACGCCACCCGACCAGCGATACTCATTGGATGGCATAAACCTGTTACCGCTAATTAAAGGTGCAAGTTCGGTTCAAGATCGCACTTTCTTCTGGCGCATTTACGATCAGGACGCCGTCCGCCAGGGAAAGTGGAAATACCTTCGAGATGGCACGCAACGCAAACTGTTTGACTTGTCAGTCGATCAGCACGAACAGGCAGACTTTAGCTCAAAGAACAGCGATGTGCTGGAACGCCTGTCAGCTGCATTTGCTAAGTGGGACCAGCAGATGTTACCCCGACTGACGCGCTAGACATGAGATTAGGTACTTTGAGCTTTGTACTTCGTGTTTTTGTTCGTGAGCCAGTAAAAGACGAGACCCAAATACAAGCTAAAGTACAAAGCCCAAACAGTACGAACCTCAAGACCCAAAGCTCAAAACGACATTCGTGTTGCCACCGCCGTCGCACACCCACTCACCACCACGTTTCCCGCTGTGTCGAAGAATTCGGTATGAGCGTTACTCCAGAGCGTGTTTGCATCCTGCGAAAGAGTTATTGCCTGAGTGATGCGTTGTGTCTGAGACCAGGCTCCGCCGTTGAATATGAATGCCTCAGATACCGCTGAATAGCCTCCATGCCCATCGAACTGCCAGATCCCGAAGTCGCCTCCGCGCAAAGAAGGTGGAAGGACCGTGCTGGTGCCCGTCAGCGTTCCGCCCTGCGCAAACGTCAACATTGCTGGAAACGTTCTTATCTCAGCGCCCGTTTGGCAATTCCGTAATGTCACCTGAACTCGCCACGTGCCCTCGATTTGTCCACCATGCGACACGCTGCCGGCGTCCTGGGCCCTTAAGCTCGAAACCGCAAGGCCGAAACACAGAGCTATCGCTGCCACTAAACATGCTGCTAATGACTTCATTTCTTTTGTCCTCCGAATTGGCTTAGTGTTGTTGAGGTGAGTTTTTCGATTCACCCCGTCGTTGCGGCGTGATATTCCTTCCAGACGGGTGTGAAAATCCTTAGACTGTTCTGAAAGCTTCTGAAAGTCGCGGGCCTCTTAGCTAAGTGATCTATTCATTCGACAACTACCACGTTGACACCTCCAGGCGAGTTTTGCTGAAGGGCGGTCAATCCTTGCCGCTAACACCCCGCATCTTCGATACCCTCGTCTATCTGGTCCAACACCACAATGAGGTCGTAACCAAGGAAGAGCTGCTTCGCTCAATCTGGCCCAATGTTTTTGTGGAAGAGAACAATCTGACGCAGAGCATTTCTGCGTTAAGACGCGTTCTTGGTGAGCGCAAAGGCGACCACCGTTTTATCGTTACTGTTGCGGGACACGGGTATCGTTTTGCAGCGCCGGTGACAGTCTCGAAGGCAGAGGCCAGGGAACAGGAGAAGGTCACTACCATCGCGGTGCTGCCTTTCAAGCCGCTTGTCACCAGAGATCGCGACGAAGCACTCGAGCTGGGAATGGCCGACGCATTGATTCTGCGACTCAGCAATAACCATCAGCTTATTGTGCGGCCCATCACTTCCGTCCGGCGCTTCACGGGCCTCGATCAAGATGCACAAGCTGCGGGCCGCGAGCTCGACGTTGAGTCAGTACTCGACGGTAGCATTCAACGTTCAGCGAATCGCATCCGTGTGAATGCGCGACTGACAAATGTCGCGGACGGAAAGGGTTTGTGGGCGTCGACATTTGACGAGGAGTTCACCGACGTCTTCACCGTACAGGACGCAATTTCTGAACGCGTCGCAAGTGCACTCAAATTGAGTTTGAACAGAGACGTTTTAACCAAACGGTTTACCGTCAACACGCACGCTTACGAGCTGTATGTGCAAGGCCGATACCATTGGAATAAATTAATCCCGAGTGAGGTGCGCAAGAGTGTCGAGTTCTATAAACGAGCTATCGAGATCGACCCGAATTACGCCCTTGCATACACGGGGATGGCTATCGCCCATATCTCGTTTCCAATCTCCGCCGATGTTCAGCCCTCAGATTCGTTTCCGCAGGCGAAAGCGGCAGCGCTAAAAGCCTTGAGCCTAGACGAGACGCTCGCCGACGCTCACGCATATCTTGCTTTCGTCAAGTTTTGGTTCGATTGGGACTGGACCGGCGCGGAGAGCGAACTGATACGCGCGCTGGACTTGAATCCAAATTCAGCTGAGGCGCACCGCGGTTATGGAATCTTGCTTTCGTCGCTTCGGAGTTTTCAACAGGCAGTAGAACATGGCAGGCGGGCGAGGCAGCTGGATCCGCTCGCACTCATCACGCGAGCAAATGAGGCGATGTTTCTCTATTACGCAGGGGAACTGGCGGAAGCGGAAGAGTGTCTGAAGAGCACGTTGGAGCTCGAACCGAATTTCTGGGTTGCGTTGCTGGTGCTGGGAAAGGTTTACCTGCAGCAAGAGAAACAGGGGGCGGCTATTGAAGCTTTGACGAAGGCGCGAGATTTTTGCGGTGGCAGCAGCCAGCCTATTGGGATGCTCGCGTTTGTTTATGCGTTGATGGATGATCGGTCGCGCGCGCGTTCGCTGTTGCAGGAACTGGGGGTTCTGGCAGAAAAACGATATGTGCCGCCTTACAATTTTGCTCTGATCCATTTCGGATTGAATGATCGCGAGAAGGTTTTTGAGTGGCTGGAGCGCGCGTACGAAGCACGCGATGTGCTGCTGTCGGCATTTATCAACTCGGAACCATTCTGGGATCGTTTGAGGGACGAAAAGCGCTTTCGGAGTCTGCTCAAGCGCATGAACCTAAGCAAATAACCGAATGTCATGGCCGCCCTCCTTCGAAATCGGCGGGTGAGTGGCTTTGCCCAAAAAAATCAGAAATCCCACCGACGGAAGTCGGTGGATTTTTCCAGATCCTTTCTAAAAAACTCCAAACCCAGATTACTTTAATCCCACCAACGGAAGTTGGTGGATACTTCAAGTCCTCACTAAGGTTGGACATGAACAATCCACCAACTGCCGTTGGTGGGATTCAAAACTGATTAATAAAGTCTTCGGATTAGAAAGGATCTGAACAATCCACCGACTTCCGTCGGTGGGATTTCTGATTCTTGTGGAAAGCCCAGGTGAATGGGATTTCTGATTTTGTGGAAAGCCCAGGTGAGTGGGATTTCTGATTTTGTGCAAAGCCCGCGTGGGTAGTTCCGGCTACCTCACTCGATATAAGACTGAAGCATGCGGACGGAGTGAGAGATCCAGACTCGCGGCTCGACCCAAGTCTCGGCGTTCCCACAAATCGCGCACAAAATGGGTTCCTGCGCTCATGCCAAGAGCTCCCCAGTCATACTTGACGGTTTGTTCCGAATCGCTAACGTTGAACACCGCCAGATATCGATCGCGACCAACTTGAGGCCGTGCGGTCCAGATGACGATCTCTTCAGTTTTTATAACTGGCCGGTTGTCTCTTGAGAATTGATCGACAGCAATGACTTCCGGATTTGTGAGCAACGACTTCGTCCATTCATCCATTAAGGTTAGATTCCCACCCATGATTAGTGGCGAGCGAAAGATAGACCACAGCGTGAGCATCGTGCGTTGTTCATCATGGCTCAATCGCGTCTCCCGCGGTTCTCCCCAGCCAGCAGTGGGTCGCAGGCTTCCAATCGGCAACATATCTGCATCGGGCCAGTGGCCTGGTTTCGCCACTCCGGCCCAGGCAGCAGTCAACGCAACGATATTTTTAATGCCTTGTGGGAACCCTTTGGAGCTGTACCAGACATCCCATACGTCATCCGAGATACGCCACATCTGCGCATACTTCGAGACTTCGTCCCGCTTACTTATATTGGTTGGACCAGGCGAAAGACTCAACACCATCGGGCGACCCGATCTGGCAATTGCTTCACTAAACATTCTTATCTCTTCACCTTTGTAAGGATGATCAGCAATGCAATCGATCTTGATGAAGTCGACTTGCCACTCCGCATAGAGGCGCGCAAGCGAGTCGTAGTAAGCTTGCGCAGCGGGATGATTGGGATTCAGACCATAGTTATATTTGTTCCACGGGCAGAGATCGTCTGTGATTGCAGCTTCACCTGCATGGTAAGGTGAATTCGCAATTGGCAGGTTCTTCGCTACTGCTTCTTTGGGAATGCCGCGGATGATGTGTATGCCGAATTTTAGTCCCAGCGAGTGGAGATAATTCGCGAGTGGTCTAAAGCTCAACGTTTTTCCGGCGGAAGGAAAGCGACCCGGCACCGGCACATAACGGCCATAATCATCCATCTGGTAAAGTGATTTATCTGCGTTACCCTTTGCGTCAAGGTTCGATAGATACCAGCCTTCATCCACAACCACATATTGCCAGCCATATCGCTTAAGGTTTTTGGCCAGCCAGACAGCATTTGCCTTGATACTCTCTTCGTTAAGAGTGCGGCCGTAGGAGTCCCAACTGTTCCAACCCATCGGTGGCGTTGGCGCTACAACCCGCGAAGTTGTCGTTTGAGCTGAAGTCGTCACGCTAAGCGCAACAAATAACAGAGTAACGACGAATCGTACGTTAGATCTCAACATTGTTTATCCCCCAGGGAATCGAAGTTATCATTGCGGAGCTGATCCTTAGTGGCGGTCAAGCGTAAAGCCCGGGACTAAATTCAGCAAGAGACGAATTTGGCCCAGGGGCGAAACCAAGTTGCCGGTTTAATAAAGAACCGCGAGCTTTTTTGTTCTTGCGGGCTTTCGTTCTTTACCGTTTTAGGTTTAGATTACGCGTATCAGATATGAGGACGGCGATCTGGATTAAGCGAGTCGGCTTTTGGGGCTTCCTTTTCTTCCTGGTGAAGGGTTTGCTCTGGCTACTTATTCCGGCGCTGGCTGTCTATTTCGCTAACTAATCCACAGACTACGCAGATTGCATAGAATTGATGAAACGCCTCAATAGAACTGGCGCTGTCGTTCTTCTCTGCTTATTTGTTTCTACCGCCTCGTGGGCGCAAAAATCGGCGTCACTGCCCCGCAGCAGCCCGGAGCACGAGGGAATATCCTCCGTTGATCTGCTCGCCTTTATCGAAGCAGCCGACAAGGAGATCGATATGATGAACAGCTTCATGCTCGTTCGTCACGGGCATGTTGTGGCTGAAGGCTGGTGGGCTCCTTACGATCGCGACACGCCTCACGTTCTCTATTCGCTCAGCAAGAGTTTTACTTCAACGGCAGTTGGCTTTGCGATCGCCGAGGGAAAACTGAACCTCGACGATCAAGTGATCAAGTTTTTTCCAGACGAAGCGCCGGCTGATCCATCGGCCAACATGCGCGCGATGCGTGTGCGTGATCTGCTGCGCATGAACACCGGCAACCAGTTTGAAGCGCCCATTGGTGTGGGTGAGATAACGAAACAAACGTGGGTGAAGACTTTTCTCGCGCATTCGGTACCCTTCAAACCCGGCACGCACTTTCTCTATAACTCGCCCGCGACTTACATGCTCTCCGCAATTGTGCAAAAAGTGACCGGGATGACAGTGCTCGAGTATCTGCGTCCGAGACTCTTCGACCCGCTCGGTTTCAAAAATCCTGTCTGGGTCACAAGCCCGCAGGGTATATCTGCCGGCGCCTATGGCTTATCGATACGCACCGAAGAGATCGCGCGCTTTGGTGAACTCTATCTTCACAGGGGAATGTGGAACGGCAAGCAGCTAATACCTGCTAGCTGGGTCGAACAGGCGACCGCAATGCAAACTTCGACCGGTTCCGCGCCCGCGAGCGATTGGGACCAGGGTTACGGTTATCAATTCTGGCGTTCACGTCACGATTCCTTTCGCGGCGATGGAGCGTTCGGCCAGTACTGCATGGTGATTCCAGAACTCGACGCAGTAGTTGCAATCACCAGCGGCGTTCGCAACATGCAGCAGGTCATGAATCTGGTTTGGGACAAACTGCTGCCGGCGATGAAGCCTGGACGCTTGCCCGAGAATGCGGCTGCTCGACGCCAACTGGAGACACGACTCGCCGGGCTGAAAGTCAAATTCCAGGGTGGTTCGGCATCGTCTCCGATCTCAGCCAGTGTGTCGGGAAAGTGGTTCGAGTTTCCCGAAAACAACCGTGACCTTAAAGCAGTGTCTTTCGATTTCAACTCGACATCACCTGCGCTTATCATCCGAACATCCACTGGTGAGACACGCATGACGATCGGAACAGAGACATGGACCAACAGCCGTGGATTATTTACAAACGGTCTCGACCGCGCCCTCAGCGTCCCACCAAATCCGCTGGTGGCCGCGACTGGCGCCTGGACGGCGGAAAATACTTTTACGGTAAAGCTCGTCCTCTCTGAAACTCCTTACTACTCAACTCTGAATTTCAAATTCGAGGGCGATCGCCTGCTTTTCGATTCGGAGCACAACGTCTTCTTTGGCCCAACCAAACTCCCGCAATTGATTGGCGTCGTCCGTGCGAGTGAGTAGTAAGCACAGAGAAGAATTTCCGAATCGACCTGTCATACAATCTCCCCACTCAAACGACTAATACTCAGAACCCAGGTTCACGCGGATGGGGATCGCGGAGCTCAAAACGGAACTTGAAAAACTTCATACGGCCAGTTTTGGCTGGGCGCTGAGCTGTTGCCGGCGGAACCACACAGACGCCGAAGAAGTGCTGCAGATGGTCTATCTGAAGATTTTGCAGGGCAAAGCGGTATACCGAGGTGAGTCGAGTTTGCGGACGTGGCTGTTTTCGGTGATTCGAAAAACAGCCATCAGCGAGCGTCGGAAGCAGTTATTTCGATGGCCAAACTCGGCCACCACTCCGAGCACTGACGATGAGCTTGAGTCGGAGTTTGATCGGTTAGAGATGCAGCGACGGTTCCAGGAGGCGCTGGCCCGATTGCCCGCGCGGCAACGCGAGACATTGCATCTGGTGTTCTATCAGGACTTGAGTTTGAGCGAAGCGGCTGAGGTGATGAATGTCTCGGTTGGAAGCGTACGCCGTCATTACGAGCGCGGCAAGAAGCGTTTGCGTGAGGCACTGGATCGAGAGGGAGTTGATTATGGAGTGGGATGGAAACGAAAAGAGAATTCGGGCGCTGTTCTCTGAGCTGTCACTCGAAGATCAAAGCGGCGCGCCTCAATTCGGGCGCCTGTGGTCTCGTGCGCAGGTAGTTAAAGGGAAAGAGGTCGGTAGACCAGTCGCGGTATTGGTCTCACTGTTGGTTACTGCTGCGGCCTGCTCTCTTGCCGCGTGGTCCTGGCACAGGTTTACGGCATCGCCAACTATTGTTAAGACTTTGCCTCAGGAGAAAATTGTTGAAGCGCCGTATAAACCAAACCCGGTAAAGGTTGTACCTGTTTCTCACCCACCACGAGTGGACCCACGGCGTCAGAATAACGTTGCCCGCCGGCGACAAACCGATCGCAGCATTGCGACTGACGCCGCACTGCTTTCCAGTTGGCAATCGCCAACGCAAAGTTTCATGGAGTCTCCGAGCGCTGTTGTGTTGAGCTCTCTGCCGCAACTGAACCAGTCAGTCAAAGATCTTGAATCATTTCTCTCGAAGAATAGCGAAATCATGAAGGAGTCGAATCGATGAAAACAATGATCGCCGCCATGTTTGCAGTTGCATTTTTGTTCGCAACCGTTGCCAGCGCTCAGGAGCCCGGACAGCCAGGGCATCCGCCGGGACATCCACCGGAGGCACCCAGCGCAGATCGCCCAGACAATCTCCCAAACCATCCGCATCCGCCTCCCGCTGATCCTTTGGCCCATCTCATGTTTCCGCCGGACATGATCATGAACCACGCGCGCCAACTCAATCTCACCGACGAACAGAAGGCGTTCATGCGCAGTGAGATTCAAAAAACCACGGCGAGCTTTCAGGATCTGCAATGGAAACTTCAGGATCAGGTGGAGTTACTGCATGAGACTATGAAATCCCCGACGGTGAACGAACCACAGGCACTGGCCCAACTCGACAAAGTGCTGGAGCTCGAGCGTGAAATCAAACGCTTGCATATCGGCCTTGCGATCCGGCTAAAAAACCGCCTCACGCCGGAACAGCAGGACCAGCTACATAAAATGCGCATGGAGCATGGGCCCGGAAGACCCGGCGCTCCCGATGCTCCGCCCGATCAAATTCAATAGTGGTGCGTGGTTTTGAAGTATGTTTTAGACAGGATTTACAGGATCTTTTCAGGATGATCAGGTAAATCCTGTCCATCCTGTTCTAAATCTTGTTAATTCTGTCTCAGGATTTTACTGCAGCGGGCCCATGTCCAATGCGGCCTGCTTGAGTTTCGGATTCTTTGCCCACGACTTGCCGGAAACGAAGGAGACTTTATCGTAGACCAGAACAATTGTTCCACGCGGCGTTAAGGCACTTACTTCACGCGCCGCGAACATTGGGATGCGAATACAACCGTGACTCGCCGGCGTCGTCGGCACGCTTAGGTAGCCATGGATGGCCACGCCGCCAGTGATGTAGTTTGCGTAATAAACCGATCCGATTAGTCCGTCTTCCCAACCAGGAGTCTTGTCGTAAACGACGAAGCGCCCGCGCGGTGTGTACGCAATGCTCATCTGGCCTTCGTACATAAACTCCTTGTAGTTACCAGTTGAAACTGGCAGGACTCGTACGCGATCGTCATCGCTGACAAGCATCAGGATTTGCCGATCGACGTCTACTTCAACGTGCTCGTATCCGAGATCTCTCGCCTGCGGTGTTGAGCCATTTCGAATAGCCTCGAGTTCAGCGCGCGTGAGCTTACCGGTAATCGGGCGTCCTTCCCACTTCTGAAAGGCAATCAACGCTGAGTTTGTTGCAGTGTCGAGAATGCCGTCCACTGGACCAGTCCAGTAGCCCAGGTCGTTGAGTTTTTGTTCGGCTTCTTTTGTTTCGGCGCGGGTTAATGAGGGACGTTTCTTCTGTGCGCTCGCGGTCGAGGGCAGCGAAACCAGCAGTAAACAAATTGCAAGAACGTGTTTCATCCTCACCAGTTTCTTTGATGCCTCAACAACGCGTCAAGTACAACGCCACTCCGTGGGCGCCTTATGATTACGTGACCGCCTTCTTTCGGAACTGTCGCAATCCAAGCAGCAGAAACAGCGCGTCAAAGATTACAAGCGCCACGAAAACTGCCACAACCGGCAAATGGGGAAACTGCGGCACGAGCGTTCCGCGCAATCCCTCACTCGCATACACCAACGGATTCACCAGCACGACCTTCTGCAGAATCGGAAAGGTCGCAAGCGCACTCCACGGATAATACGTACAACCAAAGAAGATCATCGGCGTCAGCACCATGCTGAACATCAACCCGATCTGATTTTGTCCAATGCTGCAGCCAAGCGCCAGACCACCAGACGCAGAAAGCACCGCTATCAACAATGTCACACCGGCAAACGTCAGCGGCGACAGCAGATTCAACTCCACTCCCGGTCGCAACAACAACCACGCCGCCGGTATCACAGCGAGTCCCGCAATCACCGCCTGCACTGCGCCAAACAAAACCTTCTCGATCGCGAGCCAGGAAATCTCAATCGGCGCCAGCAGTCGATCTTCGATCTCGTGTGTAAACTGAAACTCGCCAATCAGTGGCATTGCAACCGCCCACACACCCGTGAAGATCATGCTGATCGCCATGATGCCCGGTAACAAAAGGCTTTTGTATATCGTCGGCATGTAGCCGCTGCTGACCATCACTCTTCCGAAGATGAACACAAACATCATCGGCTGCAGAAACGTCTGCAGGATCAGCGGCACGAAGTTGCGTCGCGCGACATGAGCATCACGCGCAAGCAGCGCCCAAAACGTTTTCCAATTCATGATTTTCTCTACGAACCTTAAGCCGCATTATGTGCTTTTTGTGCCTTATGTGCCTTTTTGTGGCCTCAGTCGCGCAAGCTCCGTCCGGTGTGGTGCAGGAACAGATTCTCGAGACTCGGCTCTGAGATGTGTACGTCTGACAAGTCAGCTGACGATGTCGCGGCAAGACTGGCGATCTCGGAAACAAGTGAGCCACCACGGTCAGCGTAAATATCTGCTCCGCTATCGCCGTCGTCGTAATTGTGCCCACGCACCTCTCTGACTCCGTTCAACGTCTTAAGCCGCTCGATTAACTCCTCCGACTGTGAACCAAAGCGAACGCGCAACAGAAAACCACCGGGCACAGAAGCTTTCAATTCTGCCGGCGTTCCTAAAGCAATGTTGCGTCCGTGATCGATGATCGCGAGTCGCTGGCACAAAGCGTCCGCCTCTTCCATGTTGTGCGTCGTGAGGAGGATCGTCTTACCACTCTGGTTGTATTCACGAATAATCTCCCAGAGCAGCAGACGCGTTTGTGGATCGAGACCGGCACTCGGCTCGTCGAGAAAGAGCACCTGCGGATCGTGCATCATCGCGCGCGCGATCGAGAGTCGCTGCATCATTCCGCCGGAAAAGCCACGCGCAAGCTGATCGGCACGATCTGTTAGTTTGAAGCGATCGAGCAACTCCGCGGCGCGAGCAGTTCGTGTGCGCGAGTCGATTCCGAAATAAGCGCCGTGGAACACCAGGATTTCGCGGGCGGTAAGCGTGAAGTCGAGATTTGGACGTTGCGCCACGACGCCGATGAGTCGCTTCACCTCGACCTGTTGTCCCCACACGTCGTAATCGCCGATCCATGCCTGGCCGTTCGTCGGTCGCACACGTGTGGTGAGGATGCCGACGGTTGTCGACTTTCCGGCGCCGTTTGGACCAAGCAGTCCGAAGATCTCGCCGCCCCGCACGTCGAGCGACAATCCATCCAGCGCGACGATTTCACGCGCCGGTTGATCTTTACTCTTGCGTCTTGGGCCAAACCCACCCGCCGCGCCAAGCGGCGGCGGAGAAGTGAAGACCTTGCGCAGGTCCTTTGTGCGAATACCAGCCGGCATTTGAACCACCCCTGAAACGTTAAAAGCGCCCATTCTAGCCCAACGTTGCTCGTTCGCAAGCCGCGCCGCCAAAAATATCTTGTAAATCCTGTCTCATCTTGTTAATCCTGTCCCATTTCCGTATGAAACCCACTCTGTTAATCATCTTTCTTACTCTCTGCCTCGCTAATTCTTCCCTCGCCCAACAAGATCGTGCAGCAGCAGCGAAGCTCGATCGCGTCGTTAACGCGCAGATGTCAGCGAACAAGATTCCTGGGGTGTCGCTCGCTGTCTTACGCGCCGGCAAAATCGTACATCTGAAAAGCTACGGACTCGCAAACGTAGAACATCAGGTGCCTGTCAAACCGGAAACAATCTTCCAGTCGGGCTCGATGGGAAAGCAGTTCACAGCGGCGGCGGTGATGATTCTGGTCCAGGAAAACAAACTCTCGCTCGACGATCCGGTCTCGAAATACTTTCCAGACGTTCCTGCAACTTGGAAACAAATCACCATCTATCATCTGCTCACACACACTTCGGGCCTCGGTGATTACCCGCCCGAAATAGATCTGAAGCGCGACTACAGCGAAGACGAGTTGCTCGCGGCTTTCAAAAAGGCGCCGCTGGATTTCGAACCGGGCACGAATTGGAACTACAGCAATATCGGTTATGCAACGTTGGGTATTCTCATCGGCAAGATCACTGGCAAGTTCTATGGCGAGTTTTTGCGTGAGCGAATTTTCGAGCCGCTTGGCATGACGACGGCCCGCGTGATTTCCGAAGCGGACATCGTACCGAACCGCGCTGGCGGATATCGGCTGGTGCGAGGTGAGTTAAAGAATCAGGAGTGGGTTTCGCCGTCGACCAACTCGACGGCAGATGGTTCGTTGTATTTTTCGATTCTGGATCTCGCAAAGTGGGACGCCGCGCTCTACACCGATAGACCACTCACACAATCGAGTCGAGAGAAGATCTGGACACCCGCCAAACTTCGCGGCGGCACCACCAAAGATTACGGATTCGGCTGGCACCTGGGCGAATATCATGGCCACCGGTTGGTCTTCCACGGCGGAGCGTGGCAGGGCTTCAAGACGTTCATCATGCGCTTTCTTGATACTGACTTGACGATCATCTTCCTCGCAAACTCGTGGGAGACCCGAGACTTCAAATTCGCCCGCAGACTCGCGTCAGTATTCTATCCAGCCTTCGCTCTTCCTAATGTGAAAACAATCGACGACCCCGATCCGAAGACAACGTCAGTGATACGACGCGCTTTGACAGAATTGGCGATGCATAGCGACAAAAGCAACCAAACCGCCCGGAACTTAAAATCTTTCAGTTTGCCCGTCGCGATCATTCACTCGAGCGAACTGATCGAACGCAAAACTGAAAACAACCTGCGCGTGTATCGCTATCTCTTAACCGACATCGGCCACTCAGCGATCTGTACAGTCAAACTAACACCCGACGACAAACTCGCCTCCGTCGAACTCAAGTAAATCCGTCATTCATCCGTGTAAATCCGTGGCACTGATCCAGGGACCACCACACCGCCGCGATCGCCTGGCGTGATCGAGCCAAACCGCTCCGCGTAAACTTCGGGAAGGGGGCGCGCATTTCGAGGAGCCAGCCACAAACGCAACAGGTGACGTTTGCGCTCGGGCTCAGGGTAATCCTCGAACGCCGTGCGATCGTGCAGGATCGTGTGATTGTGCACGAGCTGAATGTCACCGGGTTGCAGTTCCATCATGAGGTTTAGCTTCGGCTCGTTTGCGAGTTCGTCGAAGAGATCGAGGGCTTCGATCTGGAGGGGAGTGAGTGGCGCAACGCCGGGGAAGCGTCGCGCCGATTCGATGTACTGCCGCTGGTAAATCGTTGACACCAGGCCCTCGTGATAGTTAAAGACTGGAATGTTGAAATACGGCTTGCCACCCGCTGGAACTTCACCACGTCGATCCGTCTCGATCGGCTCCATCAAAACTCTTAGCAGATCCGGCCTGCGACGTCGCATCTCGTTGAAGATCGTTGTTGAAGAAACGAGACTCGACAACCCACCTGACTTAGCAGCTTGCAAACACAACAGCCCGACGACATCACACGAGTCAGTGTGAAACGTCTGCCTTTCGCGCGTCTGATAAATCCGCGTATTCGGATCATCGCTCGAACGACCCAGGTCTCTCACATGCCCGAGCAAATCCCCCTCAGCATTCTGCATCCGCAGGTTCCCGAGCTGCGCACCAATTATCAAAAACGCAATCGCTGCCTGCCTTCTGGTCCAACGCTCAATTGGTAATCGCCGGATCAAAACAAACCCACGCCCGTTGAGCACTTCGTCGAAGATTGAGTGAAGCCGTGGTGCGAGTGTGGGAAGCAAAATGTCTCTGGCGGTTATCTTCTCGATCTCAACACCGGATCGTTCCAATTCCTGGACTGCGACCTCGATTTCACGGATCTGATCCGCGGAGATCTCTTCTACCCAATCCGTCTTATCCGTGCACCCGTACCACGCCGAGCGATCTTCAACTTTCATTGCGACTTTCACCTACTGCTCGAATTCAGCGCGGCGGGCTTCAAGGCGATCAACGATCTCAGGCGCATCTTTTAATTCTGCCAGGGGTCGAAGCTGCTCATGAATGTAGTCCCAATCGAGCTTGCCCGTTTGTCGCACGATTATTCGTTCGACATCGACCCAATCCTGCCCTCGTCCGGCGAATGCCTTAAGGACAATCAAATCTTCTGCAGAACACGTTAGCAATCGGATACCTGGTGGATAATCAAAATATGAGGCCCGCTGAATCACTAATGCTTCGTAGGGTAGCGCAGCGAGAGAGACATCAATGCCGACGCCTTTGCTTGAACGAATCAACAAGACACGGCGTTCGTTCGCAAAGGCAGCCGCATCCGAAATTCGCGGTTCAAAATATTGAAGTAAGACCTCATTGAACCGCTCTACATCCCCAAAACCTGTAAACAAGGAAACGTCGACATCAACCGTTTCACGCGGCTCACTCCAACGCTGCAGCGCAAGTCCTCCTATAAAACAAAACTGCCAGCCTTGCGACTGGCAGAGCGTTTGCACGTCCGCCGCTGCTTGAAAGATATCATCCACGTTCTGCTGCCTTTTTGAACCATTGTTGTAGTTCGATTAACCCCGACCATGGCTTGGGTGCGTAAGGAGGTTTGGTGTAATCCCTGAGTCCGCAAAGAAGAGAAATTGTTTTGTAAGTGTCGAGTTCGCGAATCTCTTTACGTTTGATTCGCTCAAGGTCCACAGCGGCGAGCTTCCACGTCTCGACCCATTTTTTGCCGAGCGCGATTTGTTCCGGAGTCCAATCAGCCAACGCAGAAGGTTTATTCATCCGAGGAATTTTAACATGTTTCGCAGGTGCCGGTGTGAGTTCCGGTTAACCTTTACTCGCGGAGCAGTTCGTTCTCAAGTACTGCGATCTGAGCGTCAAGCATGTCAGAGGTCCAACTCACCACAGTGAGTAACGCGAGGTGCTTGACCGTGTTCGCGAGCGCTCTCGGGTGGGTGGCGTGTTCGACTGACGACATCAGGACTAGCAACGTTGCGGATTGCAGGTTCATTGCCGGAACAGCAGATCAATTCCGCCAGAGCCCCAATCTTTTCGTCGCTTGGATCATCTTCGTTGCTATCGAGGCTTTGCGTGTGGTCGATGACATCGTCGCCAGCATCTGCACGACGCACGAGTTCAGCAAGCCACGGATCGTGAGTTTCCAAAGCGTAACGAATAATCGCCCGACTCTGAGGATCGATCGACGGGTCGTTTAGCTTTGCCTGTGCTCTTCGTATGAGAGCGTTCGTTATGGTGTTGGTTCTGGTTATTCTCGGTACGTGAGGTTCGCGCTGTTGCGCTACTATGATTTGCCATGAGCTTCATTCTTTCGATAGAAGGTTGAGGTTCTAGGGCTGATTTGTGTTAACGGCACAAGGCGGCCCGCTTCGTTTGTGGAGGGTTCACCGCACTTTAGCGCTTGGATTTTCGTCTGTCACGAATTCTTAGTGGCTGTCTTGAATGCCCGAAGGATGTTCCGTCGGATATCGCTATACTGTGAAGCTATTTGTCTCAGAACCTGTCGTTTAGGTAGATCGTCGCTCGTGCGCCCGCCTCATCTCCGCCTGTCTGATTGCTGCCGAAACCTCTCCAGCTGGCCATGGTTCCCAGTGCAGCAAGACGAAGAAGGTCTGAACGCGTCCCTTACTTTTGCGCTTCTTACAAATATATTTCCACCCGAGCAATCTCAACTCTCTTAACCGTTTTTCAAAGTCGTCGTGAGTATGGGCCACAACTCTAATGTAGCTTTTTGAGACTTCTTGCCCGTAAAAAGACTTCAGAAGTTCGCCAATGCGCACGTGTACTTTCGAATGCACAAGGGCTTGCTGGACTCGAGGATCGGTAATGCTAGAAAAAAAGCTTCGCTTTCCTTCGTTGCACTCGGAACAGATCGCCCATAAATTGTCGTCTTCAGTTTTCCCTCCCCATTCACGCGGGATTCGATGATCAATGTGAAGTACGATTTCCTTTGTGGAACGCCCGCACATCTGGCACCTGCCATCGGCCAAATGGAGGATTCTGCCTCGCGTCGTTTTGTCGACAGGTTCGGCGTCAAGAGGCTGGGAAAGCTCTCCGCGTAAAACATAAAGAACCTCCCGCCCTTTGCGTTTTCGTTCGATATCATAGAACGAATCGAGATAACGGACTCTTCGATCAAGGTGTTGCTGTTCGTCCGCGGACAGTCCGAGTTCTAATCGAATTTGATTTATAGAAATACCTTGCGGGTTTTTCTCAAGAACCGTCAGAATTCGCTGATATAAGGAGCCAAGTTTTCGTCTTTGCATTTTCGCCCAGAACACGAAGACGGAGTAGAATCGACTCGATTATGGAGGCGAACGCGGCGAGAAATCAATGGAAAGAGGTTGCGGCCGCCGTAAAACGCTGGGGCATAAAGCATCAACGGCGTATGCCATGGCGACAAGAGTCAAGCGAATACCCCTTAGCTGTTGCAGAGATCCTCCTTCAGAAGACCAAAGCGGGTGATGTCCTTCCCGTTTGGGCGGCAGTGCTAAGAGCGTTTCCCACGCCTGCCAGCTTGGCGAATTCGGATCGTCTTCGATTGTTAATGCTTGTAAAGCACCTTGGATTGGGAAACCAACGTGTCGGAAGGTTGAAGGAAATGGCAAACTCCTTAGCCGGAACTCCCTCCGATGGAATACCAGGTCTTGGTCCCTACGGAAGAGGAATCTTGGTATTGGCGAGAGGCGGTCAACTTAAATCTGCGCCGGTAGACGGAAATATCTCCCGTTTTATCTGTCGGTTGAACGGCTTAACGTTCGAGCGGGGTGAACCGCGCAAGAAACCAGAAGTGAAGAAAGCCGTCGAGGAACTATTACTAGTACAAAAATCCGCCAAACAAAAGTTAAAGCTTATTTATGCGATGGTCGATCTAGGAGCGTCTGTTTGCAAAGTGGGAACTCCACTTTGTGATGCCTGTCCCGTTTCCAGATGGTGCGAGTTCTCAGACCGGAGCGATAGGTCGAGTTGACTATTCAACGCCTTCAAAATCGACTCAGCTAAAGCACCTGCCAAGGGCGGAGGTACAGCATCAGAGACTTGGCGGATCTGCGCGCTTAGCGTTCCGCGCAATTCGTATTCTTGAGGAAATCCTTGGAGAATCATAGCTTCATAAACACTCAGCCTACGACGTCCATTCGGATGCACATGGACCTCACGATGTCCGTACGCAACGGTCCAACTTCGATCTTCCCAGTTCAGCATACGAAATGATCGCCCGAGCATTTCGCCAGGCTTCAGAGTGCCATTCAGGAATTTCTTTGATTTGGGATTCATGCACCAATGATTTGGATGGAGACCGAAATCTTTTGGATTAAGGCCTTTGGCAAAGTAAAGCGGTTCTGGTAAATCTCCTAAGACATCTCGAACTGTGACGAAGCTTCCTTCACCTTTTGGAGGCACGTATTGTGCTTTGCGGTAGCGAGCATTATTAAACCCCACCAGAAACATTCGTTTCCTATATTGAGGAAGTCCAAAATCAGCAGCTTCGAGATAGAACTGTTTGACGTCGAACCCGGCATTCTCAAAGGCACCGATAAATAGTTCAAGCGAATCACTGTGCGGACGGTTCCCCAGCCCGGCGACGTTTTCAAATAGAAAAAACTCTAGATCGAACCTCTTGTTAATGGCATCGAGAATTTTGGCATAGGACAATGGAAGCTTCGCGCGCGGATCATCGCTCAATCGATGAACGTTGCTAACTGAGAAAGATTGACAAGGAGGGCCTCCTATAATGCCGATCGGAGCTATTCCTTTACCCGCCCGTTCGTCCCATAGCTTGAGAATCGTGTCGATCTCAGAAGCGCCTACTTCAGATAGATCGAACACAACACCTGTCTTCGAATTGTTTCGATTCCAGTTGTAAGATTCGACGGCTGCGGAATCCTTATCCAACGCAAGCAGCGGACTAAACCCTGTCTGTTCAAAACCAATGTCAAGACCTCCTGGGCCACAAAACAAACTCAATAACGGTAGTGGATCGGCAGGGTTCTTGGTTGAATTGTTCCTCATAGAATGATCGTCTTGCATCCTATCTTGCTCATCTAAGCCTTTTTTCTTATAGCATCATCCAGATGAACCATGCGTGTTCACATAGTTATTGATTAACATCGAAGAGAACAACGACACAATTCTACGTGCAAATCAGAGCGTTTTCGCCGCAACACGTTCTGTCTAACCGTGTGTTTCGCAGTGGGTAGGTTTTTGCTTACGCAAACACGAGTCGTCAAGTTTACCAGTAAGATTTTCGGTTGTGCGATATATTTTCGCGTTTTGCACCAGCATTAAGTGTAGTGATTCCTTATGATGATTCGCAAAGCTTTCACATACTTCAGCGTTATCATATTCAGACAAAATAAATGCCCGTTTTTGTAAGATAACGCAATCGACCTTTTAGGTCGAACTCCAAGTTGAAGATACCGATATAGTTCTTCGAGCCTAGTCCCTAGTCCCCAGCACCGCGCCTCCGCATTCCCCTACTCTGGAAGGATCCAAAGGCGATTTCTCTCTTTTTTTGCGAGCCGCCCGGCTCTGGAGTATCTTTCACGTGATGTCGACTAATACATTCGAACACACTGTCGAATTTATGCTCGGTACGATACAAGACGCGGAAAATGCGCATTCGATTTCGCGGCGGCGCCGAAAAGTGTATTCAAACAAGGACCTGTTTGTTTATTGAAGTCGAAGACGATTGTGATCTTGCGTCCGAATAGCTTGTAGCGCTGGGTTAACAGGCAAAATATCGGCGAATCTCAGATCCGATCCATTTTCCAACGGGGACAGAAACACCATTACCGATCATTCGATACGCATCATTAGCGCCACCAGCAAAAGTAAACGAGTCAGGCACTCCTTGTAGTCGAGCGTACTCACGAACGGTATACGGTCTAACGCCGCGCGGGAAACGTGCATCCGACACCAAGCGTGTACTCAAGTCTTTCGCGTAATGTGCTACACACGTTGGTGCAATGTCGCCGCGCTCGGGATTGCTAATGATCGGTCGATCTCTATATTCACCCGCCAGTCGTCTGTGAACGTAATCTGGGAAATGTGGAGTTGGTTCAGGTTCGAGTATATCAGCGAGTGTGATAGTTCGCTTTGAAGTTGCTTCTCGCCACGCAAAATTTCGTCGACTGCCAATTATGATTAATCTGTCTCGTTTTTGAGGCAACCAAGTCGAAGTCTTGACCGGACAAGCGACATGAACGTAGTACTCGGGTAGCTTTGTCATAGCTTCCATGACTACCGGAAACTTCTTCATGCCGGGAACATTTTCGACGACGTAAAGCTCCGGTCTCCGGATCGCAACATGACGAAAGAAGTGTAAGAACAGATCGTCACCGGTGCGAACACCATGAATGTCTCCGATTGGTGAGTATCGTTTGCAAGGATATGTCGCGACCATTACGTGAGATTCCTTGTCGGCCAAGACCAGCTTCTTGGTGATATCGCATTGGACCACTTCATGCGAAAAGTTTCGGCGCATCGTATCGCAACAGACAGTGTCGATCTCAAAACTCTGCTGCAGAGTTAAACCACCCGCTTTGAGCCCAATGTCCATGAGGCCGGCGCCAGAGAAGTAAGTGTTGGCAAGTGTTGGGAACATCGAACCAGTCTACCGGTCGGATTTTCGGTTAGGAACCAGGCAAACTGCCCACGGAGTTTTAAACGGGGCTGGTAAATATGAGGATTCAGGGAACGAAGATCGTTTTGTTATGCCACTCTAGCAACATGGCCTCGGGTAAAAAGCGGCGCGGAAGTCTGGCAGATTGATCGTTATATCTTTGGAACAATGTGTGATTTACGTCACCAGTGCTGGAGATTATTAATGTTGAGGAGACGCGGACCCGAAACTCGGGTGTGATGGTAATTAGACCGGCATCGAAAGCCTTGTGATGGAGGAGATTCAAACACAATCCATTTCGAGGATTCATACGGTTGTTAGGGTTTTTAGCCCATGGTGCGATGTGACTTGCGGCTAACAGAGTTGGAATCGCAAGTCCAGTTATACAGCATCGAGATTCATAGGAAGTTAAGACAGCCGACCTAAAGAACCGTTGATTGACTCGGACCCTAACGAGGCGTTCCCGCTCAAGTCCTTCTTTCGGTAGTTCGTCTTCGTTCAGTCCATTCATCTCCTCCACCGACTGGTGAGTCAAATTGGCAAGTAGCCGCTCACTCTCAAAAGCCAATGAGTCCCAGTTGTTATTGAACTCCTCCCACACCTCAACTTCCCCTTTGCTGCCGTGAGACGCCCCTTTGATACCGCGCGCCTGAAGCGCGGGGTCGAGGCGAGCGAAGTTGGCGAGTTTCCACGCGAGTGAAGAGGGAGTGCGACCAAGAACGTTAGCGAGCGCGATGATCGCGCTATTCTTTTGATCAATTTGCCCGAACGGAATCTTGCAATAAAGGTTGAAGGCGATTATCAATTCGTCGCGAGACCATAAACGATTCTTCTTGGTTGCCATGGATTGCGGTGATTACCTCCCCAATATTAGCTTCAGCGCCCTTGGAAACCGCTTTGCCCAATCTGCTTCAAAGTGCTTCGCGGTCGGGTCGCGGATGAAGACGAAATCCTTGCTCTCCGAATACCCCTTCAACTTGAGTGCGGTGAGAATGTCGTCGATGCCGGGTTGGAGTTGGGAGTCGAGGCCGAGGCCGCCGTTGTCGATGTAGAAGAAGACGTGTTTCTTTTTGACGTTGGATGTGCGAACGACATGAGTATAGTCCCAGCCGTCAGGCGAGAGGGACTTGAAGGCGGGTGACATGCAGATGGCTTGCGAGAAGACGTCGGGGTGTTCCCAGACGAGCATGAAGGAAATGGTGCCGCCGGCTGATGAACCGCCGACGATCGTGTTCTTTCGATCAGGCTTGGTGCGGTAGGTTGAGTCGATGAGCGGTTTGACTGTCTTAACAACGAAGTTTATGTAGGCAGTGCCTTTGTCGCCGGGCGTGTACTCCTTCATCCGGTCGCTCGTGTTGTAAATACCGACGACGATGATCGGAGCAATCAACTTCTTTTTGATCAGGTCGTTTGCTGTTTCGTCAATCGACCAATCCACACCAAAGGCACTCGTCATCGGATCGAAGATGTTTTGCCCATCGTGCATGTACACGACTGCGTAACGACGCGTCTTGTCAGTTTCGTAACCAGGAGGGAGCCAGACGATGAGATCGCGATCCTGGATGCCTGCGCCTTTCAAACCGCGGTGATATCGCACCGTGCCCGTAATCTGTCCGTGATTAACTCGCTGCCGCGGACCTTTGGTCCAGAAGAGCACGGTGTCTTTGATAGTCTTATCCGCAGATACGTCGGTGATGAAATTTGAAAGTGGAGATCCATTTGCATTCGCGCCTTCACGTTCCCAGGTGCCCAGCGTGTATTTGTATTCGATCGAGAGCGGGCGGTTGAGAGAAATCTCTTTGGTCCACGTGTGATTTCCTTGCGCGTCCATTTTCACTTTGCCGGGATTCCACGTTCCGAGTTGTTCGACGCTTCCGGTGATGTAGACCGCGGAATCGTCAGGCAAGTCGGGCGAGGAGAGGATGAAGGTGACACGAATGGCGGTCTCGTTTTGAGCCTGGAGATTGAAGCAGTGCGCTGTTACGAGGAACAGGGTTAGGAGGAAGATGAGAGCAAACCTTTTCATCATGGCGGTTCGCAATTATGCCTCACAATGTGCAAGCTACGGTCATGCTTTACAGGATTTACAAGATTATTCAGGATGAACATGTAAAGAGCCGCGAGACTTTGTTCTCGCGGGCTCTTTAGATCAAGACCTTTCGCTTTACTGCTTCATTATCACGCCCTCAAACAGACCTGCGCCGGCGGTGTGAGTCCGTTGCACGGCGTTAGGTTACTCGTGATGTGAAAACGGCCCGTGCCGGTCGCGCCAGCGTACTGACCCGTGCCGCCGGCGACGCGGAAGGGAACTCCGTGAGCGTTCGCGGCGGCGCAGATGGCCGGGTTGGGAACCAGTACGAATGGATCTCCTTCGATATTCACCGAATCTCCGGATCCCGCGTAAGTGTCGGTCGCCTTCAGATCAAAGACGAGATTGGTGGTCGTGTTGGTGCAGGCAGAGAAAACAGCAGTGTTGTAGCCGCCCTCGGTGTCAATTCCCGAGCCGGTGAAACTCAGTTCGACGTTTTCCGGAAATGCTCCGCAACGGGCCACGTTTGGTCCAGCTCCGGCAAGATTGAATGATGAGCCGCCTTTGTAGTGTGGGTTATCGTCCACGGGCGCTGCTGCTGAAGTTCCGCCAGCGATGAAGCTGGCGCAAACGATTAGGCCTGCGAGGGTTATCAAGGTCAGTGTGAGTTTGGTTTTCATTTATGAGTCTCCTTTGACGTTAGTGGTTGATTAGTTCCATCGGTGTCAGTTGTTGCTAACAATCACTAAGGCGCAAAGGTAGGTGGAAAACTATCATTGTGGGGATGAAAAATTTTTTGTTCAGATGGGGTTTATCGGGTTCGCGTAGGCAGGGGTTCGTGACGGCTATGGTCTGTCACGTGTGTTTCCACGCACGGGCGGCCACAGAGGGCCGCCCCTACAGTACGTTCGATGATTTTTAACGGACTGGTCGGTTAATGGTTGCAAGGGCGGCCAGGGAGGGCCACCCGATAATACGTACGATGATCTTAAAAGGGACCAGTCGTTTGACGGTCGCAAGGGCGGCCGGGGAGGGCCATCCGATAATACGTGCGATGATCTTAAAAAGGGGACTAGTCGTTTGACGGTTGCAAGGGCGGCCAGGAAGGGCGCCCGACAATAGGCTCGATGGGTTTAAAGGGACTAGTCGTTCGCGGATTGGAGGCGTTTTCGTTGGATGTTGCTGCGATAGGCGTCTTCGAGATACTCGGCGCCATCGGCGGTCAGGTACATTCGGGAATCGTCGGTGTTGATCAGTTTCTTTTGATTGAGGTACCAGAGCGTGAACTCCAGATGCTCACGCGGGCGGCCGATCATGCGCTCGAGCTCGCGCAGAAAAATGCCCGGACTCTGCGGTTCGACACGTCGCTTCGTATAGAGAGCTTCAAGTACGGTGAGACGGACGGCCTGCTCCAGTTCGAAATTGTTCTCCGACGCTGCCCCTTCGGTGACCAGTCGCCAGCGATCACGGCGCCGTTTTTCACTCGTGGCGTCGTATTGCGCCCGCTTCTCCGGATTGGAGAGTATGTGGTAAGCCTCAGTTATCTCGCGAAAACGAGCCTCATTGCCCGTATCCTGATTGTCCGGGTGATAACGCTGCGCGAAGATTCGATAGACGCGATTGATAGTCTCCGGTTCAGCGGTGTCACTCACCTGAAGCACTTCGTAATAATCGACCTCTGGACCCTTTGCCATGGGCTTCACCTCCTCTCCGGATTAACTCCCGCTAACATAATACCGCAGCGCAGCATGCGTTTTTCAAAGTTTTCCGGCAATTACACAAATAAATCGCCAAACTCACCTAACTTTTCGCTCGTAACATGTCTCTATACCAATGAACGAGGTTTTGATCGAAACGCGGAGTATTGATGACACGGTCTGAATCGCCCGACGAAGTCCTGGTACTCGGGGCGATTCTCGGCAACCTGGAGGCGTTTGAAGAGCTCGTCGTCCGCTACCGGCCTGCCGTCGTGCGACTGGCTCGGACGATCGTCGGCGCCGATGATGCGGAAGACGTGGCGCAGGACTCTTTGTTACTCGCCTTCAAGGCGTTGCCAGGCATCGAGGAGCCGCGGAAGTTTCCGGCGTGGTTGTCGGCGATAACGCGTCATCGTGCTTTGCGATTTAGTAAGAGCGAGACGGCGCAACTGAGTAAACGAGTGGCACTCGACGAAGCACTGCTCGAGAAGATTGAAGCACTGGCGAGACCGCTCGCCGAGAAGGGACGCGACGAGGAAATGATTCGAGCGCTCGACGGTCTTCCGTCAGATTATGCAATGCCTTTGCGGCTGCGTTTTCTGGATGAGATGCCGCTGAATCGTATCGCTGCGTTTATGGGAATTCCGTTGTCGACAGTGAAGTGGAGGATTCACCACGGCAAGAAACTGTTGCGCGAGAAAGTTGAAACGACAAGCTAGAACCAGGAGAACGAGATGGAAAAAGAAACAGTGAAACTACTTAATGTGCTGCGACGAATCGCGCGTGCAGCGGGTTATGCGGCGTGGACCAAAGCGGGAGCGGATGCGACCCAGTTCTGCGTTGCGCAGTACAACCGTGTGCTCGCACGACTGACCGAACTCGAGCCGGCGATCAAGCCGTTGTTTACGCCGTTGAGCGAGTCGGCGTCGCCGGAAGTGACGCGAATCGCTGCGCGCGAGCTGCTGGCTTACTTTGAAGCGGATGAGCCGGAGTTTGTGCATGGTTTTGGGAGGGGGTTTTATTTTGGCGGGCGGAGGCCGAGACATAGGAGAATGCGGTGCGTGCCTGTGTCCGTAGGTTGTGAGTGAGACAGGATTAACAAGATTTGAACAGGATTGACAGGATTGGTTTGGAGTATTTATGGAGAGAGAAAAAGAGCTAGTTAAGCTGATCAATGTGCTGCGACGGACGTCGCGTATGGCGCTGCAGTCAGAGTGGACCGGTGGGAAGGAAGATGCGGCAGCGTTCTGCACTGAGCAATACAATCGTGTGCTCACGCGTCTTAAAGAACTTGACCCGAATGTTGGCGTGGTGTTTGAGGCTTTGCCGGCGGGCAGTTCTTTGACAGTTGTGGCGATGGCGTCGCGTCAACTCGCGGCGTACTACGAAGATGAACTTGGACCAGCGAAGGGTTTTGGACGTGGTTACGCGTTTGCCTTCGACTCAAATAAATTCCGCGAGTTCTGGGAGAAATCCGCGCGTGAATTCGAAGACATGGGCGAGTTTATTCGCGAAAGCATAGACGAGTGGCTGCGACACAAGAAAGAAGAGAAGCGCACTGAGGAGAAGAAAACACAGTAATCCGCGTTAATCTGTGGCTAAAAATTGCACGGACTAACGAGCGCCGGCACTTTGGGAGGCACTGTATCGCGGAAGCTGCGTGACGAACGCCGTATCGCGGCTACCGCAACTTCAACCTGTTGCGGCGTTAGCGCAGAGTTGGCCTGGAAAAATACCCAATCGATGTCTTCCTGATACTGGCGCCGTTCCGTCGATTTCGTCATGCCGTCGCGAATGAACCAGAGGTTGAAGTTAATCGACATCGTATCCTCCGGATAATACTCGTCACCGTGTTCGGCAAATAATTTCCCGTCGACGAAATAACGAACCTTCTTATCCATCACCTGCGTCACGAGGGTGTGCCAACCAGCCTGACTGCCGTTTGTCGTTTTGAAGACGTTGTCTTTCTTCCAATTTGGTTCGGGACTAAACGTTTCCCAGGTCGTGGAGTAGAGCGTTGGCCCATCGATGCCCCAGCCGCCATTCGGCAGGTACTCATAATCCAACTCGCTGTAATCAGGATCCATCGGCGCCTTCAAAGGGCTGATGGTGTAGAAGCTTTCGACGATCTGATCGCCGCCCGGTCCAGATACGGGAGCGTCGGTGAAGCGAACGCGAGCCGCGTAAGTGCCTTCGAAATATTTGCGTTGATGACAGATCTGAGTTTGCGTGGTTGTCGCGCCTGTGCCTGCTGTCGATGAAGTCATTCGTAGAAACTGATTGCGAGATTCTTTGAGGAGTGAAACACCATCTTCGGACCAGGTTGCGCCCGGCACACCCGGCCAGCCCGGTTCAGTGCGAATGATCCAGCCGTTCTTCTTTAGTTGTTGCTTATTTGTATAGTTAAAATCATCGAAAAGCATCAAGGCTGGAGCTGCGGCTTGCATCGGAGTTGAATTAATCACAGCGATGACAATGATTGAAGCGACGGCAAATGTTAACAGGGTCTTCATCGATGGTCCTGTCCTCCCAGGCGTTGATAGTATTGGATAACACGACATGACACAAAGCAACACAACACCAACACGAATCGCGTTTCTTTTCGATCTCGATGGAACGCTTGTCGATAGCGTCTATCAACACGTCCTTGCATGGCGTGAAGCACTGGAATCGGGCGGCATGCAACTCGCCGTGTGGCGTATTCACCGGCAAATCGGCATGAGCGGCGGACTTTTCGTCAACGCTTTATTGCGCGAAACTGGTCATACCGTTTCAAAAGAAGAAGCTGAGCGACTACAACAGGCGCATGGTGACGCATTCAAGAAGTATGCGTCACAGGTTCGACCGTTACCGGGCGCCGCGGAGTTGTTGTCGTATCTGACGGAGAAACAAGTGCCGTGGGCGATTGCGACGAGTGGTCATCTTAGAAGCGCGAGTCTGTCGCTTCGTCTTTTGGGAATCAGTGAGGATGTTCCGATTATCACCCGCGATCTCGTAACACATGCGAAACCCGATCCGGATCTGTTTCTCGCGGCGGCTGAAAAGCTCGGTGTTGATTGCAGTGACTCGGTCGTAATCGGCGATAGCATCTGGGACATGCTGGCAGCGCGACGCGCTCGTGCATTGGGTGTTGGTTTGCTTTCGGGTGGTTATGGTCGCGAGGAGTTGGAACGCGCCGGGGCGTACCGGGTCTATAACGATCCCGCCGATCTCTTGTACCACCTCGACGAAGTCGGCGTCCGCCGTGCCGAGTAAATCCATCCACAGACTTACGCAGATGCCGTTTAGAGTTCAAGCTTTTAGCTTGCTCTTCAAAGCAGCAGCCTAAAGGCTGAACTCTAAACGTTCTACCGGAAGCCTTGCCATCTTAGGTATCATGCGGTAGTATGCCTAAAACGTTTAGGTGTGAGGCCGCATGACCAATCCCAAGGCCGATCTGCTGCAGGGCACGCTCGACATGCTCATTCTCAAGGCCCTCTCCCTTGGTCCATTGCACGGCTACGGCATTATCCAGCGCATCAGCAGAATGTCTGACGAAATGCTCACCGTCGAACAGGGCGCACTCTACCCGGCACTCTATCGCATCGAGCTGAAAGGCTGGATTTCAGGCAAGTGGGGCGAGAACGAAACCGGCCGCAAAGCAAAGTTCTACAAACTCACACGCGCAGGACAGAAACAACTCCGCCTCGAAGAAGAGAGCTGGGATCGCCTCGTCTTAGTCGTCGCCAAGATGCGCGAAGCCACCTGAGGAAATACGCGCAATGACATGGCTCAACGTTTTAATCGCACGACTCCGCGCGCTCTTCTGGCGCGACAAGGTACTCCACGACATTGACGAAGAGCTGCGCGCTCATCTCGAGCTGGAGGCTGAGGCCAATCGCGAAATGGGAATGACGCCGGAAGAAGCCCGCCTGTCTGCCGCAAAGAGTTTCGGAAATGTGGGAAGCATCAGAGACCTTGCTTACGAAGTAAGGGGAGGAGGATTCATGGAAACTGTTTGGCAAGATCTGTGTTTCAGCGCTCGAATGCTCTTCAAACATCCGGGCTTCACGATCATCGCCGTGCTGACACTTAGTCTCGGCATCGGAGCGAACACCGCGATCTTCAGTATCGTGAATGCAGTCCTGTTGCGACCGTTTCCGTATCAGGCGCCGGAGCAACTCGTCATCGTCGGCGAATTTGTTCCCGGCGGCTCGGTATCGTACCCAAACTTCGTCGACTGGCGTGACGATCGAAATGTTTTTGAGGCCGCGTCTGCCGTGCGTTCGAATGAGAGTTACAATTTCAGCGGCGCAGGTGAACCGGAACGTCTCCAGGGTCGACTCGTTTCAGCGGGCTTCCTTACATTACTCGGGATCAAGCCAGTCCTCGGACGCGATTTTCTTCCCGAAGACGACCGGCCCGGCGCTACTCCGGCTGTAATGCTGAGTTACGGATTCTGGAACCGCACTTTCGGTAGTGATCAAAACATCATCGGCAAAACGATCACACTCAATAATCAAAGCTACACGGTCAGTGCGGTTACACCACCGGATTTCCAGTTTAGTCTGCCCGCCGATGTCACTATCCCAATCGGACTTTCAGCAGAACGCTTCAAGGTACGCGGCGCCGATCCGGGAATCAGCGTGGTGGCACGCCTCAAACCGAATGTATCGCAACAGCAAACAGAATCAGAACTAAACGTGATCTACAAGCGTCTGGAGCAGCAGTATCCGGACACCAACACTGGACGGCATGGCGTTTTGATTCCTGTGCACGAAAGCTTTGTCGGCAGCGTGCGACAGCCGCTCTTGATCCTGCTCGGCGCGGTTGGACTCGTCTTATTGATTGCCTGTGCGAACGTCGCAAATCTCCTGCTCGTTCGTGCTTCAACGCGTAAAAGAGAAATGTCGGTTCGCGTGGCGCTCGGTGCGAATCGTTGGCGCATCATTCGCCAGTTGCTCACGGAGTCGTTGCTGCTTGCATCCATCGGCGCTCTGCTGGGAATACTTCTCGCCCACTGGGGCGCAAGCCTTATCGCAAGCCAATTGCCTGGCAGTATTCCGCGACTTGCTGAAGCGAATGTCGATCTGCGTGTATTGATGTTCACTCTCGCCGTCTCGCTTGTCACCGGATTGTTGTTCGGACTGGCTCCGGCGCTGCAAGCCTCGCGTCTGAATTTGACTGATGCATTGAAAGAAGGCGACCGGGGTTCAGTTAGCCGGCAGCACTTGCGCAATGTGTTGGTTGTTTGTGAAGTGGCCCTGACGCTCACATTGCTTGTTGGCGCCGGCCTGCTCATTCAGAGTTTCCGCAGGGTTCTGCAAGTCGATCCGGGGTTTGAGTCGCAGAATCTGCTGACGATGCAAGTGTCGGTCAGCAACACGGATGGCAACCAAGTCGCTTTGTTCTTCAAACAGTTACAGGAGAACGTGCGCAGTCTGCCTGGCGTTAAGTCGGTTGCGATCTCGAATGGACTTCCACTCGGTGTTGCAAATCATCCTGTGTTCTTTATCCAGGGGCGACCGCTGCCGGAACCAGGCAAGGCGCCGGGCGCAACTCGTTACACAGTCAGTCCGGATTACTTTCAGACAATGGGGATCGAGCTGATCAAAGGTCGTGGCTTCAACGCACAGGACACTCCATCAACTCCCATGGTCGTTGTCATCGACGAAGCGCTCGCGCAGCACTTTCCGAATGAAGATCCGATTGGACAACATCTATCACAAAGTCCATCCGGCCCGTATTATGAAATTGTCGGCGTAGTGCGACACGTCGAACAGTACAACCTCGATGGACAAGGAGTGCGGACTCCCCAGCTCTATCTTGATTTCAATCAGATTCCCGCTGAGCGCTGGCCCGGTTTTGTGCGGCGTGTAAATCTACTGACGCGTACGGATGTCGAGCCAACCAGCCTTGCCGCGTCAGTGCGCGGTCAGATCTCGGCGCTGAATAAAGATCAGGCGGTCTTCAACGTGCGTACGATGGATCAGATCGTATCCCAGTCGGTTGCACCGCGACGTTTCTCGATGTGGCTGCTGACTGTCTTCGCAGTGGTGGCGCTCGTTTTGGCGATCATCGGGATCTACGGAATGCTCTCGTACGCTGTCGCGCAACGCACTCGCGAAATCGGGTTACGCATGACGCTTGGTGCACAGCGAACAGACGTGATGCGAATGGTGATCGGACACGGGATGAAACTCGCAATTGCGGGCGTTGTGCTGGGGTTAGTTGCATCGTTTGCGCTGACCCGAACGATGAAGAACCTGCTCTTCGGCGTCAGCGCCACCGATCCCGTTACGTTTGGTTTGATCACGTTTTTGCTGGCGGTCGTCGCGTTGCTGGCCTGTTGGATTCCGGCGCGTCGAGCCACGAAAGTCGATCCGATCGTGGCGCTCAGGTATGAGTAACGCGGATTTGCACGGATTTATTTAAACGGATTTCGTTCGGGTGGTTCTTCGTGATCGTCGATCGTCTGCAGCAGCCCGCGGACGATCAGATTCAACATGGGAATGCGGTGACGAATCCAGACGCGCATCGGATCGGGACGAGCGCCGAGACGCGCTTTGGGTTCCAGTGCCGTGCGACCCAGTGACAGTCGTTTGCAGTTGAGCGCAATCGCGTGGCCGACCACTGATTGCAGCAGGCGAAAGTAGATCGGAAACTCCGCGTTTGCTTTGCGATCGAAGCCGATGTAATAACCAACTGCCGTGTCGCCATCCTTCACTGTCGTGACAAATCCCAACAACACATCGTCTTTCTTCAACACAGTGAATCGGATGTCTTCGCCCATTCGCTCAGCGAGCGTGGGAAGGAATTCGACTGGCAGTGTTACGAGTCGTAACCGCGCATTCTTGTGTGTTTGCAGGTAGAGCGCGTGAATCTGCGCGGCATTACGGGCGATCTCGTCAGTTTTGATCTCTTCGACTACACATCCTGCGTTTGCCACTTCCTTTTCGATCTGTTTTGCCTGCTTGCGATACTTTGACGTGAGACCCGCGAGATAGTCGTCATAACTCTTCCACTTCGGCGAGATGTCGAGCACCATGTTTGGCTCAGTCTCGAGCTCTCGATAAGAGAAACGTGAGAGCGCCGTCGCCGATGATGCATATTCGTCAGGAATGTCTTTGACCATCACGAATGCAGTATCGCCAAACAGTTTGTCGACGCGTCGGAGGCGATAGATCGCTTCGGCAACTGCAGGCCAAAGTGGTTGATGGTCCACGTTTTGCGCGAATGAGATACCATGCATGCCCCACGAAAGCAGGTTGCCGCATACGAGCATCTTTTCTTCATGGCGGCTGAGAGGATCATCGGCAGATGACGACTTTCGTAAACGCGCAAGCGACACGGCAACACTCTGCGCAGCGACGGCTGCGACAGGCTCTTTATCGCGAAAGATGAGCGCATAGCACGGCCGCAGATTCTCCGGGCCGGCATCTTCAAGCACGCGCAGGTAACGCGGTGAGAAAAACATCGAATTGTGCGACGTCACTTTGGCCCAATGCGCTTGATCGAGATAGTCAATGCTGTCTGCCAGCGCGAAGGCAAAACCGCTGGGCGTGTGGCGTTCACGGTGATGATCACGGATGGTTTTGGCTTTGGTGACGAGTTTGCTGAGTGGTTTAATGTCTGGCATGTTGGATGAGAATCTTACTCTAATCCGAGACAACTGTGACTAAGATATTAAACGAACTCTCCAACTGGCGTCCGCCTGCGCACTGGACTCGTATCACCACCATCGACATGCATACCGGTGGCGAGCCGCTGCGCGTCATCGTCGATGGACTGCCGCCGATTGAAGGTCGGACTGTACTCGAAAAACGCCGTTACTTTCGCGAGCACTACGATCACCTGCGCACCGGATTGATGTGGGAGCCGCGTGGCCACGCTGATATGTACGGAGCTGTGATCACTGCGTCTGAAGAAGCCGATTTTGATGTTTTCTTCCTGCACAACGAAGGCTACAGCACGATGTGCGGACACGCGATCATCGCCCTTACAAAACTCGCAGTTGAAACGAAGCTGGTTGCTAAGAACGAAATAACCTTCAACGTACCTGCGGGCAGAATTTTCGCGCGGGCGACAGTTATCAATGGTCAGGTCACCGAGACATCATTTCAGAATGTTCCGTCGTTTCTTTATCTTCGCGAGCAAGAGGTTGAAGTGCCTGAAATCGGTTTGGTGGGGTTTGACGTGGCGTATGGCGGAGCGTTTTACGCGTTCGTCAGTGCCGAAGCAGTTGGCCTGACACTCGAACCGGAGCATCTCAATCGCATCATCGATTATGGACGGCGGATCAAACACGCAGTCATGCTCAGGTTTCCAATCACTCATCCCTTCGAACCCGATCTGAGCTTTCTTTACGGGACGATCTTCACTGGTCCACCGAGCGATCCTTCAAATCACAGTCGCAACGTTTGTGTTTTTGCAGAAGGCGAACTTGATAGATCGGCAACAGGCAGCGGTGTGAGCGCGCGTGCGGCGCTGCATTTTGCGAAAGGCGAACTCGGATTTAATGAACGGATAGTCATTGAGAGTATTCTCAGGAGTACGATGGCTGTGGAAGTTGTAAACGCGACCAGGTTTGGACCTCACAAAGCCGTCATACCCGCGGTCAGCGGCACCGCTTCAATCGTCGGCCGGAACGAGTTCTACTTCGATCCGGAAGATCCGTTCCGCACGGGGTTCATTTTTAGATGATGCTGAAAGCGTTCTCGTACGCCCAGTAGTGAGTTTAGTTGTTCACTGTTTCGTCGCGAATACTTTCTAGTTCAGCGATTACTTCGAGGTCTTTTGGACGGCCAGCGGCGCGCTTTACTTTAATCAGCGATTCTAGATTGAGACAGAGACACTCAATACCGGCAATCCCAACCTTAATGGTTTCACTCACCAGCTGGTCATAACCTCCACCACCCACAACTTCACCAAGGAGGTCCAGCGAACCAAGAGTCGTTGTCAGCGTAAAGTTGAGCCCGCGTTTTACAGTTTCCGCACTCCAACTGAACGGAAGACCGGGTGGTGCGCCGCGAAGGTAAGGATTGATCGGTTGAAGGGCTTTGACGATTCGCTCAATATTCTCCGAGCTGCGCCTGTAAACGATATCCAGATCGAATGTCAGTCGGGCCGAACCGTGAGCTGTCGCTGCTGCGCCTCCCACAATAATGAACTCGACATCATTTTCGATGAGAATTCGAAGTAGCGCATGGAAGTCGGTCACTTTTCGTGTGCCTTTCTTCCGGCGCGCCGAAGATCCTCCGCGAACTGCTGAAGCTCCATCAATCGTTGAAAGCGCTGGTCGATTGTGAGGTGCAGGTTCTCGCGGATCAATGTGACATCGACATCTTTCTTGTAGGCTTCGATGACGGGATCGAGATCCTTATCAGCCTGTTCGTTTGCTCCATTCATTGCTGAACATTATACCGCAAGGACGACGCTGAACCCTGCTAGAATGGACCGCATGCGGTGTCCAAGGTGCCAGAGTGAACGAATTCAACGCGATTACGACGATGCGGTCTTCTTTATCCGAATGTTTGGGTTGCATAAACTGTTGTGTAACAACTGCGGCCTCGTATTCAAGGGGTTCGATCCGCTCAGAACCCACCAGCGTGAGCCATCCGACAAACCCAAACAGGTCCGCAATCGACGTCGTGGCGCACGCTTCTACGCCCACCTTCCAAGTGCGATCTCGCTGATCGACAAGGTCCAGGTCGGCAAAGTTTCCTATTCTCAGCCTTCGCGAGGTCACTGCGAGACAATCAGCAAGTTTGGCATGGGGCTCTCGCTTGTAGGCGCGCGTTTCCCGGAAGCAGAGCTGAGTCGCATCGGAGGATTGCTCTTCGTCCGTATCGACCTGCCCGAAGGACCGATCGAAGCTGTCGTCAAAACGGTCACGGCTACGCGCACAGGTGAAGAGGGAAAAAAGAAGTGGCTACTCGGCGCAAACATCCATCAGATGTCTGACGAGGATCGAGAACGTCTGAACGAATATCTCGACAGGCGTCGCCGGGGAGAGCCGCCGATCATTTCAGACTGAAGCCACAAAAGGCACAAAAAGCACGAGAAGATTAAGCGACTTGTCCGATACTCAGAGTACACAAGTCATTCTCGCTACTTCCACCAGGTCGCAACACGACTGGCGATTGAAGGTGGTTGTCTTCGTCTCGGGAGCCGTTCTGATGGGGCTCGAAATGACGGGTAGCCGTATTCTGGCGATCCACTTCGGCTCGTCGATTTACGTCTGGGGCGCAATAATCGGCATCTTTTTGGCTGCCCTCTCGATTGGTTATTACAGCGGTGGCCAACTCGCGGATCGTCGTCCTACCTTCTATCCGCTCACTGTGCTGCTGCTGATTGCGGGTGGCTGGTTGATGCTGATCCCGTTTTATGCAAACCCGGTTTGTCGTCTGCTGCTGCGTTTCAATCCGGGTGAGCGGCTTGGTCCATTGCTCGCCACGGTGATTCTGTTCGGTGGTCCAAGTGTGTTGCTGGGAATGGTTTCACCTTATGCGGTGCGACTGGCTGCGCAAACAGTTGAACGAATCGGAAATGTTTCGGGCAGTTTGTACGCACTCTCGACGTTTGGCAGCATAGCCGGAACGCTGTTGACTGCATTCTGGCTGGTGCCCGCCTTGGGAGCGCGAGCGCTCTTGCAGATCCTCGGCCTGTGCTTGCTTTTGTTGCCACTCGTTGTGGCTCCCTGGTCGCGCAGAAGATCTCAACTCGTGGGCGGCGTCGTTGTGTTTGTTTCGTTCGTGTTGCTGGTGAGCTATGTCAGGAACGTCCCAGCGCAGGGCGTGATTTACGAGGGCGACTCGGCATATCACTACATCAAGGTTGTTGAAGATAAACAGCGAAACACTCGCTTCCTGCAATTCAATAACTACATCGAAGGTGCAATCGATCTAAACCCGCCTTACGACACGCGCGTAAGTTACACAAACGCTTTTCATCTCGCCCGTATCTTCAAACCTGCCTTGAGGAATATTCTGATCATCGGTGGTGGTGGCGGCATTGGCGCGCGCAAGTTTGTGACCGACGACAAAAACGTCGTTGTCGATCTCATCGAGATCGACCAGCGGGTGATCGATTTAGGGCTGAAGTATTTTTATCTCGAACCGGGCGATCGCTTGAGAATTCACGTCGAGGACGGGCGGAGTTTCGTACGTCGCTCGAACACGAAATACGATCTGGTGATCCTTGACGCTTTTACGATCGGCGGACAGATCCCTTTTCACTTAACCACCAGAGAATTCTTCCATGAAATCGAACAGACGCTCTCACCGGATGGCGTCGTGCTGGCGAATATTAACGGGTCAATGCGTGGCAGGCGGAGTCGTATCATGCGTTCTGAATACAAAACGCTGGCCACGGTCTTCGATAACGTTTATGTGTTTCCACATCTTCACGAAACCGAACGCCGGGAGGGAAATAGTCTGGACCAGGATCGGTCGCGCAGTGTCATCCTTGTTGCTGTTAACGGGGACGGGCGTTGGACCAGGGACTCTGTCGTGGCAGTGGCAACACGACTAGCGCAGTCGAATGTTGTGCGTACGCCGACATTTCTCGAGGATGCGAAACAGTTTTACGAACCACATTTGCCAACAGACGATGTGCATTTGCTGACGGACGATTATGCTCCAGTCGACACGATGGTCTTTTAGTCTCATCGCCGCTTTGGCGTTCACGGCGTGTGTTAAGCCTGCGCCGCCTCCATTTAAGCCACCGCGATTCGATCAGCAGCGCGCCTTTCAGCGTCTGCGTGACCTCTGCGAGTTTGGACCACGCAACCACGGCAGTGAAGGGAAAGCGAAGGCAGAACAGTGGATTCAGCAGTTGCTGCGCGATGCCGGCGCTGAAGTGACGGTGCATTCGTTCCAACACACTCCGAAAGGTGCGACGGAACCGGCAACGTTTCGAAATATCGTTGCTCGCCTGAATCCCACGCAAACACGTCGCGTGCTGATAGCGACTCATTACGACACTCATTCCACTGCCGACAAAGACAGGGACGAGAACCGACGCAACGAGCCGATCATCGGAGCGAACGACGGCGCGTCCGGTGTTGCAGTGCTGCTCGAGATGGCGAGGTCATGGAAAGACCAATCGCCGCCAGTTGGTGTCGATCTGATCTTGTTTGACGGAGAAGACTTCGGACGTGGCGCCGATCTCGATGACTACTTCCTCGGATCGAAAGCCTGGGTGAGGGAATTTCCTGATTACCGTCCGGAGTGGGGCGTCGTGCTCGACATGGTTGGTGACGCCGACTTCACCATTCGGAAAGAGAGAGACTCGCTCGTGAGGGCGGCGGCGGTGGTCGAACGGTTGTGGGGAGCGGCCGCGCGGGTGAAGTCAGACAGCATACGGGACGAGCGTGGCGGGCTGGTTTACGACGATCACACGGCCTTTCTGCACAAGGGTATCCCCGTCGTTCTGCTAATCGATTTCAGCTATAAATGGTTTCACACCACCTCCGACACGCCTGACAAATGCTCCGCCGCGAGCCTCGGACAGGTCGGCCGCACGGTTATGGAAGCCGTCGAAGCTCCTTAGAGCCAGCCTTTTGTGCTTTTTTGTGGCCGCTTTTCTTTTCGTGGCCAGTCGAGCAAAATGCGGGTATGTCACTCATATTCAAAGCCCGGCTTCTGGTCGCCCTTTCTCTGGCCCTGTTGTGTTTACAGTGTCAGGCAGGCGCTAACGGTGATCGATCTGCCGACAGTAAATCCCAGCCTTCAGGAAATGCTCCGGTCGCCAAATATGGCTACCAAATCGTCAATATGTTTCCCCACGACAGCAACGCTTTCACGCAGGGACTAATCCTAAGTGACGGAAAGCTGCTGGAAAGCACAGGCCAGGAAGGTAGTTCGAGTCTGCGTCGCGTCGAGCTCGAAACCGGAAAAGTTTTGAACAAAGTCGACGTGCCCGTACCCTATTTTGCCGAGGGCATCACCCTGCTAAACGGCAAGATCTATCAACTCACGTGGCAGAACGAGGTCGGGTTTATCTACGACGCACAGAGCTTCGAACGTGTGGGACAGTTCAAGTACAGCCGCGAAGGCTGGGGACTGGCGACAGACGGGAAGTCGTTGATCCTGAGCGATGGTTCGAGCCGGATCAGATTTCTCGACCCAACGGATTTTCACGTCACCAAAACGATCAATGTTGTTGACGGTCAAACGCCTGTTAGGCAGCTGAACGAACTCGAGTTTGTGCAGGGTGAGATTTATGCGAACGTCTGGCACGACAACAGGATTGCGACGATCGATCCGAATAGTGGTCGGGTCACAGCGTGGATCGATTTGAACGGGTTGATGCCTGAAGGGGAGCTGCAGGATCCGGAAGCTGTGTTGAATGGCATTGCCTACGATCAGGCGAACGACAAGCTTTACGTCACCGGTAAGCTTTGGCCGCGTATTTTTGAGATTCGAGTAAAGAAGTAAAACGCCGAAGGCGTTATTGTAATGAGCTTTCTAGCTTACTTTCGGGCATTTTCTTACGCCATGATCGCGGTGGCGATGCTGGCGCTCGTCCTTGCGGGCGGGCTGAGCATTGGTCTGGCTCTGGTCTTTGTTCTGGTGATGATCGGAAGCTGGCTGCTCGAGAATACGAAGTGGCAGTTACCCGAACGGTATGGCCTGGGAATCGTGCTGCTCTCGATCCCGCTGTTCTATCTCGATTGGCAGTATCAGAAAGCTATCGGTGAACCAACTGAGCGTCTCGGCGTCACGGCGCTGGCGCACCTGATCGTTTTTCTGTCTGCAGTGAAGCTGCTGCAGGTAAAAAAAGATCGCGACTGGGTTTTTCTTTACCTGATCTCGTTCTTCGAAGTGCTGCTGGCTGCCGGTTTGAGTTTTAGCCCGGTCTTTCTCGGCACTCTCACGCTCTACTTGTTGTGTGGTCTGTCTGCGGTTACTGCATTTGAGATTCAGAAAGCACGACGCTCGCTGGCCTATGCCGAAACGCGTCTTCTCGTTCCTCCTGATTCGCGCGTTTTCAAAAAATCCGGACGACGTTCGTGGCGAACTGCCGAAGCGGCACGGCTGCCTTTTGTAGCAGTGGGGCTACTATTTTTGATCTTCCTGACCGCTCTGCCGCTGTTTCTGATCGCGCCAAGATCTGGAGCCGCGGCGCTCACCCGCAGTGGTGGTGTAACTTCAAATCTCACCGGATTCTCTGAGAGCGTTACGCTCGGACAGATCGGTCTACTCAAGAAAAACGACGGTGTGCTGATGCGCGTGCGTGTTGAAGACGCGCAGGGACCGCGCGATCTGCGCTGGCGTGGCGTTGCGCTCGACGAGTTCACGGGCAGGGTCTGGAAAAAATCGGTTCAGGCACGCCAGTTGGACGCCATAACCGAACGTGGCGGACTCTTTCAATTTGGTACGACGGAGTCTATTAGTCGACTCACGACGCAAACATTCTTTCTCGAGCCGCTGGATTCTCCTGTGTTGTTTGCTGCGCCGCGAGTAGTTGCGGTTCAAGGCGATCTGCCGTTTGTTCGTGTGGACGAAGAGGGATCGGTCCAATCGCGTCGTCACGACTTCGAGCGGATCATGTACAAGGCTCTTTCCGATACGAACGAGCCGCGCGTGGATTTACTACGCAACGATCTGCGCCCGCTTCCGGTATCTCATTATCGCTATCTGCAACTGCCCGAAGATCTCGATCCGCGGATCAGCGCTCTTGCCACTTCAATCATCCTGCAAGCGAACGCGAGTAATCGTTACGATGCCGCGAAAGCGATCGAATCGTATCTTCAGAACGAGTTTGGCTACACACTCGAAATGAAAGCCGGCGGCGCCGATCCGCTTGCTGATTTTCTTTTCAACGTGAAGACTGGCCATTGTGAGTATTTCGCGACGGCGATGACCGTCATGTTGCGAACGCGAGGCGTGGCCGCGCGTCTCGTAAACGGTTTTACGGCCGGCGAGTACAACGAAGCTGCGGGCGCATTCACGGTGCGGAACAGCAACGCGCATTCGTGGGTCGAGGTTTACTTTCCTGAGACGCGTTCGTGGATAACGTATGATCCGACGCCGGCCGCAGGCCGGTTCGGGCCAGTGCGCACTGGATTTGCCGCCCAACTGGAAAAATACGGCGAAGCAATTGAGTTGCTTTGGTTTCAGTATGTGGTCGGGTACGACAAGCAGGAACAGAGATCGCTTGCAGCGTCGTTACACAACCAGGTGTTTGACTATGGCCGCACGATTACGAAGATGCTTGTCACGGCCCAGGCCTATTTGGCGGGGAATACAGTGCCGGTTTCAGTTGGTGTGATTGCATTTGCGTTAGCGATACTGTTGCTGTTTTTCGGTAAAGGAATGTTTCGCTGGACGCGCGGCCGTCTCGTGCCTGCTTCTGGCGATGGCAGAAGTTCTTCAAGTGTTCAATTCTATGAACGGTTGATGGCCGCGATGGAGCAACGTGGTGTTGCGCGCGACAAGCATCTAACGCCACTCGAGTTTGCTGACACATTGAAATCAAACGAGGTGCTTTTGATCACGCGTGCTTACAACCGCGTGCGATTTGGTAAAGAAGAACTCTCCGCTAAGGAGACCAAAGAAATCGAACGTGCCCTTTTTGCATTGGAAGAAGTTGCCACGGATAAACAGAGATAATTAATACAAATTGATATGAAGAAAATTGGATTTATCAGTCTTGGTTGTCCCAAAAACCTCGTCGACAGCGAGGTGATGATGGGCCAACTCAAGCAAAGTGGTTATCAGATTACGCCGGATGCTGCCGACGCGGAGACGATTGTCGTCAATACGTGTGGTTTTATTGACTCGGCCAAGAAGGAATCAATCGACACGATTCTCGAAGCCGCTCAGTTAAAGACAAACGGCAAAGCGAAGCGACTGATCGTCGCAGGCTGTTTGGTGGAACGTTACCGGGATGAACTGAAAGCCGAGATACCGGAAGTGGACGCTTTCATCGGCACCAGTCAAATCAACGACATTCTTACCGTTGCAGATCCGAAGACCAACACTCGTTCACTGCCCGTTGTACCAATCGGCAATCAAAGCGCGACGTATCTCTACGACGAATCAACACCACGCGTGCTGGCGACGCCGTCCCATTATGCGTTTGTGAAGATCGCCGAAGGCTGCGATCGCCCGTGTGCTTTCTGTTTCATTCCACAGATGCGCGGGCACTTTCGCAGTCGTCGCTTTGGATCGATCATCGCGGAAGCACATCAGCTCGCAGAAGAAGGAGTCAAGGAGATCATTCTGGTGGCCCAGGATTCTTCGCGTTACGGTGAGGATCTAGGCAAACAGGATGCGCTGGCGCGATTGCTACGCGAACTCTCTCATGTCGATGGCATCGCGTGGGTGCGCGTGATGTACACCTACCCGACGCACATCAGCGACGCTTTTCTTGACGTACTCGCCGAAGAGCCGAAGGCTGTGAAGTATCTCGATATGCCTTTGCAACATGCTTCGCAAAACGTTCTGAAACTGATGAAGCGGGGCGGCAATCGCAAGAGTCTCGAACGGTTGATTGAACGCGTGCGTGAGCGTGTGCCCGGGATCGCAGTGCGGACAACGTTCATCTCCGGTTTTCCCGGTGAGACCGAAGACGATTACGAGGAGCTGCTCGGCTTTATAAAGAGCGTGGAGTTCGATCGCGTTGGTGTTTTTACCTACTCCGACGAAGAAGGCACGCCTGCATTCGACTTGTCTGACAAGGTTCAATCACGAACGGCAGCACGCCGGCGGAATAGTTTGATGAAAGAGCAGGCGAAGATTTCGCGACGCAAGAATAAGGCTCGTGTCGGCGAAGTGGTCCAGGTGTTATTTGAAGGCGAGTCGAAGGAAAGTGAATTGTTGTGGCAGGGAAGGATGGAGACGCAGGCGCCGGACATTGATGGTTGTGTCTTGATTAACGACGTTCCGGATGGTGTTGGGCCGGCCGCGGGCGAGATGGTGAATGTCGAGATTACTGAAGCACATGAGTACGATCTAATTGGAGGAATTATTGGCCACGGATGAAGCGGATGAAGCCGACTGATTACCTGGCACTGGTAATTTCGACTTGCGGTGTTGGTTATTTGCCGTTGGCTCCGGGAACTTTTGGATCGCTCGTCGGCGTTGGAATCTTTTTGGGGCTTATTCAACTCGCCAGAGGGAATGCGCTGGTCGCTCTGGTTCTTCTTTCTATCGTTGCTGTTACATTCGCGGGAATATGGGCCGGTTCGAGAACAGAGGAGTTGTCGGGGCGAAAAGATCCGGGGAAGGTGGTTATCGATGAGGTCGCGGGTCAATTGATCTCATTGTTTCCGCTGACGCTCTTCGCGCAATGGTCCAGCGCCGCGGTAATCATTTCGTTTATTCTTTTCCGCTTTTTCGACATCGTTAAGCCATATCCTGCACGGAGACTCGAAGCATTGAAAGGTGGTCTCGGCATCATGTGCGACGATCTGGTGGCCGGAGTTTACGGAGCGGTGTTGACGTCAATCATCGTTGCGGCGATTTAGGAGCGAGTGATGGAGCGAAAAGAATCAATCGGCAAGGACGCGACAGGCAAAGAGACTCTCGAAGATTTAGAGAAGAACGAAGAATCAGTAAGTGACAACGCTGACGAGGCAAACGTGCCGAGTCCTGACGGCGCCTTCGATGAATCACAGGAATTGAAGGACGCTGATCCGTCGTAATCAGCTTTCCGGCGTTTCCTCTTTTTCTGATCCTCCGATCCACCCACGCCGTTTGAAGAAAAACAGCATGCCGATGGCGACGACAATCATTATTACCCACACCGCGTAATAACCAAACTTCGAATGCAACTCTGGCATGTTGTCGAAGTTCATACCGTAAACGCCTGCGATGAACGTCAACGGCAACATGATTGCCGAGAAGATTGTCAACACTTTCATGATCTCATTCAGGCGGTTTGACACGACTGAAAGATAAGCTTCCAACGAGCCGCTGATCAGATCGCGATAACTCTCTGCCAGATCAACTACACGCACGAGGTGATCGTAAACATCGCGATAAAACGGGCGCATCTCGTCCGGTATCAACGAGAACTCACCGCGACTCATCCGGTGCAGGATATCCATCTGCTTGCCGGAAATGCGGCGCAAACGCAGCACGCTGCGCTTCAGGCTCAGAATCTCGGTGAGAATCTCGTTATTGGGTTTCTTTAACGTGAAGATGTCCTCTTCGAGCTTGTCGATGCGTTCATCAAAGTCATCGAGTATTGGCGAATAAAAATCTACCACCTGGTCAAGGAGCTGGTGCAGCAGAAAGGCCGGCCCACGCTGGCAAGCCACCGGTGTAGTGCGCACTTGTTGCTTCACGTTATTGATGCTGCGAAACATGTCGTGGTGATAAGTGATGACGTAATTTGGCCCCAAAAAGCCATCCAATTCGATGGTGTTGAAGCGTTCCGGACTAATGTCGGCATGCACGCCGTGTACGATGAAGTAGATGTAGTCCTCAAACTCTTCAACTTTTGGATAGTGGCGATTCTCGCGGCAGTCTTCCACCGTAAGCGGATGGAAGTTAAAGACGTCGAGCAACACTCGTTCATCTTCCGCGTTGGGTGATTCCATATCGACCCAGATCACCGCCGAGAGATCTTTCAGCAGTTCGGGCAGGTCTTTGGCAGTAAAACCTTCCTGAATCTTCGGAACACCCTTCTTATAAACAAGAATCTCCATCCCACTCTCCTTACCCACAAAAAGCACAAAAGTCACAAAAAGGATTATTCACTAAAACCGATAGTGACGCCCAATAGCCATGTTAATTCCATTTTGTGCTTTTTGTGCCTTTTTGTGGCTAAAAAATTTTTGTGGCACAATCCAGAAACATGACAACAAAAATTTTCGTGGCGGATGATGTAAGTGAGAGCGGTCTTGGACCACTGCGTTCTGCGGGTTTTGCAGTCGAGAAGCGGCCGGGACTCAAGCCGCCCGAACTGCAAGAAGCCTTGCGAGACTGCGAAGGCCTAATCGTACGCAGTGAAACTAAAGTCACTGCGGATATTTTGGACTGTGCCAACAGTTTGCGCGTCATTGGACGAGCGGGAGTGGGCGTCGACAATATCGATGTTTCCGCCGCAACGATTCGCGGCATGGTCGTGATGAATGCCCCTGACGGCAACACGATCACGACGGCCGAACACACGATCGCGATGCTCATCTCGCTTGCGCGATCGATCCCGCAAGCGAACAGTAGTCTCAAAGCGGGACGCTGGGACCGCAAGAAGTTCATCGGAGTCGAACTCCAGGGAAAGACTTTGGGAATCGTGGGGTTAGGTCGCATTGGACGCGTCGTCGCTTCGCGCGCGCGTGCAATGGGAATGCAGATCGTCGCGTACGATCCATTTATCGCGCCCGAACAGGCACGCGATCTGGAGATTGAGCTGGGGACACTTGACGAGGTTTACGCTCGCGCAGACTTTCTCACCGTCCATACTCCTTTAACTCCCGAGACACGCGGTATCGTCGATCGTGAAGCGATCGGCAAGATGAAAAAAGGCGCCCGCATCATCAACTGTGCGCGTGGTGGTCTGGTCGACGAAGACGCGCTTTACGATGCGATCACGAGTGGCGCAATCGCGGGCGCCGCATTGGACGTTTTTACCCAGGAACCGCCGCCCGCCGCTCACAAGTTGCTGCATTTAGACGAGGTGATTGTCACGCCTCACCTCGGAGCATCCACGAAAGAGGCGCAGGAAGGCGTCGCTTTTACGGTAGCTGAGCAGATGCGTGACTATCTGCTGACCGGAGTCTTGCGTGGCGCTGTGAATGTGCCCGCAATCGGAGTCAAAGAGTTTAATCTGGTCCAACCATACATTAAGCTCGCGGAGAGTTTAGGAAGATTCCAGGCACAGCTTGTTGATAAGCCCGTGAGTGAAGTCAGGATCGATTATGCGGGCGAGATTGTGGATATCGATGCGGCGCCGGTTACGCGCGCCTTCCTCGCCGGACTGTTGCGAGATGTTAGTGCGCGCGTCAATGTCGTTAATGCATTTCTGATCGCCGAAGAGCGCGGGATCAAAGTGACGACGACTTACGTTCGCACGACGGGCGAGATGGGACCTGCGATCCACACTGAGATCAGCACGGGTTCAGCGACACAGAGTCTGGCGGGAACGCTATTTGGTTATGGTGGACAACAACGTGAAGGGCGTATCACCGAAATCGACGGCTTTCATCTCGAAGCGACACCGCATGGACACATGCTCGTGACGCGCAATCACGACGTTCCGGGGGTGATTGGTGGCATTGGTACGATCCTGGGTCAGGGTGGCGTAAACATCAGTCGCTTTCATCTCGGACGTCGTGAACGTGGCGGTGAAGCGATGGCTGTGATCGAAGTCGATGCGCCGTTGAGTAAACAGACATTGCAATCGCTGCGTTCGCTCGAACAAGTTATTTCTGCGCAGCCGATAGAACTTTGATTGCAAGATTTGCTCATCCTGTAAATCCTGTAAACATCCTGTAAATCCTGTCTAATACTTTGCCTCAGCTTCGCGCTCGCTCGAGTAAAAGGTAGACAGGATTTTCAGGATTTAGCAAGATTAACAGGATAATCTCGTAAGTCTTCCGTTTGGACCAATGCCTAAGGTCGCCCCCTTGATTCTGGCATTTATCGTATCGCTCTTTCCCCAAGGCGATACAGGACAGCTCAGTGGCACAGTTGCTGACACCAATGGCGCCGTGGTTCCAACGGCGAACGTCAAACTGATCAGCCAATCGACCTCACAGGTTCGTGAAGTCACAACAAAAGACTCAGGCGACTTCGCGTTTACTCTCTTACCGCCCGGCGTTTACAAACTCGAAGTAACCGCAAGTGGCTTCCATAAGGTCCACATCGAAGAGGTCCATATCAGCATTACGCAAACAACCTCCGTGGTTGTCAATCTCGTCCCCGAAACAGTCTTTGTCGCTGTCGATATCGAGGTCGTGGCGCCGCTCGTGCAACAGGAATCTTCCCAGATTGGTCGCGTGATCGAAGGTCAGACTATTCGACAGTTGCCACTTCCGACCCGTAACTTTCAGCAGTTACTAACACTATCGCCAGGCACCTCGGCGAGTGTTTCAAACAACACTGAACTCGGTCGCGGTGATTCGATCATTTCCGTGAACGGTCAACGCACGACCGCCAATAACGTCAGAATCAACGGCATCGACGCCAATGCCATCGGCACGAATGCAACTGCGAACATTGCGGTGCCCGCGACCGATAGCTTGCAGGAATTCATCGTCCAGACGAGTCTTTACGACGCGACGCAGGGCCGTAACGCCGGCGGCAATGTCGAAGCCGTCACTCGATCAGGTGGAAACGATTGGCACGGCAATGCCTATTACTTCATCCGCAACAAGGCACTCAACGAAAACGAATTCTTTCTCGACTCAGCAGGACAGCCGACGCCGGTTCTTACGCGCCATCAGTTTGGAGGAACATTCGGTGGTCCAATCGTGCGGGAGCGAGCGTTCTTCTTCGGCTCTTACCAGGGCACGAGAGAAACGAATGGCGCATCATTGAATAATGGTTTGTTGTTTCCGGTTATGCCGGCACAGTTGCGCGACAACAACCGAACCGCGGCGGCGCTGCAATCAACGTTTGGAGTGGCTCCGAACCCGATTGCCGTTACGATTTTGAATCTCAAACTACCGAGTGGACAGTTTGCGATTCCTTCGGCGGCGACGGCTTCAGGATTGACTCCAATCTCTGCAATCTCGCGCTTTCGCGAACATCAATTCAATGCCAACTTCGATGTCAATTTCAGCGACAACCATACACTGTCGGCGAAGACCTTTGCCGCACAGAATCCGCAATTCCAGTCAAACTTCAACTTTGCGGCGTTAGGCAACGGTCCAACACAGTTGCCTGGTACAGGCGCCGAGCTGGTTATCATCCAGACACTGGACTCAATCACCGATACTTACGTCATCACACCAAACATCGTGAATCAGGCGCGTTTTGGCTATTCGCGTTTGCGAAATACGTCTACGCCTGAAGAGCCGTTCATGGCAGCGCAACTCGGGATTTCGAGCCCGCTCGCGAATCTGTTTCCCGGCATGCCGACGCTGGTAGTGACTGGTCTGTTTACCTTCGGTTCCTCACCATTTGCAGATCAGTCGTCGCGAATCAACGCTTTTACGGCCGCCGACACAGTTTCGGTTATCAGAAACAATCATCATCTCCGCTTTGGCGGTGAGTACAGACGCTCACATCTCAATTTCTTCTTCAACGCCTTTTCGCGTGGTCAAATCACCTTTGCGAGCTTCAGTGATTTTCTCGCCGGCAACGGTGTATCGATTGTCGGCTCTGGTGTTTTCGATCGCGCGCCACGCATAAACGATCTGAGTGGTTTCTTTCAGGACGACTGGAAATTTAGCCGCCGTCTGACACTGAATCTTGGAGTGCGCTACGACTTCTTTGGCTTTCCGAGCGACATTCGCGGGCGCTTTGTTAATTTTCTTCCCGAGCAATTTCGGCAGGGCACTGTGGCTGTTCCTGCCGGTCCACCAAATGGATTTGTTCAAGCCGAAGGCGGAAGTCTCGCTGCGGTTCCTGAGGTTTCATCAACGCTTGTTCCGAGTGACAAGAACAACATCTCGCCGCGTGTGGGTTTTGCATTGCGTTTGAACAGTGCCGGCTCGCTTGTTCTGCGTGGTGGCTATGGAATTTATTACGACCGTTTTTCCGCACGCTTTGCAAACACTCAGTTGTTGAATTATCCGTACCTCGCGCTCGCAGTTGGTTTGCCCGGACTGTTACGCACGTTTGCCAATCCATTCATACCGGTTCCGCAGCCGAACGCGTTTCCAATCAATCCGACTATTCCATCACCTCTTTCAACGCTGGCTCCGATCGTCGGCGTTCCGATCAGCGGTCTTTTTGTCGATCCGGAATTAAGTACGCCGTATGTCCAACAGTACAACGCAAATATCCAATGGGAGTTATTCAAAGACTACCTGCTCGAGATTGGGTATGTTGGGTCCAAGGGCACGAAGTTGTTGCAGGTTGTGAGTCTGAATCAACCGGTTTACAACCGCGCTGCGAATGTGTTTGTGGCGCCATTTGGGACTGCGCTTTCAACACAAAAGATGGTCGCCAACGGCATTCAGCAAACAGAGACGTCGTCGAATTCGAGATACAACTCATTACAGATCAGCATGACAAAGCGTTTTAGTTGCGGTTTGCAGTTTCTCGCGGCTTACACGCTGGGCAAATCGACCGACTACTATTCTGGCGGCCCGCTCAACGAGCTGTTTGCGATGCCGGGCGATCAGCTTAATTGGAAACTGAACTATGGACCGTCGGACTACGACCGGCGTGATCGTTTAGTAACCAGTTTTGTTTACGACTTGCCCGAGTTGTCTAGTGGAAAACGCGCCGCGAAGGCGCTGCTGAACAATTGGCAGGTGAATGGCATCCTCACGTTGCAAACCGGCACGCCCTTTTCAATCATCGACTCACCCAATCTTGCAATCATCCAACGAGCTAATTTTGCGAGCGCTTCCAGTAAGCTTTTGACAACGGGCGATATCGAGTCGAGATTGAATCAGTATTTCAATACTTCCGCGTTTGTCCTGTCGCGACCGATACTGAGTGGCGCGAATCTTGGCACGCCAAACAACCCGACCTTCGACCCGAACAATCCCTTCGGCAACACGCCCCGGAATCTCCTTTATGGACCAGGCCAGAAAAATCTGGACTTTTCCGTGGTGAAGTTTATCCCTCTCAAAGAAAGCGTGCGGGCGGAGTTGCGCGCTGAGTTCTTCAATCTGTTTAATTGGACCAACTTCGCCAACCCAAACAGCAACATCGCAGTGCCGGCGACATTCGGACGCATCACCACGACCAGTTCCGGACCACGAGTAATCCAATTTGCGTTCAAAGTGAGCTTTTAGGAAAGCGGAAACTGACTGAAGATGGAAACCGCCGCTGACCTAACTGTGAACACTGGTACCAAGGCAAAGACGGGTGCATACGCATGGTATGCGTTGGGATTGTTGGCCACTGTCAATTTACTCAACTATCTCGACCGAACGTTGATCTACATTCTCTTTGCTCCCATCAAGAAGGAGATGTCGTTCACGGATTTTGAGCTGGCGTTGTTGGGCGCAACTTCCTTCGTCATCCTTTTTACGTTGCTTGGTGTCCCGTTTGGTCGACTCGCCGATCGCAGCTCCAGAAAAAATATGATCGCCGCGGGCCTTACCGTTTGGAGTCTCTTTTCAGGTCTGACGGGATTCGCGAATGGCTTCTGGTCGTTATTTCTATATCGCGTGATGGTGGGCGTTGGTGAAGCGACGCTGGCTCCTGCGGCCCTTTCGTTGTTGGGTGATTATTTCCCACCGCAAAAGCGCGCGAGTGTGCAATCGATCTACGCTTCAGGTATCACGATCGGGTCGGGTCTGGCTTTCTTCCTGGGCGGTTGGATCGGTCTCAAATATGGTTGGCGCACAGCGTTCTACTTTCTTGGGTTTCCCGGTTTGTTCTTTGCCGTCCTCGTCTTTTTGTTGAAAGAGCAGAAGCGTGGTCGCACGGAAGTGACTACGCCTAAGTACACCAGTGAAGACTGGAAACTGCTTTTTCAATCGAGACCTTTGCGTTATCACTACGCGGGCTACGCGTTTTTTGCCGTGGCTGCAAATAGTCTGTCGATCTGGGGACCAACGTTTTTCACACGCGTTCATGGTTACAGCATCGCGACGCTCGGTATTGTCGCCGGTCTCACATCGTTGACCTTTGGAATTTCCGGCACGGTCCTCGGCGGTTTTCTGTCCGACAGACTGCGCCGGGGCCGTCGGGGAGGACGTATGAGACTTGGCGCGACCGCTGCCATATTCGCCATTCCGTTCTGGATCGTATTGTTGTTTTCTTACAGCGTGCCACTACTGTTGGTGTCGCAAGCGATACTGCTTTCTCTGTCCCTGGTTTGGATTGCTTCTTCAATGGCTGACGTGCATGAGATGACTGGTCCACACCTTCGCGGACTCGGCGCGGGTGTTTTTCTCTGCGTCGTTCAGATAGCTGCCTACGGTATCGGCTCGCCGCTAATCGGTAAACTTAATGACCTTCTGGGTGCGGCCACGAATCCCGGCATGATGAGATACGGATTTTTGATTAGTCCAATTTCCTGTATCTTCGCGGCCATCTTGCTCTGGCGCGGCAGCAAAGTACTCGAAAAAATTCGTGAATGAGCGTAATCTGTCCGGCAAAATCCCATGGCAGCAACCCCCGAACCCCATCGATACGAGATACCCTTCATCGCGGCCGATACAGTGACGAGTCCCGTTGATCCAGCGCCCAGGCGGATAGACTCCATCGATCTTCTGCGTGGCATCGTGATGGTGATCATGATGCTGGACCATACGCGTGACTTCGTGCACAACGCTGCACTGGCATTTGATCCAACTGACCTTTCGCGCACCAACGTTGCCCTATTCATCACACGCTGGATCACGCATTTCTGTGCGCCCGTATTTGTGTTCCTCGCGGGAACGGGTGCTTATCTGCAGTGGGCGCGCGGCAAAAGTAAAAAGCAGTTGTCGCGGTTTCTTGTGACACGTGGGTTGTGGTTGATCGTGCTCGAAGTCACGATCATTAAGTTCGGAGTCACCTTCAGTCTCGACTATCGTTTCGCCGGGTTCCTCCAGGTGATTTGGGTAATCGGTGTATCGATGATTGTTCTGGCGGCGTTAATTCATTTGCCGAGGAGTGTCATCCTGGCATTCGGTTTGTTGATGATCGCGCTGCACAATCTTTTAGACGGTATTCGCGTGACCGGTTTTCGTGGACCAACGAGACCGATGCCGGGGCTTGGGGCAAAGCTGTGGATATTATTGCACCAGCCGTTTGATGGCTTTCCGGTTCTAGGTTGGCCGAGCCCTGTTGCGTTTGTGATTTATCCGCTGATTCCGTGGATTGGGGTGATGGCGTGCGGTTATGTTTTCGGTGCGCTTTATCGCTTGCACCCACAACCGCGCAGACGATTGCTGCTGATCATCGGCAGTTCGGCCACACTGTTGTTCATCATTCTTCGCGCTATTAACCTTTACGGTGATCCGTCCGAGTGGGCGCCGCAAAAGAACATCGTCTACACGGTGCTTTCGTTTGTGAACACGACCAAGTATCCGCCTTCATTGATTTTCCTGCTGATGACACTTGGTCCGGCGATTCTCGCGCTCGCATTTTTCGAATCAGAAGCGCCGCGAGGTTGGATAAGGAATTTCTTTGTGACGTTTGGTCGCGTGCCGCTGTTTTTCTATCTGCTGCAGTGGTACACGGCACACCTGATCTCCTTGCTGCTCCACTTCGTGTTTGGGAAACCGACGAGTTTTCTGTTTCAGGCGCCGTTAAATTTCGGCCCGCCGCCGGAAGGAATCGGTTTTAATCTCGGAGTGGTCTATCTCTCGTGGATCGCCGGCGTGTTATTGCTTTATCCGTTGTGTAAATGGTTTGCGGGAGTGAAACAGAGAAGAAAAGATTGGTGGTTATCGTATTTATGATCCGTGTTTATCCGTGGCCTCTTTCAACTCGCGAAATAAGCGTGCGAGGTCGGGCGCCTGGTAGTTGGCATTAAGGCCGCTCGGATTCGGTAATACCCAGAGAACGGTTTGTCCGATTTGATCGTCCTGGCGGCCCACGTTTGCCTTGGACTTATTGAAGGCTGTTCGATAAGCACCCACTCCTAGCACAGCCAATACCTTCGGACGATAGCGCAACACCTTCACTCGCAACCGTTCGCCACCCGCAACGATTTCGTCTTTGCTCAATTGATCAGCTGATACTGTCGTGCGCGGAACTACATTCGTGATTCCATACCCACTCTTCAATAACTCACGCTCATCAAACGGCGATAGAAGCCGATCGGTGAAGCCGCCTGCGTAGAGTGCGGGCCAGAAGCGATTTCCCGGACGGGCAAAGTGATGGCCTACGGCAGCAGTGTAGAGGCCGGGATTGATGCCACAGAAAAGAACCCGCAAATCAGGCGCGATCACATCCCGAACCGTCTTTGCGGTCGCAGCCATGAGTTGTTCCTTTGTCGGTTTCCAGGGTTTCGGCACGGACAGAAAAGTCAGTAGACGTCGAAGTGAGTTTGGCGTGAAGTGCTCTGTTTTGAGATGCGATCGATTACAGTCACCTGCAACAAGTAACGACCCGGCAACAATTCGCTTAACGGAATCTCGGCGGCGTAAGGCAGACGCGTGATATCGATAACGCCGTCAGTGCCCACTTTTCGCAACGCGGTAGTCACCACTGGTTGATCGTCACGAATTACTTGCACCTGCACGGCAACGTCAGGTTTCTGATCTGAGCTGGACAGTGCCATGTTGTAGGTGAAGATCAGAAAACGTAACGTTGATTCACGCCTGAAGCGATGGCTCGCACTCAGCGCGATAGGACTCGTGCCGGAATTCGACACATTGGTCATCATTGCCTGCGTGCGTTCGCCCAGAAGCAGGCTGCTAAGCGTGAGTTTCTTGGTTGACAGATCAGGTACGTCAACCCACGCGTGTGCGCTTCCGATCTTGCCGCTCTTGTCGTCGCGTACTGCGACACGAACCTGGTAGAGACCCGGTGGCAAATATGCTGGATAGGTAAACGTGATGTCGTTGCGATAAGCCCTCGCCTGTTCCAAACTCTGTGCTGTAGTAACGATGCGTTCGAGAAAACTGGTTTTCCCGATGCCTCTCTCGTCGAAGTAAACAGCGCTCATATCGATCGCAGCCTGGATCTTCCCGTCAGGTTGTTGACCAAAGACGAGGAATTCACCGGGTATTTGAATGGCGGTAGATATCGTCGGACCTTTTTGCGGGAGCTCGTAATAATCGGCACTGAGTAGAATTGGCAGTGATCTTTCCGGATATGGCGCGGTCAGCGATTCGCGAAGTTGAGCTGGAGTAGATTTGGTTTGTGCGGGTTGCTTCTCTGACTTTGCTGCCGCTGTTGGCGGAGCTGGATCGAGATCGAAATAACCTTTACGAACTCTCACCGTGAGATCAGGTCGTCCGATCAACTTGACTTCGAGGTTTCTGAACCGCCCTTGTTTTTGCGATGCGGGATCCGGTCTCCATGCAAGCAGGTAATACGTAGACGTTTCTTTGATCGCCGGCGCCAGGCCCTTTCGCAAATCGTTCGTGTTGAAGACGGCTTTACCGCCAGTATCGGCCGCGAGTGCATTTAGTCCATCCTGAGATGCGGTCAGCTCACCATGCTCCGATAAGCTCAACTGACCGAAGGGATCGAATGGTCTATCGGTAGACGCATCCTGGAGCGAGCCAACCAGACCACGTGTATCCATTGAGTAGATCACCACGCCGCTTTTAGCAGCTGCGCTGGTGATCTGGCGCATTTTGGTAATGGCGTCTCCTTGCCGGTTCTCGACGAAAAAACCTCCTGATAGAAAGAAGAGAACCTTTCGTCCCGGAAGATTGCGGGCCCCCTTGACGAGAGATTCGAGAGCCAGCAACGTGTTTTGATTGAAGTGAGCGGATTGCGACTGTATCTGGAACGCGCGTCCGCGCACGATATTGCCAGCCTGATCCGGCCGCATCCCTGGGTTGAGTCGCACCGTTTCAGCGACAAAGTAATCAAAGACCTGACGATCGAGCCGATCAATCAGCAAAGCCTGATAGTCACTCATCGCCGGCTGCTCGAAATCACGAACCGAATACGTTCGCGGAGTAAGCCGGTCCAACGCGCGTCGCAGTATCATGCGATCCGTTGTCAGTTGTTGTAGAAATCCGATTTGACCTGTCGCCGACGCAATAGCCACCTGATCGTTTTGGCCCATCTCCTTATCGATGAAGGCATTGATTAATTTCTTTGCGGAACTCAGACCGGAAAGGTCCATGTGAAAGTCATCGACGTAGAAAAAGACGATGCGACCGCGATCCAGCGGCACCGGGCGTTTTAGATTGACGGTCGTCGCACCCCGCGCGGCAGCCAACTGGCTCTCTTCGTCGCTGCCGGCCGTAATCTGTTCGAAGGCCTGGAGCTGGCGCGGCTTGCCGTCGACGCGCAACTCGAAATCTTCCGGCTTCAGTCCATTGATAAACTTTCCCTGCTTGTCAAAAACCATCACGTCAGTCTGGACGAGTTCGGTGTACGTACGTACGACGTCGTCCCTTAGTCTGGGTGTTGGTGTCGGTGTTGGAGAGGTCTGGGCCATGGTCGCCGACCCCAGGGTCAGGAGAAAAAGCAGCATTAGCCAGGACTGGAGCCGACAAGACATAAATGAGTTCCGATTACCGAAGTGTAGGGGTGACGTAGTGTAAATATGTATCAGATGTGCTTCTTGTGGCAATGAAAAACCATCATCTGGTAGGCTAAACGCCGAAGGCGTTCGCTAATTTGAGCCCAGGGTTCGAGCGTAGCGAGAACCCTGGGGGGGTAATGTAAAAATTCTAATCAACCCTGGGAAAGGGTTCGTTTCAAGAGGAACCCCTTCAGGGTTTAACGGGCTTCTGTACCGCGACCCAGGGTTGTCACTGCGCTCCAACCCTGATGGGCTGAAATTAGCCAACGCCTTCGGCGTTTTTCAAATTGAGCCAATAACAAATTGGAAGATGGCTGCTAACGAGATAACAGTCAAGCTGGATGGGGTTACCAAGAGTTTTGGGGAGTTCACGGCTGTTCGTGACCTCAGCCTGTCCGTGCGCGCTGGTCGCGTTTTCGGACTGCTTGGTCCAAACGGCGCCGGAAAGACTACGACGATCCGAATGATCGTCAACATAACCGCTCCCGATTCCGGCAGTATCTCGCTCTTTGGGCGCAAGCTCGACGCGAAGATGCAGGATCGCATCGGTTATCTACCAGAAGAACGAGGTCTTTACCGGCGCATGCGTATCGCTGACCAGTTGCGATTCTTCGCCGAACTCAAGAATGTTCATGGCAAGGTGATCGACTCAAAGATCGACGAGTGGCTCGCGCGCGTAAAACTCTCGGAGTGGAAGAAGAAACGCTCGATGGAACTCTCGAAAGGAATGCAACAGAAGATTCAGTTCATCACTTCCGTGATTCACGATCCTGATCTGGTTATCCTCGACGAGCCATTCTCGGGTCTCGATCCAATCAATGTCGAGTTGTTGAAAGACATCGTGCTCGATCTCAAACGTTCCGGTAAGACCATCATCTTCTCCACGCACCAGATGGAAGTTGCAGAAAAGATCTGCGACGACATCTGTCTTCTCAATCGCTCGCAAAAAGTATTCGAAGGAAGTTTACGTGAGATCAAAAGCAGTTTCGGGCGCAATTCCGTGGCGGTGCGTTGTGAAGGTGGTGATGGCGTGTTGGACGATCCGCTGCTGGTGAGCAAAGTCGTGCGCCATGTTGATGAGGCGCAGGCGTTGCTCGCGGCCGGCGCAGACGCGCAAACACTTTTGAAACGTTTGATCGACTCCGGTGCAGTTATCGGCAAGTTTGAAATGGTGGAACCGAGTCTCAACGACATTTTCATCACCAAGGTGACTGAAGCGGCATGAAAAAATTTCTGGCAATCGTGAAACGTGAGTATATCCAGCGTGTACGCGCGAAGATGTTCATCTTTTCGACGATCTTGATACCGGGTGTCGTGTCGCTCTTCGGAATCGTGCCCGCAATCGTTCTTAGCATCGAGCCAGCGCCGTTGCGAGTTGCTGTCGTGGATCAAACCGGCAAGATGTATTCGCAACTGAGACAATCGCTTTACGGTGACTCATCCGGACAGGACACACAATCGGACAATCAACCCCGTGCCTTGCCGCGCAGAGGTTTTGGCAGCTTTTTGCTGCAGGAAGTGAACACCACTAATCAGTCCCTCGATCAAATTCGTGGCAGTCTGGACCAGCGTTTAAGCACGCGCGAACTCGATGCGTACCTCATCCTTCCAGCAGACTTCCTCGCACAGGGAAAAGCGGAATTCGTGAACCGGAATCCGGGTGACATTAGTTCGAGCAGAGACTTGCAATCAGCACTAAACCGCGCCACTCGTGAACAACGACTGATTGAGGCGAATGTAGATAACAAGACACGCCAGGAACTCTTCAAATCCGTCAGTTTGGAAGGTGCCAGAGTCAGTGCCGCGGGCCGGGAACGCGATGCGCGCGCAAGTTTTGCGCTCGTGTTTGGCATCGGCTTCGTGATGTACCTGGCGATCCTGATGTATGGCCAGATCATTCTCGGCTCGGTAATCGAAGAGAAGGAAACCCGCATTGCTGAGATTCTGTTCTCATCCGTCAAACCATTTACATTGATGATGGGCAAACTGGTTGGCGTGTCGTTAGTCGCGTTGACGCAGCTCGCGATCTGGGGACTCGCTTTCAGCGCGTTTGCTTTGTACGGCGTGAGCGTGCTTGCTTCGCGAGGTATCAGCGTTCGCATTCCGGGGGTTCCGTTCTCACACTACATTTATTTTGGACTCTTCTTCTTACTCGGCTATTTCATCTACGCCACGCTCTATGCGCTGGTTGGATCGATGGTCACTACGGCACAGGAAGGCGGGCAGCTCGCAATGCCGATCATTCTGATCCTCGTGGTGAGTTTTTATTTGTTCCTGCCGGTGAGTCGCAGTCCTGATTCGCCGTTATCGTTCTGGGTTTCTATAATTCCATTCTCGGCGCCAGTGGCGATGGTCGTGCGCATCGTAACGCAGACGCCTCCATTCTGGCAGATTGCGCTCTCACTCTTTCTTGGTTTCGGTAGTGTGCTTCTCATCATGTGGGCTGCCTCGCGGATTTATCGTGTCGGTATGTTGATGTACGGCAAGCGCGCGTCGATTCCCGAGGCGTTTCGTTGGGCCAGACAGGTATGATCGAGGTTGAGAAAAAGTTCCGCTTAACAAAACGGCAGCGCGATACGGTGTTGAAGCGTTTGCCTGAAGTTGGTGCGCATCTGGAAGGAGAAGACTTCGAAGAGAATACCCTTTACACGGGCGAGGCCTTGAGTGACGGTTCGTGCGTGTTGCGCCTGCGGCGTGTCGGGGGGAGAGCCACGCTCACGTACAAGAAACGCATTCCGACGTCGGCTGCGATCAAACAGCAACGCGAAGAGGAGACTGCCGTCGCTGATCCGGAAGCGATGGAAGCGATTCTCGAGGCGTTGGGGTTTACACGCGCGCTCGTTTATGAAAAACGGCGACAGACGTGGCGCCTCGGAAAGACCGAGATCGTGATCGATGTGCTGCCGTTTGGGTTGTTTATGGAGATCGAAGGCAGAGCCACTGAGATCAAAGCAGTCGAGAGGAAGCTTGGGTTGAAAGGGTTACGGGCGGAGCATGCGACGTATCCACAACTCACTGCGAAGCATGGGAAAACCAACGACGGCCTGATTGAAGCCAGATTTTAGCCACAGATTTTACGGATTTTTTAGAACCGATCTGCGCAGATAGTACTTACAGTTGTAAAAATTTTCGACTATGAACCCCTGATCGAGAGCGCGGGTGAATGCGTCTCTTGTCGCCATGCGCCAGAGTTTGTGATGCTCGTTGAGTTCGCGGGGAATCTCGATGACGGCCTCGGAGCCGGTGATGGGGTTCTGGTTAAGAATCGGTTCGAGATTTTCACCGACACGGACGAGGTGCACCAGTCCCTCAATATCAGAAGGTTGCGACTTAATTCTTTCATTCTCCAGTAACCACGTCACCCAGAGCCGGTCCGTTCCGTATCGGTGCAGAAAGCTCGAGGTCACTCCATAGTAGTCAATGTAATAACGATCCGCGATCACGCCGAGCTTGCTGAAATTGAAATGCGCATTGCGCGACTGCAAGGGATCAAACGTCCAGGTAATGCGCTTCACTCCGAGCGCGATCGCTGCATCACGCTGAGCACATTTCAACAGATAACCGAGATTGTTGGACCGGTACGCCGGGCTGATTCCCAGCATGTCTGAATGTATGATCGTTTCACCGTCGAGAATTCCCGGAAACCCAAACACAAAACCAACCATGCGACCTTCTGCAAACGCGCCTATCAAAGTTGCGCCAACTTCTTTTTGCGGTTTGAGTGCGAGGGCGGGATAGATCTCGAGATCCTCGACGCCCCAGATCTCGCGCTGGAGTTGTTCCACCTCGTGCATCTCGTCGAGGCTTTCGATATCCCGGATTACGATGGTTGCGGCAGTGCTGGTCGGACTGGTCATGAAGACTCTGAATCAGGTCAATAGGCCTGCGATCAATTCCTTGAGCCAATTCGCGTCGATCGGTTTAGTGACATACGCGTCAAAGCCGGAGGCTTTGGCATCCGAGCGGAAGTCCTCTTCCTGATGCGCAGTCACGGCGATAATTGGTACGTTTTTCAACTCTTCATTCTGGCGGATCAACTTCGTCGCGGTAAAGCCATCCATCAATGGCAGAGTGAGGTCCATTAGAATCACGTCGGGATGCTCGCGGATGGCAGTGTCCACGGCGACCTGGCCATTCTCAGCTTCGAACACAATGAACCCCTGTTCCTCTAGTTCGAGGCGCATGAAAAGGCGCGTATCTTCAAAATCTTCAACCAAAAGCACCTTTAGATCCTTTGAGTCGCGCACTCCCATCGTTCGCCGACTCTATTCTTGGGCTAAACTAGCTGTCAAGACCAACCACAGATTGCACAGATTGGCGAAACAAATTACGGACGCTTGTCGTTAAAGACGCCGAGTATTCAGCTTAAAATCCCTTTTGAGGCCGGAAATTATGAAACGTATAGTGATTGTTGTGGTCCTGGTGGCGATTGCCGGCGTGGCTGGCGTGGTTCGTTCCTCAGTTGGGTCGGTTTCAGAGCTTCGCGAGCTGGTCACACATCAGAATGCCAGCAATGTGCGACAGGAAATACGTGAAACCTACCAACTTTCGCCCGGCGCTCGCGTGGAACTGGCGGGTTTGAACGGCGCCGTCAAGATTGAGACCTCTGACAGCAAAACGGCGGAGGTTTACATTGAACGGACCGCGTCGTCGCAGGAAGCGATGGACCGTCGCAAAGTCACTATCGAGTCGGATGGCAATAGTCTCACTATTCGTGGCGAGAAGGCTGACAGCGGGCTGTTTTCGCGGTTCTTTGGTTCTTCGGCCGGTGAACGTACGACGTTAAAACTTCCGCGCCAGATTAGCCTTTATGCGAAGGGTGTCAATGGTGCGTTTGTGACGAGCGACATCAATGGTGCTGTGGAAGTAATTGGTATCAACGGTCGCGTCCAGGTTGGCAGTGCGGTTGGGAGAGCCACATTCAAGGGCATCAACGGCAACATGGTGGTGGGACTGAAGCAGATCGATCAGGAAGGCGTTACATTGAGCGGCATTAATGGAAACATCGAATTGCAGCTCGGATCGGATGTGAACGCGGACTTCGATGCGAATGGAATGAACGGACGGCTCGTTTCCGATTTACCGAACGTGTCGATCGATAAGAGTAAACACGGCCGTTACTCGGCAAGGATAGGAAGCGGTGGCGCAGGGATTTCGGCGAAGGGAATTAACGGAAACATTCGGTTCACGCGTGGCGCGATGGAAAGTGCGCCCGCGGAAGCGGCCTCGGCAGGTCAGAATTAGAGAACGCAAGCTGCACCACGGTCCACAGTACGTTCGATGGAACCTTAGAAATCTAACGGTTTGCGGGTTGTCAGCGTCGGGGCGTTCCACGCCCGTAGCTTCTCATTCCAACTCGGCAACGTTTCGCGTAAAAACTTATTCACCTCTTCAACACGCGTGCGGTACACCGGCTGAATCTCTGCGAAATACTCTCGCTGCCCGAGCGTTGGACCAAAGTTCGTATCGAGCGTAAAGAACAGATTGCCGATGTCGTCCGCCACCTGATCCTTCCCCGCAAAACCGAGCCCTTCATTTCGCGCCGCAAGCCGATCCTGCAACTTGTCCAGCTCTTTGATGTAGTCTTCGAGCGCCTTCATCAAATCCTTGTCCGGCTCTTTCTGCAACGTCTTCATCGTCGTCTGCGCCTGTTTGAGCTGCTCTTTCAGACTATCCAAAAATCGCAATGAGAGATTGATCGTCGATTGCAAATCGCGGAGCTTGACCTGCATGTCCAACGTTTCCTGAAGGGCCGCGAGCGGTACATTAATCGTCGGATCCAGCTTCACTTCCACTCGCTCCTCAAACACCTTGTCGTTAACCGTCAGCTTCACGGTGTAAGTTCCCGGCAATACCTGTGGTCCACGTGGCGCCCCACCAAACGCGACCTGCTCTTCGGTGGGTGGACGGCGCACTTCCGGACCACCAAGTCTGAGATTCCACGACATTCGATTCAGTCCCTTCTCGCGCGAAGGCTTTTCGATATCCTGCACGAGCTTACCGTCGCGATCGAAGATTTGCAGCTTGAGCGTTGCTTTTTCGTCGAGCTTGTCTTTGAGGTAATAAGTTATCAACGCTCCGGCCGGCGGATTTGGTCCGGCAAACTGTTTATCGCCGATGCCATAACGAGTGAAGCGGCTCGCGTATCGCAGCGCCGGCCGCACCGAAAACAGATAGGCGTTGCTGTTCAGGATCTGCGACGTCATCTGCTGGATTGGAGTCGCATCATCGAAGATCCAGATGCTGCGACCGTGAGTGGCAAGAATCAGATCATTCTCACGCGGATGAACGAGGATATCGTGAACCGAAACATTCGGAAGATTCTTCAGATTTAAAGGAATCCACTCTTTGCCACCATTGTACGAGGCAAACAGACCGAGCTCAGTACCCGCATACAACAGATTTCTGTTCTTCGGATCTTCGCGCACTACCTGCACATACGCTTTCGCCGGCAGATTTCCGGAGATGTTGGTCCAGGACTTGCCGGAATCGGTGGTTTTGAAGATGTAAGGGCGGAAGTCGTCAAACATGTGACGATCAAATGAGACGTAGGTTGTACTGGCGTTGGTTCGCGATGGCTCAACGTGTGAAACGGGCGAGTTCGCGGCGACTCCGGAGAGGTTCTTGATTAGATTGGACCAGTTTTTACCACCGTCAGCGGTGAGTTGCAGATTACCATCGTCAGTTCCAACCCAAATCTGACCTTTTTGGAGCGGTGATTCGGCGATACTGATGATCGTCGAGTGATATTCAGCCGTTGAGTTTTCGATTGCGATCGGGCCGCCGGCGTCTTTCAATTTTTCAGGATTGTTCGTCGTCAGGTCCGGACTGATCTGTTCCCACGTTTTGCCGAAGTCGGGAGTCTTGAACACGACGTTGCCGGCGAGGTAGACAGTCGTTTTATCGTGCGGTGAGAGGACGATTGGGGAGTTCCAGTTGAAACGAAACTTCTGGCCGGCTGCCGGACCACCACCACTGCCGCGTCCCCACGGATTAACCAGCTGTTGTTCGCGACTTGTGAAATCGGTCCAGACCATATTTCCGCCCTGTGATTCGGAAAGATACTGATCTGGATTGTCGGGATTATTGATGACGTAGAAACCGTCGCCGAAACTCACCATACGCCAATCATCATTCATGATACCGGCCGGTTCGCGCGTGCGGCTTGGCCCACTCCAGGAACCGTTGTCCTGTAACCCGCCCATCACGTGATAGAAGGGCTGACGATTGTCGGCATGAATCTGATAAAACTGGCCCAGCGGAATGTTGTAAACCGCTTCCCACGTTTCACCACCGTCGTAAGTGACAGAGATGCCGCCGTCCTGGCCATGCCACATTCGTTTCGGATTCTTCGGATCGAGCCAGAGCGCATGAAAGTCGATGTGCGTGCGTCCGGTGATTGAACGAAACGACTTACCGCCATCCACTGAAGTGAACAGCGTCGACGCCACTGCGAAGATGTGATTTTCATTCGTCGGATCGACGCGCACACGTGTGTAGTAGAAACCACGCGAAACGATGTCCGTTTGCTTCGAGACCATTTTGAACGTCTCACCGCGATCATCCGAGCGATAGAGCGTTCCGTCTCTGGCTTCGACGATTACGTAAACAACATTCGGATTACTCGGAGCGACGCGGACGCCGATGCGCCCCATCAGTTTGGGCAGTCCGTTGCTGAGCTTGTTCCACGTACGGCCACCGTCGATCGACTTGTAGACGCCGCCCTTCTCACTGCCGCTGCGATGAGTCCATGGTTTACGCTCAAAACTCCACATGCCCGCGTAAAGAATGTTTGGATTTGTCGGGTCGATCTCGAGATCTGCTACGCCGTGCTGATTGTCGATATAAAGCGTCTTGGTCCAGGTCTTACCGCCGTCTGTAGTCATGAACACGCCGCGTTCGTCGTTTGGTCCAAAAGCATGTCCGAGTGCGCCGATGTAGACGATGTCAGAATTTTGCGGGTGGATAGCGATCGCCGAGACGCGTTCGGTCTCTTTCAGACCCATGTGCTGCCATGTTTTACCGCCGTCATTCGACTTGTAAACGCCGTCGCCAAACGAAACACTGTTGCGTACGTTTGACTCGCCTGTGCCGACCCAGACCACTTCCGGATTACTGGGTGCGAGAGCGATGTCTCCGATCGAGAGGGTTCCCTGGCGCTCGAAGATTGGTTTCCATGTAACGCCGCCGTTCGTCGTCTTCCACAAACCGCCCGACGCACTTGCGACATAAACCACATTCGCGTCGCCGGGAACACCTTCAACGTCCGCGATGCGGCCTCCCATGATCGCTGGACCAATGCTACGGTACTCAAGTCGCGCGAAGGCTTCTTCAAAAGGCGACTTGGTCGTACCACCATTTTGTGCGAGGGCGCTTGATGCGAGCAGACAAATAACGAGCAGGGACGATGGAAAGCGCATATTTTCTCCTTGGGTCGAAGACTAACGCGGACAATCCTGATCTGTGGCATATTTATAACATGACATTTACTCAAACCGAGCGTACGAAACTTAAACGATTGCCGAAGCGTGGTTACTTCGATCGTGAGACTGTATACGGAGTTTTGGACGAGGGATTTATTTGTCACGTGGGCTTTGCGCCGGAAGGGCAGCCATTCGTTATACCGACTGGATATGCGCGTGTTGATGACAAGCTTTATATACACGGTTCGCAGGCCAGCCGTATGTTACGCACATTGTCAGGTGGCGTTGATGCGTGTGTGACCGTAACGATTATCGATGGACTGGTGCTGGCGCGATCGGCGTTTCATCATTCGATGAATTATCGATCCGTCGTGATCTTAGGACGCGCGACGTTGGTTGAAGATCGAGAAGAGAAGAATGCAGCGCTGTTGGCGTTTTCGGAACACATTATTCGCGGGCGTTGGGCCGAGGTGCGTGAGCCAACTGAAGAGGAGTTGAAACAGACGACGGTGCTTTCGTTGCCGTTGTTGGAAGCGTCAGCAAAAATTCGAACCGGTCCGCCGCTTGATGATGAAGAAGATTATGCGATGAGTGTTTGGGCGGGGGTTATTCCGTTGCAGCTTGTGGCGGGGGAGCCAATTAATGATCCGCGGTTGCCGGAGGGGATTGAAGTGCCGGAGTATGCGAGAGGCTATCGGCGCAAGTAGACAGGATTAACAAGATTTTGGACGAGATTTACAGGATATCCTGTGAATCCTTCTCAATCCTGTAAATCCTGTCCCCATCTATCTCATCGCCGCAGCGCTTCAATCAACACACGCCCCGTGGAATTCGTTGGTGCAGTGATTCGCAGCAGCGCTGACAACGTCGGTGCGATATCAGCCGGTGACGCGGGCTCGAGATAACGGCCAGGATTTACACCCGCTCCCATGATGATCGTCGGCACATGCGTGTCGTATGAATACGGAGAGCCGTGAGTTGCGGTAATTGTCTCCGCGATATACTTGTAGGGCTCGGCCACCATCACCACATCACCACTGCGCGCTGGATAAAAACCATGAAGCACACGACGCTCGATTGGGTCGGTCACTGACGTCGCGCCACGCAAAAGTTGCGAACGAGAAAAGCAGCGCGCAATTCCCGGAACAGTGAGCGCCGCTGCGACTACCACCTGCGAAAACTCCTCGATATTCACACCATCGCGCCGCAGCGCGTCGTAGTTGAAATAGATGTTGTTGTTAATGAACCATTCCCTTGTCGTGCTACCTTCACTAAACCGCAACAGGTAATCAGCCGATGGATCGGGCGACTTCCCCTGCGGGTTGTAACGCGCGCTGATCGCAGCCTGAATCTTTCCCATAACATCCGCAAACTTCAGTCTGCCTCCACCCAATCCAAGCGCTGCCGCCTGTTCGGGTATTGGCGACACGCCGTGATCGGCAGTAAATGCGATCAGCGTGTTTGAAAGCCCCACGCGAGCGTCGACAAAATCGAGCAGCGCCGCGATATTACGATCCGTACGCAACGTGACGTCCATCACTTCCTGGCTGTATGGACCGTAGCGATGGCCAACATAGTCGTTTGCTGAAAAACTGACTGTCAGCACGTCGGTGTCGTCGTCCCGGCCCAACTGTTCATTGACGATTGCTTCCTGTGCAAACGAAACAAGGATGTCGTTTGTGAACGGCGAATAATCGAGCGCAGTGTAGAAGTTTCGATTGGGTGATGTCGCGCCGCCGGTACTTGTGTGTGGAAAAGAATTGGTGTCTCCGGCTGCAGTGACATTCTCCCAACTCGGATTATCCGCGCCGGCACGTTTGGTGTATTCACTTTCCGGCAGCAGCCGCTCCCATTTTGTTCCGAAGTATTTGTCTGCGGGTTTTGCGGCGTTGAAGTTGGTGACCCATGCCGGCAACTGGTTGAAGTAGTAAGTCGACGAGACCATAGTGCCCGAAGTCCAGCTAAACCAGTAAGCTGCGTTCGCATGACGACCGGCAGGCAGAATCGCCGAGCGATCCTTAACCGAAATGCCGATCACCTTGGCGCGATCGTTGGTAATAAGTCGTAGCTCGTCGCCGACCGTCGAAGCCATCAGTCGCGAGGGACTCGCCGCCGGATCATTTGGCAAGCCGCCCAGCAGTTTTACTGAGTCATCAGAAACGCTAGTGATTCTCTTGCCCGAAGCGCGGTCCAGCCACTCGTTACCGATGATGCCCGATTCAGCCGGATAAGCGCCGGTCATCATGGTGCCGTGACCGGGCGCCGTGTAGGTAGGCATGTGGTCGTAATTTGACTGTGTCCACGATGCTCCATCGCTCATTAAGCGTCGAAAGCCCTTTGGACCAAAGAGATCTCCGAAGCGCTCGAGATAGTCGTAACGAAACTGGTCGACCACGATGAGCAGCACCAGACGCGGTCGTTTTTGAACAGTCGGTTCCGGTCGTCTTTGCGTAAAAGCGACCGAGTTGAAAACAAGAATTACCGTTAAGACGAGGAGCAGCAGGGTTCGTCGGCGCATGCGGCTAATGTATCACGGTAACACGGATGGACGCCGATTTACTCGTAGCGTAACGCTTCGATCGGATCCAGCGACGCTGCTTTGCGTGCCGGGTAGTAACCGAAGAAGATCCCGACCGCAGCAGAGAAGAGAACTGAGCCGACAATCGCCATCATCGAAACCAGCGTGGGCCAACCGAGAAACGCAGGAATCGCGAGCGAGAGCGCGATGCCGAGAACAATCCCGATCGTGCCGCCCGTCAGACTGAGCACAATCGACTCGATCAAGAACTGACTCCGAACAGCAGATGAACGCGCGCCAATCGCCATCCGAATACCAATCTCTCGCGTGCGCTCAGTTACAGAGACGAGCATGATGTTCATGATGCCGATACCACCGACAAGCAACGAGACACCGGCAATACACGCCAGCAGGATCGTCATCGTCTTGCTGGTCTCGTTCGCCGCTTCGGCAACGTCGGTCATGTTACGCACGGTGAAATCACTCGGCTCGTTTGCGCTCAGCTTGTGACGCTGGCGCAGCAGATCAGTGATTTGCGATTGAGCCGTATATGTAGCTTCCTGAGTGATCGCCGAAACGTAAGCGATCTGAACGCGGTCGCGGCCGAGAATTTTCTTTTGCACTGTGGTGTATGGCGCAAAAGCAACGTCGTCCTGATCGCGGCCCTGCGGATCCTGTCCTTTCGCCGCCATCACACCGACAACTCGAAAAGGCAGGTTCATGACGCGAATGTCCTGACCAATCGGATCAGCGCCCGGATAGAGACTGTCTGCGAGTGTTTGCCCGATCACGATCACGCGAGCGGCAGTACGCACATCAGCGTCGGTAAAGAATGCGCCAGTCGCAACCGGCCACTTGCGGATTTCCGGATACTGTTCGCTGACGCCGGTAACTGCGGTGTTCCAGTTCATGTTGCCGGCGACGAGTTGTGATCTCGCGTTCACGGATGGAGTCACCATGGAAACGCTCGGCACTTCGCGCTTGATCGCGTCGAGATCGTCAACCGTTAATGTGTTCGTGCCAGTGTCGCCCGTACTACTACGAACGCCGCCGACATTTTGCGCGCCCGCGCTGACGAATAGCAGATTAGTGCCGATACTCTCGATTTGAGCCTGAACTGAGGCCGAAGCTCCCTGACCGATGCTCACCATCGCAATCACCGCGGAAACGCCGATGATGATACCGAGCATAGTCAAAGCCGCGCGCATCTTGTTACGAACAAGAGCACGAAAGGCGACGCGAATGATCATCAATAGGTTCATGATCTGATATCAATCTTTGTGGTTACTCTTCCTCGTCGTCGTCATCATCGATGACAGGGAGATTCTTCAACTCTTCTGCTGCATTGCGCGGATGCTCAACCAAATGGTCCGACTTGATCTTGCCGTCCTTGAAAACGATCACCCGATCGGCATACTCCGCGATCTCGCGCTCGTGCGTAACGAGCACGAGCGTGATGCTGCGCTCGCGATTCAAACGCTGAAAGATCTCCATTACTTCAACTGACGTGCGCGAATCCAGGTTACCGGTCGGTTCGTCAGCGAGAATCAACGCCGGATGATTCACGAGTGAACGAGCGACTGCAACGCGCTGCTGTTGTCCACCTGACAACTGATTCGGATGATTCTGCTCGCGTCCTGCGAGCCCGACGGCTGAAAGTGCTTCCATCGCACGTTCATGACGCGTTGCTGCATCGACACCGAGGTAAAGCATCGGCAGCTCGACATTCTCGAGTGCTGAAGTTCGTGAAAGCAGATTAAAACCCTGAAACACGAATCCGATCTTTTTGCAGCGAATATCGGCACGGTCGTCTTTCGACATCTGTGAAACGTCTTCGCCGTCGAGGATGTAAGTGCCACGCGTCGGTCGATCCAGACAGCCGAGAATGTTCATCGTGGTCGACTTTCCGGATCCGGAGGCCCCCATGATTGCCACGAATTCACCTTCGCCAATCGTCAACGAGACGCCCCGGAGTGCGTGAACCTCAACATCGCCCATGGTGTAGGTCTTGTGAATGTGATCCAACTGGATCACGGGATGAGCTTCGGGAACCGGCGTCGCCATTGCGACTTCTGGTACCTGCTGCTCAATTGCAAACGTCGTCGACATCTTTGCCCCTCGAAATCAATAGGTCTTATAGGACTTGTAGGACCTATCATTGTCCAATTACCGCCGTGTACCACCGCCACCGGCGCCACGTGTGTTACCGAATCCCGGCGGCGTCGATTGCGTGTTTGATGATCGCTGCGCGCCAGATATTTGCTGACCGGTGATCACCATGTCGCCTTCATTCAGATTGCCATCGACGACTTCCGTCGCTGAGCCATCACTCAGACCCGTCGTGATTCTGCGGCGTTCCGGCTTGCCATCCTGGCCCAGCACCCAGACAACTCGTACCTGACCCGGAAGCACAGGAGCTGACGCTGGCGCGAATCGGTTCTCGCCACCATCGCCGGAAGCGTTGTCGCCCTGCTGACGTCTGCGGCCCAGACCCTGGCCTTGACCACCACCTGCACCTGAACCCGTCCGTTGTCGATTCGCGTCCTGCGGCGTAAAGCGAAGCGCCGAGTTTGGAACCTTCAACACGTTGTTCCGCTCATCGATCGTGATCGTCAAGTTAGCCGTCATACCCGGCTTGAGTTTCTGATCCGGATTCGCAACGTCGATCACAACGTTATAAGTGACAACGTTCTGCACGTTCACAGGATTGAGACGCATCTCTTCGATCTTTCCCTCAAACTCCTTACCCGGAAACGCGTCCACTGAAAACTTCACTGACTTCGCCTGCTCAACCAGGCCAATATCAGCCTGGTCGATATTCGCAATCACCTGCATCTGCGTCAGGTCATTTGCAATCGTGAATAGTGTCGGAGCGGACAAGCTCGCTGCGACCGTCTGGCCTACGTTTACGTCACGCGAAACAACGACACCATCGATTGGCGACGTAATAGTCGTGTGACTGAGATTCACTTCGGCCAAACTCAACGCTGCCTGCGCCTGCTGAACTTGAGCCGCCGACTGTTGCACCTGAGCTTGTGTCTGTTGCAAACCAGCCTGCGACTGTTCGATTGCCGCCTTCGATTGCGCGATACCGGCGCTCGACGCTGACTGCTCCGTCAACTTTGCCTGGTTCAACTGTGCCACCGCCTGGTTGTATCGAGCTTCCGCCGTTTTGTAAGCCGTTTGCGCGACGTCGTAATCTCGCTGTGCAATCACACCCGCTTTAAGTAACGATTCCTGTTGCTTTAGAAGACTGAGCGCATCGTCCTGCTGCGCTTTCAGCACGGCCACGTTAGCTTCAGCACCTGATACACCTGCCTGATTGTTTTGCACTGTCGACTGTGCGGCGAGATTCTTCGCCTGAGCATCTGTTACACCAGCACGAGAATTCACGACCGCGGCACGGGCCTGCACGAGTCCCGCGCGAGCGTTTTCAAGATTTGCGCGCGCCTGATCCACCTGTGCTTTCGCCGTTGACGGATCGAGTTGGGCGATGACCTGACCCTTCTTAACTGTTGAGTTGAAGTCGGCGTACAGCGCCGAGATGGTTCCTGAAGCCTGGCTGCCGACCTGCACTGTGGTCACAGCCTGAAGTGCACCTGTAGCCGTGACCGTGTTACGGAGATTTCCGCGCTCGACACGGGCCGTCAAGTACTGTGGCGTGCTCGAGTCGTCACCCCAAAAATAAAAACCGGCCAGCACGATGGCCGCCATAAAGCCGCCGCCGAACAGCAGTTTCTTTTCGCCCAGTAGCAACTTGGCCCAAACTTGTTTAAGCCAGCCAAGCGTTCCGGCTGTATTAATTCCACTCACTAAAGGTTGTTTAATTGTTTGAGTCGACATTCGATTCCTCTATCAAATCCCAGTTTTCAAAGTGCTACCTGCAATTGGGGTGCACATGTTCTCAGACACCCGCTGGGGCTTATTGGTTACACCTTGGAGGCGCGTGTAACCGTCTCGGGAGCCGAGGTGTCTTATCCATTGGGACACTCCCCTGGAATTAACAAGGAAAGAGTTAGGAGTAAGAACATAGAGATGAACAAAGGACGGTTTAAGACACTGGCAATAGCCTCTATCTCGGCAATTGCTCTTGCAGCCTCGATCGCTGTTGCGCAGACGGTTACCACCGATAAGAACACGCAACAGGGAACGCGCACGGAACGCCGTGGTGGTCGAGGCGAACACAAAGGACATGGCTGGGGTGGAATGCACCGTGGTGGTGGATTCTTCAAACAGCTCAATCTAACTGAGGACCAGAAAGCCAAAATCAAACAGATCCGCGAAACCTATGCCGAACGAAACAAGCCCCTGCACGAACAGCTTCGAGCAAAGCGGCAGGAGTTGCGTCAGGCGAACGAAGGCGGTACGTTCAACGAAGCACTGGCTACTCAGAAACTGACGGAAATTGCGCCTCTTGAAGCGAAGTTAATGGGCGAGCGTGCCAAGCTTCATCAGGAAACACTTTCCGTTTTAACTGCTGAGCAAAAAGCCCAGTTGGAACAGTCGAAGGCGCAGTTCAAAACACGACGTGGCGAACGGCGCAACGACGACAATCAGTAAGCGTTTCCCCCACGGTGTGGCGGATTCGAGTTTGAAAGGGTCCGCCATCCGTTAAAACCGATGAGGAACCGCAACTGGCGAGTGGGCTCGAACAGGCCTTGGATCTCGACCTTGCGCGTCAAGCGCAGGCAGGCGACGAGTTTGCCTTTGCAGAGATTGTGAGACGTTACAGCCCGCGCGTATTTAGTGTGGCGAGCCGGTTCTTCCGGCAGAGAAGTTTGGTCGAAGAAGCAGCGCAGGAAGTTTTTTTGAAAGCTTATACGCAGCTCGGAAATTTTGAAGGTCGTGGCTCGATCGAAGGCTGGCTGACGCGGATCGCGACCAACACTTGTTTGAATATGATCAGAGGCCAGAAACGGCGACCGGAGTTTACCGTTTCCGATCTCACTGAAGATGAGCAGAGCTGGTTGGACCAGCAATCGGCGGGCGAAGGCGGCGAACAACCTTCCGTCGAGAACGCGCTGGTGGCAACTGATCTCGCCGATCGCCTGTTGTCGGTTTTGTCGCCGGACGATCAGCAAGCGTTATTGATGATTGATGGTGAAGATGCGTCGATCAAGGAAGTGGCGGAGGCGACGGGATGGTCGGAGTCGAAGGTGAAGGTGAGGGCATTTCGAGCGCGAAAGAAAGTTCGTGAGGCGATGGAGAAATTGTTGGGTCATAAGAAGCGATTCGATTCAGCAGCCGACTAAGCAGGTGATCACAATGCCATTCAAAAAAACAAGTAAGCACATCACTGAGATTCTGGACAATGCTTCGACATCAGCTCTTTCTGAGAGCCAGATGAACGAGGTGCGAGCACATGCGCTCGAGTGTGGATCGTGTCGCAGTGCTTATGAAGCTGCTCGACTTTCAGCGGTGATTATGAAGAGCCGTGCGCAAGTGACGATTGAGCCGTCGCCGTTTTTTCAGACGCGAGTGATGGCGGCGCTGCGAGAACAGCGTGAAGCTGAGAGCGTGCCGGCATTGTTCCGCTTGTGGAAATCGGCGAAGGTGCTCGTCTCTTCAATGGCGCTTACCACTGCAGCACTCGGTGCATTGACGTTTGTGTTGCCGGGAACGGCAGTCTCGGACGATCAAACGGTATCAGTTTATTCGGCAGAGTCAGTGATCATGGGTCAGAACACTGACGACCAAATGACTTACGAACAGGTGCTGAGCACCATTTACGAAGATGACGATGATGCGAGGTAATTATGAATAACGTTACTAAGAACCGGTGGCAGGTACGCGTTGCAGCCGTGATCATCTTCGTGCTTGGCTTCACTGCGGGAATACTCGCACTCAACGTGTATCGAGGTGTGGTGCGCGGCGGCGGCTCAGGAAACCGGTTCGACGAGTTGGCTGAACGGCTCAAACTGACTGCTGAGCAGAAAGCGAAGGTGCAGGAGATCTTCGGCGACACGCGCGAGCAGTTACGAGCGGTGCGGCAGGAGACGGAGCCGCGAATGGCGGAGATTCGCCGGCAAGCAGACGGACGTTTGCAAACAGTCTTGACAGCAGAACAGTGGCAACAGTTTCAGAAGTTGCGCGACGAGCGACAGCGCCGAGGCCGTGGCCGCGGATGACACCGATTAGGGACGGATTAAGGCTTTAATTACACGTCCCTCGGAGACATCTGCGAGCGCTTCGTTTGCTTGTTCTAATCCGTATGAAATCAGTTGCATCTGTGTCCATACTTCAGGTCGTTGTGCAGTGAGCTGAGCAGCGCGATAGAAGTGCGAAAACTCAGATCCCCAACAACCGCGCACATCAAGATGTTTCTTGTTGAGATCCAGGTGAGGATTGAATGAAGTAGATCCATGGTCCGTGTACTGTCCCACAACAACGACCGTGCCCGCATCTCGTGTAAAGCGCATCGCCTGGACCACTGCTTCGGGAACGCCGGTCGCTTCAATCGTCACATCTGCTCCGCGTCCGCCAGTATTTTCCAGAACCCAGTCTAATCGTTCATCCTCGCCATGCGTATCGATGTTGAGTGTCGCAGTTGCGCCGGCTTGAGCCGCAGCATCGAGTCGCATCTGCGGTGCGCCGATGCACAACACTCCCAACGCACCTCGCATCAGTGCCAGAACGACAGAATTGATGCCGACAGGACCCGATCCAAGCACGAGCACTGTGTCGCCGATACGGATATCCCCGCGTTCAACGGCATGAAGCGAAGTGGGCAGCGCACAACCGCCAGCCATGAATGTCTGCGGGTCCGCATCGAGTCTGATGCAACGAGTATCCGGCTTGATGTAGATATGACTGGCCCATCCGCCACAAAGCCCATCATCAAGTCCATAAGTGATCCCGTAGACTTTTCGTTGCGGGCAGCGCGTCCCTGCTTTGGCTACCAGACAATACCAGCACGCGTTGCAGGTGCGATGAACGTCGAGGAAAGTTACGCGGTCGCCCTCGCTGAATCGTTTGCCTTCAACATCAAAAAGCTCACCGCGAATTTTCTGCAGTCTCCCGGCTGAAACATGACCTGGCACCAACGGATAAGGAACGCCTGCCAGCCGGCCTTGTTGTAGATACACATCGGTGCCGCAAACCTCTGAGAGTTCGACTTCGAGTAACGCGGAGTTGGGTTCGAGACTCGGTTCCGCCACCTCACGAACTTCGACCGGTGTATTTGGTTTGGGGATTACGGCGACGATTGGCATGCGCTGAAGAATACTGTATAACCGATTTCTCCCACTAATCTTCGTTAGAAAGCAGGTTCCCCTTCGTGCCCGAAAGTCGACATAGAAAAATAAACAAAGCTCGAAAAAGACCGCGAGTACCTCATTCGAACCCCGCTCCGAATGCGCCCCAGATTCCGGGAAGCCGGAACATGCGAATCGGTGTCGCTATTCTTGCTGCAATTATTGTGATTGCCGGTGTGGTTTACGTCATCACGCGCCGCAACGCGACGCCTGTGCTTTCCGAAATCACAACTCCTTCCGGCCTGAGAATTCAGGAACTGAAGATTGGCGATGGACCAACTCCGAAGCTCGGACAGAAAGTCAAAGTCCACTATATCGGCCGCCTCGAAAATGGTCAGGAATTCAATAACTCTTACAAAGGCGGCGCGCCCGTGGAGTTCAGTCTTGGTCCGGGTTTGATCCAAGGTTGGAATGAGACCTTACAGACGATGAAAGTCGGAGGTAAGCGTAGAATCTTCGTGCCCAGCAAACTTGCTTATGGCGCACAAGGAAGGCCACCTGCAATCCCACCAAATGCTAATCTCGACTTTGATATCGAGTTACTCGGAATCAATTAGTTAAGATTGAGTATTCGTTGCAGTCGTGTTGTGATTCAGTCGCCAATCACCCCTGGCCACCTCAAAAGTAGTAGATTATTGAGACAGGATTTTTCGAGCAAATCCTGTTTAAATCTTTCCTCTCAAGGGGGACTCAATATGGGTAAGTTAATCTTATTGGTCATACTGGTGCTGACTCTCGCGACGGGAGCGTTCGCTCAGGGGCGTGGTCGCGGAGGCGGTGGTGGCGGAGGCCGCGGTGCTGGAGCCGGAGGTGGTCCGCCGTCGGGCGTCGGTGTTGACCGGGGGCTTGGTAACGCTTCGAGCCGTTCAGGTGGTCGTTCGGACGATGGTCTGGGCAATGCCTCGACAAAATCAAACGGCCGTTCCGACGATGGTCTCGAACGCGCACGGCGCGCGAACGACAACATGCGCCGGGCAAACAATGATCTGCAAGACCATCCTGGTCTGGCGAATGCGCTACATACGAATGCCAACGATCTGCGCGCCGGTTACCAGGCAGCGTTGGCTACAAATCCCGATCTGAGTTTTGGCAACTACGTTTCAGCGACGCGGTTGGGCCAAAACTTGAATCGACGTTTTCCAAACATCACACGTGACGCGATTCTCAATGGTCTGGCTTCAGGCAGAAGTCTGGGTCAGACGCTACAGGATCTCGGTCTGAGCAGCGACGAATCCAAAGCCGCTCGCAAACAGGCTGACGCTGAGATCAAAGCAGCAAAGAAGAATAACAACTGAAATAAGCCACAGATAGACACGGATGACACGGATCAGATCTTTTGATTCGTGTCATCCGTGTTTATCTGTGGCAAAATCTCTTCACCATGAGCAAAGATAGTCTGACCATCACCGACAACCGCACCGGAAAACAGTACGAACTGCCAATCCAGGACGGTACGATAAAGGCCATGGACCTTCGTCAGATTAAGTTTTCTGACAACGATTTTGGCTTGATGACTTATGACCCGGCGTTCATGAATACTGCTTCATGCAAGAGTCGCATCACCTTTATCGATGGCGACAAGGGAATTCTCGAATATCGCGGTTATCCGATCGATCAGCTGGCGGAGCAGAGCACTTATCTTGAAGTTGCCTATTTATTGCTCTACGGTGAGTTGCCCACTGGGTCGCAACTCGCTGATTGGACCAGGAACATCACTTATCACACCTTCATCAATGAAAGCATTAAAAAGGTAATCGACGGCTTTCATTACAACGCACACCCGATGGGCATGTTTGAAGCAACGCTGGGTGCGCTTTCAACCTTTTATCCGGACGCAAAAGACATCTTCAACGTCGAACTGCGTTGGAAACAGATCTATCGTCTGATCGCGAAAGTGCCTACGATTGCGGCGTTCGCTTTTCGTCATCGCATCGGTATGCAGTATTCATATCCCGATAACGATCTGAGTTACGAAGGCAACTTCCTCAACATGATGTTCAAGACCACGGAGTTGAAGTACAAACCGAATCCGGTGCTTGAAAGAGCGCTGACGGTGCTCTACATACTTCACGCCGACCACGAACAGAACTGCAGCACGAATGCCATGCGAAGTATCGGCAGTGCGCACACTGATCCGTTTTCATCACTCGCCGGCGCGGCGGCGGCGCTTTATGGTCCATTGCATGGCGGCGCAAACGAGATGGTGTTGCGGATGTTGAAGGAGATTGGATCCGTATCGAAAGTGCCTGACTACATCAAAAGAGTGAAAGCCGGTGAGTTTCGTTTGATGGGGTTCGGACATCGCGTTTATAAGAACTACGATCCGCGCGCTCGCATCATCAAGCAAGTCGCTTACGAAGTCTTTGAAGTAACGGGTAAAGATCCATTGCTGGATATCGCGCTTGAGCTCGAGCGCATTGCTTTGGAAGACGAGTACTTCGTCAAGCGCCGGCTCTATCCAAACGTCGACTTCTATTCCGGCATTATCTACCAGGCGATGCGTTTCCCGGTAGATATGTTTCCAGTGATGTTTGCGATTCCGAGAACCTCAGGCTGGCTGGCGCAGTGGGTAGAGCTACTCGAAGATGAGGATCAAAAAATCGCGCGCCCGCGGCAAATCTATCTCGGTCATCGAACGCGCGACTACGTTACTATTACTGAAAGACAGTAACGTCCTGATAGTGCCCTACTCCAGCATTTTTGCGGCGATCTCTTTGAAGATCTTCGCGCATACCGTGCCGGTGATATGCAGCGGGTCCATGCGTGGATTGAACTCCACGATATCCGCACCAACCACTTTTCCCTTCAACCGCTGAATGAGATCGATTGCCTGGCGCGTCGATAGACCACCGGGTTCGCGGTGAGAAACTCCCGGCGCAAACGCCGGATCAAGCGCGTCCACATCAAACGAGATGTAAACCGGCGAATCAAACTCGAGTTGCAGACTCGCAGTCAGATTCCGCATCTCGATCGACTCGACTCCAAACTTCTTCACCTGCTCGCGCTGGTCCGCAGTAAATGTCCTGATCCCGACTTGCACTAAACGTTTCACCAGCTTCTGTTCCATGATTCGCGCAAACGGCGACGCGTGAGAATTACGATTACCTTGATAACTATCGTAGATATCCGGATGCGCGTCGAAATGAAGCACGCTCAAGTCTTTGTATTTCCTGGCGAAGGCTCTAACGATCGGATGCGTGACTGAGTGATCGCCTCCAAGCGAAATTGGCGCCAGACCATCCGCGATCAACGTGTAAATCGAGTTCTCGATCAAGGTCTGCATATCACTTCCTGCGACTGGTTCGATATCGCCGGCGTCGAAGAAGATCGAGTCGTCGGAAAGATCGGTGCCATTTTCACTCGTCAGATTCCACGCGTCGGAACGCAGCGCGGCGCGAATCTGGGGCGGTGCGTCAGCCGCGCCTTTTGTGAACGATGAATTCTCGTCGTAACGAATTCCGATGATGGCGAGTTTCGTGCGTTGTTCTCCAGCGTTGACTGAGCTTTCAGGCATTTTGGGTCCTTTTGTCCAGGCTCTCAGCTAATAGGGGCGATTGAGGTCGGATTATACCGTATTTGTCTGCACGAACGATTAAGCTACCGTGTTTGTTTTACGGCCGTTGACATGGGCTAATTGCAGGACTACTCTCAACCTACCTCAGTTAAGATATCATCCCGTTCTTTTACCGAGTCTGAAAGAAAAGGCTTGCAGTTTTTTGCGCGGTGGCTCGCATGTCTCAAACAACTCGATATCTCCGCACCCTAACTTTTCTCGCAACTATCTTTTGCTTATCGACAGGTTTGACTGCCGGGCAGGCGGGAACCGGCAGCATACGGGGAAGAGTGGTCCAACCAAACGGCAATCCGCTCAGCATCGCAGTTCAAGTGCGCTTAGAAAGCATTCGTGGTGTTAAGTCAACCGCTTTCACCGACAATCAGGGTAACTTTAGTTTTTTTGGTCTGACACCCGGGCTCTATGAGGTCGTTGTCGATTCAGACACTCGGCAAGACGGCGGAAACGTAAACGTCGAAGTATTTCCCAACTCCCCTTCAATCGTAACGGTCATTCTCAGAGAGAGGGTACCCGAATCTGTGAAGAAGACTTCGGTGAGCGCCGGTGAGTTGAGTCAGAAGGTTCCTTCGGCCGCACGAAAGGAATTTGAGCGCGCTTCAAACGCTTCGAAAGAAGGGAAAATAGATCTCGCAATAACTCACTATCGAAAGGCGATTGAGATCTATCCCAATTTTCTGATGGCGCGAAATGATCTTGGGGCCAGATTAATGGCACAGGACAGGTTAGACGAGGCTGCGGAAGAGCTCCGCGTAGCTATCACGATCGATCCGAAAGCATTCAATCCGAGATTGAACATGGGAATGGTGCTGGTGAAGCAACATCAGTTTGCTGAAGCCGCCGCCCAATTGAGAAATGCCGTGTCGTTGGATGCAACTTCGGCCTCAGCTCACTTCTATTTAGGCTTGGCACTTGTCGGCATTGATGATTCAGACCAGGCCGAGAAAGAGTTTAAGGCGGCTCACAACCTAGGAGGATCGGAGTATGCGCTCGCGCTGTTTCACCTGGGTGAACTCTATTTAAGTCGCGGAGAACGTGAGGCAGCGCTGAAAGCGTTTGAAAAGTATCTGAGCGAATCTCCCCAGGCGCCTAATGCAGCTCACGTCAGACAGATGATTGCACTTCTTAAGTAACACCCCATCACGTGCACCAGCACCCATTCCTCCACGAAAATCCAGGGCATTTGTACGAATATTTAGATCTCGGTGAGGGTAACTCACGCGCACCGAGTAATTCACGGATTTGTAGAGCTATCCAAAAAAGTGGAATAATCAGCCGCCCTGATCCAGTCATCTCTACTGATTTTATGGGGTTTATTAGGTCAAGCTGTCTTGAAGGCCCGTGGCATATTGTTTGCCCCTCACGCCAAATAGCTACCCGCTCGGTAGAAATGACCCTGGACCTTCTTGATTGGCAACGAATTCTTTTTCAAAGCGATTCCCGCTGGTCGCTGATCCGACCGCCATACTAGAGGTTCATTTAAATCGATTAAAAAACAATCCAGACGTCAGAAACGCAGCAGGAGAACCACCTTATGACGAATGAATGTCCAAAATTGAGACCGCAATTCAAGGCGCTTTTCCTTGGACTGTTGGTTTCATCACTCATGCTTGTTTTCAGTGCCTCGGTATTTGGCCAAGCCACTACTGGTAACATTCGCGGCACGGTCACAGACCCGAACGACCAGGCTATTGCTGGCGCCACAGTTACCGCAAAAAATCAGGGAACCGGTATCGACAGCGTAGCGACCACCAGCGACTCTGGTATTTATCAAATCTCCAACCTGATTCCTGGTCTTTACACCATTACCGCGGAGACCGCCGGTTTCAGCAAGAAGGCGATTAAAGACGTGAGTGTCAGGATTGGTACGACGATAGACGTACCAGTTCAACTGGCAGTCGGTGCGCCTACTGAAACCGTCACAGTCACCAGTTCAGGTGAAGACATAATTTCTCGCGATCAATCTCAGGTCTCTACAACCATCGATTCTCGAAGAGTCCAGGATCTGCCATCCAATGGCGCCGGCAACGGTCTTGATACCCTTGCTCTACTGGCACCGGGTGTTATCGCGAACCGCTCCGGCGGTACCAACACGAATGGAACAGGCTTATCGGTTAACGGTAATCGCGGCCGTTCAAATAACTTTCAGATTGATGGCGCCGACAACAACGACCTGAGCGTCGGCGGGCCAGCATTATTTGTAGATTTCCAAGACTCCGTTCAGGAGTTTCAGATCATCACGAACAATTTCTCTGCTGAGTACGGTCGAAATCAAGGCGCCGTTGTCAACATCGTTGGAAAATCTGGTACGAACGATTTCCACGGTACGGCGTTTTGGCACCATCAGGATGCAGCCGTTCTTAACTCTCTCGACAACATCTCACGGCGCAACGGCATTGAAAGGAACGATCCCAGTCTTTACAACGTCTTCGGTGGCACCATCGGTGGACAGTTCCCGCTGCCGCGTTTCGGTGAGGGTGGGCCATCAGTTTACAGCGGCAAAGATCGCTTCTTCTTCTTCTTCGGTTACCAGGGAATTCGTAACCCTTCGACGTTCACCTCGCGTTCCACAAGTCTGGGAATCCTTCCCGGCGAGTTTGCTCGGCTACAAAGCACCTTTCCAGGTAATGCAGTAATCAACACCATCGTGGGCTTCAGTCCGTGGGCGATTCCTGGCGCACAACTCAATAACAATGTGGCAGGTACGGGAGTTCAAAGTAAATTCAATCTGGCGCCACCAACAGGTTGCCCCCGTGCGCTGGCAGTGACTGCCTCGGTTCCCGCTGGATGTGGAACATACACGACCTTTATCAATCCTTCGACTGGCCAGCCATTTTTAACTGGTGGACCATTCGATACGATCAATCTCGGTACAACCGGTGCTCCACAACTGTTCCAGACGGCGCAGTATCAACGTACTCGGCCAACCGGGTTTAATGAAGATTACTACACGCTCCGTTTGGATTTAAGAGTCACGGAGAAGGACAACATCACTCTTCGTCACATTAGACAAGAGAGTGCAGCCCAAAACGCACTTGGAAGTATAGCCAGCGGTTTTACGGGTGATATACCGGCCAACAGTAAACATTATCATGCGTCCTGGACGCGGACATTCTCTTCGTTGGTCAACGAATTCCGAGCCAACTATCAACGGATTGGCGTAGAGTTCGGTGGTGGCTGTGAGCCGTCAACTCCTGGATGCATTCCCGGACCAGACCAAATTGATGTCGCTTTTGCGAACATCTCTTTCAGCCCGGCACTCGGTCTTTCAAAGACCAACACGCTTCCGACAATCGGCCCCGCTACAAACCTTCCACAGGGACGTATCGGTAAGGTCTATCAGTTTGCCGATACCGTGCGTTGGGCCAGGGGCAAAAACTCCTGGGTTTTTGGCGCGGAGTACAAGTACCTCGATACTCTCGTTCCGTTCCTTCCGAACTTCAACGGCACCTTCGCCTACAACTCGGCCACCCGCATTGTGAATAACGCTCCTTCGGGAGTGTCGATCACACTCGGAGATCCGCTGTTGGCATTCAAAGAGCACGATTGGTACTTCTTCGCTCAGAATGATCTCAAAATTCGTCCCAATCTAACTTTGAACCTCGGTGTCCGTTACGAATATACCGGGCAGCCGATCAATCAATTGCATGACGTGACTGTGGCGCGCGAAAGTAACAATGCTACGGCGTTCTTCAATCCGTCGCTGCCATTGGATATTCGCACCGTTCCGGAAATACCGGCTGATAAAAACAACTTTGCTCCACGACTGGGCTTCGCCTACACTCCGCGTTTTTGGAAGGGGCTGTTTGGTGACGATGCCACCGTCATTCGTGGTGGGTTCTCCCTGGCGTACGACCCCGCTTTCTACAACATTCTTTTGAATGTTCAGAATGCGGCGCCGTTCTCGGTTGCTCTTACCGTTCCAACGTCGTCGTTGCCGGCGACGAACTCGCCCGCTCCGCTGCCGAACAACCCCTTCGGTAACGTAGTGCGTGATGCGGCTGCGGCTTCCGGCATTCTGCCGAAAGGCGTACTTAATCCGCTCTTCCTGGGCCAAACCAGAGTAGGTTCGGATTTTCACTCTCCGTTCTCCCGACAGTTCTCGTTCGGCTTCCAGCGTCAGTTCGGTCGAAATCACGTTGCTGAAGCGCGCTATGTCGGAACGCAAGGGCGCGATCTATTCCAGAACATCAACGGAAACTTCTTTATCGGACCGTTGGTCAATGGAATACCGAATTGGTTTGGAACCGGTATCAATATGCCGTCGTTCGCAAACCTGCTGCCGCCGGGAACTACGGCGCAAGTGTGTACCGATGTGGTGGGTACGCTGGACCGCGAGGATGCTTGTAATCAACGTCAGTTTCGCCAGGGTGGTATTACAGATCGCCTGAACACAGCAACCTCTGACTACCACGCATTACAGACACGCTACAACGGCAGGTTCCTGAAGAACGCGTTGTCGTTACAAGCGTCTTACACGTGGAGCAAAACGATCGATACGGCAAGTGAAATCTTTGCTCAGTCTGACGTGCTTTCACCAAACGCTCAGAATCCGTTCTGTATCGACACCTGCGAACGGTCTCTTTCAGCGCTCGACCGTCCACACGCCTTCGCGATGAGTTTCATCTACGATGTTCCGTTCTTTACTGAGCAACGTGGCTTGGTCGGACATCTCGCAGGCGGATGGCAATTCAACGGAACCTACATCCTGACTTCCGGAGCAACGTATACTCCGGGCCAAACGTTCAATGGAAACTTTGGTCTCGGTAATACGTACCTGACAGCCGGCGATCGTCCGTTCCTTGGCAATATCAGTGCGGATGAGCGTCAGGTGGCAATTAGCCAACCGGATGCCGCGGTGTTGTTCGGTTGTCCGTTAACCAACATCAATGCCTTCTACTCGCTAAACCAAATCAACCGCAACAGTCAGTGCGTCGCCACGACACCTAACGATGTGCGGTTCATCTTCAACGGCCCAGGTGCCGCAAGAATCTTCGGTACGCCATTTGGTGATTCACCGCGCAACTATCTGCGCGGTCCAATCTTCAATCAACTCAATTTGAGCGTATTCAAGAAGATCAAGCTTTGGGAGAATATGAAGTTAGAGTTGCGTGCGGAGGCTTTCAATGTGTTGAATCATCCGAACCCGGGATTCGGCGTTGCCGCGGGCGGTTACCTGCCGAGCATTAATATCGGTACGGCCGGAAACCCGACCTCAGCGTTTGCTGAGCACGGTGACATTTCCTTGGCAAATCGCGTCGTCCAGGTCGGATTCCGCTTTGTGTTCTAAACTTTCGAAACCGTTCGTCAGAACAGTTTCATTTCGGGGGAGGGCTCTTCTGAGCCCTCCCTTTTTCAACAATCTCACGCCGTGATGTATAGAGGTCAAAATTTTGATCCGGGCGCGTGGATTAGCCATATAATCTCTCCTCAACTCCCAGAACAGCTGACAACAAAACTGAGGAATCACGTCATGAGATATTTCAGCAGAACCTTACTCGTGTTGCTTCTCTCCTTTACGTTTGCTTTGTCTCAAACTCCACAGACGCGGAAGCCTGGGAATGAAGTTGGTCAAGACGAAGTAATCAGAATTACCACTCAATTGGTGCAAACCAACGTGGTTGTTGTCGATAGTAAGGATCGCGTTGTTCCCGACCTGTCAATGGCTGACTTTGAACTATATGACAATGGTAAGAAGCAGGAATTGAAGTTCCTCGAATTTGTCAGTGTCGATACAGGTCGACGCACTGAAGGTAAACGTCCCACCGAAGTTCCAGCTTCGGCGGTTGAGAACGACAATCTCAGAGGGGTATCTGCAAAAGAGGTAAAGCGAGTGATCGCTTTCGTCGTCGACGACCTGTCTATTCCTATTTCTGACCTGCCAAGCCTTCGCAAGCTGCTGCTCGATTTCGTGAACAATCAGATGCTGGACGGCGATCTCGTCGCGGTCGTTCGCGTGATCGGTGGCAAAGGACTACTGCAACAATTCACTTCGGACCGCACTATCTTGAGAAAGGCAATTGCTGCAATCAATCCGATTTCACATCCTTTGTCGGCAGTAGGTGGACCGCAACCCGGCCGAATCGATCCTCCAACCCAGTTGGCTGCTGGCGTAGAGAGCACCGTAGAGGATATGCCCGAAGCAGATACAACGGATATTTTTAGTCCCACTGATGATGCAAACCAATATGCTCGCGGCCTTTTGACGCTGTCTACTGCGGGCTTCGTCATCGAAAGTCTCAAGGAGATTCCGGGTAACAAGAATATGGTCATTATATCGGGCGGCGTCCCGATATTTGACCCCAGCACTGGACACTCGATCCAGAGTTTAACGTACCTCCTCCAACGTCTGAGCGACTTAGCTCTCAGGGCGGGCGTTACCATTAATACGATGGATCCCCGCGGACTCAACGCTTCGCCAGGAGCGGTAAGTTTTACTGAGACTGAAGGTCGCTCAAACTATCAGGCGGAGATCATGGGCACCCGCAGGGGATTTGGACGCGGCGGTATAGCCGACCAGGAGACGCTCAGTCCGTTGCTCGCGGGCGCATCGGAGCGTTTAGGCCTTGGCACGATCGCAAGAATTACAGGCGGGGTGTCAGTGGCGAACACTAACGATTTCGGCGCTGGTTTGAATAAAATTTTGGCGCGCAGCAGAGGTTATTATTTACTTGCTTACACGCCAACGGAGAAGTTCGATCGGAAATATCACGAGCTTAAAGTAAAAGTAAAACGACCCGATGTTCGCGTCTTCCATCACGATGGATATGCCGCCAGAGAAGATCGTCCGCTAGCAGAGCGTACCAAAGAAGAGCAAATCGTCGCCGCAGCGCGATCTCCCTTGGCAAAGAGAGACATCGAAGTATCTCCGAACATCGCAATAAAACTCGTACCGGAAACAAACAAGGCCACGGTTGAGGTCCACATCCTGATCGATCCGAAGAAGCTGAACTTTGCCCAGGAAAACGGACAATACAGTACGTCGTTGGATGTTGTTGGCTTTGTGTTGGATGAGCTGGGAAAACAGCGCGGTGGATTCAGCGAGACCCTGGATCTGAAGTTATCCAAGGAGAATTATGATCGAGCGCAGAGTGGACTTATTTATACAGCTCCGATCGATCTACCACCGGGCAACTTCCAACTTCGTTCTGTAGTCCGCGAGCGCTCCTCCGGATCGCTTGGGACTTTCTCAAAATATCTCGAGATTCCCGACCAAAAGAAAGACGCACTGATTTTGAGTAGTCTTTTCCTGTTTGCAGTGGAGGGAAGTCAACCGGCTCCGTTGACGGCTATTCGGCGAGTCTCTCGGAACCAGGACGTGCGCTATGCAGTTCTGATTTACAATCCGAAACTAAAAGATGGTCAGGCTAAACTTACCTCGCAGTTACTCATTAGCCAGGGTGAAAAAGTTCTGTTGCGCGAGCCCGAAGAGCCAGTGCAAGCAGTAGCGAACACACAGTACGCCAAGATCGGGCAGTTTGGTGTCTCGAAAATGCAACCCGGACGTTACGTCTTAACCGTGACGATAACTGATACGCTAGCTGACAAGAAGCGACAAACGATATCGCGGAGCCTAGACTTTACGGTAGTACCGTGAGTGTTGGTGCACCCAGCAGGGCTCGAACCTGCGACCTTCTGATCCGAAGTCAGACGCTCTATCCAACTGAGCTACGGGTGCATGGGAGAGATGGTGCCACAAGAAGGCACAAAAGCACAAAACAGGCGCAGGTAACAGGAGCAAGGTGCCCCTGCTGGCTGCTCCTGCCGCCTCTATTTACCCTGAATTTCCTTACGTACGTACCGAACCATCTCGGCGATTTCCTGAGCTGACATCTTGTCTTTGAACGCTGGCATCTCTTCTTCACCGTTGGTGATCATCTTCGTGATCTGATCGTCTGTGTGCTTGATTGCGTGTTCGGCCTTCAGTGACGGCACTTTGATCTGTTTGTTATCGACTTTGACGAGTCCGCCGGTAGCGTCTGGGCCGTGACAAGCCTCGCAGTGCTTTTGAAAGTTGGCTCGCTCTGTCGCAAATTCATCAACTGATGCTGCTGGCGAAGGTGCTGCGGGCGATGGGGCCGCGCGTGACGTGTTTGTGTTGGTTGGCGTTGCGGTTTCAGTGCAAGCAACGGCTACCAGAGCGATGGCGATACAGGCTAAAGCAAGCGCAATTAGTTTCATCAGACAGTTTTCTCCAGTTGATTTCTTCTACCAAAAACAGCTTACCGCTTCAACTTCACAATCCATTCACCAATTTCTTTCATCTGCTCGTCAGTCAACTTATCTGTAAACGATCTCATTGGTGGCGAGAGGCCGTATGCAGGTGGATCCTTTAGTATTTCGACGATGTCGTTCACAGTGCGACGTGGTTTGGCTGAGACATCAAGCAACGGCGGAAAATTCAATCGACCCTGGCGCGCGCCTTCGCCGTTTGGACCATGACAGTTTGCGCAGAATTTCCTGTACATGACGGGCGCACCGCCGGAAGGGTCCTCACCGGACGTTGTTGCCGCCGCAAGCGTGATCGGTGCGGGTTTGAATGGCTCACGGCGCCAAACATCCTCTTGCGCTGCCTGTATTGAGAGTTGTCTTGATGTTTGCGGATCGCTACGGTCACTGAGATAGGAAGCCGCTGTCGTCCCCGCGACAAGAACAACCAACAACCCGAGGATAGTTCCGGCAATCAATCTTTGCCGTTTTATCCAGGGTAGTAGCACCAGAATCGTCAGGACAATCCCCGGCAATGCCACACCGGCAAGTGATCCGAGCCCGCCCGGTAGATACTTCAACGACTGGTATAGCCAAAGAAACTGCGCGCCAGGACGAGGGACATAATTAACCGGCATCGCAGCTAATGATGGTCCAAGTGGAGCTCGGTACTTCAAAGACCACATTGCGAGCGCCAGAAACACGACACCTCCGGCTATCGCATGGCAGTATCCGAAGATCTCTGCAAGATTCGAACGGAACATTCGCCAGGCAACTACCGCAATCACGCACGCGGGTATTACGAAGACATGAAGCGCAAAGAACCGCGACAACGTGATGGTCGAAATATCATTTCCTCCGAGTAACCACAGTCGCGCCATCTGTCCAACAAAAGGAAGTCCGGCCATCAGGCCTTCAGCGATGCGCGTGCTGAAAAACGCCCGTGCATCCCACGGCAGTGAATAACCAGTGCCACCGGCCGCCATTGCAAGGCCGAGCAGCAGGATCGCGACGACCCACTGAATTTTGTTCGAAACATAAGCCCTGGTGAGAAAAAGCCGGATCACATGAAGGAAAACAAAAAAAGCCAGCCACTGGGAGCCGTAATGGTGTAAAGCGCGCAGCCATGCGCCGGAAGAAACAACCTTCTCGACATAAGAGACAGTCGTGTATGCGTGGTCCACCGATGGTACGTAATAGAACGCCAGCAGAACTCCGGTCACAAACTGGACCAAGAGCAAAACCGCGACGATGCCACCGGTAGCTTCCAACCACTCTCGTGCCTTTTCAATCGGAGGAGTCATGCGCGAGTTGTTTGCTCCTGCGGAATATATTGCACTTGTAATTTCCCGTCCTGAATGCGCATCGGAAGGGGATCGAGGCCGCGTCGAGCTGGACCGCTAATTCGTGTGCCGTCTGGCCCAAAGTAGCTTTCGTGACACGGACACGAAAAGCGATTTGTGTTTTGATCCCAGGCGACTTCACAACCTTCATGGGGACAGACTGCCGATAACACCTGATTGTTCTTGGCCGGTAACACAAAAACGCTGTGTTCTTCAGTGTCGATAGCCCAGCCTGCGATCTGTTCGGCCACGATCTTACGGCTTAGAGGCTGTGGTCCAGTCAGTTCAGCGACGGGCGCCACGTCGAGCCAGCTTTCGCTAGCGGCCGATAATTTGGGGCGCAGGAAGCGAAACGCCGCGCCACCGATTGATGCAAAAACACCCGCGAGTATTCCGAGTGGAATAATCTTGAGGAAAGAGCGACGAGATTGTTCGTGGTCCATGGATGTCGTGTCGTTCATCGATGTCTTAGACTTGGGCAGTCTGGATTTTCTTCCCCTTATGGATAGGATTAACAAGATTTGTGGGATTTACAAGATTCGAACCAGCAAATCTTGCCACGGGTTGCATTCGGACTGGAGACTGGGCAGAATAACTTCGCATCGCTGAATCTGCCAGACTCAGTCATCTTATCCGGTTCAGAGGTAAAAACAATGAGTAGCGATAAGGATCCAGGCAGTGCCACACGCGGTTCCCTTCGGCTCGCCCCTGCTGCTGCGGAGGTGGAAGTAGAGAAGGCAAAGCTTCCCAGACAGTTCGTGAATTTCACGTTCTATCATGCGCGTCCCGAATGGCGCTTGCTTTCCGCCGGGGACAAGCAGCGCTGTCGCGAGGAGTTTACAAAAACTGTCGACGAATTTCGCTCCTCACTGCTGATTCATTCCTATTCAACTATCGGGCTTCGTACGAATGTGGATTTCATGATCTGGCGCATCGGTTACGAGCTCGATCCGATCCAGGAGATGACTTCGCGTCTCAACAAGACCGAAATGGCGAAATACATCGAGCCATCGCAGTCGTTTCTCTCGATGACGAAACGGTCGATGTACATCGACAAAGACAACCCGGACCACGTCGAAGACCGATTGCACATAATTCCCGGTAAATCACAGTATCTTTTTGTTTATCCGTTTGTGAAAACTCGCGATTGGTATTCACGACCCGCAGAGCAGCGGCAGGAGATGATGGATGAACACATTCGCATCGGCTCGAAGTATCGCTCTGTAAAACTCCACACCACCTATTCCTTTGGTCTCGACGATCAGGAGTTTGTCGTCGCCTTTGAGACTGATTATCCATCCGACTTTCTCGATCTGGTCCAGGAGCTTCGCGAAACCAAAGCCAGTTCCTACACACTGCGCGACACGCCGATGTTCACGTGCAGACAGCGCACCCTCAGTGAATGTCTCGAGGCACTCGGGTAACACGGATCAGACAGATTACTTTAAGAGATGAACACGGATCTGATTAAGCATCTGCGTAATCTGTGGATTCTCCTGTTCTTACCACTCGCAATCTATTCCCAAACCAGACCACCCGGTGAGTACCTCTGGTACGAAGCCGAAAACATGCGCGGCTTTACGACGGGCAAACTCGGTGAGCCGATGCTGAACCCGTCGCACCTGAACCTGCCGCGCGAAAAGGCTCCGGGTTGGGGAATTAATGGACCAGGCGTGTCGGCCGAGTGGACGCAGGGCGGTGAAAGTGAATGGAACTCCGCGGCTGCCAGCGCCGACGAGAGTCGCGCGACGTTGTATCAGGATCTCGAAATTCCACGCGAGGGCCAGTATGCGTTGTGGGTTCGTTACGCTGACTGGGCGAAACGAACTGAAAACTTCACGGTCACGATCGCTCAGAACGGCGCCGAAGTCTTTCGCCATGAGTTTGGCAGTAAAGATGTGATCGATCCGCACGACGAAGTTAGTCTGTACTGGAGTTGGGCCTTTGCCTGGGACAGCGCCGCCGCGACACTCAAAAAAGGTCAGGCGCGCGTGTCGATTGTCATTGAGAAGACTGCGGAAGCACGCAGACACGTCGACTGTTTTTTACTCACCAGCGATGCGGGTTTCAAGCCGTCTGGTAGACAGAAGCCGGAGTTTGCCGCCAACCGTTATTTGCGAAACTGGTCCATGGCACGCAAGCCATTCTCATCGTTGTTGAAAAGCGAAGAGACTGCGCGCCTTCCGGAAGCATGGGTGCGGCCGAAGGTTGCCGGACGCGATTTCCTGATGCCATGGAACATCGCGAAGGAGTTCTGGCCGCTGTTGGATAAACCGGCGACCGACCGGCTGCTTTTTCCATTTAACGCTGAACCGATCGAAGAGTTTGTCGCGAAGTATAAAGGCGCGCGCGACGTCCCCTTGTTTCAGTCGCAACTCGTTGTTCCGGTCGTTCACATCAGCAACGTGCCGGAGTACCTGAAAGAAGGAAGTCCGTTCCTTCGGTACATCCGCGAGACCAAGGTTCCATTCGCAATTCTCATCAACTACGGCGCCGCCACATTCAATGCGGCTGATGGACAGGCCGCCTGGCAACTCCTTAACGGCGAGTTAAAAGACCAGTTTCTGGGTTGGATATCTGGCGAGAGCGTTGGTTATGTTTGGGATTCAGCTCCGGCAGAGTTAAAGATTTCTCCGGCGATGTCAAGGCGTGAATTGCTGGAAGCACACCGTCAGTTTTATTCGAATGCAATAGCTCGCAAATGGCGTGACACGTTTCATACTGAAACTGGCCCGATGTGGGACCGGTTAATTCCCGCACAGTCGACGTCGAGCACATCGTTTGCGCATGCGTTGAGCCAGTGGGGCGTGAATCTCCTCGGTATGGAGACCGCCGCCATCATGCCGATGTGGGGAATGCGCATCGCTTTCACGCGCGGTGCGGCGCGACAGTTCGGCGGTTCGTTTCTTTACTATCACGCGCCAAACTTCGGCGACACCGCGACTACTTTTACGAGGCAGCAGAACTTTGCCGGGCCCGACTACTTCTACCATTCTCGCTATGGTCCAACAATGGGGCCATCGCTGTCGTGGTACCGCAAGAGTTATTACCTCTATTACATGTCGGGCGCTTCGGCGATCTATCTCGAACAGGGTCAGGATCAGTTTTTCAAACCAGGTCCCGGCGATCATCCATTTCAACTCAATCCGCTTGGCCGCATCACAGATGAGTTTGTTCGGTTCGCGGAGAAACATCCTAATCGTGGGACTCCGTACACTCCAGTAGCTTTCCTGTTGGATCCGGCTCATGGGTTTGAGATGACGGATTATCCGCAGTGGCCCTTTGAGGTTTCGCAGATTGATCGTGGTGATCGGGCGCTGCGAGAGCTGTTTGGCGTTGCTTACTATCCCGGTCTCGTCGTTGAAGGCGAACCTGCAATCGCTGACAGACAACCGTTTGTCGCCGGGGTTTTTGGTGACATCTTCGATGTTTTGACTGCTGCCGATGTGGGGCAATCGAAATCAAAAGTTCAAACACTCTTGCCGTCTTATCGCGCCGTTGTGGTTGGTGGCCGGATTGAATGGTCCGATGAGTGGATACAACGTCTAACCGAGTATGCTCGTAACGGAGGCACAGTTATACTGAATGCGGCTCAGATCAAAAGACTGCCGGAGCAGTTTTTGGGCGTGCGACTGTTGAATGACACGGGCGAGGCTCATAACGCTCGTTGTCTTGCGCCGGGTGAAGAGCCGCAGGATTTGCAGAGTCAAATATTCAGATTTGAAAGAATCGAACTCAAAGGCGCCTCTCCTTTGATCACGATCCCGGATAGTGAGCCATTAGTGACGGTCAATAAATTCGGGAAGGGAAATGTCGTTTTCGTCGCGGTTCCGGATCTACTGGGTGAAGACGAGCGTATGACGCCTCTCGCCGCACATGTGCTGACACATGTTTTTGCCGATGCGGTGCCTTTGAAGATTACTGGGGATGTGGAGTATTTGATCAATCGTACGGCAAACAGTTGGGTGGTGACGTTGCTCAACAATAAAGGTGTGTTTAAGCCGCAACAGGGCATGGCGCAGGTCGATCGGAGCGCTTACGTTGATGTGACGATCTCGGGTAAGCAGATTCAACGCGCGATTGAGTGGACCACCGACACTTCACTAAAAACAGCGAACAATAGTGTAACGGTTCAAGTCCCTCCCGGCGGGCTTGCCATTGTGGAGATTTTTTAGCCGCAGATGAACACGGATTGGATCCGGATCCAATCCGTGTTCATCTGTGTTACGGCTTTTTAGGGCCTTTGCCCTTAGCGCCGCCCGGAGCTGGTTGGCTTTGTGCCGGGCGATCAGGCTTTTGCCGCTGTTGTTGCTGAGGCTGCGCACGTGGTGGTGCCGCAGGTCGCGGCTGCGGTTGCGCACGCGGGGCCTGCGGTTGCGGACGAGTTACACGTGGCGCTGGTTGACTTCGAACCGGTGCTGATTCACGACGCATTTGTGGTTGTGGCCGCTGCTGCGGAACAACTACACGTCGTTGCTGTGGTTGCGGTCGTGCCGGCGCCGCGACACGTTCACCTTGCGGCTGCTGCTGTCGAACCGGTCTCGCCGCACGCTCAGCCTGCGCTGCGCCTGCTGCACGGTCAACTCGGCGCTGTTCGTTCTGTTGCTGCCGTTGCTGCTGCTCCATGCGTCGCAGGTCGCGCTGCGCTGCCGCGTTATCACGTTGCGTTTGAGCCGGTGGAGCTGCCGGGGCAGCCGGTTGTGACGTTTGTGCCGCTTGCGGTGCACCACGTCCCTGTCGCTCGTCCCGCACCTGGAACTTCTGTCCCCTAGCACGATCCGGCGCGGTATTCACGCGCATCGTTTTGGCGAGATCCGGCCGGAATGGCGGAGATGCCGGCGTTGTGCTCGTGATCACTGTCGTATCGGTCAGCTTGCGAGCGATTCCCGGAGGAATATCGATCTTGCCGCGACCCCAAGCTGATCTCACCGCTGCATTTCGCAAAGGTGTCACCAGCAATGGATCCAGAACAGGATTCACCGAGGCAAGCATGTTTCGATCAGCCTTGCGCACGCGTCTCCAGTCGAAGTCGCGATTGAAGTCGTCGATACTCACAACGGTCACCGCACCCGGAACGTTCAGATTCACACCGCGCTGATACAGACTGTCACGAGTAAAGTAATAAGGCTGCCAGCTCGTGTTGTAGTAGTGCGGCACGTAGACATCGCCTGGTCCAAGCGGTACCCAGCCGATATCGTTTCCGCCGAATGGAATAAACGCTACCAGTGCCGGCGAATAAATTGGCGTGACACTGGTTGCCTCAGGCACCCAGTACCAGCGATCGCCCACAAACGCCCAGCGGCCGTAGTGATAAGGTGCGTAGCCCCACGGTTCACTCGAGATCCATGTTGGACCATACGGGTAATCGTTGTACCAGTAGCCCGTTTGATATGGCGACCAACCGGCATCAACTCTTGGCGCCCATGCGTATCCATAATTATCGAGTCGATTCCAGTCGCCGTAATAGTCGAGATCGTAGAGGCCGGGGATGTACGAGTTCACGTATTGGTAACTGGTCGTTCGCCGATAAGGATCAAAGTAGTATGGATCGTTTAGATAGACGTTGTAGTCGCGGTAACGACCGTCGTAGTAACGCGGATACTGGTAGGCGTAATAATCGTCCACCGCATAGCCTGCGTCACGTCCATCGAGTCTGGATAGAACAACATCGGCTGCGGTCGAGCCCACCAGTGTTAGCAACTCACCCTTGCTAATCTGGCCGCTGCCGCCGAGACCAACCACTTGTGCCAGCCCACTTAAGACAGAAACGAGCACTTGCCCGTTGCTGATGCCTACGTTGTAAAGACCCGGTTGTTGAAAATCGACGGCGCCGTAAGGCGTCGCTACTTCAAACAGATCGCCTGAGTCAAGGTACCCGATGTCGAACATTGCTGAACCGTCACGCAAAGCGAGCTGCGTTCGTTGATCATTTAACGCAAGCACGTCGAGTGAAGTGTTTGGATTGAGCCGGGCAAAATTTCGTCCGGTAAAGGCCAAACTCGCGCGCGAGTTGTCGCGCGTGTAGATGCGGTCACCGACCGAGAACGGTTGGTTTGCGGTCGCCGCAATCCACTGATCGCTTTGAGCGTTGGCGACATCGCTATTGTTGAGTGCCACCTCGCCCTCGACCCGTTGGATGCGTGCCGCATTCGGCAATGATTCTGCTGACGCGGTTTGCTCGTGTTTCACCCACAAGCCAACTCCAATGCCCGCTGCGACGGCACACACCAGAGCGACAAGCACGAGGTGTGGCCACACTTTCAGATTTTTCATAAGTGCCCCCTCAAGTTGTTTTCACGTTGGAATTTGGCAAGCACCATGCCCACTTGGGGGGTCGTCAATGAATTATCATTCGGTCGCAATACCAACAAAACATATGGCCACAGATGAACGCGGATTGAGGGACGGATTTGGATTTATCTGTGTTGATCCGTGCCGACTCTGTAAACCATATGGTCAATCCGTGGCTGAAATCGTCTCGGAAAGCTACATTGTTGAGGCTGGTTTACGCCGAATTCGTCATGGAATAGCAGTTGCCAAATGCCAATCCGTCGACCTCTCTCCGCTTGTCAGTACTGAAAGGAAATTTGAAGAAGTGAAACACTTAAAGGGAATAGGATTGGCTTTGGCGATAAGCGCGGCACTGTTGGGCGCAAGCGATATTGCCAATGCCCAGGGACGCCGCGGTCGTGGCGAAGAGCGGAGTCAGGAGAATCAGGCTGAACGCGAACAACGTCAGCAGCAGCGCCAACAGGAACAACAAAACCGCCAACAAGAGCGCCAGGCTTCGCAACAGCAGCGGCAAGCTGAACAACAGCAACGCTGGGAACAGCGTCGTCAGGAACAACAGCAGAACAGCCAGGAACGACAGCAGCGTTGGGAGCAACAGCGTCAGCAACAACGTAACGACCAGCAGCAGCAGGAACGGATCCGGCAGTCACGCGAACGCGAGGATCGTTGGCAGCAGCAGCGGCAGGAGCAGATCCGACAGTCGCAGGAACGTGATCAGCGTTGGCAGCAACAGCGCCAACAGCAGCAGCAGAACCGTGACTGGGAGCGACAACGCCAACAACAACAGCAACAGCAGCAGGTGGAACAGCAACGTCGCCAACAATGGGAACGCGATCGTGATCGCAATCGCGACTCGGATAATCGACGCGATAACAATCGCGATTGGGATAATCGCCGCGATAACAACCGCGACTGGGATGGACGTCGCGACAACAACAACAACCGGTATCAGAACCGTAACTGGCAGTACGAACAGCAGCAACGTGCCGAACGCTACCGGCAGGATTGGCAGCGACGCCAGAGCTTCTTGAACCAGCGCCAGCGGTTACTCGAGCAGCAACGCCGGTTAAACCAGTTGCGTTATCAGCAGCGTTATCTCGATCAGCTACGTCGCGATCAGTTGAGATTGCAGCAGTGGCGCTATAACGATTATGGTCCATATAACTATCGCTACCGTAGAGGCAGCAGTTACTACGAGACCAACAGGTATGGCGCGGAGATGTTGCAGCGCGCGATCAATGATGGTTATGAAGAAGGCTTCTATGCCGGACAGGCCGACCGCCAGGATGGTTGGGGCTTCAATCCTAATGAGGCTTACGGTTACCAGGATGCGAGCTACGGCTACGATGGTTATTATGTCGAGCTGAGCGAGTATCAGTACTACTTCCGTGAAGGTTTCAGGCGTGGCTATGAGGACGGTTACTACAGCCGCTCACGCTACGGTCGCTACTCGAACGGAAGCTACAGCATTCTTGGTGCGATCCTTGAAGGGATTCTTGGGTTGCAGTTGCTGAACTAGCGGCTAACAGAGAATAGGTCCTATATGTCCTATAGGACCTATTTTCTTATGAACGACCACTGATAAGTTATCCCCAGCGATTCGCTCAGCGGATCTTTCCCGGTTCCGCTGATCTTCTTTCCATCCGCAGAGAGTTTTCCGACGTCTTCGCCGAGACTCCAACCTTCACCGCTCAAGACTTCAGTTTGCATCATCGTCAGCGTGCGCGATCGTGAGTCGTATGTCCCCTTGAAGGCGACCCGAATTGTGGCCTGTTCCAAAACTCCATCCAGACTATTGCCGTTGTGGTTCTTAATAGTCAGCTTGCTAGCGGTTCCCATTGGACCATAAGTCCCCGCCCAAACGCCGCGCAAATCTTCAGTGGAAGTTGAAACGATCGGCGGTGATTCTACTGGCGGCGTGTTCTGGTTGACTGCCTGATTGACATTGGTTGCAATGTCGCGACCAGCCTGCATGCGATTCACTCCAAACTGAATCGCGATCCCAACCCCAACGATCGCGATCAACGCGATGAAGACTCCGGCCGCCGCAATGATCCAGCGCAACGGCGACCGCCTCGTCGTAACTGAACCCGAAGGCTGAAAACCAACAGGAGCCTCCAAAGCCTTCTGTAAATCACGACCAAAAGCAATCGCATCCGGGTGGCGCTGATTGCGATTCTTTGCAAGCGCGCGCAGGCAAACTGATTCAACCGCAGGAGGCACCCCGAGCGCGGGCGGGGAATGCGGTGGTGGCTCATGCAGATGTTTTGAAATCAAGCCCGCAAGATTATTTGAGCGGAACGGCGGTCCACCAGTCAGCATTTCGTAAAGCATCGCCCCGAGGCTGTAGACATCAGCACGAGCATCGAGCTCTTCACCGCTGCATTGCTCAGGCGCCATGTAATACAAGGTGCCGAGCACCGCGCCCGTCTGCGTCAACGCCGTCTGGGCCGTGACGTCGCGAACCTTCGCGAGTCCGAAATCAACTACCTTGGCAGTCTCTTCATCACCTTCATGACTCGGCGGAACAATGATCACATTGTCTGGCTTTAGATCACGGTGCAGCAGTCCCTGACGATGAGCGACACCCACGCCGGCGCAAATGTCCTGCATCAAGCGAACGGCACGCTCGGCAGACATCCGTCCCTGGCGACGAAGCAGGTTGCCGAGAGACACACCCTGAACCAGCTCCATCACGATGTAGGCTTCGCTCGTGGCGCCAGTCCCGTCGTTGAAATCGTGAATGCTCACGACGTTTGGGTGCCTGATCATCGCGGCTGTGCGCGCCTCACGGCGAAACCGCTCGAGGGCATGTTGCTCGCGGACGAGATCTTGATGCAAAAGTTTGACTGCTACTTCGTCGCCGATATGCAGACGTTGAGCACGAAACACCGAACCCATGCCACCCTGGCCCAGGCTCTCGATCAGTTTGTATTTGGAATCGAGGATTAAACCGATACGCGGATCTTTGTGCAGTGCATGGCGATCGTCTGTCGATCTTGGCTCGTCGGCATTTGTTTGCTGCTGCACGTCGATTTGAGTTGAGGCGTCGCTGGGATGACGTGACGTAGGCAGACCACAAGTGCCGCAGAATTGTGCGTCGTCGGCCAACAGGTTCTGGCAACTCGGACACTTCATTGGAAATTCAGCGCAAATCCTTTTCGCCGGATTGTCTTTACGCAGGCAGTGTCATTACCGTTTGTCGTTCCGCGTTCTACAAATTCTGCAGTGATGCGGATGATGCAATCAATATTTTCGAGTCCGCCCAATCCGTGCGCACCATGAGGTACGACGATGTGAAGACTATTCTTCAATGTCTTTGCGGTTGCTTCACCATTTGCAGGAGGCGTCACCGGATCCCATTCTCCAGTCAAAATCAAAACGGGGACGTCTGAGCGAACTGGATCGCTGTAATCCTGAGCGATACTGGCGCGCGGCCAGAGCGCACATGCTTCGCGTTGTTGGCGCAGTCGATAATCACCGAGGAAAGTGTTTTCAGCCATTCGTTCACCTTCCCCCGGTTTGATCCACGGCAAGTCTTCGGCACACGTGACCGACAGGTACATACCATTACTGCCAGTGCTAACGAGGAACTTGCGATACCCGAGAGCAGACTCCGTTAAAGGAACAAAATTGCCTTGCGCGGCGAGGTGTATGACGAGTGGAACGCGAGCGGCAGCTACAGGGTTATACAACATGTAACGAATCGCTTCGGCGGCTAAATCTCGAGACAGTTTTACTTTGACACGATCGTTTGAGTTTGGTTTTTGCACTTCAACTTCGACCGGTTCCTTCATGAGTTGGGCCAGCAGTGAGTTCGTCTCCTCTTTCAGCTTTGGAAAGGCGGCGTTGCACGCTTGATCAGCGGCACATTCCGCTAGAACACCCTGCAGTGCGCGTTCATTGCCCTGCGGAAAATCGCTGGGCATGTAGGAGTTTGACGGAGCGACGCCCTGAAGCACCGCAGTACGCACACGCTTCGGATAGCGCTTGAGGTAAGTGAGTGCGGCTCGCGTACCGTAAGAGCCGCCGAAAAGATTCATGCGTTCATAGCCGAGTGCTGCGCGGACTTCATCCATGTCGTCGATGGCGATATCTGTGGTGTAGAGCGTTAGATCGGCATTGGCTTCGAGTTGTGGGCGGCACTTGCGAATGTCTTCAAGCGGGAAGAAGTAGCCGAGATAGCTTTGAGGATCGTTTGGATTGAAGAAGGGACAGTCCAGCGGGTGCGACTTGCCGGTGCCACGCTGGTCCACAAACAACATATCGCGATGTTCACGGATCTTCGCGAACTCAGAAGCAATGCCGGTGGCGTCTTCGGTGGCAGCTGAGCCTGGGCCACCGGCGAAAAAGACGAATGGATCGGGTTCGCGTTTGGCGCTGGTTGCCGGAAGGACGAGAATGTTTAGACTGATCATCCGGCCTTTTTTCGTGGCGCGGTTTTCGTAGACCTCGAGCGTGCCGCACTTCGCGGGACCTTTTATGCCCTGGGGTTGGCAGTCGGTTAAGACGAGGCGCTTCGTTGCGGGTTGTCTAACGGCGCTGGCGGATTGAAGCGTGACGAGGAGTGCGAGAAACACACCAAACAATTTAGTCATCGATTCACCTTTTGTAGGGGTGGCACTCCGTGGCCATCCCTTGTTAGGTTTCATGAATTCTAGAATATATCTCTTTAGCTCACGCGAGGCGTGTTGCTCCCTGGCCGTTCTTGTTGCGTTTCATTAATTCCAGATCTCTCTTAGTCTACGCGAGGGGCGGCCACGGAGTGCCGCCCCTACAAAAGAGCCCAATACTAGCGCGACGCCCAACGCCACACCGGAAGATCGAGTGCGTTGGCGCCCGCGATCTTCGTTTCCCCAAACTCTTTTTCCAATCTTACGGAATTGCAGTCGTCCTGCTCTTCCAGTGACTCGATCAATTTCGCTGCGTGCGTGACCACCAGCACTTGCGAGCGCTCGGCGGCGTTTGCGATCAAACGTCCCAATGCCGGCAGAAGATCCGGATGCAGACTCGTTTCCGGTTCATTCAATACCAACAGTCCCGGCGGTCGTGGTGTGAGCAGCGCTGCAATCCACAGTAGATAACGAAGCGTGCCATCTGATAACTCAGCCGCTCGCAGCGGTCGCAACAGTCCATGCTGGTGCATCGCAATCTCAAAACGGCCCTCTACATTTAATACCGAAATCGAAGATCTCGGGAAGGCATCGTCAACAGCTTCGGAGAGCGCTTCCTCGTCGCCGATCTCTAGAATTGTCTGCAACGCTGCTGCCATATCGGCGCCGTCGTTACTGAGCACAGGCGTGTGTGTGCCGATTTGCGGAAGCCGCGCGGGCGCTTCGACGTCTGTGCGGAAGTGATCGTAGAAACGCCAGGATCGAATCTGCTCGCGCAGCCGGAGCATCTCAGGCGCGTTCCGTGGGTCGGCAAACTGCGTCATCATGCTGTCGAAGCTGGGTAGTTGGTAAGAGAGCACGTCCCACTCGCCTTCGCCGTTCCTCGAACGCACCAACTCCCCATGCCGGTCGACGAGCAAAGCCGCAGGACGCAGCACTGGCCCAGCCCAGATCGTCTCCGTCTTGATCTCGGGATCGAGAGCAAAAGCCGACGAGCTGGGAGGCGGTAATCCCAGATCGATCGCATATCCGAATTCATCGCCCGCAAAGCCGAGCCGCAGGTTTGTGCGTTCCTTACGAACTGTGCCTTCAACCTTGTGCTCGCCACGCTTCACCGAACGCCCAACACTCTCAGGCCCCGCCCACAGTGTTGACTGAAGCCCTCCTTCACGCGCGAGCGACGGAATCACGCCGCCCTGAGCTGTGTCCGCAAGCAGACGCAACGCACGATAAACACTCGACTTGCCACTCCCATTTGGACCAGTGATCAAGTTGAGACGTTGCAGCGGAACAATTAAGTTCCGAAGCGACCGGTAATTAGCCACAGCCAGCGTAGTCAACATTTCAGTTAGGCTATCCACAGATTACACAGATTTCAATCAATCTGTGTAATCTGTGGATGGCCCTTTTGTGATTCCCTTTACGCGTTGTAGTTGGAAAACATATCATTCGTCCGACCTGATTCAATCCCCCCGGAGTTTCAGATGAGTTCTGTGGAGCCAGAACGTCAGCTGTTGCATTACCGCATCATCAACAAAGTTGGTGAAGGTGGCATGGGGCAGGTCTATCGTGCGGAAGACACTAAACTCGGACGCTACGTCGCCCTTAAGTTGCTCGCACCCGACGCAACTCGCGATCAAACCGCGAAGCGCAGATTACTCGCGGAAGCGCAGTCTGCCTCGGTTCTGAACCATCCCAACATTGTCACCATTCACGCGATTGAGGAAGTCGATGGCGTCGATTTCATCGTGATGGAGTTTGTTGACGGTGAAACACTAACGTCACGTCTCGTCACCAGCGGCGCCCTACCGCTGACCTCGCTGTTGGACATCGGCATTCAGGTAGCCGACGCGCTCGAGGCTGCACATTCAGTCGGACTAATACACCGCGACATCAAGCCGGCCAATATTTTGCTAACTCCGAAGGGCGTTGTGAAAGTGGCCGACTTCGGACTCGCGAAAATGGTGCGTCTCAGTACCGACGAGATCGACCGTGAGGCACTGACGCTCGCGGCAAATCTGACCGGACCGGGAATCGTTCTCGGCACGGCCGCTTACATGTCGCCCGAGCAGACCCGCGGCGAGACTCTCGACGTTCGTTCAGAGATCTTTTCGCTTGGCAGTTTACTTTACGAAGCCGCCACCCGAACGAAAGCATTCAGTGGTCCGAGTGTGTTGTCGATCTTCCACTCAATCGCCGCCGTCGATCCTTCGCCGCCGAGTAAGTTGCGACCGGAGCTGCCGCGCGAATTCGATTTGATCATCGAGCGTGCCCTCGCAAAAGATAGGACGCGAAGGTATTCATCCTGTGGCGAGATGGCTGATGCATTGCGGAGCCTGCGCACCTCAATAACCGGCACGTGGTCGGGTATTCCGATTGTTTACGATCCGGATTTGATTGATCGCTCAGCGCCTTCCTTTGTCGGTCGCGAATCGGAGATCAAGAAGCTCGAAGGTCTACTGCAGCAGGTTATCGAAGGCACCGGCCGAATTGTCTTTATCACCGGCGAACCAGGTATCGGAAAGACTTCACTCTCCGACGAGTTTCTGCGCCGCGCTCGCAAACACCAACTCGGCCTGCTGATATCGCGAGGCCGTTGCGTCGAACAATACGGCACGGGCGAAGCTTATCTGCCGTTTCTCGATGCAATGGGTGAACTGCTTCAGGCGCCCGGTCGCGAACGCATTGCGGCTGTGATGCGCACCTACGCACCAACCTGGTGCATGGAATTGCCGACTGCGTTTGCGTCCAGTGGCTCGATGGAAAAGTTACAGCAGGAAACTATCGGCGCCACAAAAGAACGCATGATGCGCGAGATGGGCGATGCGCTCGGCATGCTCGCTATGACGTCACCGGTTGTTTTGTTACTTGAAGATCTGCACTGGGCTGATCCGTCGAGCGTGGATCTGCTGCGCCATCTTTCGCAGCGCATCAGCACTCAGCGTCTTTTGATTGCCGGTACGTTCCGTCCTGAAGACGTTGAGCGCAGCGGCCATCCACTGAAGAGTTACAAGGCAGAGATGAAGGCACACAATCTCTGTGAAGAAGTGGCGCTGCGTCTGTGGAATCGCGAGCATATCGCGGAGTACGTCGATGCGACGTTTTCGCCAAACGATTTCCCCGGTGAGCTCACTGCGCTGGTTCACGAAAAGACTGAAGGTCATCCACTGTTCGCCGCCAATCTGCTCCAATATCTCGGCGAGCGTGGCGATCTCGCGAAAGCAAATGGACGCTGGTCTCTGGCCCGGCCGCTTTCGGAGATGGATCTTGCGGCGCCTGAAAGCGTACGCGCGATGATCAGTAAAAAGATAGATGCGCTTTGTACAGAGGAACGGCGCACACTTCAGTATGCGAGTGTCGAAGGCACAGAGTTTCTGTCTTCGGTGACCGCAAAACTCCTCGGCGTTGACGAGATCGATCTGGAAGAGTTACTGGCACGCGTCGGCAAAAGTCATCGTCTGATCGACACGATCGGTGAAGAAGAATTGCCCGACGGAACTCTGGCGACTCGCTATCGTTTCTCGCACGCGCTTTACCAGAATTTTCTTTACGGCGATCTCGTCAACAAGCGACGTGTACTGCTTCACCAACAGGCCGGCGAACAATTGCTTCAGCACTATGGTAAACGTGCGCCGCAGATCGCGACTCAACTCGCCATACACTTCGAGCAGGGACGAGACTTTTCCCGCGCAGTTGAATACCTGATTCACGCCGGCGATCACTCTGCCAAGCTCTACGGTTACGCCGAAGCTGAACGCCACTACACGCGTGCACTAAGTTTGGTCCAGAAGCTTCCGGCCGAGTCGCAGCCGGAAAGTTTGGCCACGCTCTATCACAAACGCGGCACAGTAAATCATGCCTTGAGTAACTTCTCGCAGGCCGCCAAAGATTTCAGCAACATGCTCGATCAGGGCCGAGCACTCGATTCGCTCGAGCTGCAGTCAACCGCGCTCAACGCGTTGACCATGTCGCTCTTCTTTTCACATCGACTCGACGAGACTGTGGCGCGCGCGACTGAAGCGCTCGAAGTTGCCGAACGAGCAGGAAATGAAAAGTTACGCGTCGAGACGATGTTCTTAATCGGGCTCAAACATTGTTGCTATGGCGAGTTGAAAGAAGCGACGGTGTTGCTGGATGAAGTGATAGCGACATCCAGACGGCTCAACCACAAACCCGGGTTGTGTAGTGGCTTGACGTGGCGAGCTTGCGTGCACTTTTTCCAATCGGAATATGCACTGGCAGTGGAGTTAGCTACCGAAGCGCTGCGGCTTACGTCTGAGCTGCGCGATGGTTTTCTAATGTTGACGTCGCTTTTCTTTCTTGGGCTCTCGCAGGGTAACCAGGGCAAGATGTCTGCTGCACTCGCAACGCTAAATGAAGCGATGGACAAGGCGCGTCGCAACGGCGACCTCTTCTGGCATCCGCGTTTTCCAAACTGCATCGGCTGGATTTATCGCGAGCTTTTCGATTACGAGTCAGCACACAAGTACAACGAAGAGGGAATTGACGTCTCGCGCCGGCATCATGTCATGGAAGCTGAGGCCAATTCATTAATCAATCGAGGCATCGACTGCACTCATGCTGGAGATCACCAGCAGACTGCCGTTGCGTTTCACGAAGTGAGAAACATTTTCGAGCGCGATGCGTGGTTCCGCTGGCGGTATAACATCCGGCTCGAGGCGGCAATGGCTGAGCACTGGTTGAAAAAAGGCGATCTCGACAAGGCACGCGAGTTTGTGGAGCGGCTTCATGCGACTGCGACTGAGCACGAGGTTCACAAATACATTGCGGTCGCACACCACCTCAGGGCGCGAATTGCTCTCGCCGCTAATAATCTCAAGGAGGCCGAGAAGAACTTCGACGCTGCGTTAGCGGAGCTTGAGAAGTATCCAGTACCGTTGGTCGCGTGGAAGATTCAAGCCGGTAAGGCACGACTGAAGACGCAGATGGGTCAGGAAGCTGAAGCACAGGAAGCTTCCGCACGCGCTTCCGAGATCGTGAACTTGATCGCCTCAAACGTTAACGACGAGACCCTGCGCGCCAGGTTCCTGAAAGCAGCATCCACAGATTACACAGAATCTGCGTAATCTGTGGATGGCTCGCGCGGGGTGAGAAATTTAGAATTCGCGAATGCCGGAGACATTCGTCCCCGAGCCGATACCGTTTTTCAGCGCCAGCGAGTCGTATTGAATCGTTGAATTGCCGCCTCCGTTGGTCTGGAACGTTGGCGGGGTGAAGTCTCCGGACGTGCGACCGAAGGCGGCGATCGTAATACCGCCGTAAATCTCACCGTTACCACCACCGTCACGAATTAACTGGCCCTTTCCGAGCACGAGTATCACACCGTTGAAGTTGGTGTTACCGCGCATCGTCAATGTGCCTGTTACGACTAGAATTCCGGAACCGCTCTGGAGCGTGCAATTACCGTCAACAAACGTAAACATTGAAGCATTAACCGAATCGTTCACTGTTGTGCCACCACTGAAATAACGATTTGTAGACTGTGCCTTGGATTGCAATGCGTTCAGATAAGCTCGCGCTCTATCAGCGGTGTCGAGAAACGACGGTGTCTCGACCGTGCCGGGAGTCGTGTCGTCATCGCCGAGCAGACCGATTTCCGGATCGACGACCGTGTCCGGCTTCTTAATTCCTGATTTCGCATCGTCTTCATCACATGGCGTGACTGCAAAAGCCGGACGCTGCGGCTCGACGCCGGAATGATCGATACCCGAATACCACTTGGCGCCACTGTCTCCAGTGTCGAGAGACAAAGGCGAGCAGTCGTCAGCACCGCGTATCGTAAAGCCGGCCGGAGTCTCAAATTCAAAATTGGCTTTGCTCACCATCATTTCCAAACGCTTTTCGGATCCTTGTGGCCCAAAGCCGTAGGATTTGAGAAGCAATCGTTTCGGATCGGGTGAAGTCACTCTCGCTGGAATGTTTGTCGTGCTGGGTGATGAAGGATAAGCGAGATTGAGCACCTGCGTGCCGCTCGCCAGGTTGAGTGCGTAAGTCGTGCCGTCGGCCTTCACGGAGGCTTTGTCGAAAGTCACTGTGACTGTTGTGCCCACACTGTCCACTTCGCCTTCAAATGTGCCTTCCAGTGTAGTAGTAGCTGCCCACGGCAGAGATTGTGTGATCGTGATTTCGAAACCGGTCTTCGCGATCGCGACGTTATCAGCCGTGCTGGTAACCGGTCTTTCGATGACAAAACTTCCCAGCGCTGAATCGAGAGTGAGTGGGAAGGTATAGGGATCGGGGCTCAGGTTGGTTGAAGGCTGTCCAGAGTAGCGAATCGTCACTTCATCGGTGCCACCAACCGTGCCGAAAGTCTTTTGATAAGTTTTGCCGGCATCACCGCCATTGATAGTCGCGGAAGTCTCAAACTGGACGATGTGACTGTTAGGATCCATGTTTTCGATCGTTACTCGATAACCAGCTGTGACTGTTCCAACCGAGACGGGTACGAGACTGTTTGGATCCGCAGGATCGTTGTAGGGAAGCCAGCCGGCAAATCTTGGTGTCCCCGAATTACCACCATTCGAGATACTCGGAATGATCGCAGTACGAAAACTCATGCGATCGTTTGCGTTGATCAAAGGTTTGCTGTTACCGCGCAGCGCATTGAGTGCTGACTGCATTCCGGATTCGGCCACATAGTAAGCCTGCATTTCTGCAGTTGAGGCAAGAGAGTTGTTGGCCGACATCATGGTGCTCGTGATCAATGCGCCACCAGCACCGAGAAGGAGCACAGACACTAGCAGCATCGTTACAAGTGCCGCGCCTCTTTCGCCGGCGCGGTTGTTCAGGTTCATTTTCGGTTCGCGTTTCATTGCTCGTAACAGCTCCTTCAGTAAACGATTGAGTTGCGCAAAACGACGTCTGACGTCAGTTGGACTTGCGAAGGGGGTTGATAGCCCTCCGAACCTTCACTACCAACTGCCGGCAGAGTTACGCCAACGGCAATCACAATAAACTTCGCTGACGCCGGCGAGACTTCGCTCTTCGAATTGCCGGCAGCATTCTTCACATCCGTGATGTCGCAAACGCCATTGGAGTCGACGGTCGTGCTGTAAGTAACTTTCTCGTCGTAATAACGAAAGATGAGTGAGTCGATGCGATTCGCGAGCACGGTAGTCTGGTTTGAACCGTTTCTTTCGTAACGAACGATGTAACGCTGACCGAGCGCTGCATCGACGTACATCAGGAACTTGAGATCCTCGTCCGTGTCTTCCACGTCGGGGTCCTCAAAGTAACCATTAGCCGAGTCCGGCATGCCGTTGAGATTCGAGACGATACGAATCGACTGATTGTCGGAATCGTTAGTCACAATCCCATTTGTGGCCACTGCGCCGAGTCCAGTGGGAAGCTTCAACCCAGAATTGCCGATCTCGCGGGTCATAATATTGAGTGCTCGCTGAACGTCAGCGATCCCGTCTGACTTGCGATCCTCGCGTGAGCGAGAGTAGAAGCCAGCGGCGAGGAGAGTGCTTGACAGGCCGAGCACGGTTAGGGTGATAGCCATCGCTAAAATCAGCTCGACCAGAGAGAAACCACCTTCATTGTTTGCACGTCGCATCTTCATTGTCTTTGCCTTGTTGCTAAAAGTCGGGATTACTGACTGACCAGGTAGCTACCACTGGCGAGAGTAGAACGGAGTGTGACAAGCACAACGGATGTGCGCGTCCAGTTTGGTCCAGCCGTTTGCGGCGTGACTGTAATGGTGATTCTTTTTAACGCCTTTGCACTGCCGTCGCTGTTCGTTTCGCTGGCGACTGCCCGTTGCACTGTGTAGTTTCGTTCGCCGCTTCGCTCGGTTGAGGTGAAGGTACCGACGGTTAGTGTCGAGTCTTCATAAGCAACGCTTCTGATCTGTTCCAGCTGTTGCTGGGCCACTGCCATCGCCAGGGCGCGTTCGGCGCCGCCGACGTTGTTCTGCAGCGAGAAGACAAACAGCGAGGAACAGGCAAGAGCGCCAACCAGCATCACGAGCGAGGCGATGGTCGTTTCAATCAACGTAAAACCGCGCTCGCCTTTGGTTGACTTGTTTTTCTGAATCTGGGTCTTCATAACGTTTAGTTTGGGAGTTGTCTAATTCTTATAGAAGGCCGATCACGGTCACTGGCACTGTCTTCGAACCGCAACCGGTGCTGAAGGTTACTGAATAAATGCCGGTTGACCCTTTCGACTTAACCGTGAAAGTTCCCGTGCTTCCCGCTGCTATCGTCAGCGAACCGGGAGTAACCTGAAGGTCTGATGGTTTGCTCGAAACTGCCGTTATGGTCAGGCTCGTTGAAGCATTGTGGTCGATTTTAATGCTGGCCGATGCATCCTTAGTCATGAGCAGCGTTAGTCTATCTGCTGTCAGAGAACAGACCGCAGGCGTTGGTGTCGGCGTCGGAGACGGAGTCGGCGTTGCAGTCGGAGACGGCGTCGGTGTTGGGGTTGGTGTTGCACTCGCAATCGGCGTTGGGGTCGGCAACGGAAGCGTTCCGCTCAGATCGGGTGTCGGTGTCGGAACCGGATCAATACCAATCTCGGGCGTTGCGAGCGGATCAGGAGAAGGTTGTGGTGTTGCAATTGCGGCAGGTGTCGGCGTGGGAGTCGCACCTGAAGCAAGGTCGGCTACGTGAAGACTCACGTTGGGTACGGAGTCGTCAAAAACTTTGCTATCGATCGTCACGTCGCCCGAGCCGGTAACGTCGACTGAAACAATCTGGCTTCCGTACTTCAGTCTGATTAAGACCTGCTGGTTGGATAGTGTGAGCGCACCGACTGTATTCCAGGTGCGACCACGCCAGTCAAAGGCGACTGTTTGTACCTCGTCGAACTCAATGCCGGAGGGAAGCGGGATGGTTCTGGTGTCGATGTCGCCATCGCCGTCGAGATCCATGGTTACGAGATAGCTCGTTTTGTCCGAATTGATTGCGACGCTCGCTCTTTCACTGGCATCGTCGGCGTGACTTCGAATAGATAACGTTCGAGCCTTTTCGATATAAGAAGCGAATTCGCGAGCCGCACCGGAAAGACGAATGCTGGCCTTGGCGCGGCTGATTCCCATTACACCGAGCGCGCTAACGATCGTAACGATCGCTGCAGTGATAATCAGTTCGATGGTTGAGAATCCGCCACCAGTGCGTCGTGTGTTATTAGCTTTGCTCTTTTGCATTCGCATTGTCATGGTCCAAAAAGGTTTTGTGGTCCAGTCGCATGACCACGCTGGCCCATTGAGCAATCGCGGTGCCACAAAAGTTCTTCAGACAAAGTTAGACAATGTGAGACTGCAGAGATGAGTTGAGTTGACAGAACTTCAATCAGGTTGGTCCAAATTCGGTTACGTGAAGGTCAAAATGAAATGAAGTTTTCTCCCGCAACGGCGCAACGGCGCGACGGTAGGTCACGGCTGGTATTTCTTCGTTGCGCCGTAGCGCCGTTGCGGGAGAAAAGACTGCTCAGCAATCAGATTGCTTTGAGAATTGCAGACTGACCGAAGAATGACTCTCTGCTATTAGCTTGGCGAAGGCTGATGAAATGACGGTAACTTATTCATACGATAAGCTTTGGCGGCATTCTTGTGAGTGCCATCGAGGGCGGCATATCGCTTGCTGGAGACATCACCGGTACGCTCAGATGAGCGCACAACACTCACGCTCCTTAGTAACCCGCCCCAACCACTCTCCCGCGACCAATAGATTTGGAGAGACTCAGCTTATGAAGAAGAACGAATTCTCAGAACTCGGCTCGAACCTGCTTATCATTGGATCGGTGTCACTCGCGTTTGCACCTTTCCTGCTGGGCGACCGGCTTGTCCTGATTGTCACTGGCCTGATGAGAGATGGCGGGATGATGATCGATCAGGTTGGAAATTACCTGAGCTGGTTGGTGTCGTAGCAGATGGTCCACAGATTACACAGCTTCTTTTCTGCGTAATCTGCGGAATCTGTTGACAACGCTTACTTGCTGATTACATTACCTTCCGAGTCGTACATCGTCACATCTCCAAACGGTGTGACCTGGTCTTTTACCTTTTCCCAGTCACCGACAATCACAATCGCCGCGCGGTAGGTGTCGAAGTATTTCGCCGCTGCTCGCTGAATGTCGGCCGTGGTCAAGCCTTCAATCTTCGGCCGAAAGTCGTTGATGAAGTTCTTGTCGAGATCAAACGTGTAGATTGTGTTGATGCGTCCTGCCAGGCCAAACTGACTGGCAAGTTCGACCGAGAAGTTCCCGGTGCTGAATTCCTTCGCTGCGCTTAGCTCTTCATCTGTCACCGGCAACACCCGCATGCGGTCGAGCTCGTAGAAGATCTCAAGCAACGTTGGGCCGGTTACCTCATTGCGAACAAACGCGCCGGCTTGAAACGAACCAGTTTTTGCTTGCGTGTTTGATGAGCTGAACGGCGAATATGTATAGCCCTTTGACTCGCGTATGTTGCGCGTGAGCCGAGAGTAGAAGGAGCCGCCGTAGATTGCGTTTGCGGTGCGAATCGCGAAGTAGTCTTTGTCTTTACGTGGAATGCTGACGTTGCCGATGTAAATGGCCGACTGGATCGAGCCGGGCCGATTCACGAAATAGATCTGGCGCTTTTCTCTTTTGGGCACCGGTGGATTCTCTTCCGGCGGCAGTGTGCCGCTCTTCCAGCTTGCAAACGCCTTCTCGATTTCGGCGAATGTCTTGTCGACGTCGATGTCGCCAACGACGATCAGGTGCGACGCATTGGGAATAAAGTACTTCGTAACAAACGCGCGCAGATCGTTTCGCGTGAGTGCGCTGATCGACTTCTCATCCGGCACCACAAAACTGTATGGATGATTTCCGAAGACCGCCTTCTGGAAGCGCTCGTTAACCAGGAAACCCGGATCGGCACGCCCGGCGCGAATCTGTTGGATCGTATTTTCCTGGGCCAGCTTTACTTCGGTGTCCGGGAATGAAGGATGCTGGGCCACATCGCTCATCAAGTCAAAGAGCCGCGTGGAAAACTCGGCTAATGACGAGGCGCTCATAGTCGTTGAATCAGCGTCACTGCCGAGCGAGAGCGTGCCGCCAATCGAACGTAGTTCTTCCTTAATCTGTTTGCTCGTACGCGTATCGGTGCCTTCATTTGCCACCGCGGCCGCGATCTGTGCGGCTCCGGGATGAGCATCACGATCGCTCGCTGTGGTTGCGGCGCGGAATGTCAGTATCGCCGACATCTTGGGCACGTTAGGCAAGGGAGCAAGAACCACGGTTAGACCATTTGCGAGTTTCTTTTCCGTGATCTTTGGGAGATTGAGAGGCCGCGCCGCACCTGGCGGTGGGGGCGTCTTCTGTTGTGCAAATGCGGTTGCTGTAAACAGGATTATCGCAAGTAGTGTTTTCATATGAATACCTTTCATGACCTCACTGGCCCGACTTTGGTTGCGCTTTGGCTTCCGGAACGCGATCGATCACAGTACGATTGGTTGCCACCAAATACTTCGTCGCCGCTGCTTTAACCTGTGCTGCGGTGACACTCTCGAATGGAGTCAGCAACGAATTGATCTGCTGTGGGTCGTCGCGGAAAAGCGCGAGTGCCGAAAGCAGATGCGCCTTGCCCTGGCCCGATTCGAGTTGGCTGTAGAAGTTGGAACGATAACGAACCTTCGCGTCCGCCAGTTCTTTCTCGGTCACGCCCTTTGAAGTTACTTCAGCTATTACCGCATCCATTTCGCGTAACACTTCATCGGCTGTGTGGCCGGGCTTGTAAGTTGTACGCGTGGTCATGATCATTGGCCCGGTGTAGTCAAACTCGTTTCCGAAGTAGTTGAGTCCGCCACTAAGATCGAGAGTCAACTCTTTTTCTTTCACCAGGCGCTGGTACCAGCGTGAGCTGTCGTCGCCCTGAAGGATTTGGACCAGCAACGCCATTCCAGGGAAGTCCGGCGAGTTCTGCGCTGGCAGATGATAACCGGTTGCGAGAGCCGGCAGGTTTGCAAGCTTGTCAGTTTGCGAAACGCGTTTCTCTTTTGTCTGCGCTGGTTCGGTCAAATCCGCGCGTGCCGGCATCGGCTGCGAAGGAATGCCCGCGAAGTGTTTTTCAACCATCTTCTTGACGTCGTTCACATCAACATCGCCGACGACGGTTAACACTGCGTTGTTTGGCGCATAATAAGTTTTGAAAAAGCTGCGAACGTCTTCGATGGTTGCGGCATTAATCTCCGAAAGCTCGCCGTAACCGTTGTGGGAGTTGTTCCAGTTTGTGAAAGCGTTTTCCCAAAGACTGATCCACTCAAAGAACTGATATGGCTGGTTCAGGACGTTGACGCGAACCTCTTCGCTTACAACTGCCTGCTGGTTCTTGAGGTTTTCCTCACTGATGTCGAGCGAACGCATGCGATCGGATTCCAACCACAAGCCGAGTTCGACGCGATTGCTGGGCATCGTTTGATAATAGTTTGTGTAATCGAAGTCGGTGTGCCCGTTCAAACTGCCGCCGTTTGCCTCGACAAACTTTGCATGTTCAAACTTCTTCACATTAGCCGAACCCTGAAACATCATGTGTTCGAAGAGGTGTGCGAAGCCAGTGCGGCCCTTCGGTTCCAGCCGGAAGCCGACGTTGTAATAGACGGCAACGGTAACCACGGGCGCGATGTGATCTTCTGAGATGACAACTTTCAAGCCGTTTGGAAGTTTGTAATACGTAACCGGAATGTTGAGCGGCTTAGCATGGGAGTAGGAGACGCTGGCTATCAGCATTAGCAGCGATAGGCATGTCACTAATAAACGTCGCATAGTTTTGGGCGTCCTCACTTTGAGCAGTAGTGAACCAAATGGAGACCCGGATTTGATCCAAAATCAAACCTAGTCTCTTTGAGAAAGGAGACTGAAAATCAAATTTACCCGAAAAATCAGTTGGAGCTACGCAGATTTGGATGAATGGTCGTTCTCACCCGCAGTGTCGCGTATTACGTGACAATGTGCAAGAAAGTTTCTCTGCCTCTTTGCCTCTTTGCGTGAAAAATTCCTACAATGACGAACCGTTGGAGTCGAGTTCAAAAGATTGAAGAATTTGCTGAAGATTACTTGCGTTCCTCTCGTTCTATTGCTGCTGATGTCAGTCACGGCGAAATACCAGCAACGTATTCCTACCGGTGTTTGGGGTGGGCCGCACATTAGTATCAAGGTCGGATCGAAGTCGGCCACGATTGAATACGATTGTGCGAGTGGTGTGATTAATGGTCCGCTCGTTGTCGATCGTAACGGCCATTTCAATCTGCATGGCACACATCGAATGGAACGCGGCGGTCCGGTGAGAGCAGACGAAGACCCCAGGCAGATACCCGCCAGTTACGCCGGATCGATCAACGGAAACACGATGACGCTCACTCTGAAACTCTCCGACTCAGACGAAGAGACGTTCACTTTAGAGAAGGGAAAACCTGGCGAGCTCTTTAAGTGCAAGTAGACTGAGACGTACATGCAGGGTGTAGCGCGAAAATTTTTTATAAAAGGTGAGGTTCAGGGCGTCGGGTATCGGTTCTTTGCGCAGCGAGCGGCCGCGAGACATCAGATAGTCGGCTATGTTCGAAACTGTCCGGATGGCAGTGTTGAAGCATTTGCGGAAGGACCGGCGACGAGTGTTGAAGCGTTCAAACACGATCTTGCCACTGGACCGCAATGGGCTGTAGTCGATCAGGTGGAAGAAATAGTTTTGGAGCCGACGGGTTCCTATTCTGCATTTCGCATTGAGAGATAGATTTTGAACTTGGGACTCTGAGCTTTGCACTTTGTTGTTGAGCTTTCCAAAGAACAAAGCACAAAGAACAAAACACAAAGCACAACCTGCAAAAATGGACCACTTAAAATCCCTAATTCGCGAAGTGCCGGACTTTCCCAAGCCCGGCATCAATTTTTATGACATCACCACGCTGCTCAAGCATCCGGAAGGATTGCGCAACACGGTTGACGCACTCGCTTCACAGTTTGAGGGAGAGAAAGTGGATTCGGTAATCGGTATCGAAGCACGCGGTTTTATTTTTGCGCCGGCGCTCGCCTATCACCTTGGGGCAGGGTTTGTGCCGGTGCGTAAGCCACGCAAGCTGCCGGCTGAATGCGCTTCGATTTCTTACGATCTTGAGTATGGTCAGGACACACTACAGATCCATCGCGACGCGATCGGAGATGGTCATCGGGTAATCATCGCCGACGATCTTCTTGCCACCGGCGGTACCGCTCGTGCGGTTGTTGATCTCGTCGAGCAGCTTGGAGGAAAAGTTGTGGGGCTTGTTTTTGTTGTGGAGCTGGAATTCCTTCCCGGTCGCGAGAAGCTGACGGGATACGATGTGCGTTCTTTGATCAAGTATCAGTCGTAATGCACAAGGTCCTCGAACCTAAGATCCTCGCCGTACTGCGCGAGGGTTATTCACGCAAACAGTTCTATTCCGATTTGGCGGCGGGCACCACTGTCGGTATCGTCGCTCTACCACTCGCAATTGCCTTTGCCATTGCTTCCGGTGTCAAACCAGAGCAAGGTTTGTTCACTGCCATCGTCGCGGGCTTCATTATCTCGCTACTGGGAGGCTCACGTGCGCAGATCAGCGGGCCGACCGGAGCGTTCGTCGTAATCATTTATGGAATAGTGCGCCAGCACGGATATGACGGACTCGCAGTGGCGACGCTGATCGCGGGGATACTGCTGATCCTGATGGGATTATTTCGGATGGGCGCTCTCTTGAAGTTCATCCCTTATCCTGTAACTGTCGGCTTCACCACTGGCATTGCGTTGATCATCTTTTCATCTCAGCTTGGCGACTTTCTTGGTCTTCAACTTGAAGCGCCGCCCGCGGGATTTCTTGAGCGTTTAATTGCTTACCGCCATCATCTTTCGGAAGCGAGTGCATATGCTCTTGGCGTCGGACTGCTTTCGCTGGTGGTGATTGCAGTGTGGCCTCGCATCACTCATCGCGTGCCGGGGATGTTAATTGCGATTATTTTGTCGACAGTTGCGGTGAAGGTTTTCCACCTTCCCGTTTCCACGATTGGCAGCCGTTTTGGTGCTGTTCCAAACCATTTGCCCTTGCCTCACATCCCGTTGATGTCTCTGAGTTTAATAAAAGAGATGTTCTCGCCCGCTGTGACGATCGCTTTTCTGGCAGCGCTCGAGTCGTTGTTGGCGGCAGTGGTTGCCGACGGCATGCTTGGCACGAGACATCGTTCGAATATGGAATTGGTAGCACAGGGCGCGGGCAACATCGGGTCGGTTCTCTTTGGAGGTATACCGGCAACGGGCGCGATCGCTCGCACCGCTACAAACATCAAGACTGGCGGCCGGACGCCAATTGCAGGAATGATTCATGCCGTAGTGTTGCTGCTGATCCTGTTGTTCTTTGGAAAGTATGCAGCGTTGATTCCGATGCCTGCGCTTGCCGCCATCTTGATCGTCGTTGCTTACAATATGAGCGAGTGGGTCGAGTTCAAGGATTTATTGCGTGGTCCAAAGAGCGACGCTGTTATCCTGCTGGCGACGTTTTTGTTGACCGTCTTTATTGATTTAACGGTGGCAATTCAGGTTGGAGTGTTACTGGCGACGTTTCTGTTTATGAAACGCATGTCTGATGCGACTCAGGTGACGCAGGTAACTGAAACTCTCTCAGACCAGGACGAAACCGAAGCCCGCGACATCTCGAAGCTTACAGTACCAAAGGGTGTTGAGGTATTTGAGATCTACGGATCGTTGTTCTTTGGAGCGATTGAGCGGTTCAAAGATGCCATGCGTAGCGTGAAGGAGCGCCCGCGTGTTCTGATTTTGCGCATGCGACATGTGCAGACGATCGATGCCAGTGGATTGCATTCACTGAAAGAACTTCTCGAAGCAACCCGGCGAGGCAGTATTGTGCTAATCATCTCGGCGGTGAGAGCAGATGTGCGGCAACTAATGGAGCGCGACGGCTTTGCTCAATCATTGGGTGATGAAAACTTTTGTGAAGATATTTTTGGCGCTCTGGATCGATCAAAAGAGATTCTCGCTGGCGGCGACAGTCGAGGGACGTAGAGCCGCTTAAATACCAGTCTTAAGGCGTGACTCAGAGTTCGAACGCTTGCGTCACTCGTTTGACGAAATCGTCCTCGCTTATAGCAGTGTCGACTTCAATGGCGGGTAGTTCCAGCTGTGTGGTTTCCTTCCGAAGGATGTCTGTGAACATCCGATCGCGCTCAAGCAGGTTTCGCAAAGCTCTCTCCGGATCGCTCGCCCTGGCGAGAAATCCCCATGCCGATCCTCCGCGACTTTCGATTACTGCCTGACGGAAAGCAGGCGTCGGAAGAAGCCAGACGGCATGGGCAGATGCGGCGAGCAAAGGCTCGACAAGGCGTGGCAACAGTCGAAAGCCCTCCACGATGAGTCGCGGCTCGCGTGGGAGACGGAGGAGGTCCTCGATGATCAGTTTGAAGCCTTCACCGTGAAACCAGTGAAATGTCTCGAGCATGGTTTTTGGGGATCGGTTCACCCAGCGCTCATCCATGTCCATGGCAATGAATCTCTGCAGCAACGGAGAGTCTTTGTATGTGCTCCGGCTGGCATGATCCGCCATCACGTCGTCGGTCGAGTACAGACGCAAACCATACTGGGCAGCTATTCGGCGAGCGATGGTCGATTTGCCGGCACCGCTGCCACCGCCAATCCAGTAGACGTGTTGAAGTTGTTCCCGCAGTGCTGCACTGCCGGCAGTTTTTTCGTGCCGATTAGCTAACATATTGTAGCGGCGGTATTCACGACCGCAGTGTGCGCTTTACGATTATCATATTCCGATTTACGATTCAGTCACTCGTGCTCCCGTAGCTCAGCTGCATAGAGCGTCCGCCTCCTAAGCGGAAGGTCGCGCGTTGGAATCGCGCCGGGGGCACCATTTTCGCGGTTCCGCACACACATTCGCACACAAAATTGGTCGTCTTCTTGTATCATGGGTTCGATTCAATCCTCGGAGCAGATGTCATGATTCCGCGAAACCTTTCCCGGTACACCATTCTCATTTTTTCCCTGGCTTTCGTAGCTCTGGCTTATGCCATACTCATTCGGACTGATGCGTTAGCAACGCATCTGATCCAGGGATCCACAATGACAGCCTATTGCAGTTCGGAGATGGGCGGTAACGTTGTTTACATCAGCAAGATCTTCGACGTCGTCTCCCCTGCTCGCGTGGGTGGAGGAATCGACACCTCCCCGCTAAACTTTGCCTTCAAGAACTATTTGGTAGAAGAGTATGACTTCAAGAGTAGTGCCCCCTATTCTGCCGGTTGTCGAGTTTTCCAAACCCTCAGCCAGGCAGAAACGAACAGACACCAAATAATCGGCCAGGCGCAACAAGTGAACAAACAGATTGTGGAACTCACGTGGAATCCCGGTCCCATAGTCGCAGTGGATCATGGAGACAGCTTTATCATAGGCCCAAAAGGACCACCGCCAACCCACACAATCTGCGCCATTGGGTATCAAAACACGACGTACTTCAGTGCTGTGTTCGACACGAGCGGCTCGCGCGTGGATCCGGCCTGGGAGAACGCCTTCAATAATTTTCTCAAGAAGAACTACGGGGCCGAGGGCCTGGCCAACTGCACGAGCATGAACACTGTGCGCGAAGCGACACGATTGCTTCATGACCGAGTCATCGGGCTGCGTGCCAACAACCACAAAGCGGTCGAGACGGGATGGAAGTTTGACTCGACTGATATTGCGGCTAACAAGCCCAGACCGAAACCGACTCCCACACCCGACGACGATCCAGAACCAGTCGCGCAGCAACGTCCAGCTGCACAGACCGTGCCGCCGTCGCAGTCGATCAAAGATTTCGCGGCGCAGGAAGGCCCACACGTTTTGGCCTACTGCCAAAGAGATCCGATGTTGAGCAAGATATTTGATTGCTACCGGGTGCAGCGGAGTGTCTACAACTATCGTATGGGGCATGGCAGTGGCGAGCCACTCGCAAGTCTTTTCAAGCAGGAGAAAGTGAATCTCGCCGAAGCCATCGGCACTGGCTTGGGGCAATGGGTAAGAGACCGTGCGACTTCCCAGGGACTCGGCAACAGAGTCATCAACTGCATCGAGCAAAAGTTCAACGTCAGCTTTTACGAGAAACCCTACATCAGCAAGATGCAGGAGATCTACAACGTCTCAGTCGCCGCGTGCAAACCATGAAGATTTGACGGTTGGATCTTGAAGCTCTCCCGGAGCAATGTGCGCGTTCTGAAATGCCGAATCATAAGAGGAGTACAATCGCAACCAGAGTCCGTCGAATTGTGATCGTCGTTGTACCTCCGATTGAGGAGTTAGATCTAGTTGCTCCACTTCAAGTGTTCGGCGCTGCTAACCGTCTCTCTGAGAAAAAAGTCTATTCACTCGAAATTGCAACCAATGGAAAGGAATTAGAGGTTCCGGGTGAAGGAGGCATGCTCTCCTTCCTCGCGCAGCGGCGAATACAGGAAGTGAAGGGCCGGATCGACTCCATCCTGCTCGTTTGCGGCGTCGGCACTCGTTTGGATAGAGATCCGGAGTTGTCACGCTGGCTGACAACGATGTGTCCGACGGAGAGAAACCCTTTCAGCGTTTAATGCCTTTGATTTATTCTAATCCCGGGTTGTCGCTGCGCTCCAACCTTGGGCTTAAATTAGCGAACGCCTTCGGCGTTAATTCAAACTGCGTCACTACCCGTTGTGCGCCATCTGTTTTCACCCCAATCATTTTTGAGCCTACTGAACTTCAAGGCGATCGCAGTACTTCATTACACGATACCGAACTGCCCGGGCCAACATTTTGTTCAAGTTCTGCGTTTTTTGCACTATCGGGATCGGCGCCATGGCAAGCCCCACAGTCCACGCGCTGAGAGAATGACCGAAAAGAGCCCTGTCACTCCAATCGCTATCAGTGTCCAGACAAAAAAGAAATAGGCACTGTGCTTGCCGATGTTGCTGGTGATGCCGACACCCTTGCCCCTCATGTGGGCGAGCGGGACGACCAACGAAAAGAGCCCTCCCAGGAGGGTGATGATGTACCCCGATCGCCGTTCGGCGAGCACCAGCGTTCCGTACAACCAGAAGACAAAGATGGGTATCGCCGTGAGGTTTGTGAGCGTTCCCGGCTCGATCCCGCGGACGATGTCGTCTGCCAGGTGAAACGTAAAGAAGAGGATCGAGAGCAGAGACGTGATGGTCAACAATCGGCTGTTTTTCATTTGATATCCTCCTTGTTAGATTTGTGTGAGCCTCTCTCCCATACGTGCGCCTGCCGCAGAGCGTTCGTTAGCTTGCCTTCCGTTTGCTCACCGCTGCCGATCGCTGGCGCTGTGCCTGCAAAGGCTCAAACTGGAGAATGTCGCCAGGCTGGCATGAGAGGGCCTCGCAGATCGCATCGAGCGTCGAAAAGCGAATCGCGCGTGCCTTGCCGGTCTTGAGGATCGAGAGGTTGGCCAGCGCCATTCCGATCTGATCCGCGAGCTCGGTGAGCGTCATTCGGCGATCGTGGAGAATGTCGTCGAGCTTGATGGCAATCGACATGTCACACCGTCCCTTCAAGGTCTTCGCGCATGACCGCGCCTTCCGCGAACACGCGCGCCAGCAGGAACGTGAGTAGTACTGCAAGCCAGCCGTTGATTGAAAAGCCGGCGTCTATACGAAGCGGATGCGCCGGAGTCGAAACGGTCCTGGCGATTGCGCCAATCACAATGCTAAGAAGGTTCAGCGCGAGCAGTGCCCAGGCGATCGTCTGCAAACGCGCCGCGTTCGCGGCGACGAACGGGTCGCCCGCGCGAACCGTCTTAACGATCGCGAGCAGCCGTTTTAGGACGACGTAGTTCAGCGGGATCGAGAAGAAACCGAGCACGGCGATCGCGCGCAGGCCCATGATCAACCGCTCGGTGTCAGGCGAGGGAGAGAGTTTGAAAGCGCTCATGATCCATTGCTCATTCGGCATGACAACCAGCAGAGCGAGTATCGCAGCACCGCCCAGCCAGTTCAGGACAATTAGAATCCGCAGCACTAAGTACGCGATCGGTAGCGCGGCGGACGACGAGATTGGCTTTGACATGATCCACCTCCTATTTATCGAATATCAATAAACTATTTATCGATAGTCGTCAAGGCGGGTATTGGTAGTCGATAAGGGAGCAGGAACTCGTCACGCGAAATGCTGAAGTCCACAAGCCAGATCACAACTGCTCGTTTTAATATAGACGATATGAACGTGGAAGAATTTCGGCACTCATTGAGTGACCAGCAACCGCCGCCTGATTTGGGTTTCGCGCTCACCGGTCTTTGGTGGGATGCAAAGGACAATTGGGAATTGGCACATGAATCGGCACAACAGGACGAAGGGTCGGCGGGTTCATGGGTGCATGCATATTTACATCGCAAAGAGGGCGACACGTCTAATGCAGGTTACTGGTATCGCCGCGCAGGGAAGCCAGCGGCGCATGCCACGTTTGAGGAGGAGTGGCTTGAGATTGTTAATTCGCTATTGAATGCTCGCGAGGACGAATAGCGTTCACTTATCGACCAGATCGAGCCAGGTCACGCTAGGCTTCAGTGGGATGGAATACATGTAGCGTTCCTGTTTGAATGACTGACGTGGGTGGTAACTACCGACGCCAGCGATTTTGGCCGGCTGTTCCACGCGCAAACGTGCCTGAGTGGTCGAGGCGGTTTGCGCAGCAAGACTGACTCGCACAGAATGATTGCGCGTGTTTACGGCCACACTTTCAAACTGCCCCGCATCGAGCGTGAGCCATAGGCCGCGTGGCGCGATGTATACGCGCATGCGAAAAGAGTCGAGTGGTTGAATCCTGACCCAATCGCCGTCGGCTTTTTCGTTTCCTCCAAATGCTTGCCAGCCAAACTCCGGATGGTTGATTACATAAGTCGCGGTGTTGAAAGCGTGCCCAAAGAAGTTTGGTCCATAGTCTCCGGAGTAGCCATCCCACTTGAGCGTAGACGGAAATGAATGGAACGCTACTGACGCAAAGCCATCCTGATCGATGTTGGTCAGTGCACCCATCGTTCCGCCATAACCGACTCTCAGCAGGTAATAGTCGTCAGGATGTTGCCGGTATTCTGATAGAACGGGAATCGCATTGAGCCCTGAGCCATAATGGTGTAACTGACGCTCGATCCGTCGCAGCTTGCCGCCGTAGATAAAATCCCAATACCGTCGTGCATTACCGTTGTATCCCCAATGTGGAACCGTCGGCATGTAGCCAAGAATCGAATTCAGCGAAACTTCCGCCTTGTCGTCGTAACCGAAGTATTTGCACCAGGCATAGACCTCCTCCTGGCCAGTCGAGTCCCAGGCCATTTCGCTGCCGAAGGGATACGCTTCCTGCTTCCAGCGATCGGCACGTTCTTTCATTAAGGCTTCGACCTCTGTCGCCTTGTCTGTCCAGCCTTCGCGTTTAAGATCTTCGAGTACTGCCAGGAAGACATCTCCATCCATCAGTCCGAGCTCTACGTAGCCGACTCGACGCCGGCCGTTCGGGTTGCGACTAAACGTGAACTTGGTCGTTTCGTAGGCTTGGTCGAGATACCACTCCCAGGGGTGGTTTTTGACCATGCCGGTGTAGTTCCGCGCGATGCGGTAGAGAGACCAGTAAGCAGCGACAACATGAGGATAGTTGTAGCCGCGCCCGATTGATTCAGCGTCCGTTTTTTTCCAGCTGGTCCACGTGGTCCAGTTTAGAGATCCGTCGTACTGAAACCCTTGGACCTCTTGCGGCGAATAGTAAAACAGACTCTTACGCACGCCGTACTTATTAGGACCGTCTTTGTACTGCAAACCACCCCACAGGACTTTGTCGATGAACTGCTCGTACTTTTCCAGCTCTTCTTTTTTAGGTTGCCCGAATTGTTTCATCGCCGCAGCCAACCATGAGCCTGAACCACCTTCATCACCCAACCCGGCAATCCACGCACGGCTGTCCTGCGTCACGAGCTTTTCCGTTTCGCGATCGTAACTCATCACTGAAGGACCACGATGAAATGGATCATTCGGATCGTCGAACCACTGCTTCGTCATGAGGAAGTTACCGAGATCAGAAACGACTTGTGTTTGTGGCTTGATAACGTAGTAGCTGATTGTCTGTTTTGAGTTGTCGTCGTAGGTGATTGTGAGTCGGGCTCGTCCCCACTTGCGGCCGTGCAACGTGTAAGCTGTCCAGCCATTACGTGGTGGTTTGTTTTCCTGAAACGTGATTGCGCCTTCTGGATCGGACGCCAACCCCCGGATCTTTCTCCCATACTTAAGAAAAAGGCGCGCGTCCAAATCCGTGGGTAATACGTAGCCCGGAATTCCGACGGCTACGGGCCGACCATTTGCAGTGAGTGTTTGCTCGATATTCCGAATTTGATCCGAAATTAGAAATCTAACGCCATATGTTTTTGCCGCGCCTGGAGGTAATGTGATGCTGGTTGGTGGATTCCAGGGATCGGCTTTTTGCCATTCGTCCTCAGCATAAGCCTGGCTATGGACCAACCACGCAAACGCACCTTCGAAAGTTTGGTTTGGGCGAGTCGGTTCATTTAATAATTGATAGGCCTCAAATGGCGTTTGCCCGTCAGGCACAACAACGAGCGAAGGACCGCGGCCGCTCAACCGGGTCACCTGTAAGTAACCTGCGTCCTGCCCGATATACGGATCGAAGAAAGAACATTTTTCATGCGCTTCCTTCAGGTTGCGACCGGTGATGATGTTGTTGAAGATCATCGGGATACCGAGCGCGCCGATTTGCACGGGCGCCGCGGACTTGTTCTTCAGATCAAAACGCAGTGTCAGATGTCCGTCGTCAACAATCCACGAGCGTGTAACCTTAATGGGAATATCAACCGGCAACGTTGGGCTGAGATCTGCGGCCGCGAGAGTTGGTCCCGAGACCGTTAGGGAATTAACGGGCTTGCGAAGTTCAGCCGTATCGTACTTCTGCCACGGGCCGGAAGTGCCGGTACGTAAGCGCAGCGTCAGATCTCCGAGATGGTGGTAACCGTTTGCGGCACGGCGTTCGATACGATCGGCGGGTGTAAAGTCAAAGCCATTCGCGTCTTTCGGTTCGAAGGCGGCGACCGTTTGCGAAGCCTTTACGAGTTTCAATTTCAGGTTAGGTGCGTCGAATTCGAGGTAGCCCTGGTCCAATCCCAGCGTGGGTGGCGGCGGCGGTGCATCCGGTCGCTGGTTTTGTGCGTGGATCAAGTGGGTGAGCACGAGACCAACGATCACGATCGGAATGATGACCGTAATTGTATCGGCGTAGATCTCTCGCGCAAAGGCGCAAAGCCGCAAAGCGCTGCCGCGTTTCTGACGGCTTTCTTTGCGCCTTTGCGCCTTTGCGCGAGAGATCTTTTCTTTCATTTGACGCCTGCGCGGATTACGCGAATGCCATAGATGCCTGCGATCTCATTTCCACCAGTCGCCTGAAACCGAACTGTCACTTTCTTCTTGTCCTGCAACAGACTCGGGGTGATCTTATATTCCACATCGAAGAAGTGACCGGAAGCGCTTCCCGGCGGATATCGCTCAATCGTTTGTTCACCGATCCGCTGCCCGTCCAACAAAATCTCCACTGAACGTTTCGCTCTTTCCTCACTGAAGAAGGTGACTATCAAAGCACTTGCGGCAGTTTCTACCGGCAACTCGAACGAGAACCATTTTTTGCCGCGTCGCGCCGTTCGTCCCATTGCACGATCGACTGTCGACTCTTCGCCTTGCTGATTGAATGCCTTTTCCTTCTCAGGTTCACCTGGTTGCACATATGCAATTGTCGCTGCTTCCAACTGGCTTTTCTTTGTTTCCTCAGCCTTAATTTCTGCAGCTTTCCTGGTCCATGCCTCAGAGGTAAAAACATCCCAGTAAACTGAATATGTGCGGTGATGCAGACGATAGAAAGGCACAAGATCCACGTCTTTCTCTTTTCCGCTCAACTCGCGTCCAACGCCAGTGCTGCGGAAATTGCCGGGCTTGTCTGACACGGGTTTGAGCCAATCCGCAATCGGCTGATCTGTTACAAACACAGGTATGGGTTCGGCTGGTCCACCTCTTCGCTCTGGTCCGAGATCACCTGCCAGCACCAGCGGACCCCACATCAACGCCGCGCGAGAAGAATTGTCGGGTGTCGTTTCCTGATGGAGTATTTTGGGTAGGACCAGCGCAACAGTGTCTCCACTCTTCCATTTTCTCTTGAGCTCGACATATGAGCCCGGACCGGACAAGTTCTTAACGTCAGCGCCGTTGATCTGAACTGCGAAACCTGAACCGGCCCAGGACGGTCGACGGAGCGCGAGAGTAAATTGTCTTGGTTGTTGGAGTGTGATCTTCAGCGTTGCTGATTCACCTTCCGGAAAGCTTGTGTCCATCGACACTTTGGCGTGGGCAGCTTCCCATGTCGCCACTGAAGGCACGTATAGGTTCACCCAGAGACGATCACTGGATTCATAATAAATCCCATCGCCATGCAGGCCGTGGCTTTCCATGCCGCTGCCGACACAGCAAGTGAAACTTCGGAACATCTCTTGATATTCATGCCTTACACCGCGACCGATTGGAACCATGTAGCAGGTGCGGCCTTCGTCCGGTTCTATGGAACCCAGCACGTGGTTGAACAATGCTCGCTCTTCGAATTCTGCGTATTTGATGTCCGGCTCGATCGCGAACAGGCGCCGAGTCATCTTCAGCATGTTATAGACGTTGCAGCTCTCATTCGTGCGTCCATCAACGCGGTCGGCCAATTGATCGGGTGGGCCAAAGTATTCATCTTTACCGTGACCGCCCGTCGCATAACTATGATGCAAGGCTACGGCGTCCCAGAAGAATCTGGCGGCGACGCCGTCCGACTGATCACCGGTGTAAATGTAGCGGACCAAAACTCCAAATAGCTTCGGAACCTGAGTGTTGCCGTGCAGACCGGCAAGCCGATCTTCGCGCCGAGCGAGCGGATCGATCACTGCATGATGATCGAAGCGATGAGAAAGACTGAGCCAGCGCTTGTCACCGGTGTCAGCGTAAAGATCAGCGAGCACCTCATTTATGCCGCCGAACTCAGTGTTGAGCATCTTTTGCGTCTGCTCATCATTCAGTTTTGAGAGTATTCCTTCCGCCCAGGCGGCAAATTTAATTTCCAATTCCAATGCGGTGCGGTTACCGGTGAAGCGATACGCATCTCGCAGTCCGGCGTAGGTCTTGTGAAGCGTATACCATGGCGACCACATGCCATTCAGATCAAAAGCACTGGAGCGAATATTCCCCTTCGCCACTTCGTCAAACTTCTCTTTGCCGCCGTCGATAGCACCGAGATAACCGTCACCGTTTTTGTCCTGGACCTCCTTCAGCTCCTTGACGATGTAATCCGCTCGCTGCTTGAAACGGATGTCACCTGTGGCCGCATACATCAGCGACACACCTGATAGATAGTGACCGGCGATGTGTCCCGTAAGATTTCGCCCATCTCCGTCCCAGCCGCCATATCCCTGCGCTTTTGGTTCCAGACCGGCTCGCTTGCGGTAATAAGCGAGCATTCGATCGGGTTCCAGTTTGAGCAGGTAAGTGATGTCAAGGTCCTGGGCGTGCTTGAGTGGTCCACCTGTCAAACGCACGGCAGTTAGGGGGAGTGGTCGCGCCGCATCAGGAACAGCGTTTTTAATTTGCTGGGCGTTAGTTGGTCCACCAATGAGAAGCATGGTGGTGCCAAACGCAACAGTGAGCAATTGTTTTGTTAGTAGAGCTTTGTTCATATTTATGCCACAGATGAACGCAGATGAACGCAGATAAACGCAGATTAGTAGTGAATGGGCGATTGGGCACGCAGTTCTGCCGCTTTCTCTTCGGGTGCCGTATCGCTCAGGAAATTTCCGCCACCAATCTCAGGCCCTGCCAGATACTTCAGCAAGCCCGGTTTTCTTAGCGGCGGATGGAATTCTATATGAGAATGAAAGCCACGATAATCCCCGCCGTTCGTCGGCGCCTGATGCACTGGCATCACGTAAGGAAACCGCATTCCCCACATGTTGTCGAATCTAATCAGAACTTCGCGAAGCACTGCTGCAAGATCAGCCACTTCGGCATCGTTCAGTGTTGTTAGATTCGGGTGCGTTTGTTTTGGTGCGACAAAGACCTCATACGCATAGCGGGCGAAATAAGGAAGAAAAGCAATGGCTCTCTCGTTCTCACATATTATACGGACGCCTTCACGCTGTTCGGTGGCGATAATATCCTGAAAAAGTATTCGTCCCGTGTCTGTCAGGTAAGAACGACAAATTCTGGCCTCGTTTTCAATAGTCTTGAAGACGAAATTAGTCGCATAGACCTGGCAGTGGGGATGCGGGTTCGAAACACCCACGACCTCACCCTTGTTTTCAAAAATCAGAACGTGGTTGATGTCTCGACGTTGGGCAAGATCTGCATACTGATGCTGCCATGTCGACAAAAGACTCTCGACCTCAACCGTTCCGAGTTCGGCAAGTGTTAGATCGTGACGCGGTGTGTAGCAAATGACGCGTGCTATACCGTGAGCGGGACGATTCCGGTAGATTCCGGATGGTGGCGCCAGGTCCAGTGGAGCGTTCGGACCAACACATGGGTGATCGTTATCAAAGTAAAAGACTCCCTGGTACCGAGGGTTTGTCTCACCGCTTACCCGAGTGTTTCCCGGGCAGAGATAACAGTCCTCAACATACGGCGCCAATTGCGCCCCGTTGTTTCCGACAGTCTCGCCATTCCAGGGACGATCTTGGCGGTGAGCGGCGACGATCACCCATTCCTCGCGCAAAGGATGCCATCTCTCCTCCCAGACCGTACCGTTCTTGTGTACGGTTGATGGAGCAATCGCTTCAAGTTCCTGAATCATTCTGAATCGCGAAAAGGACGTCGATCGACATGATATCGGATCATGTTATTTCGCTTGCTGAGAGAGTCGTCTTGTACCGAATCAGGGTCACTTGTATGCGATTAGGATTCTCAAAATCGTCTTGACTGATGCGTGTTTTAACTGTAAAGAGACGCACCTACTTGATGTAAGAGGTTTTCAATGACACGACTTTCACGTCGCGATCTCTTAGGGATGATAGCGACTGCCGGAGCCGCAGCCCTATCGGCTCCAGGGCGAGTTTCGGCACAAGCGGCGCCAATTACGGTCGCAAATCGGCCGGTCGAGATCGCTGTAGCTTCAATAAGCCCATACACGGTACGGATTACCGTGGTCCCCCTCGAGAATAGCCGCTCGACAGCGATTCCTGATGATGGATCGCTGGTCCAGGCTGCCTGGGTTTCTCCTCGTGCTCGGTTCCGCACGCTGTCGCGTACAGAGATCATCCGCCTGGGAAATTTGGTGATCCGCATCGCAAGGGATCCGTTGACCTTCTCCATTCAAGACAGAAAGGGAGATGTGGTCCAGAAGCTCCGAATAGATCAAACCGGAGTTCTAAACTTTCAGATCGCAGACGGGCCGGTGCTCGGGCTGGGAGAGGGCGGACCACAGTTTGATCGGCGCGGCAATAAGGATCAAATGCGGAACGGACAAGGTGGCTATCGCTTGCGCACTCACGGAGGACGGGCCGCCATTCCGTGGCTAATAGGCACACAGGGTTGGGCCATGTTCATCCATCAACCATTCGGCACATTTGATCTTACCGGCAGTGAAGGCCGGTTCAATCCAGTTAGTTCCGCAACGGCCCTGCCGCTCAATGTTTTTATTATTGCTGCTCGTGATCCGGCGCAGGTGATGGCTGAGTACGCGCTACTGACGGGGCGACCGGAGATGCCGCCGCTGTGGTCGCTCGGCTACTTGCAATCACACAGGACGCTCGCAAGCCCGAGGAAATCAGATGGGTAGCGCGCACGTTCCGCGAGAAGAAGTTGCCGTGCGATGCACTCATCTATCTCGGTACCGACTTCGCGCCATCCGGGTGGAACACGCACAACGGACAGTTCACATGGCACGCGGCGAACTTTCCTGATCCGAAGCGGATGATTGACGAGTTACACGCCCAGCATTTCAAGGTCGTACTGCACATCGTGCTTGAAGGGCGACGCCTCACGGGCACTGTGCGCGATCCATGTACAGCGGCGCCATTGCCCAGTGGCCGAACGCCGGATGGTTGGCCGAACGAGCGACAGGTCAGTTGCTACTGGCCATTTCACAAGCCGCTCTATGACGTTGGTATCGACGGCTGGTGGCCCGATCAGGGTGACGGGCTCGATGGGCCATCAAGACTTGCGCGTCATCGCATGTATTACGAAGGTTCAAAACAGTTGCGTCCGAATGAGCGGCCGTTTGCTCTGCATCGCAATGGACAGGCGGGCATGCAAAGGTTCGCGGCGTTTCTGTGGTCGGGCGACGTCTATTCGACCTGGGAAACCCTCAAGACTCATGTGCCGATCGCAGTCAATACTGGACTGACCGGAATTCCATATTGGGGCACCGACATTGGCGGCTTCGTGCCGACGAAGGAATATACCGGTGAACTACATATTCGCTGGTTTCAATTTGGAAGTTTCTGTCCACTGTTTCGCTCACACGGACGAACGTGGCATCTGCGTTTGCCATGGGGTTGGAACACTGGCGAGCTTGGACCAAGCGAAATTGCGAACTACACGGGCGGTGCGGCCAATCCCGACGAGAACGAATTACACAACGAGGCGGTTGAACCAATTTGCCGTAAGTATCTCGAACTCCGCTACCGGCTTATGCCTTACCTGTACACGGCAGTGCGTGAGTGCTGTGAAACTGGAATGCCGATAATGCGCGCGCTTTGGCTGCACTATACGGATGATACGCACGCCGTAGCACGCGGTGATGAATACCTTTGGGGCCGCGACATCCTTGTTGCTCCAGTTACTGATAAAAGCGCCACTACGCGGAATCTCTATCTGCCCCGCGGTGACTGGTATGACTTCTGGACCGAACAGAAAATCGAGGGTGGTCGTGAGATCAGCAAGGTGGTTGATCTGGCGACAATGCCACTGTACGTGCGCGCAGGCGCCATTATTCCGTTTGGACCAGTCAAGCAGTACACGGGAGAGCGCGTCGATGGTCCATTGACGGTGCAAGTGTATCCAGGCGCTGATGCCACGTTTACTCTTTATGAAGACGACGGGAGTACATTCAACTATCACAGGGGCGAGTGGATGGGAATTCAGATGAGTTGGAATGATAGACGGCGCCGGTTGACGGTACGCCTGGCTCAGCAGTCGCGCATGCTGTCACCGTACCGGCGTGAAATCGAGGTTCACCTTAAGTCAAAGGGTTTGTCACGCAAGATTACATTCGAAGGAAAACCAGTTGAAGTGCGGTTTTAGCTAAAGACAGGAGCTTGCCTTGAGTCCTATAGCAATCAGAATAGTTTCTAAGAGAATGGTGATTGGTGTTTTGTTTTCAGTGATGATTCTTCACCACATGCCAGGTGTCACTCGAAGTCAGGAACGAGCGAAGCCAATGATTCAGGATTACGTCAGTGCTGCTATCGGCCCTGTGCCTGAATCGCTGAGGCTTGATCCGTTTTACAAGAAGTACACCGATGCCTTGGGGATCGCGATTGTCAGTTCCGACAAGGTGCCAGGTGCTGCGCTTCTTGTTGCGCGCGACATAGTCATCCAGATGTTGTCGAAACGACCTGACCTGCGCGAGGAGATGATTAAGCGAAGGATGCGTGTCGGCGTGATGGCCCAATCAGAATCGACAACCGACGTTCCTGAACAAAAGAATTGGAAGAAGCCGAGCCGGAACGACCCGCGATTAACACCAGGCGAACGGAACAATTATGAAAACGGCATAGCGAAGATGACGGATAAAGAATACTGGGACAAGCGTGCTCGAGGGATGGGTGGTAATCCAACGACGTGTGCCGAAGAGAACCTGCTCGGCTATCCGGGAACACGCTACTACGGCGAGAACATTTTGGTGCACGAGTTCTCACACGCAATCATGAGCGCCATCCGAACAGTTGAGCCCGCTCTTTTTGCAGAGATTCAGGAGGCATACAAAGAAGCAATGACGAAGGGGCTTTGGAAAAACCACTACGCTTCAACCAACGCAAATGAGTACTGGGCTGAGGGTACGCAAACGTGGTTTTGGTCCAACTATGAATACATGGATGGCGCCACGCGTGTCCAGAGCCCTGACGATCTTCAAGCCTACGATCCAAAGCTCTATGAACTGCTGGGGCGCGTTTATTCTGACCATCACATTCCCATGGACATCTACCACGGAAAGAACATTCCTCCGCCACGGCGCCGACCGTAGCTCAAATCTTCTCTGAAGTTCGTGACGGAAGGAAGATCTCTCGCGCAAAGGCGCAAAGCACTGCCGCGTCACTAAGGGGTTTTCTTTGCGCCTTTGCGCCTTTGCGCGAGACGCATTTCCCTCCCTAGCGTACTCGTCAGTCATTCAATCCTTCCCTAGCGTACTCGTCAGTCATTCAATCCTTAATCGCGTTCAACTTTTCTTAAGACAATACAAGACGCATCCGCAAGGAAAGTCTAACTAGAGGACACCATGAGCCGGATGACCATATTGGGCGCAAACGCGCACGGTTTTTGGTTAGCTTAAAGCGAAATCCGCATCACGCTTGTTCCAACATGGCCAAACAAAAACTCACCGGGGACTTGTGCACCCGTCGTGTCTGTCTATGAGGAGGGAATATGCAACGTGAACGCAATCCGATGCTAATCACAGTCATAATGGCTGCTCTGTTGTTGTTGTGTGCCCAACCAGTGTTTGCCCAGTTGCGTATCGTTGGATCGATCTCCGGAACCGTTCAGGATCCTACGGGCGCAGTTGTCTCAGGTGCTCAAGTTATCCTGCGAGACACTAAGACCGGAATTATAAAAGAGACAACCTCAAACGATGGTGGCGGGTTTGTGTTTTTAGATCTGGCGAGTGGTGTCTACGAAGTAACCGTCGTTAAGGAAGGCTTTCAAAAAGCTCTGATACCGAACATCAATGTTTCTACAAGTCAAACGACCGATGTCAAGGTAAGCCTGGAAGTCGGTAAACCCACAGAGACCGTTACAGTTGTTGGCGGATCGACGCAACTGCTCGAGACAAGCGGTCAAATAGTCGCGAATACTATAACCGCAGACACGCTGAGTGAATTGCCATTGGCAGCCCGAGGCAACGCGCTTGTATTGGCCCGGCTCTCGCCTGGAATATCTCCGCCGATTGGCGGCGGCAATTCAGGACGATATAACAATCTTCCGGGTGGCGCTGTGAACGTGACCGTCGATGGCATCAACGATGCTTCGAACGGCTTCAAGAGTGGCGGCACAGTTTTCTTTGCAACCGTTCCCGTGCGACTCGGTGCACTCGAGGAGGTCTCGGTAGAAACCGCCGGTCTCGGCGCCGACTCCGGTGCGCAAAGTGGCGCCAACATCAAATTCGTTACCAAACGAGGCGGCAACGAGTACCACGGAAGCTTCTTCTATGAACCCCGCAGCGAACAATTCAACGCCAACTCCTGGTCCAGAAATGCACAGGGACTTCCGCGAGTGTTTAGCCGGACGCAGGAGTATGGAGGAAACCTGGGCGGTCCGCTTATTCCTTTTGGCTCCTGGAAAAAGAGAGCTTTCTTCTTCGTCAACTACGAAAGAAGTTATCAGCCGATTACGAATGCACGCACTGTGACGGTGCTGACTCCTGCAGCGCAGCAAGGCATTTATACTTATCTCGTTCCAGGCACTAACGAGATCAGAACAAGAAACGTCTTGACGATTGCAGCAACTGGCGGCGCACCTACCACTCTCGATTCGGTAACGCAGTCGATCCTTGCGATAAACAATCAGGTACCAACCTTTGCCGCTAAGATTGCGGATACGGATCTGAACCGGGATAGCTACACCTGGCTCGCAGAAAATAACCTCTATGCTTATTTCCCAGCCGCACGTTTCGACGTCTATATAACTCCGAAGCAGCAACTAACATGGGCATGGAACTACAGGCACAGCTGGCAGGCTGGTGAACGGCGTCTACCGGTGCCAGATATCAGCAGAACCAGTCCTTTTCGTCTGGGTTATTTTGTCTGGTCGATGGCTCTTCAATCTACATTAAGTGCCAACACCTTCAACGAATTTAGATATGGTGTGCAGCACAGCGGTGACTCAAATGCATCGGCTGCATATGGTCCATACTTCACAGTCAATGACGTGCCTTTAAGAATCGGAGGCAATCTACAATTTGCCAATGGTGTGGCTCCAAATCCGATCAGCCCTACGGTTCCATTTATCGATCAAGGGAACACCACGGGCAGGCATTTCATCACCACGATGTACGACACGATGACCCTGAACCGCGGTAACCACACGTTCACCGTCGGTTTCAGTTATCGGAAAACTGACTGGAAGGACACTGCTGAAGTATTCGGAGTGCCTGCATATACCACCGGCACTCCTGCAAACGATCCGTTGCCGGGCGCCGTCTTCACCGCTGCCAACTTTCCCGGTCTCACCAATACGTTGTTAGGTGAACCGGCGGCTCTTTACAACCTGTTGACCGGCAGAGTTGCGGCATCAAACTTCACTCGTGTTGTCGATCCCGATACGAGTAAGTATGACGGCTTTATTAATTTCACCTGGACTCGCTCGCTAATGGGAGGTGCTTATATCCAGGATCGCTGGCGCTTCTCACCGACGCTCACTTTTAACTATGGTCTTCGTTGGGAAGTTCAGGGACCGATGCACGACGTGAAGAAGATCACGGCGGTTCCGGATCTGCAAAGTATTTTCGGGCCTTCCGTCGGATTGTTTCAGCCCGGTGTTCTTAGCGGAAACAATAATCCGCAAGTAAAGGTCGGCGCGCCGGCGTATAAGACTGACTGGTTGACGTTAGCGCCAAACTTCGGCTTTGCGTGGAACCCAAACATAAGTGAAGGTTTCCTCGGCAAACTGTTTGGTGGTCAGAAAACCGTCCTGCGCGGCGCATACAGCATGATTGTTTATGACGAAGGAACTCAGTTCTACGCGCAGAATCTGGGTACCAATGCCGGTAAGACAATCGCCGCGACCCCGCTAGTACCAGGTCAAACTGGTCAAACAAATCTGCCGCGGTTTTATACGCTTTCCAATATCGTAGCGAATCCGTTAACAGTGTCGAACTTCGCCTTTCCTTCGGGCACGGAATATAAGCCCGTAATCAACCAGGCGGATCAAACCTTTGCGAGGACAATAAGTGGATTCGATCCAACCCTGCGTGCGCCTTACACGGTGAACTGGAATATTGGTGTGCAACGTGAGCTTTGGGAGAACGGTGTTATCGAGGCGCGGTATGTAGGAACACAGACGCATCTTGCCTGGCGCACGAGTAATTTGAATGAAGTCAATATCTTTGAAAACGGGTTTCTGCAGGAGTTCAAAAACGCAAGAAGAAACTACGATATTTTCTTCGCGGCTAATCCGAATTGCGGACAATCTGGTCAGCCCGCTTGCACCTTTGCCAATGTCGGGCTACCGGGACAGGTTAACCTGCCTATCTTTTCCGGAGCCTTTGGTTCTCGGGGCAATCTAGGGCCAATCGCCGCCGCCTCTGGATTTGCGAATGGCACATTTATTACGCAGCTTCTCAACGGGGAGGCGGGCGGCTTAGCTAACACACTCGCAACCAACCAGAACTATGTTTGCAGAATGTTCGGGAATAGCTTCAGTCCTTGTCTCAGAGTTCAACCGACGGCCAATGCGCCCGGTGTCTTTCCGATCAACTTCTTTCTGTTGAATCCATTTGTCGCCGGCAGGTTGAACTTTGTGGATGACACCGGCTGGCATAGCTACAACGGTCTTCAGGTGCAATTTCGTCAGCGTTTACGCAAGGGGCTGAACTGGAATGCTAACTACACGTGGAGCCACAGTATGACTAATCTCCCGGCAGACAATGCTAACCAGGGCGTCGACTTCCTGACGCTGCGCAACACTGATCTCGACAAGCGACCGTCCCAATTTGATATTCGCCACGTCATTCAAACCTATGGCACCTATGACCTGCCAGTCGGCCGCGGGCGAATGTTCAATATAAATAACAAGTATCTTAATGGGGTGGTCGGTGGTTGGACCATCGGATCGATCTTTGTATTTGCCACAGGACAACCCATACAACTTACAGGCGGTGGATTCCAGACAGTCAACACCAGCAACAGTACCGCCGCAAACGGCGTCCGGCTCGCTCCGGGCGTCACACTCGATCAGATTCAACAAATGTTCAATGCATCGTTAACGCGGTTGACAGGTAGGCCGGCCGGCACCTTCACCGATTTGCAGCGTCTTGGTGTCGATCCACAACTCGTCGGTACTGATTTTCGCGCGAACCCGGCGTTCCTGATTCCAAACAGGACACCCGGCGAGTTTGGCCAACAACTATTTATCCGCGACAAAAATACGTTCCAATGGGACATGTCAATCAACAAACACTTCCAGATCGTGGAGAACGTTCGCTTGCAACTTTTTGCCAGCATGCAAAACGTTTTGAATCATCCCCGCTGGTCCTACAGTCCGGACACGACGGGCAATCCACCCGCGGCGCTGAATGTCTTCAGCACGTCGTTTGGCGTTATGAATGGACCACTGGGTAATAGATCGATAACCCTGCGGGCTGTGCTCAGCTTCTAAACTGAAAGGAGGTCCATTTAGTAAGACAGGATTAACAGGATTTCAAGATGACATACTCCATCTTGTAAATCCTGTTCAATCCTGTAAATCTTGTCCAATGGCTTTCCCAAAAACTAGAGCCGTCTCGACATTACTCTGCAGCGTCGTTCTCATCTTCAGCGTCACGCAACCGGCAGCAAACCATCGGCGTTCAAACCCCCTGAACTCAATTGCCATTGTGAAATCAGATAGGGCGATAGTTCGTGCGGCGGTTAGAAATGACGTTTCACAGCCGCTAACGGTACTTGGCAAGCGATTGTCGGATGCGGATGATTCCCACGGTGAAGGCACGCAAGCTCAACGCAAAGATGAGGCGTCCACTCCGACTTCAGAGCCGTTACCGCCCGCAGCGAGAGCCGTCGAACAGAGATCTCAAGGCACTGGACCTGCGGCAAACCTGGTGGAAAGTTTTGATGGTCTCGGCAGTGGTTTTGTCGGCCCTCAAGGCGCGGCTAATGTTCGTAACCCTTCCGACAATACCCTGGCTGTCGGGCCTGATCACATCGTGCAAATCGTAAATGCGCGAATGGCCGTCTTTACCAAGAAACGCAAACGGTTCCACAAAACCGGGCAGGTCTTATATGGACCAGTCGTCACGAATGCTGTCTTCGGCGGATTCGGAGGCCAGTGCGAAGCTCGCAACAACGGCGACGCGGTGGTCCGTTACGATCAACTCGCGGGACGATGGTTGATTGTGATGCCAACGTTCGCGCGTGGTCCAGTGAGACCGGATCAACCCGCTCCTGGTGTAGACGGACAACCTGCACAAATTAGCCCGCCCGGTCGACCCGGCCAGCCCGGAGCTGCGGCTCAACTTCTGCCACCAGCCCAGCCAAATCCTACTCAGCCCAGTCGCCCCGCGCCTGCGACAGCGGGCCAGGGACCTTATTCGATGTGCTATGCAGTCAGCGTCACCAGTGATCCGCTGGGCCGATATTATCGCTACGAGTTTCTGCGTGCGTTATTTCCTGATTACCCGCGACCCGCGGTTTGGCCCGATGGTTATTACGTTCCGACCAGCACCAGCGATGACTTTATTCAGAAACATGCTTGTGTCGTAGAGCGCAATAAGATGTTGAGAGGTCTAGCTGCCACTGAGCAGTGCTTCGTAATCGATGGCGTTAACTTTCTTAACAACGCTGATATCGATGGTCGAGGCGTTCCTCCACCCGGCGCGCCGAACATCATGATGGCTGCCGGTGGTGCGCAGCTGAAGAAAATAGTTGGAGATGATTGCGTCTTCGCCTGGAAATTTCATGTTGATTGGAACAATCCTGCGAATACAAAGATTAGTGGCCCGCTGCGAATTGCTGTCGCGCCATATCAATACCTTTGCGGCGGGCAGTTAACTAACTGTGTGCCTCAACCAGGCAGCGAGAGACGGTTAGACGCTCAAGGAGACAAGATCATGGCGCGGCTGGTTTATCGCAAAGTAAACGGGCATGAATCGGTTGTCGCAGTTCACTCCGTGAATACGGCGGCAGGTGGAGGCGGAGTCCGTTGGTATGAATTCAGGCTCGATAAAAACCGTGATCCGCTGCTCTATCAACAGGGCACTTACGCACCCGATGGTTTCTATCGCTGGATGGCGAGTCCTGCGATCGATCGGAAAGGCAACATTGGTATTGGTTATTCGTTTGGCGGGACTCCGCATTTTGCGGGACAAAGATTTGCTGCGAGGCGGGCCCACGATCCACTCGGTCAATTGACACTGCAGGAAACAATCCTGGTTGAAGGTGAAGCAGCGCAGAATGCAATGCGTTGGGAGGACTACACTCAGACCGCGATGGATCCGACCGATGATTGCACAATCTGGTACGTCGGCGACTATCTTAAGAAAAACCAAACAAACTACTCGAGCCGGATTGGAGCGTTTCAGATTCCCGGTTGCGTGGGATCACGGTGAGTTGTGGATGTCGAACAGATTTGCTCCCGCAAAGGCGCAAAGGCGCAAAGCTAAGTCGCAAAGATTTAAAACGGCAGTTCTTCTTTGCGTGTTCCTTTGCGCCTTTGCGCCTTTGCGCGGAAAACCTTTCCTTAAGCAGGACGACAAACAGTTGTTCGACATTAAGTTCGATCGAGGCGCGATCGCCAGCCTCCAGCGATCAGATGATCGCGTTAAGACTGATTACGTCCAGCCCGGTAGACGGTTGGGAAATGTTTTTATTCGTTACCGCGGAAAGGATGGCGCCTGGCAATCAGCTGATACTGAAGCATTCGCAAACAACGGACTTGGCACGTTCGCAGCGAGCGCCGATGGCAGGACATATACAGCCGATTACGAAATCCGCTATGCGCCGTCTAATTCCAATACCGCGCCTGCTACAACTCAGACTGCTGCTCCGATTCTAGGTGTCCAGATAAAATTCATGTTGGAAGGTCCAGCGGTGCTTTGGACACTGACAATACGCAATCTCGGCAATGCCGCGCGCGAAATCGATGACCTTGCAATCCCGCTGCCGATAGCACGGACAGTTCAAGGTGAAACCAATCGGCAGACAATCAATATCCTGAAGCATAGCTTCATTTCTGGTCACAACTCCTACATCTTCTGGATGCGCAGCAACAACATTGGTCCGTACTTGATGCTGACTCCGCTGACAAATACCAAGCTTGAATACTGGGAAGCGCCGAGAGGTCCGTCTACGGCGAGTGGTCCAACGCAATTACCTTCTCAGGCCGGCTATCGTGTGTACATCCACTCCGCGGCAGCAGGAACTGAAGCGCGAGCGCAGGGAACCAGATGGAGACAACCCAATACTCACTTCATGCTTGCGCCGAAAGGAGAGCCGGGTGATAGCCGATCACACAGCTTCAAATTACATTGGGCTGACGATTACGACGCTGTTCGCCAGCTTCTTGTCGATGAAGGTTTGATTGACGTCTCCGTCGTTCCTGGAATGACGATACCGTCTGATCTTTTTGCGCGATTCGCGCTGCGAACTAAGCAGCCAATTCGTGCCATTGACGCCGAGTTTCCTAAAGAGACCCAGATCTCTTCGCTCGGTGTCAAAAATGACCTGCGCTTCTACGAGGTTCATTTCAAGAAACTCGGTGAGAATCGGCTTACGGTTCGTTATGGAAACGACCAACACATGTTTCTGGAGTTTTTTTCAACCGAACCGCTTGAGACGCTGATCAAGAAACGCGCGGCGTTTCTTACTCGCAGTCAACATCGCGATCCGAGCAAGTGGTACAACGGACTTATTACTGACTGGAACATGGAGTCGCAAGTGCTGCTGAGTCCGGATAATTACGATCGGATACAGAGCTGGCGGATCTACATGTTGACTTGCGACGATCCTGGTCTGGGTAAACCTGCCTATCTCGCATCGAAGAACGCGGAGTACCCAGTCCAGGCAGAAGTTGAAGCACTCGATTACTACATCAAAAACTTTGTGTGGGGTGGGCTCCAGCAAACTACATCTGAACCTTATCCTTACGGGATCTACGGCATTCCCGATTGGAAAACTAACCGCGAGAGTGTGGATCCAGGACGCAATGGCAAACGTCATCTGTGGCGGATTTACGACTACCCGCACATCTTAGTGATGTATCACGCGATGTATCGTGTCGCAAAAAATTTCCCCGGGATCAAAACGGCACTTCCCGCCACCGAATATCTTCGTCGCGCATATGGCACTGCGTTGGCACTATTCACAGTGCCGATGCAGATCGAGCGCTGGTCTGCGTACCGCACGGGTCTTTATAACGAGCTGGTGATCGTGAGTTTACTTTCGGATTTGGAAGCGGCTGGCCTCAGCGCTGAGGCTCAAACTCTGCGTGCACACTGGGAACAGAAGGTCAAAACTTTCGTGAGCGGGCAGGTTAACCTTTTCCAATCCGAGTATGCGTTTGACTCAACGGGCTTTGAAGCTACGCACGCCCTGGCTAAATACGCTCTGGACCATGCTGATCATCCGGGCGAGAACAAGACGGGCATTCCGTTCGAGAATGCGCAAGCGTTCATGGAAAAACAGTTGGCCTCAAACATCTTCTGCCGTGGTTGGCTTGAACCGGCTTATTACCTGCTCGGGAGTGATTATCGTGCGGGTGGCGGCAACTCATTTACCTTGAGTTATATGTCGCAGATGGGAGGCTGGTCGGTACTTGACTACGCCCTAAACTATGCAAAGGAACCTGATTGGTACCTCCGATTGGGATACGCTTCGTATTTGAGCGCGTGGGCCCTGATGAACACGGGCACACCTGAATCGAATTATGGTTACTGGTACTCGGGTAAAGAGAATGATGGCGCTGCCGGAGGTGGATTTGAACCGGCTCCGTACGGACAGACGTGGCTCAACCAACCACATCACCGAGGCGCCTGGTATTACTCGAGTGAAGTTGACCTGGGTTACAGCGGAGCGCTACGTACTGCGACTACCGTTCTCGCTGATGATCCAATCTTCGGCCGCTTTTGTTTTGGCGGCTTATGGTCCAGGACGCCGGCGGGAATTGAAGTTGTGCCGAAGGATGGTGTAAGACGACGGTTCCACGTCTCATTTAACGGCGGGCGCCGCCTTCACATGGTCCTGGCCACAGATCGTTTTGCAAGTTCGCACCCGATTGTTCTTAAGGAAGATTTGAGCGAGATTCGTTTCCGATTGGAGAGCGACAACTCTTCGAAACACGTTACGTCGCTGTCCTTGTCAGGAATGAAGCCCGGCTCTTACCGGCTTCGCGAGGGCAATAAGACGATCGCCACCTGGAGCATCAAGGAACGTGAAGAGATAAAGGTGGAGTTCCCGGTGGCTTCCGATATCCGCTCCAGGGTGTTTGTCATCTCTCAATTGTTCCTCGCAAAAGGTGCGCCCATGACCCCTTGAGTTTGGCAAGTGCCCAAGGGTAATGGTGACTTCCTCCGCGCGTGTATTCTCACGACTCTTGCCCTTGACTCTTGTCTTGACTCCAGGGTTTATCCTCTTAATTCCCCGGAACGTCGCCATGAACGATGGATTACAGATTGGCGAAGTTGCGAAAAAGGCCGGTGTGAGCATCTACACTTTGCGTTACTACGAGAAGGTGAAGCTTCTGCCTCGCGCGGGCCGTTCAACGGGTGGTTTTCGCCTTTTTGCCGCTGAACACGTGAAGTTGCTGTCTTAGCGAAGTAAACAGGACAGCGAAAAGACTAAAGGAACGCCGTTTCAAATGCTGTAGATCAACTTCTGCTTTTTAGGATCAATCGTACGAACTTGACTCTAGAGTCAACTCTAGAGCTTATATTCCTATCGACTCCCCACTAGTTCATTGCTCGGTGACTTCTCAATGGAAACCTTCGTTGACAGCAACGGCGTAAGCATCTGGACCACTCGCAACCGAACAGCGGGAATCCCTGTACTTCTCTGTAACGGCGGGGCTGGCTGCTGCGATTACCTGGAACCAGTGGCGAATCTGATCGACGACATCGCGCACGTGATACGGTTCGAACAGCGCGGCTGCGGGCGATCCGATTCAGAGCAACCTTACGACATTGAAACCTGCCTCTTTGATATGGAAATAATTCGAAAGCATTACGGCATCGACCGGTGGATCGTCGGTGGTCACTCCTGGGGCGCAGACCTGGCTTTGATATATGCTCTTGAACACCCGACGAAAGTAGCCCGCCTGATTTGTCTTTCAGGCGGCAGAATTCATAACGATCGTGAGTGGCACAACGAGTACGAGCGCAGGAAAAACACGGAGCGCTTACCCGAATTCAAATACCCGCCCAACCCTGAGGTTAATCGCCAACTCAACCAATCCTGGAAGAACTACATCCAAAGGCCCGACTTGTTACGGAAAATTTCTGAGTTGAAGATTCCAGCCCTCTTTGTCTATGGTGGTCGAGATATTCGTCCGAGTTGGCCGGTTGAGCAAGTAGCTAATCTCATCCCCAACGCGCACTTTGAAATGATCGACGGAGCCGAACATGTGATCTGGTTCTCTCACGAGAATGAACTTAAGGTGTTACTCCGAGGTTTTCTTGAACAGCAATATTTGGAAAGTTGAGAAATTCTATGGACGCAAAATTTCATCCTGCAGTACGAGTAATTAAATCCGGCGATCTTGAAGGACTTCGGGCCTTACTGGACCAAGACCCTTCCCTGGCAACGGCTCACTCGTCAAGGAGTCATCCCACGCTACTCCAGTGTTTGGCCCTCGAGGCGCTAGACGTTCCGAACAAAGTTGAAATGGCAAAAGTCCTAATTGACGGTGGCGCCGATATTAACGGAGCTCTCGGCGCCGCAGCTTGCATAGACAACGTCGAAATAACCGCTCTTCTGCTTGACTCTGGCGCGGAAATCAACGGTCTGGGTAGTTGGTCGCCGCTGGAGGAAGCGTTGTACTGGAATAATCGTCGCGTGATCGACCTATTACTTGAGCGTGGGGCGTCCGTGCACAACCTGCGGATGGCTTCGGCCCTGGGCCGGTTAGATTTAATGAATAGCCTTTTTGACAGCGACGGCAATCTAATACCAGCAGCCGGAAAGATCGATTGGCCGTTTGGCGGACTGGAAAACTCAGACTTGAACCGGAAGATCAAGGATGAACTACAGGCGAAGGTCGCGTGGTGGTCGAATGATCCGCAAGAGGTTATCAACAATGCTTTTGTTTACGCGTGCATGCACAATCAGATCGATGCCGCGACATTACTGCTGGAAAAAGGCGCGCAGATTGATGCTATCCCGCCTGGGTTTGATTACTCAGGCACTGGGCTCCATTACGCCGCGCTAAACGGTCATCGGACAATGGTGGACTTTCTTCTCCAGCACGGCGCAAATGCGAACGTCAGAGACACAAAGGTCAACTCGACGCCGGCCGGATGGGCTGAGCACGGCGGTCACAAGGCACTCAGCCACTACTTGGATCAGCTTGCTGGCAGCGTTGCTAAGGGCCAGGAGATCTAACAGTGTTCACGAGACCACACGAAGTTATCGAGCGCGATGATAAGGTTGTCGATCAATTGATCCACTGGGCGGATTCGCACGATTTGATTCGTGCTGTGATCCTCACCAGCTCGCGTGCCATTCCGCATGGGTCTGTGGATCTTTTCTCGGATTATGACGTGATTCTGGCTATGCGATCGATCTATCCATTTCACGCAGATCGGACCTGGCTCGAAATTTTTGGACCGGTGCTTGCCGTCTACCGCGATCCGCCCATCGACGGTGGGATTTTCTGATTTTGTGTGCAAAGCCAATAAAGAAACAGAACTCGGAGCCGGTGGTTAGTGTCTTTGATTGTTGCGCTGCCGTGTGAGGCCTAAAATCACTGGATGATTAAATCACTGCTGTATTTTGTCGCTGCTGGTCTATGTGAGATTGGTGGAGGCTACCTTGTTTGGTTATGGCTACGTGAGAATAAACCGATTTGGTTCGCTGTGGTTGGGGGCGTGATCCTGATCTTCTATGGGGTTATACCAACGCTCCAACCCGCTCACTTTGGGCGCGTGTATGCCGCATACGGCGGCGTGTTTGTGGTTCTTTCCATTCTGTGGGGGTGGCAGGTGGATAAAATTACTCCTGATAAGTTTGACCTTATCGGCGGCGCAGTCGCACTGGCGGGAGTGTTTATCATTATGTATTGGCCGAGGAGTGTATGACGGAAAAGGAATCTGCTTTTGCTTGCGATATGACAGCGATTGCGCCCGAGCAGCGAGGTACACACGTAGCGACGATAGAAAAACTCTTTCGCTCAGTTCAAAGCAAGCGTGAATTGCCAGACGGCTACGCCTTTGAACTACCAAACAACTCAGACGTATTGCTTACAGCCGCAGAGTTTATTTCACTTGAGCGCTTATGCTGTCCGTTCTTTGGATTTGAGTTACAGGTTGAACGTGAGGGTGGATCGGTCTGGCTAAGCCTTATGGGACGCGATGGAGTGAAGCCGTTCATCATGGCGGAGATTGGTGAGTACTTACCTGCCAGCATGAATGATGAACATAGGTGAGTTGTTTACGGAGATAAAGTCGAAGTGCTCTGTAACGGCGGCAAGTGGTAGGAAATCTTTCTTACTTAACTCGCATCCGCAGGATCGTCAGCGAGTGAGCTGGAAAAGTGTAACTGAAGCCGTTGTTTTGTATTCCGGCTTGCACAGTGCGGGTAACCGGGCGAACCTTTTTATCGTCTCCGAACGTGTGAGTCGTCTTCAGATCGCTGTGGTTCATTTCCCAGACACCGATTTCGCCTTCGAGCTGTCCTTCCTGATTTTCGATCCGCGTCGAAAGGTTTTTATCCTTACTGCGATTCAAGACATTTAGATAGACCATGCGTTCCTTTGCGTTATACGTGGCAGAAACATCCAGGTAGCGCAGCGGTGGTCTCGTCTGGATCTGATAAGTCGGCGCCGAGACCCAAACATCGAGCGACGTATTGCCGCGCTGTTTTCCATACTCTGCGATCGGAAAGTATGTCGGCTGCAGAAACAGTCCCTGTTTATTGGTCATGATCGGCGCGATGACGTTGACCATCTGCGCCAGGTTGGCCATCTTGACCACATTGGCGTGGCGGAAAAACGAATTAAAAAACATCCCCATCGCGAGGGCGTCCTCGAAGTTGTAAATCTCCTCGAGTTTCTCTCGATTGCCAGTGCGGTACCAGACGTTCCACTCGTCGTAAGCGATGTAGATCGGGCGCGGATTTGGACCCGACTGTACTTGCCTGATCAACCCGGCAGTTACTTCGATGTAACGATCGATTGTTTGCGACCAGCCTAAAAAACTTTCCAGATCGTTGTCGCGGTTGTTGATGTAAGTGTGAATCGCGATGTAATCCGCCTGGTTGCGCAGCGTTTGCAGCACCGTACGATTCCACGCGATCCAATCAGCGCCGTAATTACTCGATCCGCAAGCAACGAGTTTGATGTCGCGGTCCACAAGTCGCATCGCCTTGGCCGCTTCCAGCGCCCACTTCGAATACTCTTCGGCGCTCTTGTTGCCGAGTTGCCATGGGCCATCGATCTCGTTGCCGAGTGCCCAATACTTAACCTTGTAAGGTTGCTCACGTCCGTTCTTCCGGCGTTGATCCGCCCAGTAGGTGTGGCGCGGTTCGTTGCAGTACTCGACCCAGTGGCGGGCGTCGTCAATCGTTCCCAGACCGGCGTTAATGCAGATATACGGTTCCGTCCCGAGGATCTCGCAGTACTTTAGAAACTCATCCGTTCCGAAGCGATTGCTTTCCAGATCGTTCCAGGCGAGGTCGATCCGAGTGGGACGCTGATCCTTTGGTCCAATTCCGTCTTTCCAGTTATAACCGGAAGCAAAGTTACCTCCGGGCCAGCGCAGAATCGAGACGTCCAGTTGCCGTACCACTTCCATAACGTCTTTTCGATACCCATTGGAGTCTGACAGCGGACTTCCTTCCTCGTAGATACCACCATAGATCATTCGACCCAGATGTTCGCTGAAATTCCCGAACAGCAAAGGACTCACTTCGCCGATCGTGCGGTCCGTATCAATCTTGATTCGTGCCTGGGGTGTTTGAGCGTGGACCACGCTCGAGCACGAAAGCAACAGAGTTGCGGCTGTAAGTAAGGCGATGGCGCGGTTGGCGCGGTTGGCGCGGTTGACTGGGGAGATCATGATTCTCTTCGAAGCCGTGGATTGACCGATTGTTTTTTTTGCAGGAGCGGCCGCATTGTTAGCGCAGTAATGAACAGCCGTCAAGCTTAAAATTTTTCCACATAATTACGTGCAAAACGTCCCTAAGATTCTTCAAGACGAGGGTGAAATCTGATGCTCTGCTGGGCTCTTCTCTGTGCAGTCTCTGTGCCTCTGTGGTTGATGTGTCGGGTATTCCTATGACCACAGAGACACAGAGGACACAGAGGTTGCACAGAGAAATCAGGAAGGCTCTCGCATGAAAACTATCACTTGCTCGCTGTTGCTTCTGATACTGCTGGTCGCTGCCAATACGGCCCAGGTTAATTCCCATTCACAGAAGGTGGCGCGTGCTGTTGCAAAGAAGACCTGGCCCCACGCGATTCCATTGAGAGTGCGCGATGGGAGTAACAAAGACCTCTTTGTGATGACACTTGGCGATGTAGAGACGTCGTTGGCTGATGGAAGTTTCGATCCGCGAACCGATGAAGTGACTTTGAAGGATGGCACGGTTATCAAAAATTATTACCGCGATAAGTTGGGAGTGAAATATTTCAAACCTGTTGATAAATCCCTTTTCGCACTGCCTCCTTCCGGTTGGTGTACCTGGTACTACTACTATCAGCAGATTAACGAAAAAGAAGTGAAACTAAATGCGCAATGGATTGCTGAACATTTAAAGCAATTTGGCGCGCAATATGTTCAGATAGACGACGGTTGGCAAGGCACCGGACGCGTGTATACCCGCGATTGGACCAATGTCAGTGATAAGTTTCCCGGTGGCATGGACCATCTCGCGTCGCACATTAAGTCTCTCGGTCTGACGCCCGGACTCTGGCTCGCGCCGCACGGCCAAAGTAACGAGACCGTCGTCAAAAAGCAGCCGGGAATTTTCCTTCTTAAACCAGACGGCACGAGCGCGTCAGAGACGTGGGAAGGAAGATTCCTGCTTGATCCGTCCAACGCTGAGTCGCAAGCTTATTTGAAAGACCTCTTCAGCAAACTCTCAGGCTGGGGCTACGAATATTTCAAAATTGACGGCCAGCCCGTAGTCACCGGCGAATACAGACTTAAGAAAGCGGCGATGAAAAACCCGAGTGACGACACGGCCGGATTGTATCGCCAAACACTGGAGAGCATCAGGGCGGCTATTGGGCCAAATCGCTACCTGCTCGGCTGTTGGGGAATGCCCATCGAAGGTGTGGGGATCATGAACGGTTCCCGCACTGGCGGCGACATTGTTCTGGGGTGGGAAAATGGATTCATGATTGCATTGCGAGCGACGATGCAGAATTACTACTTGCACAATGTAGCCTGGTATACCGATCCGGATGTGATGCTGGTCCGTTCGCCACTCAGATTGGACCAGGCCCGCTCCTGGGCCACACTACAGGGTCTTACCGGACAGGCACTACTCGGTAGTGATCGAATGATGGATTTGTCCGAAGACCGCGTTGAACTCTTAAGACGTGTGTACCCCGCGGTCGACATCAGACCGCTCGATCTGTTTCCCTCAGAACGAAACAAGCGAATCTGGGATTTGAAGATAAAGCATCTGGATCGAAGTTACGATGTCGTTGGTCTATTTAACTTCGATGAAGAAAGATCGGAGAAGTTTACTCTGAACTGGAAGGAACTCGGATTGCCTGAGAGCACAGTCGTCCACGTCTACGACTTTTGGAACAAGGAGTATCTCGGCGCCTGGGGGAACGGCATGACCGTCGATTTGTCCCCGACAAGCACGCGCGTTCTTACGCTGTTACCGAGTACAGAAAAGATCCAGTTAATCTCCACCAGCCGTCACATCACACAAGGTTGGATAGATCTGGTTGCCGTCAATCAAAACGACGCGGCGAATTCTTTCACCGGAAAGAGTAAGGTAATCAAAGATGATCCTTACGTGCTGAGTTTTGTTTTTCCGCGCGGTAAAAACTTTCGCATCAAGACGGCGACTGCCAAAAGCGGCGCCGGTAGTCTTCCGGTAAAAATTTCGAATTACCAGGGTTGGGCCACCGCCCGAATCAATCCCTCTCGAACAACACAGATCGATTGGTCCATCGGATTCGAGGCGGCAGATAGTTACCATTATCCGGTTCGGGAACCAGCGAGCCTCTGGGCCGAGCACGCCATGATTGACGGAATCAGCTTAAGGTGGCCTGCACAGTATTATCTGAATGCAGGCTACCAGGTATTTCTCAACGGAAGGCTGCTCGGGTATACACCGAACAACGCGTTCGTACTCCGTGGACTTGATCCTGAGGCAACCTATACGGCGGAAGTGAGAACCGTCTGGGAAGACGGGACGGCGAGTGAGAAGAAAACTGAACTGAAATTCACGATCAAGTCGCTGCTACCGCAAGAGCTTTCCCTCAGTTCGCTGGATCCCGCGGTTACAGGAAGAGGTGTTCGATCTAATCGTGCCCTCACCGGCCGGCCGCTGTCGATCGGTGGCCAACGATTTGAGACGGGTCTCGGCAGCCGTGCCAATACTGAAATTGAATATGAGCTGCGAGGGTTATTTGCTGCATTTTCCGCATTCGTTGGACTTGATGACGCTAATAATAACGAGCAAGCAAGTGCGGAATTTGTGGTGCTGGGTGATGGCAAGGAACTCTGGCGCAGCGGACTTTTGAAGAAATCGGATGGCGCGAAGTCTTTCCGAATTGATATTGCAGGTGTGAAGCGGCTCGTGCTGCGTGTTAGCGGAGGCGGCGACACTCCGGGTCGTCTACTGGCTGACTGGGCTGAACCGCGTATCACGAGAACCTCAGCTAAACCCTGATCGACAGAAGAAGGTCGAATTAAAACATTCCCGACAAACTGACTGTTGACACACACTCAAAAGCACGCCTACTATGCTCATATTCCGGGTTTCATAAACAATCTCATGCGTATTTGAAGGCTATTCGAGCATGAACCCGAGCTGGAGAACGTGCCCCCACTAACGTTTCCTTCAGGCAGCAACTCGTTCTGATTAAAAATTGGGCGGCTGGGAGGCGATACTTAGGTGTCAATGCAACTACCCCCAGGTAATTTATACGGAGAGACTGTGAGGAGTCACAAAGTCGCAAACTTTGCGCTCTCCGAGCGTTTTTATCCGCCACGGTTTGAAACGCCCAAACACTCTCACAAGCAAGCACTCTTCTGCTTCGTTATTCACGGCAATTACACAGAAACCTACGGAGCCCACACACGCGAATGCAAGACCTCCACACTCCTCTTTCATCCACCTGAGGAGATGCATGCAGAACATTTTCACGACTCAGGTGGACACTCGTTTATCATTGAGATCGAACAAGTTTGGCTGGATCGGTTACGCGAACGTACGTCTTTTCCCGAACTCTCCGCTGGGTTCAAATTCGGGATGACGGAGCTACTGGCGCGGCGGCTGTATAAAGAATTCGTGCAGCCGGACGAAGTCTCTGACCTGATCATCGAAGGCCTGATGTTCGAGTTGATGGGAGAATCGGCGCGCAGCTCCACTGTTTCTGAATGCAATCACCCACCGCGCTGGCTGACACAGGCCAGGGAACTACTGCACGAACATTTTGCAGAGTCGCTGAAGCTGGATGATATGGCGCAGGCAGTGGGAGTCCACCCGGTCCATCTGGCCCAGACTTTTCACAAGTCGTATGGGTGTACGGTCGGTGATTATGTGCGCCGGTTGCGGATCGAGCGCGCGTGTCATGAGCTGGCGGCTTCGGAATCAACGATTGTCGACATTGCTTTAGCCACAGGGTTCTGCGATCAAAGTCATTTTACGAGAACGTTCAAGAGGGTCGTCGGAATAGCTCCTTCACAGTACCGCTACGCCGTCCGCACAACCAAGGGATAGGTTGCACAAAAAAGTCAGAAATCCCGCCGACGGCAGTCGGTGGGATTTCTGACTTATTGTTTGCTTCCTGCCCGGTTCTTACTTTAAGGAGCGGTCGCCGTTACCCCACTGAACCTGGTTTTCAGAACGTTCGTGATCGCTTCTGCGTAAAGCACGGCTCCTTTCTGGTTGGGATGGCCCAGTGCCGCATAGCGACAGAGCAGTTTGTTAGCCTTGCGCTCTTTCTTCTCTTCGGGTGTCTCGTTTGGTTGTGGTTTGTAGATTTCAGAGCAAGTGATACCTCTCTCGTGACGCACTTGATCATTGCTCGGCAGCAGCACCCTGCCAAACGATAGCACCAGGAACATCATTCTGAACGGCGAGCGATCCACCTCCCAAAGATGTGTCTTCGGTGCAGCAAAAGAGTAATCAGCCGGAAAATCTATTTTGACGAATGTCGCTCGCGCCGTTGAACCTCCGGCGCTTGCATTTACATTGTTCACTGCCTGGGCGAGGCTGCTGTTTGAGCTTTCATACCACTGTTTTGAATTGCGCTTTAGTTGCTCAAACACTTCCTTGTGGCCCATTCGCGGGGACCCCTCGCGTTCCGTCTTGAAAAATTTCTTTGCAAGAGCTTTCAGGATAAAGTCATTGCGACTGTTGTCAGAAAACAACGGGTAGTAACCGGTGACGATGACCTGAGCATTTGGAAACGCAGTGAGAATGCGTTGCAGCAGATTCTCGACTGGTTTGCCACATGCCGATCGTGTCATTTTATCTGCCTCTGTGCGATCGGAAGCATTCAGCAGTTTGAACGCACCCACGTCATTTCCACAGCCACTAAGCAGAACCAAATCTACATGAGCCGGATCGGCGTATTCCTTGAGTGCGTTGTCGAGTTCATCGTGCAACGTAGGCAGCGCGAGATTTACTTCGCCGTTATTTGAGGTTAGATCATTCGTCGCCGAGGCTCGTTCGATGACCGCGCCTGAATGCGCTTTTATTCGCTCAACAACTCTGCGGCCCGTATTCTTCTCGAGCCAGAGCTTTACGAGATACCAACTCTTTCGTTCTGTCTTCAGACCTTGTCCCCACAAGATTGAATCGCCGATCACCAACATTTGAATTGGCCGTGGTGATTGTGACGGAAGATTCGTGAGAGCTGTTTGACCAAAAGCGATCGATGTGCTCAAGATCACCGCACAGACGGTCAGAAGCTTTGCGTTATTTGTTTTCCTAAACCTCACGACTTTTTGCGTGAAACATAACCAAAACGGAGCCAGTACCCGGACCAACTATGCGCCACCTATATGCAAATGTTGGCCCAACTTGCTAATTGAGCTCGTAACAACTCCACAATCATTAATTTAGTTGGTGCATGGGCCATGGGCCAGAGACTTCCATTGCAAAATGGTTGCGTGCATGAACTCCATACAGAGGCATGAATGCAGATCGCACATCGTGCTGTTGGACCGCAGCTCTTGCGGAACTCACTTCACGAAAGATTTGTTCTATGAACAACGAAGCGAGGGGGTGCCTGGATGTCGAGCGGCTGTGTACGCGACCGAACCGTAGCCTTGAAACTCAGATTGCGAGCGAGATTGCGGTAATTCAATGATTGCTCGAAATTTGTCGAGATCAATCGGCTTTGGGAGCAGAAAACCGTATCCAGCCTTAAAGACGTCTGCGCGGTCGTAGGCCGTCAGCATAACTATCCGTAATTCCGGCTCGTCCTGTTTGAGTTCGCGCACGAGTTGAATGAATTCCAAGCCATCCATTTCGGGAAGGCCCAGATCCGTAATGATCAAATCCAGGTGGTTATCGGCTGCGAGTTGCAACGCCTTATCAGCGTTGCCGGCTTCCAAAACGTTGTAGCCGAACGTTTTAAGCAGAAACGTAGTTAGTTCGCGGGAGTCGGAATGATCTTCGACCACCAAAGCGGTACCCTGCGTCGGGCGACCGTTTTGTCGATCACCCGATACAGCGGCAGGCATGGAAGCAGCGGAATCGAACATGGCTTTTACAATGTCAGCGGCTCTCGCAACAACCGTTCCAGTGGCTTGTGACGTGCATTGATACTGGTTATTCTGTTGGATCCGACGCAGCCCTCAACACGGTCAGACGGTCTGTGCGATTGATGATTTGTCTGGCTTGACGAAACTCAACCAGGGGGAAATTTAGGCCGAACTATGTCATCCAGTCTTCATGAGCCTGATCGCTCATTTTCCCGACGATCCGCCATAGCACTGATCAGTGTGACAGTAGCGTTGTTACTGCGTTGGGTACTGGATCCAGTTCTTGAAAACAATCTTCCGCTAGTGACCCTGTATGGCGCAGTTGCAATTGCAGTTTGGTACTCTCGTTGGCAACTCGCAGTCATCGCCGCACTGCTGGCCTATGCAGTAGCAAGCTATCTGCTCATTCCGCCTCGCCACGAGATTAGTTTTGGGTTGGTGAATTTTGTAGCTTTCGTCTCGTATGCGTTTACGTGCGCGATCATCATTTATCTCGGAGAGCGCATGCATCGCGCTCAGCATAGATTCGTTTCAGTTTCCATATCACGAGGTCAAGTTGAAGACTCGCTGGCTCAAGAAAAGGAACTGTTAGCAACCACATTGGCGAGTATTGGTGATGCCGTGATCGTAACTGACCATGAAGGTCGCGTCGTCTCGCTCAATAGGGAGGCGGAACGGTTGACTGGGTGGAAGCAGGCTGACGCTAGAGGCAAATCCGTAAGCAAAGTATTCCAGATCATCAACGAGCAAAGCCGGCGACCGGCGGAAAGTCCGGTTGATAAAGCATTGCGGCAAGGTGTTGTCGTCGGACTCGCGAATCATACCGTACTGATTTCGAAAGCTGGCGGCGAAATTCCAATTGACGACAGCGCTGCTCCTATTCGGCAAGAGAATGGACCTGTGCTCGGCGTCGCTCTAGTTTTTCGCGATGTGACAGAACAACGACGATCGCATGAAGCGCGAGCTCGCTTAGCGGCCATTGTTGAGTTCTCGGGCGATGCCATTGTTACTAAAAACCTGCAAGGCATTATTCAAACATGGAACAAAGGCGCCGAGCGCCTCTTCGGCTATACCGCTGAAGAGATAATCGGCAAGCCGGTCACAACGCTTTTCCCCGAGGATCGTTTGGATGAAGAAGATGCGATTCTCGAAAGACTCCGGCGCGGCCAACCCTCAGAACGCCTCGAGACTATTCGCTTAGCTAAAGATGGACGTCGCATTCCAGTTTCGGAAAGCGTGTCACCCTTGAAAAATGCTGAGGGAGAAGTTATCGGTGCCTCAAAGGTTATTCACGATGTCTCAGCAATAGTCGAAGCCCGAAAGGAATTAACTCGCGAAAAAGAGTTGCTCGCGACCACGCTCGCGAGCATCGGAGACGGTGTAATCGTCACTGATGCTGAGAGTCGAGTGACATTTCTCAACAGCGAAGCGGAACGTCTAACAGGATGGACCAATAAAGACGCAGCCGGCAGGCCACTCTCCGTGGTCTTCCGCATTGTAAATGAGCAGACGCGGCGAGCCGCCGAGAATCCGGTAGAAAAAGCGCTTCGCCTCGGAACTGTCGTGGGTTTAGCGAATCACACGATGTTGCTCCGCAATGATGGCGCAGAATTTTTGATCGACGATAGTGCGGCGCCTATTCGCGCTAAGGATGGTCCTATTTCCGGGGTCGTTCTAGTTTTCCGCGATGCTACCGAACAACGGAAGGCCTATGACACCCGCGAACAGTTGGCAGCGATTGTGGAATACTCGGGCGAGGCGATCGCGACCAAGAACCTTAGCGGCATTATTCAAACGTGGAACGCGAGTGCGGAAAAGCTTTTTGGCTACAGCGCTGATGAGATAGTAGGTAAACCGATCACGGTGCTGATCCCGGAAGATCGGCTGTGGGAAGAAGAACAAATTCTTTCGCGGTTGCGGCGTGGACTACCGGCGGAACGTTTAGAAACGATCAGAGTCGCAAAGGACGGCCGGCAGATTCCCGTTTTTTTGACTGCGTCGCCACTGAAAAATGCAGATGGCGAAGTTGTAGGTGCATCAAAGCTGATCCAGGATATTTCTGCTCGCAAACGAATAGAACGAGAACGACAGGAGTTGCTTTTGCGCGAGCAATCTCTGCGCAGCCAGGCTGAACAAGCCGCTCGTATGAAGGATGAGTTTCTGGCGACGATCTCTCATGAATTGCGTACTCCGTTAAACGCGATCCTCGGTTGGGCCACACTGCTAAATAAACGAAACATCGATGAAACCGCAGCGGCCCGCGGAATGGATGCGATCGAACGTAACGCAAGAGCCCAGGCTGAATTGATCGAGGATCTGCTGGACGTCTCAAGAATTATTTCGGGTAAGGTGCGTCTCGATGTGAAACCGATCATCGTGAGCTCCGTAATTGAGGCTGCGGTGGACGCAGTAAGACCCGCGGCAGATGCTAAGGCGATAAACCTTGAGATAGCGATCGATCCCGATGCGAATAGTTTGCGTGCTGATCCAGCCCGCCTGCAGCAGGTAATCTGGAATCTCCTATCAAACAGCATTAAGTTTACTCCTGCTGGCGGGTTAGTTCAGATCAAGAGCAACCGCACAGCCTCGACTGCCGAGATCGTAGTAACGGATACAGGAGCAGGAATCACACCGGAGTTTTTGCCATTTGTGTTCGATCGCTTTCAACAGGCAGATGCTTCCAAGACGAGGAAGCATGGTGGTCTCGGGTTGGGTCTGGCAATCACACGTCACCTGGTTGAAATGCATGGTGGCACGATCGAGGCCGAGAGTGAAGGCGATGGGCGTGGTGCAACCTTCAGAGTGAAATTGCCGATTCCCGCAGTCACCGCTCAGACACCGATGGACTCATTCGAAGAATCTCGACATCCGGAACTGCCGGTAATCGAGTCACCGAATTTGGCCAGGATCAGGATTCTCGCAGTCGATGATTCAGCAGATACACGCGAATTGATCACGACGGTTCTCGAAACCTGCGGAGCAAATGTGATTACAGCGTCTTCCGTGCGAGAGGCCCTTGAGTTGTTTGCCGGATGGAAACCACATGTATTGATCTGTGATATCGGCATGCCTGACCAGGATGGTTACACGTTTATAAAAGAGATTCGTCAGTTACCACCTGAGAACGGCGGAAATACGCCTGCAATAGCATTAACGGGTTATGTAAGGGTGGAAGATCGAATGAAGGCACTGGACGCGGGATTCGAAATGTTTGTGCCCAAGCCTCTTGAGGCAAGCGAACTATGTACAGTCGTAGCCAGCGTAGTTGCCCGGAATGGAGGATCTTCAAGTGAGTGATGCAGCTAATGAATGCTTGAAGCGGAAAATCCCACCGACAGGAGTCGGTGGATTGTTCAGATCCTTCTAACAAATCCCACATACCCGAATTCTAATCCCACCAACGGAAGTTGGTGGATACTTCACGTCCTCACTGAGGTCGGACTTGAACAATCCACCAACTGCCGTTGGTGGGATTCAAAACTGAGTAATGAAGTCTTCGATTAGAAAGGATCTGAACAATCCACCAACTGCCGTTGGTGGAATTTCTAACTTGTTTCTGCAGAGTGTTGCCAGGAATCAAATTGCGTCCACCGCCGCCAATCCATAGACCAGGGCCCTGGAATATAGGCGTTCCTTAAAACTCCGAGGTTGGTCCAACTTCATACGCTCAAGATAAGGCCGCGCGGCTTTCGGCATTGCGAGGGCTCTTCGAACAGCAGTTAGTCGAGGATTTTTTCGCTCCACTGTTTGCTTCAGAACAATCAGTGCCTTTCGCAGTACAAGCTCTTCTTCCGTGAGATCTGTGCCGAAGGGGAATGAGGTGAACAGTCCGCGCTCGCGATACTTTTTCAGTAACGCTTCCAGTCTTGCAGGATGATTACTGCAGGCGTAATCGGGAATTCGATAATCCTTTCGCAATTTACCGGCGCGCTTCGCCGTCTCTACGAGATCGTTCTGAAAACGTGAATCAGCAATCTCGACCAATGCAATGATAACTTCCTCGTCCGTTCGTCCACGCAGCGCGGCGATTCCATACTCCGTGATCACGATGTCGCGCAGGTGGCGAGGAATGGTGACATGGCCGTAGGTCCAACGAATGTTGGAACGAGTTTGGCCGTTATCTTTAGTGCTTCGAATCATTAGAATCGAGCGCCCATCTTCCAGCTCGTGCGCCATTGAAACGAAGTTGTACTGTCCGCCGACGCCGCTAAGAACACGGCCATCCTCGAACCCATCGGACGCCACTGCGCCATTCAAAGTGACGATGAGGCCCGTGTTAACAAAGCGCGCAGACTTGCGCTGCAGTCGTTTCAGTTCTTCGTCTCCGTAGAGATGGTTCACATAACCAATACCAGTCATGCAGATCTGCTCTCGCTCGGAGCGATCCATTTGGCGAAGGGTTTCGTAGAACCTTCGCGGACCAAGAAAGAAACAAGCGTGAGCGAAGTGACCGTCTTTGAGTTGATTACCCAGACAATGTCTGATGAGCTCCTCCTTTGCGTCTTTGTTGGTAAGGTCGGCCGAGAGACGTGTACCGTCTTCCAGCAGAATTGAGCCGGTTTCGTATTCTATTTCTGGTCTCAGAATTCCGAACTTCTGGAGGAAGGTAAAGTCGTGCCTCGTTAGACTAGATGAAATAACATTGCTCTCGACGAGTGCATCTAACATCGCCGGACTAACTTGCGTGCTAATGCGCCCATCATTAAGCAGCTGCTGCAGGGCGGCATGATCATAAACTCTGCGCTTTAGTATTCCAGTCCGATAAAGGTCAACAAAACCATCGACCAACATCTCCGATGAGGCATAGAGTCCTTCTTCGAATGGACCAGTTCCACCTATCTTCTCAATCACATGATCGAACCGTTTGAGGGTGCCGGCATCATTTAGGATTGAGCGATACAACTCATTTTGCTGGTGCCGAAGTTTAAGCAGGTAGGTAACCGCGTCCTCGAGGGCTCCGATCCCAATCTGCAATGTGCCCCCGTCCTTGATGAGCGCAGTCACTTGTAGCGCTATCAGATACTCTACTGTATCCACGGGCCGGTTCGGTGGACCAAAAAGCGGAAACGTATACTTCGGATCGTCAACAATGGCGTCGAAATAAGAAGCCGGCACAGACGCGTCAGCGTACATGAATGGCAGGTTCGGGTTCACCTGCGCGAGGAGTTCAAAATTTTCTCCGTCGCGTTTTGACTCGCGAACCTGAGGTACCAGGTCCAGAGTGACATCGGAGTTGCAACTCAGGCTGTAACATCTTTCGCCGTTTTCTTCCGATTTACCTACCAGTTGGGCCAGGACGTTAATTCTCGCGTCAAGCAGATCACGGACGACGTGAGTGTAATTACTGCTCAGGTAGTTTTGCTGCGCGAGCGGACTGTTGAGAAAACTTCCAGGTTGAAAATAGAACTCCGTCACACGAATGTTCTTTGGTAGCGAACCTCGTTTCAGCGGTTCTATGTATTCGAGTTCCGGGTAGCCTGCGAAGATCCGTTCGTTCAGTGGTTCAAGGAAGCGACGTTCGAGTTCGTTTTTCCAATGCGGTCGACTGAGCGTGAGGGCAGTAAAGATGTGCAAGTCTATCTTCGAATCTTCCTTTGCACGACGGAAGAATTCATTGACCAGATGGTTTGCCTTACCGAGACCGAGCGGAGTGCCCAAAGTAACACGCAGGCCTATCCTGCGGAGCGTCTCTTCGACGCACTGCTCGACATCCGCGTAGCGTCTGGGTGGATCCTTCATCGCTCTACCCGCTGCGTCATTTCCTGGTAGAGGGCGAGCACTTGCTGTCGCAACCACACCGCGCCCTCTTCCTGGTCCAGATTATCAGGAATACGAGACGGAGGACCGAACTGTGCTGTGTACCGGCGTCTCGGCCATCGTTGCCGGCTCACCCAGGTTGCAATCGGCACAATCGGTGATCCAAGTCTGCGGTAGACATAGACAACTCCCGAGGCGAATTTCCCAACCGGAGGCTCTTGTTCCCGGTGAATCTCACCTTCGGGAAAAATCATTACCACGTCGCCATGTTTTAGTGCCAGGAGCAAACCTCGAAGCTTCTCTGGCAGTGTCTTGTCAGTTTGTTCTTCCGGTGGAAGTTCGATAACACCGCCGAGCCAGTACAAGACTTTGATCAGCGGCATGAACCATCGCAGCGCACCTTGAAGATCTTGAGTCGCCAGTGTGCGCACTGGCACCAGTGAACGAAAGTGCCTGTACGGCAGTCCGATCATGAGCAGCCATGGATCAAGATACGACTTGTGCGTAGGAGCGAGAATCAAGCAGTGATTATGACGGGGCGCAAACAGTTCGGGTGGACCATCGGCGCTTACTTCATAGCGTACTCGTAAAAACTGACCAAAGAACCATGAAGCAGACTGGCTCGCTACAATGATCAATCGGTAAGCGACGCTTTCAGCCAATATTGAGTTCTCTCTGTTTTATCTTCGCCACAAAATTTACGCGGATCAGAAATAGGTGTTCATCCGCGTAAATCTGTGGTGGTTCTATCAAACCTTCGCCGCCGATGCGAAGGGCGTCGGTTCGGAAACTTCTCTTATGACATGTCCGGCAACGTTCCTGCCGGTATGAAGAGCAATATCAGCAATGGCCACGATGCCTATGCATGCACCGCGATCATCAACCACCGGCGCGCGTCGGATCAGTTTATCCTCCATGAGCCGGCAACACTCTTCGAGTGACATGTCGGGTGTAACCGTAACGATTGGTTTGCTCATGCAATCGGCGGCAGTCAAGTCGAGCGGGTTTCGGTTGTCTGCCACCGTCCGACAGACAATGTCCCGATCAGTTATGACACCGATTGGGAGTCTGCTCTCCTCGTCTTCAATGATTGGGATTTCTCCGCAATCCTTTTGGACCATCATCTGTGCAACTTCCCGCAGGGAAGTGTCGGGCGTACAACATGCTGGATTCGGCGTCATCATCTCTTTTACCTGCATCGTAGTTCACCTCCAATTTCATGTTCTGCGCCAAAAATGTTCTGTTGCGCACACATACACTTTTCTCGATCGGTGTCCGCTTACGGTTCACTGATCTAGCGCTCGCGCTTGTTTCCTTAAACTGCAAAACCTAAAGCGCAAACTCAATGCCTCAGCGTCTTCTAGTTAAATCTAAAAGGCTTTGCACAAAAGGATGGTTCGATGGTTTTTAGCGAAGTGCTCCAGACTCCAGAGGAGCATATCGGCTGAGACATTTAAAATAGACTTACATTTTCCTCAGCGCGATGTATCCGCGCCTGCAATCAATCATGCGCTCAAAGACGAAACGAAAGCCGTCGTTAATCAGTCACCGCAGCAAGAAACAATTTCGTTGATCCCTCGCGAGGCGGCTTTGGAACAAACGCCTGAGAACAAGGACACAGAGCAAAGCAAGTTGCACACACAATTTATTTGTCGTAACGGAAAGGACACTCGCCCCAGGGATAACATTCCCGGTGATATCCGCATATTGGAATTACAAATAGTACGGAAGTAATTGGCGTCGCGTATGGACAGGCAAACCGAAGAACGACTCCGGAGGTAATTCTGGTCCGTGTCTCAGAATCACGACATTGAAGTGTCCCTCGACAGCCGTCGAAGGGCTTGTCGGATAACAACACGATGTACGCGAAACCACTTCGTGATTCTTACCGTGGCAGTCCCACGGCGAATTGTCACAACGGTGCGAATTGATTCCTGTGACTTCTACCGTTTCGGTTCGCGGCAGTAACAAGCTACTTCCCGTTGTCCGTTGCCAGTAGCGAGTCACGAGTAAAGTCAGAATGCCGTTGAGGCAGTAATAGTTCGTAAAGTGATCGCAGCGATAAGCGAGTCGAAGTGTCAACGTGGACAGGTGAGAGAGCATTGGTCCACAAAAAATGCAGCTGGACCTTGTGAACTTTCGAGCAAGTGCGTCGTACTGCAACAATCACTTGCTACAACTGCTCGCCAGCGCACATGGACCATGGGAGCTTAAAGAGCGCGTATGGTGCCTTGGATCAGGTGTCTTTTGTCAAGCGCACGATGGTTGCGCCGAGTCCGCGAATGTGGGGTGGCCGTTGGTCCACTCCGAGGACAAGCACCGTTCGACGTGGCCGCAGTTTTCTCCGTTTCATTAACCACGCGCCAGACGATTGATCAGCCTGGCGAGAAGAGTGTCTTGCGGAAGATATCGGGCGCGTTCGTCCGCTGATAACTCGCGCGCCGTGCGGGAAGAAACCAGATCGACCAGTTCCGTTAGTGGCAAGCAGGCGGCACAATTGTAGCGACGTAACCAGCCGTCGTTGCTGCCCGCAAAAATTGTTTTTCCATCATTCCCAATTGTGACCGTCCCCACGATTTGTTCGGCCGACAAGTAATTGAAGAGCCGGCGACCCGTTTTTGCATCCCAAATGAACACTGCATTCCCATCGTCCGGAGCTTCACCACGAGCCATTGCGTAGCCACTTCCAGTCAACAACCACCGGCCGTCGCGAGCGAATGCCGCGCTAAAGACGTCATCACTGTGACCCTCCAATATTTGCACTCGCTTATATGATTTCAGATCCCAGATTTGAGGCAATAAATCGCCGAACATCATTAGTAAACTTCCATCCGCATTCAGCGTCACTCCTTGCACCCAGCCCGCTTCATCGAGATCAGACTGCAAGAGAACTTTGCCGGATTTTCTTTCTCTCACGCGAAGGGAGTTGCCGACGGCGACGATGATTCTTTCGCCGTCAGGATGAAATACGAGACGGCGGACCTCATTTTCTTCGTTTCCTTGCCACTCAGACAATAGTTTGCCGTCGCTTACGCTCCAAAAACGAATGGTTCCCTTTCTATGTCCGGTCGCCAATTGAGTGCCGCTTGGATCGAAGGCGACAGCCGTCGTTTCATCGGAAGCCGGGGCGAGCTGCAAAGTTCGCGCACCCGTGCGGGTGTTCCAGAGACCGACCACTCCTGAGAACGGCGCGATCGCAGCGAGTGATGCCGGAACGCTCAACGCGATGCCTTCGATTTCGGTTGGAGAGTCTGCAAAAGTTGTTTTCGACTTATCGTCTGTTGTATCCCAAAGGACAGCAGGTCCATTTTCGATCTGGCCAAGCACGAAGTGTCCGTCGTCGCAGAGGACAGTCTTTGCGAGCTGCACGGATTCCGTGGGTTGCCACATCTCACGGTCCCACACGCGTACAGTGCCATCACTATGAGTGGTCAGAAAGTGTCTGCTGTCGGACGCGAATGCGATATATAAGGCTTCGTCGCCTTTGCCTCCTAAACTCACGACGGCTCGCATCGTGGTGGTGTCCCACAAGAAGGCTGTGCCATCTGCGGCGAGCGAGAGTATCGACTTGCCATCAGGACTGAATTCGACCCCGAAGATGTCATTGCGTTGTGTATTGAGAAAATAAAACCGTTCGCCAGTATCGATATTCCAACCTTGCAGTGATCCATTGCGATTACCGGTGATGAACTTTTTCGAATCAGGACTAAATGCAGCATATGAGGTCCAGCCTTTGTCCCCGGTCTCCGAAAACAGACGGACCAGGTTGCCCTTGTGTGCGTCCCAGAGTTCGATGCCGTCTTTATCCAGTTGCTCAGTAATGAGGAATCGACCATCGGGACTAAACCCGGTCCCTTGATTAAATAAGCGCCTGGGAATTCTTGCCAATGTTTGACCTGAGCGTGCTTCAACAATCTGTCCTTCAGATACTTCCAGATCGCCGATAATCAACAGCAAACTCCCATCAAAGCTCACGTCTCGTATGCGACTAGCTTCCGGAACGGTAGCCTTCGCCTCCAGTTCCTTCAGTGAGGGCAGACTCCATTGTCGAACCTGTTCGCCATCAATTGCCGTCAGAACTTTGCCGTCACGACTGACGCGAGCATTTCTTCCGTTCAGGGCAGGCAACGGAGTCCATTTCTGGCTGTCATAGAGAGTAAAAGATTTGTCGTCTGGGGCAGGAATTATGGCCACGGAATGGTCGGCCGATTCCTGCGCTATTATGTCATTACTCACTTCGCCCACCCCATCCGTTACGCGCTTTCCGCTGGAGAGATCCCAAACAGAACCCGGTTTTCTGCCATCGCTGGCAATAACTACGTTCGAACGGATAAACCTTGCGACAAGCAGTTGTGTCGCTGGTCCATAATGAATCATTCTCTCTGGATTTCTAATAAAGGCCTGTCGCAACGCAAATTCAGCCTGATCGTCAGTCTTAAACTTGAGAGCTTCGCGCGCCAACAGCAGCGCGAGCTCCGGATCTGTTTGCAGTCTAGCCTCAGATTGAGCGCTTAATGCGCGAGCAGTTGCGAGCATGCTTTGCTGTGTTGCGAAGTAAGCGGCAAACAAAGCCGCCACAAACAGGACAAGCAGGACGAGGACCGCAGCGCCTGCGACACGTTTGGTGCGCCGATGTTGTCGAACGTCTTCACCGTCAAGCTCGTCCTTGGCGCGACCGAGTAGTGTGGCGGCGACGTCGAGAATAGCGGCACGAAATTGCACGTGTCGTAGCGACAGTTGGTCCACGGTCCTCGCCCAGCGAACGTCGTTGTAGAGGGGTTCGTCTGAAAACGCCTTCGATAAGTCATGAGGTATTGCGGTGGTGCGTGTCCAGTCGAGATCCCCATTGGCGTTATCCCATAAGATCTCACCCTCGGTAAGCATGATGAGAAAGTTCTGGTGCGATCTATTCTTCAACCACCAGCTCACTTCCTTCTGTACCCAGATTGATTGCGCGGCTTTAGGTGAAGCGAGATATACGAAGAATTCTGCTTCGCGAAGAGCAGATTCGATCGACGTCCAGAGGCTGGGGCTGGTGGTGAGGTTGGTCTGATCGCGGAACACCCGCATCGAGCGTAGCCGATACCATGGCTTGCCGATCCGGTGCAGGGCACTTTGAATCGCGGGAGCCAGCTTGCCATCGGCTCCATGACTGTAGGAGATGAAAGCCTTATATCGCATATGCTTGAGAACCTCTGTTATTGAACTCGTCAGCTCAAACAGATCTTACAACATCGCTGCTACCTTATATGGCGAGACCACGTTATTTGTTAGGCCCCAAGGTACGTACTGTAGGGGCGGCCCTCCGTGGCCGCCCTTGCGTGGAACCCTTTCCTGGCGCGACGAATTAATGCACTCGGAATTCTCGAACCATCGAACCAACCATTCTTGCTGCAGATCCTGTTACACTTCCATCGGTAATGGCTGAACACAGCGGAAAAGTTGCGCTCGTTACGGGAGCCAATCGAGGCATTGGGCTCGAAGTGGTGCACCAATTGGCGCACCTGGGCTTTACCGTGCTGCTCGGCTCGCGCGATCGGGCGAAAGGTGAAGAGGCTGCAAAGCGCTTTATCGATGAGGGCCTACAAATCACCGCGGTCCAGTTGGACGTCACGGACCAGAAAAGCATTGATGATCTCAAGCGTTCGATCCAAGAGCGTTTCAGCAAACTCGACGTACTAGTAAATAATGCTGCGATCCTCTATGACTCATGGCAACGTGCTATTTCTGCCGACCTCAACATCGTGCGAGAAGCTTTTGAGACCAACACGCTCGGCGCGTGGAAGATGTCGCAGGCTTTTATCCCACTACTCCGCCGCAGCAGTCACGGACGGATCGTAAATGTATCCAGCGAGTCAGGTTCACTCGATTCGATGGGTGGTGGAACACCGGCATACGCGGTATCGAAGGTCGCTCTCAATGCACTGACGCGCATGTTGGCGGATGAGTTGCGCGGCGATCGAATCCTTGTGAATTCCGTCTGCCCGGGCTGGGTGGCTACCGATATGGGAGGTCCAAACGCTCCGCGCACGATCGAGGAAGGGGCGAGTAGTGTGGTCTGGGCAGTGACTCTGCCGGACGATGGTCCAACTGGAGGATTCTTCCGAGACGGCAAACCCTTGCCGTGGTGAATTCGCACCACACCGCTTTGCCTCAAAAGTAATTTTCATTCACACCGGGCTAAAGCCCGGTGTGAATGAGACAACATTTGATGAGGCAAAGCCGCACCACACATAAATAGACTGTTCTGAAGTCACGACTGTGAGTCTCAGACAGAGGTGGGTTTGTAATGAAAGCATTGCGCGAGTTGTTCCGAATGCGCAACCGTCGTTTCAACATCGCCCGAGGGCCTTGTCAGTCAATCTTCGTCTGCAACCGGTGTACGTAACCCGGGCTGTCTAGGCTGAGCATTGACAGCACGGATTGGAATGTACAGGATTACAAATCCTCGATCTTCAGGGAGTAGACAATGAGCAGAATCCTGATTCTACTGAGTGCGTTCTTCATCTGTTTGGCTGGTCCACAAGTGTTCGGCCAGGAAAAGAAGCCAACTGGCGAGACAATTATTCCAGCCAAAAAAGAAGCTGAAGGACCAAAAACTCGAAATTCTCACCTACCAGGGTTTCAAGTGAGTTCCTGGCGATTTCCCCAGGGTTGTCGCTGCGCTCCAACCCTGGGCTAAAATTAGCCAACGCCTTCGGCGTTTTTCAAACTGAATCCAGTACGAGTTCTTCGTATGCCTGCTCACTAGCGACTGCTTATACGAAGCATCACGACACCGTGACCCGGAACCGTTGCCGTGTATTCCGGTGCACTGACATCCACATTCTCATGCAACCACAGGTCGCGTGCTTTGCGCTTTGCCGGCGCTGCGATGTCGGCCCACTTCACACTTATCTTTGCCTCATCTTTTCCGCGATTGAAGAACGCGATTGCGATGTCGCCGCCGGAGAGTTGCCGCGTCCAGATCTCATGTTCACCTGTTTTCCATACCTGACTGCCTTGTTTTCCGAGTTTGTCCTGATTGACTGCGATGACTTCTCGATTCGTCAGAATCGCAAGTGTCTCAGCACTCATCTGGCGCAGGTCGTTGCCGGCGAGTAATGGAGCTGCAAGGATGGACCACAGACTCATGTGTGTTTTGTATTCGGTCTCGCTCATGCCGCCATTGCCGATCTCCAGCATGTCCGGATCGTTCCAGTGACCCGGTTTTGCATACTGGGCCAGCTCGTTTTGACGAAATCCGATTCCAGTCATCGACTCCCATGTGTCGCGAATGTCGCCGGTGGTGCGCCAGAGATTGCCACCTACTTCGGGTCCCCACTTCCACACATCCAATCGGCCGTACTGGCAAAGACTGTAAACAATCGGGCGGCCAGTCTTTAACAACGCTTCGCCCATCTTTTGATAAATCGCCGGCATCTCTTCGTCCGTGTACAACGTGCGAGCGCCACACCAGTCGTACTTCAAATAATCGATACCCCATTTCGCAAACGTCATTGCATCCTGTTCTTCGTGACCATAACTGCCTTCATAACCTGCACACGTGTTTGGACCAGGCGATGAATAAATGCCGAGCTTGAGTCCTTTCTTGTGAACGTAATCGGCCAGCGCCTTCATATCCGGGAATTTCTTGTTGGTTTGGATTTCACCTTTTTCGTTTCTACTAGCTTCCCAGGTGTCGTCGATATTGACGTAAATGTAACCGGCTTCCTTCATTCCGTTAGTTGCCATCGCATCAGCAATGGCCCGCACCGTTAGGTCGTCGACACGACCCGCAAACTTATTCCAGCTGTTCCACCCCATCGGTGGTGTTTTCGCCAGGCCGTTGTAAGCAACTTTGCGTCGTGGCGGTGGTTCAACGCGTGCGGGCAGAGCGCCTTCACCTGCGGGTGCGCGTTTGGCGACCACCTCTGTGATCGGGGAATCCGGGCGCTGTCGTCTTCCGATTCTCAGTTCGTCGCCCACTAGTTTGCCTTCGTACTGAACACCCCTCTCATTCTTGCCATCCAACATGCTGGCGATGAGTGTAAAACCTTCAGGCCCACCGGTGCTTTCCTTGATGGTGTAGAAAAACTGCGTGGTGCGAATCGTGCCGGTGATCTTTCCGTTTTCGTGTTTGAGATTGAAGTAGCTCGAACGGACTGTGCCTTCGGTATTGTTGACATTTTGCGCCACCCAGTTGCCAGTGAGGTCACCAGTCGCAGTCTGTTGTGCGAGACCGGCGTAGATCGAGATTGTCAGTACGGAGATCAGAGCTGCGACTAATAGAAGTCTGGAACGAAAACGCCGATTGATCGACATGTGCTTCGTCCTTTGTTTGGGTTACGACCTTACTTTCACCGCTTTCGCCGTTGCGCCACCTGCGAACGCCACGGTCTTTGCAGTCTTCGAAAGATCGCCGCCATCGATCGTGATGTTTTGATTGTCAGGTCCAATCAGTTTCAGAAAGACTGCGCCATCAGTTAACACGCGGGTCGCAGACAATAAAATTTCGCGAGCTTTAGTGAAGCGAAGTAACGAATCAGCTCTATTGTTTGCCATCGCTGTGAGTGCGTAAACGGCGGCGTCGGAAACATTATCGAGGATCAGAGCCGGTCGAAGGTCCGGCGTCTTTACTTCAAAGCGCACGTTGTTCAGTGTCAATCCGCGAACATTGCGCACGTACATGCCATAAGCCGGTGGTGTTCCGATTTCAAAGTATTCACCGGCCAGCTTCGGCACCTCTCGCGTCGCTTCATCCGCAGTGCCACCGCCTTCGTAAGTAACGTGCACGTCCTGGAAACTGATGTTCTCAAGAATGTCTTCCCCAACTCCATTCAACACAATGCATTGACGTGTTTCACCAGGCCGAAACTTCTGTGGCCACGGCAGGTCCTGGTGTTGTTTTCCTTCTGCCGCTACCGTGGCACGAATACCGTTGAACCTGATGTTTCGCACTACTCCGCGCGGCGGTGTGGGAGCGTTTGGATCAGGATTTCGTCGTGTTGAATCGAGACCGATGGTAATCGGTCCGGTAACGTTTCTCAGCACCAGATTCGAAAAGATGATGTTCTCTAACCGCGAACGAGCACCAACTCGCGCCTTAATAGGACAACCGTACGTGTCGTAAATCACGCAGTTTGAGATGGTGATGTTTTCTGCTTCACCACCACCAAAGCGAAAGACTGACCAGCGCGTGCTAAACGTACAGTTTGTGACAGTCACGAATTTATTACTGCCAAACAGTGCACACGCATCGTCCTGGCAAGTGACATCGCAGTTGATTACATGCACATATTGAGAGCTGTTGATGTGAAACCCGTCGTTATTCAGATTGACGCGATTGTGGATGCGAACTGCATCAAGATTCACTCGCTCGCACTGAAGAATACGTGCACAGTGATAAGCGCTGGCGGTTAAGAAGACGTCTCGAATCGCCAGATTGCGGCAACGATAAAAGATCAGAAGATGTGGACGTTGATAATAGCCTTCGGCCGAATTTTGACCAGGACCAGTCATGTCGCCGCGGCCAGTAAAAAACTTTGCGCCATTACCATCGATTGTTCCCGGACCTTCGATACGAACATTCTCGGCATTCGCAGCGGAGATCATCGCGATGTTTCCGTTGCCGGGTGGAATATTGTTACCCGCTTTGTAGTGTTCGGCCCTGTCGCTCCCGAGAAGCCGGCCCTTTGCTGCGATCCGTAAGGTGATGTTGCTTTTGAGTTCGATCGTTCCAATCACAAAGTCGCCCGCCGGCACCAGAACTGTCCCGCCGTTTTCGGTCGTGCAAGTGTCGATAGCTTTTTGAACGGCTGCGGTGTTGAGGGTGTTGCCGTCGCCAACCGCCCCGAAATCGACGATGTTATAAACGCGCGCGCCGGTGTCTTTTTGTTCAGCGACAACAACCCGCCGCCCGCCTGTCACAACGGCCGCGATGGATGACGCCGAAAGATACGTGAGGAGCTTACGTCTGGACACTGTGCCAGTCTGCTTCTTCATCTTGACCTACAATTGGATTTGAATGGATCTAGTGTCTGGCGTGCGCTATTTTTAACACAAAAGCCGCGGCTTGAAATTGGTTTATTGGTTCAGGTGACAGACAAATGGTCGCTGTCAATCCGTGTTAATCCGTGGCCAGTCTCACGATCGTTGCCCCGAGACCGCCGGCTTGCGGTGGTGCGTCGGTCCAGTCGATGGCAAACTCAGTGCGCGCGAGAATTGAGCGGACCATCTCACGTTGCACGCCTATTCCTTTGCCGTGAATAATCCTCACAACCTTAAAACCCTTTTCATGGGCCAGGCGTAAGTACTCCTCAACAACCGATTTAATATCGCGCGGCCGAATAGTGTGGAGGTCGAAAACGTCGGTGATGTCGATTTCGACAGGCACTGGAAACGGATTATCGAGATCATCTTCGTTCATACCGAGATTTGACACTCTCTCACAGGCACTTGTAAACTCGCGCTCTTTAAACTCCTACAATTAAATCAAAGGAATCAAACGAAATGGGTGCGCGAAAGAAGATTACGGTTGTCGGCGCAGGCAATGTCGGCGCGACTGCGGCACATTGGCTCGCAGCGAAGGAACTTGGCGATGTGGTTTTGGTAGATATCGTCGAAGGAGTGCCGCAGGGCAAGGCGTTGGATCTGGCTCAAGCCGCGCCTGTCGAGGGTTTCGATGTGCGCATGATTGGTTCAAACACGTACGACGAAACAGATAATTCCGACGTGGTAATCATTACTGCCGGTCTGGCTCGCAAGCCTGGAATGAGTCGTGATGATCTGCTCAAAACAAATGCCGACATCGTGTCTAAAGTGGTGGATGAAGTCGTAAGGCGGTCACCGAATACGATTCTTATCATCGTTTCGAATCCACTCGACGCGATGTGCCAGGTCGCTTTGCGACGCTCCGGATTTCAAAAGCATCGCGTGATCGGAATGGCAGGGGTGCTCGACTCGGCTCGTATGCGTTCTTTCCTTGCTGAGGCTTTGGATGTTTCGGTTGAGAACGTTTCCGCGTTTGTGCTCGGTGGTCATGGTGACACGATGGTGCCGCTGCCACGCTTCTCTACCTGTGCCGGCATACCGATCACTGAGCTGCTGCCGAAAGACAAGATCGATGCGATCGTGAAGCGCACCGCAGGCGGTGGTGCTGAGATCGTGAGTTTGTTGAAGACCGGATCTGCTTACTACGCGCCGTCGGCAGCGGCAGTCGAGATGACTGAATCGATCTTGAAGGACAAGAAGAAGATTCTTCCGTGCGCTGCTTACCTCGAGGGTGAGTATGGGATTAATGGATTGTACGTTGGTGTTCCATGCAAACTTGGCGCGCGTGGATTGGAGCAGATCATTGAGATCAACCTGACGGCTGAAGAGAGAATCGCGCTGCAGAAGAGTGCGTCAGCGGTGCAGGAGTTGGTCGACGTGCTCGGAATCTAAGCAAGAATAGGTCCTATAGGACATATAGGACCTATTTTGATCTACCCTTTAAGCCAGCCGAGCAATCCATGAAGGACGGTTTCGCGATTCTCTTCGTAGATCGCGCGTGTGAGAGGGATGTTCATCGGACAGGCTTTCACGCAATTCTGTGCGTTGCCGCAGTTGGTGATGCCATCCTCACCCATAATCCCTTCGAGGCGTTCAGTGCGATTCATCTTGCCGGACGGGTGCATGTTGAATAGTCGCACCTGCGCAATTGCCTGCGGTCCGATGTAGTTGTTGCCCTCATACTGCGGGCAGGCCTCAAGACAACAACCACAGGTCATACAACGTGAATAAGCATACCGCTCCTGCACGTCGTCCTGGTCCATGCGCGGACCAGGCCCGAGATCGTAAGTGCCATCGAGTTCGATCCATGCGTGAACACGACGCAGGTGATCAAACATCTGCGAACGATCGACGATCAGATCGCGAATGTTGGGAAACTTCGACATCGGCTCGAGCTTGATCGGTTGCTCCAGATTATCGACCAGCGCCGAGCATGACTGCCGCGCGCGTCCATTGATAACCATCGTGCAGATGCCACACACCTGTTCCAGACAGTTCATATGCCAGACCGGCGGCGTGGTGCGTTCACCTGCCTTGTTCACAGGGTTCTTCTGAATCTCCATCAGGCACGAGATGATGTTGAGATTCGGTCGATAAGGAAGCTCGAATTGCTCCCAGTACTGCGGTGAGTCGGGATTGGCGCGACGCCGGATGTGAATCTCGACGGTTTTTGGTGGTGGAGAACTCGATTTAGGATGTGATGACATAGCGACTCAATAAGAATTTTTTCGCGCAAAGGCGCAAAGGCGCAAAGGAAAACGCAAAGAGAGTTTCATGCCTTGGCAGTCTCCTTCTTACCTTTGCTGTAATCGCGTTTGCGCGGTTGAATCAAAGAGATATCAACTGGTTCATAAGAAAAGACCGGGCCTTCGCCGGAGTACTCGGCGATTGTCGTCTTCAAAAAGTTTTCGTCATCGCGATCCGGAAACTCCGGTTTGAAGTGTGCTCCACGCGATTCGTTTCGATTCAAAGCGCCAAGAGTGATTACGCGCGCCAGTTCCAGCATGTTGGCGAGATGCCGCGCATGCGGGAGAGCCATCGTTGCCCAGAGATTCGAATCGTTAATTGAGATTCGTTTGTAACGATCTATCAACTCCAGCAGCTTGTTGTCAGTAGCCTTGAGCTTGTCGTTATAACGAACCACGGTAACGTTATCAGTCATCCACTTGCCCATCTCCTGGTGCAGCACATACTGATTCTCGTTACCACTTTGTTTGATCAACTTGTCGCTGATCTCCTGTTGCAGTTTCAACTCCTGATCGTAGATCCGCGATCCATCGGCGCCATTGCGTTCGACGTTTTTCGCGTACTCGATTGCGGCGGGCGCCGCGACAAAGCCACCGAAAACACAACTGACCAGTGAGTTTGCACCCAAACGATTTGCACCGTGAATTGAGTAGTCGCATTCACCTGCGGCGAGCAGGCCGGGAATGTTTGTGCGCTGGTTGAAATCGACCCAGAGCCCACCCATCGAATAATGCACGCCCGGGAAGATTCGCATCGGTACGTGCCGCGGATCGTCGCCCACAAACATCTCGTAGATCTCGAGAATGGCTCCGAGTTTTCGATCAAGAGTTTCAGCCGGTATGTGTGTCAGATCGAGATAAACCTGATTCTGACCGCCGACGCCCATTCCATCGATGCAAACCTGAAAGATCTCGCGCGTGGCAATGTCGCGCGGAACCAGATTGCCATAAGCTGGATACTTTTCTTCGAGGAAGTACCAGCGCTCATTCTCTGGGATCGATGATGGCGGACGAACATCACCTTTCTTGTGCGGTACCCAAACACGTCCACCTTCTCCGCGCGCCGATTCTGACATCAGTCGCAGCTTGTCCTCACCCGGAATCGACGTCGGATGGACCTGGATGAACTCACCGTTCGCGTACTTCGCGCCCTGCTGGTAACACGCTGAGACTGCACTGCCGGTGCAGACCATCGAATTCGTCGATTTGCCAAAAATCAAACCTGGACCACCAGTGGCGACGATTACTGCGTCAGCGGGAAAAGCCTTCAGTTCGAGTGTCTGCAAGTCCATCGCAATTAATCCACGACAGACCTGATGATCGTCGAGGATCAGCGACAGCATCTCCCAGTGCTCAAATTTCCTGACCTTACCGTTTACTTCATATCGTCTGACTTGTTCGTCGAGTGCGTAGAGCAGTTGTTGACCCGTCGAAGCACCGGCAAAGGCAGTGCGGTGGTGTTTGGTGCCGCCAAAGCGACGAAAGTCGAGCAAGCCTTCCGGCGTTCGCGAGAAGGGAACACCCATGCGGTCGAACAGGTAAATGATCGACGGCGCCATTTCGCACATGGCCTTGGCAGGTGGTTGATTCGCGAGAAAGTCGCCGCCATAGACAGTGTCGTCGAAATGTTCCCAGGTGGAATCGCCTTCGCCTTTGGTATTGACCGCTCCGTTGATGCCGCCCTGAGCGCAAACTGAATGCGAACGCTTTACGGGAACGACGGAAAACAGATCGACAGCATGGCCGCCTTCCGCGATCTTCATAGCAGCAGCAAGGCCTGCCAGTCCGCCTCCGACAATGGCGATTTTCATTCCGTTACTGGACACTATGAATAATTCCTCCTAACAATCCGCCAGCGCGTATGAAACCAACAGCGGCATTGACGCCGACGAGCAGCAGCACCACTCCAAAAGCAATACATGCATAACCGGTCAGTCGTTGCGCCTTTTCGCCAATCGTGATGCCCCAGTCGACAAGAAACAACCAGATGCCATTGGCGAAGTGCCAAACTGTCGCGGTGATTCCAATCATGTACAGAATGAAGATCGGGACCATGCGAAACTCGCGCGCAACGATGTTGAAAGCTTCTCCCGGATGAGTAGCGACCGACTGATTGTTCAGTCCGGGAATCATTCCAAATCGGAAGTTGAGAACGTGGAAGATAATAAAAAAGAACAAAATTACACCGGTGATGCGCTGAATCAGGTAAAACCAGTTCCGCGAATAGGGATACGCGAGGTTGTTGGGCCGCGCTTCCATCGTGATCACCAGGCCGTAAACAGCATGGTAGATTAACGGAATAAAGATGCCGCCGATCTCCACAAAGAGGATGTAGGGAATCGACTGCAGTTCCGTGACGGCGTTATTAAAGTCGTGTGCCCCTGTTAACGACTTTGAATTGGTGTAAAAGTGTTCTAAAAGAAAAAGTCCAAGAGGA
>DASYSD010000075.1:0-47105 GCA_036003745.1 Pyrinomonadaceae bacterium
CGAAAGACAACGAACAAGCCATTGAGCAAGATCAGAAAGAAGTAAGCCCAGGGCCATTCGTTGGGTCGGTTATAAAGACCAAGCCAGAGGTTTATAGCCATCAATGTGCCCAGCAGTCCGCCGAGTCGAGTAAACAAACCAAGCAAAAGTGAGAGTGCGATGAATGTCTCCCCGGCCCATACCTGGAAGGCGAAGACCTTGAAGTGGGGCAGTATCATCCCGCTTACCAGCGACGCGTGGGGCTTGAAGGCGGCGTACGTAACCATCTCGCCCATCCAATAGCGCAGGCCGCCGCTGCCATCGGGATTATCCGTGAATGTAGGCGGCATCTTCCAGAGCATCTGCTGGTACCACATTCCGCCAACGAGGAATCGAGCCAGCCACATATAGACATTCTGGAGAGTTCGCTGCTCAGAATTTCTGACGAAGTTGAATAACGCAACGACTATGCTCGCAATGCACAAGAATACAAACATGTAGATCGGAAACCGACCGTGCACTGTGCTTTTCTGAAAGAAAGCGCAAAGATCCTGGAGTGGGTTTGACATGTTGAGTCTCCGATGGAAGCCTTGACTGTTAAATGAAAAAGATCTTTACATGAACGTACACACATCCTCGAATCTTTTCTTCTTAATATCGGGTACCACTGCGTCTTCGGCTGGATAACCGACTACCAATAAGAGAAAGCAAGATTCATTCGCCGGTCTTCTCAGTATCTCATTCAAGAACTTCATTGGACTCGGTGTGTGAGTAAGTGAAGCTAGCCCGACGTGTTGGATTGCAGAAATCAGGATACCCGTGGCAATGCCGACGGATTCTGTTGGATAGTAGTGCTTAACCTGCCGACCATCCGGCAGCCTTCCGTATCGCTCGACAAATATCGCTATGAGAAATGGAGCTGTTTCAAGAAATGGTTTGTGTTCGTCTGTCCCCAACGGACCCAGAGCCTCGAGCCATTCCTTAGGGGCACGTCTCTGATAAAACTCCCGCTCCTCCTGCTCAGCAGCAACTCTAATCCGGCGCTTAGCTGATGGATCGGTAACAACCACGAAGTGCCAGGGCTGAAGGTTTGCTCCGCTTGGCGCAGTAACTGCTGCTCGAACGCACTGCTCAATGATGTCACGCGGCACGGGACGATTGGAAAACTGACGCACGGTACGTCTCTTTCTCATCTGCCCGTGGAAGGAAAGCGCACGTTGTCTCATCTCATCAATATGGTAGTCCTGGTAGCCGGTAAGGGGAATGAATTTAGGTGATGACATCTGTTATTCCTTTCCGGTTATGACCGGGACGCGAGTAGACGACTGAGTTGCGCGCAGTCCTGAGAATAAGTTCGTCAAACCTTGATAGCTTTCGCAAAAGCAAGCTGAATAAGCTGCTCCGAGTCGATCTCCGAAGTCAGGACACAAATAACTGCTCCCTCCTGCCAGAAGGCGACTGTCAGACCCTTCTTGCGGTAGATATAAAAATGGATTCCTTTGTTTTCCCGTAGAACCGCACCAGCGGGCAGTTCTCTAACCGCGCCAAGATACATCTGACACACCAAAATCGCGTTACCTTCGCCACGGTAGACGAAAAAAGCACTCTTGCGCGTATCGAGCCTATTGACCCGTCCCCCCAATAAACGATAGTTCATCATTCCCAAATCAAAGACCCGTGTTTCAAAAGGAATGTGTTCGTCGGAGAAAAACTTCTCCATCTCTTTTACATCTGCCGTCGTCAGTGTGAGACGTATTTTCTCGGTTCTGTATTCTCTATAATCTCGAGCTACTTCGGAAGGCAGGTCCGGTCTCGAAAACGACGTCGGCCTCGTCTGTAGTTTTCTCTTCGGGGGTGTGACTTGCTTCGATAATTCTGGTTCTGGGGACAACTCCGGTTTAGTAGGTGGCTCTGATTTTTTAGCTTCGTTTGACTTCGAAGGTGACTCTTGCTTTATCGGCTGCTCCGGCTTAGACAACAACTCTGGTGAAGTTCCAAGCCGCCCTCGGAGAAGAAAGTAAGATAGAACCAGGGCTATAGCCACCAGAAGCAGGATGACGTAGGCCAGACTCGCCCGCTGCCTTGGCCACCAGTTCGGAGTAAGTAATACGTTATCGCGTGACTTGCGATCTTCAAGCTCCAAGGCTGCCAATATATTTTCGTTTAGTTTGGCAGGCAGCAATTCAGCTACATATTTCTCACGCGTAATCTGCTTGGTCCAACGCAAGGCCTCAAACTCTCTGCGACATTCGTCACACAACTCGAGATGCTTTTCTAACTCAATGCGCCCTGCGGCACTTAAACGGTCATCCGCCAGCTCCTGGATCTCTTCTTTGAAATGGCGGGTTTGGTCTGTCATTCTTATCTCTGCGATCTCTGAAGGTAACCCGTCTTCAGGGCATACGGCTGTAACTCCAGGAAAAGCAGCTTGCGCGCCCGAAATAAGCGCGAACGCAACGTTCCCAGCGGGCAATTCAAAATAGCGGCCGCCTCTTCGTACGACATCTCTTCGACATCAACCAATAGGACCGCTAAACGAAAACTTTCAGGTAACCTATTGAGCGCTTGATTCACTTCCGTCGCCATCACTCTTGCATCCTGGGCCAGATACGGATCCCATTCTCCCCCAGCTAATGAGCGATGGAAATTCTCCTCCATTTCCTCAACAGAAACAGATTCAGGTTCTCGCCGGTCTTTGTGATACTTATTCACAAAGATGGAGTACATGATCTTAAACAGCCATGCCTTGCAATTCGTTCCCAAAGTAAAATTCGAGAAGGTCCGATAAGCACGCAGATAAGTCTCCTGGACCAGGTCGTTCGCGTCTTCAGGACGACGGGTTAAGCTCAGGGCAGTATTGTAGATAGACCTCATGAAGGGGAGAGCTACGGCCTCAAACTGAGCCCGGGTGTTTTTCTTACCGATGGTGGGCGAATCTGCCATGGAGAAATACGACTATCCTGTACGCATCCCCTGGTTAAGACCGGAGAAGCCTACACTTGTTTGAAACCTATCGGAAACGTACGTGCAAAGCGTTGCTGCATTTTTGGATTCAGGATTGAAAGCCTTATCTAAACTATCAAAAAATTGCAAACACTTTTTCGAGGCGGGAACTTTTGGGACCTCATCTTTGTTTGAGCATGTAAGTCCCCCTTTGCTAACGAGGCGTATTTAGCCACAGATGAACGCGGATGAACGCGGATCGATCCGCGTTTTGATCCAGCCGTTAGTGCTTCGCACAAGTGTGTTCGATGACTAACTGAAACAAGGAGTCGAAAAAATGATCAAGAAGGCAAGAGTCACCACAACATTGATTTCGATACTGGTTCTGTCGTTCGCGGCCGTGGGTTCTTTCTCTATGCGTGCGGCGCTGGCGCAAGACGGCCCCGGAATACGCCCCGTAACAAAGGCGATGACTATCACCGAGTCGGGGTCTTACATCCTGCTGCGCGATATTGCGCTGGGGCAGCCGGGCAGCGCAATCGTGATTGCTGCCGACAATGTGTCGCTGAACCTGAACGGCCATGCACTAGTCGGACCTGGCAACAAGCAGGGAATAGGAATTGACATTGCTGGGGTAAACGGCATTAGCGTTCATAACGGGACCATCGCGAGTTTTGGTACTGGCATCCGCGTAGCCAATGCTCACGACGTGCGTCTTGAGAATCTTCAGATCAGGGGAGAGGACGGCGGCGGCCCTCCGCCAGGCGAGGTCGGCGTTCTGGTGCTGAATTCCCGCGGCGTGGTTCTGAAGGACAACACTATCTCGCGAACGTTCCTCGGTGTCTTTGTGCGTGGAGGAGGAAGCGCTGGAAATCGAATTGCGGGAAACACGTTGATCGGAGGACAGAACGGTCAGATCGGCATCTGCTACAACCCGGATGGGTCAGCAAGTCTGGCCGGTCCCGAGGGAGATCTCGTCTACAACAACCTTGTCTCGCGTTTCAACATCGGCATCCAGAGCAGCGCTCAGACGCTCGGCAACATTTTCCGCGAAAACAATATCGCATTCTTCCAACAGGCTATCCAGGAAGTTACGGCCGGATCGAACCTGTTTGAAGAGAACACGTCCATAGCTATCACGCCCTGAGCCACTTAGTGGTTCGAGTCGCTGTGTTCGGTGAACTATTCGTGATAGGTGAGGACTAGACTATTTCAGCTCGATATCAGCAAAGTATTTGCTAATGACGCAAGGAAAATGGATAGCACCAGATTGGAATCACCGACTACTGTGCAGCGCGTCTTTTATTTCGTGCTGCCTGTGCTGGTCATAGTTGGGGCGCTGATTGTTTATAAGAGTTCAGCCGCATTGACTGTGATCGAGAAGGTGTCGGCTACCGGAGTAATCACTCCGCGCGGTGACGTAATTCCGCGGGTTGGTACTGTTGAAGCCGGTGTCGTAACCCGAACCCTGAACTATTTTCTGGTTATCTGGCCGGCGTTATTCTTTGGCATTCTGATCAGTGGAGCAGTAAGCACGTTTGTCTCCCCGCGTTGGTTGGCGCGAGTGTTTGGAGGACACTCACTGCGCTCACAAGCAATAGCTGGACTTGCGGGAGCGCCACTAATGCTGTGCTCTTGTTGTGTGGCGCCAGTTTTCACCAGCGTGTATGAGCGTTCAGCGCGGCTTGGTCCCTCGCTCGGATTGATGCTCGCCGCGCCAGCGCTAAATCCGGCCGTCCTGATTCTCACTTTTATGCTCTTCGACTACAGCGTCGGGACCGTGCGCCTTGGCGCTGGTGTGATTGCGGTTTTGTTTACGGGGATTGTCGCTGACAGAGTTTTTAGCGGGACTAGAGTTTCCTGCGAAAGTGATGATTTGCGGGGAGAGGCGCAGTCGGCAAACTTGTTACATTTCTTACAGGCCTGCACCCGAGTCGCCGTGCGCTTGATTCCGATGATAATTATCGGAGTTCTTGCTTCAATGATCATCGCTCAAATTCTGCCTGTAAACAGATTGGATTCAAACGTTGCGAAATTAGCAGCGATCACTGTTGTTGCCACGTTTGCTATTCCCTTGGCCTTGCCGACTTTTTTCGAGATCCCACTGGCCCTGATCCTACTTGGTTCAGGCGTGCCCGCAGGAGCTGCGGTGGCACTGCTCATCGCGGGCCCAGCGGTAAACCTCCCCTCACTGTTCACAATCATGCGAGCAACCAACTGGAAGATCGCAGTACTCGTTGCCGCATCCATTTGGATTTTGGCGGTAGCCAGTGGAGTACTCGTGAGCCTTCTTTGAAGGCTTGCACTGTTTGTAAGGTAGGTTGGCGAAACTCTACTCTGATCATAGCGCTGGTCTGCGTGGTCCCGGCGGCGTAAGCACCGAAAAAAACCTAATTTCTTGTCCACTCAGTTAGGCTCAGATCTATTGGCGGCCTGCCGAACATGAAGGACGTGAAAGATGGCGTCATCGCCAACAAGATCGCCGCGTACGCTGCCGACCTCGCCAAGCCTGAAACACCAGTGCGAGTCAAGCAGCCGCTTGACAAAAGCAGACTCAGTAGTGCATATACACATCACGATGTCAAAAGAACTGGATATGTCGGCGGTCGAAAACTGCGTGTGCTTCAACTTGCGTTGGGTAACGCGGGCTGTGACGCAGTTTTATGACGCGGAAATGCGGCGGCATGGAATCCGACCCACACAGGGAACGATCTTGTCGTCATTGATGGCCAAGGAAAGTTGGAACATGGCGGAATTGAGTGATTGGCTTGGGATGGAGCGCACCACACTCGTGCGGAATCTCGGGCCATTGCAGCGAGACGGTTTGGTAAAGATAAACGGCGGTGGAAGGGGCAGGCTTGTGGACGTGGCGATTACGGCCAAAGGTCGGAAACAGATTGAGAAAATCACACCGGCTTGGAAGTCCGCCCAAAGAGCCGTGGTCAAAACTCTCGGTGCAAAGCGTTGGTCCGCCATTCTTTCGGACCTCGAAACTGCCGCGCTGGCCTTAAACAAATAACCAATGACTCTCAATGCCCTAAAGGCGATAAACTGAACTAAAATTGTGTATATGCACACTGCTTTAAAAAACAAAACCACGTTAGTCACCGGAGTTACTTCCGGCATTGGCCGGGAGATCGCGCAGTTACTCGCAGAGCAAGGAGCGCGTGTGTTCGGCACGGCGCGCAACCCGCAATCCGCCAGTCCCATTCCCGGCGTTGAAATCGTCCGGATGGAGGTGACGGATGACGCCAGCGTGAACGATGCGGTTCAAAATATTTTGCAGAAGGCTGGGCCAGTTCAACTTTTGGTCAACAACGCCGGTTACTCATTCATTGGCGCGCTGGAAGAAACCAGTGTCGCGGAAGCCCGGCAGCAGTTTGAAACCAATCTCTTCGGCGTGCTGCGCGTGACGAACGCCACCCTGCCGGGAATGCGACAGCAGGGCTATGGGAGAATCGTCAACATCAGTTCGGTGCTTGGTTTTCTTCCAGCGCCCTATTGGGGAATCTACGGCGCGAGCAAACATGCCGTGGAAGGATACACCGAGACGCTCGACCACGAGGTCAGGAGATTCGGCGTGCGCGCGGTGTTGGTCGAACCGGCATATACGAGAACCAAACTTCTCGGAAACACCAAATCCGCAAAATTGACTCTCGAGGTTTACGCGGATGAACGAAAGCGGGCGGTCGAGCTAATGGAACAGGAGATCGAACGTGGTGAAGATCCCCGCCTTGTGGCCGAGGCGGTCTACCATGCATTGACCACAAAATCACCCCGGCTTCGTTATCCCGTCGGCAAGGGAGTCGCGCTGAGCCGACTCCGCCGCTTCCTTCCCGTCGGCATCTTCGACAAGAGTCTTCGCAAACAATTTCAACTCGATTGAATCCTATGAACGTGAACGAACACCCCACTGTTAGGGCGCACCATCAAAGACCGGCTCTACCGAAAACTCCCGAACCGCTGGACGCCGCCTGGCTGCGGCAGTTGTGCTTCGACGCAGGTGCGGACGACGTCGGCTTTGTGGAAGTGGGCCGTCCCGCGTTGGCGGAAGAACGCCCGCACATTCAGCGTTCTTTTCCGCACACGCGCAGTCTCATCAGTTTTGTGCTGCGGATGAATCGCGATAATGTTCGCAACCCGGCGCGCTCGGTCGCAAATCTGGAATTTCATCACACGGGCGACGAGGTCAACGATACGGCGCGACGCATTACGGCGGCGCTGGAGCACGCGGGGATTCGGGCCATGAATCCGCCGATGGGGTTTCCGATGGAGGCCGACCGCTGGATGACCGAGCGAATTTGGACGGTGGCGCACAAGCCGGTCGCGGTCGCGGCGGGGCTGGGACACATTGGCATTCATCGCAACGTGATTCATCCGCGCTTCGGGAATTTCATTTTGCTCGGCACGATTCTGGTCGGCGCAGAGATTAGCGAGTATTCAAAGGAACTCGATTACAACCCGTGCCTGGAATGTAAATTGTGCGTGGCCGCGTGTCCTGTCGGTGCGATTGGCGCCGATGGCGCGTTCAATTTCTCCTCGTGCTACACGCACAATTACCGCGAGTTCATGGGTGGATTTGCCGACTGGGTTGAGAACATCGCTGACAGCCGCGATGGAAAGGATTATCGGCAGCGCGTGAAGGAGTCGGAATCGGTTTCGATGTGGCAGAGCCTCGGCTTCGGGCCGAATTACAAGGCCGCGTATTGCATGGCGGTGTGTCCGGCGGGCGAAGACGTGATCGGGCCTTACCTCGCATCGAAGAAGGATTTTACCGATGATGTAGTGCGCCCGTTGCAGGCGAGGCGTGAGCCGGTGTATGTCGTGCGCGGCTCCGATGCCGAGACGCACGTGCAGAAGCGTTATCCGCACAAGACCGTGCGACAGGTGCGCAGTTCGCTGCGCCCGCGTAGCATCACGGCTTTGCTGCAAGGGATGCCGCTTTCGTTTCAACGTCAGGCCGCTGGCAAACTGGACGCCATTTACCATTTCGTTTTCACCGGCGGCGAGCCCGCCGAAGCGACGGTGACGATTCGGGCAGGAAAGGTGACGGTCGAGAACGACCTGCTCGGCAAGCCGAACCTCAAGGTCATCGCCGATTCGGAAACATGGCTGGGATTTCTTGCGGGCGAGCGGAATCTTTTCTGGGCGTTGCTCACGCGTCGCGTCCGGCTGCAAGGAAACCCGAAGTGGTTGCTGGCGCTCAAACGCTGTTTCCCGTCGTGAATTTCAACTGATTTATGAACACACCGCATGAGAGGCTGACCCGCACCACGTTCTCGCTGCCGCTCGGCGAGGTTCACGCGCTCGTCGGCGGCGCGGTCAACGCGCGCCCCGCTCCTCTTCCTCCACGGCTTCCCCGATCACCCGCCGACCGCCGGCCCGTTCCTCGAGCACCTCGCTGAGACCCACCACGTCGTCGCGCCATGGCTGCGCGGCTACGCCCCGTCTCCGATCATCGGTCCCTACGACCTCGACACTCTCGCCGCCGACGCCCTCGCCCTGATCGATCGCCTTGGCGGCCAGGTCGACCTCGTCGGCCACGACTGGGGCGGCGAGATCACCTACACCGTGTGCGCCGCCGCGCCGTCGCAGGTCCGTCGCGCGGTCACGCTCGCGATCCCGCATCCGGCTACCCTCGTGCGCTCGCTCGCCCACCCGAAGCAGTTGAAGAAAAGCTGGTACATGGGCCTGTTCCAGTTCCCAGGAGCCGACTATCTCGTGCGTCGCCGCCAGCTCGCCCTGATCGATCGCCTGTGGCGCGCCTGGTCGCCGAGCTTCACGCTCGACTCAGCGCGCCGTGACGAGCTGCACGCCTGTCTCGAGCGCAGCCTCCCCGCACCGCTCGAGTACTACCGCGCGATCGTGCGTCCGCTCACGACGTTCGTCCATCGCATGCGGAGGGCCGAGGCGCACATTGCAACACCCCTATTGCAGCTCCATGGCAGCACGACGGCTGCATCGTGCCGCCGACCGAGGAGGACCGTAGGTTGTTCGACGCGCGTGTCCTCGAGATCGTGCCGAACCTCGGTCACTTCCTCCACGTCGAAGCTCCCGCCACGATCGCAGCGCGCGTTGCCCGCTGGTTGGCGTAGCGCTACGCGTGCGTCGGGTGCGCACTGGGAAGGCAAACCTGGTGCGGCGCGGTCGGACTGCTTGGTGTGCTCTCTGCAAAACAGATAGGCGCTGAACGGATCATCGCAATGAGCCGCGCTTAAAGCCGACCGAATTCATACGATTACGTTTTATTGCCAGCTTGGTTCTTATGAGAGCGTCCGGGCAATTTCACTTTATGCCGGACAAATTTCATAAAGTGAAATTGGGGTGTTACTGGAATCAACAACTTACGCGGACGATTCGGTCATAACTTGAAATTTTCCTCAACCGCTCAACTCTTAAAGATTTTATCGCATCCAGTTAATGCAAACCCCTCATGCATAACCCGAGGTCAATCCGCCACGCTCACTTTCAGGTTCGATACGCGACTTCCATCGCAATCACCGGTAGCGGTATAAACCAAACCTTTCCCAGCAACTCCTGAACTACCATTGGTGTTGACGAAATTGCAGACGCTAAAAGTTTTTATGATGAAACGTTTTATGATTTTCCCGTCCGAGCACTGGTAGCACATCTGTACCACGAACCCAATTGAATCAACCTTTAGCACCATGAAACTGCGCACTGCCAAGACGCGTGGCTGTGTCTCACGAGTCGGCATGGTGGCGATGGTCTTCAAGCCGACAAAGACAGCGGAACAGCAGTGGCAGATCTAGAAAAGGCCACACGCTGTTGGCCCAAGTGGTCCAAGGAGTAAAGTTCAAAGAGGGACTACAAGAGGAAGCACGAGGTCGCGGCTTGTTGCCTTAAACAACTTGACAGAAACTCCCGGATAACCAGTGCCCAATACGATGAAAAGGTAATACGCGTAATGTCACGGACTCGGGCACGAACACTTATTGCATACAGCGCTAATGGACTGTCGACATAGTTACTGATCCATCTACAAGTCGCTTTTAATTCAACCCTGCGTCAGAACGATCTAATGAGCAGTCCAGTGGGGCTATCTCTATATCGGTCAACAACTGCCGCAATCATAATAACAGCCAACTGCAGGATACCCGACAGTATTAAAGTAATCGGAATCGTAACAATGAATCGAAGATATGGAAAAAATAAAGAACCTATACCTTTCAGCCACATCACTAATAATCCTAGGTTAACAAGCGTTAACATCACCGCACAGAGTACCAATACAAAAAACAAGATGTTCATTTCTGCACCTCCCGTCTGTGCTTTCTATCTTGTAGCGGTTCGTTGCCAATCTATAGTTACAGTTCGTAACAAGATAGTGGAGTGGCAGATTCCTCCAACGATCTAATCGCAGTTTCACATATTACGTAGCCTGCGATGTTAACCCACGGTTCACCTATCCTGATATAGTTTGGCGGCGGATAGAAACTGAACCGTTGGGCGCTTCCAGATTGATAAAAGACACAATTAACGTCACAGGGTCTCACTAATTGGTAGACTGATCTGTAAGGGTCCACCTGAACTGCCTTGTAGTAGGCACTAAACGAAACGCCAATGAGTTTGGATGATCCTCCTCCGCCGAGGGGATGGTTGCAACTGCAGCCTGGACAGTAGCCGGTTTCCTTATGAACAGTATAGTAATTACCTTGCTCAAGCAGTTGCAGGCCGACATCGGCTCTGACATAACCGGCACCAGAGGTGCTAGCGGTGCTCGTGCGCCCGTTAGGGCTCGTTAGTGTGACGTCGAAGGGACTGTAGTAGTGGCTGTAGGATGCGGCGTTGCCATCGACAGCGCCATAACCACAAACGATTACATATGGACCAATACCATCGTCGGGGTAATGGTCGTAACCATCTCCGTCGGTCCATGGCTGGTTATACCCTACCATCCACGTATCGGAGTAGTTTACTCCGTAAGTCATTTGAGCCGACGTGACTGATGCCGTAAACAGTACAAAAAGAGCAACAGCCGTTGACAGACAAGAACCTCTAGTACAGGTTGTGCGATGTGAATCGAGGGGAAGAGGACTTTACCACCGGCATGCAGAGAAGCAATAGAGAAATTATGTTAATTCTGTAGAGATCTTTTGCTAAGCAGGAATCAGACGTGGAAAAGCCTTGAGCATTTGGCGTTATTCAAATTGAGGTTGAGTATGTCAGGTTTTGGAATTGGAGACACGGTTCGTATCAAGAACGGGGCATTTGCGAACTTTACTGGCATCGTAGACAACATTGATATGTCAAATCTTTGTTTAATCGTTGTAGTCGAAGTATTCGGGCGTCGTACCGCGGTTGAGGTCCCACTGGCTGATGCTGAAAAGTTACAACTAGATCCGCGAAAACCAGACCTTACAAATCTGAACTAGTCCGCTGAAAGCGCGAGTTATCTTCGAAGTTGGGGATGAGGGGATGAAGCAGGTGGCGTATTCTTGATGAGTTTGTTTCACGAACCATCAACCTTATTGCTAAGGAGAATGCGCCGTGCGGGAAGATAACTTAGTAGCGTGCAAGAATCCAGGAATCGCATTGCCAGTGGCGGATGCCTCAACCGAAGTGTTGCGACGTGGCGCGGGGACGTTGTTGCAGCAAGCAGTGGAGGCCGAGGTAGCAGAGGTCATCGCGCACTTTCAGGAACTGAAAGATGAACGGGGTCGGCAGCGGGTGGTCCGTAATGGCCATCTGCCGGAGCGGCGCGTGTAGACCGCGAAGAGCCACAATACGTGGGTTTACCGCAAATCCGACAAAGGACGCTTCTTGCTGACACGCTTAAATCCGACCGAAATCATAGGATCACGTTTTACTACAAGCTTGGTATGAGATCGTCCGCGCAATTTCATTTTATGCCGGACAAATTTCATTTAATGACCAAACCCACAGCTGCTGTACCCCCACCACAGTCTCTGTGGGTTCGGCCGTAAAGCGAAATCGTTTATTACTGAAATCAATAACTTACGCGTGCGATTCGGTCATTAAATGAAATTCTTTTCGGTCATAACGTGAAATTTTCCTACAGTTTTCGGGCATAACTTGAAATTTTCCTCACGCTTCCTTCAGCGCCGGAACCCTAGCGACGTTTAGGTCAGTTGGGCACGTTGTTCTGTTGTTTACTTTCGGACCCGCTTCCGAGTCCCTCGGCTTTAGGGAGATGGTTAGGATTTGCCACTCTGAGCCGTGCAGAAACTACTATTCCGTACTCAGAAATTGACGCGAACGGCAAACTGAAACGCACGTGGTCCACCCGTTCCAAACACGCCGCCGGCAGTTTGGATAGCAGACCCAAATCTTGACGAACGCAAGAAGCCCGCATCCGCCGGATTGGTGCTGTCTCGCAGCAACGTATTTTGGAATCCAGAAAAGTTCACGTTGTTCACGCCACGAATGTTGGTGACATTGAATACGTTGAATACCTCAGCGATGCCCTGGATGTTGAAATGCTCGCTCAAGCGAAAGCTCCTGGTCAGTCGCAGGTCCAACGATTGGAACGAATCGCCGAACTCTAGGTCGTCTCTTACGAGCGGCAGCCTGCTCGCGACCGGACGTCCTGCGTTGAACTCGTTGATAAAAGAGTTCAATTCGGCGCCGGTGCGGAATGTGCGTCCACCTGCATTGCGCTGAAGTTGTGGGACGCGTGTCCCGCCAATATCGGGCGGTAACTGGATATCAAACGGTACATCTGAGGCCAGTGTGTAGATCGGCGAAAGCTGAAAGTCATAAGGCATATCGACGACCGCATGGAAAGTAAACCGATGACGCTCTTCATTCGGTGGCGGCCCCTTGTCCAGCCGGAGGTTGTTCGGATTAAGAGGTGGAACTTGGAACGGAATCTGATCGTCGTTTGAGAAGTTGAAAGACTTCTGAAGTGTGTACGATGCATTGAAGCTATAACGATTCGAGAAACGCTTCTGAAGGTTCAGTAGCATGCCGTCATACCAGGTCTTGACGGAGGATTCGATATTCACTACGTCATCATTTCCGCCGATGCTCGGGTTGAAGACTGAGCCTATGAATCTTCCAATGATGAACTTTGATCCAAAAGCATGAATGTAATCCGCCGAGAAGATAAGGTCGCGTGTGAGTTCGCGCTGAAAGCCGAGATTGAACTGCTGCACGTAAGGTGTGCTGAGGTCTTGGTCCAGAATGTTGATACCGATCCCGACCCCTGTAAGCGCTGTACCCGTGAATGGATTTGCCAGCGTCGGAGTACCCGGTAGAAAGTTGCCTGCCGCATCCAGTTCGGAACCGAGGCGCACTTGAATGGCGAGCTTGCGGCCATCCAACAATCTCTCCAGCAGAGGCACTTCGAGCACGATGCGGTCATAGTAGATGCCGTAGCCCCCACGAATTGACGTGCGACCATCGCTCCAGGGGTCCCAATTGAAACCAACGCGCGGCGCGAAGTTGTTGTACTCACGACTTCGTGAAGTACCGACGAACGGGCGCAGGATGGGATTAATTTCATCGAAGTGCTTCAGGTTCTTTACATCTGTATCCACTTCCCAGCGCAGTCCTAAGTTGAGCGTGAAGTTAGGCCTCACCTTCCAGTCATCTTGCGCATAGAACGCAAAGTAATAGTTGTCCAAGTCATCTACAGTCGGCGGACGCACCGGCGCGGTCGAGCGAATCGTATCCGCGATCACAACATCATTGTCATTGATTTGGCCATCACCGTTGCGATCGCGGGTGGCAAAATCCTCTGTGGTTTCGATTGTGCCTGAGCCAAAGAGGTCGAAGAGGGCACCAGCATCGATACGCTGAAACTCGCCGCCGAACTTCAGAGCGTGCGCCCCAGTGGTCCAACTCAGATTGTCGCGGAATTGCACTCGATTTTGTGGCGTCTGCTGTGGGATGCGGAAGTTGCCGCCGTCCTGCACCGAGGGAAAGCGTATCTCGTTCGTATTCTCGACAAACGACGGAATACGGTTGAGAAAATTGTTTTCGTGGAAGACAAAGTCGTTGAGAACGTTTGGTGAGAGGGTGTGCGTCCAGTTGTAGACGAAGGCATGATACCGGTTGAATGAGTGTTGTCGGTTGTCTCCTGTACCGATAGGCCGTCGCAGGCTGCCACGATCTACGTCGTCTTCACGTTGATCTGAGTAACGGAACGCCATTCGATCATCTTTGCCGACTTGCCAATCCCCGCGTCCCGTAAAGAGCAGATCGTTGAGCGGCGCCGCCGAGAAGCTGGTCACCACTCGGCGGTCAGTGAGATCGCGGACACCCGTGATTACTACGCCGTCCTGATTGCGATATTCAAACGCAGCAAAAAACCAGGCACGATCGCGCTTGATAGGACCGCCAATTGACACAGCATATTGTTCCCTGTCGAATGGAGGCGTACCCTGAGCTGCCACCAGGCTACGGTCGAGCGTCGGTAGGACGGCTGATAAGCGGCTATTGCGATAGAAAAATGCGCCCGACCCGTGAAATTCATTCGAACCTGATTTAGTGACGATGTTAATCGCAGATGATGCCGAGCGACCAACTTCTGCTGAGAACCTGTTCGTCGCGATCTGAAACTCGCCTATACCATCCTGCGGAAAATTCTGTAACGTTCCGCCCACGACGTCATCATTGTTATCAGCTCCATCAACAGCGATATTTCCTCCGCGACCGAGTTGCCCGGCTGAAGAAACTTCAATCGTGGTTGTCTTCGTTGGGTCGTAATTTGGAGCTGGAGAGTTGCCAGGGATCAGAAATGCTAGATCGAGAAAGTTCCGGCCGTTGAGTGGCAAGTTTGTGAGAGTTCGCTCATTGATGACACCGGAGACCTGCGAAGTATTCGTGTCTACGCTGAGCGCGTCCGAGGGTGTGATTATTACTGTCTCCTGCGCGCCGGCGGGTTTAAGCGTAACGTTAATCGCCGGCACCTCACCAACATTCAGGGTCACAGTTTCCACAACCGCCGGAGCGAAATTTGTTGCTTCCACGCGGATCTCATAGGTAGCGGGGGCAAGGTTCTGGAAAGTGTAGATACCTTCGCTGCTTGCAGTGGTTTCACGGGTTTGTCCAGTAGCCTTGTTTTTTACAATTACCCGCGAGTTAGCTATGGCGGCGCCGTTCGGGTCGGTTACCAGCCCGCTAATCCCTGCGGTGCCTAGTTGGGCAAATACGATCGCCACTGAGGAAAAGAGAAGGGCGGGTAATAAGGTTGCAGTAAAAAGCTTTGGTGAGAACATCTGTCATTCTCCTTTTTAAGGCCGTGACAATAAGCGAGGCAGGGGGCCGAGAGCGGGCAACAATTCTGGTTGGTGTTTCAGGGACGAACAAATCGCTTCACCTCCTTAACTGAAGGCGGGATGCAAGCGAGTAAGCGAGGTTAAATCTATTGGTCGGGAACGGGCAAAGTATACTCCCGTTCGAGAGCTATTTGGAACTGCTAGTGTCAACGCCGGCCCACTGGGACAAAACCGACTTAGCGATCAGACTTTCATTTTATGACAAATTTCACTTTATGACCGACAAATTTCATTTAATGACCGAACCCATTTGCTGTGGGTTCGGTCATAAAGTGACATTGGCCGATCACTGGAATCAATAACTTACGCGGACGATTCGGTCATTAAATGAGAATCTTTTCGGGCATAACATGAGAATTTCCTACAGTTCTCGGTCATAACTTGAAATTTTCCTCACCGCCTCTATCCGGGTGCTGGCACCAAGAGAGTTAAGGTGTGCTTGTCCACTTGAGGCGGTTCCAATCTTATTCGCTTTAGACACCACCCACGACAGGGCTGGACCACGAGTAACATAGGGTTTTGCCAAGTCCTTTGTGCCTTTGTGCTTCGTTGTGGCAGCAAACAGACCAATCTGTTACCTTATCCCTCCATTCCGGAGAGTCTCCAAGTCGGAGAGGGCTTATCCCAGAATGAGCCGCTCCTCGCCTGGTGATTGGCCTCGCGAATGTTAACCAGACATGACAGAGTTATGCCCCGACTCGAGCCTGTCTCATTACCGCATCCTGTCGAAGATCGGTGCAGGCGGGATGGGCGAAGTCTATCTCGCGCAGGATACCTCCGAACTGGGCCGCACAGTCGCACTCAAAATCCTGCCCGTTGCCGTGGCGCAAGACAAAGATAGATTGCAGCGTTTCACGCAGGAAGCGCGCACGGTCTCTAATCTCAATCACCCAAACATCCTGACTGTCTACGAGTTTGGCCAGTCAGATTCCGCCTCTTTCATCGCGACTGAATACATCGACGGCGTCACCCTGCGGCAACATCTTTCCGGCCGGCGCTCGAAGTTGATTGACGTCCTCGACGTGACGATTCAGATCGTTGCCGCTCTTAACGCAGCACACCAAGCGGGGATCACGCATCGTGACTTGAAGCCGGAGAACGTTATGGTCCGCAAGGACCATATTGTAAAGATACTCGACTTCGGCCTCGCCAAGTTGTCAGAGTCGAAATCAACCATCAATCCATCGACCGGCAGTGAAGACGCTACGCGGATGCAGGTCAACACCAGTCCGGGGATTGTGATGGGAACTGTCAGTTACATGTCACCCGAACAATCGGTCGCGAAGGACGTAGACCATCGCACCGATATCTGGAGCGTCGGTGTGCTGTTGTATGAAATGCTGGCCGGCGTTGTTCCTTTCACTGGAAAAGATATCCATCGCCAAATCATCGCGATTCAGGAAGCAGAGCCCACGCCGTTGTCGCAACAAGTCGAGGGTGTGCCGGAACGATTGGAAGAGATTGTCGCGAAGTGTTTGGCGAAAGATAAGAATGAACGATACCAGACGGCGAAAGACCTTCTGATCGATCTTCGCAATCTCAGACGAAAGCTCGACGTTGACGCTGAGATTGAGCGAACCGTCACCCCAACAATGCGCAGCGCCAGCGCCGGCACCGCGGTAAGCACGCAAAACGCACGGATGAATGTTGCTGATACGAACGCCGCTCAAGTCACCAATACCTCGAGCGTCGAGTATGTCGTGTCTGGGATAAGGCAGCACAAGATTGCCGCCGCGATCGCCGTACTCGTGCTGCTTGCGAGTGCGGTTGGGGTTTGGGCCTACGTCCATTCGCGCAACCCTGACAGCGCCATCCAATCAATAGCGGTGATGCCGTTTGTAAATGAAAGCGGTAACTCAGATGTCGAGTATCTCTCAGACGGCATGACCGAAACGCTCATCAGCAGTTTGTCGCAGATACCGAATCTGAATGTAAAAGCGCGCTCACTGGTCTTCCGCTACAAAGGCAAAGACACGAGTCCGCAGATCGTCGGCAGAGACCTTGACGTGCAGGCGGTCTTAAACGGTCGTGTGGTCCAACGTGGCGCCGATCTCACTTTGTATCTGGAACTCGTCGATGCACGCTCGGGGAATTTGATTTGGGGCGATCAGTACAAACGGAACCAGGCGGATCTTATTTCGTTACAGGGCGAAATAGCGCGTGACGTTTCGAGCAAGTTAAAGATGAAACTGACGGGCGCAGATGAAGAGAAGATGACGAAGAACTACACGAGTAATGCCGAGGCTTACCGGCTTTATTTGCGTGGACGTTTCTACGCCAACAAGCGCACCGCCGCCGATGCGCAGAGAGCAATCGATGCTTTCAACCAGGCAATCGCGATTGACCCGAATTACGCGTTAGCTTACGCAGGGCTCGGGATGGGCTACTCCTACCTGGCAATTTACGGGCACACTCCGTCGAAAGAAGCGTTTCCCAAAGCACTGGAGTGTGCAAAGAAAGCGATCGAATTAGATAACACGCTCGGCGAACCGTATTTGACCATTGGTCTTTTGACGTTTCTTCAGGAGCACGATATCGGCGCCTTCGAGCGTGGAACCAAACGCGCGCTGGAGTTGAATCCCAATTCTACTGATGCTCATCGCCTGAACGGCTTGCGTCTTCTGTTCCTCGGCAAATTTGATGAATCAATGGCCTCTTTGCGGCGCGCATTGGAGATTGAACCGCTCTCACTCCCGGGCAACCTCAATTACGCCTATTGTCTGTTCTATTCTGGAAGAATCGACGACGGCGAAGCACACTTGAAAAAGACGTTGGAGTTATCACCGGAGTTCTGGCTATCCCACTACTACCTGTCCAACGTTTATCGGCTTAAAAAAGATTTCGCTAACGCCGCGGAAGAACTGGCGATTGCCAAAGATCTTCGTGGTGAAACTGAAGCCGCCAGGTTAATAAGAGATGGTTTTAAGAAAGGCGGTTGGCTGGAAGTCCTTCGCGCGGTAACGACTGCCGGCCCGAAGGCACAGTTCTATCCTTATGATTTAGCAACCTTCTACGCCGAACTTGGCGACAAGGACCACGCCTTTGCAAAACTCAATCAGGCCATTGAAGAACAGGATCAATACATCGGCTTCATGAAAGTCGATCCCTTCATGCAACCGCTCCAAGACGATCCGCGCTACAGCGAGATGCTGAAAAAGGCAGGCTTCCCGGAATAAGAGACCATCCACAGATTATACAGATTGGTCCGTGTAATCTGTGGATGGTATTGATCAAATGCCGGTAACAACAGGAACACAATTTGGCCGCTACGAAATTCGTTCGCAGCTTGGCGCCGGCGGTATGGGTGAAGTCTATCTCGCGCACGATACGAAGCTCGATCGCAAGGTCGCAATCAAAGTCCTTCCGGCCGAATTAGCTTCGAATCGCGACCGGATGGACCGGTTTATTCGCGAAGCCAGGTCAGCCGCGGCTTTGAGCCATCCTAATATCGCGCAAATTTTCGAGATCGGTGAGCACGATGGCGCTCACTACATCTCCATGGAATTCATCGACGGCGTTACGCTGCGCGAAAAGATCCATCGCGAAAATACCGAATTGAGGAAGTTGCTGCGCCACCTGCAACACGTTGCGGAAGGACTGTCGAAGGCGCATGCGTCCGGAATAGTCCATCGCGATCTAAAGCCCGACAACATCATGATCACGCGCGATGGACATGCAAAGATTCTGGATTTCGGCTTGGCGAAGCTAATTGAACCGCAACTGGCCGAACCGAACACCGGAGAAGAGGTTGCCACCGCCATTTTGCAGCAACACTCAACTCCCGGCGTGATAATGGGCACGATTGGGTACATGTCGCCGGAGCAGGCACAGGGAAAGACAAATGAAATCGATCAGCGCTCAGACATCTTCTCATTTGGCTGCATTCTGTTTGAAGCGGCAACTGGAAAGAAACCTTTCGAAGGTGATTCTGTCATCAAGTCGTTACACAGCTTACTGTACGAGCCGACGCCGCAAATCAAGGATCTGAATCCAGCGGCGCCTGCCGAGCTACAGAGAATCATTCGCCGCTGTTTGGCAAAGGACAAGGACGATCGTCATCAGTCAATCAAAGAAGTCGCGATTGAATTAAAAGAGTTGCGGCGCGAGTTGGAGACTGTTGGCAACTCCGAGACCACGGCGCCACCGTCAGGTATTAACGACACCGCAGCACCAAGTCCAACCGCTAGCGCTTCAGTTTCAACCACTGTTTCAAGTGCTGAGTATCTAGTAAGCGAAATCAAGAACTACAAACGTGGCGTGGCAGCCGTTCTCGCAATTCTGCTCATGGTGACGATCGCTGGTCTTTGGTTCTTCAAGTTTCGCGAACCGAGTGCCGGCCCTTCCGAATCAATCTCCTCCATCGCAGTCCTTCCCTTTCAAAACAGAAGCGCCGATGCCGATACCGATTATTTGTCTGACGGTCTCGCAGAGTCTCTGATATTTCGTTTGTCGCAACTGCCCGGCTTGAAGGTCAGCCCGACCAGCTCTGTTATGCGCTACAAGGGCAAGGAGACTGAGCTAACGAAGGTCGCAAGCGAACTCGGCGTTGATGCAGTCATAACAGGTCGGCTTACCAAGAGAGGCGAGAATCTGAACATCACAGTCGAACTCGTTGATGTGAGAAACAACAAAACGCTGTGGGGCGAACAGTATGAGCGCAAGATGTCTGACTTGCTAACAACGCAACGTGAAATCGCGGCTTCAGTGGTCCAAAAGCTGCAATTGAAGCTGGCGGGCAATGAGGCAAAAGGGATTACAAAACGTTACACGGACAGTAACGAAGCTTACCAGCTATACCTGAAAGGCCGCTTTCACTTTTCCCGGCGAACTAAAGAGGAGCTTGAGCGTGCTATCGAAGTGTTTCAGCAGGCCATAAAGATTGATCCGAAATTCGCTCTCGCTCATGTCGCTCTAGCTGAATCTTATGTTGTTATGCCTTCGTTCCCTTATATGTCTCCAAAGCAGGCGTTCCCACAAGCCAAAGCGGCGCTCGCAAAAGCCATGGAGATTGACCCCGAACTTCCCGAAGCGCACGCGATTTCGGGGATGATCGCGGCCACCTACGATTGGAATTGGGCCGAAGCCGAGCGCGAGTTCAAGCTATCGCTCGAACTGGATCCGAGCCTTGCTTTAACTCATTATCGCTACGCTTGGACCTATTTAAGCCCGATGGGACGTCATGACGAAGCAATTGCGGAAATGGAACGGGCCATGGAGATTGAGCCACTGTCGCTTATTCAGGGCGCGAACTTTGCGGCCGTCTATATGTACGCGCGGCAGTTTGACCGTGCGGTCGAGCAGGCTAAAAAGACCTGCGATCTCGACCCCACTTTCTTCGGAGGTCAAAACTGGCTTTGTCATACCTATGACGCAAAGGGAATGTACGCGGAATCGCTTGCGATCTCGGAAAAGACAATAGGTTCAACCTTTCAACTCCTGGCCCCGATGGCTTACGCCTACGCTAAAACAGGGCGCCGCCGCGAAGCTGAGGAGGTGATTAGGCGATGGAAAGAACTGGAGAAAACGCAATACATAAATAATTACTGGCTTGCGACCGCATACGCGGCGCTTGGAGAAAAGGATTTGGCATTTGCCGAACTTGAAAAGTCCTACCAGGCACGCGACTGGTTTTTGCCGCGAATCAAGACCGACTCTTTTATGGATCCGCTGCGCGACGATCCACGGTTTGCAGATTTGGTGAAGCGAGTTGGGTTGTAGGGGCGGCACTCCGTGGCCGTCCCACGACACGAAACTGGACCGTAAGGTGGCGGTGAAAGTATTGCCTGCCGAAGTCCTGTCCAATCGCGACCGCATGGAACGGTTTGTCCGTGAAGCAAGATCTGCGGCCGCGCTCAACCACCCAAACATCGCTCACATATACGAGATCGGTCCAAGGGTTGATATGCACCTATCGTTGGAAGCGAGCAGCGGGGCGTGGTTCTCACCTAGACTGATCGGCGAAAGGTGTTTTGATTCGCGCCGCCGAGTAAACTCAACCGTTCGAGACGTTCTTATTGCGTTACGTTCTTACCTGAAGTGTCCGGACAAATTTCATTTAATGCCGGAACCCACAGTCTTCTTACGTTCTTGTGGGTTCCGTCATAAAGTGAAATCGGCCTATTAGTGGAATCAATAACTTACGGGGACGATTCGGTCATTAAATGAAATTCTTGTCCGGCATAACGTGAGAATTTCCTACAGATTTCGGTCATAACTTGAAATTTTCCTCACCGCCCATTCCGAGTGGGGTAAAATCAGCTTCGATATCTTCGTCACTCGCAGGGAATTTCTTCAACCTACCTTCTGTTCCCATTGCGTCGCGCGATCTACACCTGGTGATACAATCGCTTTCTTCGGAACCTCTGGCTAAAAGACCAGTGCGGTAGAGTCAGGCATATACCTGTCTTATCCCCCACCGTCTTGAACTAAAGCCTAGATCTCAACACATAGGATTCACCTCATGGCTCCTTCACGATAACCAATCTTCAACGGTATGAGCGCAAGAAGTATCAAAGAAGACGCCAAGCGATTGTTAGAGACGTTGCCGCATGATCTCACCTGGCCTCAATTGATGAATGCGATGACCTCCCTCAAGGGTCCAGATCTATGGTCCCAGTTCGAAGAGCCAGGTTATGCACAACACTTGGAGTTTCTCTATGATAAACGCCTAACGCTATTCAATATTCGTCGGGAACACGAATGGAAAATTTATTTTGGGGCGATGATTCTATTAGGTACCGTCGATGCTGCTCTCCTGGCGAGGCAGCTTAGCTTTGTTGGCTTGCAGCGGTGGGCCTGGGTTGTAGTGTGTGGCTTAATCTTCGCTGTCGTATTTGGATACGAGAGTCAACTGCAGAAACGCAACGATGCGGACCGTCATGCGATGTATGAGCTTCACAATCGTATTTGCGTGTTCCTTCGTATACCGACGGGAAGCGCAATCCTTAAGCGGTACACCGACCCGGACAAGCGAAGCATTTGGCTTCGCTTTGGATGGGCGTTCCCTTGGCAAATGGGCCTATTCATTGCCGCCGCGACTATATCGGCATTACTGCCTTTCGTAAAGACGCCGTGATTTTCCAGCTGATTCCTAACATCTTAAGAAAGTTAGGATCCTCTCGTGTTTCGTCAAACCGCAATCCGCCTTTGGACAAGACTTTTTATTCCCGCTAAATGGTGGTGGAGTCTAGGACTGATGATGGTTGCTCCTGCCCTTGTACTGGCATGGCTCGGATTGCGAGTTGTGAGTGCTGAGCGAATTGAGCAGGAGGAACGGTTGCGCCAACAATCCGTTCAACTAACACACTTGACAGATACCGCGATAGCCGCAGTTATCGACCGGCTTGAGAGCGACTTACGGTATGTCGATACTGATAGCCAAGACGTCAACTTCAGAGACATGACGTCAGACTTGGTTTTGTTGACGCGCGGGCTTCTCAGTTTTCACCGCGAGAAAGTTTTCATTGCAGATACCATCGGAGCACTTGACCCCGAACTAGTTCCTGCCGGATTGCCACCAAGAGTTGAGCAGTTAGTCGAACAAGCGCAGACAGCCGAAACGCCAAAGACGCCGAAATCAAGCATTGAGCGTTTATCGGCGAATCCGCGACACGGAACCACAACTGAGTGATTGGGCCAAGCTCAGCATAGCGCGAGTTCAATATGAAGCTGGCGATAATATGGCCCTGCCAGTCCTAACAGATTTAGCTTGGGCCGATTCCAACGGACTCACGCCCACGGCGCTACCCGTTGCTCTCCTGGCCTGTGCTTATGCTGAACGTTTGCCATTAGACCAACTTAGTGAGTTTGTACCGGTAATTAACATGAGAATTCCTGACAGTTTTAGGTCATAACTTGAAATTTTCCTCACCGCCCCTTTTATCAAACGCTGAAGCTATCTCACTTTGTGCGCCAATCATTAAACCCGGGACCATGGCGGTGGCTAGTGAACCGACTGTCATCAAGATGGCCCAACGCAAGCCACTGAGTCTGCCATCAATCGAAGTGTTTTCGTGAATTTACGCGCGAAGAAGATGTGCGAAAGCGCGAGATATGCACCGGCAATTGCCAGGCAGTAAAGTCGATGCGTTAGGATTGTTCCCAGATTGTTTCCTGCGCCCCACCAAATCAGCGTAATTCCAAAGGTGATAAAGCAATCTGAGCTATGGATATGAATAGCGAGACCAGTAAAGGCCAGCAGAATCGAGAACGACTTGAGCGTGCGTTTCAGAGGTCGAGACCTTCGGCGGATTTCCACACACTGCTTCCGGATCCTGTCGGGACTTCCAAAGCGCTGCAAGGCCGCGGCCTTAGCATGTGCGGAGGTCATTCCATGCTGCATAAATTTACGCTCGAGCATTTCAATGTGAAATTGCAACTCCTCGTCAACGTCGGACGCGATTCGCCCGAGGCCATGGCGATTCAGTAGGTTGGAGAATGCGAGATTCATCACTAGGTAGCCCGCAAGATCTTGGTGACCGCTTTAGAAATACGATCCCATTTGGCGCGTTCGGCGGCGAGCTGTTTTTGTCCCGCTTTCGTTAGTTTATAGAACTTGGCGCGACGATTGTTCTCGGACTCCCACTCCGACTTTATCCAGCCGCGTTCCTCCATGCGGTAAAGCGCGGGATAAAGCGAACCGTCTTCAACTTTGAGCAATTTCTGCATCCGTTATTTCATCGAGCCTACGCAGCGCAATTCCGAAGTGTTTGGCACTGATGATGGCAGATTCTGAGAAACCGCTCGATGAAACTGCTACGGTTAAAGACGCGCCGATCTTTTCGCGCTTCGTCACAAGCTGTTCGATCCATCGGTCATTGCTTACCCTTTCGATGGTCGCGGCATTCGACTGTTATTAATTTTGTTGAATCCCCGTCAGGTATTCGTATTGACGCATCAACTTCCCGCATTCGGTTTGTGATTTTGTCTCTGATGAAGTCAGGGGACATTACTATGGCGCCGTGAGGTGCTAAGGTGGTTTCCATTCTAGCTACGAGTTCTTCGAACGCTTTTCCGTGCCGCGATTCGGGTTTCGTCATGCTGGCCCCAATTATACTGGAATCGGAAAGTAAATGGTTTAATCGGACCGCGACAGACGTGAGTGTCGGCTTTGACCCAGTTCCCGGAAATCTCTAGGAACTCGTGGCTGCAATTGCGGGACGGTTACATCTTAGTTTCATAATGTGCCTCCGTCTGGTTAGTGGCGAATGATCTGAAAACATCACATTGAGTTTTTATAAAGCCCTGTTATGCGTGCGCCCAGATATCCAGCGAGTGTGAATAAGCGAGATTTGGTTGGGAAACTCGCGGTGTCTGAACCTTTAGAAGCTCTCGAAATCGCGCGGAGTATTTCCGGGCCATGGTATCGCTGCCAGGCATTGGCCCAGGTGGCCTGGAACCTCGAAGATGGAAAACTATTAAGATGGTGATTGAAGAAGCATTAGCTGCGGCGTACGAACAGACTGAACCGAACAGGGTCGTATCGGTGGCGTCGTGGGCCGTGCGAGCTATGGTTAAGAAAAATGATCGACGGCTAGGTACTGTAGTCGAGGAACTACTGCAAAAAATTCAGCTCGAATCAAACCCGGTACGTCAAGCCGATGCCTTGCTGCTTCTTTTTGAAGCCGTCTTTTACGAGCCGAGCCTGCGCGATGTGGTTCTTGATGCCTTACTGCGCGCGTGTGAGCAAATGAATAGTTGGAAACGTCCATACATATTGAGCGATGTCGCGCGCGTATTTGCCATCGACGATTTAAATCGTGCGGCCCAAATTATCGAGCTGATTGGCGAAGGTCGATGGAGTCGGAAGACCCGACGTGAAATAGCTGCGCGCCAATGGCTTGGCCCACACGAGTTCTTTCCCAATTACGCTAAACGGCGTCTTATATCAACAGCGCCAAACGTCAAAGCGGATGAGGGTTCGGGCATGAATCCAAACGGCTAAATATAAGAGATAAGGAGGCCTGCACCGTGAAAGTTAAAACCAGCGTGAAGGCTGGCGCCGGAGTGCGCATGGACGGACAACGGTTAGTTCGCGTTGCCGTCAAGAGGTTAGAACTCACATCATAAACATTCGGTTCTGAGGCGCAGTGTAATGGTATACTGACGTAGGCCGTTAACCGCGCCAAACTTGTCCCGCCGATTAGTCACCTCTCAAAACTAACGATTTACGCCGCAAAAGGAGACATTAAAATGCGGGCAGCACGAGTTTCCCTGCTGATCTTTCTGCTTGTCACGCTCTCCGGTTGTACTGTTATGGGTGAATTACAGTCGAAGGTGCTGCTGCGTCAGGCTAATAAGCTGATGGAGCGGGACACGGACGTTACGCAGAAGTGGAGTGATGAATTTTTAGAGGTGTTCACGCCAACAAATCGGGCACAATTTCCTGCTAATCGCGATTTCCTCAGTACTCACGCCAGGCAAATCACAAAGCTTCTTGACGAAAGCTCGAGCTTGAATAGGCGTGCTGCCGATAAGTATGAACAAGCCGCTCGGCTTTCAAGTAGGGATCAGCGACGTCGAGGACTGACTTCGATTGCCTCTGCACTCCGAAAAAGTGCGGAAGTAAATGAAATCTTTAAATCCCTGATGCAAATCGTATCCGATGAAACGGTTGTCGAACAGAAGATTTTCAATCAAAGGTTTTTAAATACGGCACAGCAGGTCCAACTGAAGCGACGAGAAATGGACCACTACACCGAAGAGGGGAAACGATTATTGAGTTTATAGACCAAGGCTGACTGCTGACGATCATCCCATTTGCTTCTGCCATCCACCACCTCTCAAACACCGCAACTATCGATTGTCCCTTTTATCCCAACCGAAATGTTTAAGCTTGAGGTAAAAATGCCTAACAGACCTTTGAAACGATTACTGCTCTCACAAAAAGGACGGTGCTTTTTCTGCAAGAAGACACTTCCTCAGGCCGATGCCAGCATCGAGCACCTGGTTGCGAGTTCCAATGGCGGCAGGAGTCAGGATGATAATTGCGTCGCTTGCTGCAAAACGATAAACGCCTTGCTCGGAAGCAAGCCCCTGAAGAAAAAGATTCGGTTCCTGCTGGATCGGAACGGAAAGTGTCCAAATGGAACCCAGAGGAAGGTTAATAAAACGGTGCCCGAGGCGTCGGCAAAAGTAACGAAGTTGCCGCCTAAGTGCTACACGGAAGTGGTTTTAAATCTGAAGAAACGCGGAAGTGCAAAGCCGGGTACAGTTCCGGCACTTAAGAATAGTATTTTCACGTCGTTTCCTAAGCTATCTCCGGATCAGATTGATGTGCTCGTCCAAGAGTTGAAAAGTGGCGGAGAAATCTTTGTCAAAGGATCGAAGGTCATGTATGTGTAGGTGATAAGGTCGCGGAGCTTACGGTTATAGGGAACGAGAGTGGAAGTAAATTCTCTGATTGCTGGGAGCTACAAGAAGTTCTAATATGCCGGCTCAATGAAATCCATCGGCGTGAGAATACTTGCTGGTCTCATTACCTTTTTAATCGGCTGGTCGTGCACCAAACTAAATTTCTTTCTCTTCTCTCGCCCATCTAACGTAGATCAAAGCAAAGCGGAAAAGATCTTCGATGATGATTCGAAGGTGGAATATGTTGAGGTGGTTTCCAGACCTGACGGTGTGTCTTCCATACCCGTATTTTCCTGGGATGGATACGTCAGGAGAGGGAAGGTTGACGTTCGCACGGGTGGTAGCACAAGGGTGGTGAATAGCGTTATGGTTTCTCACACCGAGGAGATCTATGAATCTTCAGACGCGGCAGCATATGTCCTTAGCCGGTTTAAGGGACAATGGTATTCGAGCTCGGACGTTGCGCCCTCGAGTTCATTTTGCAAGTTCAAGGTGCTGCATCGAAAAGACAATGTGAGAATCGCCTGGGTCTCCGGGAGTGATCTTCATTACTTAGAGTCGTCTTCATACTCGGCTTTGACTGCTCTTCTGCAAAGCTGGGGAGATTTCAGTTGTAAGTGAAATCCTCGCTTTGATCACCGCTCACAGGGTTTTGCTCGCTTATGTTGTCGACAACATAAGCGCGCTTATGTGGCCAAGTCAGTTATGTGGCGTAGAGTGATCCCGCCCCGCAAATACGTTATTCCTCCAATTTTGTACGCCACATAAGTTTCGCCTCTATAGTCGGATTGTTCTTCGATTCCATCTGGAGGTCCGACTATGTTTGATCAACTCTACAAAGCTCCGCGTGCAGGCGAGCGGCATTTGAACGCTCCACTTTTAGTTGAGCGGATTCGCTATCTCTCTCATTGGGCTGCGCAAGGAAGCACAAGAAGTTCTCTTCGAGTTAAAGCGCAGGACCTGCTGACCTTCATCGACTACCTGCATCTAGAGACAGTGGGTGAGATCGATGAGAAGCAGATCAATAAGGCTGCCGATCGATGGACCAAGCGTCAGCCGCAACCTCCCAACGTGATCGACTTCCGCTATGGGAAACTGCGCTTCATCTCTCATGCTAGGCAGTGGATCATCTTCCTCGGTCGCCTGCATCAGTCTGAAGTCCCTCGCCCTTCGTACATTCACATCATCGAAGAGTTCAGCGAGTACATGCGTGAGGAAAAGGGTTTGTCCCCTGTGACAGTCCACAAACGCTGTCAGCACTTAAGGCAGTTCCTAAGTCGCTTTGATAAGCAACACCGGCCCTTTAATGAGATCTCCATTCTCGACATCGACGCGGCTATCGCTTGCAAAGGTCGCAGGATGCTTACACCCGCTCATCGATGAGAACGTACGCCAGCGCTTTACGAGCTTTCTTCCATTACGCCGAGCAGCGCGGCTGGTGCGCTCCAGGTCTGTCGGCGGCGATTATGTCCCCACGCGTTTTCGCCGATGAACAGCTACCAAAGGCCCATCGTGGAAAGACGTGCAGCTCCTGCTGACGAGCACCGAAGGTGACAACGCAATCGACATTCGAGATCGTGCTCTCATAATGTTGTTCGCCGTCTACGGATTGCGGGTCAGCGAAGTCCGCGCGCTCCGACTGAAAGATCTGGACTGGGAGAATGAGTTGCTCTACGTGACTCGTCCCAAACCGCGCCGCCGGCAAACTTATCCGCTCACACACACCGTAGGTGAGGCACTGCTGCACTACCTGAAAGAGGTACGGCCTCGCGTTCACTATCGCGAGGTGTTTCTTACCTTGATCGCACCGGTCCAGCCTTCCAGTGCTAACTCGCTTTATTGCACCGTCGCTGAACGCTTTCGGGCGTTGAATATTCCTTCGCAGCATCGTGGGCCACACTCACTTCGACATGCTTGTGCTACCCGCTTGCTCGCTGAGGGTCTGTCGATGAAAGAAATTGGCGACCATCTCGGACATCGCAAGCCAGATAGCACTCGCGTTTACGCCCAAAGTTGATCTGGCAGGTTTGCGCCAGGTGGCAGACTTCGAGATCGGAGGGGTGCTATGAAACTGAAAGCGCTTATCGCTCAATATGTGGCCTTCCGAAAGTCTCTGGGGGCGCGCTTTGAAAACAGAGAGGGTCGATTGAACGCTTTTTGCCGGTGGATGGGAGAAGAGATCAACGTCACCGATGTCCAGGCAGAGCGAGTAAATGCCTTCCTTCGCCGGCACCGGCCCAGTCAACCGCAGTTGGCAGGAGAGATGTGGTCTATTGAACGGCCTCTATCGTTATGCGATCAGCCGCGGCTTAGTTGATACTTCGCCACTGCCCACAACCAAGCCAAAGTTGCCCGAACGCTTTATCCCATATATCTATTCACAAACCGAGCTGCGCAGACTCTTCAACTCCACCACTGCTGCCTGCCCGAAAGGACGTTGCAACTTGAGCCGCACACGCTGCGCGCGATCTTGTTGCTACTCTATGGCGCGGGACTACGCGTCAGCGAGGCTTTGGCTCTCACCTTGGACGATGTCGATCTGACTGGTGCATTGCTCACGGTTCGCGACACGAAGTTCCACAAGACACGAATGGTGCCGCTGGGAGCCGAACTGAATCAGGAGATGGTGCGATACGCAGTAAGGCGAACAGAAGCTGACCATAATCAAACTGGTACGGCACCTTTTTTTGTCTTACGCCGGGGCGGACCGGTACAGCGCCCGCTCGTCGAATGGAGATTCAAAGGCCTGCGTGAGTATGCGAATGTCAAACGGATCGATGGCGCTCGCTATCAACCGCGATTGCATGATCTGCGGCACTCTTTCGCCGTTCATAGACTTGTATCGTGGTACCAACAGGGCACTGACGTCCAGAAACTGTTGCCGCAGTGGTGCGGCACATTAGGAACCATTCCCTTCAAGCGAGCTATGAAACGAGAGATTACCTACCTGGAACAATCAGAGATGGAAGCTCTATTGGCGGCACCTGATCGACGCACGCCGCAGGGCCAACGAGACTATGCTCTGTTGCTCTTTCTCTACAACACGGGAGCGCGCGCGGATGAAGCAGCGCAACTGACCATAGGAAACCTTGAGTTGGCCCAAACGCCAACACGCGATCTAAGTTCAGTACAGATCCACGGAAAAGGTAATAAACTGCGCCGCTGTCCTTTGTGGCCGCATACGGCAAACGCGCTTACCGGGTTGGTTAACGAGAGGACTCAACATGAGCACGTCTTTCTCAATCGGTGTGGTCACCCGATCACGCGCTTTGGCATTCACACAATGGTGGAACGCTATGTAAAGAGAGTATCGGCAAAGCTGCCAGCACTGGCCACCAAGCGAGTCAGTCCGCATTCGCTTAGACACACGACCGCTACCCACCTTCTGCGTGCCGGAGTAGATATCAACACTATTCGGGCTTGGCTGGGCCACGTTTCGATTGACACCACCAACATCTACGCGGAAACCGATCTGGAGATGAAAGCCAAGGCATTGGTGACTTGTGAAGTAAAGGAGACCAAGCGGTCGAGGCGATGGAAGGAGGATAAAGGGCTAATGACCTTCCTGCGCACGCTCTGAGCCTCGAACTCTGTTAGGCCCGGCCGAGTCGCAGGGTGCTTTTGGGGTGACGCGTCCAAACAAAATATGCCGCAAGAAAAACCAGGAACGCGATGCCATACGCGACGTATGCGTTCAGCGAGCGCGCAAGGAACGATGGTGCTTTCAAAACGACAGTATAGAAAACAACAAGCATTATGATACGTTCTCCGGTCCAACGAAGAAATCCAATGGTCGGATAGGGCGGAATCCAATACCCAACAAGAAAACCGACGCTCCAGCCGAGCAACATCGCCTCAGCTTCAGGTACGAGCTTCGTAATCGAAAGGCCGGACCACAGCGAAGTGGCTAGAACTACCATTAAGAGTCTTTCGCCACCGCTGCGCAAGAGCCTTTCTTTTTCAGTTCGATCGATCATATTCGATTATCTTCTGCGTGCCGGAGTAGATTTCAAGACCATTCGAGCTTGGCTAGGCCACGTCTCAATGATACCACCAACATCGACGCTGAAACCGATCTGGAGGTGAAAGCCAAGGCATTGGCAACAAAGTAGAGTGAACCAAACGGTCGAGGCGATGGAAGGAGACAAAGCGCTGATGACGTCTTACGCGGACTCTGAGCCTTGAACTTATGTGGCGGTCGATTCGCTGGTTTGCTGCCCAGAACTGGCTAGAAAAGCTAAGCGCCACATAACTGACTTGGCCACATAAGCACTAAAGTCTAAGATGCCACGGGCTTGTCCCGTGGAATCTCACGTTTGTCGCCACTCCGCTGGTCTCAAGCAACAAAGCAGATGCACGGCCTTGTGCCGTGGAGATTCACGTTCTCAGCTAAATAGCAACAAACGTGAAGCTCCACGGGACAAGCCCGTTGCATCTATATGACTTTGGTTTTGATTCTGTTTAGCAACAAACGTGAAACTCCACGGGACGAGCCCGTGACATCTTTTGGACTTTTGTTTACGTTTTTATTACCAGCTTGGTATGAGATCGTCCGCGCAATTTCATTTAATGCCGGACGAATTTCACTTTATGCCGGACAAATTTCATTTAATCCCGGAACCCACAAACGTTCTTGTGGGTTCCGTCATAAAGTGAAATCGGCCTATTAGTGGAATCAATAACTTACGGGGACGATTCGGTCATTAAATGAAATTCTTGTCCGGCATAACTTGAAATTTTCCTCACCGCTCCAGTTTCCTGAGGTTTTTCATTGGTTTTCGCACGTAGCGGTTGAGTCGGCAGGTGAGACTGGCGCGCCAAACAAACATCCAAATACTATGAAAAGACCAGTGGCTTCGGACGTTTAGGTGGTTACTATTCACGAGACGCTTAAAAAGATACCGGAAGGCGGTTTTGTGGGGTTGAGGATTGAGTACGTCGGAGCACGTCGTTACTGGTTAGTGTCCGCATAAACTCCACGAGTTCGCTCATTTCATTGTCGGTGAGTTTAAGCTGAACGATGCGTTTATCAAGATTTGGATTTCCATTACCACCACGATTGTAAAAACGCACCACATCGATCAAAGTTTTTTCAGAGCCATTGTGCATATAAGGTGCGGTGAGTTCCACGTCGCGTAAGGTCGGTGTTCTGAAAGCACCGACGTCTTGACGATTCTTGGTGACCAGATAGCGTCCGAGTTCCGCGGAGCCTCGCGTGTGCGCAAGCGCTGAAGCTGAGTTTTTAACTATCTCCGTCGAGTTCTCGCCCGCAAAGCTAAATTCTCCCGCACCAACGCCAGTATTGTGAAATTTGAAGTCGCTGAAAAAGCGAGAATCCTTGCTGAAAGAATGACATTCAGTGCACTTAGCCTTTCCCTTGAATAGTTTCCAACCACGTTTTTGAGATTCGGTTAGCGCGGTAGTATCACCGGCAATAAAACGATCAAAGGCGGAATTTCCAGAGAGAAGTGTGCGTTCATAAGCCGCAATGGCCTTAGTAATGGTGTCAATGCTGATCCCCTGCTTGCCAAATACTTGATCAAACCTTTTCCGATATTCGGGAATTGCACTTAGCCGCGATACAACCGAGGCGTCGTCGCCCATTCCCATCTCAAAAGCATTTAGTAGAGGCTGCTTTGCTTGTTCTTCAAGCCGTCCTGTACGACCGTCCCAGAACAATTGACTAACGAACGCTGCATTTAGGATTGTGGGTGCATTGCGTGTACCCAACTTGTCCGACACGCCGAGGGCCAGAGTTCGACGATCGGTGAAAGAATTTGCCGGATCGTGGCAGGTGGCACAACTCACTGTGCCATTGATTGAAAGTCGTTTGTCGAAATAGAGCGTCTCGCCAAGCGAAACTTTGGCTTGTGTGAGTGGATTGTCGAGCGGAATTCTACGACGCCACAGCGCCCTGCTGATACCAAGCGGAATGGGTGGTTCAAAACCCGGAGCGCGCACAGCCACGTCTGTACGCGAGGCGCCCTGAAACACGATCGCCAGGTAAACGACGCCGGCTATCAAGAAGGTAAACAAGCTCAGAACACCATTATTCAAGACCAAGCTTCCTTCCAGCATTTCGGGCGTAAAACGATCTGTGATCCTTGGCGCCTCGTACTGGCTAGTCTTTTCGTACGGCTGCACTTCTCCCGTGCATTGAAGACCCCACGACCACCATCGTTTGCGACGCTGATCGAACGCTGATAGTTCAGAAACTCTCGTCGCTCAGGAGCAGAGCTTTGAGTTTGAGCATGGTTTCAAGAGTCTTCCTTCGGCCTCCAGATTGGTGTCGGTTCACTGGATTGAGCTGCGATAAGGTCAAGGGCCTCTACGCCTCCCTGCGTAAGTTGCAAAATGAGATCCGTAAAGGCACGCTCCCTCGGCTCCACCTTCCACTGCTTGCTCGTCTCATCCAAACGAAACAGCTCGTTAAACTGCAGCGTAGTTCTCTCGGGCCATAAGACGGGCTTCTCCTCAGTCCCTATTTGCCAGATGAGGTACAGACACCCATGACCCTCAAGCACCGTGATGTCACGCTCGGTCCGTTGCAAAAGCGTATTCGGCGATTCTGAGGTAAACTTCATCGCCAGATGCTTAATCAAGGCGAGGAACCCTACGCGGCCGTCATTGGCCATGGCCCACAGAATCTCCCGTTGAAACGGAGTTGTTTTTATTTTTCGGCGCATCGTCTACCTCAACATAGTCTCTCTTCGCTTCATACACAAATGGACTGGGCCTTCCGTGCCTGTACGGGTTTGGCATTGGTCCAAAGGGTGTCATATAGAACTCGGGATGTCCCATTCTTTCTGAATCTCTGAAGAACTGCTGTTCCGGTGTCAAGCCATTCTTTCGCGCGCGCATTTCAAGCTCGCTCTCCTGCTGATACTCGTCGATGAACGCTAAAGCCATCGAGATCGCGTTTAGCGCGGTAAACAACGTACGCCCGGGATTCAGGTACCTGCCACCTCTAACGCTCGCGCGCGCGTTCGCGGTTCCGAGGCGTGGTACCAAGCCACGGGCTCTCAACTCTGTTAAATTCAATCCGTTTAGTTTATTAAGCACATCGCGAGGCATTCCGGGAGGGACAGTTGCTGGATGTCCATGCTTTCCAATCCAGCCTAATCTTCCAGCGCAAATGCCAACTTCCTCACCTTGAGGATTAAAAACGTGAATCTCAAAACCCTCAACAGCATTGAATTTATCAACTCGTGCAGTGTAACCAAGACCGAGGTCCTCATCTCCGCCGCTAAGACCATAAGGGTCCTTCAAATTAACAGGATTGTTTCCAACATAGCCATAGAGATTGATATCACCACCCTCAAACTTTGCTGGATCTTCCGAGATGAATCGCTGCAGCGCCGGGGAATAGTATCGTGAACGATAGTAGTAAAGCCCGGTGTTGTCACTCTCGCGTGCGCTGAATTGCGATGGGTTATTGCCTGAGCCCGTGAATGTTGTATTACCAAATGGTTCATAAGTGTATGCACCTTGAACCGCGCCGCTTTGATCCGTCAATGCAATCGTTGACCCCAGCGCATCATCGAGTAGCGTTTGGGTACCGCTTCCATCCGAACGCGCAAATAGTTTATCGAAACCACCCAGCAAATTATTCGTGGGTGGAGAAGCACTATATTGCTCTTGCGCAATGTCCGCATGATCGTAAAGGTAATCCGTTGAAACACCATTAATTGTCTTTTGCACACGCCTTCCAAATCCGTCGTATTGGAATTGTGCATTGACGGCGCCACTTATATTTGTCAACTGATTCCTCGCGTTCCAGGTGTAGGTGTTTGCGCCGTCGTTCGTGAGATTACCATTGGCATCATACGTTAAGTTGGTTCCGGCGCGGTTTGTGACGCGGTTCGCATCATCGTGACTCGCTGAATTTAATGCGTCAGGTAAGCCTGTGCGCGCAAAACTCCCTGCAATCCGCGCGACAAATCCTTTTTGATCATACTCATAACTTAGATTACCCAGGACCGTCTCACCTGATCTATAGACGATTGCTTTGATCTGAGACGCGCTATCGTACTGGTATTCAGCAACAACATTATTTGGAAGCAACTTTGCTACCAATCGATTGCCATCGTCGTATGTGAAGCCTACCTTTGACGTGCCTTGACTTACTTCCGTGAGCCGATCGCCGTCGTCATACTTGTAGTTGACTTGAGCCTGGTTTGAAACTGTCAAAGTCTTACGCCGACCCACCTTGTCATAGGTGAAGGAAACAACACCGCGCGATGTTGTTTCAGATAGCAACAAATCCAAGTCGTCATAATCAAGAGTAATTGTCCCTGAGATTGAATCTGTCACCACTCGCAGGCGATTCGCGTAGTCATACGAATACGTTATCTGCGATTCAAAAACGCCAACAGGCATCTCTCCAAAACCAGCAAACACAAGGCGGTCCAGGTTGTCATATGTGTAAGACGTTACTTTGCCCCTTCGATCTGTAAATTTCTTCAGATTTCCAGAAAGATCGTACTCATAGCTCTCTGCACTACTCGCGCCCGCCAGTGGATCCGTGCGCGTTGCTATTCGGTCCATGTTGTCATAGGTGTATGTCGTGATCTTTTGCCGCGGGTCTTTCAAGGAGAGCAGGTTCCCGTTCGGGTCATAGGTAAATTCGGTTACACCACCCTGCGGATCAGTGACTTTCTTTATTTGATTTAGTGCGTCGTATTCGAGCACCGCCCTCTGTCCGGTTGCATCTGTAACCGCCACTGCTCGACCTACATCATCGATTGTGCGACTGATCCTATGGCCACCCTCATCCACAATGGCTACTAAATCCCCAGACTGATATTCGAAACCGAAAGTGTTTCCGAGCGGATCTTTAACCAGAATCGGTTGTCCCTGCAGGTTATTTTCAATCACTGTTCGCCTGCCTAATGGATCGACGACCGATACCAAACCTTTGTGGTCGTCGTAACTGAAGTACGTTGTGCGGCCGAGTGGATCCGTAACCGTTGCTGGAGCGAAGCTGTAGTACGTGAAGCGCGTGGTGGAAGCTGAGGCAGTTAGCGCCAGTCTTGTGATAGTGGAGATCCTTCCCGCCCCCTCGTAAGTGAACGCCGTTCTTCTGCCGAGCGGATCAATCGCATTCAATACAACATTTGTATTGGGTTGGCGTTCAACTGAGGTTGTCTGTTCGTCAGCCGTGCCCAATGCAGAGGTGTTTGTTAGCCAGTAGCCTTTGTCATTGAAGGTTACTCGTCGAATGATTCCACGAGGATCGGTAACGTCGGTTTGTGTCACCTTGCCACCGCTGTTGGTTACGTAATTGAAAAGATACTTGGGATTATCCAAGTTAGTGGCAGGGGTGTTGTCCGCGAACGTTTGTTTTCTAACGCGACCGTTTGAGTCGTACTCGTTGGTTAGATAGACAATGCCGCGCGCATCCTTTATCGACGCCATGCGGTGCGAAAGATCGTAGGTGTACTCTGTAACCCCATTGTTTGCATCGGTAACTTTCCACAGGCGTCCGCTCCCGTCATAGGTGTAGTTCACCTCCCGACCCATATTGTCCTTCACCTTCGTTACTCGCGAACCGGTGTAGGTGAAATCAATATATTTTCCGTTTGGTGAAGTAACTCTGGTGATGTTCCCAACGGGAGAGTTAAATTGGTTTACATTGGCTCGTGAAATGTTCAAACGATTTCCGTTTCGATCGATGATCGCCTGCAATGGTGCGTTCTCCCCAAAAACAAGCGTTGTCCCATCGAGAAGCCTCAAATTCCAGATGTCGACGTGGTTTATGCCGTTTCCGACCCAGAACAGTTGGGCCTTGTAAAACGGACCAGGATTGCTCGTGGCTGCGAACGTCGCATCAGCGAAGTATTCCCCGGGAGACGTTCTTTCAAAATGCACACGACCGCCATCAGGCAGGACAAGGTCTGCCTCTCTATACTGCCGCGCAGACCATAGAAACATGTGGTACGGGTGAGTCGAGCCAATGCCAAATGGACGAGAGCCAAAGTCTTGATTTCGATATGTGCGTTCCAATGAGATTGGGATTACGTCCGGCAAGTACATGTCGGTCTTTCTGTAAGTAAAAAGGCCTGTGCTAACGTCTACAGGATCCGCAATCTCACAAGGATTACACGGAACTGGAGCGTCAGCTGGAGGAGTCTCCCCCGTCGTTGTATTTATCATCACACCCGAGAACTCATAGATCACGACTCCCGGATCGGGAATCACTTGTTTACCGTTTGGCGTAACGGTTCCTTGCCCGTAGATGTACCAACCTTTCTCAGTGGGATCGTAATTCCAGAAATCGATTCGAGTCCCTGGCCGCTCGTTCGTGTAGTTTGGATAGATCACGCGCGCTCTGGGTGGAATAACCTGAGCGCCACCAGGCTGAATCGTGAAAAATATTGGAACGTTTATACCCGAGGGTAAGGGGAAGGGTGGCCGATCGACCGGAATAGGCGTAATCGTGATGTTGGTTACATTCTTACCGTCGAGATCTCGAATCACCGTGTTCGCCGGTAGTCGCAACTCCAATCCGGGAATATCCGGATTAGTGATTGTGACTTCGTTATTGGTCGGCGACTGGATGTTCACAGCGTGTTCGACGTCGAGCCGCGGCATCCAAATCGTGTAACCCAAAACATCGGTCTGACCGCCCGTCACATCCACTCCGACGCGAAAGATTCCGTAAGTTCGTGCGCGGGAATTTGCAGAGCGTCCGTCGATCACGAGCACCTGGTGTCCGGCACTCATGCCCTGGAGCAAGAACCTTCCTGTTGAATCCGTGCTCGTTGTTTTGCCGTCGATCGTCAGAGTTACATTTGCGAGCGCTTTACCGTCGAGTGTGAGCACCTGGCCCGCGACGGCAGTTACGCCCGCAGCGGCTGAGAGTGGTGGCAGCTTTTGCCAGTGAGTGTCCGGATAATCACTACGCCACGTGCCGTTAAAGTTGCGCCCGTTCGGCGTCCACCTTTCAGGGTCATTAGTCGTGTCAGGTTGATTGTCGTTCGGCTTATCTTTGTGGTCGGATGAATCGGCAGTTGTAAATGCGATTGCCGTAGACGTAATCAGGGTGTTTGTCGGATCTACTGCTCCGGACACAAAAACGTTGTAGGTAGTTGCGGTCTCCAACCGTTCTCGAGGTGTGATAAAGACGAGCCGCCCGGCTTCCGCAGGTACAACGTCTGCCGGGACCTCAGCGCCTGAACCAACTATCGCACACGTCTGTGAGTTAACAGTGTCAGCACGCAGCGACTTTGAGAAGAGCAGAGCGATCGCACTATCAACAGGAACGTCTGTAGCCCCATCGACAGGTTGTGTCTTGGTCAGAAATGAAGGCCGAGCATCGGCTTGTTCGGCGAAGCTTCCGGCCCAGTTGAAACTACGAGTCTCAGAATTAAAGATCTCGGCAGCCGATACCAGGCCATTGCCTGCCGCATCCACGCCACCCTGCACGAGCACGTTCCCATCAGGCAACAACGTCGCCTCGTGCTTGCGGCGGGCGACGTTCAACGCACCCACGGATTGAGATCCGGTTTTCGGATTCCACAACTCCGCATTCGCGACGAGTTCTCCGTTTACCTCACCACCTGCGATCAAGACACTTCCATCGATCAAGAGTGTTGCTGAGTGGAAGGCCCTGGGTGCAGGCAGTCGCGCCGGTATCGCAGCCTCAAACTTCAGCGAGCGCGAATTGAAGATCTCGGGATGATTAAGGAGTTTGCCGTTTGGTCCAACTCCACCAAGGATCAGCACGCGCCCGTCCGGCAGCATCGTTGCGGAGTGCCAGGCGCGCGGAGTGTTCAGTTTTTCTCGTAGCTCCTGCGATTGGCCCGAGAAAGAATCTCTAACGACAGCCGTGTTTTTAGGACCGTTTGCGCCCTGCCCCCCTAACAGCAACCAGCTTCCATTTGGCAACAGCGTGCTGGTTTGGCCCTCTTCAACTATTGGCCGCGGCCGAGTGGGCTTTAGAGGTCGATTGCTCTTGGGAGATGAAACGGGCTCGAGCTTCTTCGCCGGTGAGACACTGCCTCGGTTTCTCGACGCGCCGATGAGTAGCGGATTGCTCAACAAAATAATGGACAATGCGACGCTAACGGTAATCATGAAATGTTTTCTCATCGTCTCTCTCCCAGATGTTTGGCGGTTGATGGTGACGAACTATCGAAACTCTTTCATCGCTCTCGCTTCACGGACTGGTGACGCTAACGCTGATGTTTCCGGCATTAACACCAGTCGGGTTGACATTGATTCTGTAAGTGCCGTTGGCGGAGAGCGTCTTCTGAGTAAGATTGAAAGTGGTGGCGTTCGAGGTCGTTGAAGTTAACTCGTTGTTACTCGCGTCGAACAACTTCACAGTGACCTCGCCGAGGTTGTTGCCGGTGACTCGCACCGTCACCAATTGATTGGCGGTGCCAGTGAAAGTCAGATCCGCCTTTTGGCCGGGACTAAGGCTGAGGTTCGCCGCTGAGCCGTTAATAACTACTGATCCTGAGAAGTCAGCGGGCACGCTGTACCTCGTCGCAGTCACACTGCCCGCTATGTAATCGCCATCAAACGTCAAATTGTAATTACCGGTGGTGGGCAGGGTCACGGGTTCGATAAACCCGCCAAAGCTCGGGAAGATGGTGGGCGAAAACGACACTTCATTGCCGTCTGGGCCAAACATTCTCCAGTCGCCGTCGGCTGTTGTTGCGGGTATATCGAAGCTAACCCGGTCGCCTGCGGTGCCGCTGAAGGTGAAGAGCGCGTCCTGACCCGGCACTACCAGGTTTGCAGTGACCGGTGATCCTAGAGTGCTCGGATTGCTGATATCGGCGGGCACGTCGTAAAGCGTCAGGTCGATACTTCGTGTGGTGCTCTCGCTGCCGGTTAATGAAACGAGAATCGTGTACGTTCCCGGCTTAGACAACGTGATGGTATCCATAAAACGCGTGTTCGGATTATTGTTGTCGTTGTCGATCGATTTGTCGCCGAGTACCACCCAATCAGGACTAAACACTCGCAAACGACCATCCACAGTCGCGTTTGCCAATCTCAGACTGACGTGCTGTCCCGTATAGCCTTTGAAGGTCACAAGCGCATTTTGGGAGCTCGACATTGTGGACACTGTCTTAGTTGGACCACCTGGATCGATCCCGAAGCTCACGTCAGGCAACACGTCTGCCAGCGTCAGAGTTACCGTGCCAATGCAACCGTTAATCGGGTCGAGCAGGATCATGTAGGTGCCGGTAAAGGAAAGGCTGTTTGTATAACCTCCAAAAAGATTCGTCGTTTTCGTGCTGTTAACAAACGCGGTTCCTGGCCCATTGATACTGCCGGGCATGAATATCGATCCGTCCGGATTGAAGATCGTATAGCTGAGAGACTGTGGCGTAGTCGTGAGTGCGTTGTTAATAGTCAGGCCCATGCGTTGTCCTGCAACTGCGTCAAAGATCACGAGCGCCTTTTTGTTAGCGACCGTGATGTTGACGACGTGCGACTGGCCAAATGACATGCGTCCCACGTATTCGACTTGCGAAGCCGTGCAGCAACCGAAATAGGTAGGCGAAGGTGGGAAGAAGAAGTCCTGCGCGCTCTGTGCGACTCCGGTTGGCGTGGTAACACGGATCTTCCCTGAACCACCGCGTGCCGGAACCGTAACGTTCAGGCTTGAAGCCGTTGCGCCCGTAACGAGCCCGCGGCCAGTGGCCATCGCGACGACATTCTTCGTCAGCGCGGTATCGAAATTTGTGCCAGTGATGGCTACGGTGGCGCCAGGATCAGCAATGTTCGGAGTGAAGCTCGTAATCGTCGGACCATTTGTTGGAACTGTGAAAGACGTCGCACTACTTGCCGAACCGGTCGGCGAGGTAACGCCGATTGGTCCGGTTGTTACTCCAGCAGGGACGGTAGTAGTGATCTCACTCGAGCTCGACGAAATAACGGTGGCTGAAACGCCGTTGAAGGTAACGGTGTTTTGCGCCGGAGTAGCGCTGAATCCCGTACCGTAGATCGTGACAGGCGTACCAGTGGTCCCGTTGGAGGGTGTGAATTGAAGCACGGAGACTTGAGTCGAATCGTGGCGCGAAATCGTCAGGAGATTGCCGGCTGCGTCGTATGAGTACTTCGCAACCTGGCCTACGCCGTTTTCAACAGTTGTCAATCGTCCTACTTCGTCGTAGTTGTATTTAATTAAATTCGCACTGCTCGCCGTGTCCAAACTCAGATTCAACGTAGTGTTCGCCTGTTCACTGACTGATACACCGGTCTGAGTTTTTACGTCGTAGCCAATCGCCGACACCCGTACGGTGGATGTGCCCGGACGGATTGCCGGGATGACGTAATCGCCATTGCTGTCCGTGACCACACTGCCGACAACCTGATCATTCTGATATGCCTTGACTGCAGCCCCAGGGATCGCGGTGGTTCCATTCTGCTGTGTGATCCGCCCGCCAATCGATCCTGATTTATAAAGCGCGATATTGGCGGTGGTGGTTGAGCCTTCCGTTACGCTGACTCCCGTTTGGCTTTCGTTGGCGTACAGGTCGGCTGATGCGCGAACTTCGTAAGTACCGGTAGCCAGGCCACCGATTGAATATGTTCCTGTCGCACTCGTTCTGACCGCGCCCAGATAGTTTCCGCCTTGAACGGCTTCGACGAACGCACCTGCAACCGGACTGCTATCCAGTACTCGGGTTACAGTCCCACTAATCGTTCCCGCGGCAGGGCTATAAGTGAAACCAGCGCTCGCTACCTTTCGCACGGTCACCACGACTGGTCCGGTCGTAGCTCCAAACGGCACGGGCGTTACGATCTGTGTGCTGGACCAACTGGTTGGTACGGCCAACACGCCACTGAACGTAACTGTGTTCGTTTCCTGAGAACCGAAATTCGACCCGTTAATGGTTACTGACGAGCCGGTGGAGGCGCCACTTGGCGTAATGCTGCTGATAACCGGACGAGGAACCGGCAAAGGTATAACGAAATTCGACTCGCGTGTTTGTTCGATATCGAGCTCAGCTCTGACGGTATCGGCGGCCGGTGGATAGGCGTAAACGCCCACCCAAAGATAAAAGCGATCGGTTGCGGTGAGTGTAAGTTCGGAAGTCGTGTTACACGTCACTATCCAATCGAATAGTGTAGTAGTGATCTGATTATTAAGACTGGTCGCCCCGTGACATTCGCAGACTGGTGTGCCATTCAGCAGCGTGAGTTTCACTTTGGGATAGAACTCGCCAAAGTTCGTCGTCTTCTTCATCCACAGAGTGAATTTGATCGGCGAATTGATCGGGATCACGCCCGCCACATTCGGCACGTTTGCCTGAGTATCGAATTCCTTGATCAAGTAGTCAGCGTTTGTCGGAAGACCTTTGAGATCTCCCGTCTGTATCGGAAAAACGGCCGCATCTCCTGGGGTGAGCTTCAACTGGAACCGCCCGCTCGACGTCGATGCCTCTTTGTGTAAATAAACCGTGAGCGTATCGGTCACTGTAGCCGGTGCAGGAACTGTGAATACGGCGCCGTTGCTCGCTTGTCCTCCAACTGTTACGACGACAGGTCCCGTAGTGACGCCGGCGGGTACAGGCGCAACAATCGTGGTGGTGTTCCAGCTTGTCGGTGATGCAGTAATGCCGTTGAACTTCAGCGTGCTCGTGCCCTGGGTGGCTCCGAAGTTGGTACCTGTGATTGTCACCACATCATTAGTCACCCCTGCATTTGGCGATAGAGTGGTGATCTGTGGAGTGAGAGTGAAAGACAGACTGTTACTTACTTGTCCGCCCACTGTGAGCACGACTGAACCAGTGGTTGCGCCAGTTGGCACAAATGCGGAAATGCTTGTCGGACTCCAACTGCTCGCGGTTCCCGCTGCTGTTCCGTTGAAGGTTATCGTGCTGGCTCCCTGTACCGAGCCGAAGTTTGTACCGGTGAGGGTGACAGATAAACCGACTGGCCCAATGTTAGGGGAGAGCGATGTCAATGTTGGTGGCCCGAGCGCCGCAGGTACATCGACCGTCGAATCGTAATTTCCATTCGGAGTACCTTCAATACTCAGATTGACAAACGTATCAAGCGTGGCTTTGGTGGTGACGTTCACACCCACCCAAACGTAGAGACGGTCAGACGCCGTCATCGTGATATTTGCAGAAGTGGTGCAGGAGAACGTGTGCTTCGTTAACGTTTGAGTAAGAGCGGTGCCGGAAGCAGTGCAGAAGGCTGTGCCATTCGCGCTGTTGAGCATTAATTTTGCTCGGGGAACCATTGAGCCGGACGTCGACGTCATATTCATCCATACAGAGAAGCTAACGACGGAGCCGGATGGAACTACACCAGACGAGTTCGGCACACCTGAAGGCGTATCAAAAGCCTTGATAATGTATTCGCCGGCATTCTTGTTTTTCAGGTTTATTGACGAGAGGGACACCGTTGTCGCGTCGGCGGCTGCGGTCTTTACTTGAAAGAGACCTGCCGTGGTCGAAGCTTCCTGATGCAGATGGTAGGTTGTCGTTTGAGCTTGAGCCTTAGTTGCAACGCAGAAACCCAAGAGCAATCCCAGACTCAGCAGGCAAAAAAGCGATAGTGCGTGATTGGCGACCGTGCGTACCATCGTCAGGCTCCTTTTGGAATTGAGCCTCTAAACGCAGTTGCGCGACAGGCCTCGACTTACACACCCCGCGCAAATTTGCGATGGAGGTCGGATTGTCGGTAGACCGCGCCGTGCCCTCGGGGAGACGACGTGGACCATTGACTGCTTAAACTGTTGGGCTACTTGTTAAGAAATCTGTGAGAGTTCAGATTTCGTGATGTCGGGAAGTGTTGCGTTTGCGAAAAAGTGAGAAGTGCAAAAGCTTAAATTCTCACCAGCAATGACTGAACGAAGTCCACCATACTCTTCAAATTTTTGATTTGCAATAACCAGTGCTGTTTTATTTGGCCGCTGTTTAACACTCCATGTAATTTGAATGTGAGTGTTGCACTGTTGCTGCTTTCTGGCACGGGAAAAAGGCGGCAAAGAAATCTTCAAGATCAAGAAACCCAGGCATGCTTGTTACTCGATTAGATAGCCTTGTCCAGTGCTCCTTGTGATACGCGACTCCACCAAACGGATTCGATGGATGAATGTTACGGAATACTTGCAGCAACATGGTACTAACATCAGACAGATCGAGTTTCAAGGTGAGCCTTTTACTGCCGAAAGCGTTACGGAAATGCTCGTCAGATTCGCTCGTTGACTACGATTCGCCATCCTTTATTGTTACAGCCTACGACGAGGTTATGCAGAATGATCGAGCGACGGCAGACAAGGGTGCAACCTATGGGTGACCGTTCTTGCGGTTAGCAACCCAGCTTCTTTTTTACGCACTCAGTTAACTTCGCGCGTCCCTCCGAAGGCTGCATGGCCTTCCGACAAGAAAGGATTGCCTCAGCGATTTCAGTGTCAGAGCCCTCGTGACAGCAACCCTCCTGGTCCAGTGACAAGTTCCTCCATGTAATTTGAGGCCGGAGAGAGCCTTATGAACTCCCGAAAAACAGCGTCTCTGATTTCCAGAGGAGCCAGCGAAGTTGATTGGTTATTCGCATTCTTGATTTTTGGTCGAGTCGTGATGAATGAAATCTCGGGATGAACGTGTATGTTTCCACCGTTGCGGGATAGCCCGCGAGATCCCGCACTGATGCGCATGCAGATGGAAGTACCTTCGTCTCTCGAAAAGCCACAATAAGTTGGCTTGCCGCAAATCCGACACGGACGTTTCTTGCTAACGCGCGCAAAGCCGACCGAAATCATGGGTTTATGTTTTGCGGCCGCTCGGTTCGTATGAGATCGTGCGCGCAATTCTCATTTTATGACCGCCGAATTTCATTTTATGACCGAACCCACACCTCCTACTGTAGGTTCGGTCATAAAGTGAAATTAGCACCTTATTGGAATCAATAACTTACGCGGACGATTCGGTCATTAAATGAAATTTTTGTCGGTCATAACTTGAAATTTTCCTCACCGCCACAGAAAAGCGTGGTGACGACAGCGTAAGTTCGCAGGAAGCACACTTCTTTTTCGACTCTTGTTTCCAGCGCAGCAATCTCCATTATCAGCAAGCCGCCCAAGTTCTCCGACACCGGTTCTCACACCTCGCTGACAGATTTAGAAAAGCGGAATATAGTTCGTCCGTCTATCTCTCATACTCAGGAGAAATTCTATGAAAACCTCTACGCTCACAGCGCAACTCTATCCGTCCTACGCTCCACCAGAGAAGTGGAGAAATGAGTCTCAAACTCGCCGCTTACAAGGCGAAGAGTGGCAAGCTATTCGGCGTCGCATTCTGAAGCGAGACAATTACAAGTGTGCATACTGTCGTTATAGGGCGAAAAAATTTCAAATTGTAGATCATATTGATGGGGATCCAGAGAACAACTCTGATAATAATTTACAAATCGTATGTCAGATGTGTAATTGCGTGAAGCACGCGGGGCAAGGCTGCGTTCTCAAGGGAGTCGTGGATCTTTACCGTATCGCATGGTTCAGCCAAAACACCCTGATTATTCTGACGCGATTCTTGCGTGATTCAGGGAAGTCCGACGAAGAAATAAAGAAGCTGCTTGGATTTGATGAGCAAGTCCCGTTCGAGATGGATCGTGAATACTTAAAGCCTCTCTTTGCCTTCGTCACTTCACGTCACACTGATCAAGACAATGACATGTATGATGGGTGGAAGGACTATCATGAACGGATGTTGAGACTCGCGTACGGAGAGGACATTGAGACAGTTATTACACCCGATCTATATGACGCTTTATACGAGCAAGTTAAGGCCAGGGTATTGGCTTACATTCCTGAATTGGCAGATCATCAAGACAAGCCTATAGCCATGCTGTTAATAAAAGCTGGAATGCGCAAAGAGATTGGTAAACGGCAGAGGGTTCAGTGAGTTTTTGATTGAATGAGGTGTTCGATGTAAGCCTCGACATTAAGCTCGTTGCCATAAAGCCGCTCGCATAACCGGCGCTTTGTTTCAATCTCGGAAAGACCTGGCGGAAATGAGGCGAGAGCGATGGCTCGCGCAACATCGAACATTCGGCTTCCCATCACAACTCGTTCAGCGCCGGGGCGCGACAACAAACGTTCGCGAACAATCGCGGCAATGTTTGGTGCGGTGTCATTCATCAACCAGAAGTTCCTCCAGCAATTCATCCACCTTAAGTGTCTTCGCGCGGCTACGTAGATAGTCCATATCACAATCTGCGCTTAAAAGATTGCGGACATCGCGCAGCTGCATTTCTGATTTTGAATCCTTTGCCCAAACCAGTTTGGACAAAACTAGATCTTCGCGGCTGACAATCCAGGTCTCAAAATTACCTAAATTGATTTGCCGGCGTCGGGCAAACTCTTCTTGTCGGTAAGCATCGGGTTTTAGTACCACGCAGTCCACCTTAATTACTGCGTCATTGTGAATTAGATTAAACATTCTGCGCCGCGAAATGGCGTCAGCAACGCTCTGTCGATCAAGATAGTACTCCGTTTCGAATAAGCGGAAAAAGGCTTCGGCTTGGGCTTCATTAAGCGAAACCACGAGGTCAATATCGCGCGTCATTCGCGGCTGTGCGTAATAGTTCATTGCAACCGAACCGGTCAGCATAAACGATATCCCAGCACTTTCGAGGCGGCGGGAGACATCACGGAGTACATCAAGTTCAGTTTCAATCATCGCTTCAGCCCCGATTACTCACCGTTGTTCCGCCACCGAAAAGAAAAGCGTCCGACCGATCAGGATGAAAGATTGCACCGTTCGAATCATATCATCTCTGAGATAGCCGAGCTGGAGGACGTCAACCTAGGGCCTTTCTTTCTGAACCCTGCTAGCCGCATTGTATGTTCAGTCATAGAGTAAAATCGGCCTATTAGTGGGTCAACAATGTACGACGCAAATCGGAAAGGAGAAGAGATGGATATCCACGAATCGGATTGGCGGGTTTTTCGTCGCCTCCATCGCATTGCTTTGGAGAGGTTTGCAAGCGAGTCCTCGAAGAAGTGCGGGAGGCCGCCGTGTGTGAGACCGACTATCACGATTGTTATCGCAAAGTGTACGAGTTGATTCGCAATCACGATAAAAGGATGGCGGTGGCCTTTGACGACCCGCGTCGATCGAACGCCTTTTTACTGCTGGCCAACATGATTGGTGAAGAGTTGCTAACGGCGGAAGAACTGAAGCAATTTAGTCACGAAGCACAAGCGCGCATCAAAATGATCAGCGAGTTGCATGGCACCTGACTTCACGCCGGTTCGTCAGCAGTGGTTCCTGCCAGAATCCGGGTACGCCTACGACTCCTGCGCCAGAATGAAACTTGGCGTACTCGGGAAAGTAAACGCGTACATATTCATTCAAGATCGCGGCAAGGGTTGCGCGCTTCTGTTTTCTTCGAGGCAGTGCTCCATAGTGAGTGGCATCGTCCTCAATAAGTCCTCGCGACAGCAACCTGCAGCGAACCGCTCCGTGCGTCACGGCACCTGCTTCCACCGCCGCCTTTCCGCCCACCATGCAGGTGCCGCGCCGCACTCCGCGGTCGCTGAGCTTGGGGTCGTTATGCCGCTTCGCATTACTAACAAAGTTCTGGCTA